>NZ_JBMPOU010000001.1:0-1607512 GCF_049340305.1 Undibacterium sp. Ji22W | reverse complement strand
TCCCGAACAGGACCGTGAAACGACTTTGCGCCGATGATAGTGCTGCAACCAGTGTGAAAGTAGGTCATCGTCAGGCTTTTATTCCGCATAGCCCCTGATTCCCAGTGAATCAGGGGCTTTTGCTTTTGGCTTTCGGCAAAAATCTCCCCTTATTGCACATTAAACTTTTCTCGAACTCACCTCATAATTTATCTTTGAGGTTTTAGGCTCGTGCAGTTTTTCTATATTTTAGTGGATATATTTGAACCAAGCCCCCAATGTTTTTGTCATAGTTATCAGTAAGTCTAAGTCAATAAAAATGGATGAAAATGGCATTTGAAATGCATAGTCGGTTTTCATCTTGAGAATATTTTTGGGAGAGTTTCGTGCAAAATATTAGTCGTAATATGATTGTTGCATCCTTGTTGGCAATATCTGCGTTGGTAAGTGCAGCGGATGCACCTAAGAAAAAATGGGATGTGAATAGTCCGCCAGGTGAAAGTAAAACGGCAAAATTAGATATTAAAACCGGCACTTGGATGAGCGTCGATGTGAGCCCTGATGGTAAGCAAATTATTTTTGATGTACTTGGTGATTTGTATCTCATGCCGATAGCTGGTGGCGAAGCGAAAGCATTGACACATAGCATGGCTTGGGAGATGCAGGCGCGGTTTTCGCCTGATGGCAAACAAATCGCTTATATGTCAGATGCTGGTGGTGGCGATAATATTTGGGTAATGAATGTCGACGGTAGTAATCCTCATGCGGTCACAAAAGAAGATTTTCGTTTGTTGAATAATCCCGTGTGGCATCCAAATGGCGAATTTATCGCCGCCCGCAAACATTATTCAGGTACACGCTCTTTGGGGTCAGGTGAAATTTGGATGTTTCACTCTAGCGGTGGTTCTGGTGTTCAGATTAATGAGAAACCAAATTGGCAAAAAGACTTGGGTGAACCAGCATTTTCACCAGATGGACGCTACGTTTACTATTCACAAGATACGACAAGCGGCACCGCGTTCGAATATAACAAAGATTCAAACGGTCAGATTTATCAAATTTTTAGAAAAGATTTACGTGATGGAAAAACTATTTCATTCGTAAGTGGAGCGGGTGGCGCGGTTCGTCCCACGCCTTCGCCTGATGGCAAATATTTGGCTTTCGTGCGTCGAGTGCGCAATCAATCAACCTTGTTCTTGAAGGATTTGAAGACTGGTGAGGAGTTTTCAGCTTGGGGCCATTTGGAACGTGATATGCAGGAAGCATGGGCGATACACGGCGTATACCCTGCTTTCTCATGGATGCCTGACGCGAAACAGATCGTAGTGTGGGCACAGGGCAAAATATGGCGGGTAGATCCGTTTGCTCAATCGGCTAAAGAGATTCCATTTCATATTCAAGATACGCGTGAAATTAGACCAGCAGTCCGTTTCGAAACAGCTGTTGGTAGCGATCAATTCGATGTAAAACAATTACGTTGGGTTAATGTGGCGCCAAGTGGAGATAAAGTCATTTATTCTGCGATGGGGCATCTGTATATCCGTGATTTGCCGAATGGTACGCCACGTCGCTTGACTAAACAAACCGATCATTTTGAGTATTTCCCACGGTTTTCTCGAGATGGATTATCCGTTGTATTTACGACTTGGGACGACAATAAATTAGGCAGTGTACGTATTTTAAATCTGCGTACTGGTCAAGAAAGTCTATTGACTAAAGAGCCCGGTAAATATTCCGACGTCAGCATTTCGCCCGATGGAAAACAAGTTGTTTTTGTGAAAGCGCGTGGCGGCTATTTAACTACACCTTGGCATGGATTAGAGACCGGTGTTTTCGCAGTTGCTGCGGATGGCAAGTCATTGCCTCGTAAAATCGCAGACGACGGAAATGCACCGCAATTTTCAAGTGAGAATGATGCGGTTTATTTGACTCGCACAAAATACGCGGGCGAGGTTGAATGGACGACTTCCTTGTTTCGCGTTGCATTAGATAAAACGGAGGACGTCGCTGTTGCGAAAGGTGATTTCGTTTCGGCATTTTCAATTTCTCCCGACGGTAAATGGCTCGCATTTAGTGAGCGTTTTCATGCCTATGTAATGCCTATGCCCTTAGCTGGTAAAGCGATTAGTGTGGGTGCGAAAGCAGATGCTTTGCCGGTTAAGCAATTAGATGTGAATGCCGGAGATTATTTGCATTGGTCTGGTGATAGCCTGAAGCTGCACTTTTCCTTGGGTGACGAGTTGTTTACAAGTTCCCTGACGGATGCTTTCAATTTTGTTCCAGGCGCAGCAAAAGAAGTTGCGAAACCAATTGAAAGCGGCATGAAAATTGGATTCCGTGCAAATGCAGATAAACCGAGTGGCGTGACGGTAATTTCTGGCGCTCGTGTAGTCACTATGAAAGGTGACGAAGTCATTGAGAATGCGCGGGTGGTGGTAAAAGACAATCGCATCTTGGCCGTTGGTAGTGTAAATAGTGTAGCGATTCCAGCTGGCGCAACACAAATAGATGCAACCGGTAAAACCATCATTCCAGGCTTGGTCGATGTGCATTGGCACGGTGGAATGGGTGAAGGCCAAATTATCCCGCAACAAAGCTGGGTCGATTTTGCGTCCTTGGCGTTTGGTGTCACCACAATTCATGATCCATCGAATAACACTTCTGAAATCTTCACACATAGTGAGATGCAGAAGGCGGGTAATGTTGTTGCACCTAGAATATTTTCAACTGGTACGATTTTATATGGGGCGAAAGCCAATTTCAGTGCTGTCGTGAATAGCCTGGATGATGCGTTAACTCATATGAAGCGCCTTAAAGCAGCCGGAGCCATATCAGTAAAGAGTTATAACCAGCCGCGCCGCGAACAACGACAACAAATTCTGGAGGCTGCTCGTCAAACCGGCATGATGGTGGTGCCCGAGGGCGGCTCGCTGTTCCAGCACAATATGACGATGGTGATCGACGGTCATACCGGAGTAGAGCATTCGATCCCGGTTGCAAATGCCTATGATGACGTAAAACAGTTGTGGTCACAGACTCAGGTTGGTTATACGCCGACTTTGATTGTTGGTTATGGCGGTCTAGATGGCGAGCATTATTGGTATGCCCGTACCGATGTCTGGAAGCACCCGATCTTATCGCGTTATGTTCCGCGTTCCGTATTAGAGCCTCGTAGTGTGCGTCGTGAGACTGCACCAGAAGAAGACTTTAATGTATTTAATGTTGCTCGTACCGCGACTGAGCTGCAACGCGTAGGTATTCCTGTCAATATGGGCGCGCATGGGCAGCGCGAAGGCTTGGGGGCACATTGGGAAATGTGGACTTTAGCTCGCGGTGGTATGAGCTCATTGGAAGCGATTCGAGCGGCGACGATGAACGGCGCACGCTATTTGGGAATGGACAAAGATATCGGTTCGCTAGAAGTGGGTAAGTTAGCTGACATGGTCATTATTAGCGGTGATGTTTTGAAGGATATCCGTCAGTCGGATCAGATCGCTCAAGTGATGATTAACGGTCGTCTATATGATGTAAATACCATGAATGAAGTTGGTGCACGCAGTAAAGCCAGAAAGCCTTTATTCTTTGAAGGTAAAAATGGTGGCAATATGCCTGTAAATGTCGAAACTTATGGTGAGGGGCACGGTCATTAATCTAAGATTTTAGTTTTTGTTTGCTAAGCAAAAAAATGCCGCATTAAGAAATCTTATATGCGGCATTTTTGATTTGTTCGAGATGAAAATGTCGTTTATATGCAGGTGCTTATCCTAGAGTGAATATTGATAGAATAAATCATGAAATTGATCAATATTTAAATAAATCTAGAGTTTACTCATTTTTCACCAGAAAAAAGCCCAATTTGATGTTATTAATGCCTTAAAGCTGACATCACGCGCCTGCAAGTTCAGCTAAATACTTTAGAATAGAGGGCTACGTTAAAAATATAGTGAATAGCTGGCTAAATAGCTGCTATTGACGCAGGGAAAAACCATGAAACTATCGAATACCCAAGAAATCGTTGAAGAATTACGCGCTGGTCGCATGGTGATTTTGGTCGATGAGGAAGATAGAGAGAATGAAGGGGATTTAGTTTTGGCGGCTGAATTCGTCACACCTGAAGCAATAAATTTTATGGCTAAATATGGTCGTGGATTAATTTGCCTGACACTGACGGAAGAGCGTTGCGCTCAACTTAATTTGCCGATGATGTCGAGTCGGAATGGCACTGCATATGGTACTAATTTTACTGTGTCGATTGAAGCTGCTGAAGGAGTAACAACCGGCATTTCTGCAGCAGACCGCGCACGCACTATTCAGGTTGCCGTGGATCCGAAGATGACTGCGGACGATATTGTGCAACCCGGCCATATCTTCCCTTTGAAGGCACAAAAAGGTGGTGTGTTGATGCGTGCAGGTCATACAGAGGCCGGATGTGATTTTGCGGAGTTAGCTGGATTAAATCCATCTTCTGTGATTTGTGAAATCATGAAAGATGACGGTACCATGGCGCGTTTGCCAGATCTCCTCGAGTTTGGGGTAACGCATGGTTTAAAGATTGGGACAATAGCCGACTTAATTCGTTATCGCAGTCAAAATGAGAGTATGGTTCAACGTGTAGCTGAGCGTGAGATGAATACTGTTCACGGCATGTTCAAGGCAATTGTCTATCGAGATTTACCAAGTAATTCAGCACATTTGGCATTAGTGCATGGTAGCGTTAGTGCAGACCAAGAAGCGTTGGTGCGGGTGCATCAGCCAGTTTCTATTTTGGATCTATTGGAAAGCCAGGTCTCAACGCACTCCTGGAATATTGCAAATGCTTTAGCGGCGATCAAAGCATCAGATAATGGCGTTATGGTTTTGTTGAATTGCGAAGAGACAGCCGAGCAATTGTTTGCGCAATTTAATGCTTTAGATACGCCTGAAAAACGTCCACAAGGCCGTGCTGCACGTATGGATTTAAGGACCTATGGCATTGGTGCTCAGATCCTCAGAGACGTTGGTGTTGGACGCATGCGTTTATTGGCAAATCCGCGAAAAATGCCTTCTATGACGGGCTTTAATTTGGAAGTTACAGGGTACTTGGATTGCCCAGAGGATTGATAGTCATTGCAAATAGTTGTGGTGCTTTCAAAATAATCTATTAGAAATGTATGTGGTCGAGTCGACCTGAAGGGAAATAAAATGACAGTTGGACACTACGAATCAAATTTAGATGGAGCAGGTGTGCGTGTCGGTATCGTGCAAGCGCGCTTTAATGAAAATATTGGTGCTGGTTTGTTGGATGCATGTTTGCAAGAATTAAAGAATTTGGGTGTAATGAATGAAGACATTCTTCATGTGACTGTTCCGGGTGCGTTAGAAGTTCCTTTGGCTCTGCAGAAAATGGCTGCCACTAACCAGTTCGATGCACTGATCGCTTTAGGTGCGGTGATTCGTGGCGAAACATATCATTTTGAATTGGTTTCAAATGAATCGGGTGCTGGCATTACACGCGTTGGACTTGATGCAGGAATTCCTATAGCAAACGCTATTTTGACGACAGAAAATGACGAGCAAGCAGAAGTCCGTATGCAAGAAAAAGGTGCGGACGCGGCGCGTGTTGCAGTAGAAATGGCCAATTTAGCATTGGCCCTAGAAGAGTTGGCTGAAGCGACAGAGGACATTGATTATGACGACGAGTAAATTATTCACTAATCATATTTAGTTGCAAAGATAGATCAATAGAGAATGAGCAGAACCTGCAGATTAATCTGCAAAGTCAGAAAGAAAAGATAGGAAACAGAATGACATCAAGTACCCAACACGCAAATCCAAGCAAAAGCCGTTCACCGCGCCATCGTGCTCGTGAATTCGCTTTGCAAGGCATCTATCAATGGCTTTTGAATAATGAAGATTCTGGTGTGATTGATGCGCATATTCGCGAAGCACATGGCTTTGATAAAGCGGATAGAGAGCACTTTGACGCATTGTTGCATGGCGCGATTAACCAATCTATAGAATTGCGCGAAGCATTTTCGCCATTTATTGACCGTGGAATTGCCGAGTTGTCGCCGATTGAACATGCAGCATTGTTAATCGGTGCGTATGAACTGAAAAATCACATCGAAATCCCATATCGCGTAATTATTAATGAGGCTGTCGAATTGACAAAGTCATTCGGCGGTCAAGATGGTCATAAATATGTGAATGGCGTTCTTGATAAGCTCGCGACACGTTTGCGCACTGCAGAGGTCGATGCGAAAAAATAGGCCTTAAATGCTTCGTTGTATTGCTTAAGATTTCGTTTTAAAGAGTTTTGATTTCTCAACCAGAATTCAAACACCTATTGATTGGTTAAAAAGCCCCGGCTCAGCGTGTGAGACGGGGCTTTTTTTGTGCCAGATTACTCAAAGCTGTATTCCAATAACACTTGCGAGGCATCGTTCCCTTTAGTGCTCCATGTAGTGCGTCCGTGCCCCTTAATGCCGGTGAAATCTCCGGTTCCGGAACCATAAATAACATTTAAGGTACTGATAGACTGGCCTGACTTCATCGAACCTATGTGCTGTAAGATAAAGCCACCGACGCGATCGCCGATTCTCCCCGTTAAATACTCAAGTCCGACGAAGTTGGACGTACCGGCCGCACCAGCAAATGCCAAGCATTCAAAGCGCGATTCTGCTTCAATATCGCCGAGATAGAGGTGTGTTAATTTTGAACGTCTCAATCCTGTCGTTAGATCTAACTTTTCGTCCATACCAAACAGCTTAACTGTGCCGCATGCCAACATTTCGCTCTCCCCCAAGGCGTTTCAAAAGATGATTTACAGGCTTTCTGGTGCATTGAAGTAGACCTTGTCTTCAGAAAGTGAAAGCTTCTTTTGAATGTTTATTTATTACGTTATTTTTGTTTTGAATACATGTCGGACTTGATGCCTCTTATTTGTATCTTTATTGAGTATTTCAAAAAATGCATATCATGTCTAGTCACAAATTCACATACTCTATGTTATTTTGTTATGGCTTGGATGTTGTGCAAAAATTATTTTAACTTAAAAAATAGTAAACTATGATGAAATTTAGACAAATTGAGGCGTTTCGTTGCCTTATGGTCGCTGGGACTAGCATTGGCGCCGCCAGAAAAATGAATATTACACAGCCAGCGATTAGCCGTCTGGTTTCCGACTTAGAGGACTCTCTCGGTTTTCGGCTTTTTAATCGATCAAAAGGACGACTGGAGCCAACCACGGCTGGAGTGCGTTTTTACCGCGCGGTTGAAGAGAATTTTCTTGGATTGGAGCGTTTAACGCAGGTCGCAAGTAATATCCGTAACGATGCACCAGAGGGCATTTCCGTGGCGTGCTTGTTCGTACTCTCTACAACATTGATGCCTTTGGTCTTAAAAGAATTTTTTAAATATCACCCTGATGTGCCAGTGACTGTTGATACGTGCAATGGACCGGAAATTCTGGTACGCCTGCAAGATATGAAAGTGGATATGGCAATTGCCCTGGATTTTCCAGCATTTGCTGGGGTTGAAATAGAAAAAATCTTAAAAGTGAATGTGATGTGCGCTATGCCTGAAGGGCATCGCCTGAGCTCTAGGGAATTAATTTATCCTAACGATCTGGATGGAGAGGACATGATCGGGTGGGTGCCGATTATTTCGCAAAACTATGAAAAAGAGCGAAAGAGTCTCGCAGCGGCTGGAAGTGTTCCAAGAAATGTCGTGAAAACACACACTTCACATACTCGGTATGCAATGGTGGCAAATGGCCTAGGTTTATCTATCGTGGAGCCTTTTGCTGCCAAAATTTGGAAGGCAAATGGTGTTGTCGTGCGCCCATTTGCTGGCAATATTAGTTATGAATACGTATTGGCCTATCCGGGGGGCGGTATCCGCTCAGAGTTGATGCATGATTTTAGAGATGCTGTGATGAAAGTCGCCAAAGAATATGACTTTGGTTTTGATGCTCGAGCCGAGTCCAATGCAGACTGACATGCATTTAGCCATTTAACGTACGTGAAATGCAAAAAAAGCATTCAATAAATTCGTATTTCTACGTTCATTGAATGCTCTTTTTCGTCCGTGAATTTTGTCAGTAAAGTGAAGCAGCTTGATCCGTCATCCGAAAGCTGTCGATCTTAAATGCCAGCTAATTGTTCTGCTTTGATTGAGGAATGCTGAGTAATTTCTTCACTACGTTTCTCATTCACTGTTTCTTGCGGACGTGAAATCATTGTTGGTTTTGCAGTAGTAGAAAAAATGGAGACGGTTTTTCCAGCTGCGACGTCTTTTAAACGCTTATATTCAGCCATCACCAAGCCACCGTAGCCTCCATCGGTCTCGTTCTCTGCAGCGCCAACATAGCGTTTCAGGCCAGCCTCAATGGACCCAGTGCTAGCAACATATTCCTTTAAGATCATCGCGCCAACTTTGATATTGGCAACAGGATTAAGCGCTGCTTTGATGCCACCTAACTCAGCAAATTTGTCGTGATGAACTTTCGACATGACTTGCATCAAGCCTTGTGCTCCTACTGGACTTTCGGAAAATGGATTGAAGCGCGATTCAATCGCAATCACAGATAAGATAAGCAAAGGATCCAGTTTCGTTTCTTTGGCAGTCAAATATGTTGCCGATACCAGCATATTGATTGCCTCATCAGCGACGCGATAGCGTTTTGCCAGCCAATTAGTGACAAGCTGCTGTTGGCGTTGATTGCCAAGCAGATTCTTATAACTGTTGTTGACAGCAGTTTCTACGTGCGCTTCGCTTTCATCGCTGACATTGGCGATTAATTGTGGCGTTGCCATCAGTGAAGACAAATCAGGCTCCGCTGCCTTGCCCTCTGTATTACTTGCTGTGTCTGCCGCAAAAGGGGAAAGTGCGCGGAATTTATCGGCTAGCCCTGGGTTGACGAACATGCTGGCGAGAACCAGTAAAGCTAACAGGCCTATACCAGATGTCATGTGTAGAACTGTGGTCAATGTGCTGACTTTAGTTTTGCTAGCAATTAAGCGTGCCATCTCTTTTTCTGCAGATAAGCACTTGCTCGGCGAACGAGCTGTTAGAATCAAATTTTGAAGCATACAACCTCCTGAAATTTCGAGAAGTGTCACGCAGGCAAAGTCGGTGAATGAGTTTGCATGCCATCTGCGAATCAGAAACATCATCTTGGTATCGAAAAAATGATACTAAGACGCCGGAGTTCCTCATTCTTTTCGGTCTTGCTATGGCATGGCAGAAAAGAATGAATAACGAAATTCGGGTTGAGGCTTTCGCCTAGATTGACATAAGGAGATTTGTTGTCCTTAGGTTTTGGAGGGAACCCGATTCCCAAACTTTAATATTTCAAATTCTGAATCAACTAAGAATTTGAATCGAACCCTGAAATATTACTGTAAATCAATTCAGTGGTTTTTTAAGTTGGGCGAATTGTAGGGGGGCATTTATATCGAGTCAATACTATAGATTCAATTCTTAATTACTTTTAAGTCTTACTTTTTGTGTTGCAATGCAGCAAAACCTAATAAAATCAACTACTTGCCGCTGAATTTTAAGTAAAATTGTTGACCATTTGAAATCGTAAAAATAGATGAAATATTCCGACTTGAGGGATTTTATTTCCCAATTGCAGCAACAAAATGAATTAAAACAGATAGTTACGTCGGTCTCTCCGAATCTGGAAATGACCGAAATATGTGATCGTACCCTGCGTGCAGAGGGCCCTGCTTTGCTATTTGTGAATCCCACTGGGCATTCAATACCCGTGTTGGGTAATTTGTTTGGAACGCCTAAGAGAGTTGCAATGGGCATGGGTGCGAGCGACATTAGTGAGCTGCGAAAAATTGGCCATGTTCTCTCTACATTGAAAGAGCCAGAGCCGCCAAAAGGCTTTAAAGATATTCTTGGTTTGGGATCCTTAGTGAAAGCGGTCTGGGATATGGCGCCAAAAGAATTGCGGAGCGCGCCGTGTCAGGAAATTGTATGGGAAGAGAATGATGTGGATCTGGCCCGTCTGCCAATTCAGCATTGTTGGCCTGGCGATGTAGCGCCACTGATTACGTGGGGTTTAGTGATCACGAAGGGGCCACATAAAAAGCGTCAAAATTTGGGAATTTATCGCCAGCAGGTCTTAAGTCGAAACAAAGTGATTATGCGTTGGCTTGCGCATCGGGGTGGAGCATTAGATTTTCGAGAACATACATTGGTAAATAAAGGTCAACCTTATCCGATTGCGGTGGCACTAGGGGCTGACCCCGCGACAATATTGGGGGCGGTAACGCCTGTTCCGGATAGTCTGTCTGAGTATCAATTCGCCGGATTGTTGCGTGGTAGTCGGACGGAATTGGTAAAAGCTATTGGAAGTGAGTTACGTGTGCCAGCCTCAGCCGAAATTGTGTTGGAGGGACATATTTACCCAGATGAATCTCATCCGAGTGGTTACGAGCACGCGTTAGAGGGGCCGTATGGCGATCACACTGGCTATTACAATGAGCAGGATAGTTTCCCTGTATTTACGATAGACAGAATCACCATGCGTCATAATCCTATCTACCATTCCACTTACACTGGCAAACCGCCAGACGAGCCTGCGATTTTAGGCGTTGCTCTAAACGAAGTCTTTATTCCACTTTTACAAAAACAGTTTCCAGAAATTACCGATTTTTACTTGCCCCCAGAAGGGTGTAGTTATCGCATGGCAGTGGTGCAGATGAAAAAGTCGTATGCGGGGCACGCCAAGCGAGTGATGTTTGGGGTCTGGAGTTTCTTGCGTCAATTCATGTACACCAAATTTATCATCGTGGTGGATGAAGATGTCAATATCCGGGATTGGAAAGAAGTCATTTGGGCTATTACTACACGAGTTGATCCGATTCGTGACACGACAATGGTAGACAATACGCCGATCGACTATTTGGATTTTGCATCGCCGGTCAGTGGATTGGGTAGTAAGATGGGTTTGGATGCGACCAATAAGTGGCCGGGCGAAACCACACGGGAGTGGGGGACTACAATTCAGATGTCTCCCGAAGTGAAAAAACGCATTGACGGTATTTGGCAAGAGTTAGGTTTGTGAGTTCGCGCAGATAGTCGCGACGGCAGTTTTGATTTCAACTACGAATAACTGGCAATGCGCTATAACAATGGGATATAATGTCACTTGGCGGGCCCCTGCGCATTGCGGCGTGACCAATCTGGTCAGGTCGGGAACGAAGCAGCCACAGTCATTTCCCGTAAGTGCCGCAGATCAGGCTCGCCTCTATTAATTTATTCACTTCTCTTCACCAGACTATCGTCACCTTTTTTCCCCTTAATTCGTTTCAATAATTAACTTCGTGCACGGATGTTTCTTTTGTGTATTTTGTACTTTCTGCATAGTGTATGACGCTGTTTTCTTCGAGGGAAATTGCCACGCATTGATGTAAAGCACAATTTTCGAGTTTTTTTGCACTCTGTTTTCGTTCGATAAAGATCTTGCAAGTCAAATTATCCAAAGAAGATTGCTTGTTGACGCCGTTTGGTCGTGGTATGTACATCATCATCTCGGCACAGTAAAGAAAATTAATCCTTGATAAGGTGGTTATTTTTGAACACGCCGTAAGTAAAGTGCCCTCAAATTTCCATTTGTGAGAGATGGAATGGTTATTTCGTTTTGGTCTGTGCGCGGTGATTTTGTTGCGTATCGCAACTTTAGTTTCACCAAACATTTAACCTAGTTATTCAATGTAAATGACGTCCTTAGCCTTGATTCTCATAAGTAGTGTGGGTGCTGGTCTCTATTGGCTGGAACCGAATGAAGTCAACTATGTTGATGGTGTTTTGTTTGCCTTTATTGCTGTGCTAACAGCAGGTTGTTGTGATCGTGTTCCATCTACGCCTGCCTCCAAAATTTTAGCGGTATTTATTGTATTGCTTGGTGATGCGATGAGTTCTTATATGATCGCGAATATAGCGCTTTGTTTGTCGGCGAGTAGGATGGGACGTTTGAATTGGAATTCCAAAAAGATATTCGTGCGTGACACTAAGAAGTCGCAGCAGTACCTGAAGAGTCCCGAATACAAGATAAGTGGCTGCATCGTCAATTTGAACAAGTGACTCTGTGTCAGCAAGAACCATCAAAATAGCTGCTGCAAGTTTCGTTAAAACTCTTTAAAATGCAGCAGCCAAAATGACATCTTCGTTCTGAAGATCGCAAAATCTTCATACGTGATGTTTCTGAATTAAGTGACTAAATTGACGGAAGAAACTCGATATGCCGTATGAAGCGGAGTGATGCGCAGTTTCATTAGGGCACTTTCCTGAAATTAGATGTCAAACTGTCCAAGAATATTGGTAATAGATCGCGAATTTTCGCATGCAAGATTAAGGTAAAATTCTAAGATGTCCTATCAAGTCCTCGCCCGAAAATATCGCCCTAAGAGTTTTGATACTCTGGTTGGTCAAGAGCATGTTGTGCGCGCCCTTATGCATGCGTTAGAGCAGCAACGTCTGCATCATGCCTATTTATTTACCGGAACCCGTGGAGTCGGTAAAACGACCTTGTCGCGTATTTTGGCTAAATCGTTCAATTGTGAGAAGGGAATTACTGCGCAAGCTTGCGGAGTATGCGATGCTTGTTCAGCGATTGATGCAGGCCGATTTGTTGATTATATAGAAATGGATGCTGCTTCAAATCGCGGTGTCGATGAAATGGCAGCTCTGCTTGAACAGGCGATTTATGCGCCATCGAATGCACGTTTCAAAGTGTATATGATTGATGAGGTGCATATGCTGACCAATCATGCCTTTAATTCGATGTTAAAGACGCTGGAGGAGCCGCCCGAGCACGTCAAATTTATTCTGGCAACGACCGATCCGCAAAAAATCCCAGTGACCGTATTGTCGCGCTGCTTGCAGTTTAATCTCAAGCAAATGCCTCCAGGGCACATCGTCGGGCATTTGGAAAACATCTTGGGGCAAGAGCAAATTGATTTTGATGTGCCTGCATTGCGTTTGTTGGCGCAAGGTGCACACGGCTCAATGCGTGACGCATTATCATTGACTGATCAGGCGATCGCTTATGCTGCTGGAAAAGTTAGCTTAGATGCCGTGCAAAGTATGTTAGGAGCTTTGGATCAGTCTTACCTGATACGTTTGCTTGATGCCTTGGCACAGCAAGATGGTGCTGCATTACTGGCTGTCGCGGATGATATGTCGGCAAGAAGCTTGTCCTATAAAGCGGCGCTGCAAGATTTGGGGAGTATGTTACATCAGATTGCCATTGCTCAAATCGCGCCCGCTGCTTTGGCTGAGGACTTGCCAGAGCGTCTTGAATTGTTGCGTCTGTCGCAAATTTTTCATAAAGAAGAAATTCAGTTGTTTTATCAAATTGCGGTTCATGGTCGCAATGAAATAGGTCTGGCTCCTGACGAATATGCAGGCTTTAGTATGACACTTTTGCGTATGCTCGCCTTTAGACCGGCATCGGCGAGTATAGGTGCTGCGAGTGGTGATGCTGGTAATGGTCGTATGAGTCCGTCTATAAATAGACCGACGACAATAGCATCTGGGCGCCCAGCAGTTGTGTCATCGCCAATAGCGTCGGTGGTTAGCGCGCAGGCTCCTGTGGCATCAATGGCGCCAGCTGTGTCAATCAATGCGATGACGCCAATTGCTCAAAATTCAGCATTGGTGCCAACTCCCGCGTCGGCCATGCCCTTAGCGAACAATGGTGAGCCAAGTTCGGCGGTGGCTCCAACAATCGTTAGTCCTGGCATGCCAATAAAGCCAGTGAGTCCAGCAATGGCAGCTTTGGCTGCCGCTCGCGCTGCTAGCGGTAAACAAGGTGCTCATTCAGCTTCTAGAACTGCTCCAGTTCAAAGTCAAACTTTGGTCGCACCCGTGTTAGTTGTGGAGCCGTCTGTAAGTCAGTTAGCGACGCCTGCTTTGCAAAAGCCACATCAGATGCCAATCTCGACGCCCGCGGTTCAAGTAAAAAATACTGTGACGGTATCTGGCTTCGTTGAGGAAAGTCAAATGCCTCCACCTTGGGATGAAATTGATTTTGAACAGCAAGCGATGCCGCCACAATTGGGGCGTCATAAAGAAATCCAGGATGCTGATTATTGGGCAGAGAATAACTCTGAGGAGCTGCCGTTGCATCCTGCGGAAGCGGTATTGACGAGCCCGATTTCGATAGCGACGCCTGCAATCTCCAACAACACAATTTTGTCGGAGCAAGTTGAATCTCCGGCGAATAGTGCCAATATAGATAATAGCCATGAGCCGCAAACAATCACTCCGATAACTAACGCGTCGATTTCAATATCAGCAGAAACCGTGAGCAAGTCTTTGCAATTGATGCCGAAGACCGAGATTAATTGGGATGGGCACTGGCCGAATCTTGCAGCCTCATTGCCAGTGCGTGGCGTAGCACAACAATTGGCGCAACAAAGCGAGCTGCGTCAATGTACGCTCAATGGGAACGCGATTTTATTCAAATTGTGCGTACCTCTACAAACCCTGTTATCTGCAGGTAGCGGTGAAAAGTTAACTGCGGCATTGAATGATCGCTTTGGTGAATTCGGGCATGAAATTCGAATTGATTTTGAAATTGGTGCTGTTGAGCAAACTGCAAATGCCCAAGCTGTTGCCGAACGAGCGGAACGCCAAATTCAGGCCGAGCAAGCGATTCATTCAGATGGTTTTGTGCAAACCTTAATACGTGAATTTGGTGCCAGTATTTTGACCGGCAGTGTGCGTCCGATTTAGTGCATGTACATGTTAGTTGCACTTTTGTGAGCCGATGATGGCTTACCAGATATAGCGCAAAAACATTCTTTATTTAATTTGTTTAGGAGAAGTTAGTATGATGAAAAATCAATTGGCGGGTTTGATGAAGCAAGCACAAGCCATGCAAGACAATATGAAAAAAGCCCAGGATCAATTGGCATTGGTTGAGGTTGAAGGTCAATCTGGCGCGGGCCTGGTGCGTGTGGTGATGACGTGCAAAAATGATGTGAAGCGCGTGACTATTGATCCATCTTTGCTGGCCGATGATAAAGATATGTTGGAAGATTTGGTTGCTGCAGCCTTCAATGATGCGGTTCGCAAAGCAGAAGCAACTAGCCAGGAAAAAATGGCAGGATTGACTGCGGGTATGCCATTGCCCCCTGGTTTTAAAATGCCGTTCTAGTAGATAAAATAATCAAGGTTTTTGGAGATTTTGTCTGCATTATTTTGAAGCGCACCTTTCCTTGGTGCGCTTCTTTCATTGAGATTCCCGTGTGAAATCATTAAGTAGTCTGGAACAACTAGCCGAGGCACTTCGCCGCTTGCCTGGAGTCGGACCGAAGTCTGCATTACGCATGACTTATCATCTATTGCAACACGATAGAGAAGGTGCGGAACAAATCGGCAAGGCGATGTTAAATGCATTGAATATGGTGCATAACTGCCGTTCATGTAATACCTTTACCGAACATGAATTGTGTGACACCTGTAACGATGCTCAGCGTGATTTGAGCATGCTATGTGTAGTCGAATCCCCAAGTGATCAGTTGATGATAGAACAGACCATGACGTTTAAAGGTTTGTATTTCGTCTTGATGGGGCGTTTGTCGCCACTCGATGGTGTAGGGCCACAAGATATTCACTTGGAAAAATTAATTCAACGTGCGACCGATGGAGTGGTAAAAGAAGTTGTTCTCGCGACAAATTTCAACAACGAAGGTGAGGCTACTGCGCATTACATCAGTGAAACCCTAAAAGCGCGTGGATTGCATGTGAGTAGATTGGCGCGTGGGGTACCTGTTGGCGGCGAACTGGAGTATGTTGATCCAGGTACGATAGCACGTGCTATGTTAGACCGTAGAGTGACATGATGAGTAATTCCACAGCTACAAAACCTGGCCCCTTAGCAGGAATTAAGGTACTCGAACTGGGGACTCTGATTGCAGGCCCATTCTGCGCGCGCATGTTGGCAGAGTTCGGCGCAGAAGTAATCAAAATTGAAGCGCCCGATGGTGGTGATCCTTTACGTCACTGGAGGGTGTTGAAGGATGGTACATCCTTATGGTGGAGTGTGCAGGCGCGTAATAAGAAAAGCGTGACGTTGAATATGAAGTCCGAGCAAGCGCAAAAAATTGCGCGCGAACTAGCGCTCGACGCCGACATCATCATCGAAAATTATCGCCCTGGCGTATTAGAAAAGTGGCAGCTTGGCTATGATCAATTAAAAATAATCAATCCCGCCGTCATCATGGTTCGCTTGTCTGGTTATGGTCAGACGGGCCCCATGCGTGATCTGCCTGGATTTGGTGCAATTGGCGAATCGATGGGCGGCTTGCGTTATGTGTCCGGTCATCCAGATCGGCCACCAGTTCGGGTTGGTATTTCGATTGGTGATTCAGTTGCAGCCTTGCATGGTGTGATCGGCGCGATGATGGCGTTGCGTCATCGTGATGTAACGGGTGGTCGTTGGAATGGTAAAGTCGGAAGTGATTTGATCGCCGGACAGGGGCAGATGGTCGACGTTGCGCTATATGAATCCGTATTTAATTTAATGGAGTCACTGGTGCCAGAATTTGACTTCGCAGGCGTTGTTCGTGAACGCACTGGTGGCGCTTTGCCTGGCATTGTTCCTTCGAATACTTACACCACTAGCGAAGGTGAAAATATTGTAATCGCTGGGAATGGCGATGCGATTTTTCATCGCTTGATGTTGGCAATTGACCGCGCTGATCTGGCGCATGACGTGAGCTTGCAGCGTAATGACGGGCGAGTGCCACGAACCAATGAGATTGATGCTGCGATTCAAACTTGGTGTGATACCCAGACGATAGACACAGCCCTGGCGTGTTTGCGCAAAGCCGATGTTCCTGTTGGAAAAATTTATTCGGTGCGAGACATGATGAGTGATACACAGTTTCAAGCACGCGATATGTTTGAACAGCATCAATTTGCGGATGGTACACCAGTGAAATTGCCAGCAATTAGCCCTAAGTTGTCTGAGACTCCAGGTCAGACTTTGTGGCTAGGGCCTGAGTTGGGCGCACATACGGATGAAGTTTTGGTGGGGCTTGGTTATACAGATGAGCAAATACAAAATCTAAAAGAGCAGCACATTATTTGAATGTGCTGCTTTTCTGGATGTTTTGTTCGATTGAAATTTTGCGTTGAAGTTTTAAGTCAAAGTCTTTAAGTAATCACGAATGCCTGCTAACAACATTTCGACTGCCATGGCGGTCAGAATCAGGCCCATCAATCGTTCAACCGCTGTCATCGTGCGTTCGCCCAAAGCACGCTGCATACGTTCAGCGCCAAGTAATACAACTAGCCAGACCAAAGCAACCGCGACGAGTGCGCCGACATGAATCATCACGTCAGAGCGACTGTCGGATGAAAATAATAGCACGGTAGCTAGTGATGACGGCCCTGCTAAGGCTGGGATGGCAAGGGGTACGATGAAAGGCTCGCCATCGCTTTCTGTGCCGCCAAAAACGCCACCTTCTTGCGGAAATACCATGCGTAAGGCAATTAAAAACAGAATCACACCACCGCCAATGCGCAAAGCAACTTCAGATAATTGCAATGCATGTAGAAAATGTTTGCCGAAGAACATAAAAAGTAAAAGTAAGATAAAGGCAATCGCACATTCTCGCACGACGACCCGCCAGCGTCGTTCTGGAGTGACGTTGGCGAGGGCACTGACAAAAATGGGAATATTCCCAAATGGATCAGTGACAAGAATAAGGAGAATGAAAGCTTGAAAGAAGTCTTGTGTCATTTTGATGTACGCTGTTTGTTGAGTGAGATGAAATTTGTTATGTTGAGTGACGTGGTTTTTAGCGATGCCTGATTTTGCGGATGATTTACAATTAGGTCAATCAGCTTGTCTCATTCTGTTGGTCTAATAAAAATAATCACTGTAATAATTTCGCCGCCATGATCGGTACCGGCAGTGTGAAAAACTAGTTTGGGTAAAATTTAAATTGAAATGATCGTAATGGAAAAAAATAATCGACCTGATACCCCGTGTGTTGCCGTATGCTCGACTACATTTGATGATGTATGTCGTGGTTGCGGTCGAACGGTGGC
The DNA here is from genome assembly GCF_049340305.1 of Undibacterium sp. Ji22W. NCBI lineage: Bacteria > Pseudomonadati > Pseudomonadota > Betaproteobacteria > Burkholderiales > Oxalobacteraceae > Undibacterium > Undibacterium sp. Ji22W. The sequence continues at coordinate 1,589,470 of NZ_JBMPOU010000001.1, read as the reverse complement.
AGAGGTGGCTGACTGGGTATTCATGACGCAGGAGCAAAAGGATTTGGTTTGGGAGCGTATATTGAAAGAAGGGTATCCGCGTCGTAATTAACGCTGAGATTCGCCTGACGTAAAATTTATGGATTGTCAAATCAAAAGTCTATGAATGTGCAGGGAATAGAATAATTGCTTTGTTAGTAAGCGAAATACGACATTTTTGATTAATTCATGTTAGGATTTCTATCGTAAGTTTTTGTTATTCTTTAGACCTTAGGGTTGCAAAGTTTTTTTTGCGATAATTGCCACTAAAGGTTGGGTAATAATTATTTTTAAAGTGGTTTAATACGAATTTGTAATTCAACGTAATGAGAATGTGATGAAGATTTCAGGCGCTATGGATCAAAAGAAATATCAAGAAAATAGGGCGGGGATTTTCGCCAAAGGTTTTACCCTAATCGAAATTATGATTGTGTTAGTCATTATGGGTATTTTGGCGAGTTTGGTCGTGCCAAAGCTGATGGGGCGCACTGATGATGCTCGTGTACTACAGGCTAAGCAGGACATCTCAACGATGTTAGGCGCGCTCAAAATGTATAAACTGGACAATTTGCGCTATCCAACGACGGAGCAAGGTTTGCAATCTTTGATTACCAAACCTACGTCCGGCCCGGCTGCGAACGGCTATAAAACTGAAGGTTATATTTCTAAATTGGCGAAAGATCCTTGGGGTAATCCATATCAATATATGTCCCCTGGATTGAAGTCCGATGTCGAGATTTTCTCCTATGGTCAAGATGGAAAACCGGGCGGCGTTGGTTATGATGCTGATATCGGTTCGTGGGATCTGTAACCTCTCATCCTGTGGCGGTGTCATTTAAATCAAGAGATCGCAGGAATTCTGGCTTTACTCTGCTAGAACTCTTAGTGGTCTTGGTGATCATGGGTATCATGCTGGGTGCTGTCTCTTTGAATGCAGTGCAAAGCATCCATCAACGACTGCAAACAGATGCTCAACGTATTTCATTATTGCTCCAGTTAGCCAGGGAAGAGGCGATCGTGCGTAATCGCCAAACTGCGTTTGAAGTATTTGAGCAGGGCTATCAGTTCCTTGTTTTGAATGATAATAAATGGGAGCGCATTGTAGATTTGGATACCTTACGAGGTCGCCCATTTACGTTCCCAGAAACCAAACTTAGTATTATTTCCAACGACGTAACTGCAGTCGAAAAATTGCGCATTGTATTTGGCCGTGAGCCAGTCAGTCGACCATTTACGATAGTCTTACGCGTCGGTACCGATCAAGTCTCAATTAACGCCGATGGCGTTGGTCATTTCGTTGTGGAGTGAAGGATGATATCCATGACTAGACACCTTAATTTCCCCAGAAAAATAGATGGATTCACTCTCTTGGAGGTGTTGGTCGCCTTAGTCATTGTGGGCACTGTGTTAGGCGCAAGCCTGCGGGCAGTTGCCAGTCTGGCGCAAAATAGCAGTGGACTACGCGCTACGATGATGGCTAACTGGTCCGCAGAGAATCGTCTGGCGCAGATTCGATTAGGTAAAGAATGGCCGGAAATAGGTGAGCGTAGTTTCCCATGTCCTCAAGGCGAACTAAATTTGCTTTGTGAGGAGCATGTGTTGTCAACGCCAAATCCTTCATTTCGGCGAGTTGAGGTTCTGGTTTTTGATGCCAGTAATCTGCAAAGACGTTTAGCAAAGCTCACTCAGGTGGTTCCAAATGCGCCACAATAAATTTCCGGCGCAAAGCGGCTTTACGCTAATCGAGTTATTGGTTGCCATCGCTATTTTGGCAATTATCGCCGTGATGGGGTGGAGTGGCTTGGATAGTATTATCCGTGCACGCCAAACCTTAAATCGCGAATTAGAGCAAAGTCGAGGCACACAGATTAGTTTCGTGCAATTAGAGAATGATTGCGCGCACTTGGTCAGTGAGGCTGCATTGCCGCGACGTGAGAATTTACGTGCGATTGATACGCAACTGATTCTAATTCGAACAGTGTACGAAGATAATCAGGCACCGCAATTGCAAGTGGTCGCGTATAAGGTGCAGAATGGTGTGTTCAGTCGACGTGAGTCGGTGGCGACGCGAGACTTGAAAATTCTTGATTCTTATTGGCAAAGTGCGATTAATGGCAGCGATAATATGCCTGTCGTTAAGTTGCAAACCGACGTCAGCACTTTTCAAATGCGCACGTGGAATAGCGATGAAAATAGCTGGCGTGTTGCGGGCACGGATATCTCTGCGGTAACTCCGAGTGCAGGCGTACAGACGCCAGGCAAAGGTGTTCCACGAAAAACAGGTCTAGAAGTGACCATGCAATTGGTCGGGCAGCAAAATCCTATGCTGAAGATTTTCTTGCTGGGAGCCGCATGATGCATCGCTTGATCCGGCGCCGACAATCTGGAGTCGCGGTAGTCACCGCACTACTATTAACCACTCTCGCCATTACGATAGTGGCTAGTTTGTTCTGGCAGCAACAGGTACAGGTTCGCTCGATAGAAAATCAACGTTTTCAATTGCAGAAAAAATGGGTATTGCGTGGCGCCCTTGATTGGGCAGGATTGATATTGCGGGAAGATCGACGCATTAGTAAGGTAGATCATTTGGGGGAGCCGTGGGCGGTCAACTTGGGTGATACGCGTTTGGATCAATATGTCGAAAATGGAAGAACGGAAGTTGAAGACAGTGATGCCACATTATCTGGCCAAATTAGCGATGCCCAAGCGAAGTTCAATTTGACGAATTTGGCTGTTAACGGAAAAGTCGATATCCGTGAACAAGTTGTTTTTTCTAAGCTGCTAAGCAATCTGCATTTGGATCCAGGGTTGGCGCAACAAGTAGCGGTTCAGATCGCAATGACCCAAGAGCGCTTGCTGGTCGGTCCCGAAAATCCAGGGGCCCCCGATACTGGCCAAAATCCGACTGGTTCGAAAGGAAGTCAAACTGGTAGTGGCGCTGGCGGAACAAAAACAACGATTGGAGGCGGAGATTCAACTGTTGGTCTATCGACAAGTTCCAATTCCGAAGTACAATTCTTGAAGTTTAGTCAAATCGAAGATCTGTTGGCGGTACCAGGTTTCAATCCTTTGATAATTGCGCGTTTGCGAAATTTTGTTACCGTATTGCCGAGGTGGACAAAGATTAACGTGAATACAACCACAGCAGAGGTGCTTTCCGCTCGTTTGGAAAATGTGAATATGAGCGATGCGGCGCTAATGATTGCGACGCGAGATCGCGCTTATTTTTTGGATTTTTCTCGATTTAAGTTGAATTTTCCAGACAAAATAAAAGATACAGATGTCAATTTCTTAGAGTTTCAAACGAATTTTTTTGTGGTCAATGGAAAGGTGAAGTTGAATCGCTCTTTATTAGAAGTCGATGCATTGTTAGAACGGGATGACGTAGGGACGCGCATTTTGTGGATAAAAGAAAATTGAGTCTACGTGAAAATTAAAGTATCAAAAAATATGAAAACTCAATTCGGCAAGAAGGTGTAGGAGAACATGGCAAGCACGCTTTATATACAATTACCTCCACGAACAGTCGCGGATAAACTGGGCGGATGGGGTGAGCAGTCATTTTCATATTGTCTTGCTTCTGCTGAGAAAAATATACTGCAGCAAGGTCGCCATGCATTCGCGAATTTGCAGTCTTTGGTACATCAAGCTGATCAAACGGTTTTATTGGTTTCGGCCAGTGATGTCAATTTTTTGCAAGTGGCAGTACCACCCATGCCGTTTGCGAAATTGAAGGCTGCTATTCCCAATTTGTTAGAAGAGCAATTACTGACAGAGTCTGCGGATTTACTATTTGTGCCGAGTCCGCCAGTGAAAGGACAATGCTATGTCGCTGTGGTCACGCGCTCTTGGATTGAGCAAATATTTGGATTTGGCGTGCAGCTTGGTGCCACCAAAGTTTCGGCATTCGCTTTATCCGATAGCCTGAGTCAGCACGCTGAGATAGCGACTATCTTGATAGAATCAGTACCGGCTGAGAGCCAAATTTTTGAGATCTCTGTGAGAAGCGCGGATCAGATCGCTTCTGGCTTAAGTATTGATGTGCCAAATGCAGCAATTGATCAATCTCATACCGTTCAACAGATAATTGCAGCAATTAATATTCTTGCTCCTCAAGAAGCTTTGCAGATATATGTAGAACCAAGTTTGGAAACCGCGTTGCGGCAAGTATTTATTGCGCCAAATGACGGGAGTAGACAAGTGCAGCTGGCATCACTTGATTGGAAAAGTAAAATTGGCGGAGTTTCCAATCGTAGCATCGACTTATTAGCGTTCTTAAGTTCCGATGGAAAGCAAAGTTTTGATTGGCTCAAATGGCGTTGGTCTGTGTCGATGATCGTATTTATGGTTATGGTTAGTTTGTTCGCTTTAAACTGGAAATGGTGGAGTTTACAGCGTGAGGCCAATACTATCCGTGATTCAATTCAGGCTACTTATCAGTCGGCATTTCCAAAAGAGCCCGCCTCACGTGATCCTTTGTTTCAAATGCAGCAAAAAATTAATGCGGCAAAAAAAGTGGCAGGGCAATCTAGTAGTGATGATTTTCTGGTGTTGAGTGCGCAATTTGCCATGGCATGGGATCAATTAAATCCAGCACAGCCTGCGTCCACGGTGACAAGTGTTGAGTATCGGGAACGCAGTTTATTTGTGACACCGAAGAGTATGGCTGACGTTCGGGTTGAGCAACTTCGCCCCTTACTTAAAGAGCGTAATCTGAAGCTGGAAGTAAAAGATGGTTCGTTAAAAGTTTTTTCTGATGTGGGTGGTATGTGATGACGGCTGTCGAAATAGTCAATAAATTGCGTGATGATTGGAATAAACGAGAGTTGCGCGAGCGACGTATTTTGCTTGGTGTTGCCATACTAGTGATTGCGAGCATATTGTATTTGTTTGGAATTCAACCGGCACAGAGCAATATTAAGAATCTTGAAAACTCTACCCCAACTCTGAAGTTACAAGCTGCGACGATGGCGAATATGGCCTCGCAATACAGTGCCTTGTCAAAGACTATGGCGGAAAATATTCCAGCGGTAACTCGTGAAGCGATCGAGTCGACTTTGACGCGACGCAATATCAAAACACAATCATTGACCGTATCGAACGATATTGTGCGTTTTCAAGTGAATGTCGTTGCGTATGCAAATTTGATGGAATGGATATTGGAAATGCAAAAAGCAGCGCGATTAGGAGTTGATGAAGTGAAGTTGACCTCGCTTGCAGAGCCAGGTCAAGTGAGTGCGGTGATTACTTTACGTCAGCAGAGGTCTGGTAATTAGTATGCAAAGAAAAACGATCTTTGGTTTGTTTTTGATTGGTATTGTTAGTGTGTTTGGCACAGTATTATATTTTCTTCCTGCAAGTTGGGTTGGATCGTTTCTAGAAAAACAAACCATGGGAAGGGTGAGTTTAGGTGATATTCAGGGAAGTTTTTGGCGAGGCTCTGCCTTCGTTGGTGTGGCGGTCGACAGCAAGTCTGCGGTGACACCATTATTTCCCGGACGATTTAATTGGCAAATCTCGCCAACGATTTTGTTGGGGCAGGTGGCTGTGGTATTAGAGAACTCCTCGGTAATGTCCGCACCATTGAAAATTGATGGTAGTTTTCAACAGTGGCAGATAAGCGCCAATACCCTAAATCTGCCGCCTGAGCGATTAGAAGGGTTGGGTGCTCCGCTCAATACGATAGGGCCGAGTGGCAAAATTAGTTTGCGTTGGGGGCAGTTGGAAGTAAGTTTAATCAACGGAAAAACCCTCTTGAATGGCCACATTCAGTTGGAAATGAATGAAATGGCGTCACGCGCATCGTCGATTAAACCTTTGGGGAGTTACGCAATGGAATTTGATTGGCGTGGCGAGAAGGCGAACTTGGTTTTGACTACCAGTAAGGGACCAATGATGTTGGAAGGCACTGGAGCACTTCAACAGGGAAAGTTTCAGTTTTCTGGCAAGGCATATGCCGAGGCTGGGCAAGAAGAAAAAATGGCAAATTTATTGAATTTGCTTGGGAGGCGTCGTCAAGAAGGCGACAAACAGATCATCGCTTTAGAATATAAATGAGACAACTGGCATGAAGAATACTATCAACACTTCGACAAAATATAAACATAGCCCTGGTACAAAAAAATGGCTGGGTGTGATGATACACGCAGCATTTATCGGCGTTATCAGTACCGTTGGCGCTGCTGGGGGCGTTACCTCACCTCTCGTTTTTGCGCAAGAAGCCAATCAAAATGCCGCTGGTTTGAATTTTGTGAACGCTGATATTGAGTCAGTGATTAAGGCTGTTGGGCATTATACCGGTACGACTTTTGTCATTGACCCACGGGTTAAAGGTCAATTGACACTGGTTTCGGAAAAGCCACTCACTAAAGACCAGGCATTTAAGTTGTTGACTTCGAATTTGCGTATGCAAGGTTTTGCCGTGGTCACGTCTGATGGGTTTTCAAAAGTCGTGCCAGAAGCTGATGCCAAATTGCAGGGTGGTCCGACACAGGTAAAAAGTATTAAAGGCGACCAGATAATTACGCAAGTTTTTAGAGTGAATTATGAAGCCGCAAATAATATTGTGACCGCATTGCGTCCTTTGATTTCACCGAACAATGTGATTAACGTGAATCCTGGCAATAACTCCATCGTAATCACTGACTATGCCGACAACATGCGACGAATGGCAGAGGTGATAGCTCTGTTGGACGTGCCCTCGAATCCTGAGTTGGAAATCATTCCAATTAAACATTCGATAGCTGCCGATGTGGCTACCATGGTGACCCGTTTAAGTGAAGGTAATCAGGCTAGTGCAGATGCTGGTCGTACACTTATTTTGGCAGATTCTCGTACGAATTCTGTCTTGATTAAGGCACCATCAGTAGCACGCGCCAATTTGGTGAAAGCCTTGGTATTGAAGTTGGATCAACCTACGTCGTTGCCTGGCAATGTCCATGTGGTCTATTTGAAAAATGCAGAAGCGGTGAAGTTGGCTGCGACTCTGCGATCCATTTTGAGCGGTGACAGTTCGCTCCCGTCTAATTCAAACAGTGCAAATAATAATTCCAGTTTTGGAACCTCGCCACAACCTGGAGTGGGAGGTAGTTCGAACCAAGGAAATAATTCTGCCTTGAGTTCCACTTCATCGAACTTGAGTTTGCCCATTAGTAATAATAGTAATAGTCAAGGTCAGAGTGGCGGTGCAGGTGGATTTATTCAGGCAGATCAGGCGACGAATACGTTAATTATTACCGCCAGTGATGCCGTTTATAAGAATTTGCGAGGCGTAATTGATCAGCTAGATGCGAGACGGGCTCAGGTCTACATTGAGACAATTATTGTTGAGGTGTCTGCAAGTAAATCCGCTGAGCTAGGCGTTGAATGGGCAGGGCTAACAGGCGACAGTACAAGTAATTACCGCTTAGGAGCGTCAAGTGCAAATCAAGGCAATCTAGTCAATCTTGCAGTAGGCGATGCTACTAAGAAAGCTGCGGTACTGGGGTCAGGATTCAATATTGGACTATTTCGTCAAATTGGCGGTCAATTGGGAATCGGTGCTTTAGTTAAAGCACTGGCAAGCGATGGCGGATCGAATCTGCTTTCTATGCCGAATCTTGTTACCTTGGACAATGAAGAAGCGACTATCGTGGACGGACAAACCGTCGGCATCGTGACTGGACAATATACGAGTGCATCCTCAGGGACAGCCGGAGCAAATCCATTTCAAACCATTGAACGCAAAGAAATTGGGATCAAGCTGAAAGTTAAGCCGCAGATATCAGAGGGTGGCACCGTCAAGCTCTCGATTGCGCAGGAAGTGTCAAGTGTAAGCAAGACGCCGGTTGCAGGTAGTGCTGGGATTACAACTATCTTGCGTTCGATTGCGACGAATGTCTTGGTTGAGGATGGCCAAGTCATCGCTTTGGGTGGATTGATTCGCGACGACTCTTCAGGTGCGGAAGATAAAGTACCATTTCTTGGGGATATCCCAATCTTGGGTAATTTGTTCAAATATCAGCAGAAAAAGCGCGACAAAGTTAATCTCATGGTGTTCTTACGTCCGACAATCATTCGAAATGCAGAAGATAGCAAGAACGTATCACTTGATCGATATGACTACCTGCGTACCCAATATTTGCGCAGCATGGAAAATGAAACAGATGTTCCTTTGATGACGCTTGAGAAGGGGAAGTTAATTACACCTGAGTCATCGTCTTCGACTGCGGACAAAAACAAATCCACTAAAAAAGAAGACAAGTAAATCGTATGTCAGAAAATCGATTATTGCCTTTCGCCTTTGCGCGTGATTTCTCAATCCTTGCGAATCGTCGTGAGGATTTAGAAGGCGCTCCGGTAGAACTAAAAGTGTCTAGTGAGACCCGTCAAGCTGCCATATTAGAAGCTGGGCGTCGCTTTGGACGGATTCATCTGGATGTATTGCCACATGCAGATTTATTACTCGAAATTGCACGTGCGTATGCCGGCTCTGGTGGCGACGCGGCTGATGTCGTTGGTGAAGTCGAATCCGATATGGATTTGGCGAAACTGATGCAAGACATGCCGGCGATCGAAGACTTGCTCGAATCAGCCGATGATGCCCCTGTAATTCGTATGATAAACGCCTTATTGACGCAGGCTTTGCGTGAAGGCGCATCCGATATTCATATCGAACCGTTCGAACAAATTTCTGTAGTGCGTTTCCGCGTTGATGGCGCTTTGCGTGATGTCATTCGCCCCAAGAAAGCGATTCATGCTTCATTAGTGTCGCGTATCAAAATCATGGCGCAACTCGATATTGCCGAAAAACGTTTACCGCAAGATGGTCGGATTACTTTGCGTATCGGTGGCAAACCAGTCGATGTGCGCGTCTCGACTCTTCCGACGGGACACGGCGAACGTGCGGTGTTGCGTTTGCTCGACAAGGAAGCTGGTAAGCTTGATTTAACTCATCTCGGTATGAGTACCGATGTGTTGACGCAGTTCGATCAATTAATTGCGCAACCCCATGGTATCGTGCTCGTCACAGGTCCAACCGGTTCAGGTAAAACGACGACTTTGTACGCTGCTTTATCGCGTGTGAATGCTGGTACTACCAATATTTTGACGGTAGAAGATCCAATCGAATATGAGTTGGCTGGTATCGGTCAGACTCAGGTGAATGCAAAGATCGATATGAGCTTTGCAAAAGCTTTGCGAGCAATCCTTCGACAAGATCCAGATGTGATCATGATTGGTGAGATTCGTGATTTGGAAACGGCTCAAATTGCGGTACAGGCTTCCCTGACAGGTCATTTGGTATTGGCGACTTTGCATACCAATGATGCGGCGGCGGCAGTCACACGATTATTGGATATGGGTATTGAACCCTTCCTTCTTTCCTCGTCACTATTGGGCGTCGTAGCACAACGTTTAGTGCGCAAACTTTGCACACATTGCAAAGTGCGCGAGGGCGACGTGTGGAAGTCAGTTGGTTGTGAACACTGTGGACATACTGGCTATCAAGGACGAGTTGGCGTCTACGAATTATTGCTCACCACTGAAGCGATTTCCGCGCAAATTCATCATCAGGCCTCAGAGGCAGAAATTCGTTTGGCAGCACAAGGCGATGGGATGAAGACTATGCGGGAAGATGGGCAGCGTTGGCTGGATGCGGGCGTGACGACTAGAGAAGAGTTGTTGCGCGTGACTAAAGAGTAAGTGAAGAGCAAGCCTGAAGCAAAACAAGTAATCCTAGAATAAATCAAGAGAGACACTGACTGTGCCCGCATTCCGATATGAAGCCGTAGATCCCAATGGCTCAACAAAAAAAGGTGTACTGACCGCAGATAGTGCACGTGCAGCGCGTTCTGATTTGAGGGCGCAGCACCTAGTGCCAGTCATGGTAGAGTTGATTGTCAACCAAACGGGCGAAGGGCGTCGCGGAAAATCATTATTTAGTGAGCATTTGTCAAACGTCGAATTGGCATTATTTACGCGACAATTATCGAGCCTGTTGGAAGCTGGTTTGCCTTTGGAGCAAGCCTTCTCGGCTTTGTTAGAACAAGCTGAACGTGTTTATATCCGTGACTTGGTTGCCTCTATTCGTTCAGAAATTTTGGCAGGATCGGCCTTGTCTGATGCGTTAAAGCAGCATCAAAACGATTTCACGGATATCTATTGCGCATTGGTTGCGTCTGGTGAGCAGATCGGGCAATTGTCTAGAGTTTTGTCACGTTTAGCGGATTATATTGAGCGACGGAATGCCTTAACGCAAAAAGTGAAGCTGGCGTTCACTTATCCGGCCATCGTGACAATTGTGGCGTTTGCCATCGTGATTTTCTTGTTGACCTACGTGGTGCCGCAAATCGTATCCGTATTTGCCAACACCAAGCAAAAATTGCCGTTGTTGACGGTGGTGATGTTGGCTATTTCTGACTTTGTACGAGCCTATGGTTGGTTGGTGGCGATTGTCGTGATTGTGGTTACTTTTGCTTGCCGACGTGCCTTAAAAGATCCTCAAATTAAGATGCGTTGGCATACATGGTTGCTAGATGCTCCCATGTATGGAAAATTTGAACGTAGCTTAAATACAGCACGTTTTTCTAGTACTCTGTCAATTACAACAGGTTCTGGAGTTCCCATTCTTAAAGCCCTACAGACTAGCCGCGAAACGCTATCGAATGTGGCAATGCGGGAGCAAGTCGAGGAGGCAACTAATAGTGTGCGGGAAGGTGTCAGTCTGGCACGTGCACTCTCGGCACATAAGCACTTTCCGCCTATGTTGATTCATATGATACGAGCAGGTGAAGTAACGGGTGAGTTGCCGGCAATGTTAGAAAGAGCGTCGTCGGCGCAAGAACAAGATTTAGAGCGGCGGGCGTTGACAATTGCGGGTTTGCTTGAACCGCTCCTGATCTTGGCAATGGGGGTAGTCGTGTTGTTGATCGTGTTGGCGGTATTGATGCCTATCATCGAAATTAACCAATTGGTCAGATAAACCGTTTGTGATCACCTACCGATCATCTGCAAAGAATCAACAATACGAATTACAGTGAGAACATCATGAAGCGTCTTCCATTAGTCATTAATATTATTTTGTTTTCCTTAGTTTGTGTGTTGCTAAGTTATTGGGGTTTGCAAATATTTAAACCGACAATAAGACCTATGCAAGCTCCAATTATCGTTGACAGCTTTGAACCCAACGTTGGGCAGTGGGGCAATTTATTTGGCACGCCTGCAAGAACGGAATCAGCACCTAGTAGTTATCAATTGAAGGGCGTGATCGTCGCACCTCGTGCGAGTGACAGTGTGGCAATAATTGTGATTGAAGGTAAACCAAATTTTACAATTGGAGTTGGTAAAGAGTTGATGGCAGGAGTGAGCCTGAAAGAGGTTCACTCTGACCATGTCATTGTGAGCGAGTCCGGCATTTCTCGTCGCATCGAATTGCCAGTTCCAGCTCCGCACGCAGGCATTGTATCAACGCAAGCCAATGACCCGCTTAATTTTAGATCACAGGGTGTTGTGCCTCCCTTGTCACCACCTCTTTCTCCTGTGGCGCCAGTCGGTCGCTAATCTGGTTTTGATTGCGCTTATCGATGCATTTCCCAGATTTTTTCTTGCAAGATATTCAGCTAGCTGATCCTTCATGGCATTTGGTATTGCATCAAGGCTTGGAGGCTGTGTATCAACAACATCCTGACTATCTGTCTGCATTGGCAAACTCTCATTTTTTCCCAGATTCTCACCGTCTATTTGCGGCATTTTCTATTCCTTTGCACAAAGTTAACTATGTATTAGTTGGTGAGGGGCCATATCCACGTGTCGAGAGCGCAACTGGATATTGCTTTATGGACGGTGCCGTAGATGAAATTTGGTCTCGGGATGTGAGTGCAGGCTTGAGCAAGGCCGTTAATCGTGCAACGTCTCTTCGTAACTTCGTGAAAATGTTGTTAATAGATGATCAAAAAATTAAGCTTGAGCAAACTAGTAGCGCCACTATCGTGCCGATCGTGCAAGAGCTACGTTCAGATCCTGATCATTACGTGCAAACAATGGAGCAACTAAAGACCAATTTCTTGCGGCAGGGTTTTTTGATGTTGAATGCTTCATTGGTTTTTCGTGCGGATGTTTCGCCCACAGTAGATGCTCGCGCTTGGTTACCATTTTTACAGGTGGTTTTTTACGCTTTGGCTCAACAGAAAACTCGCCCAGCATTAATTTTGTGGGGGAAAATTGCGGATAAATTGGCACAAATTTCTATTGTGAATGAATTTGAGTCATTCAAGTCAGAGCATCCGTATAACTTAAGTTTCATCACCAATTCAACCATGCAAAACCTCTTTAGTTCATTTAACTTGCTTCGAAAATAAACGCTCCACATTGATCATCTGGCGAAAAAATTCTATTAATTCTATTTTGATGGACATTTTTTTCTGGGTGTTGTACTCGAAGCGATTTGAAATAAAAAATCGAAATAGAATGAGATAGATTTAATTTCGCAAATTTGCCGCAAAACAATAAAAATCATCCTCGGTGCACACACTTCTGCTTGTTCGCTCGTGTAGAATGAAATTGAAATTTCACACAAGAACTTTAGTTGATGACTTGCTGCAAATATTGGTTTGCTAGTAAGAATTCCTTGAATGAGCCGATGTCGATTAAGCATGCTGAAAAAAATCAAATTTACCCAACTTCGCCAAGGGATGTATATTCAAGAGCTTTGTGCATCTTGGATGAGTTCTCCATTTTGGCAAAAATCTTTCTTGATTGATAGTCAGTCAGTTCTTAATAAGATCAAAGTAGCGGGCATTCAAGAGGCTTGGATCGATACAAGCAAAGGTTGCGATGTTCTGGTAGAGGAGACTAAGTCCGAATTGCCACTACCTGTTAAATCTGAAGCTCCCGATTCATCTCCGTCGCAGGTTAGGGCACCCATTACCTATTCGGAAATCGAGTCTGTATCGATGGACGCAGAAATTGGACGTGCGGCAAAGATTGTGGACAAATCTAAAGGTGCTGTTTTTTCGATGTTCAGCGAAGCTCGCATGGGAAATGCAATCGAAGCTGAGCAAGCAATGCCATTGGTCGAAGAAATTGCGCATTCGGTTATGCGTAATCCTGGGGCCTTAATCGGATTAGCAAGGCTTAAGACGGCAGATGACTACACCTACATGCATTCGGTCGCTGTTTGCGCATTGATGATTGCCCTAGCGCGGCAACTTCGGCTCAGCGATGAAGATACGCGTGAGGCTGGTCTGGCCGGTTTGTTACATGACATCGGTAAGATGGCAGTTCCATCTGGAATTTTAAATAAGCCCGGTCGGCTTACCGATGAAGAATTTGTCGCGGTCAAAGAGCACCCCAGCGCCGGACACGCCATGTTGTTGGAGTCAAAAGGGGTGGGACAAATTGCACTAGATGTTTGCTTGCACCATCATGAAAAAGTTGATGGTAGTGGTTATCCAAAAGGATTGAAAGGCGATCAAATCAGCCTATATGCCAAAATGGGGGCCGTATGCGATGTGTATGATGCGATTACTTCGAATCGTCCGTATAAAGTTGGATGGTGCCCGGCAGAGTCTTTGAAGAAAATGTCGGAGTGGAGCAGGGGGCACTTTGACGAGGCAGTGTTTCAAGCCTTCGTGCGTAGTATTGGTATTTATCCAGTAGGTACTTTGGTAAAGATGCAATCGGGACGTCTAGGTGTCGTTGTCGAACAGCAAGTCGGAAAATCATTGCTGTTGCCAAAAGTACGAGTATTTTTTTCGACGAAATCAATGACCTATATTTCTCCTGCCTTCCTTGATTTGGCCGCCGCAGGTGCGCAGGATAAAATTGTCTCACGTGAAGATGCTAGTACATGGGGATTGAAAGATATTGATCGTTATTGGCTTGGGGATGCAGTTGGCTGAGTTAATGGCGTAAATGGTCTTAAGTTTGCTATGTGCTTATGTGGTGTTTGTCTTAAATATTTACCATATTTGTTCGAATTTTGCTGCAAAACCAACGCTCTGAAATAATTCGCCCATGTGGCGATTTTCATTATGGGCATCAGGTAAAATGTACGCATGAGAATTTTAATTAGCAATGATGATGGATATTTAGCTCCAGGCATAGTCGCTTTGGCGCAAGCTTTGCGTCCATACGCCGATATTACCGTTGTCGCTCCTGAAAGCAATCGGTCTGGCGCTTCAAATGCGTTGACGCTTGATCGACCGCTGTCTTTATCCCGCGCAGACAATGGGTTTTATTTCGTAAATGGCACACCTTCTGATTGTGTGCACGTCGCATTGACGGCGCTGATGAATGAACCGCCTGACTTGGTTGTGTCGGGAATTAATCAGGGACAAAATATGGGGGACGATACCCTGTATTCCGGGACGGTAGCGGCGGCAACGGAAGCATATTTGTTTGGGATTCCAGCGATCGCTTTTTCACAGGTAAATAAGGGCTGGGGTGAGCTCGAAGCGGCGGCTAAAATTGCAGCCGAAATGGCGCTGCGTGGCTTCCCATCGCTACTGAAGCCATATTTGCTGAACGTCAATATTCCTAATCTTGCGTATGAAAAAATCTTAGGCGTTCGCGCTGCACGACTTGGTAAACGACATAGTTCTGAGCCAGTCATTCAAGCACAAGATCCTGCCGGTAGGAATATCTATTGGATCGGCCCAGCTGGTGCGGCTAAAGACGCCAGTGAAGGCACAGACTTTGATACCACCGCAAAAGCATATGTTGCTGTGACACCTTTGCAAATTGATTTAACGAACTTGAAGCAAATGCAGGCGTTAGCAGTGGATTTGGCATGAGTAATAATGAAAAACGATTCCCATTAAGTCTGTCTGCCGTAGTTGATCAGCGTGGACGTCAAGGCAAAATATCTACTGCCATGCCACAAACTGCCGTCAAAAATGCTGCGAATAACCAGCAACATACACAAGGGGTGCGCGCTTTAGGCAATCGTTTGGCACAGGATATTCCTGTACCTATGAAACCAGTAATGCCCGGAGTTGGCATGGTGTCGGATAAATTTCGGCAAGCCATGGTGTCGCGCGTTGCGCAGCAAGGCGTGAAAGATCCTTTAGTGTTAAGTGCGTTACAAGCGATCCAACGTCATTTATTTGTTGAATCAGGCTTGGCGAGCCAAGCTTACATCGATGCTTCTTTGCCCATTGGACATCATCAAACAATTTCTCAACCGTATATAGTCGCCCGCATGGCCGAGATTTTGCGCAATGGCAAAAGCCTGAATAAGATCTTGGAAATCGGCACTGGGTGTGGATATCAGGCAGCTGTACTCTCTCTTGTAGCAAAAGAAGTTTATTCAATTGAGCGAATTAAAGCCTTGCATGAATTAGCGAAAACGAATTTGCGTCCGATGCGAATCGCAAATATCCGTTTGCATTATGGAGATGGCATGTTAGGTTTGCCACAAGTCGCGCCGTTTGACGGTATTATATTGGCGGCGGCAGGATTGGAAGTGCCAAACGCTCTGCTCAGTCAGTTGACGATCGGGGGGCGCCTGATTGCGCCGGTGGGTGGTCGTCATCAAGTGCTGCAATTGATTGAGCGTTTAGGGCAACATGAATGGAAAAGCACCGTGTTGGAGCAATGCCATTTCGTGCCCTTGCATCAAGGTGTAATTTAATGTTCGGCATAGACATAGAACAAGAGTAATTTTTCTTCTGATGATTGTAGTTAACAAATTAAGACATATTTATGAAGCAAAGCTGGATTTTTAATGTGAAGCATCGTTTTTTCTTCTTAGTTTTTGGGCTGCTCAGTGCTTGTAGTAGTGTGCCTAATAACGCGCCTGTGGTAGAACGCAGCAAAGATGTGCCTTCAGAAATCGTCAAAACAGTGGTTGATGCACCAGCAAAAAACGTTGAGCCACGCCCAAGTTATATTGTTAAGCGTGGGGACACCTTATCGCGTATTGCGATAGATCAAAATCTAAATGTCAACGATTTGGTAGCTTGGAATAACTTGAAAAACCCCAGCGATATTAAGGTCGATCAGGTCTTATGGATGGGTCCACCGGACGGAAATGGCGTGAAAATTTCACCCGTGTCGAATAATTCTGGGGTGGAAGTTCGTAATTTGAATCCGATCAATCCGGCGACAAACAAGACCGCACCTAAAGGGGAAAAACGACCCTACTCAGAAGCTAATTTGGTTGAGCTGCAAAAAGCCGATAATGGTGCAGTAGTGGCCTCAATTAAGTTGGATAATCCAGCTATCAAACCAGCTGAAAAAAGTGCACCGGTAGCTGCGCCAGTGGCAGAAACAATTGAGTGGATTTGGCCTGCGAATGGTAAGGTCTTAGCGACATTTGATGACCCGAAAAATAAGGGTATTGATATTGGTGGTAAGCTAGGTCAAGAAGTTGTTGCGGTAGCGCCTGGCAAAGTAATCTATGAAGTTGGTGCAGTGCGCGGCTATGGCAATATGCTGGTGATTACGCATGCTAATAATTACTTATCGGTGTACGCACATAATAAAGCGAATCTGGTGAAAAAAGGTCAGACCGTCAGTAAGGGGCAAAAAATCGCCGAAATGGGAAATTCCGACAGTGAAACTGTGAAATTGCACTTTGAGATTCGTCAAGCTGGTAAGCCGGTTGATCCTTTAAAACTCTTACCTGTACGTTGAAATTCGAAGGATTTTTCCTGAATGTCGGATAGCCTCTTTGTCCGTTTAAGTGCCGCTTAAATTTGTTTCATTCATTTTTGGTCTAAAGTTCAGATTATGCATAAATATTCTCAACAGGAAGTGCAAAGCGATACATTGGAAAATGATGCTGGCGCATTATCGTCGGAGATAAATGTCGAGAATCTGATTGAGTCGCGAGATGATGAAGTGAGTGATGAGGGTGATAACGATGAAAAAATGGATGAGGTTCCGTCCGTCTCAATTGCGCCAATTGATGAGATTAAGAACATCCTGGCTGCCGAATTATCGACCGATACAACTCAGCACTATTTGAATCAAATTGGTACCAGACCATTATTTTGTGCTTCAGAAGAATTGCATTTTGCCACTTTAGCTAAGCAAGGTGATTTTGAAGCGCGTCAAAAAATGATCGAACATAACTTGCGCCTAGTGGTCTCAATTGCGAAGCACTATATCAATCGCGGCGTTGCTTTGCTTGACATGATCGAGGAAGGTAATTTGGGTCTCATGCACGCAATCGACAAATTCGAGCCTGAGCGCGGATTTCGATTTTCGACATACGCAACCTGGTGGATACGGCAGAGTATAGAGCGTGCGATTATGAATCAGGCGAGAACAATTCGTTTACCAGTACATGTTGTGCGTGAACTGAATCAAATCTTACGTGCTAAGTATCACTTGGAATCACAACAGCGAGATGGTAAGGATGCGACCGTAGATGATATTGCGCATCTGGTTAGCCGTCCTTTGGATGAAGTCCAAGATATTCTTGCATTATCTGAACACGCGATGTCACTAGATACGCCTTTAGATGGAGATCCACAAAGTAGCTTGCTCGACATGTTGCCGGGTGATAGTGACCATGCTCCAGATGCACAAGCAGAGCACCATGAAGTAACTGTGTTAGTGCGTGATTGGTTATCTAAATTACCGGACAAGCAGAGAATCGTCATTATGCGCCGTTTCGGCCTTGATAATGATGACCCTGTGACGCTTGAAACGTTGGCTGAGGAAATGGGTATTACCCGTGAGCGTGTTCGTCAGATTCAACAAGAAGCCTTGATTAAATTGAAGCGCAGTTTTGCTTCCCGTGGCGTTGGCCGCGATGCATTGTTATAAAGATTTAATGGAACACGATAAGGCTTCGTGCGATCCAGACTAATAGTGTACTGAGCTAAGTGCAATGTTCTGATCTGTCCATTAAAACTGTATAATCTTGGATCTTTGAAATCCCTTATCCTCCTTTGGCGCTTTAGCGCCCTCATTTGTTTATCATGAATACAATTAATATTCGTTCCTTAGATATGGACGCGCGCGGTGTCGGTCATCTCCTCAATGAAGATGGAAGTCAAGGGAAAGTCGTATTTGTTGAAGGTGCTCTGCCCGGCGAGGTAGTTGGCTTCAATAGTTATCGTAAAAAGCCAAGCTGGGAAGCCGCCACGCTCGGACCGATCGTGAAGGAGTCTTCTCAGAGGATTACGCCAAAATGCCCGCACTATGGTGTCTGCGGAGGTTGCTCTATGCAACATCTAGAACCGAATGCGCAAGTCGCTATGAAGCAACGTGTGTTGGAAGATAATTTAGCACATATTGGTAAAGTGAAGCCAGAGATGGTTATGCGTCCGATTTACGGGCCCACCTGGGGATATCGTTATCGTGCACGTTTATCGGTGCGTAATGTACATAAAAAGGGCATCGTTTTGGTGGGATTTCATGAAAAAAAATCCCGTTATGTCGCGAATATGGAAACGTGCGAAATTTTGCCTCCGCATATTTCTAATATGTTGATGCCTTTACGTGATTTGATTACATCACTTACTATCATTGAGGCTTTGCCGCAAATTGAGTTAGCTATCGGTGAGAATGTCACCGCGATGGTATTGCGTATAATGCAGCCATTGGGTGATGGCGATGCAGAAAAATTGAAAGCATTTGCTGATCATCATCAGGTTCAATGGTGGTTGCAGACTGCTGGCCCAGATAGTGCTGAGCCGTACTATCCAGCACATTCAGATTTGCATTATTTGTTGCCAGAGTTTGGCGTCAAGATGCCTTTCAAACCGACCGATTTTACACAGGTAAATCATCATATCAATCGGGTTTTGGTAGCTCGCGCTTTAGGTTTGCTCGCAGTCCAAAAAGATGAAAGAATTTTGGATCTGTTTTGTGGTTTAGGAAATTTTACTTTACCTATCGCAACACAAGCACGCGAGGTGGTTGGTATCGAAGGAAGTGCTGCCTTGACGGAACGTGCATTGGATAATGCAAAGGCGAACGGTCTAGCAGCGAAAACCTCATTTACGACACGCAATTTGTTTGAAGCAAAAGCAGAGGATTTTGTTGCTTTAGGTAAATTTGATCGTTTCTTAATCGATCCTCCTCGCGATGGTGCTATGGCTGTTTGTCAGGCGCTGATTGACCTTGGTAAGTTAGCGCCGGAACTTCGGCCAAAACGTATCGTCTATGTGTCATGCAGTCCTTCGACACTCGCCAGAGACGCAGGTATGTTAGTGAATGAGGCCGGATATACGATGACAAAGGCGGGAGTTGTGAATATGTTTCCACATACGTCACATGTCGAGTCGATGGCCGTGTTTGACTTGCGTTGATTACACTGCTGAATTTTTAGAAAGCCGACCGTGTGTCGGCTTTTTTTATGCAACACTTTTATTGTTGCTGACTTGAAAGTTTTAAGAATTACGGGGATACTCAATGTCCGAATATACGAAAAACAATAGTGAGGAAATGAGTTTATGGATTTCGAAGTAATGAACACACAAATAGCCCCCGACGGACACTTGGAGGTTTTGTCAAAAGCGGAAGTGGCACGTTTATGGGATACCAGCCATGGCGGCCTTTACCAATTGTTCCGCAGTTGTGCACTGGCGGTTCTCAATTGCGGTAGCGGCCTTGATGATGGCAAAGAATTATTGGAACGTTACAAAAGTTTTGATATTAGTATTGTTCAACGTGAACGGGGCATTAAGTTAGACGTAAAAGCGGCACCTGCGAGCGCATTCGTCGACGGAGTGATGATTAAGGGTATTCAAGAACATTTATTTGCGGTGCTTCGTGACATATTATTTATTGATGGTGAGATTTTAAGAAATGCGCACATTGATCTGGAGACGACTGAGGGCGTGACAGATGCAGTGTTTCATATTCTTCGCAACGCCAATTTGTTACAGCCGCAAATTAGTCCCAATCTGGTTGTATGCTGGGGCGGACATTCGATTTCCGGTCATGAGTACGATTACACCAAACTTGTTGGTTATCATCTTGGCCTACGCGCGATGGATATCTGTACTGGTTGTGGGCCTGGCGCGATGAAGGGGCCGATGAAGGGGGCGACGATTGGCCACGCTAAACAGCGTATAGAGAATGGGCGATATCTTGGCGTTTCAGAACCAGGAATTATCGCTGCCGAGGCGCCGAACCCCATCGTCAATGATTTAGTTATTTTGCCGGATATCGAAAAACGCTTAGAAGCTTTTGTGCGCATGGCGCATGCAATTGTCGTGTTTCCGGGTGGTGCCGGCACAGCGGAAGAAATTCTTTATTTACTTGGGATTTTGTTGCACCCAGATAATGCAGGGTTGCCATTTCCTGTGATATTCACTGGACCAGCTTCAGCTGCTGAATATTTTCAGCAAATAGATCAATTTATCGGTGCGACGCTGGGAGCAGAAGCTCAAAGTAAGTATCAAATTATTATTGACGATCCAGTTGCCGTAGCGCGTGAAGTACAAGCAGGTATTAAGACGGTGCGTTCTTATCGTAAACAGCATGGTGACGCCTATTACTACAATTGGTTGTTGAAAATCGATCGAGAATTTCAACATCCATTTGCACCTACGCATGAAAATATGCGTGGCTTAGCGCTTCATAAAAATCAACCAGCACATTTGTTAGCGGCGAATTTGCGCCGTGCATTTTCTGGTGTAGTCGCCGGCAATGTAAAAGACCAAGGTATCCGCGCAATTGAACAATTTGGCCATTTTGAAATTTGTGGAGATCCTGACATCATGCACGCGATGGATGTTTTGTTGGATTCTTTTGTGCAGCAGACTCGAATGAAGTTGCCAGGAAAAGCTTATATTCCCTGTTATAAAGTTATTAAATGATAACTGCTTGATTAAGGGATAAACCTGATTTTTCGTGGTGCCTTAGATCGTCGGAAATAAATTTTGTTGCTTCCTAAAAAAAATCAAATATTTCAACTAGGAAATTAGTGTTTCTTGGGAAAAAAGTAGCATAATAAGAAGAGCATGTAACTTTAGATTGACGTTTAGCAAGATAAATAAAAAAGGTGATAAACATGAGTACTGTACAACATGAGGTTGATGAACGTACCAACTTGATCAGTTCAAATAAGTTTGAACTGCTGTTGTTCAGATTAGGGAATGATGCCGTCAATCAACGCTCAGAATTATTTGGAATCAATGTATTTAAAGTGCGTGAGATCGTTGCGATGCCCGAAATTACTGCGGTAGCAGGCGCTTTGCCACACAACTTGGGAGTGGTAAATTTGCGTGGACAAATTATTCCGGTCATTGATTTACCCTCAGTTGTGGGCCGTACGCCAGTCACAGGTTTAAATATTATGTTAGTGACCGAGTTCGCCCGATCCACTCAAGGATTTGCTGTTGAGTCGGTTGAAGAAATCGTTCGCTTAGATTGGAGTCAAGTGCTGTCGGCAGAATCTAGTGCAGCTGGCGGGATGGTGACAAGTATCGCTCGACTTGATGGTGATGCCGAGGATACGCGTTTGGCGCAGGTATTAGACGTCGAGCAAATTTTGCGTCAAATTGCGCCGAGTGGAAATAAAGATGTTGATTCAGAAACGATAGGCGCAAAACTAAAAATCAAACCGGGTGCAATGATACTGGCGGCTGATGATTCTGCTATTGCACGTGCTTTGATTGGGCAGGCTCTCGACGCAATTGGCGCGCCATATATGATGTGTAAAACTGGAAAAGAAGCATGGGATAAGTTGCAGGCATTAAACGCCAACGCGCTGGCAGAAGGTAAAGTTTTACGCGATAAAGTGGCATTGGTGTTGACGGATTTGGAAATGCCCGAAATGGATGGATTTACTCTAACGCGTAATATTAAGCAAGATGATCGGTTTAAGGGTTTGCCTGTCATTATTCACTCTTCATTATCAGGGACGACTAATGAGGATCACGTTCGTAGTGTTGGCGCAGACGCTTATGTCGCTAAATTTGTTGCGGAAGAACTCGCCGCAACAATACGTGAAGTGATTGCGCATTAAGGCAACCATAAACCCGGCTGAGAAAATCACTTCCAATTTGATATTTCAGAAAAAAACATGCTGACACAGTACATTGCTGCGGTCAGCATTTTTTTATTGGGAGAGCTTAGATTTACTTTAAATCAGAGTAAGATGCAGCCCTCTCTCACTTACATAGCGTTAAAAGGAATATGGCAATGGAAAAGTTCATGACTTATGAAGAATACTTGGACGAAGTAACGACACTTTTGACGGAAATGTACAAGCTCAACGATGAAGCTGCCATCAAATATGTGATGCGTGCGCAGGCAGCTGAATATTTTAGCCCGCATGATGAACATGAAGAAATGCGTACCTTAGATCGTGCTATGAAAGATGCGAAGATTGTGTATGAAACTCGGAATAAATCACGTCCTGAAATTTATCGAAAATAGCTGCTTGTAGGTGAGGAGGGCAGCCTTTGTTCTCCACCCACTTCAAACCTAGGTCATTCCAATTCAAAATCCAATTTAGTACTGACAGCTGCAAACAAATCTGTAGCGATAGCCGTAGTCGAGCATACTACTCGTGCTATCGATACGGAGACCTTTACGTTAAATTTTTTCCATTTCTTCTGCATCCAGCGCAATCACGTGGGTTTGCAATTGGCCACGCTCATCATGCCATTCACGCATCACGCAGGCCTGTCCTTCTTCGTCGATCGCAATAATTTTGAAGAAGTTGCCCATCATCGATTCAATTAAAATTCTCTCATCTTCCGGAAAACTCTGAATAAATTCTTTGCTTAAGGTGGTTATGCGAACGATGTCGCCAATATCAACGGTTTGTTGTTTGCAATCATAGATAGTTGTATCGCTCATAATATTGTCGCTCTTTTTTTGTTTTGAGATTGGCTCATTTTGGGCTTGGTTTTTAGTTTAGTTACTTGCTTTTTTGTCGCTCGGTTTCGCTGGCTTTATTTTTTCACGACCAACGAGATATAGCATGATCGCAATCAAACCGAACGGGATCAAAGAAAGTGCATCTGCCTTCATACCTTCGAAGAAAGGATTGTTTGCCAGCGCCCAGTCGCCAATTTTCTTGTCGAAATCGGTCATAATACCTGCGCTAAATGCAATGACGATACCCGCTAAAGCACCGCCAGCTATATAACCGGAAGAAAGCAGAACACCTTCACTACGATCACCTGCAGCTTGTTGCTCATCTTCACTTAAATGCTTATTCTTCTCTAATTTACTATTACGCAGATCAACCAGCCAACGTATCATGCCGCCGATAAACAGTGGCGCTGACGATGCCAATGGTAAATATACCCCGACAGCAAATGCGAGTGAGGGAATACCAGACATTTCTAAAGTCAAAGCAATGATTACCCCAAATAAGACCAAGGCCCATGGTAGTTCGCCATCAAGGATACCTTTGATAATGTAAGAAATAAGTACTGCTTTTGGCGCATCATATTTTTTTACTTCAGACCCATCAGGTCGCTTAGTATGCGTACCGTTAATGCCAGGATCAACCAGATACATGACTTGGCCATTTGCATTAACTAAATATTTGCCAGCCGGTGACTGAACATTGTCTGTCTTATGCCAGACTTTGTAAGTTCCAGTGTCTTGTGCCGCTTGTGGTCCTTGCAACTGTGCGACTTCTTTCAGCTTACTTACATCAGTTTGCAAGCCGGGTGCAATTTCTGCAATGGGTACATACACTGTGCTGGCGTCATTCAATTTGAGCAAAATCGGACCTAGAATTAAGGCGGAGCAAAATGCGCCGATGAGAATTGCATACTGTTGGTAACGCGGTGTTGATCCGACCAGATAGCCGGTTTTCAAATCCTGTGAAGTACATCCGGCGACACTCGATGCAATGCAAACTATTGCTCCGACAGATAGGGCGGTCACGTAATACTGGCCACCGATCCAGCCCATCAATAAGAAAATCAAGCAAGTAAATAAAAGGGTGGCAACAGTCATGCCCGAGATCGGATTGGAAGATTGGCCAATTTGTCCGGTTAATTGTGAGGAAACGGTCGCGAATAAAAAGCCGAACACCAAAATTAACAGCGCACCTAAGAGATTCATGTGCAGGGGCGTGGCGACTGTAATCACTGCGATAATCGCGAGCGCACCAATGACCACCCATTTCATGTGTATGCTTTGCTCGGTACGTGGAATTGTCTTTTTATCTGTATCAGTCAATGCTATCTTGTTACCACCAAACCCAGATAAGCCAGCGGCAAGACTGCGCCAGATAAGAGGCATAGCACGTGCAAGGCTAATTAAGCCACCAGTGGCAACCGCACCTGCACCAATATATAAAATATAGGCACCACGTATTTCGTGTGGACTCATTTCGCTGATTAATTTAGTTGCTGGTGCCAGCGGTTTAAGTAAGCCATCACCAAAAAATTTAATCAGGGGAATTAACAACATATACGACAGGACGCCACCTGCCGCCATGATAGAGGCGATTTTTGGGCCAATGATGTAACCCACGCCCAATAATTCGGGTGAAATTTCTGTGCCGATAGAACCACCTTTGAGTGGTGCTGGGAAAACAAATTCGACTGTATCTTTCCAACCTTTGAGCGCAATATTACCTACTTTATAGATGAGACCAATAAAAAAACCACCAAAGATGATTTTGGCGCGTCGGTTTGCATCTGATTGCGCGTTCGGATCACTCGATTCACCAGCCGCCTGACGTGACGAATCAGTCGCCGCTGCCTTTAGCACTTCCGCGCAAGCTGTGCCTTCTGGATATTTCAGCTCATGATGTTTTTCGACGATCATCGTGCGGCGCATAGGGATCATCAGCAAAATACCGAGTAAGCCACCTAAAATCGCCACCAACATGACTCGATAGATTTCTAGGTCGAATCCTAAAATAAGAATTGCTGGCATGGTGACGCCCAAACCAAAGGCCAAAGATTCACCCGCTGAGCCGGCGGTCTGTGTGATGCTGTTTTCTAAAATTGTGGAATCGTTGGCCCCCATTTTGTGCATCATGCGAAAAAGGGTAATCGCGATGACCGCAACCGGAATCGAGGCGCTCACAGTCAGGCCAACTTTTAAGACCAAGTAGAGCGAAGACGCACCGAATATCATGCCTAGAACCGTGCCCATGATCAACGCACGTAAAGTGAATTCCGGCAAATTGGCAGAGGCTGGGATGTAAGGCTGGAAAACGCCCGATTCTTTCGGCTGCGACATAAGGTTCTCTCAAAATCGTCTTTAGTTTTATTAATCTGTGCTGAGTGAATAATTGGAAAGCACATAGGCGGGCTGCATTATCCCGCGTTTTATTCGTCAAGTGTAAATTTTGCAAACCTAATTGATGAGAACTGTCGCATGAGATTGACAGCAGCTTAGATTGCTTGGAGCTACTTATATCAGCTTATAGCTGCGGCAGCGTTGTGATACCTCGTATAGTTTTACTGCGCCAGGCAAATATAGCCAATAGCAGTGCTGCTATACACGAGAAGCCGAGTGCTTGCCGTAGGCCATAGTGTTCACCTAGCCAGCCGCCAATCAATGCCCCCGGACCTGCTGGTAATAATGTTAGCCAGCGCATCGTACTCGTAATTCTGCCCAGTAAAGGTTCGGGTGTGACTGCTTGGCGCAATGCCAGAAAGTTAATAAAGATAAACACGCCACCGACCGCATACAGTATGAGCATAATGCCAAATGCGACTACGCCAAATGCATTGGCGGGGGCGACGGCTAATATTCCCCAACCTGTTGCGCAAAGTAAAACCCCGAGAATCATGCATAAGCCCGGCCCAAGGCGTTTGCTGATTCGGTTTCCAAAGATACTGGCGATTACAGTGCCTACGCCCATGCAAACGTAACTAAGACCAACCGCATGTTCTGATAAACCTAGCGTGCGAGTCGCGAACAAAATTTGTACAACTAATGCTGCGTTATAGGCCATTTGCCAAATACCGACCGTTATCGCCAACGCGACCAGAACACGATTGTGTGCAACGAATTTCAGGCCAGCCTTTAAATCGCGCCAAAAATTTGCGTCAGAGGCGACGACCCGAATTTCTTGGATGTGAATCTTTCGTAATATCGTTGCAGATGTCAGTAAGAGTATCGCATCGGCAAATAGGGCGAGCGGTGCGCCTAATAATTTGATGAGTGCACCAGCCGAAGCAGGGCCTGCCACTTCAGAACCAGAAGTAGCGAGTGCATTTTTTGCATGGGCTTCAATCAGACGTTCGCGCGGGACGATTTGTGTTAATACAATTTGCGCTGCTGTCCCTGCAGTCGTATTCACTGCGCCAATCACAAAACCAACGAAATAGAGCCAAGGCATGTTGAGGAAACCTAGCCACCAAGCGATGGGTACGCTAGCGACGGACAGTGAAATAGCGACCTCACCGGCGATGTAGACAGGTAGTTTTTGAACCCTGTCTAACCAGACACCAGATGGTAGCGATAGTAGTACATAGGGAAAAATCTCCATAAAAGTGAGTAAGCCCATTTGTGTCGGTGTTGCGTGCAGTAATACAGCTGCCGTTAACGGCAAAGCCAGTAAGGTAATTTGCGCACCAAATGAACTAATTAGAATCGAAGTCCACAAGCGACGATAAACAAAGTCTCGCAGTAAATCATTTTTAGCGAGAATTTTGTCTAAGGAAAACAGGGTTTTAAGATCCCTAAAGAGTTGGAACTGTGTTGATTTAGGCATGGTGAAACAAAATAGAAGTAATGTCGTGTCGGCTGTAGCACGATGACAGCTTACAATAGCAAATTTGTGACGTTTTGAGTGAATGCGTCCGTTAAAGTTTTCTATGAACTATGGTTATTGAGTGACATAAGACGACAGAAGTTCCCCGACCAAGCGGACAGACAAAGATGAGAGAGTTATGCTAGCAGAACCAATAGTGATGATTGACTTTGAGACGACTGGGATTAGTCCAGATCATGGTGATCGTATTACCGAAGTCGCAGCCTTGCGCATACAAGGTGGTGAGATCGTTGAACGTTACGTGTCCTTGATTAATTGCAATGTCAGAATTCCGTCTTTCATAACGCAGTTGACCGGCATCACGCAGGCGATGGTGAATCAAGCGCCGTCTGTCACAGAAGTAATGCCAGCATTATTGGACTTTATCGGTGGCGATTACCTGGCTGCCCACAATGCGAGCTTTGATGAGAAATTCCTAATCGCCGAAGCCCAGCGTTTAGGTTTAAAAGCCCGCCATCGTGGCACGATATGCTCGGTAAAACTAGCGCGACGGGTTTTGCCCGGCATGTCTAGCTATTCACTAGGGCCGCTCGCTGCTGATTTGGGTTTGCGATTTAAGGGTAAGGCGCATAGAGCGGAAGCGGATGCCGAGGTCGCTGCGAACTTATTGCTACATATCGCGTCTCACCTGCAGCAAAAACACCAATTTGAGATGGTTTATCCAGCTTTGTTTGGACAGATTACTAAATTGAGTGCAGCGAAAGTGCCAGCATTCTTGCGTGATCATGTGATGGCCGATAAGGCTGGCAGCAACACGAGTGTTGGTGCGTTTAAAATTGCAGGAGCTTCGAAAAATAAAGCTAATAAGGTAGTTCGCTATCGCCATTACAAAGGCGGTATCTATGAATTGGTCTGCGAAGCCACGCAAGAAGCAGACCTGAAACCTGCGATTGTGTATCGGGCACCTGATGGAAGTTTATGGATACGGCCAGCCTCAGTTTTTTTTGAAATGATAGAAGTTGGTGGAAAAATGGTTCAACGTTTTACTGAAATAGCCTGATTCTTTTTTAGGAAAATCATCAGCATGGATAGCATTGATTTAGAAGTGCTTAAGACGTGTGAGCAATGGCTGCAAGAGGGCAAGCGTTGTGAACTCGTGACGGTGGTGAAAACTTGGGGCTCTAGTCCTAGGCCCGAAGGGGCGATGTTGGCGATTACAGAAAGTGGACAGGTGGTTGGGTCAGTTTCTGGTGGTTGCATTGAAGACGATTTGATCGCTCGCGTACAAGCTGAAGGATGCCAGCGTCAGCGACCTGATATTGTGACGTATGGTATCAGTGCGGATGAGGCTCATCGTTTTGGCTTGCCTTGTGGCGGAACTATACAATTAGCGATAGAGCCTTTGAGCCATCAGAGTAAGATCGGTGCAATGCTTGCGCGTTTGTCCCAGCACGAATTAATTGCGCGAGATTTGAATTTGTCAGATGGCTCCGTCAGTTTGAGCACGGCAGCGGCAAACGAAGGCTTGCAGATAAACGAGGATCGGTTGCGTACCATACATGGGCCGCGTTGGCGCTTATTGATTATTGGTGCTGGTCAACTGTCGCGATTTTTGGCGACTATCGCGGTTGGGATGGATTATCAAGTCACGGTCTGTGATCCGAGGGAAGAATATCTTGAGGGCTGGCAAGTCGAAGGCGTGCAGCTTGTGCGTGAGATGCCGGATGATGTGGTGCTGGCTATGCAACTCGATGAGCGTAGCGCGGTAGTGGCGTTGACGCATGATCCTAAGCTAGATGATTTGGCATTGATGGAGGCTCTGAAGTCGCGGGCGTTTTACGTGGGCGCGATTGGTTCGCGTGCCAATAATGCGAAGCGAAAAGAGCGCTTGTTGGAATTTGATGTCAGTCGCGAACAAGTTGAGAAATTGCATGGTCCAATTGGTTTATACATCGGCAGTAAAACGCCTGCTGAGATCGCGATTTCAATCTTGGCGGAGATGACAGCCGTGAAGAATCGCGTTCCGCGAGTGAAGGAGAATCAAATCGAATTTGCCAAGCAGCGACTCTCAGCAGAAAATGTAGCGATTGATTCATACAGTTGTGGTGCTTGAAATCAAGAATGCTGGTGAAATTAGGCTGAATTTCGCGACTGAAAGGCAGCTTTTACATGACTTTTGACGTAAAATTCACGCTTATCGGAATAGTCTACAAGAATAGGAACAACAATGAGTATTAAGTCAGACAAGTGGATACGTCGGATGGCCGAACAACATGGCATGATAGAGCCGTTTGCACCGGGGCAGGTGCGTCATGAAAATGGTCAAAAAATCGTCAGCTATGGTACTTCGTCTTATGGTTACGATATTCGTTGTGCCGACGAATTTAAGATTTTTACGAATATCAATAGTACGATCGTTGATCCTAAGAATTTTGACGAAAAGTCTTTCGTTGATTTTAAGGGGGACGTTTGCATTATCCCGCCTAATTCTTTTGCATTGGCTCGAACAATAGAATATTTCCGGATTCCACGTAGTGTCCTCACGATTTGCTTGGGAAAATCGACGTATGCGCGCTGCGGCATCATCGTCAATGTCACGCCATTTGAACCTGAGTGGGAAGGCTATGTGACCTTAGAATTCTCTAACACCACTCCCTTGCCAGCAAAAATTTACGCTGGTGAAGGTTGCGCGCAAGTTTTGTTCTTTGAGAGTGATGAAATCTGCGAAACTTCATATAAAGATCGTGGCGGTAAATATCAAGGACAGGTCGGGGTGACTTTACCTAAGGCTTGAGATCTTCGACCACGTCGCATAGAGCTTTTGAGGCCGGTATCGTTATCGGTAGGGAATAAAAAAGCAGAATTCTGGTCACAGAATTCTGCTTTTTTTATGTGGACATGGGTTTTCCTTGGATGAACTTAGAGGAAGCCCAAATTGCGATTGTTGAAGTTGATAATATTGGGGAAGACATCATTAATTTGTGTCGTACTTAAGCCAAACCAATTGGCCAAGGTTGCCCCATATTGATCGACCGAGAATTGTGGTAACAAACTTCCAGACCCCACGTCCTGCGAGTGCTTAAGGCCTGTCACTGGGAAATCGCCGTAAATATTTTTCCCTTTTACCGCACCGCCTACGACAAAGTGATGTGAGCCCCAACCGTGATCTGTGCCATCACCATTGCTGGTGAAGGTGCGACCAAAGTCAGATGCCGTGAACAAGGTGACTTGTTGGCGTAAATCGCTACCCATTACATTGGCCATCGTCGTATCGAAGTAGGCAATTGCATGGGAAATTTTTGCTAGTAAATCGGCTTGCAAGGTGCGTTGCGCATCATGCGTATCGAAGCCACCCATACTGACGAAAAATACCTGACGCTTCGCGCCAAGTGTATTGCGCCCGGCGATAATACGTGCCACGGTCTGTAATTGAATTGCCAGCGCATTATTTGCCAATAAGCCGGTATTTGGATTTGTATATTGACTTGGATTGGCAATGCCACCGGCGCCAGCCACTGCCATCGCCGGAGCCAGCATGCTTTGTGCGCTGATCGAACGATTTGTTACTGCGGCATGTTCTTTCTGAAAATAATTTGCTGTGTCAGCACTGATGATATTGCGCAAAGTAGCTCCGGCCGTGGTCGAGCCATATAAGCTACCGCTTAAACCCGCAATAGCAACTGCACCTGAATTACCTACTTGATATTGTCGGATTGATCGGCCTGAAAGAAAAACCGCGTTGCCGGATGCTGAAATTGCGGTAAAGATAGGATTACTATTGTTCGCTGCGAGTAAATCTCCCATACGTCCACCCCAGCCGTAAGCTGCCCCCTCAGGTGCATAGGCTTGCCACAAAGATTGCTGATCGTTGTGTGAAAATAATTTGGGCGGCAACGGCACGCTTGCAGCTTTGTATTGCTCTAAGGTCGTCGGGACCATTAAGGGGCCGAGGTTAGCAACAATCGCGGCACGTCCAGCATCAAAAATGCCTTTGAGTTCAGTCATAGATGGATGCAATGCGAAAGTGCGACCTACCTGATTGGTGTTCGGAATTATCGGTAAAACCCCACCGCTACTTCCCACCGCAGGCAGGGCAATTGAGCCTGCCTCATTGGTGGTTCTGACATTGGTGTATTGTGTCCACGAAGTGCTATCCGTGGCTAAAACCGTGTTCGCATGATCATTGGCACCATACATGAATAGGCAAATTAAGGCCTTATAGTCGTTCACGTTACCTTGTGCGGCGGCCGAACCCATGGTCGCTAAATTCAAGGCAAATGGGGCCGCTACACCGAGTGCACCAGCAGAACTGAGTAAGGAGGATAAACGCAGAAACTCCCGACGCGAGGCATTGAAGTGTTGCATGGTATTCTCCTTATTTCTGTACCAAGTATTCTGGGGATGCCATCGTTAGATATACGCTCATGTAGACCCGATTGAGTTTCGCTGTATCAATTGCGGTCTGTGGGCTAGCGGGAATCGTAATGGAATTAACCGCCGCAATAATCTGGGAACGCAGATTGCTGCTCATCTGATTTGCCATCAACAGGAGGTTAACCTTATCGACCAACTGATCGGGTGTTGTTGCTAATGGTGTGAAGACAGAATAATCAGCTTTGACGTCGCGACTGCTACCAGTGCCATTCGCGATGATATCGCGCATGAAGTTCAAATAGCCAACCACAGACGTTTCGGCGGTGATTTGCATTTCTGGTGATACTAATTGTGCATCGGCGATGCCTGAATTTGGTGGCACATAACCCGGACGATAGAAATTGAAAACAGAAGGCGAGCGCATCGGCGTTTGTGCGAGTCCGGTCAATGGATCGTCAAGGTTGGTAATCCGATAGAAGCCTGAAGTTGATTTGGCACTAAACGCGCGTAACCAGTTAGCCAAGCGTAGAACTGGCTCTTTCAGTTTTCCGATTCCTGCATTGCTTAGTGATGGATCATTGCGCGCTTCGACATCGAGTAAAATCGCCCGGATTACCGCTTTCATATCACCGCGCTCACCTTGCCCATTGTTATTGAACGCTGCCGTTACACGCGCCACATATTGCGGACTAGGATTGCTGGTCACTAGACGTTGTATCAATTGTTTGCCAATGAAGGGCCCCACGTTCGGATGATTAAATAAGGTATCGAGCGCAATCTTCATACTTGCCTCTGGATTTGCGGGTGATTGCGCAGGGATAGTGACTCCCAAAAAAGACTTGATACTACTGGAGTGGAAGGTGGGATAAGCCTGCATGGCTAACCAATCTCGATTGGGGTCTGGGGTGCCACCATAAAAGCGGGTGCTAGTTTTGTCTGGACCCGCCCAGCTCCAGCCAGTGAATACCTTAGCAAGGCCAGTGATGTCAGCATTATTGTAAGTTTCTACTGGCTTACCATTTTCTATGACATAGCTTCCATCTGGATTTAACTTGTACAGACCGATAGTGAATAACTGCATGACTTCACGTGCATAATTTTCGTCGGGAACACGCGTACCAGATTCCTTTTGGTTCTTCAAAGAAGTCAAATAAATGCCCATCATAGGATGCAGGCTGACTGCTTCTAATAGTTGGCGGAAGTTGGTAAATGCATGGGTATTGAGCGTATCGTAATAACTCGCCACGCCGCGAGGATAATTGGCGACGCCACTATCTTGAAACGAAGTTACCATAATTTGTGATAAAGCAAAACCAACACGCTGACGTAGCTGATCCTCGCCTTTAACGGTTTGCTGCCAAAAGGATTCGAAGAAGTGATTTTGATTCAGATCACTGAGTCCTTTTGGTAAAGTCGCGGCGGCGGTATCCATATAGTTGCGATGCAGAGTTTGTCCGATACTAAATTGCGCATCGATCCAACTCTTAAATCCCACATTGCCGACCGTCGTAATGTCGCTGCTATTTGGGCCGAATGTGCTTTGCTGAAGGAATCGTGCGGTCTGCGCCGGACTAGGTTGGGTGGGGTTGCTAACGGTGAGTCCAATTAAGGCATCAATGAGACCTTTGGCGACCGTGGTGTCGCTTGCTGTAACAGCAGCCGCAATTGACATGCCTTTCGTGATGGAATCGATGGGGTTGATGTAACTGATTCCTTGGTTCACGGCGAAATCTTTGCCAACGACATTTTTGTTATCGAGTAATTGTGCCACCCACCCATAAGTTGCATCACCTTTGAACGTGTGTGCTGAAGTGAGCATAGTGCGAACTAAGGTACCACGTGTGGCTGCACCACTATCGAGGCGCTGACTCCAATACGTTAATCCTTCTTGATCCGGAGTTGGGCGTCCGAGCACATTTTTATAAATAATTTTGACAAAGTCGGCATTGCTCATCGTCGCGGAATAGCCAGTTTGTGTCGAATACAAAATTGCGGCAGCGTAGAACGATTCACCAATCTGATCAAGTGTCATACCTGCTTTGAATTGATCTATCCAATAGGCAAGTCCCTCGGCATCTGGAACCCGATTGAAATAGGCGATATAGAGTTCAATTAGTGATGTGAGGTCAGCGCTGGATATTGCGCTTGATTTGCTCGTGATACTGAGATTAATGGAGATGTCGCTGAATTTGAGTAACTGTATGCTGGTCGCTAAATGATTGTTGCCATCACTACCCACGTTATCGATCACATTGATTTCGGTAGGACTAATCGTGACAGTATAGTTTGAGCGCGGACCGTTAAAATTAGCGCTGGTGGTATTAATGACAGGTGGAGCTTGATACTGTAGCGGCGCCGGGCTGATTGATTTAGCCGTATCGTTTTGCCCGCTACATGCGGTCAGTAGTGCTACAAAGAATACGCAAAAATAATGATGAAGATGAAATTTGTGGAGAGCAATCATGATGCGATCCTTACTAAATGCGGGGGGAGAGCAATTGGGTTTTTGAGTGCAAATAATCTGAGCCGACTACAAGGTATAGTTAATGCCATTGCATGGTGACAAACCATGCTAGTGGCATTTAACGCAGACTCGCCTTTGAATGATCTGAAGTCTTCACGTTATTGTAGGTTTAATCAATTCCGCATGGAAATATTTTACAAATTGTTTCTAACTTTACTCAATTTCCGCCAAAGTTTGATGCACGAATGAGGATAAGATGATTTTTGATTGTGTAGGCATATTAACGAATTCAAATCCATAGCGAAATTCTTGAGTGTTTTCGGTTTCGACGATGGATCGTACAATAATTGGCAGGGTCAAGTAAGCATCTTCACCAGCCGTTGTGATCTTAAATTTGATTGTGCCGTTATCATTTTTCTTACCAATTTCTTGTTTTATCAATCCCGATGTGCCTCCCATACTGATGTCACTTAAGACTGCTGCGGCCGTTTGCTCTGGATTGCCTATGGTGACCGATGCGATAATTTTCACGGTTGCTCTCGAACTTTGTCGAATCGCAGTACAACGTACAAGTTTCGGATAGGATAAATGGAGGTAGGCATGTGGGGTGTACACGGATTTCAATGCAGAGGCTGTAAACGCATAGGCTTTCTTACCAGGAAAGGCACGCACGATAAAGGTTTGCCCATCACGAATAATCGCACCACGCCCGTCTATTTTTGGTGCCGTGACTAAAATAGATTGATTTTTTACAAAACCTATTAAACGTACAGTGTATCGAATACTCGCATTGTCATGAACTTGCAAGAAAAATGTCTCTCCAACATGCCAGCGAACACTATCCAAATCCAACATTACCGATTCTTTATTTAAATCAGCACCTCCCGTTGCGACGGAGTTCGTGGTCGATAGGATAGGTTCTAGCTTGGGATCAATTTTGGTTCCTGGCTGTGAAAAACTGCTAGCCTGGCTTGCTTTCGGAAGTGGAGTTTGCTCTTCAGGCACTGCGTCTGCCGGAGAATCATCGATATAACCATCTTCAATAATTAAATTGAATTCATCAATGTTGGTAATAATTGCACCAGCTTCATGCAGCATATTGCCCCAAGCATCGAAGATCGCTTTTGGTAAGGCCTGCCCAAGTTTGAGTTGTTCTTTATCGACAGGAGTTAATGCA
This sequence comes from Undibacterium sp. Ji22W, assembly GCF_049340305.1. NCBI lineage: Bacteria > Pseudomonadati > Pseudomonadota > Betaproteobacteria > Burkholderiales > Oxalobacteraceae > Undibacterium > Undibacterium sp. Ji22W. The sequence goes on along the minus strand of NZ_JBMPOU010000001.1, from coordinate 1,554,850 downwards.
CCGAGTTGACTCATTGCTTCGCTTTACTGAGAGTAGTGGACAGCGCCAATTGTATATCGAATAGGGCGTTGCTAAAAAGAAAAACAGCCGAAAAAAAGCCGCACTTATGATTGAGTGCGGCTTTTTTTGATAAGCGTTAAGGGTTTGTGGTCCTAATCGTTCATGTCGTATAAATAACCGATGCGATATCACTCCACATTTTCTGCGCCTTGCGGTACGCAATCAACGAAGTAGCCACGCTTTCCATCAACTTCAGCTTTGACTAATCCGTGACAATCTGTCTCGAAGCCTGGGAATTGCTCATTAAATGCGCGAACAAATTTCAAATAGTCGACAATGGTTTTGTTAAATCGCTCACCTGGGATTAGCAAAGGAATTCCTGGTGGATACGGTGTTAATAAGATTGCGGTGACACGGCCTTCCAAATCGTCTATCGAGACACGTTCGATTTCACGATGCGCCATTTTGGCAAAGGCGTCTGATGGCTTCATCGCTGGTTGCATATCAGACAGATACATTTCTGTCGTCAAACGAGCCACGTCGTGTGCCTTGTAGACCTCATGAATGCTTTGGCATAAGTCACGCAAACCAGCACCTTCATAGCGCGGGTTAGCAGTCGCAAACTCTGGCAAGATACGCCACATCGGTTGATTCTTATCGTAATCATCTTTGAACTGCTGTAAGGCAGTCAATAAAGTATTCCAGCGGCCTTTGGTAATGCCGATCGTGAACATGATAAAGAAAGAATACAGGCCGCATTTCTCAATGATAACGCCGTGTTCCGCCAGATACTTGGTGACGATAGACGCTGGAATACCTGTTTCGCCAAATTTGCCTTCAAGCGATAAACCTGGCGTCACGATAGTCGCTTTGATCGGATCGAGCATGTTAAAACCCGGCGCGAGTTTGCCAAACCCATGCCAGTCGTCGTCTGCGTGGATCATCCAGTCTTCTTGTGTTCCCACACCGTTTTCGGAAAGGTCTTCTGGTCCCCAAACCTGGAACCACCAGTCTTGCCCCCATTCCTGATCAACTTTGCGCATAGCACGACGGAAGTCCAAGGCTTCCAAAATCGATTCTTCGACCAAAGCGGTACCGCCCGGTGCTTCCATCATCGCAGCCGCGATATCACAGGAGGCGATAATCGAATATTGCGGTGAAGTTGATGTGTGCATCAGATACGCTTCATTGAAGCTATCCTTATCCAGTTTCACCGTCTCAGATTCACGTACCAAAATTTGTGATGCTTGTGAGATTCCTGCCAATAATTTGTGCGTTGATTGCGTTGAAAAAATCATCGACTTCTTCGCGCGCGGTCGGTCTTTGCCAATCGCATGCATATCTTGATAGAAGCTATGGAATGTCGCGTGTGGTAACCAAGCCTCATCGAAGTGCAGTGTGTCGATTTCACCGTCCAGTAATTCTTTCAGTGTTTCAACGTTGTACAGCACACCGTCGTAGGTCGACTGGGTGATAGTCAAGATACGTGGCTTCTTATTTTTTGCTTTACGGGCAAACGGATTGGCCTCAATTTTCTTGCGTATGCTTTCCATGGAAAATTCTTCCAATGGAATCGGGCCAATAATGCCAAGGTGGTTACGGGTCGGCATCAAGAACACGGGAATCGCACCACACATGATGATTGAATGCAAAATTGATTTGTGACAGTTGCGGTCAACCACGACGATGTCGCCTGGCGCAACAGTAGAATGCCACACCATCTTGTTCGAAGTCGAGGTGCCATTGGTCACGAAATAGCAATGATCCGCATTGAAAATGCGCGCAGCATTGCGCTCAGATGCCGCTACCGGACCCGTATGGTCAAGCAATTGACCGAGCTCTTCCACCGCATTACAAACGTCAGCACGCAACATGTTTTCACCAAAAAATTGATGAAACATTTGGCCGATAGGCGATTTCAAAAACGCCACGCCACCCGAGTGACCTGGGCAGTGCCAAGAATAAGAACCATCATTTGCGTAATGAACCAGGGCGCGGAAGAACGGTGGTGCTAAACCATCTAAATAAGATTTGGCTTCGCGAATGATATGGCGCGCTACAAATTCAGGTGTGTCCTCAAACATATGAATGAAGCCATGTAACTCGCGCAAAATATCATTCGGGATATGGCGTGAAGTGCGTGTTTCACCATACAAATAAATTGGGATATCGGCATTTTTGTAGCGGATTTCCTCGACGAAGGCGCGCAAAGGTTTCAATGCGAAATCACTTTCCTCATCGGTACCCTCACCGAATTCTTCATCATCGATAGACAGAATAAAAGCCGAGGCGCGCGATTGCTGCTGGGCGAACTGAGATAAATCGCCATAGCTAGTCACACCCAAGACTTCCATGCCTTCTTTTTCCATAGCATCGGCAAGTGCACGGATGCCAAGGCCGGAAGTGTTTTCAGAACGGAAATCTTCGTCAATGATGACGATGGGGAAGCGGAATTTCATTTAGGTCTCCAAAAAGCCTGTTACGGGAGACGCCTGGGCCAGTGTGTTAAACCGCTTGCGCGCCGAAAAAATAAAGATGCGAATTTTCGCAGAAATGCCGACACAGATGTCAAAAATATTGCCCTATTTTGTGCAGAACACCCTGAAAGCCAACAAATTTCATCAGACTGTCATCGAATGCCTAAAAGTGTAAAACATTTTGCTGTTTTAAAAGCAACATTTAGCTAGCTGTGGCCTTATTCATGAAGTTGAGTCGTAGGCTATCTACAGAATAGATAAGTAAGCCAGACCAAATTCCCAGAAAACCCAATAGACGTTCTTGGCTAAATTGTTCGTGGTAAAGCCAGACCCCAATCAACAATTGAATTGTTGGTGATATGTATTGCATTAATCCTAAAGTCGCCAAGGGTATGCGCCGCGCCGCAGCCGCAAACATCAGTAATGGAACGGCCGTAATCGGACCCGCTGTTAATAACAATATCTGTGTACTGGTTGTCGCCTGCAAAAATACACTTTGTCCATGCAGCGCTAAATAGCCAAGGTAAGCGAGAGCGAAAGGAAACAAAATCATTGTTTCCAGCGACAATCCTTCCAAGGCACCTAAGGCGGCAGTCTTTCTCAGGAGACCGTACATCCCAAAAGTCGAAGCCAATATCAAAGCAATCCAAGGCGGATGCCCCGTTTGTACGCTTAACCACAGCACTCCTAGACCCGCGCAAGTAATTGCAACCCATTGCACAGTCCGCAGGCGCTCCTTGAGAAGTACAAATCCAAGAAAAACATTCACGAGAGGTGTCATGAAATAGCCAAGGCTGGCATCGACAATTCGGTCACTGTTAATCGCCCAAATATACAAAAACCAATTAGCAGAGAGCAAAACGGCGCTAGCGGCAAAACCTGCAAGTAATTTGGGCTGACGAAACACATCGTCTAACCAAGCCCATTGTTTGCGCACACTAAGTACCAAGAGTAGAAAGACCAGTGCCCATACCATGCGATGTAACAGAATTTCTATTGAAGGAATGCTTTGTAATGCTTTGAAATAAATGGGAAACAGGCCCCAAGCGGAATAGCAGGCCGCGGCGTAAATGATGCCTTTGCGCATAGTGAGACTGGTAGTGGAATTGGCAGAAGCCCCGATTATCGCAGCTTATGAATGTGCATGCTGAGGATGAGCAAAATATCGGCGATAAATAAAACGTGCTATTGAGTTCAACGATTTAATGCCCAACTGAGAATGGTATTAGCAGTAGTAATTGTTTTAATTGTTTTAATTGTTTATCTTCCAATAAGGAAAAACATGTGGTTACTTGCGCTGATTGTTCTCGCACTTATTTTTGGTTTTTTTGTATTGCCTAAGTTACGCTTGCGCTACGTATTAGCAAAAGCGTTTCCACCCGCCTATTCTAAAATCCTACGCCAAAATGTGCCCGGCTATAGTCGTATGCCGACACATTTGCAAATGCAATTAAAGCGACGCATACGCCAATTTTTGCATGAAAAAAACTTTGTCGGATGCGGTGGCCTAGAGATCGACGACGAGATTCGACTGACTATTGCGGCGCGCGCCTGTTTGCTACTGTTAAATAGGGAAATGGAGGTGTATCCAAAGCTCACCCATATTTTGGTGTATCCCAGCGCGTTCATTGCACCACGCCAGCAATTGGCGGTTGGTGGTATTGTGACACACACTAATCAAACTTTGAGTGGCGAGTCTTGGAGCGATGGGCGCGTGATATTAGCGTGGGATCAAGTTGCACACAATCCACATAATGAAGAGAGGGGACAAGACGTGGTGATTCACGAGTTTGCGCATCAGTTAGATAGTGAAGATGGCAGCGTGAATGGCGCACCAGTTTTGCCAACGACGGCTGCTTACCGTAGCTGGTCGCACGTCATGGCGCAAGAGTTTGAACGCTTGCAAAGCGCGCTTGCCCAGCATGAAGAAACATTAATTGACCCTTATGGAGCGACTAATCCAGCAGAATTTTTTGCGGTATCGAGTGAGGCATTTTTTAAAAAAAGTCATGAACTTGCGTATTACCATGCTGCCCTGTTTGAACTCCTGAGAACTTATTATCGGGTGGATCCGAGGGAGTGGACTTAGTTGTTTGAATCCATCCTGCATGTTTGTGATTTTTCTGCATAAACCGCATAATGCAAGTCCTTTTTAGGTGGGTGAATCATCGCTCGTTGTCGTATGCAGTCCCAAACAGTAGTCAAAGCGTTAGATGAAATTAAGGTGATATGTTGATAGATGATGCTATGAGAAAGCTAGGCGATGTATTGGCTTACGTATTGCCGTGTTTGTGTTTGTTTTCTTCGCCCATTATTCTGCATGCTGAAGAAGTCAAGTGCCCGAAAACACTAGCTTGGAAAGATGCTACGCATTTGCAAAGGACATCCTATAACGGCAATCTCGCGGCAAAGGCAGAATGGAAGCTATATAGCAATGCGACTTATTCAATGCTAGAGGTAGATGGCAGTATGAGTCAATTATTGCAATTGTCGAATGGGCTGAATCTGACTTTTGGCAAGCAACGACCGAGTCCAGTGGATTTCGCGTCGATCGCCAACGCGGTTGCGACGCCGATGTGGGATGCTGGTGTCATCAATTTTCTGCATTTTCCTACGCCATGCGCGTTGAAGTCTGGCGAAAGTCAGCCCTTCAATGAGCGAGATTTTATTTACTGGAAAGCTGGCGATACAAGAGCACAAGGACAGATTTTTGGTTCTGTGAAACGGCAAGGCTTGATCGTTACTTACGCGATGGAAGTCAAGCGAGGAAAGTCCGATGATCAGCTGGATAGCCTGTTTGGGACTTGGGAGTTTCAGGCTAAGCTAGAGGTATTTCCAGAGAATGCTGATGTTCAGGGCTGGCATGTATTTCGGGGAAATGACTATTTGAAAACTGTGCCTACGACAAACCGAATTACGTTGCGAGAATTACTGCTGCAAATGCAGAATTAAGTTGCGAATTCGTTCGGAAATAAATTCTGAAAAAATTTGGAAAATATTCCAAAAATTTGGTGAAGAGTGAAGTGTGAAACACGACATGGTTTTAGCATGATCGTGTTTTGGTCTGACTGTAGATTGTGTTTTATTACTGCTTCGCTAAAGCTTTCAACTTATACAAAGCGTCCAATGCTTCGCGGGGAGTCATTGCATCGGGATCGATATCATCCATCGCTAACAGTAATGCAGAATCTTCGATGATGTCGTCTTGTTCTGCGGGGGTAAAGTTTTCTGTATCTCGGTTGCCTGCGCTGCTGGCAAACAAATCAAACTGTGGTGTACTTTGTAAGGACTGTGCTTCTAAGTCAGCTAAATGTTTACGAGCCGCACGGATGACAGGTTGCGGAATTCCTGCCAGCTGTGCAACTTGAAGGCCATAACTTTGTGATGCGGGGCCCGCTTGTACCGCATGTAAGAAGACGATATTTTCTTTGTGCTCAATTGCCGACAAGTGCACATTTTCAGCGCTTGGATGAATATCTGGTAACTGTGTTAGTTCAAAATAGTGCGTCGCAAATAGGGTGTAACTTTTCGAAGCCATGATTAGATGCCTCGCAATTGCCCAAGCCAATGCAAGACCATCAAAGGTCGAAGTGCCGCGACCGACTTCATCCATCAAGACTAAAGAATTTTCTGTCGCACCATGCAAAATTGCCGCTGATTCAGTCATCTCCACCATGAAAGTAGAGCGCCCACCAGCGAGATCGTCAGCCGCACCGATACGTGTGAAAATACGATCAATCGGCCCGATAGTCGCTTGGGTCGCGGGCACATAACTACCAATATAGGCGAGCAAAGTGATCAGCGCAGTTTGGCGCATGAAGGTCGATTTACCGCCCATATTCGGGCCCGTGATTAGCAGTAATTTGCGATCTGCTGACAGTTGGCAATCGTTGGCAATAAAGCGTTCGATTTGATTTTCGACCACGGGATGACGACCTTGCAGGATATCTAAAGTTGGCTCGCTGACTAACTGCGGTGCGCACCAATTGTTTTTCATTGCATGATCCGCCAGACTCACCAGTGCATCTAGTTGTGCTATCGCGTGCGCGATGGTCTGTAATGTTTGAATATGCGGCAATAAATCTTGCAGCAGTTTTTCATATAAAACTTTTTCACGTACCAGTGCACGCTCTTGCGCCGATAAAGCTTTGTCTTCAAAGGCTTTTAATTCGGGTGTGATATAGCGCTCGGCATTTTTTAAAGTCTGGCGACGACGATAATTGTCCGGAACTTTATCTGCTTGTCCATTCGTTACTTCAATATAAAAGCCATGCACTTTATTGTATTCAACACGCAAATTCGCAATACCAGTGCGGGCGCGTTCTGAGGTTTCTAGGTCAATCAAAAATTGACCTGCATTTTCAGAGAGCGAACGTAATTCATCGAGCTCAGCATCAAAACCATTCGCGATCACGCCGCCATCGCGTACCATAGTCGCAGGCTGCGGCATCAGAGAGCGTTCCAATAAATCTAAACATTCAACCGGTGTCGCGAGATTAGTCAGTGATTGCGTTAATAATTGAGGCTCGTTATTTTTCAAGCACATCGACACATAAGTGCGAACTGTGCCCAAATGCTGAACGCCATCACGTAAGGCAGCAAGATCGCGCGGACGCGCTGAGAGCAGGGCGATACGCGTGGTAATCCGTTCAATGTCAGGTATCGACGTTAACGTGTTTGATAAACCCGTGGTCGCATCGGCTTGTAACAACGCATCAATCGCCTGATGACGACTGCGCGCGATTTGTTGCTCACGGCGTGCATGATGCAACCAGTGACGTAATAAACGAGAGCCCATCGCGGTGCGGCAATGATCTAACAAAGAAAATAAAGTAGGGGATTCTTGACCTCGCAAAGTTTCAGTTAATTCTAGATTGCGACGTGTGGCGGTATCGAGTCCGATAAACTCGTTTTCAGATTCTACGCTGAGCGAGTTAACATGCTTTAAGCCACGTCCTTGAGTCGATTCGGCATAACGCAAAAGAGCACCGGCAGCTCCTAAGGCCGCACCAAAATTTTCGACACCAAAGCCTGTCAGGGTGGAGGTTGCGAGTTGATCTTGTAAAGACTTTTGACCTTGCTTGAGGTCGAAATGCCAGTCAGGCACTTCAGAAAATTTGCCTGGTAATTCGTGTTGAAACTCTTCCAACATTAAACCACCGGCAGACACTAAAACTTCGGCCGGAGAGATACGTTCTAATTCCTGCTGCAAACGCGCTGGTAGCGATTTTTCATCGGTACTATATTCCATCAATTTTAGAGCGCCGCTGGCTAAAGACAGCCATGCTAAGCCAATGTTGACTGTTTTGCGCTGACTTATTAAACACATTGCTAAAAGAGGGCGCTCTGCTTTTTCTGGCAACAAGTCTGTATCTGTCAATGTTCCAGGTGTGATGACGCGCATCACCTTGCGCTCTACCGGGCCTTTACTTGTCGCAGGATCGCCGATTTGTTCACAAATTGCCGCTGATTCACCGATCTTCACCAATTTGGCGAGATAAGGTTCTATCGAATGAAAAGGGATGCCCGCCATTTTGATCGGCGCACCGTTTGAGGTGCCACGCTGGGTTAGCGTAATCCCCAAAATGCGTGAGACTTTTTCCGCGTCTTCAAAAAATAATTCATAAAAATCACCCATGCGATAAAACACTAAGGTATCGGGATAATCCGCTTTGATACCTAGGTATTGCTTCATCATGGGAGTGTGGGTTTCAGTGGAAGCCATATTATTTTTTGATATTTCGTGAATTGAGTGCGGGAATTTCTTAAATCTTGTTGAAATTTCTTAGGGTGCGAAATCATAGCGCAAATACCTAGTAAGACTGCGCGATTGCGATGATTTTTTTAATGTTTTGGATCCAGTAATGAAAAACGGGCAATGCTCTCGCAGTTGCCCGTTTCATCTTGCTTTTTAAGACAGCGAGACGATAAATTATGCGCCGCCGCGCCCACCGGAACGACGTGGTGTGCTTTGCTTAAATGCTGGTTTCGCGCCAGCAGGTTTTGGTCCAGCATTGCGTGCAACTGTGCTACCTGCCGCCTTCGGCGCGCCTTGTGGTCGGCTTGGCGCCTTGCTGCGATTGCCGCCTCCACCACCATTGCCACCACTGCGACCACGTCCCTGTGCAGGATTTGGAAAGCTGCGAAGTTGTATCGGCTGTGCTTTTGCGTGTGGATCTGGAATGAAACCGTCAATAATTTCTTGCGGAATCTGACGTTTGATAAATTTCTCAATATCGGCCAATAGTTTGAATTCATCGACACAAACTAAAGACACGGCTTCACCAGTTGCACCAGCGCGACCTGTACGACCGATACGGTGTACGTAATCTTCGGCAACATTTGGCAAATCGTAATTGACGACGTGTGGTAGTTGATCGATGTCGATACCGCGGGCTGCGATATCGGTAGCAACCAAGACCGTTAAACTGCCTTCTTTAAATTCCGCTAGCGCTTTGGTGCGCGCTGATTGACTCTTGTTGCCATGTATCGCCATCGCATTGATTTCATCGCGGATCAATTGTTCCACTAATTTATTCGCGCCATGTTTGGTGCGCGTGAAAACTAATACCTGAGTCCACTTATGCGTTTTGATTAAGTGCGCCAGCATCGCTTGTTTTTTATCACGATCAACCGGATGTACTTTCTGTGCGATCACTTCGACGGTCGAATTGCGGCGTGCAACTTCTATCATCGCTGGATTATTCAGTAATTTATCAGCCAGTGTTTTGATGTCGTCAGAAAAGGTCGCTGAGAATAACAAGTTCTGGCGTTTGGCTGGCAGGATCGCCAATACTTTCTTGATGTCATGAATGAAGCCCATGTCGAGCATGCGGTCTGCTTCGTCCAATACTAAGATTTCAATATGACGTAAATCGATGGTGCCTTGCTGATGATGATCGAGCAAGCGACCTGGTGTTGCGACCAAAACGTCAACACCAGTTTTGAGTAATTTGACTTGCGGATTGATGCCCACGCCGCCAAAGATGACGCCAGAATTAAGTGGCGTGTGTTTGCCATAAGTGGCAACGCTTTCTTCAACCTGTGCGGCTAATTCACGTGTGGGTGTCAAGACCAATACACGGATATTGCGGCGATCTGTTTTGTTTTTGGGTGCTGGTGCGCTACGCAATAAGCGCTCTAAGATCGGCAGAGTAAAGCCGGCAGTTTTTCCTGTGCCGGTTTGTGCGCCGGCGAGTAAGTCACCGCCTTTGATGACCGCAGGAATCGCCTGCGCTTGTATCGGTGTAGGAGTGGTGTAGCCGTGTTCGCTGACTGCGCGAACGATGGACTCGGAAAGACCGAGATCTGAAAATGTGGTCATGCTAATTTCTATATGAAACAAACTTCCCGCAGGGAGCGGCAAAGGTTTGGGTACAACTTGTTATGGCTATGCACATCACTTTCAAGTCGAATGTGATGTGCATGATCTTATTTATTTTGCAAAAGCTTGAAAGGTATTGACCATTTGGCCAAAGACTTTTGGCGTGCCTGCCAGAACATCGCCTTTGTACAGATAATCTGATTCACCAGAAAACGTACCAACAATACCTCCGGCTTCAGTTACAACTAACGAACCCGCCGCGATATCCCAAGGCGCTAAACCTTTTTCAAAGAAGCCATCTAAGCGACCCATAGCAACGTAGGCTAGATCCAGTGCAGCAGCACCTGGACGACGCAAACCCTGACACTTCTGCGTCATGATTTTGTACATTTCCATGTATTCGTCGAGACCTGCCATATCACGACCGGAGAAACCAGTACCGATCAATGCATCAGCGATCTTGTCGCATTTTGTGACACGGATACGTTTGTCGTTCAAAAATGCACCACCACCTTTAGAGGCTGTGAACATTTCATTGCGGCTAGGGTCGTAGATGACAGCTTGAGTGATGACGCCTTTTTGTTGCAGGGCGATCGAAACGCAATATTGTGGAAAACCATGGATGAAATTCGTTGTGCCATCGAGCGGGTCGATGATCCAGACGTTTTCATTGTCGTCATGCAGATTTTTGGAAGCACCTGATTCTTCAGCAAGAATCGCGTGATCAGGGTAAGCGGAAGTCAGCACCTCAATAATCGCAGCTTCGGCAGCGCGATCAACTTCAGTCACGAAATCGTTGTATTGCTTTTCACTGACTTGGACGCGGTCCACATCAAAAGAAGCACGATTAATAATAGTCGCGGCACGACGAGCGGCTTTAATTGCCGTATTGAGCATTGGGTGCATAGAGTTTCCGTTAAAATGGCGGCAGCCCAGCCTTGAGTCTGGACTAGACCAAGGTCGTGAAGATGTCGCACAAAGATGAATTAAAGAGCGGGGCGCGGTGGTTTCGCTGTGGTTTATTGATTCATTGTAAAAACAACATAAACAACAAAAATTAACGCGCAATCGCGCTATTTTAAATGAACTTAACTATTTCTGATACATCTGTTTTTAATCGCCTGCGAATTATATTGGTTGATACTAGTCATCCCGGCAATATTGGCGCGGTAGCGCGTGCTATGAAAACTATGGGATTTTCTGACTTACGCTTGGTTAATCCACGTTTTGACGATGCACTCACTCATCCTGATGCCATTGCTTTCGCAAGCGGTGCGCAAGATATTTTGGCGTCAGCTAAGGTGGTCGACAAAATTGAGGATGCTTTGGTTGATTGCCATTTCGTTGCTGCAGTGAGTGCCCGTCTGCGGGAATTTTCACCGCCTGTTATAGCACCGCGTGAATTTGCCGATAAGGTAGTGAATACTACGACGCAGCCTGTGGCTTTGGTATTTGGAAGTGAGCGTTACGGCTTACCTAACGAGATTGTCATGAATAGTAATGTATTAATCAATGTTCCGGCAAATCCTGTTTACTCCTCGTTGAATCTTGCGCAGGCTGTGCAGATTTTGGCTTACGAATGTCGTATGAGTGTGCTTGCGAATCCTTTGTATTCAGCACCAACATCGGAAATTGGTTTTCAGGGCGAGATGGCTTCGCTCGATCAAATTGATCGCATGTACCAACATTTGGAAGAGGCTCTTGTCAAAATGGATTTTCTTGATCCTCAAAACCCTAAGAAATTGATGCCGAGGCTGAAGCGACTATTTTCAAGAGCTCAACTAGAAGTCGAAGAAGTGAATATAATACGCGGAATTTCAAAGAGAATTTTGGATTTTACAAAGAAGTAAAAGAAGCTATTTCGCCAGTTTACTTATTATTTTAAAGAATAGTTTATTTGCTTAAATGCGTGCAAAAACGTCAGTTTTTGTTTAAAAATTGGCTATTTTTAAACAAATATAGAGGCAATTTGCTTTGAATCCTCATGTAAAAGAAGTAACATCGCAGATAGTTAAATTCAATCATGGCAGTATTCTTTATGTCATTCATTTACGAGTTTTATGCGTAATGCAATGTTGAATATCAATATGTATATTAGGGAACTTATTATTCGCCACTTGCGCCGATTTTTGACGATCGTTTTGCCATTTGCCTGCATGATGCCGGTAATGCTGCCTGTGTTCGCCCTCGGCTTGGGTGAGATGCGGGTACGCTCATCGCTAGGTCAATCATTGTTGGTGCATGCTGATGTAGTTGGTGGAGACACCGAATCGCTTAATCCTAGTTGCTTGCGAGCACGTATTGTCACGATGGATGGCGTTTTCATTGCTAGCGCGAATATCGTGATTCACCAAAATCAAAAAAAACGCGCATTAAGTTTTTCGACCAGGCAGGCAATCAACGAGCCTGCAATAAATTTAATTATCGATATCAATTGCGAAACGCAATTGCACAGGGAATTTTCGATCTTGCTTGATCCACCAGAAGCCTTAATTGGCGCTGCTGGCGTTGGTCGAGAGGAGTCGCCGTTCGGGAAGAGTCACGCTGAGACAGCGAAAAATTCAATTGCATCCGATTCAAATGGGTCGCGAGCGACTGAGATTCCATCTGTTTTGAAAAAAAAGAAGCATAAAACACAAAACGAGATCGTTGATTCTGTTGGAACAGTGAGCCCAGTTCTGGATGTAAGTACCCCGAAAAAAAAGACGGCAGCCAAGGCACCCGTGAAAGATGTACTAAGATTGTCTGACGATATCGCGATACCTGCACCGCCCCAAGGGCTGCGGATGAGCGATGTGCTAAGTTCAGAGACCGGACAGAAGCTAGTTGAAAATATGCAAGAGCTTAAGGCCGCGCAAGCGCGAATGGCAGCGATCTTGCGCGATGAATCTGATCTGACATCAGCTGCTTCAGCATCAATTCCTAGCGTCGCGAAGTTAGAAGATAGCGTAGAAATCGCTAGTTTGAAGCGTGAAACAGAACAGCTGCGAAAGCAAAATCAGCTTGATAAATCTGCTTTGACGTTGCTTCAAAATAAGTCAGGATTCGATTATTGGTTATTGGTTTTGGCTGCTATCGCGATTCTTGCTATTGCCGTTATATTATTTTTGCTGCTATACATTCGACGGAATCTTTCAGATAGAAATGCTACTTGGTGGGAAGGTGAAGAAGAGCTTCATGCTTCTCAACCTGAAAAAATTGAAGATGTTATCAATAATTTGCAGGCAAGTTATGATTCTAAGACTGTTCAGTCGACCAGCTCTGGACCTCTCGATAAGCGTAACAATTCGACGAATTCTACGGAGCCTCTTAAGGGGCCGGCGCAGGATTCTAACCCAGGCCAAACGCCGTTGGACAATAGCAATTTTCATCGCACACCCAGTTTAGAAGAGACAAATAGTAGTATTTTTAACTTTTTTGCTCCACGGGGTAACTCAGTTAAAGTCGAGGAAATTTCAGATGTAACGCAAGAAGCTGAATTTTGGATTTCGATGAACGATCCGCAGCGTGCGATTGAAATTCTGTCGGCACAAGAGCAACTCGAGCATCCTGATTCGCCGGTTCCATGGTTGTTCTTGCTGGATCTCTATCGGACAGTGAATGATAGATTGAAATATGATCAGTTGCGCGATCGTTTTATTGTATTTTTTAACGCCAATATTCCCGAGTATGATACTGATTTGACGCAAATTCCGGACCGTCATCTAGAAGACTTTCCTCACTTGCTTCAGAAGATCTGTGATACGTGGAATGGAAATGAAATTATTCCATTCCTCGAAAGCCTCTTGGTCGATGATAGGGAAGGTAAGCGGGCAGGTTTTGATTTGCCGGTTTATCGGGATATATTGATGCTGATGGGTATTGCGCACGAACTTGATCGAATTAAGGCGATTGAGGGCCCCGTAGTCGATCTCAAGGTGGATGTCGTTGAGTCGCAGCCACAATCGACGCCTATACAAGAGCAGGCTGTTGATCCGCTGGCAGATGCAGAGTTTGGTTCTATTGAGTTTGAAATGATCGATTTTCCCATTGGAGATCCCACTAAGAAATAAAAAAAGGAAATAAGATTTTGACTGGAATGCAATTCGAGTATGGTAGTTTTAGAGTTGTCTTTTGTGTATGTGATGAATAGAATTGATAACAAAATTTAGCGACCTTTAAGGTCGCTTTTTTTTGAAGTTTTTTTGAGAATTCGATGCTGATTCAAGATCGGGCTGGAGAGAAAACTGACATCAAGGTATAATCCTGCTTTCCGTTCCAACCCGCGATGTGTCTGTGCTCCCTCGTGATATTGCTGGCACGAGTCTCAGAAATCAGCCACTTTGCCTCAACTACATTCACGCCATGTTGATATTGCCAGGCTCTAACGCCCTGTCTGCCTTCCGTACTAAGAATTTACTATCCCGTCTGCAAGCTGTTGATGCCAATATTATTGGCGTGACTGCACGCTACGCACATTTTGTTGACGCGTCTGCACCTCTGAACGAGCTCGATGTTAATCGCTTGAAAGCACTCTTGGTTTACGGTGATGCTTTCGTGGGTAGCGAAGACGGCGACAGTTTTGTCGTGATTCCACGCTTCGGAACGATCTCGCCTTGGGCATCGAAAGCAACTGATATCACGCACAATTGCGGTATGCAGCAAATTAAACGTTTAGAGCGTGGTGTGCAGTATTTTGTGCAAGTGAAGTCAGGTTTGCTGGGGGGGGCGAAGAAGCTTGCAACCGATTCCAAGCAAGGCGTGATCGCTTTATTGCATGACCGTATGACAGAAATGGTGTTGGAAGACCTGAATGCAGCCAATGGTTTGTTCACAGAATTGAATGCTAAACCGCTTGAGCACGTTGATGTATTAGGTGGTGGTAAAGCGGCTTTAGTTGATGCAAATAGTACGCTGGGGTTGGCTTTGTCAGACGACGAAGTTGATTATTTGGTCGATGCATTCACGACGGCCAAACGTAATCCCACAGACGTTGAATTGATGATGTTTGCGCAGGCCAATAGTGAACATTGCCGCCATAAGATTTTCAATGCAGATTGGACAATCGATGGTGAGAAAAAAGATATCTCGCTATTTGGCATGATTAAGAATACGCATTTGCTGCAACCCAAAGGTACGATCGTTGCGTATAGCGATAATTCCTCCATCATGGAAGGCGCAACCGTTACCCGTTTTTACCCAAATGGAGCAGCGAACGGTAATGAATATCAAACCTCAACAGAATTGACGCACACCTTGATGAAGGTGGAAACGCATAATCACCCGACTGCGATTTCACCATTCCCGGGCGCATCGACCGGTGCCGGAGGCGAAATTCGTGATGAAGGCGCGACTGGCCGTGGTGCCAAACCGAAAGCTGGATTAACCGGATTCACGGTTTCTAATTTGAATTTGCCTGGCAATGTACAAGCCTGGGAAAACGCCAGCGATGTCTTGAGCACCAATGCGACGACACACCAATACGGAAAACCAGACCGTATCGCTTCGCCTTTGCAAATTATGATTGAAGGCCCAATTGGTGGCGCTGCATTCAGTAATGAATTTGGTCGTCCTGTGCTTGGCGGCTATTTCCGTACTTACGAACAGAATGTTGGTGGTACCGTACACGGTTACCACAAGCCAATCATGATCGCTGGCGGTATCGGCAGTATCAATGATAAACACACCAAGAAATTTGATTTGCCAGTTGGAAGCTTGTTGATCCAGCTCGGTGGCCCAGGTATGCGTATAGGTATGGGCGGCAGTGCAGCTTCGTCAATGGCGACTGGTACTAATACAGCAGATTTGGATTTTGACTCAGTACAACGTGGCAATCCAGAAATGGAACGTCGCGCGCAAGAAGTGATTAACTCTTGCTGGCAATTGGGTGACAACAACCCAATTTTGTCGATTCATGACGTTGGCGCCGGTGGTTTGTCAAATGCGTTCCCCGAAATCACGAATGATGCAAAACGCGGTGCGATTTTTGATCTGCGTAAAGTGCCGTTGGAAGAAAGCGGCATGGCACCGAAAGAAATCTGGAGTAATGAGTCGCAAGAACGCTATGTTTTGGCAATCGCTCCGGAAAGCCTACCTTTGTTTCAGTATTTTTGCGAACGTGAGCGTTGCTTGTTCGCTGTCGTAGGCACTGCAACCGAAGAGCGTCAATTGAAAGTGATTGATCCACTCAATGACAATGCGCCAGTCGATATGCCGATGAACGTATTGCTCGGTAAGCCGCCAAAAATGCATCGTGAAGTTGAACACGTTAAACGCGATTTCCCAGCGATTGATTTGACTGGTATGGATTTGAAGGTAGTCGGTGAGCGCGTATTGAGTTTGCCAACGGTCGGTGATAAATCGTTTTTGGTGACGATCGGTGATCGCTCAGTTGGCGCGATGTCAGTACGTGATCAAATGGTCGGCCCATGGCAAGTGCCAGTATCCGATTGCGCGGTGACTGCAATGAGTTTAGAAGGTCATTTAGGCGAAGCAATGTCTATGGGTGAACGTACCCCTTTGGCTGTGATTAACGCTGCCGCATCGGGTCGTATGGCAGTGGGTGAGTCAATTACAAACATCGCAGCAGCGCCGATTTCCACCATCGAAAGCATCAAACTTTCTGCAAACTGGATGGCGGCTTGTGGTCAACCTGGTCAAGATGCAGCGTTGTTTGATACGGTTAAAGCCATTGGTATGGAACTCTGTCCAGCTTTAGGCATCAGCATTCCAGTTGGTAAAGATTCTTTATCGATGCGCACCACATGGAAAGACGAGGGCGCTGACAAGTCCGTCACTTCTCCAGTGTCTTTAATCATTTCTGCATTTGCGCCAGTTTATGACATTCGCAAATGTTTGACGCCGCAGATTAAGCTCGATGCCGGCGATACGAGTTTGATCTTGATTGATCTTGGTCGTGGCAAGAATCGTTTAGGCGCATCAGCATTTGCACAAGTCATGCAGAAGCTCGGCGATCAAACACCAGACGTCGATAGTGCAGAAGACTTAAAAGGCTTTTTCGCCGCGGTTCAAGAGCTAAATCAAAATGGCAAAATTCTGTCTTACCATGATCGTTCTGATGGTGGTTTGTACGGCACTTTGTGCGAAATGGCGTTTGCTGGTCGTAGCGGTTTAGCGATTAATCTTGATATGTTGACCATGGAAAGTGAACATGCTGCGGATCAAGGCGACGCAAAAAACTGGGCAGGGCAGGTTGCTGAGCGTCGTAATGAATTAACTCTGCGTGCTTTGTTTAACGAAGAGCTTGGTGCCGTGCTTCAAGTGCGCACGGAGCAACGCAGCGAAGTAATGGATGTCTTACGTGCACATAATCTCGGTGCATGTAGCCATGAAATCGGCAAGCCAAATAATAGCGGCATCATTTCTTTCATGCGTGATGCCAAAGAAATTTACAAAGAATCTCGCAGTGCCCTACATCAAATTTGGAGCAAAACCAGCTGGCAAATCGCCCGCATGCGCGACAACCCAGCTTGTGCCGACGCAGAGTACGCACGTCTGGCGGATGAGTCCGATCCAGGTATGCAGCCGAAAATCACTTTCGACGCTCAAGACGATGTGGCCGCGCCATTTATCGTAACAGGCGTACGTCCTAAAGTGGCGATCTTGCGCGAGCAGGGTGTGAACTCGCATATCGAAACCGCGTATGTGATGCATAAAGCGGGCTTCACTGCCGTTGACGTTCACATGAGTGATTTGATCGCTGGTCGCGCTAAACTCTCCGATTACAAAGGTTTGATTGCTGTAGGTGGCTTTTCTTACGGCGACGTATTAGGTGCGGGTGAGGGCTGGGCGAAAACGATTTTGTTCAACGCCATGATGTCTGAGCAATTTTCTGAATTCTTCCACCGCAACGATACCTTCGGTATGGGTATTTGCAATGGTTGTCAGATGATGAGTAATTTGAAGTCGATTATTCCAGGTGCGACTGCTTGGCCGAAATTCACCAAGAACAAGTCCGAGCAATTTGAGGGCCGTTTCTCTATGGTTGAGATTCTGGAATCTAAATCAATATTCTTCCAAGGTATGACTGGCACGCAAACACCAATCGCTGTTGCGCACGGCGAGGGTTTTGCCGACTTCTCAACTACGGGCGATATCAATGCTGTGCAGGCGGCAATGCGCTTTGTTGATCATCGTGGTCTGGCAACGGAGGCTTATCCATATAATCCAAATGGTTCACCAAGTGGCTTGACCTCGGTCACGAATGATGATGGTCGCTTCACCGTGATGATGCCGCATGCAGAACGTGTGTTCCGCAGCGTCTTGCATTCGTGGGCACCGGAGTCCTTTGGTGAAGATTCCCCTTGGATGCGCATGTTTAGAAATGCACGAGTTTGGGTGAATTAAGTTTAGGTCGCCCAACCAAGTAAAAAACGCAGAGCTCGCTGAGAAGCGCTCTGCGTTTTTTCTATTGCCTTAAGAGTTTTCTATGGCCGAGTTTTCTATGCCAGTCTGACGCAACATGCTTCACGAAGAAAAATTATTTTTTACCTAAAGGGTCAGTTGGAGTCGCCGCACGCGGCATATTGATTAAATCATCAGATGAGACTGTTTTTACATCCGTGTTAGAGCGGGCATTCTTTTTTTGTGGGATTGTGCTACCCACGCGATACTCACGTTCTACTGCTACCTTAGCTTGATTGGGATCATCTGTTTCGACAGTTTCCACGGAGGCACAAGCGCATAAAGACAATAAAGCCAAAAGACCGCATAAGATTTTCGTCATAATTTTCACTTAATAAATATAGTAAGTTCACTCAAATTTTTACTTGTCCACAGGGAATCATCGGATGACATTAATGAAAGTCGCGTCAGAATGCATCATGTCGATGATCTACTGCATTGATCCAACTATAAATTAGATGAATCGCCTGCAAGACTATGTGGGGAATAGGTGCTTGTCAATAAATTTTGGAAAATATAAAAAATAATTTCTTTGAGATTACCATTGTTGAAAAAATTAAGCGTGCGACCCAAATTCCTTCCTTCTCTCAATAAACAAACTATTTCCCGGCATGCGTTTCGCTTGTTTTTTTGCGTCGGCCGCCGCAACCGAAATTTGATGGTGCGAGCCATACTGTTGTGCGCTCGCGCGGATAATGCCAAGTGATAGACTAATTAACGGGTAAAAAACTTTTTTACCCTGTCGATCCTCGCTGATGTAGCCACCACGCTCTCGATCCTCGTTACTGTAGAAGTCGGTAATCGCGGTTTCAAACGAATGCAAAATTTGTTGGCAGCGCTGTTCCCAATTGCTGCTCTGGAATAAGATAATAAAATCGTCGCCACCGATGTGCCCCACAAAATCTTCATGCATATCACAGTGTTGCACGATAATTTGACTGGTCAGCTGTATGACTTCATCCCCTCGTTGATAGCCATAAACGTCGTTAAATGGTTTGAAATGATCCAGGTCGCAGTAGCAGGCGGCGAACTCGGATTCTTGTAAAATTAATTGATCTATGCGTTGATTAATCGCCACGTTGCCCGGAAGCTGCGTCAATGGGTTCGCGTAGCGTGCAGCCTCAATTTGCATTTTGGTGATTTCACGCATTAAATCAGGCCCAGTTGCTAGACCAAGATAACGTCCCTGATCGACGACGATGAGTCCATTAATCAAATGTTCAGGATCTGCTTCGACTACGATATGGCTAACCTGTTGCAGACTGGTATCTTGCTCAACTATTAATGGGCATGGATCCATGAATACCTTGCACGGTTTTTTTCCATAAAGCTCACGCTGAAATGGGCGCGAAAAGCGGTCGATCATATTGTGCCGGTTAATAATTCCAACCGGGATGGCGTCATCAATCACGGGGATAATTCTCAATTTAGGGTCCGCTAAAAAGAGGTTTTCTACTTCATTGTTGAGCATAGATGAATTGACCATCGGAGGGGTCTTGATCAAATGCTTGATGGTCACAGTAACCTTAGTGGGGCTGATGAGCGAGAGATGGTTATTTTTTTTCTTTGGGGATAAAGCCTTGGCGACTTCTGCTGAAATTGATTTGGCAGGATTGGCATGGGGTTTTGCAATGTGATAACCTTGCCCACAGGCGACACCCAAATCAAGTAAAGTCGTCAATTCAGCTTGCGTTTCAATACCCTCTGCAACCACGCGTGACCCTGACTTCTCTGCAATACTTTGAATCGACCGAACGAATTGGCGTTTTACCGCATCCTTGTCGATACCCTGAATGAAATGCATATCAATCTTAACGAATTCTGGTTGCAGTTCAGACCACAAGCGCAGACTAGAAAATCCTTCCCCAAGATCATCGATGGCTATTTCAAAACCCATCGCCCGATAGTGTCGGACGGCTTCGTATAGCAAACTGTAATCGTGCGTTGGTTGATATTCTGTCAGCTCAATAATGACGCGTTCAGGAGCGATTCCTATTTCGTGGATATAGTCTAAAGTTTCACCATGTCTTGCATCGCGTTTAAGCAGACATTCTGGGCTGACATTGAGAAATAATTTTCCTGGCAAATGAAGTGCTTTGAATTGTTCCAATACGATACGACGACATAGATGTTCTATCGTAACTCTTAGCCCATGCTCGTCTGCTGCTTGAAATAAATTAAGCGGTGAATGCAGCGGGCTATCAGAAGGGCCCCTGATTAATCCTTCGTAACCAAGTATTTCACCATCTTTCATTTGAACGATGGGTTGGAATCGTGCGCTTAGAAGCCGATCTTGGATGATACGTGTTAACTGCGAAAAGACATTTTGTTCGTAACTATCGGTAAATAAACCTAGCTTTGTTGTCGTACGACAACGGTTGGCAGCGGAATCTAGTAGTAATCCGTGTTCCATAAATGATCTTTTGCTCTGTTCGAAATTGCCGAGTCGGATTTAACTGTCGGTTTTTTTAGCATAATCATCGAATGTGACGTAGGTATTTCATACCCCTCGAAAAAAACCTCGCGTCTAAATCATTACGCTTAATTTTGAAGAGTTCACTCTTGTTTATACATATAACGCTATTTAAGCAAATAGCGATTTTTACTTAAATTCAACATTTAGAGATTTTCCTCTAATATGTAAATGATATATTGTTTTTGTATGGAAATATTCTTTATAGCCTTATATATCCAAGATATAAACTGAAATATCTAATGAATTCGCGGCTTTTGAGAGGGAAATTGCCAAAAAAACAGGCTACCAAACGGTTTTGAACTTTGCTACAATCGCACGCTTGACTGTATTAGGTGTTTGGAAAGATGGCAGAGTGGTCGAATGCACCGGACTCGAAATCCGGCATACGTTTATGACGTATCCAGGGTTCAAATCCCTGTCTTTCCGCCAGCATGCAATTCAACGATTATTTGACAAAGATTAAAAATCGTATGAAAGGGTCAAGCTAAAATGGTTTTTGTGTTTATTGATCATCGGAAACTATCGATGCGTAGGCATCTGAAATATCAGATTCGTGATGAGCTTGCTGTTTGATACAAAATCTGTTTTGAAGTACGGCGTTTTTGTGATGGTCTTATTATAAAAGCGAAATTAAAAATAGCAACCAAACCGATTTGGTCTTGGTACATACAGATAGTTTTTGACTGTATTTTGTGAAGAGTGAGAAAAATGGCAAACCTTTTAGACTTAAAGTCAGATGATTTTGACTACAATCCGAACAATCTTTTGGATACTTTAATCAAGCAATTACACTTGAAAAATGACGCAGCTTTATCTAGAGCATTAGAAGTTGCTCCTCCAGTAATTAGTAAAATTCGTCATCATCATTTGCCAGTTGGTGCTTCATTGCTTATTCGTATGCACGAAATAAGTGATTTGAGTATCAAAGAATTGCGTGCCTTGATGGGAGATCGTCGGGAAAAGTTCCGTATTGGCGATCAGGTAATTCGCGTCGATTAATTCGAGCAAACTGTCGCCAACACAGGGTTAAATCAGTTTTGATTTAACCCTGTTTTCTTTTATGCATTTAGAGCTGATCTCAGTTCTTGCATTACTTACATGCATGACGCCGTTTGATGGCGGAATGAAAAAATTGCCAAATATAGTGAATGCCTTGCGCAGCCCAAGCTACTTTCTTTCTATTCTGAAATTTGTTGTGTTAGCATGTGTTTACATGTCGATGTAAACTCTCGTTTGAGGTAATTATGTCAGTCCAAGTTACTGGTGCCTCGCGCCTTGGGCACGAGCAAAAGATGCGGCTGTATCCCACTAAAATTATCAATATTATTGGTGGCCCAGGTTGCGACAAATCTTTGTTTTCTTCAGCAATTATTCTCAATTTGAATTTGCGGCACAAGTCAGTAGAGCAAATTCCTGACTATGCGAAATCTTTGGTGTGGCAGAAAGATTTTGACTCATTGAAAAATCAATATCAGGTTGCACAACGCCAATTTGAAATGCTCGATTTGTTGGATGGGCAGGTTCAGTATCTTGTTACTGAATGTGCGTTAATGCAGGTGCTCTATTATAACGAGTCGTATAGTGAAAATATTTGTGATGTCGGCAAAACACGCCAGCAGATTTTAAATTGGTATAACCGGCACGACAATATTAATGTTCTGGTGGAACGTGGCGACAAAAAATACGTGCAAACAGGACGTTTTCAAACTGAAGAAGACGCTAAAAAAATCGATGTTGCGTTACGTGATGTATTGATTCGTGAGGGCATACCGTTCATATCTATGGCGCCGGATGTCTCGATAATCAATAATTTTGCAAGGTCGTTACTATAACTCGATGCAATCGAAATTCTTGCAATCAGCCTTCATAGGTAATCTGGCGATACGCAAACCTGTTGTTGTGAATATTTGTAGAAATTGGTCGGGACG
Source organism: Undibacterium sp. Ji22W (assembly GCF_049340305.1). NCBI lineage: Bacteria > Pseudomonadati > Pseudomonadota > Betaproteobacteria > Burkholderiales > Oxalobacteraceae > Undibacterium > Undibacterium sp. Ji22W. Next base: position 1,532,242 of record NZ_JBMPOU010000001.1, on the reverse strand, counting down.
GCAAGATTCGAACTTGCGACCCCATGCACCCCATGCATGTACGCTACCAGGCTGCGCTACGCCCCGACTCTGAGGGCGCAATTATAGGTCATTTATAGGCTAATTGCCATCGCTCACATTTGAAACTTAGCAAGAAACTTTACTTTGTCGTTGAATTTTTTAGACATTTTGCGTAGATCAAAACACCCGGTTTAAACAATTGCTTGAGGTAAGCGATTTTGATCGCTGTCGAAAAAATCACGGGTTGTCAACGAAGGTAATACTGTTTAAGGCGCGATGTGATCATTGGTTTTCAATGGATTTGCCTATCGAACATTCGCTTTGAGAAGGCTAGAAAATCGGCTTGGGAGAAAATAGTCATTCTTAATTGACTTTAACGATTGTCAGAGATGGTGAAAAACAGTCACAATATTGGGCTAACGCATTTTGTATGCCAAAGATAATTGAATATGCTCTCATAAAGCATTTATTTTAAAGAGAAGATTATGCCTATAAAGATTAGTCAAAATTTTGATGCTGGTGCAATAGAAGTTGTACAAGTTGCGAGCGTTGATAATATTGAATTGAAATTAAGACCGGATTCCAATGCCGAATTCATGCAGTGGTTTTATTTCCGCTTGCAAGGGGCACGCGATCAGGATGCAACAATTCGCATCGTTAATGCGGGCGATGCGACTTATCCTGATGGATGGGTAAGTTATCGTGCGGTAGCGAGTTATGACCGTGAGAACTGGTTCCGAGTTGAAACTGAATTCGACGGAAAAGTCATGACCATCCAACATACACCCGAAACCGACAGTGTGTATTACGCTTATTTTGAGCCCTACAGCTGGGAGCGACATTTAGCTTTGCTCGGTAGCGTAGAACAATCTGATCAAGTTCGTGTTGAGGATTTAGGTAGTACAGTAGATGGCCGTGATTTAAATTTGGTGGTGGTAGGTAATCCTACCGCAAAGAAAAAAATCTGGATTATTGCCCGTCAACATCCTGGAGAAACAATGGCTGAGTGGCTGGTGGAAGGTACCTTAAATGCCTTGCTCGATTTAGCAAATCCAACTGCGAGAGCGATTTTGGATGAAGCCGTTTTATATGTGGTACCGAATATGAATCCTGATGGTTCTGTGCGTGGTAATTTGCGTACCAATGCGGCTGGCGCCAACTTGAATCGCGAATGGATGACTCCATCGATAGAAACTAGTCCCGAAGTGTACTACGTGAAAAAGAAAATTGAAGAAGTTGGTTGCGACTTGTTCCTAGATATTCATGGTGATGAGGGCTTGCCGTATGTGTTTGTAGCCGGAAGTGAAATGTTGGAAGGTTTCAGTGCAAAGCAAATGCAAGAGCAGACCGCTTTTGTAGATAGTTTTTGTGCAGCGAGCCCAGATTTTCAGACAAAATTTGGTTATGAAGCCAGTAAATACAATGAAGATTTACTGAAACTTGCTTCAAAATATGTTGGCCACACGTTTAAATGTGTTTCGCTTACGTTGGAATTGCCTTTCAAGGACAATGCAAACATGCCAGATCTTGAAGTCGGCTGGGATGGGGCGCGCAGCATGAAATTGGGTGAAGCTATGCTGCAGCCGATGTTAACTGCTTTGAAAAATTAAACAATGGCAGTTGAGATTGAGCGTAAATATCTGGTCGTCTCTGACGACTGGAAGCGGTTAGCCAAGCCTGTTTTTATGCGACAAGGCTATCTCAGTTCGCAGCCCGAAAGAATTGTGCGGGTGCGTATTGAAGGAGAGTCTGCGATGATGACGATAAAGGGTAAAACTGTCGGCATTTCTCGCGGTGAGTGGGAGTATCCGATTCCTTTGGATGACGCGAAGGATTTGCTGGATAACTTATGTGAGCAGCCATTGATTGAGAAAAATCGCTATCGTATTGCTGTCGATGATGTTGTGTGGGAGGTTGATGAGTTCTTCGGTGAAAATGCTGGACTGGTAGTGGCCGAAGTGGAGTTGCTTGATGCTGATCAGAAATTCACAAGGCCTGATTGGCTCGGGATAGAGGTTAGCCATGACCATCGTTACGCCAATGCGAATTTATTTAAGAACCCTTATTCTCGCTGGTAGTTGTAAGTCGTTTCAAGCCACCTAGTGGTGACTTGAAACGAGTTTATTGGTGTGATTCAAACGATTGCCTTGTTCAGTCAGACTTTTTCCTGCTCTTGAATCGCATCTGCGATTTGACTAAATAATTGATCGATCTGAGCTTCGTTGATTATCAGCGGCGGTGAAAGCGCGATGATATCGCCAGTGGTCCGAATTAGGACATTCTTCTCCCAGAAACATTTCTCGAAAATATCATAAGCGCGCGTTGTTGTCTTGCCCGATTGCGGTGCAAGCTCGATTCCACAAACCAGTCCCAAATTGCGAATGTCTTTTACATTCGGTAAGCCACGTAACTGATGTGCAGCCGCTTCAAAGTAGGGTGCCAATTGCGCGGCGCGCTCAAATAATTTCTCTTCTTGATAGACCTCTAAGCTCGCAATTGCCGCGGCACATGCCAAAGGATGTGCGCTGTAGGTATATCCATGCAGGAGTTCTATCGTATCCGCGGGTGCAGCATGCATAAATGTATCGTAGATGCTTTCTTTGACGATCACCGCCCCCATGGGAACTGCTGCATTTGTGAGACCTTTTGCGCAGACGATCATATCGGGGATGACACCGAAGTAATCGGCACCAAATGCCGTTCCCAAACGGCCAAAACCTGTAATAACTTCATCAAAAATAAGAAGAATTCCATATTTGTCACATATCGTACGCAAGCTTTGTAAATAACCGCGTGGCGGTAATATGACCCCAGTTGATCCTTGTATCGGTTCGACAATCACTGCAGCGACTGTGCTTGGGTCGTGCAATGTCAGTAAGCGTTGTTCTAGAACTTCTGCCAGTTCAGCACCTTGTTCTGGCAATCCTTTGGTGAAGGCATTTTTCGAAATATTCAATGGATGAGGCAAATGATCAATGCCAGATAAAGCAGGACCAAATTGTTTACGATTACCAGCAATTCCACCTACTGAGATACCGCCAAATCCAACACCGTGATAGCCACGCTCGCGCCCAATTAAACGAAAACGTGCAGCATCACCCCGAATTCGATGATATGCCAACGCGATTTTTAGGGCGGTGTCGACTCCCTCCGAACCATCATTGCAAAAGAACACCCGATCCAAACCAGCGGGGGCAATTTCGGCCAGTTTGCTGGCCGCTTTGAATGCTAACGGATGTCCCATCTGAAAGGTTGGGGCAAAATCCAGCGTGGCTGCTTGCTGTTGAATTGCGGCCACAATTTTTGGATGGTTGTGTCCTGCATTAACGCACCACAATCCTGCAGTCCCATCGAGGATCTTGCGTCCGTCTACACTTCGATAATACATTCCGTCGGCTTGCTCGAGTAATCTGGGTTTCGACTTAAATTGGCGATTCGCCGTAAATGGCATCCACAAATGTTCGGTTTGTAAAGATTGAGTCATGATACATAGCGCTTTAAGGAGATGAATGGTCGGTGAGAGGGAATTCGTTTATGGTGCTCGTTCCGGTTTAAGTTTGTCCTAGCCGTTTAAGCATAGCTCACTTGGGGTATCCACATAAAGTAATTTTTGTTCTGCAATTGAGTTCGACAACCGGTGGTCAAAACGTTTTCTTTATCGTGTTGCGTTGTTTTTTGCAACGATGTATCGAAATATATCTTGGAGTAGATCAAGCTTAGGTGATGTTGTCTGCTCTGTTTTTGGAGAAAGAGCATAAGATAAAGTGAAGTGGAGTGGTTTGAATCACGCCAATACCGATTCGAAACTTGGGGCATAGCTTGTGTCGCAACGATTAAATTTCACTGCCAATACTTACAAAAAAGTGGCTATATGACGTTGAATGAGATGACCAATACAAGATCTTACAATTTACGTATGAATCGCAATATTTTGCTGGTTGCGATTGTGGTAGCGATCATTTCAGTAGTGAGTTTGACTTCTTTTGCGGCATTTTATTTGTACCGGCAGGCACAGATACAAACTGAAGGGGCCACTAAGAACTTGGCGCGTTCGATTGAGCAAAATATCTTTGAAATTGTTGAGTCAGTGGATTTGGCCTTGCTCAATACAAGTGATGAATTTTCCCGACAACATCGTGCCGGTGGGATAAATAGTCAACAAGTCACGCAGTTCATCCAGCGACAGATGCGACGCCAGGATCAAATTGCTTATATTTTGGCGACCAATGAACGCGGTGATGTCGTCTACGGTCCTGATGTGTTGGCAACGCCCAATAATATTGCAGATCGTGATTATTTTATCCAGTTGCGTGATCTGCCTGATCTCAGTTTGCCAGTGATGTCACTTTTAATAGGAAGGATTCACAAAAAATGGGTTTGGCTCTTCGCTAGGCGCCTGAGTTTTGATGATGGGCGTTTCGCTGGCGTCGTTTTTGCTGGTATTTTTGTCGATAAATTGAGTGACAATTTTTCGAAGTATCAGTTGGATTCTGGTGACTCTATCGTTTTGCGCGATGCAAATCTGGGCTTGATTTCTCGTCAAGTATTTGGTCGTGAAAATGCGTTTTTTCCTAATGATAAATCCCTTTCTGTACCTTTCCAGCAAGCCATGAAGTCGGCATCCATCGAAGGTACCTATAAAAGCGGTGTGACGAGTATTGATGGAATTAGCCGCACGCATACTTACCGTAGAAATGCCAAATATGGATTTATCGTTAATGTCGGTATTTCTGGCGAGCAGGAATTTTTACAATGGCGTCAATTGACATTGCTCGGCGTCTTTTTGGTAAGTTTTTTCATTATCGCGGCAAGTGCATTTGCATGGCTACTGCTGCGCTCCTGGTACGCGCATGAGCGCAACCTCGCTAGTGTGTTAGCTAGTCAGCAGGCTTTGGCGGAGAGCGAAGAAAAGTTTCATTCCTTGTTTTACAGTATGTCTGAGGGAGTTGCATTACACCGCCTCATCAGAAATGAAAATGGGCAAGTGATTGACTACGAAATTCTGGAGGTAAATCCATCGTTTGTTTCACAAACTGGGCTCAGCCGTGAGTCGGTAATCGGCAAACCGGCCAGACAAGCTTACGGTATAGATGTCGCGCCATGTTTAGAGCAATATCAAAATGTCGCGGAAAGTGGAGTTGCCATTCAATTTGAGGAGAGGTTTGCGCAGTTAGAAAAAGACTTCCTGATCCATGTGTTCTCGCCAAAACCTGACCATTTTGCGACGGTCTTTGAAGATGTCACAGAACGTAAAGGTTTGCAGAAAATGCAAGCCGCGAATATTCAAAAATTGGAACAGCAATATCAGGAAATTTTGAAGTTGCAAGAGCAATTAATGTTGCAGGTTTTACGCGATCCGCTCACCGGGTTACACAATCGTAGGTTTATGGACGAAGCATTGCTCAAGGAATTCGCAAGGGCAAAACGCGAACAATATGCTTTGTCACTCATCATGCTTGACTTGGATTTTTTTAAGCACGTCAATGATACCTATGGCCATGCGGTTGGTGATCAGGTGTTGGTCACCTTGTCTGAACATTTGAAAGCGCATGCCCGTGAAAGTGACATCGTCTGTCGTTATGGCGGTGAAGAATTTCTGATCGCGATGCCACGTATGACACCAGAGCAAGCATTTAAGAAAATTGATAGCCTACGTCAGATCATAGCGCAGACACCTGTCATGTATGGAAACATTCCAATTTTGGTGACGATCTCGGCAGGTGTTGCCAGTTTCCCAGAACATGGTGACGATATAGATGCGTTACTCAGGCTCGCTGATAACGCGATGTATCGATCAAAACATGACGGGCGCAATCGCGTCACTTTGTCAGATAAGTCTGACGAGCTGGTTAAACCTTAAATTACAGTGTTTGATTCGCTAAAGAGGTAATTCAAGGTGATACTCGAATTGCCATTCCAAGTTTTGGCGCGTTGGCCTCATTTTGGGATAATTTTTCTGCCTGATTTAGAATTTCACAGTCTGAACTTACAGTTACATTTTCATCGCATAATTGGTGTTTTACTTCAAATGTGCAACATGATTTTGAATGTTTCAACACCTTTCCCCACCTTCTTTTATACTTCGTATTCTCCGGATTTTACGAGATTTGGATTTTCAGCGCCTAAGGCGACATGGGCGTGCGATATCTAAATCGATATCAATAACCGTCAAAAATTGATTGGAGAGATTTTTGTGTAGGTCTTAATATCATTCCAGACCAAGTAGTTGTTTGTCTCATCTGAATTACACATAAAAATCAAATTGGAGATAAGTATGAGTACCAAAGTATATGGCTTGGGCGCGCCCAAGTTGTCGCGTCCCTTTGCCTTGAAATTGTCCGTTGCTACTCTCGCTGCAGCGGGTGTATTAAGTAGTGCCTCCGTATGGGCGCAAGAAGCGACGACAGTTTCTCCACCTGATCAATCCATTGTGACCGTCACCGGAGTGCGTCAAGCCGCCCAAAGCGCACAAAATATCAAGAAAAATTCCGAGCAAGTGGTGGACGCGATTGTTGCCAGCGATATTGGTAAATTCCCTGATAAAAATGTGGCAGAAATTCTTGGACGTGTAACTGGCGTGCAAGTTGTGCGTGAAAATGGTGAAGCTGGGAATGTTATTGTGCGGGGCTTGGGCGGTATTGTTACCTTATTTAATGGCCGTGAAATGTTTACGGCGGCAGGTCGTAGTTTATTTTTAGCAGATGTACCAGCGACTATGTTGCAGCGGATTGACGTCTATAAGACGCAAGGCGCCGATATGGTAGAAGGTGGTACCGCGGGCGTGATTGACGTTCGCACTAATCGTCCTTTCGATTTCAAGAGTGAAGTGATCGCCGTCAATGGCCGTGTAGAAAATCGGGATAAGGCCAAATCAACTAATCCTGATTTGTCGACGATGTACTCAAACCGCTGGAAAACGAACATGGGTGAATTTGGTGCCTTGGTTGGTTTGTCATGGCAAGAAGGTAAATACCATGATGAAACTGCCTGGGTTTCTCCACCGATGCCTATCGACACGGGAGTGAATACCGTCAATGGTGTGACTGGCAAGGCGGGTAGCATTACCGGGATGGATTCCATGGGGCGCGTGATGAATGCGGGTGATCGCAAACGTGCTGCGGCGAATTTAGCTTTTCAATGGCGTCCAAGTTCAACGCTCGAGCTGTATGCCGAGGGATTTAATACCGTAATTCACCATGATTCTGAAAGTAATTTCATGGTCGGCGTCTTACCGAAAGATGGTGCGATTATAACCACCGTGCCTGGTACAACTGTATTGCAAACGATCAGCAAAGAACAGTCGAATATGTTTGCACTGACGTCGACACAGGCTCGCCGCGCATTTTCTCGTGGTACCCAAGGTGCATTGGGAGTGAATTGGGACGCGACGCCGCAATTGCGCATTACGAGCGAATTGGCGTCAACGGTCAGCAACTGGAGTCAGGCAAATCCCATCGTTGACGTCTATGGTTTTCCGTCTGCTTTACAAGCAAGTGTGCGCAACGGCGGTGGGTATTTGACCTATCCAAAAACAGACCTCACGGATGGTAAAAACTGGAATATCTTCCAGATGTTTGACAATCATGCGCATGAAGAGAGCCGCTCCACGGATTGGCGCGCGGATGCCACTTATGATGTCTATGACGGTGGCTTTTTTAAGGATTTCAGTACTGGTGTTCGTCTCAATGAGCGCTCTGCGCAGCATATTAATGAGATGAATGGTCACACGGTGATTGCCAGTGCATTTTCACCGAGTGAAATCAAAGCAAATACCATCGCCGGGCTCGGTTGCGTGACGCAGCCTACTGGTGGTGATTATGGTTTTAGTCAATTTTGGACACCTTGCCGTGACTATTTGCTGGACCACACTGCAGATGTCAGAAAACTCATTACCGGTACAACCAATGCCTCACCAGATGATCCTTTGTCCTTCTTTAAGGATATCGAAAGAACCACTGCGATCTACGGTAAAACGCGCTTCGGCTTTAAGATGGGCAGTATTCCATTTGATGGATCATTCGGCGTTCGCGTCGTCAGAACCGAGCAAGACTTGAGCGCTTTTGATTCTATCAACGGCGTAGTGAAACCGACGAATATTTCGACTTCATCCACTGATGTTTTGCCGAGTTTGAATTTGAAAATGACTTTACGTCCTGATTTGATCGCTCGTATCGTCGCTGGCAAGGCGATACAGCGTGCAAATTTTGGTGACTATAATCCGGGCCTTCGTTTGTACCCATCGACGCAAACAACCTTGTCAACAGGTAATGCAGGTAACCCGAATCTAAAACCAATCGAAGCGAACAACCTCGATGCAACGTTGGAATGGTATTTCGCACCGACCGGTTCGTTGACAGCGACTTTGTTTGATCATAAGTTCAAGAACTTCTTACAGCGTAAAGCGGCGAATGAAACCTATGGTGGAATTACCTATTTAGTCGATCGTCCTTACAATTCGCAAGACGGACACTTGGAAGGTTTTGAAGTCGCGTATCAACAGTTCTACGATAAGTTGCCAGGCTGGATGAGTGGTTTAGGCTTGCAGGCAAATCTGACTTACATGAAGGGGGGCTTGACGGACGCTAGTGGCGTTACCAATGATTTCCCTGGCATGTCTAAGTGGTCTTACAATCTGGTCGGCTTGTACGAGAAAAATGACTGGTCAGCGCGTTTAGCTTATAGCTGGCGCGACAAATTTATCGCTGAATACAATTATCGTGGTTGCTGCAATTTGACCGTCGATCCTTTGCGTACATTGGATGCATCGATCTCGTATAAGATCAATAGCCAGTTGACCCTGACTTTTGACGCAAGCAATTTGTTGGATCAACCGTATAACGATTATCATGGCATTCCAAGTTTGCCGCGCGATATTCGTCGCTATGATCGCACGGTAGGTCTTGCGCTGCGTTGGAGAAATTAAGGTCGAAATTAAGGTCGAAATTAAGGTCGAAATTAAGGTCGAAATTAAGGTCGAAATTAAGGTCGAAATTAAGGTCGAAATTTAGACTCAAAAAGGCAAGGGCGTTGCGAAGGTTTATGCCTGCAACGCCCTTGTTGTTGTAGGAGCTCTAAGTTCGATATCAAATTATGTTTTTTAAAAAATATACTGCGAATGAAAATATGATGCCATCTCAAAAATTGTCGACTTTAGAAAAAGTCGGATTCGGTGCGGGCGATATGGCTTTAAATGTCGTAATCTCATCCATGATGTTATTGATTACGTTTTTTTATACCGATATTTACGGTTTAAAAACCACCGATCTGGCTTTGCTGTTTGTCTTGGTAAAAGTAGTCGGTGCCATTGCGGATCTGGTCATGGGGCAGTTGACCGACCGCTATACCAGCAAAGGTGGACGATATCGTCCTTACCTGTTGTGGCTGGCAGTACCCTACGGCATCAGTGTGTTCTTCGTATTTACCACGCCAGACTGGCAATACAGCGCGAAATTAATTTGGGCGTATTCCACCTATATCTTGATGACTGTTATGACAGCGGGAGTGGGTATTCCTTATATCTCTTTGGTCAGCGCTTTAACCAATGATCCCAAGGAGCGTCTGTCGGCGAATGGTTATCGTCTATTCTTCGCGAAAATTGGCGCATTTATGGTGACGATTATTGTTCCTATCCTTGCGCAAAAATGGGGTGATGGCAATCCGGCCGTTGGCTATCAGGCGGCGATGGCAGTGATGGCGGCGATGGGCATAGGTCTGTTCCTGTTTTGTAATTTCACGACCACTGAGAGAGTAGTACATGTGGTGGAAAAGCAATCGTTACTCGCCCAATTAAAAGTTTTGCTACGTAATGATCAATGGTTGATTTTATGCGGTGTCTGCGTGACCGGTACAGTGGGTTATGTGGTGCGTGGTTCGGTCGCGATCTATTACGCTAAATACTATCTAGGCGGTGACACGGAAACTGTTGCGGCTTTTTTATCGACAGGGGTGATTGCCGCGATTTTGTCTATGGTTGCGTCGACTTGGATCACGAAGTTTTATTGTAAAGTCAAATTATTTCGCTACACCCAAATAGCCGTTGCAGCGATTAGTGCGGTTATCTATTTTACGGTGAAACCAGGTGATATGGCTTTGGCATTTATCTTGTACTTCCTGTTGTCTTTTGTGGTCGATTTACATGCACCTGTATTTTGGTCGGCAATCGCCGAGACCATTGATTATGGTCAGGTGAAAACAGGGAAACGTGTTTCTGGCTTTGCTTTCGGCGGTATCTCCGTTTGCCAAAAAGCAGGCATGGCGGTGGCTGGTGGTTTGGTTGGGATATTGCTGAGTTATTTCAATTACCAGCCAAATCTAGAACAAACACAGTTCGCTTTAACCGGCATCGCTTTAATGTTCTCTGTGATTCCAGGTTTCTTTCATCTGGTGATGGGTATGCTGATGTTTAAGTATCGGATTAGTGATGATTACTATACTGAAGTGAAAGTGCAGATGCGCGATAGCGGGTATATCGCGGGCTAAGAACCAGCTTTTTCAAAAAACATAGAAGACACTATAGTAGAAACACTAGGAAAATATCGTGAGTGAAAAATTACAGCCATTAATTCAACAACGTGCCGATCCATATATCATTCATCATGCGGATGGCTACTACTACTTTACCGCTTCAGTGCCCGAATATGATCGCATTGAATTGCGTCGCGCCACCAGCATCGCTGGCTTGGCGACGGCACAGACGTTTGATGTCTGGCACAAGCCGGATGCAGGTGCGTATTCGGAATTAATCTGGGCGCCAGAATTGCACTTCAATCAGGGCGCGTGGTATGTGTATTTTGCGGCAGCCCCTAGTCGCGAGATTAAAGATAATCTATTCCAACATCGCATGTATGCCATCCGCAATCCGAATAGTAATCCGCTAGTAGGTGAGTGGGAATTCATGGGGCAGGTCGATAGTGGTATTGATAGTTTCTGCCTCGATGCAACTAGCTTTACACATAAAGGCGTTTTGTACTATTTATGGGCACAGAAAGATCCGGCGATCGTTGGCAATTCGAATTTATATATAGCTCCTATGCACACACCGTGGCAATTGGCGGGTACTCCAGTGATGTTGAGTAAGCCGGAATTTGATTGGGAAATCCGTGGCTTCTGGGTCAATGAAGGCCCTTCCGTCTTGCGCCGCAACGGTAAGGTTTTTATCAGCTATTCAGCTAGCGCAACCGATGAAAATTATGCGATGGGTTTGTTGTGGGCGGATGAAGATGCCGATCTTTTGGACCCAACTTCATGGACGAAATCGGTAGAGCCAGTTTTTAAAACCTGTTACGAGCATGGCGTATATGGTCCCGGTCATAATAGTTTCACTGAAGCAGAAGATGGTAGTGTAATGCTGGTGTACCACGCACGGACTTATACGGAAATTATAGGTGATCCTTTGTGGAATCCAGATCGTCATACTTTTGTGAAACGGTTACAGTGGGATGAGCAGGGAATGCCAGTGTTTGGTTCTGCATCTTTAGCATAAGCTTTTGGGACTATGCAAACTATTCAGAGATGAATTAGCAAGACGGTGAATGGGTTTTGTTTAGTTCAAGAAACAGTCACTCCATAGATCGATAAGCTTAACCATATTCAATAGAAGACACAGATTCAGACTCAGTTGCAGACGTCAATAAAAAGAATTAACCATGAAGCAGATATCCAGTATCACGCAAGAAAATTTCGGTCATTTACCTGATGGCAGAGGAGTGAGTTTGTATACCTTGAATAATGCGCAGGGTATGCAGATTAAAATCAGCGATTTTGGTGGCATTATCACCGAACTGTATGCGCCCGACAGAGAGGAACAGTTTGCGGATATTTGCCTCGGCTTTGAACATCTTGCGCCTTACCTTGATGTGTCGCCGTATTTCGGTGCGCTGATCGGACCCTATGGTAATCGCATCGCCCATGGCACTTTTGAATTAGACGGGCAAACTTATTCACTGCCACAAAATAATGGCGCGCATCATTTGCATGGTGGTGAGCCTGGTTTTCATCGGGTCTTGTGGGGAGTCGAGCCGTTTCGAAATGCCACGGCATGCGGCTTAACATTGCGCTACAGCAGAGTGCATGGGGCGCAAGGCTATCCGGGCAATCTGGAAGTAAAGGTGACTTACGAGTTGAATGATGCGAATGAGTTGCATGTGCATTATTTTGCCACTACCGATCAGGCCACACCGGTCAACTTAACGCAGCACACGTATTTCAATCTCGGTGGCATTCACACCACGCCAGATATTCTTGGGCATCAGTTGATGCTGAATGCTGACCGCTATACGCCAGTCGATGTAGGTCTCATTCCCACTGGCGAATTGGCGCCGGTAGCGGGAACGCCATTTGATTTTCGCCAGACGCAGTCAATCGGTGCACGTATTGCCGACCATCATCAGCAACTTCAATTTGGCCAAGCGTATGATCATAATTACGTTTTGAATAAAAATGAAGAACAGCGATTAAGCTTGGCAGCGCGCGTCAATGAGCCAGTCTCTGGACGTGTGCTGGAATTGTGGACAGAAGAGCCAGGTCTGCAGTTGTATAGTGGCAATTTTCTGGACGGCAGTTTGCATGGAAAAGGCGTGACCTATCAACGCCGCAGTGGTTTCTGTTTAGAGCCGCAACATTTTCCCGACTCACCGAATCAGTCGCACTTTCCGAATGTTATTTTAAGACCGGGTGACGAGTATCATAGCCATACAATGTATCGTTTTTTAATTCAGGATGCATCGTGAACAATCCAGCAAATACCATGCAAGTCGCCGTCGCTACACAAAATAGTTTGGGCGAATGTACGCTTTGGTGTGAGCGTCAACAAGCCTTGTTGTGGACTGACATCATAGGTCAGACTTTGTATCGTTTTATGCCTGCAACTGGAATTTCGACACAGTGGCAGATGCCTGAACAGTTGGGTTCGTTTGCCTTGACGCTGGATGACGACAGACTGCTACTAGGATTAGCTTCGCAGCTCGCCTATTTTTGTTTGTCGACCGGCGAATTGCAGTCTATCTGCCCAGTGGAAAGTGAACTGACAAATACGCGAATTAATGATGGACGTTGCGATCGTCAGGGACGTTTTGTTTTCGGTACTTTCAATCAACATGACCAAGCTGCAATAGGTGGTTTCTATCGCTTAAATCATGACCTCAGTTTAGAGCGTTTACCACTGCGCAAAGTGGCTGTCGCCAATAGCATCTGTTTTAGCCCAGATGGCGCAACGATGTATTATGCCGACTCGGAAGCGAGACAAATTTTTTGTTGTGATTATCATCCTGTCACGGGCGAGATAAGGAATGATCGCTTGTTTGTCGATCTACGCCACCAAGCTGGCGCTCCGGACGGTTCTTGCATCGATGCCGCTGGCTATTTATGGAATGCAGAATGGCGCGGCGCACGTATCGTTCGTTACAATCCCCTGGGTATGCTTGATCGTAGTTTTACACTGCCTGCCTCGCAAATTACTTGTCTGTGTTTTGGCGGACAAAATTTACGCGAAATTTTTATATCCAGCGCTAGGGTTTCTTTAGATGAAATTACCTTGCAGTCTGAGCCACACGCTGGCGCGATCATTCATGTTGCGCTTGATGACGTGCAAGGATTGCCGGAAGAGCGCTTTTTGGGTAAGTACCTTTAATTAAGCTTAACTTAATCCTAGCATTTGTGGGACACGTGCAACCCGTGAGGAACGCGCCGCGCGTTTAGGTTTTCCACGTTCTTGCGACGCTGGTTGCACCCGCCTTACACAACTGAACCAAAATTGGGCGCGATCATTCATGCGGGGCTTGATGATGCGCCATGACTGCCAAAAAACTGCTTTTGGATCAGTACCTTTAGTTGAACTTGGCCCGACCTTTTTCTGCGTTTCTCTACGCCTCTCACTCTCTACGACTATCGTTTTCGCTGATCGTGCAATTAAATTCCACTTCTTGACATTGATACCCAATCGAATATCAATCATGAAGAAAAAGTGATTGGAAAGGCATCGATGAAATCTCTATGATTTGATCATTGGTTTTCCACTATCTCTTTCGGAATTGCTGGCACCTTCAGCTGTAAATGCTGCGCCAGTACGACAAAAAATTTAAGGAGTATCTGCATGTCTGAGACAAAAAAGAAAGTCACGCTACGCTCGGCCGAATGGTTTGGCACGCAAGATAAAAATGGCTTTATGTATCGCAGTTGGATGAAAAATCAGGGCATCCCGGATCATGAGTTTCAAGGAAAACCGATTATTGGTATCTGCAACACCTGGTCAGAACTAACTCCTTGCAATGCCCATTTTCGACAAATTGCGGAATACGTTAAAAAAGGCATTTTGGAAGCCGGTGGTTTTCCAGTGGAGTTCCCAGTGTTCTCCAGCGGCGAATCGAATTTGCGTCCTACCGCGATGTTGACACGCAATCTGGCAAGCATGGATGTGGAAGAATCGATACGTGGTAATCCCATGGATGCGGTAGTTCTCTTGGTGGGATGTGATAAGACCACGCCAGCATTACTTATGGGGGCCGCCAGCTGTGATATTCCTACTATCGTGGTTAGCGGTGGGCCTATGTTGAACGGCAAGTTGAATGGTAAAAATATCGGCTCAGGCACCGCTGTTTGGCAATTGCACGAGCAGGTCAAAGCCGGTGACATCACCATGCATCAATTCATGGCGGCCGAAGCCGGTATGTCGCGCTCAGCCGGTACCTGTAACACCATGGGCACCGCCTCGACCATGGCTTGTATGGCTGAAGCTTTGGGCACCAGCTTACCGCACAATGCAGCAATTCCAGCAGTCGATTCGCGTCGTTATGTGCTGGCACATATGTCCGGCATTCGCATCGTTGAAATGGTGTATGAAGATTTGCGTTTGTCCAAAATCTTAACGCGCGAAGCGTTTGAAAACGCGATACGCGTTAATGCCGCGATCGGCGGTTCTACCAATGCCGTCATTCATTTGAAGGCAATCGCTGGTCGTATTGGTGTTGATTTGGAATTGGAAGATTGGACGCACATTGGTCGTGGCACACCAACCATTGTCGATTTGATGCCTTCGGGACGTTTCTTGATGGAAGAGTTTTATTATGCGGGAGGCTTGCCTGGTGCGATACGCCGTCTTGGTGAAGGTGATTTACTGCCGCACAAAAACGCCTTAACGGCGAATGGCAAATCTCTGTGGGAAAACTGTCAGGATGCACCTGTGTACGACGATGAGGTAATACGCACGCTGGATCATCCTTTGATTGCAGATGGCGGTATTTGCATTTTGCGCGGCAATCTGGCGCCACGTGGTGCCGTGCTGAAACCGTCCGCTGCTTCACCGCATCTGATGCAACACCGTGGTAAAGCGGTAGTGTTTGAAGATTTTGATCATTACAAAACCCGTATTCTCGATCCTGATCTGGATGTCGATGCCAACTCTGTCTTGGTAATGAAAAATTGCGGACCTAAAGGTTATCCTGGTATGGCAGAAGTTGGCAACATGGGATTGCCACCAAAATTATTGGCGCTGGGGGTCAAAGATATGGTGCGTATTTCGGACGCACGTATGAGTGGCACGGCGTATGGCACGGTCGTCTTGCATGTGGCACCTGAATCTATGGCCGGTGGCCCCTTGGGTATCGTGCAGGATGGTGATTGGGTAGTACTCGATTGTGCCCAAGGCAGCTTGAATTTAGAGCTCAGCGATGCAGAAATTAGTCAACGTCTGGCAGTGCGAGCAGCGATTGAAGTGCCGGGTGTGAAGAGTGGGTATCAGCAGCTATATATCAATCACGTCTTGCAGGCGGATCAAGGTTGCGACTTTGATTTCTTAGTCGGCAGTCGTGGTTCTGCTGTACCTAAGCACTCCCACTGAGCGCACTAAGCACACAAAAAATAATCGCATTTAACATTTACATTAAAAAAAATATCCTTACGGAGAAACCATGTTACTCGTGCAATTTATCGATGAAGCAGGCAGTCGTTGTGTTGGTGTATTGGAGCAGATGACTTTACACGTTTTAGATACGTACACCACGACTTATGATCTGGCACGTGCCGCGATCCAACAAAAAATAAGTCTGGCAGAATTAGCAGACAAGTCGAGAGGGCAGCGCAAACATGCTTATCAAGACCTTGCTGCCGCGGGGCGCTTGTTAGCGCCGCTAGACCACGCAGATGCGGCACATTGTTATGTGACGGGCACAGGCTTAACCCATCTAGGTAGCGCCGATACGCGCGACGCGATGCATAAAAAAATCGGCGGCGATGTCGATACCTTGAGCGATAGTATGAAAATGTTTCGTATGGGCGTAGAAGGCGGTAAGCCAGCACAAGGTCAGCGAGGTGTGCAGCCAGAATGGTTTTATAAGGGCGATGGCTCGGTGGTTTGTGCCAGTGAGCAGCCGCTGCGTATGCCAGATTTTGCATTGGATGGTGGTGAAGAGCCGGAGATTGCAGGTCTGTATGTGATTGGGGACGATGGACATGCCTATCGCGTAGGTTTTGCTATAGGTAATGAATTTTCTGATCATATTACGGAACGTCAGAATTATTTATATCTGGCGCATTCTAAGCTGCGTATGTGTGGCGTCGGCCCAGCTTTATTAGTGGGTGACTTGCCAGCGCATGTTAGCGGTACCTCGCGTATTTATGATCAGCAAGGTCAGTTACGTTGGGAAAAAGCCTTTGTCAGTGGCGAGCAAAATATGTCGCACACGATTGCGAATTTGGAATATCACCATTTTAAATATGCCTTATTCAATCGTCCTGGTGATGTGCATATTCATTTTTTCGGTACGGCGACTTTGAGTTTTGCGGATAGTATTAGTGTACAGGCGGGTGAGACTTTTGAAGTGGAATCGGCGACGTTCGGGCCAGCACTGCGCAATCGATTAGACCTTGTCGCTAGTCATTACACCGAGGTCAAGGCTTTATGATGATTAGTGGATTAGCCAACATCGGCGGGCTTGAAGTTAAAGGGAATGGCAGTGCATTTTTGGCTTTTGACCCAGATCAACAAGTCTCGCTAGAGCCAGCTTTTTTTACTGTTGACGCGCAGCAAATCGATGAAGCCTGCCAACTAGCTAGTGCTGCGTTTGATCATTTTCGCGAAACCACGGATGAGCAAAGAGCGGTATTTTTAGAAACCATTGCCGAAGAAATTGTCGCATTGGGTGACAGCCTGATACAGCGCGCCATGGCGGAAACCGGATTGCCGCGATTGCGTTTGGAAGGTGAGCGCGGCCGCACTGTTAATCAACTGAAGTTGTTCGCAGAATTGTTACGCGAAGGATCTTGGCGCGATGTGCGTATCGACAGCGCATTACCAGAACGTTCGCCACCACGCCCAGACTTGCGCTTGCGCATGATCGCATTGGGCCCGGTAGCGGTCTTTGCAGCGAGTAATTTTCCGCTAGCATTTTCAGTCGCCGGTGGTGATACCGCATCCGCATTTGCTGCCGGTTGTCCAGTGGTATTGAAAGCTCACTCTGCACATCCTGGCACTTCAGAATTAGTTGCACGCGCAATCGTGCAAGCAGTATCGCGTTGTCAGTTGCCGGCTGGCGTGTTTGCCTTGTTGACAGGCACTGGCAATGGCATAGGTCAGACTTTGGTTGCACATCCGGCGATACAGGCTGTCGGTTTTACTGGCTCACGTCAAGGCGGCATGGCTTTGATGGCGGTAGCGGCAAGTAGAGCGCAACCGATACCTGTGTATGCGGAGATGAGTAGTATCAACCCAGTATTTCTGTTGCCGCATGCGTTGGCACAGCGTGGTACTGCAATCGCGCAAGGTTTCGCCACTTCGTTGACAATGGGTGTTGGTCAATTCTGTACCAATCCTGGCTTAGTACTGGGTATACAGGGCAGCGAATTTGAACGTTTCGCTGTAGAGGCTGCGGCTGCGCTGGCACCGACGCCAGCCGCAACGATGCTGACAGCAGGTATCGCGAATAGTTATCAAGCAGGCGTGCAAACCTTGGCACAACAAACGGATGTTAAGACTTTAGCGCATGTAGCAGCAAGCACAGGCAAAGCCGGTGCAGCATTATTCGTGACTAGTGCAAAGACTTTTCTGACGCAGCGTGTTTTGCATAATGAGATTTTTGGCCCTGCTGCTTTGTTGATCGCCTGCGAAGATCTGGCCGAAATGCGTCAGATTGCCGAAAAGCTAGAAGGTCAATTGACCGCGACTTTGCAATTGGAAGAAGAAGACTACGCAGCCGCACAAGACTTGTTGCCAGTACTAGAACGCAAAGTGGGGCGGATCTTGGTCAACGGCTTTCCAACTGGCGTTGAAGTTGCCAGTGCGATGGTGCATGGTGGACCTTTTCCGGCGACCTCAGATGGTCGTAGTACATCGGTCGGTACTGCCGCTATCCAGCGTTTTCTGCGTCCAGTTTCATATCAAAATATGCCACAAGCTTTGCTTGCACCAGCTTTGCGCGATAAGAATCCCTTGGGTATTTGGCGTCGGTTTGATAATGTGTTGGGTAAAGTTTAGGAATGCAGGAATGATTAGTAAAATTAGAATGGAGATAGCATGACGCAACTAGCCAAGTTCGGTAGCCTCGCTGGCAAACGAGTATTTGTAACCGGTGGTGGCAGTGGTATCGGTGAAGAAATTGTGACCGCCTTCGCAGCGCAAGGTGCACAGGTGGCGTTTGTCGATATTGCACGAGATGCTAGCAGCGCTTTATGTCAACGCTTAAAAGATGCAGGCTATCTGACCCCGTTGTTCGAATATTGCGATATCACGGATATTCCCGCTCTGCAAAGAACAATGGCGAGCATGGTCGACGTGATCGGTGACTTTGACGTGCTGGTGAATAATGCTGCGAATGATCAACGCCATCAAACCGAAGAAGTGACGCTGGAGTATTGGAACGAACGCATCGCGATTAATCAGCGCCCTATGTTCTTTGCTTGTCAGGCAGTATTGCCGGGCATGAAGCGCAAAGGTGGTGGCTCCATCATCAACATCAGCTCTATTTCTTGGCATATTAAAGGTGCTGGTTATCCAGTGTATGCGACAGCCAAAGCTGCGGTCGTGGGTTTGACTCGTGGTCTGGCACGTGATTTTGGTGCACATGGCATACGTGTGAATACGGTCACGCCGGGTTGGGTGATGACGCAACGTCAAGTCGATCTATGGGTGAATGATGCAGCCGAGGTCGAGATCAAAAAGAATCAATGTTTACCGGGAAAACTCATGCCGCAACATATCGCATCCATGGTCTTGTTTTTGGCGGCGGACGATAGTGCCATGTGTACTGCACAAGAATTTATTGTTGACGCAGGCTGGGTCTAAGTCTGAGCTTGAGCCTAATCCAGAACCATAGAAATATCCGCTCTGGCAGCGTCATTTTATAAGCCAAATTCTCTGATTGAGTATTGAACACGCAGCTTTGCGATATCGCGGGCGGTGCGGCTTCACACATGATTTTTTTTGACCAATTTTTTGATTCAAAGCGCAAATTAGCGCGATTAATACAAGTATCAGACTAAACATAAATTCAAAAATTTAGGAGACTAGCATGAACTCATTTCATCAAAAAATAATTGCAGCGACCATCATCAGTACCCTCAGTACCCTCAGTACATTAGGTGGATCGTTTTCCGCCAGCGCGACTACAGCAACGACAGCGGCACAAACGCCACAGAAAGCAGCAGTACAAATCACGATTGATACAAAAAAAACGGGGCCCGTGATTAACAAAAATATCTACGGCCAGTTCGCCGAACATCTGGGCACGGGTGTGTATGAAGGCATGTGGGTTGGACCAGAATCACCCATTCCGAATACGCGCGGCTGGCGTAATGATGTGATCGGCGCCTTGAAGAAAATGCATGTGCCGTTGGTGCGTTGGCCTGGTGGTTGTTTCGCGGATGAATATCACTGGCGCGACGGTATCGGCGCACGTGAACAGCGTCCAGTCAAAATGAATACCAATTGGGGCAATGTGGAAGAACGCAATGCGGTGGGTACGCATGAATTTTTTGATCTGGCTGACCAGTTAGGTGCAGACACCTATGTGAATGGCAATCTCGGTTCAGGTACGCCGCAAGAGATGGCAGAGTGGATGGAATATCTGACGGGCGATGGCAAATCCAGTCTGGCCGAATTGCGTCGCAAACATGGTCGTGATAAACCATTTAAAGTCGATTTCTTTGGTGTCGGAAATGAAGCCTGGGGTTGCGGCGGCAATATGACCGTGCAGCATTACACCAGCCTGTATAACCAGTACGCCAGCTTCTTAAAAGCGCCTAAAGACTACATGCCGAAGATCATCGCCAGCGGTGGGCATGATGACGACACAACATGGACTGACTACCTGTCAAAAAATATCCATGAACAATGGAATATGCGTTTTGATGGCCTCAGTTTTCACTACTACACGGTACCGACTGGGGTCTGGGAAAAGAAAGGCGCAGCAACAGGCTTTGCTGAAGATCAATGGATATCTACACTAAAAAATACTTTGCGCATGGATAGCCTGATTAAGAATAATTTGGCGAAATTAGTGAAGAACGATCCACAAAATAAATTGTCGTTTAACGTCGACGAATGGGGCACTTGGTATGACGTGGAACCTGGCACCAATGCCGGTTTCCTGTACCAGCAAAATAGCCTGCGTGATGCCTTGGTCGCTGCTTTGAATTTCAATATTTTTCACAGTCATGCAGAACGCGTCAAGATGACGAATATCGCGCAGATGGTTAATGTATTACAGGCCATGATTTTGACTGAAAAAGACAAAATGTTATTGACGCCAACTTACCATGTTTTTGAAATGTATGTGCCTTTCCAAAACGCGCAATTCCTGCCTTTAACGATCAAAAACAATCCCGACTATCGTTTGGGAAAAACCAGTATTCCTACCATCAGCGCATCATCGGCACGTGCTGTGGATGGCAAATTGGTTTTGTCACTGGTGAATACCAATCCAAATCAGGCGGCTGAAGTCGAAGTCAATTTGACTGGAGAGAAAATTAGCAAATTGACGGGGCGGGTACTGACAGCCACGGCGATGGATGCGCACAATACTTTCGCTAATCCTGCAGCGGTGCAGCCTGTTGTTCTGAATGCCAATGCGATGCAGCTGAAAGAGGGCAAATTGCAATTGAGTATTCCAGCTAAGTCAGTGGTGGTCGTGAGGCTTGAATAAGTGCGGACATCGATACTTCACTACACGTACGCTGCCGCAAGATGTGGCAGGAAAGATGTGGCAGTAAAGATATCGCAGCAAAAATAGACAAGATGACAGCGAGACTAAATTGAAAACAAACATGAATAGAATCCTGGTTCGCCATTTATGCGCCATCACGACCAGCCTGAGCTTGGCGGCCTGTGGTGGCGGTAGCGGTGGTGCCAGTAATGCGCCATCGTCTGTGGTGGTGCCGCCAGTGACGACCACGCCTACACCGTTAGTGAGTTTTAATAATGCCTCGGTGCATGATCCGGCAGTGACCAAAGTGGGTAGTAGCTATTACTCATTCGGTTCACATTTAGCCGCCGCGAAAACCACCGACTTGATGAACTGGACCAAAGTGGCCGACGGCGTAACTACCAGCAATCCATTGTTTAATGATGTAACCAAAGCTTTGGCGGAAACCTTTAGTTGGTCGACGGTGGTCGATCTTTGGCGTCCGTATGTGATTCAGCTCGCCGATGGCAAATTCTATATGTACTACAACTCTTGTCAGGGCAGTAGCCCTTTGTCGGCACTCGGTGTCGCGGTGGCTGATAAGATAGAAGGGCCGTATGTGAATAAGCAAATCTTCCTGAAATCTGGTGGTAGCGTGGCGGGTTACAACGTCAACACCCAGCCAAATGTCGTCGATCCTTATTTATTCCATGACGCCAGTAATAAATTGTGGATGATTTATGGCTCTTTCTCTGGTGGTATTTTCATTCTTTCTATGGATGAAAGCACAGGATTGCCGCTGCCGAATCAAGGCTATGGTAAGCATTTGATGGGAGGGAATAGTAGTCGCATTGAAGGCTCCAGCGTTATCTATAGCCCACAAACTCATTACTACTACATGCTATTTACTTTCGGTGGGCTTGATGCCAACGGCGGCTACAATATTCGTGCTGCGCGCTCTGTGAATCCCGACGGTCCTTATCTGGATGCCAAGGGAAATGACATGAATAATGTGAAGGGCAACTTCGCTTTTGACGACGCGACCATCGCACCCTTTGCGCAAAAATTAATGGGCAATCATCAATTTGCATTGGCCAGTGGCGAGAGTGGCACGGCGCTGGGTTATGTCTCGCCGGGCGGCGCTTCTGCCTTGTATGAAGCGGCGAGCAATCAGTACTTCATTGTGTTTCATACGCGTTTCCCAAATACGGGTGAGGCGCATGAAATTCGCGTGCATGAAATGTTTTTAAATGCAGATGGCTGGCCAGTGGTCGCGCCTTTCCGCTATGTACCTCTAAGTAAAAGTAATCCCACCTTGAGCAATAGCGTTAGCAGTAGCGAAGCGCTAGGTAGCTATAAAATGATTAATCATGGCAAGGACATTTCGGCGGTGATCAAAACTTCGCAAGAGATTAAACTCAATGCAGACGGCACGGTGTCAGGGGCGCTGACCGGCAGTTGGCTTCATCAGGGGAATAATCAGATGTCGATTACACTCGGTAGCAATGGAACTTTTAAAGGCGTATTGTCACGTCAATGGAATACCAATGCGAATGCCTTTGTGATTAGCTTTACGGCGCAATCGAATGAGGGTGTGTCGATTTGGGGTGCGCGGATTGGTAACTGACCGTGAAGCCCTTTGGTAGTAAACATCATCGACAATATTGTGGAGAACTTTGATATGCAGGTAACTTACTTAAATCGATGGATATGTTTTGTGACTTTATCGCTGGCGCTGGCTTATGCTTGCTGTACGACGCCAGTTCAAGCACAACAAGCCCAGCAAGCACCGCAAGTTAGTGTACATGATCCCGTGATGGCACAGGAAGGCGATACCTATTATCTGTTCAGTACTGGACCTGGCATTACTTTTTATAGTTCAAAAAATAAAATTGACTGGCAACTCGAAGGACGTATTTTCGCTGGCGAACCAGCTTGGGCCAAAGCCGCTGCGCCGGGCTTTAATGACCATATCTGGGCGCCCGATATACAGTTTCATCAGGGGCGCTACTATTTGTATTACTCAGTATCGAGCTTCGGCAAAAATGCCTCGGGCATAGGCGTTACGGTGAACAAGACTTTGAATCCACGCTCCCCTGATTACCAATGGCAAGACCAGGGTATGGTCTTGCAGTCGATTCCGGGTCGCGATGATTGGAATGCGATTGATCCGAATATCATCAACGATAGTCAAGGACAAGCATGGATGGCATTTGGCTCATTTTGGAATGGCATCAAGCTGGTGAAATTACATGAGAATTGGACAGCTTTAGCGCAACCGCAAGTCTGGTTCACACTAGCCCAACGTGAACGCTTGTCCTTTACGCCCGATGCCAGCGCAGGCCCTGCTGAAATCGAAGCGCCGTTTATTTTCAAGAAAAACGATTACTACTATTTATTCGTCTCTTGGGGCCTGTGTTGTAAAGGCGAGGGCAGTACTTACCATGTAGTCGTTGGACGCGCCAAGCAAGTTACTGGGCCATACCTGGATAAAACAGGCCGGGATATGGCGAAAGGTGGTGGCAGCTTGCTATTGCAAGGTAACGCGGCATGGCGAGGACTAGGCCACAACAGCGCCTATCATTTTGGCGGCAAAGATTATCTGGTACTGCATGCTTACGAAACTGCCGATAAGTATCTACAGAAATTGAAAATCCTTGAAATGCAGTGGAATGCGGACGGATGGCCAGTGGTTGATGCAAACGCGCTAGATAGTTATCAGAGTAAATTGCTGTCGACAAAAAAGTAGTACCAAAAAAAAAAGGGAATCAAATGCACTACGCCCCCAGCCCCAGTCGCTATGAAACCATGCCCTACCGTCGTTGCATAGGTGGTGTTCGTGGTTTGCCATTGCCCGCCATTTCTCTCGGGCTGTGGCAAAACTTTGGTGATATCAATCCGCTGAGCACACAAGCGGCGATGTTGCGCTACGCCTTTGATCACGGCATTACGCATTTTGATCTGGCGAATAATTATGGTCCGCCATTTGGTGCCGCCGAGCGTAATTTTGGGCGTATCTTCGCCGACAATTTTAAAGCCTATCGCGATGAAATCCTTATATCCAGCAAGGCTGGTTGGGATATGTGGCCCGGTCCCTATGGTGGCATGACCGGATCGAAAAAGCATCTGGTCGCCAGTCTCGATCAAAGTCTGCAAAGAATGGGTTTGGATTACGTCGATATTTTTTACAGTCATCGACCTGATCCCTATATTCCATTGGAAGAAACCATGAGCACTTTGGCGCAGTTGGTGCGGCAAGGGAAAGCCCTATATGTCGGCATTTCAAACTACGGCGCAGAACTGACTACACGAGCGGTCGAGCTTTTAAAAAATGAGGGACTTTCTTTAACGATCAGTCAACCCAATTACAGTCTCTTAGATCGCTGGATAGAACCGCAACTGCTGGCGGTGAATCAAGCCAGTGGGCTAGGTACTATCGTCTTCTCGCCCCTGCAACAAGGTTTTCTCACCGACAAATATTTAAATAAAATTCCTACAGACTCAAGAGCTGCGCGACTCGATTGGGTACGCGCAGGTCTGGATACGCAGACCTTAGAGCGCATCAAAGCGCTGAATTTAATTGCCCAAGAGCGTGGACAAAGCCTGGCACAAATGGCCTTGTCTTGGACTTTGCGTGATCCACGCGTGACTTCGACCTTAATCGGCGCACGCACCGTCGAGCAATTGCAAGATAGCCTGGGCGCACTGCAGAATCTGAGTTTCAGTGATGACCAATTACAGGCTATCGACCAGATTACTTTCAGTGACCCGACTATTTTTACAGCACCGGATAAAGCCAGTGGACAGGATTTGCTCGATCATCCGAATTTTCGCGCTTAGTCATGTTGATTTCACGGTCTCTGATTTTCTTGCTGTTGCAGCTCATCCTGACTGCTAGCGCTCAGGAAACTCAGCAGGTGCAAGGAAAAGTAAACCTATTTCCACTAAAAGATGTGCGGCTACAGGCAGGCCCTTTTCTCGACGCCCAAAATACGAATCTACGCTATTTACTCGCTTTAGATCCAGATAAATTGCTGGCGCCGTTTCGGCGTGAAGCTGGTTTGCCATTGCTGAAAAATAGCTATGGCAATTGGGAATCTAGCGGTCTAGACGGTCATATGGGTGGACACTATTTATCTGCCCTAGCGATGATGTTGGCAGCGACCGGTGACGCGGAAATTGCCGCACGTTTACATTACTTTATCGCCGAACTCAAAAAATGTCAGGAGAAAAATGGCAACGGCTATCTCGGCGGCATACCCGGTGGTGATACTGCTTGGCAGGAAATCGCAAAAGGAAAAGTGCAGGCGGATAATTTTTCTGTGAATGGTAAGTGGGTGCCGTGGTACAACTTGCATAAAACCTTTGCCGGCTTGCGTGACGTATGGCGCTACACCGCGAATCAAGACGCTTTGCAGATGTGGATCAAGTTTTCTGATTGGTCATTGGCCTTGACCGATTATTTGAGCGAAGCACAAATGCAAACCATGCTGAAAAGTGAGCATGGTGGTTTGAATGAGATTTTTGCGGATCTGGCCGAGATCACCGGCGAGCCAAAATATCTACGCTTAGCACAACGTTTTTCTCACCAACTATTGCTGCAGAGCCTGTTACGCAAAACAGATCAATTGACAGGTTTGCACGCGAATACTCAAATCCCGAAAGTGATCGGTTTTCAGCGCATAGCCGAGGTGAATGGCGAGCAGTCCTGGCGTGATGCTGCGCAATTTTTTTGGCAAACCGTGCACGATCATCGCAGTGTGGCGATTGGCGGCAATAGTGTGAAAGAACATTTTCATGATGCACAGGATTTCTCTTCTATGCTCAATGAAGTGGAAGGGCCAGAGACCTGCAATACCTACAATATGTTGAAGTTGACCGCGCTGCTGTTTCAAGACGAGAATCGGGACGATGCCAAGACAAAGTATAGCGATTATTATGAGCGCGCCTTGTATAACCATATCTTGTCCTCGCAGCGTCCGGAGACTGGCGGTTTTGTTTACTTCACCCCTATGCGCGCCAATCATTATCGTGTCTATTCGCAAGTTGATACGGCGATGTGGTGTTGTGTGGGATCGGGATTAGAAAACCAGGCTAAGTATGGCGAGTTTATTTATGCGCGGCGGGCAGATCATCTTTACGTGAATCTGTTTGTTAATTCCACCTTAAACTGGCGCGAACAAGGCGTACAGATAAGCCAAAATACACAATTTCCCGATCGCGAAAAAAGCACGATCACCATCCACAATGACAAACGTTTTAGCGTACATCTGCGCTATCCATCTTGGGTCGCAGCGGGGAAATTGGAAATCCGTATCAATCAAAAAATCATTCATCATCAAGCTCAGCCAGGATCGTATGTAGCGCTGTTGAGGAACTGGCGCAAGGGGGACCAAATTCAAATCCGCTTGCCTATGCGCACGCAGCTGGAAGCCATGCCAGGAAAATCAAATTATTACGCTGTCTTGCATGGACCCATTGTACTGGCGGCGAAGACATCATTATTTGAAAATGAAAGCTTGAATTTTCTGGCCGATGATAGCCGTATGGGGCATATTGCTTCTGGTCCTGTGTGTCCACAAGAATTAGCTCCAGTGTTTGTGATCGATGAAAAAAATAGAAAACATTTAGCACAAGGTTTTAAAGCAGTCGCTGGCAAATCGCTGACCTTTACAGCACCGGGTTTGATACAGGGAAAAGATGCGGAGAAGTTGGTCTTGATCCCATTCTTCCGCTTGCATGATTCTCGCTATATGTTGTATTGGCCAACTACTGATAGCGCACAATTAGGCGCGCTCCAAAGTTTGTTAGTTGGAGCAGAAGCGGAGCGCCGCGCGACCGACGCCATCACCATCGATCAAGTCGCGCCCGGCGAGCAGCAACCAGAGTCTGATCACGGATTTAAAGCAGAGGGTGCAGATACCGGTATCAATCAGGGAAAACGTTGGCGTCATGCGACTGGATGGTTTAGCTACGTTTTGAATGATAAATTGAAGGAAGCAAAAACACTGCGCTTGAGCTTTTCTAAACAGGATGCTGGCAGGACTTTTGAACTGGTGATTAATGAGCAGTGGCGGCAAGTGGTAGCGATCAACCCTAATGCCGAGAGTGATGTCTACACACAAGATTTTATTTTGCCGCAAGATTTGGTACAAGCATCGGGTGGCACCTTGCTTATTAAGTTTGTTGCGCCACCAGATGGCATTGCCGGTAGCTTATATGGTGTGCGTCTTTTACGTTGATGTTATCCCCAGCTTTCCGTCGGTTGTGATATTCGAATCAATATCAAACATCGAAAAAATGTGATTGGATCGCTATGTCACTTTCTTCTACCATCGTCCTATAAGAATTGTGAGGGGTCAGTCTTGATCCGTCCTTAATCAGGAGATGAGTCATGCGATTTTCAAAAAATGCACGCCGTGCTTTTATATTGAGTGCGGTGCTGCTTAGCAGCGCTTTTAGTACCACCAGTTGGGCACAAAAACCTTTGGTGATGGGCTTTTCTCAAGTCGGTGCCGAGAGCGAATGGCGTACCGCTAATTCCAATTCCATCAAAGATGCCGCAAAGAAAGCGGGCATCACATTGAAGTTCGCTGATGCTCAGCAAAAGCAAGAAAATCAAGTCAAAGCGATACGGTCGTTTATCGCACAAAGAGTTGATGTGATCGCTTTTTCGCCCGTAGTGGAATCAGGATGGGAAACCGTTTTACGCGAAGCAAAGGCAGCGAAAATTCCCGTGATCTTGACTGACCGAGCTGTGACAGTGAGTGACCCCAGTCTATTTGCTAGCTTTATTGGTTCTGATTTTGTCGAAGAAGGGCGACGCGCAGGTCGATGGCTGTTAGAGCGAGTCAAAAAAATGTCGAATGCCACGATCAATATTGTAGAGCTACAAGGGACGGTTGGTTCTGCACCTGCGCTTGATCGCAAGTCGGGCTTTGAACAAGTGATCGTTGTCAATCCAAAATTGAAAATCATCCGCTCGCAAACTGGCGACTTCACGCGTGCCAAAGGTAAGGAGGTGATGGAAGCGTTTCTCAAGGCACAGGGAAAGAATATCCAGGTCCTGTATGCGCACAACGACGATATGGCAATTGGTGCGATTCAGGCAATAGAAGAAGCGGGCTTGAAACCCGGTCAGGATATTTTGGTGATTTCTATCGACGGCGTCAAAGGCGCGTTTGAAGCGATGATCGCGGGCAAACTGAATGTGACAGTGGAATGTAATCCTTTGCTCGGGCCGCAATTGATGCAATTGGCTGCCGATGTGGTGGCAGGCAAAACCGTACAGAAACGTATCACCACTTTGGAAGGCGTGTTTCCCGCTGAAGTGGCAGTCAAAGAATTCCCAAATCGTAAGTATTGATTTGGTCAGTATTGATTTCGTCACTATTGATTGTGAATTTGTGCAATTGAATTACTTGATTAGAAAACTCTCCCAACATTATGCCTTTCTCCAAACACCAATTAACGATGACGGTATTGATGACGCCTGACTTGGCGAATTTTGCTGGCAATGTACATGGCGGTACGATCCTAAAATTTTTGGATCAAGTCGCCTACGCTTGCGCGACGCGTTACGCTGCCTGTTATGCGGTCACACTATCGGTGGATAAAGTCACTTTTCTACAGCCAATTCATGTCGGTGAATTGGTCAGTTTTTTAGCTTCGGTAAATTACACCGGACGTAGTTCTATGGAGATAGGCATTAAGGTTTTGGCAGAGAATATTCAGGCGCAAACGGTACGTCATGCGAATAGCTGTTTCTTCACCATGGTGGCGGTCGATGAAAACGGCAAACCAAAACCAGTGCCAACACTGCAGCCACAAACTGAAGACGAGTTACGACGCTTTGCTGAAGCGCAGGTGCGCAAACAAGCCAGGGCGAGTGCATGATGGTGGCGGATACGACAAGTGCAACAGCTGTGCTGGAACTACAAGGCATTTGCAAATCATTTGCAGGCGTGCGCGCATTGCATCACGCAGGTTTGCGTTTGTTCGCGGGCGAAGTACATACTTTGATGGGGCAAAATGGTGCGGGTAAATCGACGCTGATTAAAGTGCTCACCGGTGTATACACGCCCGATCATGGCAACATCTTATTAGACGGAAAAGCGATACAAGCGCGTTCGACTATGGATGCGCAAAATCTTGGCATCAGTACCGTGTATCAAGAGGTGAATCTCTCCCCCAATTTATCGGTTGCAGAAAATATTTTTATTGGACGCTATCCCAAGCGTTTTGGCCTGATCGCCTGGCGCGTTATGCAGAAGCAAGCGCAGCAAGTGCTGAAGGAAATAGGTTTAGAAATTGACGTCAAACAAAAGTTAGAAAACTATCCGTTAGCGATACAACAAATGGTAGCGATTGCTCGTGCCTTGAATATTTCGGCCAAAGTATTGATTTTGGATGAACCGACGTCCAGTCTCGATGAACATGAAGTACAACAGCTATTTTCCGTGCTGCGGCGCTTGCGTGAACAAGGTATGGCGATACTATTTGTCACGCATTTTCTCGAGCAGACCTACGCGATTTCTGATCGCATTACGGTGATGCGAGATGGTGAGCGTGAAGGCGAATATCTGACTGGCGATTTGCCGCGTTTGGAGCTGATTAATCGTATGCTGGGCGTGCCGAATCCGCAGCAACTTACTGATCAAGGAAATGTGCCAGTCAACACTGTTGCCGAGCTAATACCGGCGACTGACAAAGAAATTTTATTGGAAACGCATGCGCTAGGTCGTCGTGGCGCATTGCAAGCGGTTGATCTCAGCATACGCCGCGGTGAAGTCGTGGGATTGTGTGGTTTGCTCGGTTCAGGGCGTACCGAGCTGGCGCGCTTATTGTTTGGTGCAGATATTGCTGATAGTGGCAGCATGCAGATACAAAGTGTGCAACATCGCTTTTTTAAACCCCAACACGCAATACGGCAAGGGATCGCTTTCTGTTCGGAAGACCGCAAACACGAAGGTGCTTTGTTGACGCTTTCTGTGCGTGAAAATATGATGCTGGCCTTGCAAGTGCAACGCGGCCTATTGCATGCGATTTCCGATAGTGAGCAAGCGCAGGTGGTGCAAACGTATATCGATAAATTGGGTATCAAAACCGAGAATATGGAAACTGCGATCGGAAGTTTGTCCGGCGGCAATCAACAGAAAGTTTTGTTGGCGCGCTGGCTGATTACCAATCCAAAATTATTGATACTCGATGAACCCACGCGTGGTATCGACATTAGTGCCAAGCAAGAAATTATGGACTATGTGCGTTCATTATGTCAGCAGGGATTGTCGATATTATTTATCTCCTCTGAGCTAGCGGAAGTTTTGCAGTATAGCGATAAGATCGTTGTGATGCGTGAGCGCAAAACATGTGGTGAATATCAAAAAACAGACCTTGATGAGACGACTGTTTTACGGCTGATCGCGGGAGAAGCGGCATGATAGAAAATGACGGTAATCGCTTCAGCAGAAATCCAAACCGAAATTCAAACCACAGTATAAACAGCCGCCCAGAAATGCCCAGCAAACTACCGACGCCATCTTGGCTCATGCAAACTTTTCAGCAACCACTGCTTCGCCCGCTAGCCGCATTGTTTACCTTACTGTTGATCGCTTTGATTGCGATACCGGGCTTTTTTCAATTAGAAATGAAAGGCGGACATTTGTATGGCAGCCTGATTGATATTTTGAATCGCGCGGCCCCTTTGATGATAACGGCGATCGGTATGACTTTGGTCATCGCAATACGCGGCATCGATATTTCGGTAGGCGCCGTGGTCGCCTTGTCTGGCACGGTCGCTGCAATGCTGGTCGGCGGTAATTTGATGATGCACAATGGCGTACCTGAGTATGTTAGCCGTATCCCCATGGGCTGGGCATTGTGCGCGGCGCTCGGCGTGGCATTATTGTGTGGCTGTTGGAATGCACTCTTGGTCGGCGTACTTGGCTTACAAGCCATTGTTGCGACTTTGATTTTAATGGTGGCCGGACGTGGCTTGGCGCAACTATTGACCGATGGTCAGATCATCACAGTGTATTACCCGCCATTCTTTTTTCTCGGCAGCGGTTATTTATTTGGCCTGCCATTTTCTGTGACTGTGGTGTTGACGGTCTTTGCGTTAACCACATTCTTGATGCAAAAAACGGCCTTAGGGTTGTTTATTAAGTCAGTAGGAATCAATCCGATCGCCGCTCGCATGGTCGGCATCAAAACTACGGCACTGATTTTC
The DNA here is from genome assembly GCF_049340305.1 of Undibacterium sp. Ji22W. Classification (NCBI taxonomy): domain Bacteria; kingdom Pseudomonadati; phylum Pseudomonadota; class Betaproteobacteria; order Burkholderiales; family Oxalobacteraceae; genus Undibacterium; species Undibacterium sp. Ji22W. The sequence goes on along the minus strand of NZ_JBMPOU010000001.1, from coordinate 1,500,907 downwards.
TTCGCCTATATGTTTTGCAGTGCTTGTGCAGGTCTGGCGGGTTTGATGATCAGTGCCAATATCAAAAGTGCCGACGCGAATAACGCTGGCTTGCTATTAGAGCTCGATGCCATACTCGCAGTAACTCTGGGTGGCACTTCTTTGGGGGGCGGCAAATTTAGTCTGGCGGGTAGTGTGATCGGCGCACTGATCATTCAAACTTTGACGTCGATTATTTACTCTATCGGCGTCGCACCTGAAGTGAATATGGTGGTGAAAGCGCTGGTGGTGTTTGCCGTATGTATTTCGCAGAGTTCAGAATTCAAATCCCTATGGCAGCGTTGCTTTAAATCTGTAATTTCAAATTTATCGTATGGAAAGGTGTAAGCGTTGATGAAATCCTCTTCCAGTCTCGTTCGACATTTGCTAAATGCGCCTTACTTCACGTCCTTAGTAACGGTATCACTGTTGCTTTTGATGTTGGTCGCCGGTGGTGTGGCTTACACGGGATTTCTTTCGGTACAGGTACTCTGCAATCTCTTAATCGATAATGCTTATTTACTGATACTTGCCACCGGCATGGGCTTGGTGATTTTATCTGGCGGTATCGATTTGTCCGTCGGTTCGGTGATGGCTTTAAGTACCATGCTGTGCGCTTACTTTTTGCAAAGCTGGCAGTGGCCCGCATTGATTGTGATTCCTATCGTCTTGTTTCTGGGGGCGCTGTTCGGTGCGGTGATGGGGGGCATGATTCATTACTTCAAATTGCAAGCTTTTATCGTCACCCTGGGGGGCATGTTTTTGGCTCGTGGTATCTGCTACCTGATCAGTATCAACTCCATCACGATTGAAGATCAATGGTTCGTGTCTTTGTCCCACATGCAATTTACGGTGTTGGACGCTTTCATTTCGCCCGGTGTAGTGATCGCTCTGTTGATGTTAGTTGTGACCATCATTGTTGCGCATTACACAGCCTTTGGCCGCACTGTATATGCGATAGGTGGCAACGAGCAATCGGCGTTGATGATGGGGCTGCCAGTCGCTAGAAATAGAATCTTGGTGTACGCATTTAGCGGTTTTTGTGCGGCACTGGCGGGTGTGGTGTTTTCGTTTTATATGTTGTCTGGTTATGCGCTGCATGCACAAGGCGCAGAGTTAGATGCGATTGCGGCAGTTGTGATAGGTGGCACTTTGCTCAGCGGTGGCGTGGGCTATATTGCGGGCGCACTTTCTGGCGTTTTTGTACTAGGCACAATACAAAGTTTAATCGCTTTCGATGGCACGCTAAGTTCCTGGTGGACCAAGATCGTGATAGGCGCTTTGCTCTTAATTTTCTGCGTGGTGCAACGCCTGATGCAAGTCGGTGCTAGGCGCTTATGAACTTGCTATTGTGGAAGTTATTAACTTTGTGCAAAGGTCGACAGGCTAAAACAACACAAATTACTAAGTCCGGGAAATTTATTCTCCATAAATGCTACGAAAATACTGCAAAAGTCATGCGCGCAATTGGCATAAGGTATGATTTCGTCATTAACGACCTATGAATTTACTCGTGGACAAACTGAATCCCAACTGGTTTTTAAAAGCCCGTTTAAAAACCCGCCAGCTCTTGCTGTTGATCGCATTGGATGACCATCGCAATATTCATCGCGCTTCCGATGCTTTGCATATGACACAACCGGCGGCTTCCAAACAGCTCAAAGATTTGGAAGAAATGTTGAACGTCTTATTGTTTGAACGCCTGCCACGCGGCATGGAACCGACGATTTATGGCGAGACCATGATACGTCATGCGCGTATGGCACTGAATAATTTGTCTCTAGCGCATGATGATATTGTCGCGCTCAAGGCGGGTCTTACCGGGCAAGTAGAGGTCGGTACGATTATGACTCCGGGTATGGGCTTGTTGCCAAAAGCAATCGCTCGTATTAAACAGCAAGCCCCTTTGATGCGTATCGGAGTGCATATGGAAACCAGCAATATCCTGCTCGATATGCTGCAAAGAGGCACACTAGATTTCGTGGTTGGTCGCATTATAGAAAGAGAAAACAGCGCCGAACTCAATTACGAAGAACTCACCGATGAGCCAGCCTGCGCGGTCGTACGGGTCGGGCATCCACTCGCGAAGAGCAAAAATTTACAACTTAAAGACATTTCAAATTTGCCCTGGATTTTGCCTCCGCATGGCAGTATCTTGCGCCATCGTTGCGATATGATGTTCCGGCGTGCAGGCTTAGAGCCGCCGATTAATGCTGTCGATTCGACCGCATTGCTTTTTATCGGTGCTTTGTTGCGCGAGACTGATTCGTTAAGTGTTATGCCTATCGAAGTCGCTAAATATTATGCGTCCTTGAATGTATTAAGTATTTTGCCCATCGAGTTGCCATGCAAGATGGACGCTTTCGGAATTATTACAAAGCAAAATTACTTAATGTCCCCAAGCGCAGAACTGTTAATCAATGCAGTGCGTTTTGCCGCTACCGAAATCTATTAGCTAACCAAAAAAATGGTAACCGGGCTCCAGATGCTTCGTCGCTTTTATAGCGTCGGATGAAGGGAGCCGGTGTCAAAAAATTGGTTGCAATCAATTTGACATCGTGCATTGCGAAATAATCTTTGTACGAAACAAGGACTTCCCCTAATTCGTAGACAAAACTTAACTTCTACATTGGCGTTGTTAAAAATCGAGGGAATTCATTCGATTTAATTACTGTGCTGCCACTTGCGATCGTAAAACGCTTTATTTGGATCAAGTTTTTAATCCAGTAGCCTAGCTTTGACCATAATAATAACTAACTATTAATTGCATTTAATGAAATTTTATGTGGGTATTTACAGTCTCTAACTTGCTATTTGTAATAGCTAAAAATGAGAAAAATCTATAAGCCATGCGGTTCTCAGCGTGATTGGCATCAATTGGCATTTTTAATGCGGACTTCGATAATGTATTAACCCTACTTCGCAATCTTGCGAAAATAAGTAGGTCAACAGAGGGGGGAGGGCGTCACAGTACAGCCGAGAAGTAACCCATTTTCGTTTGTTGAGACTGTTACTTCGAGTGACGGTTGTCCAAATTGATAAATGTTGTGTCAAACTGGTAAGCACTTGCCTCATGCAGCTTCCATGCTCCATCACCGAGCAACTGCAGAACATGGGTATGGTACTGCAGTACCGCGGGCCGATGCGCGATACTGATCAGTGTAACGCCGCTCTCGCGTAGACGCGCATACAGAGCCGACTCATTGGCACTGTCAAGCGCACTGGTTGCCTCATCGAGAATGACAATGCTAGGCGCATGGACCAAAACGCGTGCGAAAGCAATGCGCTGCTGCTCGCCGACAGACAATAGCTTCTCCCAGTCATTTACCGCAGATAAACCACCTACTCGTTCGGACAATTGCGGTAGATACACCTGACTCAGAATCTCTAGCAATTGCTTGTCGCTTAGTTCAGAGTTCACGCTAGGGTAGATCAATTGGCTGCGCAGCGTACCCATCTGTAAATAGGGTTGCTGCGGCAGAAAGAAGAAATCCGCCAACGGCGGATGATGGATGAGGCCGCTACCGGTGTTCCATAATCCGGCAATCGCCCGCAATAGCGAACTTTTGCCGCAACCGCTGTCCCCGGTAATAAGCAGCGCTTCACCGCGTTGCAATACCAAGCTCAGATCCTTGATAAGCACACGCTGCGAGTGCGGCGGACGCAGTGTGAGTGATTCTAGCGCGAGCTGTGTGCCAAGACGAAGTTGAATTCGCACGGACTCGACCTCAGTTGCTGATTCTGGTGTTAACGGCGGCAATACGAGGTCAGATAGCGCCTGCAGGCGTCCAACGCCAGCCACGAAGCGGCTCAGGCTCTCAAAGTTTTCCACTATCATCCCTACCGCCCCAAGCACGGCAGCGAATGCCCCGACCGCCTGCGTCGCTCTCCCTACCTCCAGCTCGCCGGATAAGACTTGCTGGGCAAGTATTGCCACCGGCAACACCAAAGTAAGTTGACTGAACGTGCGCTGATACAGATTAAGAGAACGCTGCTTCTTGATCAGTTTGTCGTAGTTTTGGATCACCCGGTGAAGCTTGCCGTCAATATGCGCGCGTTCCTGAGCTTCGCCGCGGTAAAAGGCGATCGATTCGGCATTTTCGCGTACACGCATCAGGCTGTAACGGAAGTCCGCCTCGCGTCGCAGTTGCCAAAAGTTTAGGTGAATCAATGGATTGCCGAATGCATAAAGTGCAGCACCGGTACCGATGAGGGCGTACATCACTAATACGCCGACCAGCAAATGCGAAATCGACCATAGCACAGTACTAAATGCCACTAGCTGCATGGCAGATCCCAAAAAAATGAGCAGGAAATTGATGGACCTACCTGTAAAGGTATTAATGTCTTCGCTGATGCGCTGGTCCGGGTTATCCAAATCGCTGTTTGCACCCAGTGCATAGTATCTACGATCTTTAAGATAGCCGTCGAGAAAGCGTCCGCTGAGCCAGAGTCTCCAACGATTCGCAAATAGGTCACGCATGTAATAGTAAAAAGCGTAAGTGGGCACTGCAAATACCAGCACAATCAGGCAGGTGCGCATGGATGCCCAAAAGCGTACGCCTTCTTTTGCCGCCAATGCTGAAGTCATCTCGCCAGCCTGATCGTTCAGCATGACTGCGAACTTAGTTTCAAACAGCATTAACACGATCAGCAGCACCAAGAGGATCCAGGCTGCCTTCCATTCTTCGCCCAGCCAGTAAGGCTTAGCGACAGCAATAAATTGCCGCCATGCATGGGGTGACAAAAACGCGGTGCGGCGCTTCTTAGGTGGTGTCCGCACATCTGCAGTTTCCACATTGGGGCGCATGTTGCTTAAGATAGTCATGGTCAGATTCTGTGGATGGTTCTTTTTAAGTATCGGATCTGGCACGATATCGTTCTGTGCGGAAACAGACATAGTCCTGCCAAGCAGGATGAAAAACGGGAAATTTACGATGCGTGGCAATGATGTGTGCTGGTCGCGCTTATAAAGCTTTGCAAGTTCGTTTTTGTTTAGCGAAAAGGCGTGTTTCCACTAATCTCTTTCACGTATCGTTCAATTATTTGTTAACAGTAATTCCAGTCAAACTACATGCATCTTTAACTGTAATGCGTTCATCTGGGTTTCAACCTCCTGTGCTCACATCCGTACCTTGTCTTTTGTTGGAAAGGATTTGCTGATAGACTTACGCCCCTTACGGCGGATATCTGCGACCCCTTAGCCATTTTTATGCGCTGAAAAATCCGTAATAGATCCGTAGTGCGCCTCCAAAAACGCATAAGTTTGATTAAGTTTAAATAAGATTGATTGTTGAATAAATGAAGTCTGTCATAGAGAAAAGCCCCGTAAAGCCAAGTAGACGCTTATCTGTAGCACCCATGATGGATTGGTCTGATCGCCATTGTCGTTTATTTCATCGCTATATTTCTCGTCATACTTGGCTGTATACCGAAATGGTAACAACTGGCGCTATTTTGCATGGTGATATTGCCCGTCATCTGGATTTTAATTTGGAAGAACACCCGGTTGCTTTACAACTCGGCGGGAGTGAGCCTGCTGATCTGGCACTTGCAGCAAAGCGTGGCCAAGAATGGGGGTACGACGAGATTAATTTAAATTGTGGTTGCCCTTCAGAACGCGTACAAAAGGGCGCCTTCGGTGCTTGCTTAATGGCTGAACCAACGCTTGTAGCCGATTGCGTAAAAGCGATGCGAGATGTGGTTGATATTGACGTCACAGTTAAGCATCGAATCGGAATTAATGATGTCGACTCATATCCATTTGTGCGTGATTTTGTCGGACAGATTGCAGATGCAGGTTGCAAAACTTTTGTTGTGCACGCACGCAATGCGATCTTGAAAGGTTTATCCCCTAAAGAAAATCGTGAAGTACCACCGCTTAAATATGAATACGCATATCAGTTGAAAAAAGATTTTCCTGCGCTGGAAATCATTATTAATGGCGGGATAAAAACATTGGAAGAAATTGACTTGCATTTGCAAAAAGTCGATGGCGTCATGTTGGGACGTGAGGCTTATCATAATCCTTACATAATGAGTAGTTTTGATGCCCGCTATTATGGCGACGATACTGCCGTGAAGTCGCGTGAAGAAGTCGTGAAAGCCATGTTGCCCTACATCGCACACCAGCTTCAAAAATATGGTGATAATGGTAAAGGCCTAAAATTAAATAGCATTACACGTCATATGCTAGGATTAACTTTCGGCTTGGTTGGTGCTCGCGCATTTCGTCAAACCTTGTCAGATACAAAAAAACTTGCCTCTGGTAATCCTGAGTTGTTATGGGAAGCAATGCTCAAAGTACAGGCTGCAAACGCTACTTAGTCGTTGGGTTTTATCTGATGTGGTGTGATGAGATGTTTCAAATTTGCTGAACTCGTAATAAATTGTAATAAATCCGATTGCGGCAGGCAGGATTAACTATATTGAAGATGTTTGTTGAGTTTGTTGTAATCCTGTCCTTGAGAGGATATTGACCCGCTAAATTTTAGCGGGTTTTTTTTGCTTTGAATTTATCTCGGTCTGCAACCGCGAAAATTGGCCTTTTTGATTAGTCATTCTGCTCCCACGAATCGAATTTTGAAAACATTTGCCTGAATTGACAATTTCTCGTATAATGCGAGGCTCGCTTGATGGCAACATCGTTAAGTTGAATTCAGTGGTGGTCGTAGCTCAGTTGGTAGAGTCCAGGATTGTGATTCCTGTTGTCGTGGGTTCGAGCCCCATCGTCCACCCCACTAGATTTAAATAAAAAAGCCCGCTTCTTGCGGGCTTTTTTATTTTCTGCATTTTTCTACACTTCCGTTATTTTTTGTACATGAGCCGTCAAGAATATATCGCTGGCAGTGATTTTTTACCCTCCCTACAATAAAAAAAGAAAATATTGAATTGATAAGCAAATGGCGTTTTGTCAGTGCCGCGTTCGGCTGATAGCCCAAATTGCGGATCAACTCTATTTTCACATTCAGAAAACTCAAGGGAGATGTAAATGAACAAAAGCAAAAAGATGGGATTCATAGCGTTGATTGCTATGGCAATGATCGGGTGTGGTGGGCAGTCAGACGCACAAAAGATGAGTGCAAGTGACAATATGGCGCCACCAGCAACCGCCTATAACGCCACGGTCAATTTAGGAGGTAATGCGTTTATTACGAGCGCAGGTACAGGCGCAGGGGAAATTATCAATGACAATGGTTTGGCGAATTGGACGAACGCATCGACGATCACCAGCGTCTATTTTCGTTTGACACAAACAGGGCAATTGAAATTAGGATTAGTTGCACGTTTGTCCGGTTCGACCGCAAGCACCGTCAAAGTGAGTATTAATGGGACTGCTTATAACGTTAATTTAAGTGGGTCGAATTCTAAAACCTATGATGTTGGTACTGTCAATATTGCCGCACCGGGATATGTCAGAGTGGACTTGCAGGGCGTCAGCAAAAACGGTGGGTATTTTGGTGATGTCTCCGCTGTAAAAATTGCCGGGACAGCAGCAACTAGCGGAATGAATTATGCAGACGATGCGGCGAATTATTATTGGTCGCGTCGTGGCCCATCGGTTAATTTTGGTTACAGCACACCGGCAAATACCGAGTATTTCTATAACGAGATGACGATTCCGGCGGGCGAAGATAAGATTGGTTCCTACTTCATGGCAAATGGCTTTTCGCAGGGCTATATGGGCATACAGGTTAAGTCCACCACTGAGCGTTGGATTTTGTTTTCTGTCTGGGATGCTGATAATGGTGGTAAAACGACTCTGGTGAGGAAAGGTACTGGGGTCGTCGACAATAGCTTTGGTGGTGAAGGCACCGGTGGGCAGAGTTATTTGGTATATAACTGGGTTGCTGGAAATACCTACAAATTTATCACCCGCGCTATTCCCGATGGGGCAGGCAGTACCTTATATTCTGCCTGGTTTTATGCTCCAGAGACCGCGTCTTGGCGTTTTATCGCAACGTGGAAACGTCCTAGTACAACGACCTATTTAACTGGGAATCACTCTTTCCTTGAGAATTTCATTGATACGAATGGCTATTTGGGGCGCAAAGTATTGGTTGGAAATCAGTGGGCACGCAATACGTCTGGTGTGTGGAGTGAGGTCACGCAAGGCCAATTCAACGGCGATGCAACTGCTGCAAACAAACAACGTATGGATTTTGCCGGTGGCTTGGAAAACGGAAAATTCTATATGCGAAATGGTGGTTTCTTCGCAAATTATGTCACCTTGGGACAAACGTTTAATCGCCCCGCAACAGGCATTGCGCCGAGCGTGAATGTAGCGACATTGCCGTAAAAAACTTGCGAACGAATCTGATTGGTTCGTTCGCAGATGTGTCATACACTCGTCATACTGAAACTTTACAATAGGAACATCTGCTGTACATACAACCGATATGTATGATGGCAGGCAGGTGTGCATTGTCCGGCTCGTTCCGGGCAGCACACCGATATTGTTTGCCTACTGCATCGATCTCATTCCTTGTGTAAAATCCCTGACCTTTTCTCTATATTTTATTGTCTTGCGGTAAGAAATTAGCTGCGATATAGTGATTTTTTCGTTTCTGAAAGATGACTATGCGTGCTATTTTTTCTCTGATGTTTTGTTTTGCTTTTCTGCCTTTTGCAGCACAAGCACAAAATCTTTCGCCAGTTCAACATCCATTGTCCGGTAAGATCGTGAATGCACAGGCTGCATATGTTACAGAGCAACGGGCCTTCGATTTAGTACGGCAATATCGATATGTCTTCGTTGGCGAAAAACACGATAATCCTACACATCATCAACTCGAACAACGTCTAATTCAAGAGCGGTTCAAAGCTCCAACGCAAGTGCCGCAAGGACGTGTCGTGTTTGAAATGTTGGATAGTAGTCACGAAGCCGCGATTGCTCAGCTTCAACCAACAGATACCTTGGAGCACATGAAAAGTACCCTTAATTGGCCTACAAAAGGTGGCTGGGATTGGGCGGCTTATTCACCGTCGTTTCAAGAAGCATTGAAAAATTCTGCTTTGGCCGCTGGGAATATTGATCGGCAATTTATTACTAGCGTCTATAAAAATGGCGAGAAGAATTTTGTCGATGTCCCTAGATTCTCTACCGCCATCAATCCACCAGAAGCGTTGAAAAACTATTTGCTTGACCAGATATTTGCGTCGCATTGTGGCATGCAAAGCCGTGAGACCTTGATGCCGATGTTGCACATACAATTAGCGAAAGACGCGAGTATGGCATCGGCAATGGCAGCGACGCCAGCCGCGATGCTGATCGCTGGCGGAGAACACGTACGTGCGGAAACTGGCGCCCCTTGGCATTTACGAAAAAAACAGCCAAGTGCTGAGGTGATGGTGCTACAAATTGTAGAAGTGCAGGCGGGCAACGTTGATGTGGCTAGCTATATTAAAAAGGCAGGCGTCGCTGATCTGTACTGGTTCACTGAGGCGACCGAAGCGAAAGATTATTGTGCCGGCGTGAAAGGAAAAGCGGCGCAGTAATTCATGTTCACTTTCTTTTAAATTGGCAAAAAAAGGCGCGCAATTTGAATTGCGCGCCTTTTTTTCTTGATTAAACTGAACTAGTAATTTAATCCACGTAATTAATTTTCGTGCTCAATTCAGTGAATTAATTTACGCGACGTTCGAAAGTCATTTGTTCGATTTCTACCCGGCGATTTGGCTCAAGGCATTTGATCAAGTCTGTGCGTTTTTTGTTGTTGCAAGTGACTACCGGATTCGCTTCACCTTTACCGACCGCGTTCAAACGGCCTGCAGCGACACCACTACTGACCAGATAATCACGTACAGCAATTGCGCGTTTCTCAGATAATTTCAAATTGTATTTGTCTGAACCTAAACGGTCAGTGAAACCTGAAATCACAACATTGGAAACATTCGGTGTTTCTTTTAATGCTTTCGAGATTTCATCTAATTTTGGTTGAGAGCTCGCTAATACGGCGCTATCAAAGGCAAATAATTCTGTCGACGACAAAGTGTATTTTTCAAATTTTGGTGCCGGTGGTGGTGCTGGCGGTGGAACTTCTTTTTTTACTTCGACGATTGGTTCTGGTTTTGGTTCTTCTTTAACGACTGGCACAGGTTTTGCAACTTTGTCGAAAAAGTAGTTCAGACCGACCGATGCGTAAGTTGTGTAAGCCCTTTTGAAATTATATTCAAGACCAGTAAGGTACGCCATATTGCGACGCACATCTGCTTGCAAACTTAACTGTTCAGTCAATTGTGCTTGCAAACCGATACCGGCACCGAGGAATGGTGCACTCTTAGATTTGACTGAGGATAGTTTAGAAAACTTGTCGTGTTGACCGCCAACGCTGAATAACAAGAATGGATGCACAGCTTCGCGCGATTGCATGTACAAAGCATCGATACTCATCAAGTTTTGCTTGTATGTCGTGCCAGCTTCTTTTGTACGAGCACTGATGCCGCCTAATTGAACATCCCAGCTTTGGTTAACAGCTTTACCAAAACGCAGACCGAGACCTTGGCCGTCTTTTGTTATGCCAAAACGATTGTCTGTATTGGTGTAATTTGCACTAGGAGCGACATACCAAGAAGGATTAAGGTCGAGATTTTGTGCTAAAACGTGAGCGCTGCTGGTTGTGCCGATGAGTGCAAGTGCTAATGCGATTTTTTTCATAGGGTTTCTCATGATTAGTTGCGAAATGGTCAGAAATTTGAACTGGCGAATTGTATCCTGAATGATAAAAGTTGAAGGTCAAAAATTGTTACATCTTCGACAATTGGATGTGTAAATTTATGCATCGTTTCGTCTGAAATTTGTTATGCTGCGGCACGCATAAACACGGTCAACATAGTTGATAAATCTTCTTATGAATATAAGCTTGCCTTTAATGTGGGGTTGGGTCACCACACCTCTTGAGTTAACCTCATTTCTCTTGTCTGTCATTACGGTGGCATTGAATATCCGGCAAATACATTGGGGCTGGATGTTTTCCATCTTGTCATCTCTCCTGTACTGCGCCGTATTTTTTGATGCGAGACTTTACGGTGATAGCGGTTTGCAAGTAGTGTTCGTGCTGGTCTCAATATGGGGTTGGGCACAATGGTGGCGTCATGGAGATGTGTCGCCACCATTGGTAGTCACACGGTTAGATCGCTTTGGGCGAATATTTTCGGTGCTGGCAAGTTTGCTGATTTTTGCCGCTTTATATTTCTTTCTAAAATCGGCGACAGATACAGACGTACCGTTGGCAGATAGTTTCTTAACCGCTGGTAGCTTAGCGGGACAAATTTTATTGTCGAGAAAGAAGTTGGAAAACTGGTATGTGTGGATCGTTGTCGATGTTTTGTATGTGGCACTTTACGTCTATAAAAACCTGATGTTGACTGCCGTGTTGTACGCTATTTTTGTCGTGATGGCGATCATAGGTGCACGTACTTGGAGGGCTTTATGTCCAAAATGATAGAAGTAAATTTTGTGCAAAGAATAGTGATTTTGGGAGCAGAGTCATCTGGTAAGTCGCAACTGGCAGAAGCATTGGCCAAGCATTATCAGACTGTGTGGGTGCCTGAATACCTGCGAGAATTTGTGGAGCTTAAGCAGCGTGTACCATTAGAAGAGGAGCAGCTGCAAATTGCAATGACGCAGCTTGAGCGTGAACATGACTTATCGAGCAATGCAAAAAAATGGCTTTTTTGTGACACCTCGCCAATGATGACGGCACTGTATAGCCGATATTACTTCAAGCGACTTCCCGCTCCGTTGGAGGTGCTTGATTTGCAGCATGACTATGACTTCACCATCGTGACCGCGCCTGATATCCCTTGGGTCGCAGATGGTCTGCAAAGAGAATCACCCGCTGTCAGGCAACAAATACATGCGCAATTGGTTGAGACGCTAGATGAACGTGACATCCCATTTTTGTTGGTGGAAGGGACTTTGGACGAGCGCCTTAAACAAGTAATTTTTACTTTAGATTTTTTGAGTTGAGAGGTGTATGCGATCGATCCTTCAGTTTCGCCTCAACGGCAGAAGCAGAAGGATCAATGCAGGGGAGAGTAAGCTTAAGTCTGCTTGAATTGTATTCGCTGAATTAGCTGTATTAACTGTTTTCGAGCAAGCTCTTTAATTGTTCCAAACGTGACGGGTGACGTAATTTTTTCATCGCCTTGGCTTCGATTTGACGAATCCGCTCACGTGTTACGTCAAATTGGTTGCCGACTTCTTCTAGCGTATGGTCGCTTGCCATTTCTAAACCAAAACGCATACGCAAAACTTTCGCTTCACGTGGACTCAAAGCATCTAAAATTTCTTTTAACTTGCCTTGTACCGACGCCTGCATTGCTGCTTGCATTGGCGATAAAGTGATGTTGTCTTCGATGAAATCGCCTAATTGTGAGTCACCATCGTCACCGATAGGTACATCGAGTGATACTGGTTCTTTCGCGATTTTTAAAATTTCACGGACTTTGATTTCTGGCAAGTCCATTTTCTCTGCAATCATCGCTGGATCAGGCTCAGTACCATTTTGTTGCAGGCATTGACGCTTAATCCGATTGAGTTTGTTGATAGTTTCTATCATGTGCACCGGCACGCGAATCGTGCGTGCCTGATCGGCGATCGCGCGTGAAATCGCCTGGCGTATCCACCAAGTTGCGTAAGTCGAAAATTTGTAGCCGCGACGATACTCAAACTTATCGACAGCCTTAAGCAATCCAATATTGCCTTCTTGAATTAGATCTAAGAACTGCATCCCGCGATTAATGTACTTCTTCGCGATCGAGATTACCAAACGCAAGTTGGCTTCCGTCATCGCTGCTTTTGCATCACGCGTGCGTTTTTCTGCCGAGATCATTTTTTTATGAATCGCACGTAAATCTGTCAGCGGAACTTTGGCGGTTTGCTCTAGGACGATAAGGCGGCCTTGCAGTTCACGTGCTGCATGAATATGACGTTTAAGGACCGCGCCATAGGCCTCACGTGATTCCACTTCTTGATCTAACCAATCACGATTAGTCGCATTTTTCATGAAATGATTGATAAAGTAGGCACGTGGCATGCCACAGCGATCTACCAATAATTCCAGCATGCGCTTTTCGGTCTGACGTAATTCCGTCATTTGTTTGCGCAAAATATCGCACCATTTCTCTGTCGTCTTAACGCTGAAACGGATGCTTTCCATTTCTTTTGCGACATTTTCTTGTGCGTCTTGATAACTTGGTGACTGATACGCATTTTTCTCAATTTGCGCAAACATATCATCAAAGCTAGTTTTGATGGAGGCAAATTTTTCTAAGGCCGTGGCCTTCATTTGCGCCAATTGTTCTGCACTTAAGGTGTTACTGCTTTCTGCGGCACCACCTTCATCATCATCGTCTTCGTCTTCGTCATCTTCCGCGCTTACCAAGATGGCCGGTGCAGGAATATCTAAGCTATCAGGAACATGGAAGCCATCGATGATGTCATCAATAATGACGTCATCGGATTTGACTTTCTCCGCTGTGATCAAAACCTCTTGAATGACGGATGGGCAAGCTGAAATCGCTTGTAACATATCTTTTAAACCAGATTCGATACGTTTGGCGATTTCAATTTCGCCACTACGCGTCAATAATTCTGCACCACCCATTTCACGCATATACATACGGACGGGATCGGTAGTACGGCCAAAGTCAGAATCAACGGTAGACAAAGCGACTGCAGCCGTTGCTTCGGCATCGTCGTCACTGACGGATGTCGCCACATTGTCGGACAACAGTAACATCGTTGCATCAGGGGCTTGTTCGTATACGGCGATGCCGACATCATTTAAGGTGCTGATGATGCCTTGGATCATTTCTGGATCATCCACATTTTCCGGTAAATGATCGTTGATTTCCGCGTGCGTCAAATAGCTGCGATCTTTACCAAGTTGAATCAACTTAGTTAAGCGCTGACGGTATTCTTCTAATTGCTCTTTGCTCGCCGTGCTGGTGCTGACTTTGCCTGATTTAACACGGGCAGCACGTTTCAATTCCGCCGATTCCAAAGCATTAAATGCATGAATTTCTTCGTTATATATCTGCGGAGAAGATGGTTTTCGGCCGCGACGCGCAGCTTCCTTCACAGTCGGAAACGCGTATGCAGAAGTATCAACTTCGGCACTGCTGCTGGTGACGTTACTGACAATAGGCGTTTTTGCGACGCGCGCTTTCGCTACTGTTTTTTCTGGAGCGCTCGCTATCGTGTTTGCTATGTTTGCGCTTGTTGCAGAAGCTACAGGCACGTCAGCGGCTTCGTTTGTCGCAGTTTCGACCAGCTTGGCGATGATTTTCTTTTTCTTGACTTTGATCACTGGCGCTGGGCCGGTTGGCACATTCGATAACATATTGTCGTATTCGTTATCATTCTCGGTAGACGCTTCGATCTCGGGCTGTGCGTTTGGCTCGATTATGGTTGCAGCGACGGCTGACGAACCAATTTCCGTGGTTCTGTCTTCTCGATTGGTATCAGTGACTGTATCCATGTCGAGGTCTACCGTGCCAAGTTCTGCGCTTTCGCCAGTAGTTACATCTGTAGCGCCTGTGCTGGTGATATCGGTGTTGCTAACCACCGCTAAGCGCGAACGTCGTTTAGTAACGACCGTGACGGATTGGACCTGGGTCTTAATGACATCTCCAGAATCGAGTTCTGGCGAATCTGTCAGTACCGGCAAAGCAAAAGTTCGTGTTTCTGCCTGAACTGCCGGAACCTTCACTTTTGAAATGGAGAGAGGTTTGCCTAATTTGAGTGTCTTAGAAGCTGGAGCGACAGTCGTAGTGCTATTGTGCGATTCGGATGGTGTTAAGCTGTTTTTCATGTAACAAATCAAGTGCGACAACAAATGCCAATCAAATTTGGATGGCAACAACAAAAGCAAAAGTATGATTCCTGGCAAGTACAGTGTTCGAATCGAGTAACAAACTTTGAACGAATTTCAAAGTATTTCTAGGCTCAATAGACACTCACTGAATCAATTAAATAAAAAACCCGCGATTGCGGGCGAGAGTATTAAATTGATTTTTTTGCGTATTTTTATGCGAGGTCGGGATTATCCACGGCTTACCTGTTCTTGACAAGTATTACTGACATTTAGTTTGAAGAGTTTCGTCTAAATTTTATACAGCTTTCACAGATGTATTGAAAAAAACGCAATGAACAATAAGGTGCTTAGTATTTTTTTGAATTTTCTGCAGCTTATTTTTGGTTTCTTGTGATCTCCATTTGTCTATATTGTGCTCGCTTCGACGATTCAAAATGAAATCATAGAGGAAATGCATGAGCCTTGTTACAATACGCGTTTCGTTTGTGCTGCCGTAACTTCTGACCCACAATATTTTAACTTGTCGTGTGAGGCGCGGAAGGATGAGATTGATTCATCTGGACAGGGCGCAGAAGTTCGATTCACATTTCACCACTTTCTTTTTTAGATCATGATTGATATTCAACTACTCCGTAAAGACATCGATGCCGTCGCCGCGCGTTTAGCAACGCGTAAATTTGTGTTAGATGTATCGACTTTTACTACTTGGGAAAATGAGCGTAAGCAGATTCAAATGCGTACTGAAGAATTGCAAGGGAAGCGTAATTCTTTGTCCAAGCAAGTTGGCATGTTAAAGGGCAAAGGCGAAGATGCTTCTGCAGTAATGGCGGAAGTCGCTGCAATTGCCGATGAGCTCAAATCTTCTGAAGTCCGCTTGGGTGAAGTACAAGCAGCCTTAAGTAATTTCATGTTGACGATTCCTAACTTGCCAGATGAGTCTGTGCCAGTCGGAACAGATGAAACGGGCAACGTGATTGTCCGCACCTTTGGTGCTGCACCGGTTTTTTCGTTTGCAGTAAAAGATCATGTTGATGTCGGTGCGAATCTGGGTTTGGAATTTGATGTGGCCGTTAAATTAACTGGTTCACGCTTTGCGGTGTTGAAGGGCGGCATCGCCCGTTTGCATCGCGCGTTAGCACAGTTCATGTTGGACACACAAACCATGGAGAATGGTTACACAGAACATTACACGCCTTACATGGTGAACGCAGATTCTATGCGTGGTACCGGTCAATTACCGAAATTTGAAGAAGATCTATTTGCGGTAAAAAAAGGTGGTCAAGATGGTGAAGGTGAATCTTTGTATTTGATTCCTACAGCAGAAGTCACTTTGACAAATACAGTTCGTGATGAAATTCTTCCTTTGGAAAGTTTGCCACTGAAGATGACTGCGCATACACCATGCTTCCGCTCGGAAGCGGGAAGTTATGGTCGCGACACGCGCGGCATGATACGTCAGCATCAGTTCGATAAAGTGGAGTTGGTGCAGATCGCACATCCAGAACAGTCATTTGAAGCCTTGGAACAGATGGTTGGTCATGCTGAAATGATTTTGCAAAAACTCGGTTTGGCATATCGTGTGATGAGCCTGTGTACTGGCGATATGGGTTTTGGGGCGGCGAAAACTTATGATTTGGAAGTCTGGTTGCCTGCACAAAATACTTATCGCGAAATTTCTTCTATTTCCAATATGGGCGCATTCCAAGCACGTCGTATGCAAGCGCGTTTCCGTAATGCCCAAGGTAAGACGGAATTTGTACATACTTTGAATGGTTCCGCATTAGCCGTTGGTAGAACGCTGGTAGCGGTGCTAGAGAACTATCAGCAGGAAGATGGCAGTGTAATCGTGCCCGAGGCTTTGCGGCCGTATATGGGCGGTATTGAGCGATTGCTGCCGAAGGCCTAAGGGCTAAGAAATAGAAAGCTTGAAATAAAAAACCCATCATCTCGATGGGTTTTTTTTGATCCGACAAGTGGCACAATTGGCCGAGTTTGCTGCTTTAGTCGTCTATGTTGGCATTGCGACTTCGTTATTGACACTAAATTGGTAGTCATGGAAGACGTGTTCGGCAGTCAATAATTCATAGCTACCATCAGGCAATTGGCGAGTCGTATCTTTCAATCGATACGTCGTCTGACCGCAAGTCCAGCATTTGAAGTTGCGCATATGAGTGCACAAACAAGTTTTGTCCATGACTTTAAAATCTTTGTTGTCAGGATTTGCTTCTACTTCGCGGTTATAGGCTTCGATGTAAGAGCAATTGCCATTGCCATCCAAAAGGTAACCGTAAGCTTCGCAGCCAGGTCGAATATTGGAACCGATCGCAGGCGTGTTGTTCAACATGCGCATCGGGTAGCCAGTCGGGGAAATCGTATTTACGATGATTTGCTCTTCTTGCGCTTTAAAATATTCTTGTTTCACGTCGTCAGGCAAGCCGCATTCTTTCGTCACAGTGAAGCGGGTAGCAACTTGCACGCCTCCCGCGCCGGCTTCTAAATAAGAAACAGCATCGCTGCCAGTGAAAATGCCTCCCGCTGCGATCACAGGAATTGCCAGATTTTCATCCTTCAAATATTGGATAACTTCAGCAACGATGGTGTGCAAATCGTATTTTGCCCAATCCAAACCAAATCCTAAGTGTCCACCTGCTAACGGACCTTCAACAATGATGTAATCGGGTAAGCGATTAAGTTTGGCATTTTTGCGCAAGAATAATTGCAGGGCACGTACCGAAGAGACAATAATTCCCAACTTCGCATCGCGGAAGCGCGGATGATCTTCCATTAGACCAAAAGAGCCTAAATGCAAACCGGCGCTTAAGGTGATTCCATCAATCCCGGCATCGAGAGCCGAGGCGAGGCGTACACGTAAAGTGTCGCGTGGGCCGTTCATCGTCAATTTTTCCATGCAGTTGACGAATATCATCCCGTCACCTTGCTTGGCTTCCATCGTGCGGCCTATATGTAATTTAGTCGCTTCTGCCAATAAATCTAAATCAAACTTGATATCTGTTTTGTCAGAGTTATTGATGTTGTATTTGTAGAGTTTGGTTTTATCTTTGATGAAACTTGTATCGAAACGACGATCAGAAACATCATGAACCAAGGCGTCGGAAATGTGACCAATACCATTTAAACGTGCTGCAACTAAAGCTAATTCTGCGGTTGAAATATCCACACCCATGCCGCCAATCATAATTGGGACAAGTTCATGTTTGCCTAGGCGCAGGCGAAAATCATCTACACGTTTCATTATTTTCCTTGGACAACTTGGTATTTAAATTATGTCGCGGCGCATTTATTATTCTTGAGCTTACTATGTGCGCACTGTCTGGTCATTATGCAATTTTGTGCAGTTTCATTAGTATCAGAAATCTTGGTTGAAATTCTTAACTAGAATTCGATTTCTAATCATGCTTTTTACTTATCGATAATTTGGAACTGCTCGAAATGGCACGGCACTGCAAAATTTCTACAGGCGCAATTCTACCCTAGGTGCTCTTTTTTGGGCTTGTCATGATTGAAAAACCCAAGATTAATAGGGTTTTCTGCGATTTTCTTTAATGCAGATCAGTTTTGCTGCTTAATTTTTGCTAGATAAGAGCGGCGCACGCTCTGTTACAATGCATACTTTGGTGAAATTGCATTTGACAGTGCGCAACCATATCTTTCACCCGTTTATTATTTTTCAATTTATTTTCTATGCAAATTTCTCAAGATTCCGTAGTCACTTTAAACTACACCATGTTTGATGAACAAGGCAATATCATCGACAAAAATCATGATCCTATCGTGTATTTGCATGGTGATTATGATAATATTTTGCCAGCAGTTGAAGCTGCTTTAGATGGTCAGGAAGCAGGTAAAACTATTTCCGTGACGATGGAAGCAGAAGATGCATTTGGTGAGGTTGATCCAAGTCTGGTACATGAAGAAGACGTAGGGTTATTTCCGCCGGATCTGGAAGTTGGCATGATGTTTGAAACGCGAGATCCCGAGACTGGAGAAGCGGCGCAATTTCGTGTGACAGCGATTGATGCAGGTTTGGTGACTGTTGATGGCAATCATCCTTTGGCAGGTATGAAGCTGCGATTTGACGCGGAAATATTATCGGTTCGTACTGCCACGGAAGAAGAAATCGCACATGGACATGTGCATGGTGAACACGGGCACCAACACGATTAATGAATAAGTATGCTTCATTTCGCACAGGCATAATGTGCGTGAGATGGCACGGGTTGGGCTGATGCAGTAGGTCGAGAGAGTCGTCCAGTAACGATTATTGCCGACTCTCGTTTTTTTGGCTGAAAAACTCAATATCAATTTTTCTGTAGTTCAATTTGACAGCAGTGTTTGTTTGGGTGAAGAACACGATCTGTTATTCGAGTGACTTTCATTGTGGGTATACAAGACATGAAAGACTATTACTTTATTCTGGGCGTGGCGACCAATGCGTCGTTGGCCGATATCAAAAAAGCTTATCGCGTCAAAGCGGCAGAATTCCATCCTGACCGCAATAGTTCGGAATTGGCTCCGGTAAAATTTCATGCCGTAAAAGAAGCTTATGACGTGCTTTCAGATGAGGCTGCACGCGCTTCCTACGATGAGAACCGTCGTCGCAATTTGTTAGAGTCGCCACTAGAAACTGCGACCGAAATTTGGAAAAATTATTTGTCAGGAGTATTGCAGTGAAATTCTCACGTTATTTTCAAGAGTTAATGTTGGCCTACAAGGCGGAGTTAGATGATTTGCGTTCGGATTCGGAAGGCAAAGACGTCATGCGTCATCGTCTAAAAGAAAAGCGTGAACAGTTGAGCTTTTTATTGCCGATGATGGCGAGCAATCCTGAAATGTTGGCGCCTGCATTTCATGATGCGTTTTTGTTCATGAATCCCTTGAGCTTCGAAGCATTGGCGTCGAAAGAAGCGAATAAATTACCAAACTGGAAAAGTTTATCGGGTGCGGTGAAGTTAGAGCCGTGGGCTGAAAAAATGGCGCAGATGGTTTTAGCCGAGGAAGCTGGCGATGCATTCATGGTGACGGCCGCATGTTTGGAATACCTGAGTCGTAGTCATCATACGCGCGCTTCTGCAGCGAGTAGTAATGAGGATGAGGCTGAATCCGACGAGCATGATCAAGATGGTGATGCAGACCTGCATGAAAACGGCGATCTAGATGGCAATTATGGACGCCATGGCCGCGACGATGGTGACGATGGCGATGATATGGATCTAGAAGAGGCGGGTGCAGATTGGCTGGCTGAGCAAGGTTTCGATCGCAAGGACTGAGGTCATTTTATGATTCAGGCCCAGTTAATTTCTATTTGAATTGTAATTCACATGGAATTTCGGCATACAAATTAAGACAGAAGGAATGAAAAATGAATCTCCCAGCTCTGGTAGAAGCACAACATTTAATTCAGGTCGGTGACATCGCCGGCGCGGAACATGCTTTGGCAACGCTCGCTGAAACCGAGGGTGACCAAGCTCTGGTTGCTGCCTTAGATGAATTTCCAGCCAAAGATTTATTGGCGATTATTCGCGAGTACGATGCATCCAAAGAGTCGTTAGTGAATTTACTCGTGACTCCGGAACAATTCGCACAAGCTGTTGTTTTGGAAAAACGTTATGCTGATCTTACGCATGAACAACTGCGCGGCATGATTAATTCTGTGATTTTCCGAGAAGGCGCGGATGCGGCCGAGTTTCTGTATGAAATTGCAGAAGTGGAGGGCGGTTATGATGCAATCGCCGATTATTTGCAAGATCGTACCCAAATGGTGGAACATTTCTATCGTTATGCGACTTTTGATTTGTATGAGTATGGCGACGACAATAAAACCCAGGCAATAGACGATGACCTTCTAAGCCTGACACGTGATACAGAAACGCGTGCTTCTGCCATTGATAGAGCTAGCGTGGAAGATCATGATTGGATGGAAGTCACGTATTTGTTACGTTACGAATTGCCAGAAATTTTCCGTGAAGTGCTGATGAAATTGCGTGCCCGCTATCAAGTGTATTTACGTAATCTGCAGAACGATGAATTTGCTGAAACAGTCGCTAGCGAAGAAAGTGAAGATGAAGACGTTGGTGCACCGAAGAAAAATAATGATGACGGTGATGATGACAATGATGAAGAATCTGCCTTGTAAGAGATAGATCAAATTATGTCTGAAACATTGCAAGCAATCGCACTTTAC
The DNA here is from genome assembly GCF_049340305.1 of Undibacterium sp. Ji22W. Classification (NCBI taxonomy): domain Bacteria; kingdom Pseudomonadati; phylum Pseudomonadota; class Betaproteobacteria; order Burkholderiales; family Oxalobacteraceae; genus Undibacterium; species Undibacterium sp. Ji22W. Next base: position 1,479,865 of record NZ_JBMPOU010000001.1, on the reverse strand, counting down.
GACGACCGACCGTTTTTTGAAACGGCTCTGCGTCATGGATTGCGTTTTGCCATCATTACGCGAACTAAAGTTGATGCAATTGAAGCCGAAGCACCCAAAGGTCTGGTGCAAATTGCCGATACTTTTGGCAGTAAATACTTGCGCCCCGAGATAGAAACGGCACGCAAGCGTATTGTGAATCTCGCAAGCCTATATTTGTTAGAGACGTCCCAAGGTGATTTAGATATCGCTGCAAAATTAATTCGTGATAATACGTTTTTGAGTTTGTCGCGTGGTGGATCTGGTTTGCTCAAAGCGTTGCATGCTTTACCTGAATATGCATTGTTGGGGCGCGAGAGAAAAGCACCGATAGAAGAATTTCTTGAGGTTTGGTCTTTGAAGGAAAAGCCGCAAGAGTATCGAAATTTATTGGAGCACAGAAAAAACAATGCCTTAGAAATTGAAGCTGGTTTGTGGTTTGGTCGTAGCATGGACTTGACTCAGACAGAATTGCAAGAAGAGGATGTTGAGGCAAGTGCGGTTGTCCGTACAGCGATATTGAAGCGCTTGGTGAATGAAGGCGATGCTCCGATAGAAAATCAAATTGAATTTGCGATGATCCTCGAAGCACTGCGTACACAATCGAAATCTAAAACCAAGGGCAAAAAGAGCGTTATTTTCGATGTTGACAAAGCAAACGCTTTAATGATTTCGGACGACATTCCAGCAAAATTTCATGAGATGAGTTTGCAAATTCTTGATGAGATTTTGAAGCGTGATTTACCGCTGATTTTAGATGCCAAGAATTCTTTGGACCGCTTAGTCTTTGAATTGAAAGAACGCTATTTTATTTGCGCGCATGAAATCGAAGATACTTCTGATTACGATGCTCTAGTGTCGAAGGAGTGGTCTAAACTTACCAAGGGCAAGACCGATATTGATTCTTTACTGACCTTGTTTTTATGTATTGCAATGGATGTGCCTGCAAAGACGAGTTTGCCTGAGAAGTCAGCAAAATCTATCGTGAAAAAGATACGCGATCAGGGGTTGGATGGCGAGAAGGCTGTAGCGTGGATTAAGGCGACTGCGCCACACGAAAAACAAGAAGGTTTACTGGAAGACTGGCAAGAATTTGTGGGGGAGGCGCTAACGTATTTGCTCGATGATTGGGATACCAATTACAGCGGTGCTTTACGATTCTTGCAGGAAAATTGCCACATCGAAAAAGCGGCAAAAAAATAAACTATGGGTCGGAGTTGATAGTCGTTGATAGCTCTTGATCTTGGGATCAAATCCACAAAGAAACTGCCGCCAACATGCAATATGTTGGCGGCAGTTTTACTTCAGGTAACTCAATTAAAAGATCTAACTTACCATGCTGCCTGCAAGGTGTATTTGCCGTTGGTTGCGCCAGTTCCGCCAGCATAGTAGATCACTTTTGCATAAACAATTTTTGCAGTGGTGCCGGTATTGACATTGCTAATTGTGTCAGTTGCGCCTGTGCCATTGGTGCTGGAAGAAATTTTCGTGCCGGTGCTGCTATACAGTTCCAGATCATAGTCAGAAGTGGCGTTAGGTTTCATTGTCAGTGCTAATGTTTTTCCTGCTGGAATACTGACCTTAAAATAATCCACATCTGTTTTTGCACTCATCGTGGCATTGACCAATGTATTCGCAGTAGCGATATTATTGGCCGTTGCGGTGGTGTTATTGCTTTCTGTCTCACTGATCGTCGTGCCAGGTGGGACGGATGTTGATAGGATATTTTGTGCTTCAAACTTTGCTTTAAAAGTATTCGCGTAAGTAAGATCGGATGGGAATAAGGTAGTTGCTGCATTGACGATCGCGGCGGCCATGGCAGGCATCTTAATGTTAGAACCTAAACCAAAATGCGCTTCCAAGATGATTTTGTCGACGTTATCTCGAGGTTTGCCAGCGGCGACCAGTGAAACAAGTGATTGAAACAGGGGAGTAGACCACAATTCATCAGATTGGAAGGTGGCAGTACCTTCTGTGACGGATTGATGTGCACCGTAGGTTTTGCTGCTATTGTATTTTGCGTCAGTACGGTTGAGCATACGACCAGCCCAGCATGCGCCATGACCATCCCAGCTAAATGCCCATTCTGGATGATAGGTTTTTCCATTTGGTGTACTGTATGAATAAGACGCAGCCCAGTAATCGCCGAATCCTTCGCCCATGCCACCAGTATCTCCGCCGCTCCAGCCAGAATTGATATTGGCTTGAATGCCGTGACCATATTCATGCAAGATCACATCAGCGTCTTCAGAATCATTCACGCAGCCGTGACCAAAAGCCAAATAATCGTTGGTGCCACCACTGTAGTGGGAGTTGTCATCGCCATTCACGCCATCAGTATCAACATTCAACGGACGATTGATGATTGATTTTGTTCCAATGAATCCTAAAGTCTGGATGTAGCGTTGGTTTTGGTCAATATGAAAATAAACATTCGTGTCATCAAAAGCATTGTTGCCACGCTTTGCCGTCCACACACCATTTGCAGTCGTGCTCGGTGCGGTATTTGGTGCTTCGATATTCTTAATATTGATGTAAGGGCCAGATAAATTGTATATGCCGCTGCTCACCGTTAAATCCCGCAAAGTCTTTGTGCTGTATGCGGCGTCAAATGCACTGGCAGCTGAAGTGTCAGTCAAGGCGTCAGTATTGAGTACTGTGCGTGGATCAGGGTCAAATACCAAACCAGAACCATTGATGCCTGAAGCAATCGTGGCACCGACGGCGGTATTGTTGGCGGCGTTTGTGCTAGATGGTGCAATTCCTTTTGCGCTCAATTCTAGCAATGCATGTTGCAAGTTGATGCTTTGCCCTGCAAGTAGGCTACGGTTGCCTAATTGACGGTCAGAGTTTTTTCCCACACGCGGTAACGATGTGGAGTAGGAGTCTAATAGTTCCCCATTTTGCGCGTTGATATATTGTACGAAGCCACCAGTCGGCATTTGTGCTGCGATATTTACTTTATGTGCCAGTTGCACGCCATCTTTTGTTGGAACCCAAACCATTTGATTTGAGGGATTCGCAACCAAAGGATGCTGAACTTTCATATTGCCCCAAGCTCTGTTTAAAGCATCACTGGCGGAAATCTTTTTCTGTACGAATAATTGATTGATCGCATTTGTCTCCATCTTCTCGGAGATGTGCTTGGTTTCGTTGAAGATCTTCAGCAACTCGCCATTTTTCCCTATGGAAACGATAATTTCAGCGCGATCCACAGGCAAACCTCGCAACATTTGTTGATAGTAATAATGCTTGCCGAGCAATGAATCTTGGACTTTAGTCAGCACCAAATTGCTGAGATTTGCTGGTAAACCGAATTCTGCTGCATTTTGACGTAAAACATCGCTCGCTGACGTGGCTTTTAGACCGCTGAAAAATGTGATGTTGTCATTGGTGATTTTGTCGGCTGCACTTGCACTTTGTACAAAGGCTAGCGCTAAGAGTGAAGCGAGAATGTTACGGGTTGGATGTTGCATTATTTATCTCCCTAAAATAATTTTATGTAAGTTTGATTGCGCTCCGACAGGCTCTTGTTGACCTTGTTTTTCGGATAACGCCTAAGCAGTATAGGGGCATTTTTTGTCTGAAAATAGCCGTCACAAACAACGATAAACAACACAATTGCATACATTTTGACGTTACTTTGATTCAAAGTGACGAAAACATTTCCGTCTTGGAAATGTTTTTGAGGAGTTTTATTTTGACATCTATTTTCCTTTTCCGCGAAATGCTCTGTGCCAATTCGCGAAAGTCTGAAATGATTAGTGATACTGTATTTGCCTGAGAACGAGGTTCAAAATCCAATTTTGCCATTTGTCTGGCAAAATAATGGGTTTAGCTTGAACGGTGCGCTGAATATTGTGATGAGTTTGTCGTCAGGATGTAAAAGCGTCGGGCCGGAGGAATTGTGAGCAGTTGTTTTTGTGGATGTGTGAAAATTAGCTCGAATAACGGAATATCGCCTACTGCTGATAAGATCCTGTTATCCAAGCTGTTCTGTTTTATGCGTAAAACCTTGTGTGTCACGCCAGATACAAAAAGACCGTCGGCTTTTTGTGAAAATTCGGGGCAGCATTCGCTCGTATTTTCTTATTCCATTCAGCGGCAGTCTTAGTTTGAATTGATTCTGTTTCTAGAGTTAGATCCGTCGCAACACAAATTAATGTTGATGGAGCACATGTACTGGCAAGCGCCTCTAACATGGCGCTATTGCGATAGGGTGTTTCGATTAGGAGCTGTGTTTGTTTTTCTTTGCGGGATCGATCTTCCAGTTCTTTTATGCGTTTCGTGCGTGCATTTGCATCCGTTGGTAAATAGCCGTGAAAAGCAAAACTTTGCCCATTTAAGCCGCTACCCATTAAAGCAAGTAATAGGGAAGAAGGGCCAACTAAAGGGCATACTTTGATATGCTGCTGATGCGCCAGTCGCACCAGATTTGCGCCTGGGTCTGCCACTGCTGGTACGCCAGCCTCTGAGATCAATCCAACATCGTGGCCGTCAATCAATGGCTGAAGTAAGGCTTGTAATGCAGCATCCGGAGTGTTGACATTTAGTTCTGCTATCTGTAGTTCTTGCATCGGCTTTGTTAGGGGATGGTATTGATTCAAAGTCTTTAAATATGCGCGCGTTGTTTTGGCATTTTCAGCGACAAAATAATGTAGTTGGGCGCTCATCGCTTGTACAGTTTCTGGGATGATATGCGCCAAAACATTGCCTTTTGTCGATTCTGATTGGCCGAGTGTATTCGGAATTAAATAGAGAGTGCCGCTCATGGAGGTCCTTATTTATAATTGGTCTATATGATGATCAGATTGTGAATGTGAGTTGCGCGAAGCTTATAGAGGCGCTAAGCAAAAAATTTGACATCAAGATTGCGTAACATGCTACATAAAGTAATCAATGGCAGACCAGTTAGTGCGGTCGGGTCATCATTTTGTATTGATTCTAGAAGCGCTATGCCGAGGCCCTCATTTTTCGCACTACCTGCACAATCATACGGTTTTTCAATGTGAAGATAGGCGTCCAGTTCTGCATCAATTAAATCGCGGAAACGAACTATCGTTTGGCAATTTTGAATTTGAATGGCGTGATTTTTATGTTGCGATGAGTTGCTGAGTACGCAGAGTGCTGTATGGAAAATAACTGTTTTTCCTCGCATCATTTGTAGCTGTTGCAAGGCTCGGACATGGTTGCCAGGCTTTCCAATTTGCAGCCCCTCCAAGGTCGCAACTTGATCTGAGCCGATAATAATCGCATCAGGGTGAATTTGTGAGATGGCTTCTGCCTTTTCTATTGCCAGTCGCATCGCAGTTTGTTCTGGCCGCTCTGTCAGTTTGGGGCTTTCATCGATATCCGGACTAACCGCCAGAAATGGCAAGCCCAAACGGGCGAATAATTCTTTGCGATAGGTAGAGCTGGTGGCGAGTATGATTTGAGGGATTGATGTATTTGCTAATTTTTTCGGCATTGTGAAGTTCTTTTTCGTATTAAACGGCCATTTTTGTGAAGTTTGAAGAAAAATTTGACGTTCCTTTATGTCTAAATGCGCTAAGGCTTTGACTATCAAGGTGTAATCCTGTTATTATCGCAGGTTTTCTGGGTCTAGAAATCCTATGCAAGCATTTGTCATCGACGCTTTTACGTTTTGTCAGCACCGTGAACAACGTGAAGGTAGTACGAAAATTGCCGAATTTCCGCGTTTATCCGTGGAGTGCGCAAATGGTGATGGTGTATTGAACTGGTCTTTGCAAGGCGGTGTAAATCAATTGGGTTTTCCTCAACTGACACTGACTGTTAATGGACAGCTTCAATTGATGTGCCAGCGTTGCTTAACGTCTTACGATTTCGCAATAGATTCACAAGTAGAATTAATTCTCGCCAAAGACGATGATCATGCCGACGAAATTGAAAGCATGCTCGAAGATGACGAGATTGATGTAGTAGTAGGCAGCAAAGCATTCAACGTCATGGATTTGATCGAGGATGAAGCGTTGCTGGCAATACCCCAATCGCCCAAACATGCAGTATGCCCTGATGTAGTTGGTTCATTCAATCAATCAGAGGCAGCGAACGATGTAAATGCGGTAGATACAGCGAGCACTAGTACTAAAGTGTCTCCATTCGCTGTGCTGAAGAAGTTGCAATGAAAAGTAAGTGGGCGTACCTAGTGGCATTATTCTGAAAAAAACACTCAGGTCGAAGTATTGTTAGGGATTCTTGAGCGGCAAAAAAGATTTGATTGTCGATTCAAGTGTGTTAAATTTTAGAAACATTTTTTGAAGTATTAGGAGTTATCATGGCCGTTCAGCAAAACAAAAAATCACCTTCCAAGCGTGGTATGCACCGTTCACACGATTTTCTGACTGCACCGCAGTTGGGTATCGAGCCAACAACAGGTGAAACACATATGCGTCACCACATTAGCCCAAATGGCTTTTATCGTGGTCGTAAAGTATTGAAAACTAAGAACGACGAGTAATCTGTTCTTAGCGATAAAGCGGCGTTGCGAGTCTCGTACTTGACGCCGCTTTTTTTTATTCAAAAAATGTTCAAAACCAGCTTTTGTTTTTGTTCATTGATTCTTTCATTTTTCACCAACGAACTTAAATCGGATGATTCTTTGCGTCATTCTTGATAAGATAGTCCTCTTAGGGTGAAAAAATAGTAACAAATACATGACAATAAAAATTTCAATTGATTGTATGGGCGGAGATTTTGGTCCATCAGTCACTGTGGCGGCAGCAGTTTCATTTGCGAACCGCGAGCCCGATGTTGAATTTGTTTTGGTGGGGCAGGAAGCTGTCCTGCAGACAGAGTTAAAGAAATTGGGCGCGCAAAGTCATCCACGATTATCGATCGTGCATGCGAGTGAAATGGTAGAGATGGATGACCCCATCGAGATTGCCTTGCGCAGAAAAAAAGATTCCTCCATGCGTGTTGCACTAAATCAAGTGAAAGAAGGGCTGGCGCAAGCTTGTGTTTCGGCTGGTAATACCGGCGCCTTGATGGCGGTGTCTCGCTATGTTCTCAAAACTATGCCGGGTGTTGATCGCCCAGCGATTTGTAGCATACTGCCGAATCAGAAAAAGCTCCCAACTTACATGCTTGATCTTGGTGCGAATGTCGATTGCGAACCTTTGCATTTGCATCAATTTGCGATTATGGGCTCGGCTTTGGTGGCGGCGCTCGAAAATAAACCGCGCCCGACAGTTGGTCTGCTCAATGTCGGCGAGGAAGATATTAAGGGTAATGATGTAGTGAAACGCACTGCGCAGTTGTTACGTGCGGATCATGAGCGTGGTCTCTTAAATTTTTACGGTAACGTTGAAGGTAATGATATTTTCAAGGGTACTACTGATATTGTGGTGTGTGACGGATTTGTGGGTAACGTCACCTTGAAAGCAGTCGAAGGCTTGGGGCGCTTCGTTAAAACAACAATGACGGATGCGTTTAAGAGTAATCCGCTGAATATGCTGGGAGCACTGATCGCACGCGGTGCTTTGAAGCATATTTCAAAAACCATGAATCCATCAAATTACAATGGCGGTAGCTTATTGGGCTTACGCGGCATCGTTATTAAAAGTCATGGTGGCGCTGATAAATATAGTTATGAATGGGCAATACAACGTGCATTCGATGCAGTAAAAAATGATGTGCTTGCGCGCATCACAACATCCTTGGCGGAATTAATGCCAGTGCCCGTAGAGGCAAGTACAGATAGTTCCGGTTTGACTGAACAATAATACAGATAAAGACGCATGACTTTCTATAGCAAAATTATAGGCACAGGAAGCTACCTGCCACCGAGAAAAGTAACAAATCACGAACTAGCAGAACAATTAGCTGCAAAGGGAATTGAAACTTCCGATGAATGGATCGTGTCGCGTAGTGGGATTTCCGCCCGCCATTACGCCGAGCCGAACGTCACGTCCAGTGATATGGCAGTTGAGGCTGCGAAGCGTGCGCTTGAAGCGGCTGGTTTGCAAGCGAACGATATCGATTTAATTATTCTAGCTACCTCTACGCCCGATTTTTTTGGCGGTTTTCCAAGTACTGCTTGTGTCGTACAAAATAAGTTGGGTATCACCAACGGCGCTGCGGCAGTTGATGTTCAAGCGGTGTGTAGTGGGTTTATTTATGCGATGGCAATGGCCGACAGCATGATCAAGTCCGGCTCGCATAAGAAAGCGCTGATTATTGGTGCTGAAGTTTTCTCGCGCATTCTCAATTTTGAGGATCGTACGACCTGTGTTCTGTTCGGTGATGGCGCTGGTGCGATCGTCATGGAAAGATCAGATGAGCCCGGTGTTTTGGCCACAAAATTGCATGCGGACGGAAGTTACGGGCATATCTTATGCGTACCTGGAAGCGTCAATGCTGGTGTGATTGCTGGCAGCGCGTTTCTGTATATGGATGGTCAGGCAGTCTTCAAATTAGCAGTCAATGTGCTGGAAAAAGTTGCTAATGAAGCCTTGGAAATCGCGGGCATGGATGCGAGTCAAATTGACTGGTTAATTCCGCATCAGGCTAATATTCGTATCATGCAAAGTACCGCAAAAAAATTAAAATTGCCTTTGGATAAAGTAGTTGTGACAGTGGATCAGCACGGTAATACGTCTGCAGCTTCTATTCCGTTAGCTTTGGATGCAGCTGTGCGTGATGGCCGTGTCAAGAAAGGTCAGATTGTGATGCTAGAAGGTGTTGGTGGCGGCTTCACATGGGGCGCTGCACTGGTCAAGATGTAATCTTGATAGCTTTGTTGTTTTCATTTAAAAATATGTAGAGTAAAAATATTATGACGCAATTTGCATTTGTATTTCCAGGTCAGGGTTCACAAGCAATTGGGATGTTAAATGGCTTTGCTGGTAACCCCGTTGTTCAAGACACGATTGCAGAAGCTTCTGATGCTTTGCAAATGGATTTGGGGAAATTGATTTCCGAAGGTCCTAAGGAAGATTTGGATTTAACGACGAATACGCAGCCAGTGATGTTGACAGCAGCGGTCGCCACTTATCGTGCTTGGATTGCGGCTGGAGGTAAGCAGCCTGCTATCGTCGCAGGCCACAGCTTGGGTGAATATTCAGCATTGGTTGCAGCTGGCGTGGTCGCTTTCAAAGATGCGGTGCCGCTAGTGCGTTTTCGTGCGCAGGCTATGCAGAATGCAGTGCCAGTTGGCCAAGGTGGCATGGCTGCAATTCTAGGTTTGAGTGATTCGGATGTGATTGCTGCATGCGTAGAAGCTGCAGCGGCAACTTCTGAGGTGGTTGAGGCCGTCAATTTCAATGCGCCTGCTCAGGTTGTGATCGCTGGAAGCAAAGCTGCTGTTGAGCGTGCATGTGAACTGGCGAAAGCAAAGGGGGCGAAACGTGCATTGTCATTGCCGGTTTCAGCGCCTTTCCATTCTTCTTTATTAAAACCCGCTTCAGACCAATTGCGTGAGTATTTGACCAATGTGTCATTCTCCGCTCCTGCGATTGCATTGATTAATAATGTTGATGTTGCGATTGTTACTGATCCAGCCTTGATAAAGGATGCGCTTGTGCGTCAAGCAGCAAGTCCTGTGCGTTGGGTTGAAACGGTGCATGCGATTGCGGCGTCTGGTATTACGCAATTGATCGAATGTGGCCCGGGTAAGGTGCTGGCAGGTTTGACTAAGCGTATCAATAGCGAATTGATCGGTGACGCGATCTATGATCAAGAGACGCTGGAGAAGGTATTGGCTTCCTTAGACTCGAATTAAATTTTAATTAATTGTGGGTTGTGGTCAAGCAAGTAATTAAATTTATTAAATAAAAAATTGTGACAGGCGCATTGCCGCCGAGTCTGACAAGATAGTGAGGGAATATGACGCAACAATTGGCAAATCAAGTGGCTTTGGTAACGGGGGCTTCTCGTGGAATTGGAAAAGCAATTGCGCTCGCTTTGGCGCGAGCCGGTGCGAAAGTGGTTGGTACCGCCACTTCTGAGTCTGGTGCGCAAGCCATTACAGCTTATCTGCAAGAAGTGAGTCCAGAGGCTGGCAAGGGTGTAGCATTTAATGTCAACGATGTTGAGCGTTGTAGCTCTTTGGTTGATGAAATTCAGAAAGAATTCGGTTCCTTGTCTATATTAGTTAATAATGCTGGCATTACTCAAGATCAATTGGCTATGCGCATGAAAGAGGATGATTGGGATAGTGTTATTTCCACCAACCTGAATTCTGTTGCGCGTTTATCTCGCGCCGTTTTGCGTGGCATGATGAAGGCTAAACATGGCCGTATTATTAATATTACGTCTGTCGTTGGTTCTTCTGGTAATCCTGGGCAGATGAATTATGCTGCAGCTAAAGCAGGTGTGGCTGGGATGAGTCGCGCGTTGGCTCTCGAAATTGGCAGTCGTAATATTACGGTCAACTGCATTGCGCCGGGATTTATTGATACGGATATGACCAAGGCGTTAACCGATGATCAAAAGAATGCAATTTTGTCACAAATCCCTATGGGTAAATTAGGTCAGCCAGAAGATATTGCCGCCGCAACTGTCTTTTTGGCATCGCCTGGTGCTGGTTATGTCACGGGAACAACGATTCATGTGAATGGTGGCATGTATTTGTGTTAATATAGTTGTTGTAAATTGAGCGAATTTCGCTGAAATTGAGCGGAGTTGGCGATGCGGCATCTAAAAATGCTCTTTTCGCGCGCAAACCTGATAAAATGCGCGCACTTTCTGTAACCACTAATGGAGACCACATGTCTGATATCGAACAACGCGTTAGAAAAATCGTCGCTGAACAATTAGGCGTCGCTGAAGCTGACATCAAAATTGAATCTTCCTTTGTAGATGATTTGGGTGCAGACTCACTCGACACAGTTGAGTTGGTCATGGCTTTGGAAGATGAGTTCGAAATGGAAATCCCTGACGAACAAGCAGAAAAAATCACGACTGTTAAACAAGCAATCGACTACGCAACTGCGCACGTCAAAGCTTAATTCTGTCGGATTGCTTTATTAATTCCAGGAGAGACGCTTGAGCCTTACGAGTAAACGTCGAGTTGTAATTACTGGCCTTGGTTGTGTGTCTCCTGTCGGCAATAATATCGCTGATACGTGGGCAGCCATCCTCGCTGGTAAGTCTGGCATTGCAACAATCACTAAATTTGATGCGACGCCATTCACCACCCACTTCGCTGGGGAAGTGAAGGGCTTCAATATTGAAGATTATATTCCAGCAAAAGAGGCGCGCAATATGGATACTTTTATCCATTTTGGTATCGCCGCTGGTGTGCAGGCTTTTCAAGATAGTGGCATTATCGTCACCGAAGAAAATGCTGAGCGTATTGGTGTGATTGTTGGTTCTGGTATTGGTGGCTTGCCATTGATCGAGGAAACTAAAGAAGTGTTAATTGCGCGTGGACCACGTCGCATAACACCTTTCTTTGTGCCAGCTTCTATCATTAATATGATCTCAGGTAATTTGTCGATCAAATATGGATTGAAAGGTCCTAATCTGGCGATTGTTACTGCCTGTACGACTGGCTTGCATTGCATAGGTAACGCTGCACGTATGATCGAATACGGTGACGCGGATGTGATGATTGCCGGTGGTGCGGAATCAACGATTTCTCCTTTGGGCTTGGGTGGTTTTGCATCTGCCCGTGCTTTATCTTCCCGCAATGATGATCCATCGACGGCTTCACGCCCCTGGGATAAAGACCGTGATGGTTTTGTTCTGGGCGAAGGCGCTGGTGTCATGGTATTGGAAGAATACGAGCATGCAAAAGCACGTGGCGCTAAGATCTATGCAGAAGTGTTAGGTTTTGGTATGAGCGGTGATGCTTACCATATCACGACGCCTACTGTTGATGGTCCGCGTCGTAGTATGGTTAATGCATTAAAAAATGCCGGATTAAATACGGAGCAAATCAGCTACTTGAATGCGCATGGTACGTCTACACCTTTGGGTGATAAGAATGAAACCGACGCGATCAAAGCAGCATTCGGTGATCATGCCTACAAGATGACGATCAATTCGACTAAGTCGATGACCGGTCATTTGTTGGGTGGTGCTGGTGGTTTGGAATCTGTTTTATCTGTTTTAGCTGTTTATAATCAAGTTTCACCACCAACGATCAATATCATTAATCAAGATCCAGAATGTGATCTCGATTATTGTGCAAACACTGCGCGCGATATGAATATTCAGTATGCGATGAAAAATTCATTTGGTTTTGGCGGTACAAACGGAACGCTGATTTTTGCTAAGGCTTAAATTTCAAGATTGAAAAAATCTTGGTTTTAAACTGGATCGTATTAAAAAAACACCACATAATGTATGTGGTGTTTTTTTTTTGCGAACGGAACTTCTATGCGCTTGGCTATGACAGTGTTGGTTAAGTCATCACAGAGACTAAAGTTATATTTGTTGTGGATATTGGGTCTGGTTTATTGTGGATCGTCGTATGTGGGAATGATGCAGCATAAAAAATTTGGTTTTTATGGCTGGATGATAGTTGTCATAAGTTTGCTTTGGGTGGTGCGATTGATTCGAGGTCAATTGGCTGATACGGTTTCCTATAAATTAGAGATTGATGATGAAGGGCGTATGGTTTTGCACGATATGCATTTAACTTTAAATGAACAAGACTCTTACGCTATTTCCATAGATTCTCCCATATTGGTATGGTCCCAATTGATACTGCTGCACGTTCGTGATGAGTCCGGGATTCGGCGCCGCTTATTGATTTTTCGTGATGCTGTGAGTGCTGATGAATTTCGTCGATTGAGAGTCGCTTTGACATATCTGTCTCAGAGACGGCAGAGGTCTTTGATTGATCCGAATCAAATGTCTGAAGGGAACTTTTAATGCTTGTTAAAGTCAAACGACTAGTTACAATAAATCTCTAAACAAAAAATAAATAAGAACTCGGCAAAATGGGAATGTTTGTGTGACAAACGAGCGCGATATAGATCAACTATTAGTTGAGCGCGTTCAGCGTGGTGATAAAAAGGCGTTCGAGCTTCTGGTTTCTAAATATCAAAGGAAACTATATAGGCTTGTGTCTAGGCTCGTCCACGATCATGCAGAGGCAGAAGATGTGGTGCAGGAAGCGTTTATTAAGGCATATCGCGCTTTGGCGAATTTTCGAGGCGACTCAGCATTTTATACGTGGCTATATCGGATAGGAATTAATACAGCTAAAAACTATCTCGTGACTCAGGGGCGGCGTGCACCTACATCAACGGACGCGGATGTCTCAGAGGCGGAAACTTTTCATGACGCTGATGGACTAAGAGATATCAATACGCCAGAGTCTTTGTTGGCAAGCAAACAGATAGCAGCAACTGTAAATGCTGTAATGTTGTCTTTGCCAGAAGAGTTGCGCAATGCGATTACTTTGCGTGAGATAGAAGGACTAAGTTATGACGAAATTGCTGAAGTCATGCTATGTCCAATCGGAACAGTGCGTAGCCGGATATTCAGGGCACGCGAGGCAATTGCTGAAAAACTGAGGCCTTTGATTGGCACATCGATTGATCAGCGATGGTAGAAAAAATTGAATGTGAATGATCATAGTATAAAAAATAAATGAAGTTGAACCGGGAAGAAATGATGAACAAGAGTAACCATGACGAACTTATTTCTAGCTTGCTAGACAGCGAGCTTTCGGATGCTCAGCTAGATACAATGTTGGATCGTTTGAAGGGGCAAGATGGTCAACAGATAATGCAAACCTGGACTGAATATCATGAGCTTGGTGATGTGTTGCGGTCTGATGATTTAGCCGTGACGCTTAGTCCGAGTTTTTCTGCAAAAATGTCTGCTTTGTTAGATGCTGAACCAGTCCTTCTGGCACCGCAAAAAAACACGCTAAATAACAAAAAAAATGCCGTAAACAAATCTGCCTATTGGGCAGTAACGAGTGTTGCTGCGACTGTAATGCTGGCTTTTTTGATGGCGCCGCAAATCATTCCTTTGCTGAAATCTCCAGGTAACATGGAGGGCACTATGGCGAAAGTTGAATCGACTGATCCATTCTCCGCAGCTGGTGTAAAGTTGGCGTCCAATTCCGCTGCTTCGACTAGTGCTTCGGCTTCTGGCTCTGCGGTTGCTCATCTTAATAAGGATGCTGAGTTTGCCCCTAAATTGGAAAATCAGGTCGAAATGCTGCGTGATCCGCGCTTGGATAGCTATTTATTAGCGCATCAAAAAGTGTCACCAAGCTTAGATAATAGTGCGCGCTACGTTCAGCGTGCCAATGTTGTTTCTCCTACTGAATCCAATAAATAATCTTATGTGGTTTAAACACGTTTTCTTAGTCTTGTTTTCTTTGGCTCTGGTGTCAACATCGGGCAATGTCGATGCACAGGTTAATGAAGATCGTGAGCTCCAAAAAATGTTGCAATCAGTACAGAACGCCGCCAAGAAAACGAGTTACTCAGGGACTTTTGTTTATCAACAGGGAAACCAAACCAAGACATCTAAAATTACCCATGGTTTTGACGGCGACACTGAAGTCGAAAAACTTGAAATCTTGGATGCGAAACCACGTGAGTATATTCGTCGCAACGGCGAAGTTTCATGTTACCTGCCCGAGAGTAAAGTCATTCAAGTTGAACAGAATTTGAGTCAGGAAGAATTTCCTGCTTTACTCAATCAAAACGCACATTTATTGCCTGAGTCTTATTTAATCAAAAAGGCGCAAATGAGTCGTGTTGCAGGTACTGAGTGTCAGGTCTTAAGCTTTCAACCCAAAGACGCATTGCGCTATGGATTTCGCCTTTGTGTGGAAAAAAACTCAGGGCTCTTGCTGGGAATTCAAACATTGAATCCGCGCAATGAAGTGATTGAGCAAATCGCATTTACGCAGATTTCACTTGGTGATGTTGATAAGGCGAAGCTGAAGCCGAGTTTTGCCAATATCTCGCAGTGGAAAATTGAGAACATGACGGTGCAAGCGAATGTGCATTCTGGTTGGACAGTCAAAAATTTGCCAAATGGGTTCAAAAAGACTCTTGAAACTAAACGATTCATTCCTATCTCAGGCAATGCATCGGGCACAGATGCAAATCAAACTAAATCACATCAAGTCGTTCAAATGATGTTCTCAGATGGATTGTCAACAATTTCGGTTTTTGTAGAACCCAATACCGGTAGTCGGACTGAGGGCAGCTTGCAGCAGGGGGCAATGACTATCATGGGAAAACGGCTTGGTGATAATTGGTTGACGGTGGTTGGAGAAGTGCCAAATGCGGCAATTAAACAAGTAATCAATTCAATTCAATTTAAAAAATAGTCCAACACAATTCAGATTCATGGTGACAATATGAAAAAAGGTCGATCATTTCCGGTTGAAAAACATATTTCTATTCTTATCTCATCAGTATTAATCAGCGCATCGGTATTTTCAGCAGTGAGCCTTTTTGGCACGGCAAATAACGCGAATGCCCAAGCGTCTTCATCCGCGCAATCTAATCCGGTAACAACAGTCGCCCCACAAGCTCCCTTACTGGTGAGTGGCTTACCTGATTTTACGCAATTGGTCGAAAAAACTAGTTCTGCTGTCGTAAATATTCGTACCACACAAAAAATCACGCAGGTTCAAGGTGATCCTTTTAACGAAGATGAGCAGGCACAAGAGCTTTTCCGCCGTTTTTTTGGCATCCCAGCGCCGCAACAAGCTCCAAAAAATCGTCGTCAAGTACCTCGACCACAAGAGCAAGAAGTGCCACGTGGCGTCGGCTCAGGTTTCATCGTCAGTCAGGATGGGTATGTCCTGACGAATGCGCACGTCGTTGAAGATGCGTCTGAAGTGGTTGTGAAGCTCACTGATAAGCGTGAATTTAAGGCCAAGGTCATTGGAAGTGATCGACGCACTGATGTCGCAGTATTAAAGATCGAAGGCAACAAGTTACCGAAAATCGCTATTGGCGACTCCGATAAAATCAAGGCGGGTGAATGGGTCATTGCCATAGGTTCACCGTTTAATCTCGATAATACGGTCACCTCAGGAATTATTTCATCCAAAGCTCGCGACACTGGTGACTATCTACCATTGATACAGACTGATGTGGCGGTGAATCCTGGTAATTCGGGTGGACCGTTGATCAATATGCGGGGCGAAGTGATTGGTATTAATTCCCAAATTTATAGCCGCTCCGGTGGCTATATGGGTATTTCTTTTGCTATACCCATCGATGAAGCCATGCGTGTGGTGGAGCAATTAAAGAGCTCTGGCGTGGTGTCTCGCGGTCGTATGGGCGTCGAAATTGGTGATTTGAGCAAAGAAGTTGCAGAAAGCCTGGGATTAAGCAAGGCGCAAGGAGCTCTCGTTGCACGAGTTGAAACGAGCGGTCCCGCAGACAAAGCAGGCATACAGGAAGGGGATGTGATCCTTAAATTTAACGGTAATGCTATCGAGAAGCGCAGCGATCTACCGCGTATGGTTGGTGCAACCAAGCCTGGCAGTAAAGCCATCGTTTCAGTGTGGCGTAAAGGTTCTGCTAAAGACATTACGATGACGGTTGGTGAAGCAGATGCTGATAAGCCAATTCAGAAAAATGACAAGAAGATTAAAAAAGAGAAGGTAGAAAACCATCTCGGAGTTACTGTGTCTGATCTGAACGATGCCCAAAAACGCGGTATGCCCAATGGTAATGGTGTCGTGATTGACAGCGTTGATGGATTAGCCGCTGGCAGTGGCTTACGTCCTGGCGACATTATTTTGATGATGAACAATGTCGATATTAAAGATGCAAAGCAATTTGATGCAATGTTAGCGAAGTTAGACATAAAAAAATCAGTGGTCTTATTGGTGCGTCGTGGCGAGGCATCCCAGTTCTTGGTGATTCGTCCTGCCGGGTAGTCTTTCTGTAAAAAGAAGTAACTAAGGTCGCATAAGGCAACTTGTGCGGCCTTGTCTATTGTGAGAATTCAATTTAAAAGCAGTTCAGAGGCGATATAATCACGGCATTCTCAATTCGTTGCAATTTTTACCCCCATATGTCTGAAATCTCTAGCAATCCTGCAGTTAAATTCACGCTCTATTCGCGCACATACTGCCACTTGTGTGACGACATGCTGGAACAGCTCAAGGCCTATTTGAATGATACAACCATTATTATTGATGTGCTTGATGTCGACGCTGATGAAACTTTGGTCGCCAGATTTGATGAGTTGGTACCTGTTTTATTTGGTCAAAAAGGTGGATCAGACGGTGGACAAAAAGCGCAGCAGATTTGTCACTATTTTTTGGATATGGAAAAACTGAAAGCCTTCTTGCATGACTAAAAAATCCAAAGAAAAAGCTGATCCGACACAAGAAAATTTGTCCTTATTTGCTCTGTACGATTACCAAGACGAGGTGATTTGTGGCGTTGATGAGGCTGGGCGCGGCCCGTTAGCTGGACCGGTCACTGCTGCGGCAGTAATACTTGATCCGGCGCGTCCAATCACAGGTTTAAGAGATTCCAAGAAACTGAGTGAAGCACAACGGGATGCATTAGCGATTGAGATCAAAGAAAAGGCATTGGCGTGGGCAATTGCGGAATGCTCAGAGCAAGAAATAGATACTTTAAATATTCTGCAGGCAACCATGCTGGCCATGCGCCGTGCGGTAGAAGCATTGAAAGTAACGCCGACCTTAGCCTTGATCGATGGTAATCGTTGTCCGGTGATGACAGTGCGCTCTGAAGCGATCATTAAAGGAGACGATAAAGTTCCCGCAATTTCTGCTGCGTCAATTTTAGCAAAAACGGCGCGCGATTATTTATTGGCGCAGTTGCACTTGCAGTACCCAGAGTACGCCTTAGATCAACACAAAGGCTATCCCACTGCATTGCATTTAGAGCGGCTCAAACAGTACGGTGTATCGCCGATTCATCGAAAATCTTATGCGCCCGTGAAAGCGCTTTTGAAAGGCCTGTGACTATGAAACAAATTAGTTCACGCGATAACGCCTTATATAAAGAACTCAAACATTTAGCCGGAAGTGCTAGCGCAAGAAAAAAAGCGGCGAAGACCATGCTTGATGGTGTACATCTTTGCCAAGCATTTTTGCAGCATCGCGGCGCGCCTGAGTTATGTGTCGTTTCTGCGAGTTGTGTGGATCATCATGAAGTCGCGCACATACTTGCTTTATGTGAAGAAGACGGTCTGGATTGTATCGTATTGCCTGATAACTTATATCAGGCTTTAAGCCAAGTTGAGAATGGCGTTGGTATCCTTTTTGTGATTGCCGCGAATCAGGAACAAGCGCCGCTTCAATTAAGCGTGAATACGGTGTTGCTTGATAATTTACAAGACCCGGGCAATCTCGGCTCGATTTTGCGCAGCGCTGCTGGCGCAGGAATTCGGCAAGTATTTTGCAGCACCGGTAGTGCTTCAGCATGGTCACCGAAAGTCTTGCGAGCGGGTATGGGTGCGCATTTTTTATTAGATATTTTTGAAGCTGTCGATTTACATGCCTTGATTAGCGCGTCGAGTATTCCGGTGTTGGCCACCAGTTCACATACCGAGACGACGATTTATCAAATGGATTTGAATCGTCCATTGGCTTGGTTATTCGGGCATGAAGGACAAGGTGTTGATCCAGAATTGATGGCGTTAGCGACTGACACAGTCACAATTCCACAGAAAGCCGAGATAGAATCTTTGAATGTGGCTGCGAGTGCCGCAATTTGTTTTTTTGAACAAGTCCGCCAACAGATTGCGGGTGGTTCAAAATAAACTTGCTGGATTTGGTCCTGACCATTTGCAGTAAAAAAAGCTTGAAGTAGCATTCGTTACTTCAGGCTTTCTTGTTTTTATAGACGAGAATCTGGCTTTACTTCTTGCAAAATCGTGGTGGCGATTTCTTCGATGGATTTTGCAGTGGAAGACAACCAGCGTATGCCTTCACGTTTCATCATCGCTTCTGCTTCATTGACCTCATAACGGCAGTTTTCCAACGACGCGTACTTGCTGCCTGGACGGCGTTCATTCCGGATTTCAGATAAGCGTTCTGGAGCAATGCTGAGACCGAATATTTTCCCCTTAAATTCTGGCAATGCAGACGGCAATTTGCCACGCTCAAAATCATCTGGAATTAAAGGATAGTTCGCCGCTTTAATGCCATATTGCATTGCCAAATACAGCGTGGTTGGTGTTTTACCCGAACGCGAGACGCCAACCAAAATCACATCGGCCAGCGATAAATTTTTATTTGATTGGCCATCGTCGTGCGCCAATGAAAAATTAATGGCCTCAATCCGATTTTTGTATTCTTCAGTATCCGCAATGTTGTGGCTGCGACCGACCGTATGTGTCGATTTAATACCGAGTTCTTCTTCCAAAGGTGCGACAAATGTTTGAATCAAATCCATGTGTAAACCCTTGGATTTAAAAATGACGCCAGCTAAATCTGGTTTCACCAAGGTGGAGAAGACAATGGGCCGATTACCGGTCAGTTCAAAGGCTTCATTGATACGCCTAACCGCATCTTCAGCTTTGTCAATATCATCGATAAACGGCAAGCGAACTTGCTTGAACTTGAGGTCAAATTGCGTGATAACGGAATGCCCAAATGCTTCCGCTGTGATGCCTGTTCCGTCAGAAACAAAGAAAACCGTGCGGTTAGCGGCGGGAACTACGGGCGAATGATGGTCTGGCATAGAGAATAGTTGTGAAATTTAGGTCAAATGAAGAGTGAAAATTGTACAGTAATTGATTGGGTAAATAAGGAATGTAGGGGAAAATGGACAAACTAAATATATCAAATTGAAAAGTCCATAAAATTTTTCTGGCAAATGTGATTTTTGCAGCGCACAAGGTAAAATGCTGATCAATATCACGTTGATGCTGGCAACAAAATAATAAATTAGCCCACATGACAACGAATCAATGCGCAGCCCTGGTTGTGCGGCGAAGCAGTGCGAAAGATTTCTTATCATCAAAAAAGAGGTTGTTATGTCTAACGCAGCAAATATCGAGGCAAACAGTGAATCTGTGTACGTTGCCTCGTTCGAAAACTTACGGATGACCGATGTTGATTCCGTAGGTGGTAAAAATGCTTCACTTGGCGAAATGATTAGCCAGCTTGCTTCTGCAGGCGTGCGTGTTCCGGGAGGTTTCGCCACCACGGCACAAGCATTTCGTGATTTCTTATCGCATAGTATCGATGGTGGTTTGCCTTTGGCGCAGCGCATTGCAGATCGTCTTGCCACTTTGGATATCGAAGACGTCAAGGAATTGGCGAGAGCCGGTGCGGAAATTCGTCAATGGATTATCGATACACCTTTCCAGCCACGTCTGCAAAAAGAAATCGAAGAGTTCTATAACAAGCTCGTTGCTGACTCGACCGCTGAAATGTCGTTCGCAGTACGTTCTTCTGCAACCGCTGAAGATTTGCCAGATGCGTCTTTCGCAGGTCAACAAGAAACTTTCCTCAATGTCGTTGGTATCGACAATGTATTAGAAGCGATGAAACATGTATTCGCATCTTTGTACAATGATCGTGCGATTTCGTATCGTGTACACAAAGGCTTCACGCATGCGGAAGTGGCCTTGTCCGCTGGTGTACAACGCATGGTGCGCTCGGATCTGGGCGCGGCTGGAGTGATGTTCACAATTGATACTGAGTCTGGTTTTAAAGACGTGGTGTTTATTACTTCCAGCTATGGCCTCGGCGAAACCGTGGTGCAAGGCGCAGTGAATCCGGATGAATTCTATGTACATAAACCGATGTTGGAATTGGGCAAATTGCCTGTGATCCGCCGTAACATCGGTTCCAAATTGATCAAGATGGAATTCACAGGCGAAGCCAAAGCGGGTCGTTCTGTGAAGACGGTCGATGTGCCTATCGAACTGCGTAACCGTTATTCTTTGAACGATACTGAAGTCGTTGAATTAGCGAAATATGCAGTGATTATTGAGAAGCACTACGGTCGTCCTATGGACATCGAGTGGGGTAAAGACGGTCGCGATGGCAAGCTCTACATTTTGCAAGCACGTCCAGAAACCGTGAAATCGCAGCAAAAAGCCACTGACGCACAACAACGTTTCAAACTGAAAGGCACGGGCGCAGTATTGGTGTCAGGTCGTGCAATTGGTCAAAAAATTGGCGCAGGTCGTGTGCGCGTGATTCACGATCCATCCGAAATGGAACGCGTGCAACCAGGTGATGTATTGGTCGCGGACATGACCGATCCTAACTGGGAACCGGTGATGAAACGTGCGGCAGCCATCGTTACTAATCGAGGCGGCCGAACTTGCCACGCGGCGATTATTGCGCGTGAACTTGGTGTGCCAGCGGTGGTTGGTTGTGGTGACGCCACTGACTTGCTAAAAGACGGCACACTCGTAACCGTATCTTGCGCCGAAGGTGACGAAGGTAAGATTTACGACGGTTTGATTGAAACCGAAGTTACTGAAGAAGTTCGTGGTGAATTGCCGAAGTTACCTCTAAAAATTATGCTGAACGTGGGTAATCCACAATTAGCATTTGATTTCCAATCGGTACCGAACGAAGGCGTGGGCTTGGCGCGTTTGGAATTCATCATCAATAACAATATCGGCGTACATCCAAAAGCAATTTTGGAATACCCAAATATTGATCCAGACTTGAAAAAAGCGGTCGAATCAGTGGCTCGTGGTCACGCATCGCCAAAAGCGTTTTACGTCGATAAATTAGCCGAAGGTGTAGCAACGATTGCCGCAGCTTTCTGGCCTAAAAAAGTTATCGTGCGCTTGTCTGATTTTAAATCCAATGAGTACAAAAAACTCATCGGTGGTACACGCTACGAACCGGACGAAGAAAATCCAATGTTGGGTTTCCGTGGGGCGGCACGTTATTTGGCCAGCGATTTCGCCGAATCTTTCGAGATGGAATGCACGGCTATGAAACGGGTGCGTAACGACATGGGTTTAACCAATGTCGAAATCATGGTGCCTTTCGTTCGTACTTTAGGTCAAGCAGAGAAAGTCGTGAATTTGCTAGGCCAAAATGGTTTAAAGCGCGGTGAAAATGGCTTGCGCTTGATCATGATGTGCGAAGTACCTTCGAATGCGATTCTGGCTGATGAATTCTTAGAATTCTTCGACGGTTTCTCTATCGGTTCCAATGATTTGACGCAATTAACTTTGGGCTTGGATCGAGACTCCGGCATGGAGCTGTTAGCCGCAGATTTCGATGAACGAGATCCAGCAGTCAAAGCGATGTTGTCACGTGCGATTTCTGCTTGCCTCAAAGCAGGCAAGTACGTCGGCATTTGCGGCCAAGGACCTTCAGATCATCCAGATTTTGCGGAATGGTTGATGCAAGAAGGTATAGAGTCAATTTCCCTCAATCCTGATTCTGTGATCGATACTTGGAAGCAATTAGCTGCCGTTGCTAAGTAAAATGTCGAGGTAAATTCTCGGTAAGTTCGAGCGCGAAGATTCAATGGGGTCTTCGCGCTTTTTTGTTAGATAAGAATGACGAGTGTGGTCTCCGTAGCGATTTCATCCTCGCCGTACTTGCGCTTAAAGTCTTTAAAGCCATGACGAGCATAGGCTACTTCGGCTTAGTGCACTACCGATTATGGTGTCATGTCCACTTCGTAACGCAGGCATTGCCAGGCGTCATTCGAATCTGGCTCATCAATGCAGAGTAGGTTGGTAGCAAGGCGAAAACCTAGCGCCCAGCATACCTACCTGATTATACTATTGGCCATAACCCCACAAAGCGCAAACCGGAACACCAAGGAATCTTCCCAAATCGTTCACGCCTTCTTAGGGGCATCGGCATGTCCTGCATTGGGCGATTTTTCCTTCCCTTCATCTGTTTTAGGGGTATGGAAAATTGAAAAGAATGAGTGGGTAAAAGCATCATGGATTTTTTCCATATCGCTGACCATCGTTTCCCATGAATCTTCAGAAGATGCTTTTAGTTCCTCGAGCTTGGCGATAGCGCCTTTGGATTTCAGCCGTAATTTACCCATCTCCTCCTTGTACGTTTGACGGGCTTCCTCCTTCGCCTCTTGGGCCTCAGATTCCAGATTATTCATCTTTTGATTCAACTTAACCAATTGAGCTTCCATTTTGGAGATGTATTCCGCTCTTTGCGACATAATGGTGTTCCTTTGCTGTGAGTGATGCATCATGTTACGTTGAAAGTTCGGCATGATCGGTACGGTAAGACACGCAGCTCTGTGACATTGACGTGCGATTGGAGTTGGCATCCAGCAACGCATTTTTATGTCAATCCACTAGGAAAATGATGATCCAGATATAGCAAGTAGCTTGAAATGGCCAAAGTTGTATTGCACCATCCGACTGTCGTTAGATCAACAGTGAGGCAGTTTAGTTGTCGATGTAAAAAAGCGATGGTTCGTTATATTCAAGTACTCTATGACGCAATATGCCTTCGGTAATTGACGGCGTACGAAAAGATTGCCGGCTACCGAGTTAAGGTGACAGCAAGCTAAGCCGTCGAGAGTAACCATTTGTTCTTGAACCAAGCGGGTGATTTAATAAAACGATTTCATCAACTCGTCATAATCGGCTTATACATTAAGCCCATCAAAATAAGAAAACGCTAAAATCAGTAATCCCTCAAATTACCTGCAAAAAAACCCTCCACATCGTCGATGTCGAGGGTTTTTTTGTTTGTGAAATACCGATGACAATTTGTTAGTTATCGGGCAGACTGTTGTAATTCTTAATAAGGAGAATAAGAAATGGAAGCTTGGATTTGGTGGTTAGTATTAGCCGGTGTGGTGGTGATTCTTGAGCTGTTCACCGGGACTTTTTATTTGTTGATGTTTGCCGTGGGCTTAGTCAGTGCGTCTATCGCGTCTTTGCTTATCGGCTCGGTGCAATTACAAATGTTGATTGCTGCAGTGATCGGTAGTGCAGCCACGATAGCGCTACATAATAGTAAATATGGTTGGAAGGAAAGAGGCGATACCGCACGTGATCCGAATGTGAATATCGATATCGGGCAGCAACTAAAAGTCGATGAATGGCAAGATCAAGGTAATGGTGTTTTCGTTGCCCGAACCAAGTATCGTGGCGCTATGTGGGATGTGGAGTCGCGTCATGCCAATGGAAGCTCGGGTCTATTTGTGATTGAGGCTGTAGAGGGTAGCCGCTTAATTGTGCGCCCCTGCTAATGAAAAGTCGTAAGTTCGTTTTGATAATGATCTAAACAAAATAATAAAGGAAATAAAATGGAAAATTCTAGCTTTGTCGTGATGGTGTTATTTGTCTTGGCCTTGGTTTTTATCATGAAGACGATCAAGGTCGTACCGCAACAAGATGCATGGGTGGTCGAGCGTCTCGGTAAGTATCATGCAACCCTGGGCCCAGGTCTGAATATCGTGGTGCCATTCGTCGATCGCGTCGCTTATAAGCATATCTTGAAAGAGATCCCGCTTGATGTGCCGCCACAAGTCTGTATCACCAAAGACAATACGCAATTGCAGGTGGACGGTATCTTATATTTTCAGATTACCGACGCGATGCGTGCTTCTTACGGTTCGTCAAATTACATTGCAGCAATCACGCAGTTGGCACAAACCACGCTGCGTTCAGTGATCGGTAAGATGGAA
Source organism: Undibacterium sp. Ji22W (assembly GCF_049340305.1). NCBI lineage: Bacteria > Pseudomonadati > Pseudomonadota > Betaproteobacteria > Burkholderiales > Oxalobacteraceae > Undibacterium > Undibacterium sp. Ji22W. The sequence continues at coordinate 1,455,305 of NZ_JBMPOU010000001.1, read as the reverse complement.
TTGGATAAAACCTTCGAAGAGCGCGATCACATCAATACGACGATTGTGAATGCGATTGATGAGTCGGCAGCAAACTGGGGCGTGAAAGTACTGCGCTATGAGATTAAAGACTTGACGCCACCAAAAGAAATTTTGCACGCGATGCAAGCGCAGATCACAGCGGAACGTGAAAAACGTGCCTTGATCGCTGCTTCAGAAGGTCGTAAGCAAGAGCAAATCAATATCGCTACCGGTGAACGTGAGGCATCGATTGCAAAATCTGAGGGTGAAATGCAAGCCTCGATCAACCGTGCACAAGGTCAGGCTGGCGCGATTTTGGCAATTGCTGAAGCGAGTGCTGAAGCGATACGCCAAACTGCGGCGGCGATTCGTGAACCTGGTGGTGCGGATGCGGTGAATTTGAAAGTTGCTGAGCAATATGTCGCTGCGTTTGCGAATTTAGCGAAGACGAATAATTCCATCATCGTGCCTGCTAACATGAGCGATATGAGCGGCTTGATTGCGAGTGCGATGCAAGTGGTGAAAGCTCAGAAATAGTTCTCAATAATTGAAGTGTCAACAAATTAGTTCTAGTTCGAGTACAACAGTTAAAGATTCATGATCAACAAAACCACCGGCGTCTTCGTGAACGGTGGTTTTGTTTTTTTGCTACATAGTCAATCATTTAATTGTAATTTTATATAAATGTTTTTATACTTTTAGTCTTTCAATCACTTAAATGGTGCGGAGATGGAACAGTTTAAAAACGACTTGGAAACTGAATTTAGCGTTGCTTTTCCCCATGACCTGAACAGTGAGGGCAAAAAGCGTCGCCTGATTCTTTTCTGTTCGTTGTTCCCACTAAATTTCGTAGCAGTATCGGGTGGAGCTAAGTCACTTAAAACTGTTGAAAGGTCTGCGACCAGACCTGCAGATTTTTTGATGATTGAACAAAGTCATACCCACGACTTAGCCTTGGTTCTACCACAATCATTGAAAGATATTCGTCAACTCAGTGCGAATGTCGGTGATTATTTGATGAGTGAAAAATTGGATGGTGTGCGTGCCTATTGGGACGGTAAACAATTGTATTTTCGTAGTGGTCGCGTGATCAACGCGCCCGAGTGGTTCACGGAAAATTTTCCTGTCCATGCTATGGATGGCGAATTATGGATGGGGCGTGCGCAATTTGAACGTTTGTCTGGTGCAGTGAGGCGCCAACAAGCCGATGATGCAGAATGGCGAAAAATTCAATACTGCTTGTTCGAATACCCCTTGGCGAAAGGTGATTTTCGTCAGCGTTTGCAAGAATTGCACATTTTGGTGGAAAAATTGCATATCCCTTGGCTACGAGTGATACAGCAAGAGCCAGTAAATTCAGTAGAGCAAATCGAAGCAAAGCTCAGACAACTGACTTTGCAGAAGGCGGAAGGACTGGTTTTACATCTAGCTGGTGCACAATTTCAGGCGGGACGCAGCGAATTTGTTTATAAGTTAAAACCACAACATGATGCAGAAGCAAAAGTGATCGCTATACAAACTGGCCAAGGAAAGTATCTAGGCATGATGGGCGCCTTGCTATTGGAAACACCTGAGGGGAAACACTTTAAGCTTGGTACAGGGTTTGATGATGAACTTCGGCGAAATCCGCCACAGATTGGTACTATGGTGACTTATCGTTATCGCGATTGGACTGCCAATGGATTGCCAAAATTTGCCAGTTTTGTGCGTATATATCAAGCAGATTAAACTGGATAAAAGCGGAGAAATCAGTCAACCATATATTTTTTCTTAAGTGTATCAATTAGCCCCGATGCTTTTACTTTTTCAAATGCGTGACGGATTTTTGCGACGATCATAGGATCAGTTTTTTTGTTTATCGCAAAGTAAAATAGAAATTCATCATTCAAGACATACACCGCTTCCATGGCATCCTTAGAATACGGTAATTGACTCAGTTCATAGTTTGCTCCGCCATTGGTCGCAAGGATAAGATCAACGCGTTTGAAAAAAAGTTTTTTAACGTTCGATGCAGTGGTCGGTGCCTCGTCGATTTGATTGCGTGGGAACAGACCGCGCTCCGTGACTAATTTTAAACTGGATGTGTCACGTACTATGCTGACCTTGTATTTTTTTAGATCATCTATTCCCTTGATCTGAATATCCTTACGATCTCTTAGCTTAAACAACCAGAGTTTTCTGACGCCAATTGGTCCTATCCACTCAAATAGATCTTCACGCTCAGGTGTTCTCGTGGTTGTGTAAAGTATGGTGTTGGCTTCAATACTGGCGTGTTGATAGGCACGACTCCAGCTTAATGTCGTGTAGTTTGCCTCAATCTCTGCTTCATGCAAGACCGCTTTTAGTAATTCGGTGGAATAGCCGGTGAGCTTACCCTGATGCTCATAGCTGTAAGGTGGCCAAGATTGTGTATAAACCTGTAGTGTTTGAGCTTGAAGAGACATGCTTGGCGTTAAAAGCGATAACGCTAAGAATATTTGAGACAGTAGCAAGCAGGGTGCACGCATGTTGCTCTCAACGTCGATGAATAATGATGCTGTATGGTAATGCTGAAAGCCTAGGCTTGCAAGGATTGCGCCATTCTGCGCAACAAACAACAAAATAAGGGACTCTAGCCCCTCATTTTATTGTTTCTTATATTTGGATTTCTTTTAGATTAAATTAAGCTCATATTAAGCTCAAATAGCGGCTTCCAAAAACTCTTGTTGCTCTAGCCAATCTACTTCTAATTGATTCAGTTCTTTCACTACATATGCTTGATCCAATAAGAGATTTTTCAGTTTCTCTTTGTTGACATCATCATAGATGCCGCTATCTTCCAATTGTTTGCTGTATTCATCTTTCTTGACATTCAACTTAGCCATTTGCTCTTCCAAGCGCTTGATTCTGGTCTCGATTGGTTTGCGTAATGCGGTAATTCGCTGACGTTCTTCGGCGTCGCGACGCTTGCGTTCTCTTTCATCGATAGGTGCACTTGGTACCGGTTGCGCTTGTGGTAGTGCAGCGGCTTTCTCTTTGGATTTCACTGGAAGTGCTGCAGCGTTGGCTGCAGCAGCGGCTTGTTCTAACTTGGTTTTGTAGAGCCAGTCTTTGTAATCGTCGAGATCACCATCGAAAGGCAAGAGTTTGCCATCGGCAACGATGATGAATTGGTCAGTCGTGGCACGCAATAAATGCCGGTCATGCGATACAACTACTAGCGTGCCTTCGAACTGCGCTAAGGCTTCAGTTAAGGCTTCGCGCGTTTCTAAGTCAAGATGGTTGGTCGGTTCATCAAGCAGCAAGAGGTTAGGGCGCTGCCACACGATCATGGCGAGTGCTAAGCGTGCTTTCTCGCCGCCGGAGAACGGGGCGATCGGGCTGGTCACCATGCTGCCGGGGAAGTTAAAGCCGCCTAAGAAATTGCGCAATTCTTGTTCGCGTACATCGGGTGCGATATGCGCTAGATGCCAGAGCGGCGATTCGTCATGACGTAGCATTTCGACTTGATGCTGAGCGAAATAGCCTACCGACAAACCTTTGCCGGTGGTGATCGTGCCCGTCAGTGGCGGCAATTCGCCCATAATGGTTTTGATTAGGGTGGATTTACCTGCGCCATTAATCCCCAACAAACCGATGCGCTGACCGATTTGCAAAGAGAATTTCACATCGCTAACGATTTTCTTTTCAGTAAAACTATGGTCAGTCTGTGATTCCATGCGATAGCCGCAATCGACATCATCCATGACCAGCATAGGATTCGGTGCACTCAGTGGTTCACGGAATTCAAATGAGAACTCAGCAGCAGCACGTAAAGGCGCCAACTCTTCCATTTTTTCCAAAGCTTTGATACGACTCTGTGCTTGTTTAGCTTTTGATGCTTTTGCAGCAAAGCGATCAATGAACGATTGTAAATGAGCGCGTTTGCGGCTTTGTTTTTCGATTGAGCTTTGCGCAAGGATTAATTGCGCAGCGCGCTGACGCTCAAATGCTGAATAGTTACCTGAATAACGCTTGAGTTTACGCTCATCGATATGCACAACGACATTGACGACGCCATCTAAGAAATCTCTATCATGTGAAATGATGATCAGCGTGCCGGCATAACGTTTGAGCCAATCTTCCAGCCAGATAATTGCATCCAAATCCAAATGGTTGGTCGGTTCATCGAGCAATAAAAGATCTGACTTGCACATCAGTGCTTGCGCCAGATTAAGACGCATACGCCAGCCGCCGGAAAAATTGGCGACCGATTGTTCCATCTGACTTAGGGTGAAACCTAAACCCAATAATAATTGTTCGCCACGTGAACGTACGGTATAGGCATCAGCATCGGCCAACGCGCCATACACTTCACCGATCGCTATTCCATTGTCATGTGACTCGGGTTGCGCTTCGAGTTCCGCTAATTGTGCCTCGAGCTTACGTAATGTGACGTCACCATCAATCGCATAATCAATCGCGCTGCGGTCAAGTGCCGGCGTCTCTTGGGCGACATGAGCCAGTTGCCATTTGGCAGGAAATTCTATGCTGCCTTGGTCTGGATGCAGTTCACCACGTAGCATGGCAAACAGACTGGACTTGCCAGCGCCGTTGGAACCGATCAGGCCGATTTTGTCGCCTGGGTTGAGGGTGACATCGACGCTGTCGAAGAGAGGTTTGGTACCGCGGGCGAGGATGACCTGTTGAAGACGTATCATTATTGACTAACAAAAAAATGGAGAAGTAGTGAACTACAAAAATAAAAATGCTCAAAACGCTTTTTTTGGGCGTTTTGAGCGATAAAACGATTTACACAAAAAAGTCTGGCAATTTCTGATGCGATCTTTGATGTGATTTAATTAGCCTCTTGAAGCTGCTCAGCCGTCAGCATGAAAACCATATCGTCACCAGCGCTGGTCGATAGCCAAGTTAAACCAAATTCGGCAAACGCCTCTTCAGCGAATAGCCGTTCATTCCCAATCTCTACCATCAAAATGCCATTTGGTTTGAGGCGCGATGCTGCACCGGCTACAATTTTACGCACCAGATCCATACCATCGTCGCCACCAGCCAAAGCAATTTGCGGCTCATGCAGATATTCTTTCGGCAGCTTGCTCATGGAGCTAGAATTCACATAAGGCGGATTGGTGATAATCATGTCATAGAGCTTGTCCGGTACATTGCAATACAAGTCGGACTCAATCAAGGTGATGCGATCCTCGAGTTCGTAAGTAGCGACATTTTTTGCTGCGACTTCGAGAGCGTCTTTAGAAATATCGACGGTATCAACATGTGCGTTTTCAAAAGCATCGGCCAACATGATAGGCAAGCATCCAGAACCTGTGCAGAGTTCAAGAATATCGGTGACTTCTTCAGGATCTTGTACCCAAGGTGTGAAGCGTTCTGGAATTAATTCTGCGATGAATGACCGTGGCACGATGACGCGTTCATCAACGTAAAAATTATACGTGCCTAACCACGCTTCATTCGTAATGTAAGACGCCGGAATTCTATCGGTAGCACGACGTTCGATCACCGCAATCGCAGCATCGATTTCATGTGGTAACAGACGTGCATCTAGAAACGGCTCGATTTTATCGAGCGGCAATTTTAAAGTGTGCAGCAAAAGGTAAGCTGCTTCGTCTAAGGCATTCGCACTGCCATGACCAAAAAAAAGCTGTGCCGTGTTAAAGCGTGTCACCGCATAGCGCAAAAGATCGCGCAGTGTTTGGAACGGGAGAGTATTGGCGTTCGTCATATTAATTTTTGTCTAGTAAAAGATTCTCTAACGCGCGGCGGTAGATGTTTTTAAGTGGATCAATGTAGCGCAACTCGATATGCTCATCAATTTTATGGATGCTGCCATTCGGCGGTCCAAATTCGACTACTTGCGGACAGATTTTGGCGATGAAACGACCGTCTGAGGTGCCACCAGTAGTCGATAATTCTGTGATCACGCCGGTTTCATCTAAGATTGCTTTGGCGAGAGCATCACTTAAATTGCCTTTCGGCGTTAAGAAAGGATGGCCACCTATGGTCCACTTTAAGTCGTAATTGAGTTGGTGCTTATCGAGTATCTCATGCACACGTTGCTGCAAACCTTCAGCCGTGCTGGCCGTCGAAAAACGGAAATTAAAATCAATTACCATGTCACCCGGAATGACATTGGAAGCACCCGTGCCACCATGAATATTCGACATCTGCCATGAGGTCGGCAAGTAGTAGTCGTTGCCTTGGTCCCAAACTTCAGCCACCAATTCTGCCATTGCAGGTGCTGCTAAATGGATAGGATTTTTCGCGAGATGTGGATAGGCGATGTGGCCTTGTATGCCTTTGACCGTGAGCTTGCCAGACATGGTGCCGCGCCGGCCATTTTTAATCGTGTCACCAAGTACTTCACTTGAAGTTGGTTCACCTACGATGCAATAGTCAATTTGTTCTCCACGTTCTTTGAGGCGGTTACATACCACGACGGTGCCATCGGTAGCTGGGCCTTCTTCATCGCTGGTGATGAGAAAGGCGATCGACCCAGAATGATTGGGATGTGCCGCGACAAACTCTTCTGTCGCTACGACAAAGGCTGCAATCGAAGTTTTCATATCGGCCGCACCGCGGCCATACAATTTGCCATCTCGATGCGTAGGCGCAAATGGTTCTGATTGCCACTGTGTGACTGGACCAGTTGGTACGACATCCGTGTGCCCTGCGAAAACGACTAAAGGCTGGGTCGTGCCGCGACGTGCCCACAAATTCGTCACGTCACCCGATTGGATGGTTTCGCAAGTAAAGCCGAGTGGCTCTAATAAATTGATTAATGTATTTTGACAGCCTTTATCTTCTGGCGTAACAGAATCTAGGGCGATTAATTGCTCAGTAAGTGCGAGTGTTTTGCTCATGAAAACTTAGATTTCTTTAAAAATGGTTTGGTATTGTTGTTCATTGAAACCAACGCCAATATGCGTCAGTTTATCGCCATAAATTTGTAACACAGGACGCTTGATTAAGGATGGATTAGCCAGAATTAAGTTCATTGCGTCGACCGGATTGTCGGCACTTGATTTTTGTTCTTCTGAAAGTGCGCGCCAGCTCGTGCCTTTGCGATTAATCAATGTAGTAAAGTCGATTTTTTTCAGCCAGATTTCTACTTGCTCGACAGTTAGTCCATCTTTTTTGAAATTGTGAAATTCAAAAGAAATCGTTTGCTGCTCTAACCAAGTGCGTGCTTTTTTCACTGTGTCGCAATTGGGGATGCCAAATAAGGTGATGTTAGTTGATGCACTCATAATTACATGTTCAAATTGAATTCGGTAAATGTCGCTTCAGTATGTTGTTCTGGCTCAGGTTCTTCTTTTGCTTTTTGCGCCAGCGCGGTGTCATTGTTGAGCAACCACAATAAATTATTTGCAGAATCCGCATTCGCCAAGCCTTCTTCCTGCGTGATTAAGCCATCTTTAATCAATTGCAAGAGTGCGCGTTCAAATGTTTGTGAGCCAGGCGCCAGACTTTTCTCAATCGCTTCCTTAATTTGGAAAATATTGCCCTGTTCGATCAATTCGCCTACATAGCGTGTATTCAACATAATTTCGACGGCAGGGCAGCGACCGCCATTGACTGCTTTGATTAAGCGCTGTGAAATCACGGCCTTAATCGCCGAAGCCAGATCGAGCAGTAAGGCACTACGGTTTTCAATTGGGAAGAAACTGATAATCCGATTTAAAGCCTGGTAACTATTATTCGCATGCAGAGTCGCTACCACAAGATGACCAGACTGCGCATAAGCAATCGCTGCCATCATGGTTTCCAAATCGCGAATTTCACCAATTAAAATAACATCAGGTGCCTGGCGCAGTGAATTGCGCAAAGCCGTTTTCAAACTATCTGCATCCGTGCCAACTTCACGTTGATTTACGATAGATTTTTTACTTCTAAACAGATATTCGATCGGATCTTCTATCGTTAATATGTGCCCAGTTTTGGTTTCGTTTCGGTAGTCGAGCATGGACGCGATCGAAGTCGATTTGCCCGAGCCGGTCGCCCCAACAACTAAAATCAGGCCCCGTTTTTCCATGATCAACTCAGACAATACCGGTGGCAAATGTAGGGTCGAAATTGGTGGGATATTTCCAGGTACAAAACGAAATACCGCGGATGTCGATCCACGTTGTTTGAATGCAGATAGGCGGAAGCGACCAACTCCCGCCATGCCTATACCGATGTTGAGTTCATTTTCACGTTTGTATTGCGCGATTTGTTCTGTGGAGAGAACTTCCGCGAGCAAGGCCATAATATTATCTTCATCCATCTTTTGTTGATTGATGGGGAGGAGATTTCCATTGATCTTTAAATGTATCGGAGAATTGATCGCGAAAAACATATCTGACGCGTTTTTTTCCTTCATCAACTGAAACAAACGATCCATTGCCATGATAATTCCCCTATGAAGATAAAGCCTGTTGTTCTAAATTAAGACTTTGCTTGATGTTGTGATCTAAACCTGCAGAATTAAGCGCCGCGCAATAACTCATTGATGCTGGTTTTGGAGCGAGTCTGTGCATCGACACGCTTAACAATGACCGCGCAATACAAACTATATTTTCCACATGCTGATGGTAAATTGCCGGAAACCACGACAGAACCTGCGGGAATACGACCATAAGTCACTTCACCAGTCGCACGGTCATAAATCTTAGTCGATTGACCGATATACACACCCATAGAAATGACCGAATTTTCTTCTACGATCACGCCTTCAACGACTTCTGAACGCGCGCCGATGAAGCAATTGTCTTCAATGATGGTTGGATTTGCTTGCATAGGCTCTAACACGCCGCCGATACCAACACCACCAGATAAATGTACGTTCTTACCAATCTGCGCGCAAGAGCCGACTGTTGCCCAAGTGTCGACCATTGCACCCTCATCTACATACGCGCCGATGTTGACATAAGAAGGCATCAACACCACGTTCTTGCCGATGAAACTACCGCGACGTGCGACTGCTGGCGGTACGACACGAAAGCCACCTTTAACGAAATCTTCGGCGGTGTAATTGGCAAACTTCGTTGGTACCTTATCGAAAAATTGCATGTGTTCGCCGGAGGGCATCACGATATTGTCTTCCAAACGGAAAGACAGTAATACCGCTTTTTTCACCCATTGATTGACATGCCACGTCCCGTCAATTTTTTGCGCGACGCGTAAACTGCCGGAATCGAGTTGTTCCAATACATGCGCAACCGCTTCACGTAATTCTGCTGGCGCATTTTTTGGTGAAAAACTAGCGCGGTCTTCCCATGCTTGATCGATGATGCTTTGTAATTGCTGTGTCATGACGTTATTTATGTAAAGTGAAAGAGAGAAAAATGATGATGTAGATTTTTGTCTTATGCTATTAGATGGGCTTGCTTTGCATTAATTGTTTGGTGTAGTTAGCTATTCTCTGCGCAGCTTCCATACACTCCTCAACTTCAGCCACTAGGGCCATCCGAATACGATTGCTGCCAGGATTGATGCCGTGTGCTTCACGGGCTAAAAAACTTCCAGGCAAAACTGTCACATTATAGTCTCGGTAAAGACCTTGCGCGAACTCTGTGTCAGAGATTTGAATATGCTTATCAACGCCTGCCCAAAGGTAAAAAGCAGCATCAGGTAAGGCAACATCGAGGACTTCTTGTAGAACAGGGGTGACCTGAGCAAATTTCTTTACGTACAAAGCACGATTGTCGATGACGTGTTGTTCATCATTCCAGGCTGCGATCGACGCGGCTTGAATGCTAGGTGACATCGCGCCACCATGATAAGTGCGATAGAGTAAAAATTGTTTGATGATATCTGCATCACCGGCGACAAAACCAGAGCGCATGCCAGGAACATTTGAACGTTTGGAGAGACTCGATAAGGTGATTAACCGCGTGTAATCCTTGCGACCTAATGCGCGTGCCGCTGCTAAACTGCCTAACGGAGGTGTTTCACCGAAATAAATTTCGGAATAGCATTCGTCCGCCGCAATAACAAAATTATAGCGATCCGATAATTCAAATAATTCTTTCCAATCATTTAGCGTTAATACTGCACCAGTTGGATTGCCAGGTGAACAAACATACAGTAGTTGCGTACGCTGCCAGATGGATTCAGAAATTTGACTAAAATCAGGAGCGAAATTTTTTTCCGGATTTGCATTGGCAAAATAAGGCTCTGCGCCAGCCAAGTAGGCTGCACCTTCATAGATTTGGTAGAAAGGATTTGGGCAAATTACGACCGGTAATCCACCTTTATTCGTGGTCGGATCAATCACTGCCTGTGCCAATGAAAATAAGGCTTCACGTGATCCATTAACAGGCAAAATCTGCGTTGCGGCATCTAAGGCGGGAATGTCATAGCGTTGCGTTAACCAATTGCTGATCGCAACGCGCAATCCCTCTACGCCATTAGTCGATGGATAATTGGCTAAACCATTCAAATTTGCTATCAAGGCATCTTTAATCAATTGTGGCGTGGCATGTTTAGGTTCGCCAAGGCCAAGACTGATGGGGCTGTAATCAGGGTTCGGGATAATGCCAGCAAACAGACGTTTTAATTTTTCAAACGGATAGGCTTGTAATTTTTCTAAATTGGGATTCACGGAGAAATTCACTTAAAAAATACGAAAAAATGAGATGTAAAATTAAAACGATGAAAATGCGGCAAAGTAAATAAAAATTCCAAACTTTGAGCGGCCTGTGCCTACGCATTCATTTCAGATTGCTTTAGGGACGTATTATAGCCGCGCTTGGCATACCCAACGCGGGCAAGTTCAAGGAAGTTTTGGCATTCCTTCGCTTAAAGTGTCAAGGCAGAAGATTTTTAGCGTCGCCTGCTTGCCAAAATCTGCAAAACTAGGCCGCCAAAATGTTATGATGCTCCGTCTTACTTGTCCGAACTATAAGTCGAGCAATAGGTAAATTGTCATCTATAATTTTGTTTTTTGCAAAAATGAAGAGCCTATTGACAGCCTGTTAGAAACGGATTGAATTTGTGCATCTTGATCTAATAATCGATAAATAAAAATAACGTGCGCTTAACTTCTATTAAATTAGCTGGATTTAAATCCTTCGTCGACCCCACTCACTTTCATGTTCCCGGTCAACTAGTTGGTGTGGTTGGCCCGAACGGCTGCGGCAAATCGAATATTATCGATGCCGTCCGTTGGGTCTTGGGCGAATCGAAAGCGTCCGAATTACGTGGCGAATCGATGCAAGACGTTATTTTTAATGGTTCGACGCATCGTAAGCCAGCCGGACGTTCTTCGGTCGAACTGATTTTTGATAACAGTTTAGGTAAAGCAGCCGGGCAGTGGGGCCAATATGCCGAGATTGCCGTCAAGCGCACTTTAACGCGCGACGGTACTTCGACTTATTACATCAATGGTCAGCCCGTGCGCCGCCGTGATATTCAGGATATTTTCTTAGGCACTGGCCTTGGACCGCGCGCTTACGCGATTATCGGTCAGGGCATGATTTCTCGGATTATCGAATCGCGTCCTGAAGAATTGCGCGTTTTTCTGGAAGAAGCCGCTGGTGTATCACGCTACAAAGAACGTCGCCGTGAAACTGAAAACCGCATCCACGACACGCATGAGAATCTGGTGCGAGTTGAGGATATTCTGCGTGAATTAAATAATAATTTAGAAAAACTCGAAGCACAGGCTGTCGTCGCCAACAAATACCATTCACTACAAGCGGATCAAGAAGAGAAGCAGAAATTATTGTGGATGTTACGCAAGCGTGAAGCTGCAACTGAACAGAAAAAGTATTTTGCTGAAATCGAAAAATGTCAGCTCGATCTGGAAGAACAAACTGCTAAGTTACGTCACGTCGAGTTAGAGTTGGATCAAATGCGTCAGGCGCACTATGCAGTCGGCGACAAAATGCATCAGGCGCAGGGCAATTTGTACCAAACCAATGCGGAAATTGGCAGTCTCGAAGCGCAGATTAAATTCGTCATCGAATCACGCGCACGTTTGCAATCGCAATTAAATTCCCTTTCCGCTCAACGCGATCAGTGGCAGCGCCAAGGTCAACAATTTCAAGATGATTTGTCCGATGCAGAAATGCACGTCGAAGAATTGGCGATGCGCAGTGAGGAGGCGCAGGAAACGGTAGCGCAACAAAACGAAAAAATTCCAGCGCTGGAACAAATTTGGCGTGATGCGCAACTCAAATCGACCGAATCTCGCGCTAAAATTATGCAGATGCAACAGCAGATCGAACTCGAATCTGCGCATCAACGCAATGCGTCAAATATTCTGAACACCTTAGCGGTACGTCGCGAACGCTTGAATCAAGAAAAGCAAGGTTTGGTCATTCCAGATTCTTCGCATTTGCAAAACCTCGCACTGCAACTCGAAGAGAGAAAGCAGATGTTAGAAGAAACGACGATGCAATTGGAAGAAGCGCAAGAGCGCTTGCCCCAGTTGGAAGAAGAGCGTCGTTCTGCGCAAGATCAAGTCAATAAAGATACAACGCAATCGGCGCAACTCGATGCGCGTTTAGCTGCTTTGAAATCTTTGCAAGAAAAAGTCGAAAGCCAAGGCAAGGTTCAACCATGGTTGGCGAAACATGAATTAGAAAAAATGCCGAAATTATGGCAAAAAGTGCAGATAGAAAATGGCTGGCAAACCGCATTGGAGTCTATCCTGCGAGAGCGTACTTCGGCCTTGGAAATGTCGAATTTGGAATGGGCAAAGGCCTTTTTTAATGACGCGCCGCCTGCGAAGTTAGCCCTATATGCCCCACAAGTTATCGCACCCGTGGCGATGGTGGAAGGATTGAAACCACTGCTCAGTTTACTGCAACTCAATGATGCGGGTGTCCGTAGCGTGATGCAAGATTGGTTGCACAATGTGTATATCGCCCCAGATGCGCCAACAGCTTTTGCCGAGCGGGCGAAATTGCCAGCAGGCGCGAGTTTCATTACCAAAGAAGGTCACCTCATCAGCGCGAATAGCGTGCGTTTCTACGCAGCAGATTCCGAACAAGATGGCGTACTCGCTCGTCAGCAAGAAATTGAAAACATCACGAAACAAGCTCGTGCTCAGCACCTGCTGGCCGATGAAGGTAAAACTCGTGCAGTGCGCGCGGAAGCGTTATTGAGTCAAGCAACTCAGACTTTACAAGAACTGCGTGTGCGTGTTGCTGGCTTAACCCAATCGGTTCACGGTCTACAAATCGAGTACATGAAGTTGGCAGAGGTGCAGGAACGCTTCAATCAACGCAGTACGCAGATTCATTCAGACTTGGCTGAAATTGCTGAGCAAGAGCAAGAACAGCAAACCGCACGCACAGAATCGGAAGCAAAATTTGAAGAGCTCGATATCGCTTTGGCCGAAATGCAAGAAACTCATGAAGATGGACAGACTGCATTCTTGGAAAAAGAGCAGCAATTGAATGATGCTCGTTCCCGTTTGCGTGACTTAGAACTAGCAGCACAAGAAGCGAGTTTTTCCGAGAAAACGCATCGCGTTAAAATGGAAGAACTAAGACGCAATATCGCCACTGCATTAGAACAGTCCTCGCAGTTATTTGCGAATATGCAGCAAGGCCAGCTTGAATTAGAAAGCATGGATGAGCAAACCGCGCACGCTGGTTTGCAAACCCTCTTAGAAAAACGTAGCGATCAAGAGCGCGTCTTGGCTGATGCACGTCATGAGCTCGATCAATTGACACAAAAACTGCGTCATTCGGAAGAATCAAAAATGCAGGTTGAACGTAGTTTACAACCGCAGCGCGATCGCATCGTGGAATTGCAATTAAAAGAACAAGCTGCGCGTCTTAACCAAGAACAATTTGAAGAACAGTTACGTAATTTTGAAGTCGATGAAGCGGCGCTCGAAGGAAAATTACACGATGACTTGAAACCGTCCTATTTGCAAGGCGAGGTCACCCGTTTAACCAATGCGATCGCAGCATTGGGCGCGGTTAATTTGGCTGCTTTGGATGAGTTGACACAGGCAACCGAGCGTAAAACTTTCCTCGATGCGCAGTATGCCGATTTGACAGAGGCGATCACGACTTTGCAAGACGCGATTCACAAAATTGATATCGAAACGCGTGATTTGCTACAAGATACGTTCAATCGCGTGAATCATCACTTTGCCGAATTGTTCCCTATCTTGTTCGGTGGTGGTCAGGCAAAATTGATTATGACGGGTGACGAAATTCTCGATTCTGGTGTGCAAGTGATGGCACAGCCACCGGGTAAAAAGAATGCGACGATTCACCTATTGTCAGGTGGTGAAAAAGCCTTGACGGCGACGGCTTTGGTGTTCTCGATGTTCCAGTTAAATCCAGCACCATTCTGCTTACTCGATGAGGTCGATGCGCCGTTGGATGACTCAAACACCGAACGTTTCTGTAATATGGTGAAACGTATGTCTAGCAATACACAATTTTTATTTATCTCCCACAATAAGATTGCAATGGAAATGGCACAACAATTGATTGGTGTCACCATGCAAGAGCAAGGGGTTTCTCGAATCGTTGCGGTCGATATGGAATCGGCAGCAAGTTTAGTAGGTGAGGGTTAAGCAGTATGTCAGAATTAACGATGAGTTTGATCATTGCAGGTGGCGCATTTGTAGTGGTGGTTTATATTTATAGTAAATGGCAAGAATATCGCGCGCGAAAAAGTGTCGATCGCGCCTTTTCTGGCGGTCATGATGATGTCTTGATGAATGCACGTGATGATGCTGAGCTGGTAAGGCAGGAGCCGCAATTCGATCAAGACGAATTAAGTGATATGAACGAAGGGGAAAATTCGAACACTCCCAGTACTGATCCAGTTATTGGCACTAAGCCTGACTTTGATGCCACGATGTATGGCAAAGAATTATCGGTAGACGATTTGATCGACTGCGTTATTCCACTTGAATTCGAAGCGCCGATTCGTGGTGAGAAATTGCTTAAAGAAGTGAGTGATTTGAAATATGTGGGACGTAAACCCGTGCATTTCATCGGTTTAACACATGATGGAAAACGTGATGAAATTGCGCATGGTGGGATCTACACCGCGCTGTTCGCTGGTGTACAAATTGTGAGTCGTAGTGGGCCGTTGAATGAATTGGAATACTCAGAATTCGTTAGCAAACTGCGTGAGATTGCTGATCGCCTCAATGCCCACTCTGATGTGCCCGATATGAATCGTGTGATGTCGAACGCGCGTGAATTGCATCAATTCGTAGCAGAGCATGATGCGCAACTTAGTGTCAATGTTCTATCCAATGGCGCGCCTTGGGATATCACTACTTTACTCGGAGCATTAGAGAAGCAGGGCTTTGATGTGCGCCCAGATGGTCGCTTAGTCATGCCTGATGGTGACGTCGGCAATTTGTTCACGTTATCGACCAATGTCAGCGCTAGCGAAACCGTAACCTCTAAATTAACTTTGTTACTTGACGTTCCATGCGTGTCCCCAGACTTAGAAGGTTTCGGAGTCATGGCAAAATGCGCGCGTTCTTTGGCATCTCGCCTTGGTGGAACGGTGGTTGATGATGGAAATAATCCTATTTCCGATCAAGCTTTAGCAGAAATAGCCGATCAGGTGCGCGAATTTTGTAATGCAATGGCGGTGGCTGAGATCCCAGCTGGCTCACGTCGCGCAAAGCGCTTATTTAGTTAATTGAGTAGAGCGCTTCAACATGCAAAATGATTTATTTGCCGGTAATGCCGCTCAGCAAACTGGTCGCAAGGAAGAGACTTTGCCAAACTTGGCGCAGCGTTTGCGTCGTGAATTAACACAACATGGCTACAACTACTACACGCTGGATGCACCAACGATACCCGATGCGGAATACGATAAGCTCTTCCAGCAATTGCAAACATTAGAAGCTCAGCATCCCGAACTAAAGACAACGGATAGTCCGACCTTGCGAGTGGGCGGTGCCATACTGCCGGAATTCTCTCAGGTCCAACATGCGGTTGCGATGCTGTCCTTGAATAATGGTTTCGAAGACGAGGATGTGATCGCGTTTGACCGTCGTGTGCGCGAGGGACTAGAGTTCAGTGAGCAAGATGTTGAATATGCGATCGATTTAAAATTTGATGGCTTAGCGATAAATCTGCGCTACGTAAATGGCGTATTCACACAGGCCGCGACGCGCGGTGATGGCTATACTGGTGAAGATGTGACTGAAAATATACGGACAATTCGTAGCGTGCCATTACGATTGCGTTGTGAAAATCCACCTGCGATTTTGGATGTGCGCGGTGAGGTTTTGATGTTTAAGGCTGATTTTGACAAACTGAATCAGCGTCAACGTGATCTCGGTGCCAAAGAATTTGCCAATCCTCGTAATGCTGCTGCGGGGAGTCTGCGTCAACTTGATTCGACAATTACGGCGCAACGTAATCTGCGTTTCTTTGCCTATGGAATCGGCCTGTTGGAAGGTTCAGAATTGCCAGCCTCGCATCGTGATTTGCTCGATTGGTATCAAAGCATAGGCATTCCTACTTGTGACGAAAAAGCCTTGGTTAAAGGTGCGCCTTCGCTGTTAGATTTTTACCGTAGCATACAAGAAAAACGCGCGCAGTTACCGTACGAAATTGATGGTGTGGTCTACAAAGTGAATCGCTTTGACCAGCAAGCAACTCTGGGTTTTGTGTCACGCGCACCGCGCTTTGCAATCGCGCATAAGTTCCCAGCTGAAGAGGCTTTAACGACAGTGCTCGATATTGAAGTTCAAGTGGGTCGCACAGGCGCGATCACGCCAGTTGCTCGTTTAGCGCCCGTGTTCGTCGGTGGCGTGACTGTCACCAATGCGACTTTGCACAATGAAGAGGAAATTCAGCGCAAAGATGTACGCGTTGGTGATACCGTTATTGTGCGTCGCGCTGGTGATGTGATTCCAGAAGTCGTTGCCAGTGTTTTGGAAAAGCGACCGGAACAAACTAGCGTATTTGTATTGCCAAAACAATGCCCGATTTGTGGTTCCGATATTGTTAAATTGGAAGACGAAGCCATTGCACGTTGCTCTGGCGGTTGGATCAAATGTGCGGCGCAGCGTAAAGGTGGTTTGTTCCATTTTGCGTCACGTAAAGCTTTGAATATCGAAGGCTTGGGCGAGCAATTGATTGAACAGTTGGTCGATAAAAATGTGGTGACGACGGCCGCTGATTTTTATAAGTTGGGCTTGATGGCATTGGCTGAGCTTGATCGTATGGCAGAAAAATCTGCTCAGAACGTGCTCGATGCCTTGGAAACTTCAAAATCAACCACCTTGCCCCGCTTTATTTACGCGCTTGGAATTCGCCATGTTGGGGAGTCGACGGCCAAAGATTTGGCGCTGAGCTTCGCCGATATGGAAACTTTGATGGCAGCGACGGAAGAACAGTTGTTGCAAGTGAACGATGTCGGTCCTGTGGTTGCGCAATCGATTATTCGGTTTTTTGCTGATCCGTTTAATGTCGAGTTGGTGCGTCAGTTGATTGCTTCTGGAATACACTGGCCAGTAATAGAAAAATTGGATTTAAGTAATTCTGTGTTTGCGGGCAAAACCTTGGTATTAACAGGGACTTTACCGACATTGAGCCGCGAACAGGCGGGTGCATTGATTGAGAAAAATGGCGGCAAAGTTGCAGGTTCCGTCTCCAAGAAAACCAGTTTTGTAGTGGCAGGTGAAGATGCGGGCAGCAAGCTATTAAAAGCCCGAGAGTTGGGTGTTGCCGTACTTACTGAGGAAGAATTGCTTGCTCTCTGCAAACAATAATAATGAAAAGTAGGTTGGCGCTGAACAAAGTGAAGCCCAACAAAGCAACATGGCAAGTTAAGCAAAAATATAAAAAAGTAAGACATTGGTGAGGGACACAAATGCAAAAAATTAAGAAAGCCGTTTTCCCAGTAGCTGGATTTGGTAGTCGGTTTCTACCAGCGACGAAAGCACAACCAAAAGAAATGCTGTCTGTCGTTGATAAGCCGCTGATTCAATATGCTGTGGAAGAAGCTGTAGAAGCAGGCATTACCGAAATGGTGTTCATTACAGGGCGCAATAAGCGCGCGATTGAAGATCACTTTGATACTGCCTATGAATTGGAAAGCGAGCTTGAAGCGGCTGGAAAACATGCCTTGTTAGAGATTGTTCGGAGCGTCATCCCGAGCAACATCAATTGTATTTACATCCGCCAGCAAGCTGCTTTAGGTTTAGGGCATGCTGTTTTGTGTGCTCGCCCCGTCGTGGGCGACGAGCCATTTGCGGTCTTGTTAGCGGATGATTTGATGGATGTGCGTCCCGGACAAAAAGGTGTTACTGCGCAAATGGCAGATTTGTACGCGCAAGAGGGCGGCAGTATCGTCGCTGTACAAGATGTTTTGCGTGAGTTCACCAATCAATACGGTATCGTTAGCGGCTCAGCTTATAAGCCGAATTTGGAACGCATGCATGGCATCGTGGAAAAACCAAAACCAGAAGATGCACCATCCACGCTTGCGGTGGCAGGACGCTATGTATTGTCGGGAAAAATCTTCAATTATCTAGAAAATTTGGGTAAAGGTTCCGGGGGGGAAATCCAATTAACCGATGGTATCGCAGCGATGCTTAAAGACGAGCCAGTGTTTGCCTATCGTTGCGACGCAAAACGCTATGATTGCGGCTCCAAATTGGGCTACCTCAAGGCTAGTGTTGCTTTAGGCTTAAAGCATCCTGATGTAGGTGAAGAATTTGCCAAATATTTGCATGAATTGATGGGTTCTAAGTAATTGCTATTGATACTAACTGGAGATGTGAAGCTATGATCTATCCAATTTTGAAAATGGGTGACCCGCGCTTACTCAAAGTATCGGATGCTATCCAAGAATTTGACACGCCAGCTTTGCATCAGTTAATTGCGGATATGTTTGACACCATGCAGCATGCCAATGGCGCGGGTTTAGCAGCTCCGCAGATTGGCATCAATCTGCAATTAGTCATTTTCGGCTTCAAAAAAAATCCACGTTACCCCGATGCGCCGAATGTGCCTGAAACTGTATTGATTAATCCCGTGTTGACGCCTTTGTCGGATGAAACTGATGATGCCTGGGAAGGCTGTTTGTCCGTGCCAGGCATGCGCGGTTTGGTACCACGCTGGAGTCGTCTGCGTTATGAGGGTTTTGATCAGTTTGGTCAGAAGATCAGTCGTGATGTGGATGGTTTTCATGCACGAGTCGTGCAACATGAGACGGATCATTTGAATGGGGTTTTGTATCCTATGCGGATTAAGGATTTGACGCAGTTTGGGTTTACTGAGGTTTTGTTTCCTGAGTTGGATCCTGATGAGGATGATTGAGTTTTTTTTGATTCGTATTAATTTTACGGTTGATTTATTGTCTGTAGGTCGGGGGTAGCCCGACAGCTAGTTACCTTTTTTGCTTCGCCAAAAAAGGTAACCCAAAAAAGGCGACCACGCAGCCACTGCCCTTCGGGTGCCCAATTGTGCAAGACAAAAATGGGGAGAGTCAGAAACTCGCTACGCTCAAACATCTGACTCTCTTTTTCCCATTTCTGCCTCGCACAATTGGCAGTGTCAGAAGTGGAACTGCGTCAAAGTCAAAGTCGAAAGCAACAGCAACAGCAACAGCAACAGCAACAGCAACAGCAACAGCAACAGCAAAACATTAAATACCGACAGACTTTAGTTTTCTATTAGCAGTTGTTTGTCGCTGTTTTTGACGTTGTTTTTGATTTTGCTTTTGACCTACCCCCGTTTGAGACGATGTAATTTGTGCTTGGCAGAAAATGGGATCAGGGTTGCGATTGTTTGAGCGAAGCGAGTTTTCGCAACACCCCATTTTTGGACACGCACAAATTATGCTGGAGCGAAGCGTAAGCACCCGAAGGGCGAGTCTACGGTCGCCTTTTTGGGATTACCTTTTTTGGCGAAGCAAAAAAGGTAATTGGCTGTCGGGCCACACCCGACCTGTGAACGATGAGTTTATGTGAAGGTGAAAAAGAAATTAGGCTCAACGCCTTTGACCCGCAAACGTAAATCAACAACAAAAAAGGAGCAAACCAATAAAGCCAGCTCCTTTAAAAAATCAAATCAAAAAATCAAAACGGCTCATCATCCCGCAAATACCGCCATTGCCCCTCAGGCAAATGCCCAAGACGCACTTTACCAATACGCACACGTTTCAAACCAACCACCCGCAATCCCACCATCTCACACATACGACGAATCTGGCGTTTTTTGCCTTCTTTGAGAATGAACTGTAATTGGTCTTCATTCATCCAGCGTACCTTCGCGGGAATCAGTTTCTTCCCATCTAAGCTTAAGCCATGATTGAGTAAGCGCAAATCACCAGCAGGTAATTTACCTGGCTTGGTGTACTCGACGCGAACCAAGTATTCTTTCTCAACATCGGTATTCTCACCAATCAAGATCTTCGCGACGCGACCATCTTGCGTCAGTACCAGTAATCCAACTGAATCAATATCCAAACGCCCCGCAGGTACCAGACTGCGTAATTGCGTTGGGTGAAATTCGTTTTCAACTTTGCATTCGCTCCAACGATTTTCTGCTTTGACTAATGCAATCGCAGGCTCATAGCCGTCTTCTGCTTGCCCGCTGACATAGCCAACTGGTTTGTTGATAAGTATCGTTACGCGCTTGGATTGCTCGGCTGCGGCCTGACGTTCTACAGTGACTTTTTGATCGGGAAAGACTTTGCTGCCTAACTCGGACACGACCTTGCCGTCTACGCGTACCCAACCCTTTGCGATCCATTCGTCGGCTTCGCGGCGTGAGCACAGTCCTAATTCGGACATGCGTTTGGAGAGTCTTAATTGTTCTGTCATAACTAATTTCTTCTTATTGATTTTGATGGTTCATCTAGATGCGCAGCGCATCTAGTAATTCAGATTCAAATTGGATTTGATTTTTAGGATTATGTAATGCGGCTCCATCGACCAAAAAGACATCTTCTACTCGTTCACCCAGCGTCATGACCTTGGCTGTGTGTAGATTGATTTTATATTTGGCGAGGACGCCAGCAACTGAATACAGCAAGCCATTTCTGTCATTCGCCGAAATCGATAACAAGAAATATTGACCTTTGTCGTCTGGGCGTAATTCCACGGTTGGCACCAAAGGGAAATTGCGAGACAAGCGTGACAAGCGTCCTTGATTCGGTGTGCTCAATGGAACCTGTTTGGCCAAGACTTCTGCCAATTCATGTTCGATTAAATTAATGATATCGCGATAATTGCTGGCAAATGCGGGTTCGGTTACTAGGAAGGTGTCGAGCGCATAACCACTTTTCGTGGTGTGAATTTTCGCATCGAGAATCGCAAAATTCTTACTGTCAAAATAATTGCAAATACGGGCAAACAAATCTGCTTGATCCGGTAAGTAGACAGTGACTTGCAGGCCTTCACCTATCGGTGCCACGCGACATTTGACGATGGGAGTAGGGCTGCCTAGTTTGTCATGCAATACGCGCGTTTGCCAGGCAATGTCGGACGCGTCGTGTCGCAGGAAGTAAACAATGTCGAGTTCGTTCCATAACTTTACATGGGCATCATGTTCTATGCCGACTAAACGCAAAGCCTTAAGTGCTTCTTCTTGGCGATTTTTCAGTTCACGATCCGAGGAAGGGGTTTCTCCTCCAAGCACACGTAGCGTAATCTTATACAAGTCTTCTAATAACTTGCCTTTCCATGCATTCCATACTTTGGGGCTCGTGCCACGAATGTCCGACACGGTGAGTAAATATAAAGCGGTCAAGTGGCGTTCGTCTTTGACCAAATTAGCAAATGCTTGGATGACGTCGGGGTCAGATAGATCTTGCTTCTGTGCGACCTGCGACATGGTTAAGTGTTGTTGCACCAAGAAAATGACTAATTCGGTATTGTCTTTGGAGATACCGTGGTCAAAGCAAAATTTACGTGCATCTGCCATACCCAAGACAGAATGATCGCCGTTGCGTCCCTTGGCAATATCGTGAAATAAGGCGGCGATATACAAGACCCAAGGCTGATTGAAATTTGCCATTAACTGGCTGCAGAAGGGGTATTCGTGCGCATGCTCAGTCATGGTAAAGCGACGCAGATTGCGTACGACCATTAGGATGTGTTGATCTACCGTATATGCATGAAACAAATCGTGCTGCATTTGCCCGACTATGCGGCGGAAGTTGGGTAAATAACGACCGAGAATGCTAGTTTGATTCATGCTACGCAGCACATGGGTAATGCCACGTGGTGACTGCAATATTTGTAAGAAAGTGCCGCGATTAAAAATGTCGTGACGGAATTCTGCGTCGATTAAATTCCGAGCGTGCCACAAAGCACGCAAAGTCTTGGCTGTCATGCCTTTTAGGTTTGCATTCTGCGATAAGAGTAAAAACACTTCTAACATTGCAGAAGGTGTTTGTTCAAACACGTTTTCTTCAACGATATCGATTAAGGCGTTGACTTCATTAAAGCGCTCATTAATGACTTTTGCCTGATGCGGCAAAGGAAATAGAACCGCTTCAATATTCTGCAATAAGATGGTGTTGAGCTGCGTAACCGCTTTTGCCGCCCAATAATAGCGTTGCATCAAATATTCGCTAGCGCGGCGCGATTCGGTGGTTTCAAAACCAAAAGTGGCTGCAATGGCAGTTTGCAGATCAAATACCAAACGATCTTCGCGACGACCTGCTTGTATGTGCAAACGCACGCGTATGTCTTTGAACGCGCGTTCATTGCGTTTAAGTTGATGCGCTTCAGTGGCGGTAATCAAACCGCGTGCCGCGAGCTCTGCCCAAGAGTCACCGAGTTTGGCGGCTTTCGCGACCCACAAAATAACTTGTAAATCGCGCAATCCACCCGGACTTTCTTTACAGTTCGGTTCCAGGCTATACGGTGTGTCTTCGTATTTGACGTGACGTTGATGTAATTCCAGAAGCTTAGCTTGGAAGAACTGTTGAGGATTCATCGCCTCATCATAGCGGGTTTTAAGTTCACGAAAACTATTGCGACTACCTGCCAATAAACGTGCTTCGAGCAATGCTGTTTTGACCGTGATGTCGGCCGCGGCTTCGGTCATGCATTCGTCTATCGTGCGTATGCTATGCCCAATGTCCAGACCGATATCCCAGAGTATTTGTACTAGGTTCTCGAGTTTCTCTTTAAGCGCTTTGTCTGGATCATTGGTTAGCAGAATTAAGACATCGACATCGGAATAGGGAAATAATTCGCCGCGCCCATAACCGCCGACTGCCACTAACGCAAGTTCTTTTGGAAAGTTAAAGTTTTTCCAGATTTCACTTAAGTTGGCATCGACGCAGCGACACAAATCTTTGAGCAAGGATTCAGCCTTCGGTTTATCTTTGAAGGATTGAATAATGATTTGCTGTTCGGCCTTGAGCTTTGCTTTGAAAGCCATGGCATTCGCGATGGCTGTTTTCATCAGGTTTTGGCTTGTGCTGTCGTTTGGTCCGAATTTTGCGCACTAATAAATGCTGGTGGTAGGGGCGAGCCTGCGGACAATGTTAATACTTCATAGCCGGTCTCCGTGACCAAAATCATATGTTCCCACTGCGCAGATAGACTGCGGTCTTTTGTCTTAATCGTCCAACCGTCATTCATTTCACGAATTTCTCGGCGACCTGCGTTGATCATTGGTTCAATGGTAAAGATCATGCCTGGTTTTAATTCGTCCAGAGTACCTGGGCGACCGTAATGCAAAATTTGTGGCTCTTCATGGAATACTTTGCCAATGCCGTGGCCACAGAACTCACGTACTACGCTGTAGCCGGCTTTTTCTGCATGTTGCTGAATTGCATGGCCAATATCGCCTAAATGATTGCCGGGTTTGACTTGTTGTATCCCCAGCCACATACATTCGTAAGTGATTTCGCTTAAGCGTTTTGCTAATATGGATGGCTCTCCGATGAAAAACATACGGCTATTGTCACCATGGTAGCCATCTTTAATGACGGTAATATCTAGATTTACGACGTCCCCATTTTTCAATACTTTATCGCCTGGAATGCCGTGACAAATTACATCGTTGACTGAAGTGCAAATCGCTTTTGGATAAGGTGTGTAGCCCGGTGGGCAATAATTCAGTGGTGCGGGAATTGAACCTTGCACGTTCGTCATGTAGTCGTGGCACAAACGATCGAGTTCGCCAGTAGTAACGCCTGCTTTGACGAAGGGGGTAATGTAATCAAGTACTTCAGATCCTAAGCGACCGGCAATGCGCATGCCAGCGATATCTTCAGCGGTTTTAATGGAAATAGATGACATGCGTTCTCTGCAATCAGAAGGTAATAAGGGAATTAGAGGAGTTTAAGGCTGAATTATAGACGAGGAGTAACAAGCGCGCTGTCATAGCTATAGAATAAACGCCATTTTTGCGAATTTATTTTTGGTCTACTCAACCTGTTTGGTGAGGGCGCAAGTACCAATGATGCTTGAGTTCGTCTCTGTACTTGATCAAAGTGACTGTTTCGGGTTAGAATAGATGGTTAGCTTGAATAAATTGCATGCTAATCAAATTTAGTAGTAAATATTTTGTTTCTTAAAGATCGAATCTGGTCGAAAAGGGTGTTTCTCTTCTAGTGTAAAAAGCAGAGGAATCACTGACTCGATTCAAGACCTAACCCTGGAGTTATTATGTCTGTAACAATGCGTGAAATGTTAGAAGCTGGTGTTCACTTCGGTCACCAGACCCGTTTTTGGAATCCAAAAATGGCACCGTACATCTTTGGTCATCGCAATAAAATCCATATCATGAATTTGGAAAAAACATTGGCGATGTATCAAGAAGCAATGAAATTCATCCGCCAATTGTCCTCTAACCGTGGTACGGTTTTGATGGTTGGTACTAAGCGTCAAGCGCGCGAATTGATCGCTGCTGAAGCAAACCGTGCTGGTATGCCTTTCGTAGATCAACGCTGGTTGGGTGGTATGTTGACTAACTTCAAAACAGTCAAAACATCTATCAAACGTTTGAAAGATATGGAAGCTTCTATTCAAGACGGTTCTGTAGAGAAGTTGTCGAAAAAAGAAGGCTTGATGTTTGAACGTGAAATGATCAAGTTGCAAAAATCTATCGGCGGCATTAAAGATATGGGCGGCGTTCCTGATGCAATTTTCGTGGTTGACGTTGGTTACCACAAAGGTGCGATCACTGAGGCAGCTAAATTGGGTATCCCAGTGATTGGTGTAGTTGATACTAACCATTCTCCAGCTGGCGTTACGTACATCATTCCTGGCAATGATGACTCTTCTAAAGCAATTGCTTTGTACGCTCGTGGCGTAGCAGATGCAATTTTGGAAGGCCGTGCCAATGCAGTGAATGAAGTGCTGGAAGCAGTTAAGCCAAGCGACGAGTTTGTTGAAGTAGAACAGGCTTAATTTCGCGCTGGCGCTTTTTAGGGTTTTTTTGAAATTCTTGATTGAGCGCAGCGTTTGAAAAGTAAAAAAGGGGCCAACGCGTGTTTGCCCCTTTTTTTAAATCGAATTTATATTGAACTTGTGCATCTTGTGATGCAATGAATTAGGAGAGAAACATGGCAGCAGTTACAGCAGCGATGGTGGGCGAATTACGTGCAAAGACAGATGCACCAATGATGGAATGCAAAAAAGCATTGACGGAGGCAGAAGGTGATATGGAACGTGCGGAAGAGATTTTGCGCGTTAAATTGGGTAGCAAAGCTTCTAAAGCAGCTTCCCGTATCACAGCAGAAGGCGTAGTTGCCTCTTTCATCTCTGGTGGCGTTGGTTCTTTAGTAGAAGTTAATTGCGAAACTGACTTTGTTACTAAGAACGATGACTTTATCGGTTTTGCAAACAAAGTTGCTAAATTGATCGCTGACGCAAACCCAGCTGATTTGGCTGCATTGGCCGCATTGCCATTGGAAGATGGCACAGTTGAAAGTATTCGCGCTGGTTTGATCGGTAAGATCGGTGAAAACATGTCAATCCGTCGTTTCCAACGTTTTGAATCTGCTGCAAAAGTCACTTCTTACTTGCACGGAACACGTATCGGCGTGGTAGTCGAATTTGACGCTGCTGATGAACAAATTGGTAAAGACGTTGCGATGCACATCGCGGCAATGAAGCCAGTTTCTTTGTCTATCGAACAAGTTCCTGCTGAGCTGATCGAAAAAGAACGTTCAGTCGCTTCTTTGAAAGCAGCAGAATCTGGCAAGCCAGCTGACATCGTTACAAAGATGGTAGAAGGTTCTATCCAGAAGTTCTTGAAGGAAGTATCTTTGTTGAATCAGCCATTCGTGAAAAACGATAAGCAGACAGTTGAGCAAATGTTGCAAGCTGCTGGCGCATCTGTAAAAGCGTTTACGATGTTCGTGGTTGGTGAAGGTATTGAGAAGAAGCAAGATGACTTCGCTGCTGAAGTGGCGGCGCAAGTTGCTGCTGCTAAACAAGCGTAAGCTGAATTAAAAAGAAAACGGGCCGAAAGGCCCGTTTTCTTAAGAGTAGTATTATTAATGAGTGTTAAAGAGTGGCATTTGTAGTATTGGCAGTAAAATGAAAAATCGTGCTAGTGCAAGCGATTATCGCAAATGTTTTATATTGGGTTTATCTTTGTTCTCTGAAAGCAGAGCAAACCTCACAGAATTTTTGCAATAATCCCTTCCCAACTTTAAAGGAGCCCAGATCGTGACTAAACCAGCTTATAAGCGTGTGCTTTTAAAACTCTCTGGTGAGGCTTTAATGGGGGATGATGCCTATGGCATCAATCGCGCTACCATTGAGCGTATGGTGGCTGATGTCGCTGAAGTTTCCCGTATGGGTGTGGAGCTGGCGATTGTGATCGGTGGCGGCAATATCTTTCGCGGGGTCGCACCTGGTGCGCAAGGCATGGACCGAGCCACAGCTGATTATATGGGTATGCTGGCGACTGTCATGAATTCTTTGGCTTTGGGTGATGCTATGCGTCAAGTTGGCGTGACTGCCCGCGTGATGTCGGCTATTGCGATTGAACAGGTCGTTGAGCCTTATGTGCGCCCTAAAGCCTTGCAATATTTGGAAGAGGGTAAAGTGGTGATTTTTGCTGCTGGTACTGGCAATCCTTTCTTTACTACCGACACCGCTGCAGCATTGCGCGGAGCAGAGATCGGTGCTGAATTGGTCTTGAAAGCCACCAAAGTCGATGGCGTGTACACTGCCGATCCTAAAAAAGACCCAACTGCCACTCGCTATACCACCATTTCTTTTGATGAGGCGATATCGCGTCATTTGCAGGTAATGGATGCGACGGCCTTCGCATTGTGCCGCGACCAGAAGTTGCCGATCAAGGTATTTTCCATTGTTAAACCAGGTGCTTTGAAAAATCTGATTATGGGTGGAGACGAAGGCACCTTAGTCCACGTATAATGCGCGGCTTTGGAACGCATTGCGTTTCATGGCTTGGTACCGCAAACTTAATTTGTTTTGAGGCCAATGAGAGCGTAAGCTCTCATTCTCATTTAGTTCAGGAGTAAATCATGACAGTTGCCAGTGTTAAAAGTAGCGCAGATCAGCGCATGCAAAAATCTATTGAAACCTTAAAGGCAGATTTGTCTAAGGTTCGTACCGGCCGTGCTCATCCAGGTATTCTGGATCACGTGATGGTAGACTACTACGGTTCACCGACGAATATCTCACAAGTCGCAAACATCACTTTGATCGATTCTCGTACCATCGGTGTGCAACCGTGGGAAAAGAAAATGTTGACCGTGATTGAAAAAGCAATCCGTGAATCCGATTTGGGCTTAAACCCTGCTTCACAAGGCGATTTGATTCGTGTGCCGACACCACCGTTGACAGAAGAGCGTCGTAAAGAAATGGTGAAATTGGTGAAGACTGAAGGCGAAGATGCCAAAATCGCCGTGCGTAATATTCGCCGCGATGCGAATGAGTCTTTGAAGAAATTGTTGAAAGACAAAGATATTTCTGAGGATGATGAGCGCCGCGCGCAAGATGATATCCAAAAATTGACGGACAAGTTTGTCGCAGAAGTTGACAAGCTCTTGGCTGAAAAAGAAAAAGAAGTGTTGACGGTTTAAGCGTCAGCGTCTTTCTTTCTTTTTTTGTCCAATCCCGGAGTTTCATGAATCATTCAAGCTCAACGAAAACAGTCCCTGATGCGGGACTGATGCCGAAGCATATTGCCATTATCATGGATGGCAATGGGCGTTGGGCTACTAAGCGA
The DNA here is from genome assembly GCF_049340305.1 of Undibacterium sp. Ji22W. Classification (NCBI taxonomy): domain Bacteria; kingdom Pseudomonadati; phylum Pseudomonadota; class Betaproteobacteria; order Burkholderiales; family Oxalobacteraceae; genus Undibacterium; species Undibacterium sp. Ji22W. Next base: position 1,427,193 of record NZ_JBMPOU010000001.1, on the reverse strand, counting down.
TTTCTACCACGAGTAGCTGGGCACGTTAAAGGCGTTGATGCGGTGCGGGGCATCGTTGAAGCCTGTATTAAACGTGATATAAAATTTCTGACTTTGTTCGCTTTCAGTTCTGAAAACTGGCGACGTCCCGCCGACGAAGTGTCTTTGTTGATGCGTCTTTTTGTGACGGCTTTGGAAAAAGAAGTTAAGAAGATGCACGATAATAATATTCGTCTGAAAATTGTCGGCGACCTGTCCCGCTTTGATCTTCCGTTGCAAGAGGCGATTAAGCAGGCGCAGGAATTGACCGCGGCGAATACACGTTTGACCGTGACAATCTGCGCTAATTACGGTGGCCGTTGGGATATTGTTCAAGCAGTCAATAAGTTGATGTCTGACGAACAAGCTCCAACGGAAATCACCGAAGAAATGCTGGAATCGCAACTCTCGATGGCGTATGCGCCTGAACCAGATTTGTTTATTCGCACCGGCGGGGAAACACGTATTTCTAATTTTTTGTTGTGGCAACTCGCTTATACTGAATTGTTTTTTACCGATACTTTTTGGCCAGACTTTAATGCCAAATCTTTGGATGAGGCGATAGCGTCATTTCAGTCGAGAGAGCGGCGATTTGGTCGAACGAGTGCGCAGTTAAGTGAAAATCCTCAGACCTGAAGTCAGTGTTTCTGAAGGTGGAGTCTGCGCTTTAAATTAATCTACTTGGTCATTGCGTTTGCCCAATCATTCAACCTACTATTTACTCCAAATTCACCACGGGTAACTCCTATGTTAAAAACAAGAATTATTACAGCCATCGTGTTGTTGTCTATTTTGGTGCCCATCGTATTTTCTGGATCGAGTTTGGCGTTTACCGCTGCTGCTGCACTTTTTCTGGCTGCCGCAATGTGGGAAAGTCAGCGTTTATTTAACAAGCCCGGTGCGATTATTATTTCCGCGGTGTGGGCTTTCGCATTTGCCTATTTGACGTTACAAAATACCAGCTTCTCATTGCAGACTTTGTTTACTCTGTGCGTATTGTTTTGGGTTTTTGGATTGATTCCAAGCTTGAAATTTGGTTTGCCAAGTCTTACTAGTTTTGCCAGTGGTTTGATCAGTGGTGTGTATGGAGTAGCGATTTTCGGTTGCTTTGTCGCGATGAGTTATTTGTTTGGAAAATCGGCCAAGCTTTTATTGTCGGTGCTGGTGCTGGTTTGGATTGCCGATATTGGTGCTTATTTCGTTGGTAAGGCGATAGGAAAAAGAAAGTTGGCGCCGACTATCTCCCCCGGAAAATCATGGGAAGGGGCTATTGGTGGTGGAGTATTAGTGTTGTTGTTCGGCGTAGCATGCGCTTTGACGCCTGCGCTCGTCGAGACTTTGCCAGCTAAAATTTATGCGCATCAAGGCCCGATAGGATTGGTTTTGGTCATGCTCATGATTTCCGCTGCCAGCGTGATTGGTGACCTGTTTGAATCCTTACTAAAACGACGTATTGGCATGAAAGACAGCAGTAATCTTCTCCCCGGTCATGGTGGCGTGTTAGACAGAATCGATGCGTTGATCCCAGTATTGCCGCTAGCAGCCATGTTTGTTGCTATTTGGAATTTAGCGTGAAGCACCTCGTAGGTCATTAACCGTTCAACCAGACTTGTCGAATCGTATGCAAAAACAAAGAATCTGTATTTTAGGATCGACCGGGTCTATCGGTGTTTCGACGTTGGATGTGCTTGCACGCCATCCTGAGCGTTACCAGGTTTTTGCTTTAACAGCGCACACACAAATCCACAAACTTGCCGCGCAATGTCAGCAATTCGGACCGCAATTTGCTGTGGTGGCAAATGCTCAGCTCGCACAAGAATTGCGCGATTTATTGGCGCAGTTTGCTTCAAAAACGCAAGTCTTACATGGTGCACAAGCATTGTGCGACGTCGCAAGCGCCAGCGAGTGTGATGTGGTGATGGCGGCGATTGTTGGTGCGGCTGGGCTGCCAGCATCGCTTGCGGCAGCCCAGTCCGGTAAGCGCATCTTGCTCGCGAATAAAGAAGCCTTGGTCATGTCCGGGCAATTATTCATTGATGCGGTGGCAAAGAGTGGTGCGACCTTGTTGCCGATTGATAGCGAGCATAATGCGATATTTCAATGCCTGCCGCATGGTTATCAACGTGATTTAAATTCCGGTGGTATTACGAAAATCATCTTGACCGCTTCTGGCGGGCCTTTTCTTAAGCGTGATATTGCTACCTTGGCTCAGGTGACTGCGGCTGAAGCGATTGCGCATCCGAATTGGGTCATGGGGCGTAAAATTTCCGTTGACTCCGCTACGATGATGAATAAAGGCCTAGAAGTTATTGAAGCGCATTGGTTGTTTGGTGCGCCAGCCGATAAGATTGATGTTCTGATTCATCCTCAAAGTTTGATCCATTCTATGGTGTCGTATGCGGATGGTTCGCTGTTAGCGCAATTAGGTAATCCTGATATGCGTACGCCGATTGCTTATGGTTTGGCGTATCCAGAGCGTATCGCTTCTGGTGTTGAAGCTTTGGATCTGAGTCAATTTCTGGAATTAAATTTCTTTAAGCCTGATTTTGAACGATTCCCTTGTTTGCGTCTGGCTTATGAGGCTCTGCGGGCTGGCGGTTCAGCACCGACGATCTTGAACGCCGCCAATGAAATTTCGGTCGAGGCGTTTTTGAATGCGCAATTAGGATTTATGGATATAGAAAAAGTGGTTGCCGATACTTTAGGAAAAATTGCATCTCAAGCTTTGAATGCGCTCGATTCTATACTTGACGTCGATGGACAAGCACGACGCGTGGCATTAGACTTTGTCGCAAAGCGAGAGGTTTGAAATGGGTGAACGTATCTTGCAGGCGATACTGCCATTTGTATTCGCGCTCGGCATCCTGATTGTTTTTCATGAGCTCGGTCATTTTTGGATTGCGCGATTGTGTGGTGTGCGTGTGCTACGCTTTTCGGTCGGTATCGGCAAACCTTTGTGGATCAAAAAATTTGGTAAGAGCGAAACCGAATGGACACTTTCGGCAATTCCCTTGGGTGGTTACGTGAAGTTTTATGATTCACGTGAAATCGAAAATGCCACGCCGAGCGCAGCAGATCTTGCGGGAGATTTTTCCAAAAAAACTGTTTGGCAAAGAATCGCCATCGTCGCAGCAGGGCCAGTTTTTAATTTTGTGTTAGCGATTATCTTATTTTCTGCCTTGTTCATGCACGGCACGCCAGACCCGATAGCAAAAATCCGACTTGCATCCACTTCATCAATCGCTTATCAGGCCGGTCTGAGACATGGCGACACGATACAAACGATTAATGGTGAAGACGTGCAATCCTGGTCAGACATGCGATGGAGGCTTCTGCAAGCGGGGATGGATAAGCAAGACGTGCGAGTACAAGTGGCACGCAAAAATAGTGATCGCAGCACTAGCCAAGATCATCTGGAATTCAAACTTCCTTTGGCAAGTTTGAGTCAGGCGGACTTTGAGGCCGATTTCTTGCAAAAACTGGGAATGGAATTTTTTCGCCCGGCGGCGATTTTGAAAGAGGTGGTGCAAGGTGGTCCCGCGAGTAAGGCGGGTTTGAAGGCGGGCGATGAGATTGTGCAAATCGATCAACAACCGGTATTGGATAGCCAGGCTTTCCGCGACATCGTCAACGCATCTCCGAATAAATCGTTGACGATGTTAGTACATGGTTCAGGACAAGAATTTGAAGTGCAGGTGACACCCGAAGCGGTGAATGAAAACGGCAAGCTGATAGGTCGCGTACAGGTCGCGCCATTAGCGGACTTGCAGATGACTAGCTTATCGTTTTCCGCGACCGAATCGCTGTATCGCGGCACCGTTCGAACTTGGGATACCAGCGTCCTGACTGTGAAAATGATAGGAAAAATGCTGATCGGCGAAGTCTCATGGCGCAATATTACAGGGCCAATTACGATTGCTAAATATGCTGGTGAAACTTCCAGAGCTGGCTGGCTGTATTATTTGCAATTCATTGCTTTGATCAGTATTAGCTTGGGAGTGATGAATTTGCTGCCTATACCTGTGTTAGATGGTGGTCATTTGTTGTATTATTCGCTGGAAGTTTTAACTGGGAAACCAATCCCAGAGAAATATGTAGAGATGGCGCAGCGAGGAGGGCTAACTGTGCTGTTGTGTTTAATGCTTGTTGCTTTTTTTAATGATATCGTCTGACAGATGTCATAATACGCAAGTTAACTATTGTTGTATTGTAGAAAATGCAATCAAGTAGAAATATTGAGACTGAAAAAACCCCAATGAAATTACCATTAGAGAATTTAATTTTGCCAGCATTTCCTCGCCACCTCCTCGCCACAGCCGCCTTAGCTTTGTGTTCCGGTCATGCTCTTGCAATTGAACCATTTACGGTTAAAGAAATTCGTGTAGAAGGCTTACAAAGAACTGAGGCTGGTACCGTATTCAGCTATCTGCCTGTGCGCGTCGGTGAAGTATTCAATGACGCAAAAAGTATCGCTGCGATTAAAGCATTGTTCGCGACAGGTTTCTTTAAAGACGTGCAAATTGAAGTTGAAGATGGTGTACTCGTTGTCTTGTTGGATGAGCGTCCAACTATTTCAACAGTGGATTTCACAGGCACTAAAGAATTTGAAAAAGACCAATTGGTCAAAGCTTTAAAGGATATCGGTGTTGGTGAAACCCGTATTTTTGATAAGGCGACTGTTGAACGTGCCGAGCAAGAGTTGAAGAAGCAATATTTGTCACGCGGATTATACGGTGCGCAAATTACGACCACGATTACCCCTATCGAACGTAATCGTGTCAATGTGACTTTTGCAGTGGACGAAGGCGATGTCGCTAAAATTGCGCAAATTAATATTATCGGCAATAAGGCATTTTCTGACGGTGAATTGAAAGAAATGTTGGCCTTAAGTACGCCAACTTGGTTTAGTTGGTATTCCAAAGCGGATCAATATTCAAAACAAAAATTATCCGGCGACGTAGAAACGATACGTTCGTTTTATCAAAATCGTGGCTATCTGGAAATGCAGGTAACTTCGACCCAAATTTCCATTACACCTGACAAAAAACAAGTTTATATCACCCTGAATATCGATGAAGGTGATAAGTATAAAGTCACTGACGTCAAGATTGAAGGTGATACTTTTGGACGTGAAGATGAATTAGCATCACTCATGCTGGTGAGAAAAGGTGAAACCTATAACGCCGGTTTGCTGACTGCAAGTACGAAGCGTATTTCTGATCGCATGGGCAACTTTGGTTATGCGTTTGCGAACGTGGTAGCGAATCCTTTAGTCGATAAAGAAAAGAAAGAAGTCGCGTTCACAATTTTTGTGGACCCTGGTAAGCGCGTATATGTACGCCGTATTAATTTAGCTGGAAATACGCGTACCCGCGATGAAGTTATTCGTCGTGAATTCAGACAGTTTGAAGGCTCTTGGTATGACGGTGAGAAGATTAAGGTCTCGCGTGATCGCGTTGAATATCTTGGTTTCTTTAAAGAAGTTACGGTTGATACACCAGAGGTCCCTACGAGTATCGATCAGGTCGATGTTAATTTAACTGTGACTGAAAAACCGACTGGTAACATCATGATTGGTGCAGGTTACTCCAGCGCTGAGAAGATAACGATTACCGGTTCCATTCAGCAAGTTAATGCTTTCGGTAGCGGCGACACGATCGGTCTTGATATCAATACTAGCAAATATAACCGCACAATCGCCTTGACTCACGTCGATCCTTATGTGACCGACGATGGTATCAGCCGTAGTATTGATGCCTATATTCGTACCTCATTGCCGCCAATAGGCTCATATGGTTACTACCGTATTCAATCATCCGGCGGTAATATTCGTTACGGTATTCCATTTTCTGAGTTAGATACGGTATTTTTCGGTGTAGGTTTAGAACGTTCGAAAATTGATACCTATACTGATAGTCCGTATCGTTACTTAAAATATGTTGCCGATTTTGGTGGTAAAGATATTATTAAGGACCCGACGAATGCTTTGTGGGGCGTGGGTACTGCGACCAATGATTCGATTCCTTTGTCGATAGCTTGGCAACGCGATAGTCGTGACAATGTCATGACGCCATCGATTGGCCGATATCAGCGGATAAATCTTGAATTGTCCGCCTATGGCGAGTTCAAGTACTATCGTGCCATCTATAAACATGAGTATTTCAAACCTATCTATCGTTCTGTGATTTTGGCGATGAATGGTGAGATTAATTATGGTCATGGTTTATCCGGTAAGCCTTATCCAGTATTTAAGAATTTTTATGCTGGTGGTATCGGCTCCGTACGCGGTTATGAGCCTGGATCTTTAGGGACTAAAGATCCGCGTGGTGATACGCTGGGTGGTGCCACTCGTGTGGTCGGTAATGTAGAATTACAGATTCCTTTCCCAGGTGCCGATAAATCCTTGCGTTGGTTCACATTCTTCGACGTCGGTAATGTATTTGATGAAGGTCAGAAGATTCGTGCACAAGATATGCGAACATCCGTCGGTATGGGTATTAGCTGGATTTCCCCAATGGGACCGCTTAAGTTGAGTTTCGGTAAAGCTTTAAATGCTAAACCAGAAGATCGACGTCAGGGCTTCCAGTTCACTATGGGAACAGGATTCTAATTTGTTTAAACGATGTGCTTGTAAGTCGCTTGTTGGTAAGTTGAAGTTTGTAATCTGGAGAATATTTTGAGTCACATATCTAATCCGTCCAAATTCATGCGCAATTTTTTGCTGTGCGCAGCTTCTTTGTTGGCTTTTGCACAGGTTCAAGCGCAGGATTTTAAAGTGGCATTTTTTAATGGTCAGCGAGTCCTAGACGAATCGGTGCCTGCCAAAATTGCCTCTTCACGTATTGAACAAGAGTTTTCTAAACGCAAGAAGGAACTCGATGAAGTCAATGATCGATTCCGTACGGCTTATCGTAAATACGAAAAAGATGCGCCATCTTTGTCTGAAAGCGAACGTCTGCGGCGTCAGCGTGAGCTGACTGAGATGGATCAGGATTTCAATCGTAAACAACGTATTTACAACGAAGATCTGGCACAGCGTCGTCAAGAAGAAGCGATTGCATTAGGTGAGCGCGCTTTGAAAATTGTCCGTCAAATCGCAGAAGCAGAAAAAATCGATATTGTGGTACAGGATGCTTCTTACGTTAATCCACGTATCGACATTACAGATAAAGTACTGAAAGCACTTTCCAAATAAAAATGACAAATAAAAGCATTCGACTAGGGGAGTTAGTCGATCGCTTCGGTGGTCAGTTAATTGGTAATCCTGATATTCAGGTCGTCGGCATTGCCCCATTAAGTGATGCGAGCGATCGTCATATCACCTTCCTTTCTAATTCCAAATTCAGATCGCAAGCGGAAAAAACGCAAGCGGTCGCTTTGATTTTGTCGGAACAAGATCATCAGCACATCGGTGATACCTACCAAGGTGCTCGTATCATCGCGAGCAATCCTTACGTGTATTTTGCCAAGGCCGCGCAGCATTTTTTTGATTTAAATTCCATCGCTCCTTTGCAGTGGATCCATCCCTCGGCCTGGGTTAGTCCGCAAGCTGAAGTGGCCGCTACGGCGAGTATTGCAGCACATGTGTCAATCGAAGCTGGCGTGGTGATCGGAGAGCGCGTTGTGATCGCTGCGGGTGTGTCGGTGGGGCGTGGCGTCGCGATTGGCGATGGCAGTCAAATCAATGCGAATGTCAGTATTTATAATGACTGCATTATCGGTCAGCGTTGCATCATTCATTCCGGTGCGGTGATTGGTGCTGATGGTTTTGGTTTTGCCAATGAAAAAGGTAAATGGATCAAAATTCCGCAAACTGGTCGCGTGCTCATCGGAGATGATGTCGAGATCGGTGCGAATACAAGCATAGACCGCGGCGCTTTGGCTGACACCATTATCGAAAACGGTGTCAAGCTCGATAATCAAATTCAAATCGGTCACAACTGTCACATTGGTGAAAACACGGCCATGGCGGGTTGCGTTGGTGTGGCGGGAAGTGCCAAGATCGGAAAGAACTGTACCTTTGGCGGTGCTGCCATGGTCTTGGGTCATCTGACTATCGCGGATAATGTGCATATTTCCTCTGGCAGTATGGTATCCCGTTCGATCCATGAACCGGGTCAATACACTGGTTTTTATCCCTTGGCGAAGAATGCCGATTGGGAGAAAACCGCGGTGATTGTGCGCAATCTTGATAGTATGCGCGACAAGCTAAAACAACTAGAGAAGATTGTCAAAGCACAGACTTCTACCTCATCAACGCAGAATTTAAATACCTCTAACTCAGAAGAATAGTATGGAAAATATCGACAAAACCTTGGACATCAATCAGATTAAACAGTATCTGCCACATCGCTATCCGATGTTGCTGGTTGATCGCGTGTTGACTTGGGAAAGTGGTAAAACAATTACAGCAATAAAAAACGTCACAGCGAATGAAGAGTTCTTCAATGGGCACTTTCCAAATAAGCCAGTGATGCCTGGTGTGTTGATGGTCGAAGCGATGGCGCAGACTGCAGCGATTTTGTCGTTTCTGACGATGGGCAAAAAACCGGATGAAAATACCATCGTGTATTTTGTCGGTATCGACAATGTTCGCTTTAAGCGTCCAGTAGGTCCTGGCGATCAATTAAAAATGGATGTGGAAATTTTACGCGTGGCACGTGGGATTTGGAAGTATAAGGCTGTAGCAACAGTCGATGGACAATTGGCAGTAGAAGCCGAATTGATGTGTACTTTGCGTAGTACTGACGACGCAAAAGTAGTAACTGCAACAGCAGAAACAGCTAGTGAAACTGCCGCAGGAGCATAATCATGGCAATTCATTCCACCGCAATCGTTGACTCAAAAGCACAACTCGACTCCAGCGTGGAAGTCGGTGCCTATTCAATTATTGGACCGAATGTGCGTATCGATGCTGGTACCAAGATAGGCCCACATGTGGTGATTGAAGGCCATACGACGATCGGTAAAGACAATCAGTTTTTCCAATTTTCATCGATAGGCGCTGCACCTCAAGACAAAAAATACGCGGGCGAACCGACCCTATTAGAAATCGGTGACCGCAATGTGGTCCGTGAATTTTGCACTTTCAATCTGGGTACCGTGCAAGATGGTGGCGTGACACGCGTCGGTAGCGATAACTGGATTATGGCTTATGTGCATATTGCCCATGATTGCCACGTCGGTAATCGTACGATTTTCGCAAATAATGCGGCATTGGCGGGTCATGTGCACATCGGCGATTGGGTGATTTTGGGCGGCTTCTCAAACGTGCATCAATTCTGCAAAATTGGCGCACATGCGATGGTTGGTATGAGCACTAGCTTGACGCAAGATGTACCACCGTTTGTTATTTTGAATGGCAATCCGGCAGCCGCACATGGTATCAATATTGAGGGTTTGAAACGTCGCGGATTCAGTCGTGAACAAATTTCCGCAATTCGCCAAGCATATAAGACATTGTACAAATCTGGTTTGACTTTAGAAGAAGCCAAAACCGAGTTGGATAAGGAAATTGCTACGCAAACGGTAGAAATCGCGGAACACATTTCTGCATTCCGTCAATTTCTCGATACCTCAACGCGCGGCATCGTGCGCTAACTGCGACACCTGCGATAAACGCGTTAATCACTGTGAATTCATTATTGTGACTCGTCCCATCATCTCAATGGTCGCCGGAGAAACCTCTGGCGATATGCTAGCCGCTCGATTGTTATCGGGATTGCGTCCCCAATTACCTGATTCCTTGATGCATGGGATAGGTGGCAAACATATGGCGGAATACGGATTTCAGAGCGATTTTCCTATGGAGAAGCTCTCCGTTCGTGGTCTGTTTGAGGTCTTAATGCACTATCGTGAGATCTCGGGCATCCGCAAGCAATTAATGGCGCAATTATTGGATGAAAAGCCGGACGTGTTTATCGGCGTTGACGCGCCTGATTTTAATTTGGATCTGGAAGTTCAGTTAAAGCGTGCAGGTATCCCGACCATGCATTACATCAGTCCGTCGATTTGGGCTTGGCGTGGTGGAAGAATCAAGAAGATCGCTGAAGCAGTTTCGCACATGCTGGTGATTTTCCCGTTTGAAGAAGAAATTTATCGCAAAGCAGGTATCCCTGCAACCTACGTTGGTCATCCATTGGCTCAAGTAATTCCCATGGAGCCGGATGTTGAAGCCGCGCGTGAAGAACTCGGACTTGAAGCGGATGCGCGAGTGGTGACTATCCTGCCAGGTAGCCGTATGTCGGAGATTAAATACAATACGACTGCGTTCATTGCGACGGCTAAATTGCTTTTACAACGCGATCCACATTTGCAGTTCTTGGTACCCATGGTCGGTGCCAAACAACGCGCATATTATTCGGAATTAGTCTTGGCTGCGCAATTGGATGAAGTCCCGATTCTGCTCATGGAAGGCAAGTCCCATACTGCCATTGCTGCTGCAGATGTTGTTTTGGTAGCCTCGGGAACAGCCTCGTTGGAAGTAGCGCTATTTAAAAAACCGATGGTCATCGCCTACAAAATGATGGCGGCGTCATGGCATGTGTTGAAACACATGGGTTATCAGCCTTGGATAGGTTTACCGAACATCTTGGCCGAGGATTTTTTGGTGCCAGAATTTTTACAATCTGCAGCGACACCACAAAATTTGGCTGACGCATTGTGGCAGCAACTCAATGACGTGGCTTTGCAAAACCGTTTAAAACAACGCTTTACGGATATGCATCACGATTTGTTGCGTGACACCGCTGGGATTTCAGCGCAAGCTGTACTCAATCTTATTCAAAATCGCTAAGCGATTTTTACACGATTGAACGCGATGAATGATCAGCGTTCAAGATCAGCCGGAAATGTTCATTATGTATATCGATTCTCACTGTCACATTAATTTTCCAGAATTGGCAGCACGTATGCCAGAACTGTTGCAGCGCATGGAAGATAATGGTGTGACGCATGCTTTGTGCGTTTCGGTCGATTTGCCAGATTTTCCTCAAGTCTTGGCGTTGGCGGAACAATATCCACACATTTATGCTTCGGTTGGCGTGCATCCTGATTATGAAGATACAGAAGATCCTAGCGCTGAGCGCTTAGTCGAGTTGTCGCAGCATCCTAAGATTATTGCGATTGGTGAAACGGGGCTAGATTATTTCCGCTTGAAGGGTGATCTGGAATGGCAGCGTGAGCGTTTTCGCCAGCATATTCGAGCGTCGCGTTTGAGTCGCAAACCCCTGATCATTCATACGCGTGCGGCGTCCGAAGATACGATACGGATTATGCGGGAAGAGGGCGCTGGCACCGATCAGGCCGGCGTCGCAGGCGTCATGCATTGTTTCACTGAGTCTTTAGAAGTCGCACAAGCCGCGGTGGAGATGGGATTTTATATTTCTTTCTCTGGTATTTTGACCTTCAAGAGCGCAAAGGATTTGCAGGCGGTGGCGAAAGCACTCCCAATAGAACGTATATTGATAGAAACCGATTCTCCTTATCTCGCGCCTACACCACATCGAGGCAAAATGAATGAGCCTGGATTCGTGAAGCACGTTGGTGAGTTTTTGGCCGACTTAAAGGAATTGCCTCTAAAGCAGGTGCAAGAACAAACGACGCAAAACTTTTTCGATCTTTTTAAATTCGCACATGTCAATTGAGATGCAAGAAAAATCCATGTGCTACTTTAGCCAACTTAGCCGATTTACTGTGTGGATTTCTTTGCTGTTCTTCACGTCCGCAGCGTGGACACAGTCGTCGTTTTCTGTCGCAGAGCAAATTATTCGTGCTGCCCAATTTGATGATTTCAATACCATCAAAAAATATGCGGAACAACAAGGCGACGTCAATCTCGCAGAAACAGATCGTGGCGAAACTTTATTGATGATCAGCATACGAGAAAACTCACAACGGGTTTTTGAGTATTTGTTACAGCATCCCAAAATTCAACTTGATCAGCGCGCCAAGAATGGCGACACCGCGATCATGTTGGCATCCTATCTTGAACAAAAAAATACAGTACAGCGCCTAATTGATGCCGGCGCGCAGGTCAACCAAGAAGGATGGACAGCCTTGCATTATGCCGCGGTCGTCGGTCATCTTGAAATCGTTCAATTGCTGATAGCGCACTATGCCTATATAGACGCAGAGACGCCGAATAAGACTACGCCAATCATGCTGGCAGCACGCCGTGGTGAAATGAAAGTAGTGAATTTTCTGATTGAGGAAGGTGCGGATATTTCTTTAAAAAATATGCTGGGCTGGACAGCCTACGATTTCGCGGTGGAATCGGAACGACGTGATATTGCTGCCATATTGCAAAAACTAATGCAGGCAAGAATAAAGGAACGCAATTAATTTGCGAATTGCGATGAATGTTAATCTGCGCCGATTTCTGTTCACTCTTAGCTTCTTATTGACAGCTTGTGGCGCTCCGAAGACCGATCCCTTGAAGTCTGAAGCTTCGGTCGAAAAAGCAAAAATGCCAGAGACGATTCCTAGTAAGCCTGATCCGCAAGTGATTGTTAAATCGAATGCCAAAACTTTGGTTGCCTATCAGCTTGAATTAGCCACACATCTATCGCGTGTGAATACTAAGAAAATCTATGTTGGCAATCCGCAAGCCTTGTTACGTTCGGTGATAGTGTTAAGATTTGCTCTCAACGCGCAAGGCAATTTACTCAGTAAAACTATCGTGCGTAGTAACAAAGATAAAGAAACTGAAACCACCGCCTTATCCAGTTTAGTTAGCGCACAGCCATTTCCTATGCCACCATTGCTACTCTTAAAGCAAGGTAAGATCGATATAGTTGAAACTTGGTTGTTTAATTCGGATGGGCGCTTTCAATTGCGGACGATTGCTTTGCCTCAGGCGAGTCAGTGAGTGATTAAATCTGTATCTCCATCAAATCACTCCCCACAATAATTTCGCCGTCGAAATAGGGGCGAACTGCATCCAACCATACACTATCGTCCAGATAAGGGTCGCCGCCCGGCACAAAGTGCGATAGCACTAACTTTTTCACCTGCGCTTCAGTTGCGATTCGCCCTACTTGTTCTGCGGTGCTATGGCTGGCAAGCAAATGTTCTTTTAATCGCGTCGCATTGGGTTCAGTCGCGAGCAATTGGTCTAACGATGGTGTGTGCATAATTTCATGTACCAACACGTCAGCGCCCTGTGCTAATCGCACCAAATTATCTGAATAGCTCGTATCACCAGAAATCACGATAGATTTTTCTTGATGCTCAAACCGGTACGCAAATGAAGGCGTAACAGGGGGATGAACTACCTGTGCAGCAGTGACTTTCACCTGTTTATTTTGCATAACAAGACCACCGCTCTTGATTTCATGCGGGTAAATCAAGGACTTGAGCGGTTGACGACCTTCGTCCTGTATTCGAGTTTTAATATCAAATTCATTCAACGCTAAAAATTGCTGCGTCATGCGTTTGATGGGTGTCGGTCCATAAGTATCGATGCGATGATTCAGATCTGCCGCCCATGCCAGCAACATCAAATTGCCATAATCGGCATTGTGATCGGAATGATGGTGGCTTAAGAAGACGTGGCGTATTGCGGATAACTTAACCCCCGCTTTGACAATTTGTTGGGCTACACCATTACCGCAGTCAATAATATAAGCTTCTCCATTGATGAGTATCATTTGCGCAGGTGCGGCACGACTTTTCTTAGGGGTTGGACCGCCAGCGGTGCCCAGAAGTATTAATCGCATGCCCGGTGTCGTTTTGGCGTTGACAAGCCCTACTTGAGACAGCAATGTAAAACCGGTTACAAGGGAAGTTTGCTGCAGAAAATGACGGCGTGAATTCATGAGGGGTAAGAAAATAATTAAATTGCGTTAAAAACAACTGGCATCATGCCATAGTTTGACTGTATGAAATATGGTCTGACAAACGGAATGTCTTCTGCATTTAAGCGCGCTTTTTTTACGCCACGAATCATAGGTTTTGTCTCTATTTTTTGTCTTTCATCGGATAATACGCGAAATTCATTGGATGCTTGCTTATGCTGAGCAACATCTAATCCACGGAGAATAAAATGTTAACCAGTCTTTTCTTTATTGCGCGCATCACTTTCGGTTGGGGCTTCGCGGTTTTCTTTGTTTTGATGTCTCTGATGGAGTTACTGTTCCGGGTTAATCATATTCGTGGTATCGAATTACTGCCTATCGGTGCCGGTCTATTTGCGATGATAGGTGCGTTTTCGCATATCCGCCGCGTGCGACTGATCACGATGGATGTCAATGCGAGCACTCTATCGAATCGTCAACGACGCCAGATTGAGATCCCATTAGATGCGAACGCCGCGTTTGCTTTGATCGAGGCAGCAATTAAAGAATTGCCGGGCGTGGAGCGTGTAGAGAGCGCTGCTGATAGTTTGCAACTGCGTGCCAAGATTAAACGTATTCATCCATATCACAGCGATTTCTTGAGTGAATCTAGGCTGTTTGGTTGGTTGGAGAGTGGCAACAATCAAATTTTAGCAACAGTCTCGCCAGGTACGGATATTTGCAGTGTTACTATGATTTGTGAACCTGATCGTGCTGCCTGGACTGATTGGTTTTTGGTCGACAATGGCACGAATCTTGAAAATGCAGAGGCCTTGGGGCGCGCCATTTCACGTCGTATCGCAGATAGCCGCAAGCAAGAAAAAGCGAGTGCGCAGCAAACGGTGACTGAGAAGGAACTTACCGTCGCCAAATTGAATTTATTGCATGCTCAAGTTGAACCGCACTTTCTCTACAACACACTGGCGAGTGCCCAATTATTGACACGCTCAGATCCAGCAAGTGCCGATATTATGCTGGGAAATTTGATCACTTATTTGCGCCACTCTTTGCCTAAGACAGAAGACGCACCATCGACAATCGGTGCTGAGCTGGAACGCGCCAAAGCCTATCTCGACATCATGAAAATTCGCATGGGTTCACGCCTCAATTTACAGATTGAAGTTCCAGATTATCTGAAACCTGTCTTATTCCCAACAATGATGATGCAAACTTTAGTTGAGAATGCGATTAAGCATGGCTTGGAGCCAAAAACAGGTGGCGGCACAATTTGGATTTTGGCACGTGCACATGAAAATAATGTCGCAGTGACGATTGCTGATGATGGCCGTGGGTTTAGCGCAGAAGGTGCGGGGACGGGAATAGGTTTAAGAAATGTTCGTGAACGTTTGCGTCTGGCTTACGGTAATAACGCCAACTTCCATATCGTGGCGAACTTTCCTAGTGGCGTAGCGGCGACAATCACTGTGCCAACAAGTTTTCTGCAAGGAGAATGAGATGCCTAAATGTGTCGTAGCCGAAGACGAAAGTCTGTTGCGCGAAGCCCTGCTTGAGCAACTAAATAAAGCCTGGCCTAATTTAGAAATCGTTGCTGCTTGTGACGATGGCGCAAGTGCGCTGGAAGCGATCATCGAAAATCAACCTGATGTAGCTTTTTTGGATATTCGTATGCCGGGGTTAACCGGGATAGAAATCGCGGAAGCAATGGGAGAAAGTAGCCCGCATACGCAGATCGTCTTTGTGACGGCGTACGATCAATATGCGATAGATGCTTTCGACAAAGGGGCGGTTGACTATTTGCTGAAGCCGGTCACTTACGATCGCCTGTCCGCAACTGTGCAAAGATTACGAAGTCGCGCGATCAAAGATATAAACGCAGTTGCAAGTTTGCTGCAACAATTAAATCTTGGCAGTGGTAAAAATATGCAAGCAACGTTTCAGGGCGCCCAAAAAAGTGATCCCTTAGTATGGCTCACCGCTAGTTCAGGTGTCGAAACTAAATTGATCATGGTCGATGACGTGGCTTACTTCAAAGCAGATAATAAATACACGGTCGTCATGACTGCCGAGGGTGAATCTCTCTTACGCAAACCCATCCGTGAATTACTTGAATTACTCGATACGAATATTTTTAAGCAAATTCATCGTTCCACCATCGTCAATCTGAAAGCAATCGCCTCGATTGCGCGCGACGATACGGGCAAGGGCATCGTTAAGCTAAAAACGCGACCTGAGACTTTAACAGTCAGCCAGCCTTTCATGGTTTTGTTCCGCAATATGTGAGGTCATCATGCATGCTTCAGTAAATCCTGCCGCTGCCACTGCTACTGGCAACAGGCAGTGGCGGCGTGCCGCCTTAAGTTTTCTAGCCTTATCCGCTGCAGTACCAGTAGAAGTATTGGAGGAGCGCGATCAGAGGGGCGCATATCGTTTCATTCGAGGCCGACATAAGTACTATGGCATCGGCTCGCTAGTAATTTTCTTCGCGATTTTCTCTGGCTATGGCATGGGACATATGCTGGCGACCATGAACACAATTTCCAGTTGGGGTGCTGTGATTGCGGGACTTATCTGGGCGGTATTTCAATGGTGTTTAGAACGGCAAATGCTAATTAGTATTCGTGCCGATGCCGCATGGTGGAAGAAGTTATTTGGCTTAAGCTGGCGTGGACTCTTAGCCCTGTTATCGGCTTCGACTATGGTGTATCCCTTCTTTGTGGAGAGTAATCGTGCAGAGATTGATGTCAAAGTGGGCGAGATGGCACGCACACGTTTGATTGATAATGTGCAGTCGGCACAATTGGCTGTCGGCTTGCCCGCTTTGCGCAATGACGCGACACGAGTGGAAGGTGCAATTAAACAAGTCGATTTATTACTCGCCAGCGACCCTCCTGATCTAGCGGCCTATCGACAAAGAGCCAAAGTGTGTTGGCAAGTTTTTTCTAAAATAGATATCGCCTTGCAACGTCAACTGCGTCCTTTGCTAGTGCAAAAAAATATTAACTCACCAGACGCCTTATTGGATGCAAGGATTGATGCATTGAATCAAAAGTTGAATGCGGCAAAAGCGCCGTGTCAAATTGCTGATAGCGTCGTGATGACTAAGTTACTAGAGTGGAAACAACAGAAAAACGCTGATAAGAAAGTACTGCTTAATGAACAGAAACAGGTTCAAATATATATTGGTGAAGCAAAGCAAAAAGAAACTGCTTTGAGCGATTCGCAAGAGAAAAGAATCCAGCTCGCTGCGCAATCGGGTTTTGCGGCAGATTTTGCAGCAGTGGCTGATTTAGTGCGCAATGATGCCAATCGTCGTTTTCAATTGATTTGGTGGTTGACCTGGTTTTTTGCCATTGAAATGGTGGCGATTTTGGTGAAGTTTACGTCGACTACCGACGTTGACCTGCAATTCAATAGTTTAGAAACAGCAACCCAAGAGCAGATCAAAGCGCAACTATTAATCCAACAAGAGCAAATTGCAACTAGTCGTTTGCAGGCGAGTATGCAAGCGAAAGGTGAGCAAGCGGTGTGGTTGGCAGACGATGGTCAATCAGCGCGCGCGCGTGTGCAAATGGAGCAAGAACTTGAAATGCAACTGCATCGACAGTTAAAAGAGCTTGATGTCGATTTGCGCTTAAATGTTGAGGCCTTGAATTTACATCTATTGCAGCTTGCAGCAATTCAGCAATTGAAGAATACTTCTAGTGTGTTGAATACCGATAGTGTCGATCCACGTATTGAGAATATGGTGCAAGAAACAATTACGAAGATATTGGACAGTTTGTCGGGATTGCAGCGATCATCTGTAAAGCTTTAATGGTGTTGGATTGTTTAGCTTATCGTTCCCGCCTAAGCGGGAACGAATGTTAGAGCTCATTTGTGACATGTAGCAATACGCTTTTAATCCTTCATAAATCCAACCAAAACATCTAACACTGCATCGGCCTGTTCACTCATCATCGAGTGTCCACAGTTTTCAATGATGTGGATCTTTTTGTTATTGATCGCATTGGATAGCAAGGAGCTTGCTTTGACAGGCGTCATCATGTCTTGGCGTGCCAACACAAAAAGCGTCGGGCAATGCACTTTTTTCGCCGCTTCTTCGCCGTTCAAATAGGTATTGCAAGCAGTGAAGTCATTAAAAAAAACCTGCTCTGGATTGATGGCGGAAATTCTTTGCATCAAACGCATGCTGCCATTCATCACTGAGAAGCCGGGTCCTGGAGAAGACGGCTTATGCGCCATGCTGCTATGAGAAAAAATATTCACCATATCAATTGCTGATTGCTCATCGTGCTGTGCTGAAAACAATAAGGCATCTGACACTTTCATTGGGAATGCTGTGCCCAGCAATGCCAGTTTTTGTATGCGCTCTGGTGCCATGCTTGCTGCTTCTAATGCGATCAATGAACCCATGCTGTGACCTGCCACATACGCTTGTTGCACGCCACTGAGTTCGATTAACTCCAACAACCAACTCGCCAGTTTTTCTATGCTACTTAACGCCGGAGCAGCACTACGACCGTGACCGGGTAGATCGAGCGCTAACACACTAAAGCCATGATGCGCTAAATAGCGTGATTGCATTGCCCAAACCGAGTGATCGTTCTGTGCGCCATGCACCAGAATGACAGTTGGTAGATTAGGATTAAAGGCTTTGCCGCCAGTGTACGCGTAGACTTCTTTATTCTGTATCGTCAGGTACATCTTATTTGCCTTTCTGTGCCATTTTCAAACCACGTGCTAAGTCTTCGATCAAATCATCGACGCTCTCTAAACCAACTGAAAGACGTATTGTTCCTTCACCGATGCCTGATGCCACCAACTGTTCGGCAGGGACGCGGAAGTGGGTCGTGGAAGCGGGATGAATGACTAAGGACTTGGCATCGCCCACATTGGCGAGGTGTGAAAAGACTTTCAATGATTCAACAAAGCGTTGGCCTGCAGCGCGATCACCTCTAATGTTGAAGGAAAAGACAGCACCGCAACCTTTTGGAAGTAATGTCTTTGACAGCTCGTAATCGGGATGCGATGACAGTTCTGGAAATGCGATGGATTCCACCGCGGCGTGTGAGGACAAGAATTCAACAAGCTTACGCGCATTCGCGACATGTCTATCCATGCGCAGTCCTAAGGTCTCTATTCCTTGCAAGATCGCGAACGCATTGTGGGGACTCATGCAAGCACCGAAGTCGCGCAAACCTTCGCGACGGGCGCGTAGTGAGAACGCACCAACCGTGGACTCTTCGCTAAATACCATGCCGTGAAAACCTTCATAAGGTTCGCAGAGTTCAGCGAAACGGCCAGTCTTTTCATAGGCGGCTTGCCAGTCAAATGTGCCTCCATCAATTAAAACGCCGCCGATCGCCGTGCCGTGGCCACACAAGAACTTGGTTGCCGAGTGATACACGAGATCTGCACCGTGTTCAAACGGACGTAACAAGTAAGGTGTAGTAAAGGTAGAATCAAGCATCAAAGGCAAATGATTGTCATGGGCGATTTCTGCGATGGCAGGAATATTGAATACATCGAGGCCAGGGTTACCTAAGGTTTCACCGAAAAACACTTTTGTATTCGGTCGTATCGCATTGCGCCAGGCATCAAGGTCACGTGGGTCTACAAATGTCGTTTCGATCCCGAAGCGTTTCATAGTGTAGGCTAGCAAATTATGCGAGCCGCCATACAGCGCGCGTGATGCGACGATGTGTGAGCCGGCTCCTGCTATCGTTGATAAGCCAAGATGCAGTGCAGCTTGCCCACTCGCGACAGCGATGCCAGCAACGCCACCTTCCAGAGCCGCCATACGTTCTTCCAACACGGCGTTGGTAGGATTGGTAATGCGGCTATAAACATGGCCCGCGCGTTCCATATTAAAAAGGGACGCGGCATGATCGGAATCTTTGAATTCAAAAGAAGAGGTGAAATAAATCGGGGTAGCTCGTGCACCGGTAGCTGGATCGGCTACGGCGCCGGCATGCAATGACAAAGTGTCAAAGCCTGGGTATTTTGGACCGCTCATAAATTGGTATTCTCCCTAATTGGATGCCGACATCCTACGCACTTGCCTTGTTTTTGAAAAGACTTGACGTAGTATTCATTTTAGCAAACCACAGATCCCGCGAGATCTTGCAGTAAATCAAGAATACTTGTTCTTAATCACTAGATTTTTCCGGATGCTTGCGATACATTAGATGAAAGAAAGCAAAGACTGTATGGGAAATTCCTACAGTTGGGTGATAGCTAAGCTTTTAGGGTAGATTGGGTAGATCAGATCGGAGGAATAAGATGAAGGTTTCAGAGATTCTGCAGGTAAAGGGAAATATCCTTTTCACGATTACGCCTGATACACCAATGAAGGATGCAGTCAGCTTCATGGAAGAAAAAGACATAGGATCCTTAATCGTCATGGAGTTTGGCGATTTGGTGGGAATGTTGACTTTTCGCGAAGTGATTCGCGCCGTGCATAAAAATGGCGGTGCATTAGGTGAAGGCACCGTTCGTAAATATATGGATGACCATCCGATGACGGTCACTCCTGAGACAGAAGTAAATGAAGTGCGTCGCATGATGCTAGAAAAACATTCACGTTATTTGCCTGTGATGGATGCAAAGACCTTGATGGGCGTTATTTCTTTTTATGACGTTGCACGCGCCGTATTAGAAGCGCAAAGTTTTGAGAATAAGATGTTGAAAGCTTACATCCGCGACTGGCCAGTTGAAGATGAAAAAGAGCAGTCATAAATAGTGCGAAACCCACGATGTGAATTGTGGGTTTTTTTTTGTCTGTCGTTTCTTGAATTTGTTGAAGTGTAATTCCTGTTAGGTGATTTTTGTGTTGGATGAAAGTTTGATTAAGATTCGATAAAAATAAGGAGAAGAGTATGCAGGTAGCCATCATCGGTGCAGGTTTAGCTGGATTAACCGCAGCCCGTCAATGTCAGTCACAGGGGCATCATGTCACTGTGTATGAAAAAAGTCGTGGAGTTAGCGGACGTATGAGTACACGACAAACCGAACTCGGTGGCTTTGATCATGGCGCGCAATATTTTACAGCGAGCTCAGATCGATTCAAAAAAGAAGTCGGCGATTGGCGTAAATTAGAATGGGTAGTGCCATGGGATAGTAAGTTAGTCAACCTCGATCATGGTAAGACCAGCGCCGCAGTGGAGAGCACACAACGCTATGTACCAGTGCCGGGAATGAGTTCCTTAGGCAAACAGTTGGCACATGGTGTCGATGTGCGTTTGGAACAACAGGTCGTCGCATTAGAAGCTCATGGTGATCAGTGGATATTGTCCGTCAAAACAGACGAAATTCCGGTCGCCGCTTCTGCCGGTCCTTTTGATGTTGTGATCATGGCGATTCCGCCGGAACAAGCTTCAGCCTTATTGAAAGAGCACGCGAGTTTTAGTAAAGCAGTGGCCGCTGTGCATTTAAAACCGTGTTGGGTATTGATGCTGGGATTTCAACATCCACTAAACCTAGATTATGACGGTGCATGGGTTGCGAATTCACGGCTGGGTTGGATTGCACGTGATACGTCTAAACCTGATCATCGTGCCGGTGAACGTTGGGTTTGTCATGCGACATCAGCATGGAGTGTCGAGCATTTGGAAGATGATCATGAACGTGCTAAAGAGAAGTTATCCAAAGCGTTTCACGAAGCCACTGGCTCTCCAATCCAGGCGATCCATGCAGTGACACATCGCTGGCGTTATGCTCAGGCTGATGCGCCTTTGGCAGAGGCGTTTTTGTGGGACGCGAAGGCGAAGATTGGAGTTTGTGGGGATTGGTTTGCTGCTGGTTTGGAGGGCGGTGGACGAGTTGAGAATGCGTTTTTGAGTGGTTTGGGGTTGGCGCAGGAGATTGGTTGATTTTTGTTATTGTTGAGTTTTAGCTTTAAGAGGTGAGTTCGCGATGGCGTAACTTGCCTCTTTTGTTTTGATTCATGGAATTTCTTCATGTTTCTGTTTGTAAGATTTTTTGTATTTGCTTTACGGTTACAGGTCGGGGGTGGCTCGACAGCCACTTCCTTTCTTTGCTTCGCCAAAGAAAGGAAGCAAAGAAAGGCGACAGTTGATCACGATTGTTTTGATGTTGGGGTTGTTTTCGACCTTCCCCCGTTTGAGACGATGTAATTTGTGCTTCACAGAAAATGGATAAGAAAGAGTTGTTGTTTGAGCCGCAGGCGAGTTTCAACACTTTCCCATTTTTTGGGATGCACAAATTTTGCTGAAGCGTAGCGTAAGCACCCACAGGGCGAGTCTACGGTCGCTTTTTTTGGATTACCTTTTTTGACGAAGCAAAAAAGGTAATTGGCTGTCGGACCACACCCGACCTGCAAACGTAAATCAACGCAAAAAATAAAAAAGAGGAGAAAAAAATATCTCCTCCTTCTCGTTGCACTTTAATAGGACGCGCGTTAAAAATTTTAAAACTTATTCCTCACGACGCAAATGCGGAAACAAAATCACATCCCGAATGTTAGGTGAATCCGTAATCAACATCATCAAACGATCAATCCCAATACCGCAACCACCAGTCGGTGGCAAACCGTATTCCAACGCACGAATGTAATCGGCATCGTAATACATCGCTTCTTCATCGCCTGCATCTTTAGCGGCCACTTGCGCTTGGAAGCGAGCTGCTTGGTCTTCGGAATCATTCAACTCTGAGAAACCATTCGCGATTTCACGGCCTGTCATGAATAACTCAAAGCGTTCTGTAATTCCCGCAACCGTGTCAGAAGCACGTGCCAAAGGTGATACTTCAGCCGGGTAGTCGATAATGTAAGTCGGCTCCCACAACTGCGCTTCTGCCGTCTCTTCAAACAAAGCTAACTGCAATGCACCCAGACCTGCAGTCGCGAACGGTTTAACGCCAAATTTCTTCAATTCTGCTTTGATAAATTCTGCGTCACTCAATTGCTCTGCTGTGTAGTGTGGCGCGTATTTATTGATGGCACCGACGATGGTCAAGCGTTGGAAAGGTTTGGATAAATCTAGCTCTTTACCTTGGTAAGTCAATACTGCAGTGCCGTGTGCATCGACAGCAGCTTTGCGGATCACTTCTTCGGTGAAATCCATCAACCATTTGTAATCCACGTAAGCCGCATAAAATTCCATCATCGTGAATTCTGGATTGTGGCGTGGTGAAACGCCTTCGTTACGGAAATTACGATTGACTTCAAACACGCGATCAAAGCCACCCACAACTAAGCGTTTCAAATACAATTCTGGCGCGATACGCAGATACATTTCCATGTCCAGCGCATTGTGATGCGTGATGAATGGTTTTGCTGCTGCGCCACCTGGTATCACGTGCAACATCGGCGTTTCTACTTCCATAAAATCATGGCTATTCATGAAGCTACGGATGGAATTCATCGCTGCAGTACGGGCTTTGAATGTGCGACGTGTTTCTTCGCTCATGATCAAGTCAACATAACGCTGGCGGTACTTGGTTTCTTGATTCGACAAGCCGTGGAACTTATCTGGAAGAGGGCGTAGCGATTTGGTCAGCAAACGCAACTTCGTCACTTTGACGGTCAGTTCGTCAGTCTTGGTTTTGAATAATACGCCTTCAATCCCCAAAATGTCGCCTAAGTCATAATGACGGAAGGCTTCCATTTCCGCTTCGCCAGTTTTATCCGTTGTCACATACAACTGGATGCGACCGTCAGCTTTTAAGCCCGAAGCATCTTGTAAAGTCGCGAAGGCTGCTTTTTTGCCTGCTTCACGTTTGAGCATCATACGACCAGCAACGACGACTTCTACATTCTGTACTTCTAAGTCTTCACGACTGATGTCGCCGTACTGCGCTTGCAGATCAGCAGCCTTATGTTGCGGACGGAAATCATTTGGGAAGGCTACACCTTTCGCACGGATCGCATCGAGCTTGGCGCGACGTTCAGCGATGATCGAATTTTCGTCTTGTGGCAACTCTGCTGCTGTATTTTGTTGGTCGGACATGATTGTTCTCTAAAATTGAAATTGAATTTGTGTCGTTTGGTTGCGTAGACTAACTACACGCCTTGTTTGAGCGACGCTGCAATAAATCCATCTAAGTCGCCATCCAATACTGCTTTGGTATTACCCATCTCGTAATTGGTGCGTAAATCTTTGATGCGAGATTGATCCAAAACATAGGAGCGAATTTGATGTCCCCAGCCGACATCGGTCTTGGTGTCTTCCAGATTTTGTTTTTCACTCATACGCTTGCGTAATTCCAGCTCAAACAATTTCGCTTTCAACATTTCCCATGCTTCAGCACGGTTACGATGTTGACTGCGATCGTTTTGACATTGCACCACGATACCGGAAGGGGCGTGTGTTAAACGTACCGCAGAATCGGTTTTATTAATATGCTGACCACCAGCGCCCGAAGCGCGGTAAGTATCGACGCGCACATCAGCAGGGTTGATGTCGATTTCAAACGATTCATCTACTTCTGGATAGACAAATAAACTGGAGAACGACGTATGACGTCCGTTGGCGGAATCAAACGGCGATTTGCGCACTAAACGATGTACGCCAGTTTCTGTGCGTAGGAAGCCGTAAGCATATTCGCCTTCGACTTTCAATGTTGCGGTCTTAATGCCTGCAACCTCACCATCGGATTGTTCGAGAATGTCGACTTTGAAACCTTTGCGCTCGCAATAACGCAAATATTGACGCAACAACATCGATGCCCAATCTTGTGCCTCAGTGCCGCCAGCACCAGCTTGAATATCGATAAAACAGTTATTCGCATCCATAGGATTATTAAACATCCGGCGGAATTCCATGCCTTCGACTAATTCTTTTAGGTGTGCGGCATCGGCTTCGATGGCTTCCAGTGTGTCTTCGTCGTCTTCTTCGCGCGCCATCGCGAAAATTTCGTTGGCGTCTTTTAGATCGGCATCGATCTTAATGAGTGTGTGAACGATGGCTTCTAAGGATTTTTTTTCTTTGCCAAGTTCTTGTGCACGTTTAGGTTCTTCCCAAACTTTAGGATCTTCTAATTCACCGTTAACTTGTTCGAGTTTCTCTGACTTGACATCGAAGTCAAAGATACCTCCGAAGTTCGGCTTCACGACTGGTTAAGTCGATGAGCAGGTTGGCAATACTATTGAGGCGTTCGGCTTCCATGTGGGCTTCTTTTAGGTTGGATAAATAAACCCTTGATTATACCCGAGTGAGATGGGAACTTGCTTAACTTAGACTCAAATCGGTACCAATTCGGCCTTGATTCACTATAGATTGCGCTCAATTGGTCAGCCGTTTTCATGAGTCAAACCAAAAATTTCTGGATAACTTGATCATTCAGCGCGAAATGCCTATATCTGACCATATCTTTCAAGTAATAGTTTCTCCCATTACTTGAAAGGAAAATGATCAGAGAAAGCCTGTTAACAACAGTCTTTCTTACCAGACAGATTTTGAAACAGTGGGTTTTGATTGACGGTGACTTTCAAACCATACGCTAAGCTTGGTTTGAAAGCAGCTTGGGCAAATGTGATATTGCGTTTGTGTCGATTGACCACCATTTGGAAACGATTCTTCTTCGTCTAACTGCACAGTCGTCATCTTTTTCTCTGGTTCGGAACTTGACCAGTTTTCATCCCAATGGGATTCTGCACCACACACATCGCAAGTCAACTTATCAAATACCTCTTCGGTATGTTCTAAAATTAACACGGTTTTCATATGTTTCATTGCGGTGCTCCTTTGAAATGAGACTGCTGAGACAGTGGTTGTTACCGAAGTAGGTAGGATGTTCTAATCGATTATATTCCGTGGGGAAATTGTAGCGCGGGAACGTATCTCACGGTCGAGATTCTTTTTGAGTTGTTGTTTATGATAGCCAGTGATCCATGTTGTGCGTAAACGACCGGAACATGGATCACGAAATAGCTAGCGCCGGCCTGATTTAACTGGCGCTTTTTTAGGTTTTGCAGGATTGTAGGCAAGACCGGATTTAACGGTGACTGGCGCAACTTTTGCCGCCAGACGGGTCGCGGAACTCTTCCCAAAGGTGTTTAGCTTCGGTGCAGCACCTCGCTTGGCTGTTACCACGCCAGCATTGACTAAGCTTGCAACCACAGGTGCGCGCGAGGGAATGAGATGGCGTTCACTACTACCAATCAAATCTCCACGTCCCATGCGTAACAAACCTTCTTTGACGATCTCGTAATTCTCGGGTGCGTGATAACGTAATAATGCCTTGTGAAATTTACGAATCTTGCCTGAGCGGGCAGTTTCCACCACTTCGGAGTCTGCCGTAATTTTTTTCAGCGGGTTTTTTCTGGTGTGGTACATCGTGGTTGCCAACGCCATCGGTGTCGGCATAAAAGTTTGTACTTGATCGAGTTTGAAATCATTTTTCTTCAACCACAAAGCCAAATTGACCATGTCTTCATCCGTTGTTCCCGGATGGGCGGCGATGAAGTAGGGAATCAAGTACTGTTCTTTTCCTGCTTCTTTGGAGTACTTGTGGAACATCGCCTTGAATTCGTCATAGGCGCCAATACCTGGCTTCATCATTTTGGATAAAGTATTGGTTTCCGTATGTTCCGGTGCGATTTTCAGCAAACCGCCAACGTGATGCGTGACCAGTTCTTTCACATATTCTGGTGAACGGACAGCGAGGTCGTAACGTAAGCCTGAACTGATCAAAATTTTCTTTACGCCAGGTATCGCACGTGCTTTGCGATACAGCGAAATCAACTTGCTGTGATCGGTATTTAAATTGCTACAAATACCAGGATAAACGCAGGATAGACGGCGACAAGATTCTTCAATTTTCTTATCTTTGCAAGCGAGACGATACATATTGGCGGTCGGGCCACCGAGATCTGAAATGGTGCCAGTAAAACCTTTGGTCTTATCGCGAATTTCTTCGATTTCACGCAAGATTGATGGTTCTGAGCGACTTTGAATAATCCGTCCTTCGTGTTCGGTAATTGAACAGAAAGTACAGCCACCAAAACACCCGCGCATGATGTTGATGGAAAAGCGAATCATTTCCCATGCGGGAATTCGCGCTTTGCCATAGCTAGGGTGTGGTGCACGTGCGTAGGCACGATCATATACACCATCCATCTCATCCATCGCAAGTGGTAATGGTGGCGGATTGATCCATACATCACGATCACCATGCGCTTGAGAAAGTGCCTTAGCATTGCCGGGATTCGCTTCCAAATGAAATACCCGAGACGCATGAGCATACATCACGGGATCATCTTTGATGGACTCAAAAGACGGCAGGCGTATGACCGTATTGTTGTGTTTGTTACGTAGCATTGCTTGTCGTTCTTCGCGACTCATAATGCGTATGGCTTGCTGTTTGATAACATCAGGTTCAACAGTCGGTGTCGGTGCCGTTGCCGAACTGTCGCCAGTCGCACATTTTGCGTCTTTTTCCGGCATCATTTCATACGGATTGGTATGCGCTTCCACTTTGCCAGGCGTATCGATTTTGATCGATTGGATTTCTGCCCAGTCATCATTAGGTAACCAATTAGTTGGCGTCATGAATGCTGTGCCACGTAAATCACGGATGGTTTTGATCGATTCGCCCGCAGCGAGGCGATGAGTTAGATCAACAATTGCGCGTTCTGCATTTCCAAATAGCAGCAGATCCGCTTTTGAGTCTGGTAGCACGGAACGTTTGACTTTATCTGACCAATAATCATAGTGTGCAATACGGCGCAAGCTAGCTTCAATACTGCCAATCACGACGTTCACTTCGGGGAATGCCTCGCGTGCTCGTTGCGCATAGACGACTACGGCGCGGTCTGGGCGTTTGTTTGGATCACCGTCGGGTGTATAAGCATCTTCAGAACGAATCTTTCGATCGGCTGTGTAGCGATTAACCATCGAATCCATGTTGCCCGCTGTAATGCCGAAATAGAGATTAGGGCGACCCAATGCACGAAAATCCTCTGCGGAATGCCAATTCGGTTGACTGATAATTCCCACCCGAAATCCTTGTTGTTCTAATAAACGGCCGACCAAAGCCATACCAAAACTTGGATGATCTATGTAGGCGTCGCCAGTGATCAAGATAACGTCGCAACTATCCCAACCTAATACGTCCATTTCCGCACGTGACATAGGTAAAAAAGGTGCTGCGTGTTTGCCGCCGACGTCGGAACGGTAGCGCGCTGAGGCGAAGAGATTTTTAGGAGCAGGATTCATGGTCGCGATTTTACCTGAATCCTCAACTCTTCGCCCGCGTTATGTGAATTTCATCACTTGTAAGCCATTGTTTTTGTTACTGATTGTTAGATTTCGCATGAATCACGCCAAAGCCAGTCACTCTAAATACAATTGATCAACCGCCTTGGCGAATCATGGGCTCGGAGTTATGTGCATCTTTTGGATTTTAACTTTCCACATAGTGCGCTAGAACGCGGGTCGTTTTGCCGTCAGCAGAAGGTGTGAATTTAAGCTGAATTGATTTGTCGCTAGAAGTAAAAGAGGTGCTATTGCTGGGGATGAGTTGAATAGGGGCTTTGCCTGCAATTTCCACAAAATAATGGCTGTATTTCTGCGTCATGATGAGTGTCTTGCCGTTGTCGAGCGTATATTTTCCAATCAATTCTCTCGCTTCATCGGGGGATGCATATGCAGGCGTGTGTTTGGAATTTCCTTGGACTGTCACCTTTGCGTCTGTGTCACGATCTGTTGCGAGTGCGGTTGCTGAAATCATCAAGGTGACGAACGCGAACGCAGAGTAATGGGTTTTCATGAGAGCTCCTTGTCTGCTTTTGAAAGCAGGTTGAATTGACATTGATAGATAAAGACAGGGCGATAAGCAGTACGATAAGCAGAAAGACAAATTTCATGCGGTTTCGTATTACGTCAATCAAATTTGGCTTGATTGACTGTTTCAATTTAGAAGCTTTGATGAAAAGCGATAGGCCATCTGAGACAGGGTGTAAAAACTTATGGATTAACTGTAAAAAAAGGGGAGTAAATGCGGCAATGGTAAATAAATGTCATTTGAGGCAAGCTATGTATGACAAGTACAGGTAAAATCTTTTTGTTAGGAAAAAGCTACACCGTTTGTTCCTCATCCGCACATGTCGTCGTTACTCATTGTGACTTAATATATCGCTGAATTTGAGGAAATTATGAAGCTACAAAAATTTTGGGGATGTCGTGCGAGCTCGATTTTGTTGAGTTTGCTCATACTCAACTTGACTGCTTGTGCGACGTCTACATCAAACTCGCAAAAGAAAACTAGCAAAGTAGAGCAAGATGCTGCCTTTGATTCAAGAGTCGGCTCAGCAATGACTTCGCCTTTGAGTGATTTAAACATTGTGAGAATCGATATTCCCGAAGTCTTAATCAATGCGCGAAAAGCACCGTATCTAATTATCCCTGGTGCAGATTGCCCCTGGTATGAACGCGAAATTCAAAGTTTGAACGAAGTGCTGGGTCCTGATATTGATGCGGCAAAAATCGATGAAAATGGCAATATTGTTGAGCGAGAACTAGGAAATGCCACAATCAATGCATTAAAAAGTTTCACGGAAGGTTTTGTACCGTTTCGCTCATGGGTCCGACGCCTGACAGGTGCTGATAGCCATACGCGTGAAGTTGCAGCAGCAAGTATTGCGGGCATTGTGCGTCGTTCTTATTTGAAGGGTATTGTTAGTGGAAAATCGTGTCTAAACCAGGCTGCCGATATGGCGAAGTCGGCTACCGAAATTTCACTTGAAAAGAAGTAAGTTGCAGTATGAATGTCACGTTGTTGAATTGTTGATTGAATATGGTTAGCGTCTATAATTCATCACTATTTTTTTAATAGAAATTAAATTATGCAAAGAGACTCTCAGATGTTTAAAAAGGTTTTCTTAGGTTTGAATCTGATTCTAATAGGCATGCTGGTTGTTATAACGCCGGCTCATGCTTTCAATAGCAAAGCGGTTGCTACACCCGCAGTCGCGCATTTGGAAAAATCAGTTGTTAAAGTATTCTCAACATTGAGAGGCCCTGATCCATTCAAACCATGGGGCAAGGCTTCACCACAAGAGGTGACTGGATCTGGCGTGGTAATTGAAGGGCGACGGATTTTGACCAACGCACACGTCGTTGAGTATGCTAGTCAGGTACAAGTTCAGACTGGCCAAGAGGGCGATAAAGTATCAGCGACAGTCGTTGCCATTTCGCGTGGTATGGATTTGGCGATTTTAAAATTAGATGATGAGAAATTTTTTGAAACGCATGCGGCTGTGGTGCGCAGTAACAAATTGCCAGAAGTGACCGATGCGGTATTTGCCTATGGCTATCCGACGGGTGGTAATTCTTTATCGATCACGAAGGGCATTGTATCGCGTATTGAATTTGTTGATTATGACGGAAGCACTGGAGGGTTGCGGATTCAGATTGATGCCGCTATTAACCCAGGCAATAGTGGTGGACCAGTGATCGCAGGCGAGAAAATGATAGGACTGGCGTTTTCTGGTTTGATGAATGCACAGAATATTGGTTATATCATTCCGAACGAAGAGATAGAAATCTTTCTAAAGGATATCGTCGACAATAAATATGATGGCAAACCATCGCTGCTCGATGTGACGCAAACACTGGAAAATCCTACTGTACGTGAATATCTTAAGCTCGATAAGAATGTGGAAGGCTGTATCGTGCATAAACCCTATGATGGTGCTGCTAATGCAGGTCTGCATGAGTGGGACGTAATTACCCATATCGGCGATACCCCAATTGACAATCAATGCATGGTCAAGCTTAAGCCTAGTGTCAGAGTCATGTTCAAATACAAGGTTCAGCAAGTCGCAATCAATGGCAAAGTACCATTGTCAGTCATTCGGGCAGGTAAAGCTATGCAAGTACAGGCACCGGTATACACTGCGCGTCCACATTTGATCGGAGATTTGCAGGGCGGTTATCCCTCCTATTTTATTTTTGGTCCAATTGTCTTTTCACGCGCGACAGTCGAGTATTTGAGTTTTCTGAGTAACAATGCGCCGGCTCTTAATGGCTATGCCTACAATGCTAGTCCTTTGGTGACTTTGCGTGGTGAAATGCCTACGAAAGAGCGAGAGGAGCTGGTTGTCGTCAGTTCGCCTTTTTTTCCACATAAGTTGGTTACTGGATACAGTAATCGATTTGGCTCAGTGATTTATTCAATCAATGGTATTCCAGTGAAAAGTCTCAAGCATTTAGTGAGCTTACTGCGTGACATGCAAGATGATTTGATCGTGATTCACTACGATCAGCGATATGGCGAAACTATGGTGTTGCCACGCAAAGCCATGCTGGCCGAAACAGAAGGTGTTTTATCGGACAATGGCATTCGATCGCAAGGATCTGCAGATATGATGGCAATTTGGAATTCTAAATAAATGGCCGAAACTTCTCGTTTGAAGTTTTATAAGTACTAATAAAAAAAGCGCACGATAACTCGATGCGCTTTTTTATTGATAGTCGAGAATCGATAGGGGAATTAATCGAAACGCACGTCGATTAAAAAATATCGTGGAATTTTAGATTTTTTGCCTAATTCTTCAGGCTTAAAATTCGATTGCGTGACATCAGTGTAGGGTGTTGAGCCATTTGTTGATTTTGTAGGCATCATAAATATCAGAATGCTTTGGCTTTGACCCACTGGAAAATCAATTTCGCTTGAGCTTTCTTGAAAACTTTTTAAGATAAAGTCTTTTTGGTGAATGCCCAAGTTAAATTCTTTGACAACGCCGAATCCTAGAAAACGTAAATCGATTTTCGCGGTGCCAGCGTAAGTTCTTTGTGCTAAAACGCTAAAGCTAAATTCTTGCTCTTTGATTTTGAAGAATTCATCTTCTTTGGAATCAAAAACTTCATAAGTCTTTATTAATTTTCCCTTGGCAAAATCGCGAATAAAAATTTTAAAATTTTTACCCCATAGATGTGTGCCAGTGAACTTTATTTTGCTGACGGCAATTCCTTGAAAGCGTAAAACATTCATTAAGTCTTCATTGTCTACAGTATCTGTAGCACTTAATTTAATATTTGATTGCGCATTGGCAAGCGCAAATGGGAGCAATAGTGAGGCGATAAACAAAACAATTTTACGCATGATTCTTCCAGTCGAATTGAGAGAGTTGGAATTTATCGGGATCAAATTTAGGAGTGAGGCCGATGCCTGAGTTGAAGGTAGATGCTAATTTGTCCAAATATCTTATCATTGGTCGAAAGTTATCCCAACTAGCGTTAAATCAAAAAGCCTAAGATTGAGGTAATGTTGTCATGATTTTTTAATTAAGTGTACACATTGTTGCGTTGGAGACAAAATGGATCAGAAAAGTACGGAAGACTTCAAGAAAATACCCAAATTAAGTATGTTAGTCAAAGCGATGATTTGGCTATTTGCATTGAATTTGCTCGTGGAACGAGGATTGCAATTGCTACCGATTTATACGCTTGGTGATAATTTTAGCCTCAGCAATACGCTAGGAACCTCGTTGAGGTTGCCCTTTTTTTGGACAGGACTATTGGTGCCAATTCTGTACTTGCGTGCTTTATGGGCGGCCACAGATTTGTTGAAAAAGTATGAGCTAAGTCTTTCATTTGATTCTCTTTTATTCCGCGAGCTGCAAACACTCGGTACTTATTTGATGTATGCGGCGATGGCTGCAATACTGTTTGTGCCGACTATGGAAGCATGGTTCAATCAAGGATCGCATCGTCTTAGTTGGGATTGGAATATTGAAGCGGCGAGTGTTGGCATGATAGGCATGATTTTGAAATTTATTACGCAAAATTCCAAAGTCCTAAAACCATAAAAATCCATTGACGGAGAGAGAATGGGGCACTGATCCCTGATTACGCTTGTTCTACGTACTCGACCAATAATTGCACTTTGGTCACGCCGTTGTATTCATTAGCATCGAGCCTGAACGCTACTTTAATACGTTCACCAAAGCTGTCGGTATGTCCAAACCATATTGCATCGTAGCGCATGCCATTTTTTTCTAATACCATTTTTAAATGGCGCTCCTTAAGAATTCTTTGCGAAACAAGTTTGAATTCATCACAAAATATAGGGGGCGCAAAACCTTGACCCCATACTTGGCCGTCTAAAAGTTCGATAAAGTCGGTCGAGTAATATGCTTCCTCTAGGACTCCATCGGTTTCGATAATACGTTCTAGTTGTTCTTGCCTTAGCCACGTTTTTCCGACAGCTTCAAAGGCGATTTGAAATGCATCGAAATCTTCCGCGCGTATGGTCAAGCCAGCCGCCATTGCATGACCACCAAATTTTTGTATCAAGCTGGGGGCATGTTTAGATACTAAATCTAAAGCATCGCGTAAGTGAAAACCGGGGATGGAACGGCCTGAACCTTTGATTAAGCCTTCATCCCCTGGAGCGAAAGTAATCGTTGGGCGATAAAATTTATCTTTGAGGCGCGAGGCGACAATTCCAATGACTCCTTGATGCCAGGATGCATCGAATACCGTAATAGTGTGTGTGTCTTGTGCTTGAAAATCATCTAAATGCAGTAGGGCGACATCTTGCATTTCACGCTCGATGTCTTTGCGGTCAGCGTTGATGCTATTGAGCTCTTGTGCTATCTGCCAGGCGCGACCTTCATCGTCTGTGGTTAAACACTCGATGCCTAAAGACATATCTGCCAGACGACCTGCGGCATTCAATCTCGGCCCGAGCGCAAAGCCTAAGTCGAATGGACTGGCCAAACGCGGTTCACGCCCTGCAACCCGAAATAGCGCAGCGATCCCAGCATGCATGCGGCCGGCACGCATACGTTTTAAGCCTTGCGCAACCAGAATGCGATTATTCGGATCTAACTTTACCACGTCTGCCACAGTGCCTAATGCGACCAGATCAAGCAAAGTATCTAGCTTTGGTTGATTTTGTTGATCGAATTCGCCACGCTGACGCAATTCTGCCCGTAATGCCAGTAGTACATAGAACATGACACCGACACCCGCTAGATTTTTACTGGGGAAGTCGCAGAAAGGCTGATTAGGGTTAACGATGACGCTCGCTTGCGGCAACGTATCGGCCGGCAAATGATGGTCGGTTACCAGTACTTGTATGCCACGTGCATTTGCAGCAGCGACACCATCAATACTGGCGATACCGTTATCGACGGTGACGATAATGTCGGGTGACTTTTCACGTGCAGTGAGTTCGACAATTTCTGGTGTTAACCCATAGCCGTACTCAAATCGATTAGGTACGATGTAATCAACATCTGCCCCCAGCATTCTTAGTCCGCGAAGACCCACCGCGCAAGCGGTGGCACCATCGCAGTCGTAGTCTGCGACGATCACCAGTTTCTTTTTTGCGGCAATTGCATCGGCCAAAAATCTAGCTGCTTTTTCGCTGTTGAGTAACTGATTGGGCGGAATCAATGCCGGCAGTTCTGTCAATAATTCTTCAGCAGTCACGATACCGCGTGCGGCAAAAAGGCGTGCCAATACCGGATGCAATCCACTTTGTTTGAGTAATTCTGCTTGACGAAATGGATAGGGGCGGATGCTGATGCGTGTCATAGAGTAAAAAGTGTCGGTTAAAAGTTCACGAATAATTGCGCAGATTAACTTCTACATTTCTTGATTTTTTTGAATAGATGAACCTGTAAGATCTATTAAAAATTGAAGATTGGGCTTGCGCCAAAACTTCCATGCTTGCGGCGCACGGCAAGAAATTTGACACAGGCGTTGTCCATCACTGAGCACCAGCTTTAAACTCTTAATCTGTTTGTTCTGTAAGGCATTTAAAGCCGGTTTAAACCAGTTATTCTCGACCTGATTGATGCATGCTAACCAATTGCCCCAATCACTATTGAGTGCTGGTTCTAATAAGTCTTCAACTAAAATGCTAGCAGAATCGTTCTGATAGTTGATGGCATCAAAACGCTGCAGATTTCGCTGAGAGCGGTTAGTGTGAACTTCCGCACTGCCGCTATGCAACCAGACAGAATTAATGGTGTTGCGACCTTTTTCTTCGCGGGCATGATTAACTGGGTGTATATGCCACAGCATCTGAATTTCGTTTTGCAGCTTACGCCACGCCACTTCTTGTTCGCCCTTAGCAATCCAAATCTCCATATTATGCCCGGCCGCAGCATCCAGACTGGCCGTTTGTAATGATCGCCAATCATCTGCGCGTAAAAACCAAGTCTTTGCATCACCGTAGAGCAGAGATTTTCCTAACTCTTCGCAGATTTCACGTGCCGCTTCAAACAGATCGTGTGATTCTAGATCATTGATATCTAAACGGCGCTGATCCGTCATCACCATGTGATCGCGCGCAATGTGAATGTGGATAGGGCTTAAGGTGAACCAATATCCCGATGACATTTGAATACCTAATTCTTGCATGCGCTGATGCGTCAATGCAGGGCTGCTGGCGTTATTGTGTGGTGTTTCGAAATCGCGTGCCAACCAGTCTTCATGGGGCAACTGCCTAGCAAATTCATCATGTTCATGTATCTGCTTGTCCCGCGCATAAGCTAACAGACTTGCCAGTGCGGGCGTTTTCATATGCTTGACTAATTCTTTAGCCAGCGTGGCAGGGGGAATGCCAAAAGGCATGATAATTTCTAAATGGCTCATAGCGTCATTGTATGGCAAACTACGGGCTCTTGAAGGTTCGCAAGCAATTTTTCATCGTTTCATGTTATACATTTTTTGTGTGACAGTGACAGACAGACGAGATCTTGTTGTGATTGTTGAACTTTGCCTGAAGTATTTTGTGTCCGTTTTAAATTTATTGGGAATATCGATTTTGTGAATAACCTCTCCTTCGAATGGCTAGTTGGTTTGCGTTACACCCGCGCAGGGCGTCGCAGTAGCCGCAATAGTTTTATATCTTTTATTTCTCTTATTTCGATGGCTGGTATCGCATTGGGTGTGGCGGCTTTGATCATCGTCTTGTCAGTGATGAATGGCTTTCAAAAAGAAGTACGCGACCGCATGCTCTCGGTCTTGCCGCATATTGAAGTGTTTGATGCGAGCGGAGTCATTTCAGATTGGCAAGCGACCGCTCGGCAAACTTTAAAAAATCCGGCTGTTCTAGCAGCAGCGCCCTATGTCGATGCACAAAGTATGATCGTGAATGATGGTGTAATGCGGGGTGCGATGCTACGCGGTATTTTGCCGGAAGAAGAACCAAAGGTTTCGATCATCGCGAGTAAAGTTAAGTCGGGAAAATTAACGGATCTGAAAGAAGGCGCCTTCAACATCATTCTCGGCATTGACTTAGCACGGGCTATGCATGTTGGTATCGGTGACAAAGTGACACTAGCAGCACCTGAGGGACAGTTGACTCCGGCGGGCACTATTCCACGATTAAAAGGGTTTACAGTCGTCGCAGTGTTTGAGGCTGGTCACTATGAATTTGATTCTGGCATGGCTTTTATTCACATTGCGGACGCACAAAAATTCTTTCGTCAAGAAGCGCCGACTGGCGTGCGTCTACGAATTAAGGATATGTTAAAAGCTCCGCAAGTCGCGTTTGAATTGAGTCGTACGTTGGGAGGTAATTTGATTGCGCGTGATTGGTCACAACAGAATAGTAACTATTTTGCCGCAGTAAAAACTGAGAAAACGATGATGTTCATTATTCTCACCCTCATTATTGCCGTTGCGGCTTTTAATCTGGTTTCGACATTGGTGATGACCGTCACTGAAAAACAAGCGGATATTGCTATCTTACGTACATTAGGTGCATCACCCATGTCTATCATGAAAATTTTTATGGTGCAGGGCGGATTAGTGGGCTTGTTTGGAACCGCAGTTGGGGTGTTATCGGGAATTGTCGTTGCACTCAATATCGATATTATTGTGCCCTTTATCGAGAAAATATTGGGTGTGCAATTTCTCTCTAAAGAGGTTTATGTGATCAGCACCTTACCATCCGATTTACATTGGTCAGATGTCTGGACTATCGGCGGAATCGCGATCGTTTTAGCGTTCTTAGCGACTATTTATCCGAGCTGGCGTGCTGCCCGCGTTAAACCAGCGGAGGCTCTGCGCTATGAGTAAAATTCAAACGGTACTGTCGTGCAAAGATTTGACGAAGACATTTGGTCACGGCGAGCAGGCCGTTAAAGTACTGGAGTCTGTCGAGTTTTCGATACAAGCTGGAGAGCGGGTAGCCATTGTGGGTGCTTCTGGCTCAGGCAAGTCTACCTTGTTACACTTGTTGGGTGGATTGGATACGCCGAGCAAGGGTATGGTTAATTTATTGGGCCATGATTTTGCGAATATGAGCGAATCGGCGCGCGGCGATATTCGTAATAAATCATTAGGATTTGTGTACCAGTTTCACCATCTTTTGCCGGAATTTTCTGCGCTCGATAATGTGGCAATGCCTCTTCTAATCCGACGTATGCCGCGCAAGGAAGCTCAGGCAATAGCTAAAACGATGTTGAAGAAAGTCGGTTTGGAGCATCGTATAAGCCATGTCCCGGGTGAACTTTCTGGCGGTGAACGTCAACGCGTTGCGTTGGCGAGAGCTTTAGTGACGAATCCCGCTTGTGTATTAGCAGATGAACCAACTGGTAACCTCGATCGAGGCATTGCGGATCAGGTATTTGCTTTGATGCTGGAATTGTCGCAATCCTTTGGTACAGCATTTGTTATTGTCACACATGATGCAGATTTAGCGAAACGTTGTGATCGTATTTTGCGATTGAGCTCGAACGGATTAGCTGCAGGTTGACCGTTTGAAACAGTGATTACGTGGAAACAGTCAATATGGGATTTATGGAGATAGAAATGAAAAAAATAGCACACTCTTATGTATGGATATTTTTAACAAGTATGGCGATAAGCCACCTGGCCTATTCACAGGCAAATCCGCAGGTTATCACCGCAGCACAAATCGATGCTGTGGTCGAAAATGCGATGAAGGCCTTTAACGTGCCCGGAATTTCGGTTGCGGTAATTAAAGATGATCAAGTTGTGCATAGCAAAGGTTATGGTGTTCGTTCTATTAAATCGAAACAGCCGATGGATGCGCATACTTTAGTGGGAATTGCATCCAACTCAAAAGCCTTCACCGCGGCAGCACTAGCGATCTTAGTCGATGAGAAAAAGCTGCAATGGAATGAAAAAGTCACCAACATTATTCCAGAATTTAAACTTTACAATCCTTACGTGACCGACGAATTCACGGTGTTAGATTTGATGACACACCGTAGTGGTTTAGGTCTAGGTGCTGGTGACTTGATGTTTTTTCCGGATGGCAGTGATTTCACTCTTAAAGACGTGATTCATAATTTACGTTTTTTGAAACCGGTTTCTAGTTTTCGCGCTAAATACGATTACGACAATAATTTGTATATTGTCGCCGGTGAGGTGATTAAACGTGTCTCTGGAATGAGCTGGGAAGAGTTTATCGAACAGCGCATTATGAAGCCACTGGCAATGAATGAGAGCGCAGCGTCAATCACAAGATTAAAACACAGTGAAAATCAGGTTGATCCTCATGTGCCAGTGAACGGCATGTTACAAACGGTACCATTTAGACCGAATGAAGTGATCAATGCCGCAGGGGGAATTTACAGCAATATTCACGATATGAGTCAATGGGTTCGGATGCAGCTAAATAAGGGAACATATGGCGCAGAAAATAAGCAGAGACTCTTCAGTGAGAAAGTACAGCACGAGATGTGGTCGCCACAGACCATATTGCAAACAGGTACCAATACGGGATCTTACAACACTCATTT
This sequence comes from Undibacterium sp. Ji22W, assembly GCF_049340305.1. NCBI lineage: Bacteria > Pseudomonadati > Pseudomonadota > Betaproteobacteria > Burkholderiales > Oxalobacteraceae > Undibacterium > Undibacterium sp. Ji22W. Next base: position 1,388,685 of record NZ_JBMPOU010000001.1, on the reverse strand, counting down.
TGCTGCATACGGTATTGGGTGGGGATTAAGTGATGTTAAAGGATATAAGCAGGTGGCGCATACCGGTGGTTTATTAGGAATGGTCACGCAAGTAACTTTGATCCCAGAAATCAAATTAGGAATTATTGTGTTGACGAATCAGGAGTCAGGTGCAGCCTTTACATCGATTACTAACACGATTAAAGACAGCTATTTAGGCATGCCAGTAATTGACAGAGTGAAAGAAAATTATGAGCGTCAATTAAAACGTGATACCGAAAGTGAAAAAGAAGTGGCGGAAGTCTGGAAGGCGATCGAGACACAACAAAAAAATAAGTTGATCAATAAAGTCGATCAGTCAATTTACCTGGGAACGTACAGAGATGATTGGTTTGGTGATGTCCGCATAAGTGCAGAACACGGCAAAATGATTTTTAGCGCGAAACGTTCGCCCACGCTGACCGGGGAAATGCAATTCTATAAGGGTAATACTTTCATTGTGAAATGGAATGATAGAACCCTTAATGCCGATGCGTTCGCAAGTTTTGTATTGGATGTGGACGGAAAGCCGCTGACCTTGACGATGAAAGCAATTTCACCTGCAACAGATTTTAGTTTTGATTTTCACGATTTAAATTTCCGCCTGATTAAGTAGTAGAAGTAGCATCAAAAAGTTACTTAAAGAATTCTTCATTTGATAATAAACTGAGTCAAAACAACAGCTTATAAATACTGATTGCATGATCAGGTGTTTTCATTTAAAGTGACAACAACTGAATGCGCATACAGTATTTTAAAGTTTTTGATTACTTGTTCAGTTTTTGCAGTTTCGATATTTATCTATGGAGATTTCACCAAATGACTAACTTAGAACAATCTTTTGATACACGTTTTGCAGTGCAATTTTCACCAAGTACATTTTTGATGCGCTTAGGACGCCGTGAAATCTTTGTCTGTAATGATTTTCGAAATCGTCATTACCAAGTCAATCCTTTGATTGAGTGTTCCACGGGAGTTCAGGCTGGTCACCTAGAGATTCTATTGTTTCGTAAGTGGCTGGTGATTTTGTCAAAAGCAAGATGATGAGGTGCTTAGTTTTTATATTAGCTTTGTTCTTATTTTTTTCAAGACTGAGTTAACGCCTCGACCAAGGCGTTAACTTGCTAAGTATAGTTGTGCTTGATAGCCAAGGGAAGTTATTGATTTGACTTAATAAGTTGTAAGTTATTGTGAGAAAAAGCTAATTGGGTGTGTATTTAATTAAAATCCGAGATCTGACAATAAATCATCTACATTTTCTTGATTAAGTTGTACTCCGCCCACGGATCCTGGACCCGCTAATAGATCATCTTTTTTCATCGCCGAAATCGTACCTGCTGGTGCGCCGCTAATGAGCAATCCCAGTAGATCAGTTTCAGTTCTTTCGAGCAGACTCACCACCTTTTTTATTAGTTGTCCAGTGAGATCCTGGAAATCTTGCGCCATCATAATGTCAGATAAAGCCTTTTCCATTGTCTCGCTATTACTCTTGGCAGATGCGACAAAGCTGTGTGCCTGATTTACTATCTCCAGTAACTCATCTTTAGAGAGATTTTCTAGTGGTACACGATTGAATTGAGAAAGTAATTTTTCTGCATCTTTGGTCGCGGCGTGTTGTAAAGGTAAAGTGTCCTCGACTGTTGACAAAACAGTGTTGGCGGCCTTCTCTGTCAATACACCAATGTGGTTGAGTCTTTCTCTTGCGGAAGGAAATTCATTGGAGGCTTCGGCTAAGATGTCATTAGCACCAACCCAAGTCAGGGCATCATGCAGAGCGCGGACGACATGCCCTAATCCTTTATACATTAATTCGGGATTTTCTTCGACTGTCCCATTAACTGCAACTTGTGTTTGATTCATACGAAACCTTTTTTGAGCTTGTATTGATGAATCAATACTAAATCAGAAAGATTAATCCTTCAATATAAAAGATTGTTTTGGGGGGAAATACATCGTTAAGAAAAAATTTCCTTTCGATTCAAATTGGAATTTATATCTCAGAAGAAAACTGGGTCATGTGGTAAAGTGATGGAAAAATTAAAGGACTATTGTGGCCACTCCAAATTACGGATACGAAAAACGTCAAAAAGAATTGGCGAAGAAGCGCAAGAAAGAAGAGAAGTTAAAGAATCGGGCTGAGCGGGGTAGTGCGGAAACTGAGGGCGATGATCCTGATGAAGCAGCGGTCGGGGACGTACAAAATGATCACAAAAATAGTTCGGTTTAGCTAACGACGATTTGTGGATGTTAAAAAGGGAAGTGCACTGTAAGTGACACTTCCCTTTTTTATTTTGACGCTGATCTTCCGATTAAATCATTTTGTGGAGTTTAAATAGGTGTCTGGCAGGCTGAGTTGAGCGCGTTCTGCTTCAAACAGCAATGAGACAATCCACCAGCGTGTTCCATCGTACATCAATTGCACACTATTGATGCCGCGTTGTGTTGTTTTATTTTTGTCCATGGTAGTTTCATAGGTTGTGAATACCTGGGCTAGTTCACCCCATAGTTCTGTTTTTCGACTAATTTCTTTTTCTCTAAATCCCGTATCAACCAATATCGGGCCCGAATTGGCAATATAGTCACTTAGTGTGAGAATTCGTAGGCCTAAATCTTTGCTGTCGCGCTTTGGGCTGATAGCCATAATTCTTGCTTCGGGAATAAACAAAGAACGCATGCGGTTCCAATCACGAGCTTGGCCAATTCCACCTGAAATGACATCGTAAAGAGCGGCCATAATGCCGTCAATAGTCTGCACGTCCGCGATTCTGGCTGGCGGTGTAGCCACCGTGACCGGCGATACTTGTTGCAACATTATTGGTGTATCTGCAGCGTAACTTGAGGTCGTCAAAGTCAGACAGGAACTTAGTAGAATCCCCGCGATCGATATGTGTTGAATTATTTTCATTCCGAGTCCTTTTGATTATTTGTGCACTAATCGTTTGGAGTGTGATGAATTCAGAAAGTTCATCTAAAACTAATTTTGATTCTCTTTTTAATCTGTAAATCAAGTCCAAATTCTTAATTATGTTGACATCGTATTTCATTGAAATAGGCATGTATTGGTCGCTAATAAAGCAAATGTTGAGCTGAGAATCTCTTTATAATGCGTTTATCCTTGATTAACTAACTATGAATTTGTATCGTGAATGAACTTTTACGCAGAGAGCAGTCAGAAGAATTGTTTGAAGAAGTTGCCAATTATTTTTCACTTTTGTGTGAACCAACACGATTGAAGATATTGAATTCTGTTTGCAAAGGTGAAAAATCTGTTGGGGAAATTGTGACTGCAGTCGATTCGACCCAAGCAAATATCTCTCGCCAAATTAACCTTTTGTATCGGGGGAAAATATTGGCTCGACGTAAAGAGGGGACCCAAGTGTTTTATCGCATCGATGACGAAAAAACACTAAAGATGTGCCAATCAGTATGTCGACAGATCGCAGATCGCCTGGGTATTGAGGGAGATTTGATGGCGATTTGATGTACTGCCTCTCATCAATGTGAACATCTATCTCAGTTTTTGCGTCTCATTGACTTGGGGACTGCTAGTGTCAACGTGAAATTTGATAAAGGACTCGGGCATGAAAATATCTCTACTGCGGACATGTGTAAGCGCTATCGTCATTGAAATGATGAGCCCTTTCATCGCCAACGCTCAGTCGCCATCGGATCTGAAGGCCAGCATTAAGCTAAGCAGTGTAAGCATGGAAGCGGCGCAGGTTGCTGCTAATTCGGCATTAAAAGCATGCCAAAAAAAAGGCGCCATGGTGGCGGTCGTTGTGGTCGATCGATCAGGTGTACCTTTGATAATGCTAAGAGATAATCTGGCTGGGATGCATACGCCAGACACAGCAATGCGGAAGGCGTGGACTGCCGTCAGCTTCAAGAATTCGACGACAGAACTAGCGACAGTGACGGCATACAATCAGGCGAACAGCGGGATCAGACAATTGCCAAATGTTGCTATGATCGGTGGCGGTTTGCTGATTCAAGATGCCGGCAGCATTATTGGTGCAATTGGCGTATCAGGTGCTCCGGGCGGTGATTTGGATGAAGAATGTGCATTGGCGGGAATCAAAGCTATTCAAGATGCGATTGATTTAAATTGAGTTGATGACCTTTGTGCAAACTAGCGCAGAATCTCCGTCATCTTGTAATTTCGCTAGCATTGGGATGGTGCTTGACTCCATCAAACTCTGAACTTTGAAGTGTTCAGCGTTTTATAACTCATTGATTGCGAAGTGCTTCGTCGCCAAAGACGCTGCTGGCTCGATTCTCATGCTTAAATTATGTTCGCAGAATTCGCATAATTTATATTATGTCAAATTGCGTTGCGTGAATTGACCCGTAAATTACTGTCTAAAATTGCCACCGTATTTCGGTCGGCAAAACGGGCATTCTTTCCCAAGTTTGCAGCGATCGCGACAGCAATTTAAAAACAGCAAAATCTCAGACTTCAAAACGCCCGCTTCCCGCAGGCGTTTTTTTTCGTCTCCAATTTTACGATAAATTCGCCGCCGCTGTGCGTCGTTCGGTTTCCATTTTCTGAGGTTCCTAAGCCAGTAATATTCACGACGAATATTTTCAAAGGCGCGTTGTTTTTCCGCGACGCTTAGCGGCGCATATCCAAATAGATCGAGTTGTGTCATAAATTCGAGTACAGCAAAAAGAATGCCCGCGGGCAATTTTTGATTAATTAAAAGGCAAAAGAAGTCTTTTAATGTGGGGTCGCCGCTGTTTGACATGTAAAGGAAAATGCTTACACGGAAACAAACCGCTTTCGACCTTCGAGGCTCGCGCTGAGACGCGACAACGAACACGGACAAAAAAAAGCCCCGCATTAACAGGGCTGGAATTAAGCGAAGGATCGACCGTGCCGGACAGCTTGAATTCAATGGATAATTTGACGACGATTTTGGACGGAGATATCTCCGCTAACGACCTTCCAAAAAGAACCAGAATCAAGAGCAGCAAGATAACCCGTAGCACGATAGGACATAGAGCCAAATTCAGGAAAAAATTCTCTAATCTTAATTCCTAAAATTTCCTCGTATTTGCGGAGCGTCCTTTTTTCATGCCAAACGACAAGTACCTTCCAACCGAAAAAATCACCAATGAACAACATGCCAAAAGCTTTTTGAAGTTCATCAATATTGCCAGCGTATTTATCAATAGCGATATTTGCGACATCAACTAACTCCTGAGAACGTTGCTCAGAATGTAATTTTACGTATTTAGACATTTGAATCCCCTTTAGTTAAATTTTCACGCTTCACCTTTTGAACTTTAAGAATAATTAAAAGTTCTGTGTTTCTTGAGTTGGCATTTTTTGCGGCGAAGCTGGAAAGCCAAGGGACAGGAAACGAAGACCGACCATTTGATTCCTTAGAGTCAGTCAAGCCACCCAAGACAAAAACTTCACCGTCAGTTAAATCAATATCACTTTTGGCTTCACGTTTGATTAATGTAGGACTGTTATTTATGCCCGTCTCTGTTTTAACAAAGCTGGAAATCGTTTGTTGAAAATTTACACGAATAACATCTCTAAACACTTGCGGTTTGAAATCAAGAATAACGCCTGAACTTTGCCGCCATATAAGACGCCTTCCTGACGATGTATTGAGCCGCACCACGTTGAAACGCTGTGCTACCAATGACAGCAATGCTATCAGCAGCAGCCCATCTAATCGCGCTCGTTGCCATAATTCTCGTGAGCACCATGCGACCGCCGACAGCGATAATTAGAGGTAGGACTGCTTTTGCTTCTTGCATCATCATAAAAGAGCTATTAAGAACGAAGGAAATGCAAAGCAACACAGAGATAAATTTTTTCTTCATATCATGCTTTCAGGACGACGAATAAAGAAATCAAAGAAAAACAAACCACCGATAAAGAGCCGACCAATTGACGGACATTTTCGGCTAATTGACAATGCTGATCGAAGACGAAGGTATGCCCCCAAAATTCCAAAGTCTCAAAACGTGGACACTGAACGGAACCATGAGAAAGTGACAGATTTTTGAATGTAGGAAGCAACCCGAAAACCTTCGTGATAACACTGTTAGCCGTCGGCGTATCTTCGAGCGTTGGCGCAGAAATGTTAGGATTACCGCCGAGCCATGCCGTAGAACCAGACCCGCCCACACTTCCACCAGACGAACCACCGGAACTAGGAGGCGAATAATAATTAGGCGTACCCGTAAAATCAGTTGCGACACTACCGCCGAACGGGGGAGGAGGAGTTTGAGAAGGCACAGTGCAAACACCGTTAACTTCCGTATTCGGTAAAACACAAAAACAAGCATTATTTTGTAAGACAGTCGGAGGCGTACAATTGACAAACAAACTGACGGGCTCAACGAGTGACCGAAATAAAACAGGAGTCGTAACGCTAGAAATATCACTATTCGTAATTGCCGACAAATAAGGAGCGCCGTCATAATTAGGCTGAATCCTTGTCACATTCCATAGCTGAGAAATCCAACTCGCAAAAGTTTGAATCGAAATGTATTCACCATCAAAACGATGATCTGCCAGAATTTCGGCCATCGTGCCATTTACAACAGCGCCAGCACCGCCGATAAAAGTCACGCTCGAATCAGTTGCGTAATCATTTAAAATCGATCCGTAGTAGTTCATATCTACCGAAAAAACATAATGAAAATAGTAGTTATTACCGGATACCACTAATTCACGCGTTGGAAATTTTACGTCATTAATTTTTGCTTGTTTCGCCGCGTTCCACATTAGATATTGCAGTTGAGCGTCCGCACATAAACGAACATCATTACAAGCGATGGTGATTTGCACATCAGGCTTAGACGCCTGTGTAAAGTCTTTCCCAGTAAAACTACGGGTAAAACGAGCAGATGCAGGAGCAACGGGAAATTGAGAACAACCGCTTATACACGCCTGCCCTATTTTTGACGAATATGTATTTGATGGTGGTGCAGGTGTCCAATATCCATCGGATTCGACTGTGTAATTAAACGTAAAAGTCCAAGACGAAAATGGAACCATAGGCTGTGAGTCAGGAACGCCCTGAATCGTCGCTAAAGCCAAATTAGGAGTAATGGAGAAATAAGACTCATTGGTTAAAATAATATAGGGAGACGCGACAGGAATCATCGCAAAAAAACCACGCAAAAAAGATGACCCAGCGAGTGAATAGTATGGATAGACAGAAGAACCAGCATCAATCAATTTTCTTTTAATAGCCATGACCGTGCGATTAACAACGAGGTCGCTAGAGTCCTGACCGCCCGCAATTAATTTAGCGCGAACAACAGACGCAGCAGCAGTATCCCAAGCAACTTGAGCGAGACTATTAAAAGAAAACAGAGCGAGAATTAATGCGAGAAAAATTTTCATGTTAGTCATTCATCCCGACGACAATAGCCCAAGCGCAAACAACGCCAAGCACCAGAGCAAACAATAAATACGCATCACCCATAATTTCCCCCTATTCGCAAGAAAAAAAAGCCGCTCACTGAACGGCTTTTCATTTGGACTTTCCGCGATTAGCGAATCATGCCCAAAACTGTCTTTACACCTTTGATAGTGACGCGCAAACCTACGAGCGCAACACCAACAGCCATAATTGCGACCAAGACATCTGTAAAGCTAATTGCAGATGTCAACGAAGACAGAGATGTCGCTGGAGGAGTAGCAGAAGCAATGCCAGCAGCTAAAGCCAAAGAAACACCCGCAACCAATTTACCCACAGAAAAATGTGCTTTTTTCATTTTGAAACTCCACAAAGTTAAATAAACGGAGAACCGCCCCGCAACGGATTAGCCACGACGGACTAAATCTATAATTGCCCCCACATACCGACCAGCAAGGAAGCAAGCTAAAACCAAGAAAAAACTATAATCAAATGCCTGTTTGAAATCGGCGGGAGCTGGCACATCACCGTCGAATTCTTCTTGAGTCACCAACTGATAAGCACAAGTGGATGACGAAGGAACAAAAACAAGTTCGTCGCCTCCGCTAGTTGTAATCGTTTTTGTAGCTACGCAAACAGGCATTTGATTAGCGCTTTCTTAAAAATAGAAAAATCATTTTCGAATTCGTTTAACTTCGTAAATATGAAAATGAAGAATGTTCATATCTTGCGGGCGATCCTCAATAAACTTCATCGGTTTTACCCAGCCAATTCCATCAACACCTAAAATACTTATGGCATTTTTCCAATACGATGGACTAGGCAACAACTTGCAAATAATTTCATCACCAACGGTGAAAAAATGTGCATAAGTTTGCCAAACGATGAAATCAAATTTAAATAATAAACAAGCGCAATCAACGCGCAAACGATCACCCACCACGGTGCAAGAAAGCACCTTTGCAACTATTGAACATGGTAAAGAAATCGCTTGCATGATTAGTCGTCCTCGAAAAACTCTGATACTTCGAAACCCTCTGAGCAGTGCACTGCCGCCGTCTCAACGGCTGAATCGTAATCATCAAAACGCCCTGCTTCTTTGAGCCTTGATGTGTACGAAACATCGCCGTAATGAGGGAATAAAAATAGCGCGCTTTCGTTGTCTTGGACGATGAAAACGCGACGCACTTTATGCTTTCGGTGCCTTTGCGACTTCTAACGGACGCAAGGCAACAAGTTGAGTTTTTTGAACTTTACCGCTCGTAACAATTTCAAAATCAGCGTCAGCTTCAAAAGGGAAATTTAAATGCTTATATTTTTCAAATTCGACAGAAGTACCAAAGCCATATTCAACAGACGCAGATCCTTTAGCGGTTCCTTTGGAGTCATCGAGACTGACCTCAACGAACACCTTTGTCGAATCGAAAGCCGTCCCATTGTCCATTTGACCCTTGTTGCACTTCATGCCTGTAACTTTTGCACGTGATGTAAATTTCATTTTGTACCCCTAAAAAATTAATGGCTGAATGAAAAGCCTTGACCCTCAGCACAGCCGAAGACTGAGGAAGCTAAATCTGTTAAATCTTGAAAAGGCGTGAAATTGCGCACTTCTTGACGATGTAAAGGAGTGAATCCTTGCGGGGCAATTTTGGCTAAACGCTTCGGGTAATCAGTGGAATCCGATTCGAGAAGGTCGAGCAATTCTTTGTCCGTGTCATATAAACCGCGCAGAACACGAAGATATTTCCCGAACTGTGTTTTGATGACTTCCATAGAAGCCTGTACGGTTATTTCTGCACGTTTTACTTTGGTTTCAAAACGATTGGCGTCAGAATTGCGTAAATTTTTAAGCCATTGATATTGGCAAAAAAACTGCTCAGGATTAATTAATACGTCGAGAGAAATCAAAGTGTCTTTACTCTTAATTTCTAGCTCTACACGTTGCCAGGAAGATGACTTATCGCCCAATTGCCTACCTTTGTCATAGCAACGAAGATAAAGATCAGAAGTCCTGACGCCGATAGCATGTGTAATGCCCGCTTCACGCCCGCGATTTGTGTGGATACACCCAATAATCTGATAACTAGACCAAGCATCTTTATTCTGCAAATGCTGTCTTTGTCTTACGAAGTCACCTCTGTGGTAAGCCTCTGCAAATTCTTCATGTGTACAAACGCCCTCGTAATAATCCGCAGCCAGATCTACGCGGGATAAACGTACATCCGCACCGTTCTTATTTAACAAAGTCAAATATTCATGTAATTTCACTGCTGAATCTGGAGAGGCATTTAGCCAACCATCGCCCGAAATTGTCACCAAAAAGCGGTTGTTTCTGTGACCTATACAGAAAAGACCCCATGATTCCCCGATCACGTATGAGTCACGGTGAAAATTCATTCCATGCGGATTTTTTTTAGAAATACCAAAGCCCTGACCGAATATTTCTTCCAACTTTGCCGACATAGCGCGAGCAATGTCATCGTCTGTAAAACATTTGTCACCGTCAGACTTGAGCCAGCCCGTAATATTTACGGAGAATGACAACCAATCTAAAAAAACAGCATTATTTGAACCGGAGCGCTTTAAAACTTGCTTCACTTCCCCGTCAGCTAAAGTAAGCGTCACGTAATCTGATAAATCATGTTCCCCTCTATTAGTACGGAGGGGTTGTTCTGACGCGCCCTTTTTCGGCTTGCGCTCCTCGCTTCGCTGCGGTGCGGAAGCCGAATCGTGTGCGATATATATGCGATCACCGATTTTTGATTTTGTGCAATACATTAGGATCACCGAGTTCTTAGTTAAATAATTTCCGTGACGCGTCACGAAAATTAAAGTTAAAATTTAAGAAATTTTTAACAGAGGTGTTCAGATGGACAGTGAAATCTTTTTTGCGAGCATCACGCTGAATTTTTTTCTTCTGATCGCAGTGATTGCGTACAAAATAAAATGCGACCGGATTCTCAGAGAATTTCACAGGCTCTTGAACACGAGGCCAAAACAACCGCCGCCAGACGAGCCTTACGCACACATACCGAAAAGCCCTCCTAACCCAAACGAACTGAGCCAGAACGCACTGGCAACATTGCAAGAGTTGGAAGAAGTCAATCCGAGACCAAAGCCCTACGATCCAAATACGGACGTTAGAAAGATTGGACGCTATGATCGACATTGGTAAAGTTTTCATAACTGTTCACCAACAGCCAAAAAATTAAATTTACGAGCCTTTACACGCGCTCTATACGCTTTTGCACGTTGCGCCGGAGTTTTCGCGTCAATTTTCGACGGGCGACCCCTGCGAGGTGTATCAAAAGCATCACGGGTAAACTTGTCATTTGGCTGTTTCATGATAAAGTTCTGTAAACTTCACGTCCGTTAATAATTAACTTTCGTTAAGTTAGATTAACGACTGTTAAGAGTCAAGGAGAATTTTTATGAAAAGCGCAAAATATTTAGATCTTGCAATGCAAAAATGCGGGTTTAGATTCGACAAAGAATTAGCTAAAAAACTAAATTTAACAGGCGCGGCAGTTTGTCAATATAGAAGCGGAAAACGCATAATGGACAACGAAACATGCGTTGCAGTAGCAATATTATTAGAAATTGATCCGCTAAAAGTGATCATGGATTGCGATATGGATAGAGCAGAAAGAAGCGGTCAAAAATCGCTATGGGAAGTTTTTATGACGAGGACACAGACAGTTAAAGAAGCTGGTGTTGCTGCTGCCCTCGCTTTGGTGTTTGTCACAAATATTTTGACACCAATCGAGGCGAAAGCCGCGCCAGCTATAGAAGTTAATCAGCAACAATTTATATTATGTCAAATTAATGATTTCAATTATGCGCAGATTATTAGCCAAATTTACCGCAGTATTTAGGTCGGCAAAAAGGACATTCCTTCCCAAGTTTACAGTGATCACGGCTGCAACTCAAAAATAATGAAATCTCTTCTTTTGAAACGACTGCTCACCACAGGCGATTTTTTGACTTCCACAATTCGATAATGCCGACGTCGGATTTTTTCGTTTGGTTTACATTTTCGCCGATTTCTAAGATGCCAGTATTCGCGCCTGATCGTTGAAAGGCAATTTTGTTTTTCCGTAACGCTCAAGGTCTCAAATTCAAACAATTCTAGTTGATGCAATTTATTTTGTAGTCGATACAATTTCCACATTAAAACAATTTTTTAAGATATAAAACATTTCTACTGCACCGGTCAACGCGCAAGCTTGCACTCACACCAGAGGTGGAACGCTACTATGCGGAAGTCCGACGCATCCTTGACGCCGTGAATGAGTCAGAATCGTCATTTAGGGAGAACGTCGATCCGTCTGGCTTGCTTCTCGTCGCCTGTCCAACTTTACTGGTCCATGCATTCGTGTTGCCGCATATCCCCCGTTTCCCTTGAACGCTATCGAGGATTGACACTGGATCTCTAGGTCAATGATCGCTTTGTGAGTCTGGTCAATGAGGGAGCTGAGCCGGCGATTTGGATTGACCATTTGGAAGACAGCGCACTACGCGCACGGCGCATCGGTTTGTTCTAGCGCGTGTTCGTAGCCAGTAGGGCCTATCTCGCTAAACGCGGCGTTCCCGTTACACCTGATGATCTACGTGGGCCCGATTGCGTGATCTACACCCTGCTGTCGTCAGGTACCACATGGCGTTTCCGGGATACCGAAGTTCCGGTATCCGGCAGACTCCGTGTCAACTCACCAGTGGCCGTACGCGAATCGGTCAATGCCGGATTAGGGATCGGACATGGGTCGGAAGGGCTTTTCGAGGAAGGGCTTTAAAAAGAAAGGCCTAAGAACGGCAACATGCAATTGCTTCTGACATCAAGCCATCTTCGATAAGCGGAAGGTAGGCTACGATAACGCTGAAGCTAAAAAAACCAATTTCAACAATTTTTTCAAACAGGAACGTGCTTCGCCAGGCTTATTAAAATCGCTTCGGGCCGTATCGGCAGATCGCGCAGGCGCGCGCCCACGGCGGCAAAAATGGCATTGCCTATGGCAGGCCCGACGACCGTGGTAGGCGGTTCTCCCATGCCGGTTGCCGCCAGCGTGCTCGCGACAAATTCAATCTCCATGTCTGGCACATCGGCCATCCGCAAGGGCTGGTAGGAATTCAAATTAGTGTCTTTGACTTCACCATTGATGAACTCTGTGCCTTCGTGCAGCGCCATGCTAACACCCCACAACGCGCCCCCTTCCGCTTGCGCCAACGCGCCATCGGGATGAATGATGGTGCCGGCATCGATAACCATAAATAGCTTTTCGACTTTGACCATGCCGCTATACCGATCTACCTTGACGCGCGCCACACAGGCTGTCCAGGTTGGCATGTCGCGCTCTTGGCCAAAGGTGCAGGCAATACCTAGACCGGTATCGGCTGACAAGGTGTTACCCAAACCGTTACCCCAACCAGCTTTATCAGCAACACGCTGCAAAACATTGGCCAGGCGCTTGGCACCGTCCACTGCGTTCGGTGTGCTGCCGGCATTTTTGCCAGTGGCATCGAGTAAAGAAAGACGGAATGCCAGCGGATCGGTTTTGCTAGCGATTGCCGCCTCGTCGATAAAACTTTCCACGGCCCAGTTAGTCCATCCTGGCGCGACTGATCGCAACCAGCCCGGGCGGAAAGTGCTATTGGCTAAATCATTTGAAATTGCCCGCACCTGATGCGCGCCCACGTTGTACCAATGATCAGCACCGGAGATCGAAAACGGATCGTAGGGTTGACCATTTTTACCCATGGGCATGAAGGCCGGGATCATCACCTGCGTTGGCCAGCCGGCGCAGGCATCGTGTTGCATCGCGGTCACCGCGCCAGTCTCGTTAAATGCCATGCGCAGGCGTTGCATCGAGGCTGAACGAGGCGAATCAAAACGTGCGTCGTCGGCGCGTGTGCACAGCATCTTGACCGGTCGCCCGATCGCCTTAGCAGCTAGCGCCGCGGGCACCGCATAATCACCGTTCAGCCTGCGGCCAAAGCCACCGCCGATCAGATAGGTATGCAGGATCACCTTGCTCTCGGCCACGCCCAAGGCCTTTGCCAGTACCGGCAAAATCAGCGACTGCCACTGGTTGCCGGTATGAATATGCCATATGCCGTTGTCTTCCAAAGCCAGGGCATTCACCGGCTCCAGCTGAAAATGCAAAACGGTCGCAGTACTATAACTGTGTTCAATCGTGCGTTTGGCTGCACTAAAGGCTGCGGCAACGCCGTCATCGGCCACCACAAGAGAGCCGAGTGCCGGATCATCAATCAGCTTGGTTGCATGCGCCTGAATATCTTTCTCGGAAACCTTGGCGCTCTCCCCCGCTTGCCACTCAATGTGCACTAGATCCGCCGCCAAGCTGGCTGCAGCGTAAGAGTCTGCGTACACCATCACCCACCCTGGCACCGTGCCGGATGGATCTTCTAGCGCGATGGTTTTGAGATAGCCTTTTATTTTTTTTGCCGCGCTGTCATCAATCGATAATACCTTGGCGCCATACCGTGTCGGCGGAATGCGCGGGCGGGCGTAGAGCATGCCATCGACCACTGCATCGATCCCATAAACAGCACGGCCATTGACCTTGTCAGGCACATCCAGTGCCTGCACGTTTTGCCCTATCAGTCGCCGTTCTTCCGGCGCCTTCAAGACCAATGCTTTTAATTGTTCCGATGAGTATTTGCGTGTGAGATTGCCCTTGCTGACGATATTGGCGTAAGAGATCATCTGACTGCCTGAACTGACCACGCCATTGCGCGCCTGGCAGCTACTCGCAGCAACACCCAAAAGCTTTGCGCCCTCTTCGATCAAGGCGATGCGACCGGCAGCGCCGGCGCGGCTTAAGGCATCAAAACTTTGCCACACCGACCAGCTGCCGCCGGTGACCATCGTGCCCCACTTGGGATCGCTGTCAACGTAACGCAAACGCACTGAGGCCCAATCGGCTTCCAACTCATCCGCCAAAATACGTGCCAGCGCGGTACCTATATGCTGGCCCATCTCGGCTTTGGCTATATTAATCGTCACCAGCCCTGTGCGATCAATCTCGAACCAGATGGTCGGATTAAATATTTTATGAGTATTTTCTTGCGTTGCCGCTGCTGCTGTGGCTGCTGCGAACGAGATATCGGTGCGCAAAAACGCCAGCGAAAAGCCGCTACTCACCGCGGCAATCATAAAGCCACGGCGCGCCAGCGATACCTGGCCAGCATCGTTCCCTAGTTTCTTCTTCGCAGCAGTAGTGAGCCGGTCACCGAGCTTGGGTGTTGTTGATTTTTCGTCAGAATTGCGCATTAATTTATGCCCCCCGCAGTTCTTGTGCAGCCAGCTTGATAGCTTGACGAATACGCACATACGCCATGCAACGACACAGGTTGCCGCTCATGACAGCATCAATATTGGCATCATTAGGATCAGGGTAATCCTTCAGCAAGCTAGCTGCCTGCATGATCTGCCCCGATTGGCAGTAACCGCATTGCGGCGCTTGCGTGGCGATCCAGGCTTTTTGTAAGGGGTGCTGGTCGTTCAGATCCAGTCCCTCTATCGTCAAGATGTCGGCATTCTCGACAGCGCTTACCGGCGTCATGCAGGAACGAATTGCGCGACCATCGAGGTGTACGGTACAGGCGCCGCACAGCCCGATGCCGCAGCCAAACTTAGTTCCTTTCAGGCCGATCTCATCACGAATTACCCAAAGCAGGGGTGTCTCAGGAGAGACATTGACTGAAATCGATTTACCGTTGAGCTTAAATTTGTTCATCATTTTTACCTGAATGGATGGTCCTCAAATACGACACGTTGATGAATATTTTTAGTTCTGGCGACACCATCATGGCGCACTGGCCTTACGTGCCGCGACAACACTTGCCTCAAGCCTGTCCCAAGGTGGTAAGTCGGTACGGCTGCGGCGCAGGTAGCTCGCCAATTGAACCAGATCTTCATTGGTCAGCGATGCGGCAAAGCCCGGCATGTAGGAACCGGGCGCAATAGCGACCATGTCGGGCGCCGCATCGAAGGTACCGCCAGCTCGTCTGGCTGCACCGGTTAAGATTACGCGCAACAGATTGCTAGGGTCAGCGGCAGTGAGTGCACTGTTGAGCCCTAGTTCTGGCCGGACACCGGTGGGAATGCCGTTACTATTGGAGTGGCATGAGGCACAGGCTGCTAGATATAAGTTGGCGCCACGCTGGGTATAGAGGCCATTGACTTGTGCTGATTTACCCATGATTTTGGCCAAATTCGTGGCTGCGATGGCATCTGCCGATGCAGTCGATGTGGTGGCGACCGGACTGCCATTGATATTAACAAAGTAGGTTGCGAGCGCATGGATATCGGCATCCGGTGACAGTGCCAAACCCTGATGCACGACCTCCGACATAGGGCCGCTGGCGACCCCATGAAACTGCGAGACTCCGCTACGCAAATAGGCGAATAGCTCTGCTTGTGTCCATGGCAAAGGCGAAGTATTGGCGGCGGTCAGTGCAGGCGCGAACCAGCCATCGATCTGGGCACCTAAATAGGCCGAATTTTTCTTTTCTGCACCGAGGAAGTTGCGCGGCGTATGGCATGCCGCGCAATGCGCTATGCCTTCGGCCAGGTAACGCCCACGATTCCAGTCAACACTTTGCGATACATTGGTCTGATAAGGCTTTTGGTCGAAATACAGTAACTTCCATCCCGCCTGTAGCGAGCGGATGTTCAAGGGAAACGGAAGGGTATTGACCGGGGTGAGCGCATGCACTGCAGGGCGCGTCATCAGAAAGGCATACAGCGCGCTTAAATCTTCATCATTGATGACCGTGAAATGGGTGTATGGAAAGGCTGGGAATAAATGCGCACCATCCTGCCGCACGCCTTCGCGCATCGCTCGCTTAAACGCGTCTTGCGACCAGTGGCCAATGCCGGTATCTGGGTCGGGCGTAATGTTGCTGGAATAAATGATGCCAAACGGCGTTGCGATCGGTAAGCCGCCAGCCAAAGGCGCACCGCCTTTGGTGGTATGACAGGCGGCGCAGTTTCCCATACCAGCTAGCACTTGGCCTTTTTGCACCAATTGAACCGAAAAAGCACTCGCTGGCGGTGGTGTAACCGCCGCCAAGGCGAAGCGCCAAAAGAAGCCGACCACGCCCAGCGTAACCACGAGCAACAGGCCGACCAAACTGAGCAGAAGACGAAAGAGCAAGGCGCACCCCAGACAAGATTAGGTTAAACAAACTCTGTTCGCTGCCCGTGAATTTGTTGATCAACCTAGTCTAGAACGAAGTGCTTCCCTTTTATGTTCGCTAGGGCACTTAAGAAAAAATGATTGCACTGAACATGAAAAATTCTGGCATTAACTCAGTACCCACTAAGCCAAAACATCCACACTATCGAGCGGTGGTGACTGCCCGTGTGCGGCCTTTATCTCTGCTCTTTGTGCCGATGTTTTGACTTCGTTCAGCGCGGCCGCAATGCGTGCATCGTCACTGTTGCCGTCATGCGGGTCCAATTCAAGCGAATCGATACGAGGGATGACGGAGACATCCGGAACGATTTCGGTCGTGACACTCGCTAGCTCATCGCTTTTTTTATCGACGACTATTTCGCCGAGGCGGTATGCCGCGACTGCCGCTGCAACTGAGGGATTTATTGAGGGACTTATTGAGGGACTTATTGAGGGATTCACTGGCGTCGCCTGCGGTTGCACTGTGGCATACTCAAACGCGGCTTGCGCGCTAGCAGGTATGGCTTGACTGGTGTTGGTCCTTAATACATTGCCGACAGAAGCCGAGGTAGTGTGTGGGCTCACATCTTCAACAGGAAATGCATTAGGTTTCGCAACTATTGACGGGTTATTCGTTACAACATCCTCATTTGTTACCCTCTCCTTATTCGTTACCACATCCTTATTGGTCACCACACTCTTATTAGTTAACTTCGCCTCGCCTTGCACAGTTGGCGCTTCTTTAGTACCCGAAGTTTCAGAATCAATTAGATTCGCAGGCTGCTGTATTGGCTGTATATGTGGTCGGGCGGCGTTGGAAATCCGCGATTTTTTGTCGATCTCGATGGAATTTCCAGCAAGTTTCACGTCATCGTTAGTAGACCCAGCAGGCACAACAGAAGCGGCGGCTGGTTGCTTGAGCTGATTGCTGGCCGACTCAGCGATAAAGGCTCTAGTCGCCCCCCCTGATTTCGTATTGCTCTCGACGCTCTTGCTTCTAGGCGCATCCACCTTATCGTCACTGTTTAGATCGGTTTGTGTGGCGATAGTGCGACTCGCTGCCACGATTGGCCTCACTCGGTCAGCTTGCGCAGAGGCGGCTGTGACGCCTTGGCGAGTTGGTGCAGCTTGAGCATTTGAATCTATAGCACTCGATACTATGCGAGTTTGCCTCGTTTGGATTTTGGCACTTGTGCGTGGCTTTGTGTTGGATTGCACTTTAGCATTCAGGGAGGTGTTGTCCTGCCTATTACCGAGATTGTCGCCCTGCCCGGTTTGCGTGACAGCATTTTCTGCCGTCGCGATTTTTGCACTACTTCGAGCTAAATTAGCGGAATTAAGACCTACTTCAATCGAGGAATTGGGAAGCGTGGGTGAGCTATCAAAATTACTTACCACCGCAGGCTGTGTCGCTCTTGCAGCAATTAAATCGGGCACAACCGCGACTGGCGCAAGCACAGCATCACGCTTTGTGTTTGTGTTGGTCTCCGCGTTCGTGTTGAGTTGCACTTTAGCATTCAAGGAGGTGTTGTCCTGCCCGGTTTGCGTGACAGCATTTTCTACCGTCGAGATTTTTGCATTACTCTGCGCTAAATTAGCGGATTTGAGACCGAATTCAATCGAAGAATAAGGAAGCGTGGGCGATTTATCAAAATTACTTACCGACACAGGCTGTGTCGCTTTTGCAGCAATTGAATCGGGCACAACCACGATTGGCGCAAGCACAGCGTCACGCACAGACGTGGGAACTTCGGTCAACAATTTCTCGACCGATGCCGCCGCGCTAGAGCTAGTTGTATCAAGCTTATTGGCAACGTTATTGGCAACGTTTTTGGCAACGCCGCTGTTAGCGTTGGTGCTGGTGCTGGCGTTACCAACAAGCTCGACCGCACCCGCCTGCGTGCTTGTCGCACTCGATGTAATCGGCGTCGCGTCTATCGCAGCGCCAAGTGATTCATCGGCCAGCAAGCGTTGCAATGCGCTATTAACCTCCTGTACATCTGCGCTACTGAGCTTAGAAAGGTTTGCATCGACCATGTCCAGATCAAATCGGCTCGCTGGCACCGCTCCTGAAAGCGCTGGAGTAAAGTCACTCGTAAACAAATCTAACTTAGGTTCGCTTACGAGCAGTTTTGCCTCAATCACCACCAGCCCCTTTAAAGCCTTATCTAGCAAGTTTGTCGTTTGCGCGGGATTCGCCTTAAAAGCTTTTTCCAGTGCCTGCGAATCTATCTTGAACTGATTTGGATTAGTCTTCTCAGTCGCTTCGTTAAAATTAATCCCTACTTGCGCCAAACTATCTATGAACGACTGCGTATGCTCTGATCCTATCTGGACATTTTGCGTGTGTATGGCCAGCAAAAAGCCAGTATCAAAAGACGAGTCGAATGAATTCGTCAAAGCACCAACGCTGGTTTGAAATCGATTGAACGCCTCGACAAAAAATGATGCAGTCGCAACGAGCTTGCTAAAATCGCTGTTGGTAGTGGTGCCGCTAGCAATCGCTTTCGCTTGCTGTGCTTCTTGGGTCTGAAATACCACGGTGGCAGCGAGTAACTGTGCCAGTGTGGAAAAATCAATGACGGTGGCGCTCGCATCGGCCACGTTTGAGGTACTTAGCAGGCTGCGCGTGGTGGTATCCACATCTAGTGCCGCCAGCGCTTCAAGCTTAATAGCAGGAACAAGAGTAGTTGCGACCGGTGCAAGGGCGGCAACGGCAGCAGGACCAATAGCGGCGATATTTATACTCATACAATCCACTCCAGTTTTCATACCAATAGGCGAGCGCATGTCGTACCCAAGATCACTCATCTTAAACCTTTGGAAGGAGTAGAGGAAGCGCTAATGGTGAATCGGCATGTCAGTTGCAGATTGATACGATGTAGCTCTAGTGTCTGTTCGCGAGAGCACGTTGAATGCAGAAATGGAGAGGCTGGAGGCACGCGCGACGGATAGAAAATTCAATAGTTCTGTCAGGTTAAAAACGGCAAGTCAAAATTCTGGAAGGTTTTGTATTCGTTTTCACACTGCGCCCACGTCACCGTAGGGGATCGAAAGCGCGGTTTTCACTTCGCGTTTGAACAAGGTCGTTGGTCGATAGCTGCTTTTTGGAATATTTCGTTTCTTAACGAATGTATTACACCAAGTTTTTTCAATTTCATACTCATTGACATGTAAAACGTTAGAAACTACATGCCAAATGGATGTCGTTCTCGTAAAAAGTGATGTTTTTGACTGGCATGATGTTTGCTCGGATTGCAATGACGGGATTGGCAGATTTTACTTATTTAGATTTAAGACCTGCTAGCTGTTAAGTTTTTTGGCGAAACATGGGTAAGACATTTTTGCAGCGCAAAGCAGTTTGAAATTTGGCGTGGGCATGTTGTTCGCTTTAATCCTGTTCCTCGTTCCACCATCTCATTCATTGACTGTAAGACTAGGAGGAAACAAATTATGCATCTACCTAATTTCAATCGCAACTCTAAGCGAAATGTGTTCTCAACACTTATCGTTGGCCTAGCTTTTGGTTATGCGGCGCTTACCAGCGCGACCGCACAAAATACGGCACCTGTCGCTCCAAAAGCGCCTGCGGTACCGAGTTTTCCTTGTGGTGGTGTAAACCCGATTGGGGTTCAACTGAAACCAGTCCCTAAACTGAGTAATGGTGAATTCACAAATCCAGGCGCAGATTGCGCGATGTGGCAAACTTTTATCTATCTCAATTGGCCAGCTAAATCGGGTCAACGTGGCATCCCCGATACCTCTGCCCTATTCGGCGCGCCAGGAACAACCGTTTGGGAAAGTTTCCTCACTGAAGAGCAGGTATTTTTGCCTAATGGAGCTAAGCCACAGCCTTGGAATAACAGTGTAGTCAATGCTGCGCTTCCAAAAGAAGTTGCCAGTGAAGTCGCTGTAGGTAGTGTGCGAATGTTGACCCGTACGGCAAAGGTATCTCCTACCGTGGCCAACCTTCAGGCAACGCTGAAGGCAAATAAGAGCCTGGTTGCGAACACGACCATTCCACTCGATGAGATCACTCAATCGGATGGCAATATTCTTTATGACCAACAGAAAAACCCTGTGTACTACGATGTAGCCATGAATAAGGCTCAGTATGACTACATCACTCAAAACAGTTTATACAACGCAACGACACAAGCTACATTTGCCAAGACCACGAATATTGTGTTGCCTTCGGGATCAATCGAAGTGAAAGCGGCTTGGAAAGTGTTGACGACGACAGAAGCAAGCTCTGGGCGTTTTCACGTTGCAAAGGGATATATTCCTGGGGCTTCTGGTGGCAAATCGGTCACTATCGGCTTAGTTGGATTTCATATTTTCGCGAGCGGTGGAAAACAAAATGCGGGTCTGTGGGCGACCTTTTATCAGGTCGATAATGCGCCGTTAATGGGGGCAACGCCTAAGCAAAACTACAGCTTCAATAATCCTGCTAGCAAAACTCCTGTTAATACCAAGGGCACCAATCCAACTCAGGTCGTACAGGTATTTCCGGATGACGTGAATGCGGCGCAAGTCAATACGCAAGCGCAAAAAATTATCGTAGAAGGCTTCGCAAAATCGCCGTGGCAATACTACGCGATGATCGATACACAATGGTCCAAGACCGTGCTCAACCTCGCGACTCCTGTTCCGCTGTCGGTACCACTATCTCCAGGTAAGGCTGGCGACATTAGTACCAATACGCTAATCAATCCGGTGCTAGAAACTTTTATGCAGACCAAAGGGAATAGCTGCATGGGTTGTCATTCTTTTGCGACTACAGCGCAAAAAGGCAGCAAAACCGCGACAGGCTTCAGTTTTATGTTTGGTAATGCGCAAGCACCCAAGTAGAAGGTTGTTATACGAAGTTCAAGTCTAATGCTGCCACCACCGTGGCAGCAATTTTTGAATTTGTGATTGTTTAAACCGATCATCAATTAAGTAAATCACGCCGCGATCAGACGTTGTGCGAATGACTCTTCCCGCGGCTTGAACCACTTTTTGTAATCCCGGATACAAGTAAGTGTAATCATATCCCGCACCAAAAAGTTGTTGCATGCGTTGTTTGATTTGTTCATTGATCGGATTCAACTGCGGCAATCCTAAAGTTGCGATAAATGCGCCTATCAAACGAGTACCGGGTAGATCAATTCCTTCGCTAAACGCACCTCCTAAAACCGCAAAGCCGATTCCTTGGCTGCTTTCAGTAAAGTTCGCGAGAAAATTATTTTTCGCGGATTCATCCATGCGTCTCGTTTGCGTCCAAGCTGTAATCTCCGGAAAACGCTCCTGAAACAAGTTAGCTACCTGCTCCATATACTCAAAGCTGCTAAAGAAAGCGAGGTATGCGCCGGGCATTTCTTTGAATTGTTTTGCCATTAGTTCAGCGATGGGTGCCAAGGATTGCTGACGATCAGCGTAACGAGTTGATACAGATCCAACGACATGTACAGTCAATTGTGCTGCGTTGAATGGCGATTCAACATCGACCCAGGCGGTGTTATCTGGCATGCCTAGAAGATCGTTATAGTAATTCCAAGGGCTTAAGGTCGCCGAGAATAAGGCACTGGTGTGAGTTGCCTTAAAACGTGGTTGCAAAAACGGTGCAGGAACGATATTACGAATACAAAGCACCGATCCGAACTTTGAAGTGGTGATATCGAAAATCGAATGTTCACCAAAACTCTCACTTAGTCGAATGAAGAGCAATGCATCAAAATAGAAATCTTGTAGTAGTCGATTGATCGTTGATGGATGCTCAGCAAAATACGCACCAATTTCGCCGCACAGCGATACCAATGCCTTAGTGAATTTGTCTGGCAACGTGGCGCGTACTAAATATCGATTTTCGTGCTTGTTACTGACGCCATCAGATTTTTCTAACGTCAGCCATTGTCGATGTAGTCGGTCTAGCGCTTTCTTTAAGCTTGTGGGTGCTTGTTTACGCATTTCTTTAAAACGCGCATGACTCAATTCAGTGGTGTACATAGCACGAGCCCGCGACACCATATTGTGTGCTTCGTCGACGAGCAAACCAATCTTCCAGCCGTTGCTCACCGTCAAACCATACAACATCGCATTGAGATCAAAGTAATAGTTATAGTCACCAATAATGACGTCACTCCATTTCGCCATTTCCGTGCTTAGATAATACGGACATAATTGGTGAATCAATGCGACCTCTCGCAGTTGGGCCTGATCGAGAATGGCTACTTGCGCAGCCGCCGCGCGTGCAGCAGGTAGACGATCATAGAAGCCTTTGGCCAATGGGCAGGAATCACCATGGCAGGCGTTTTCTGGGTATTCGCAGGCATTGTTTTTAGAGACAAGCTCCAGTGTTCTTAGCGATGTACTTGGCAAGTTTTCCTGCAAGATTTCAATTGCATTGAGCGCCAATTCACGACCTGAAGTTTTGGCAGCTAAAAAGAAAATTTTATCGACTTGATGTTCAGAACTGGCTTTCAGCATGGGAAAAAGACTACCAATCGTCTTGCCTATGCCGGTCGGCGCTTGTGCCAATAGGCAGCAAGCACGATTGCTCGCTTTATACATCGCCTCGGCCAGAGCCCGCTGTCCTACCCTAAAGCTTGGATGCGGAAAGGACATTTCACGCAGCACCAGATCACGTTGCTCGCGATGAACTATTTCTTGTTTCGCCCAAGTGAGAAACTGCTCGCATAACTGCTTGAAGAAACTTGCTAACAACATCGCGTCGTGTGATTCGACCATCGGCGTCTCTGTCTGCTTATCGACGTCGTAGTAAATTAGGGCGACTTTAATTTCAGGTAATGCTAATTTTTGACAAAGCAAGTAAGCATATATTTTCGCTTGTGCCCAATGAAGCTGGCGTTGATTATTCGGTATCGCATGAAAGTCGCCACGATAGGTTTTAATTTCCTCGATCTGCACGAGATCGGGATCATAGCCATCTGCACGACCTTTAAGGCATAGCTCTTCAAAGCGTCCTTCAAGTCGCACTTCACGTTGATAGCTGGCTTTTCGGCGGGATGTGACTTGATTATGCCCTTCGATACCTTCTAAACCTGAAGGTGAAGGGGTAAAACGAAAGTCCAAATCCCCCTGCTTGGCAGCAAACTCAACCAAACTCCTCACGGACACGATGTATGGATCTTTGCTCACTGGCTATCCTCAGACCATTCGAGATAACAGACGGAGATCGGCATCTGATGTAAAGCGCAGTAGTCGATCAAGCGCTTCTGATTGTCTTGAAGGCGGTCACCTGGGCCTTTAACTTCGATCATGTTGTAACGTTTTTCGCCCGGCCAGAACTGGATGAGGTCTGGGAAGCCATTTCGGTTGGCTTTGATGTCAGACAAGATGCGATTGAACCAATGTTTCAGATGTGCGGGCGGAATACAATTTAATGCAAGATCAAGCAAGGTCTCGTCAAGCGCGGCCCAAAATACAAAGGGTGATTGAATGCCGTTCTTGACTTCGAAGGTTTGGCGGATGCTTGTGATATACGCATCTGTATCAAGTTGCGCTAGGCAGCGAGCGAAATCCTCTTGCCGTCGAGTATGAAAATCTGCGCTCATTAAATCAACGGGGCCGCGATGAAATGGATGAAAAAAAGCACCGGGTATCGGTTTAAAAATCACACTCCAGCACAACAAGCCAAACAAGGAATTGATGAGGGTGTTTTCTACATAAAACACTGGCGTATCTTCACTATGCAAAAAATCTCTCACTACACCTTCTACATAAAACGAACCTGTTGGATAGGGTAACTGGAGATCGATCACATCCACTTCTGTGGCGCTGGGTGCTGATAGCTTTTGATGCCCAAGCTTACGATTCAAACGTGGCGCGCTGCGTTGTAACTGCTGCAATTCTGCTTCACTTTCTGGTGCCGCTAAGGCTTCATTGAGTAACTGCAATGCTTGTGCGCTTTGCCCTATTTTCTCAAGCACCCGGATTTTACGTAGTCGTACGCCAACATACGGCGTCTGTCCGTAGATCTTTAAAGCCAAGTCCCATTCTTTGAGCTTTTCCGCCTCCTGTCCTAGCTGGAATAAGAACTTGTGGCGGCGTCGGGCTATCCAGCCGTTGTCGATATGTAGCCCCGCAACTTCTTCAAAAACGATATCAATGGGCTCTTCTTGTTCAAATAGGTCGCGGCACTGCTGCAAGGCGATGTAGTCCTCGATGTCACGCCGGGTTTGAAAGCCACGCGACTCACGGGAAATATCGATGGATTCATAGCGATAAATACCAAGATCCGACAGGACAAATTCCGACCAATCCTGATGCCAGTTACCAAAGAAGATCAAGCGCAGGCGATCACACAGTGCTTTGTTCGTGATATGAATGACCGTTTCTTGCGAACTTGGATGCCAGGCCGAGTACTGTTTTATCTCGGGCTCCAGTTCGCGCAGGTAGGCCAACTGTTCAGCCTTGTTCAATTGCTTGTAGGGCGCCGTGAGGGCAAAGGCTGATACGATTTCCGGCTTCTGCAAAATATCAAAAAGTTGGTCAATCGATAGCGCCGGATCTAGACCTATCCATCCGGCATTAAGCAGCGGCGCCGATGCAGCTTGCACATCGCCGATCTCTGCATAGCTCAATTTGCTTTGGCGGAAAAACTCCCCTTTGCGCATGACCATACGGACAAATAAGGCACGAGCATTTTGTGGCATCGTGGAAAAGCGCGTAATCAACTCCCGTTCTTCGTCAATCAGCACGTCATCATATCGCTCGCTCACCCAGTCGAGAACCAACTGAAAGTTTTCAAGGTAATACAGAGGATTCTCTAAGACTGGTTTCATGGGGGAAAGGCGATGTTTTAATTTGCCGCTGAATTTTCTACAATTTTTGCTAAGCGTTTGGGAAAAGAACAAATTAGTGCAAAATAAATCAAGTAAATTTGTTCTCGAATTGAAATCTATCGATAGGAGAAAATAAAAAATAAAAGAACAAAATTATGCAAATCAACGATATCGAAGGGCAACCGGCTTGCTAAGTCTGCCTCATCTCAAGTAATTCGCTGTTGTGTTCAGCGCAGTTGGACAACCTATCCGGGATAAAAAATCGAGAATACATTTTAATTGTGTCGGTCATCACAAACTCCCGCAAAAAAAACACCTAAGATAAGTCCATTAATCTTATTCATTATTAACCTTAAGGGATGTTATCGTGTTGGACGCAATTAAAGAATACAAAGAATGGCGTAGTTATAAGGTACCTGTACGACAAGCGCTTCGTTTGACGTGGAAAAGCAAGCTAGCTTTACATTTCAAATAGCTGCTTCAATAACCACAGTGAGTTTTTTGCGTGATTTTGACATTAAATACGAAAAATTAGCTCAGACTTTTGGTCGATTGCTGCAATAAATTCTAGCTTCAAAATTGAGAACCTTGATATGGTTCTCGGTTTTGAAAGCAATTATCTGCGAAGTGTACTTTTGAATGTCAAAAAATTTTTAGCTCTGCCCAAATCGCTCTACCGCAAAAGTATTAAATTTCAAACAGAAAACCACTCAAGTTGTATCTAGTGTAACGGCGCTTCACCGGCGTTATGGGACACAATTCGGACAATGAAACTCCGTGAGGCAGCGTCGATATCTGTTGGTATTTACATGTTCTTCAGTCGAATATCGCAATAGGGAAACTTTTGAGTTCGATTTACAATCCTTATCAATATGCGACGCAATTGGTAGTGATGCAATTGGTAATAATGCAACCAAGGCGTACTGCTTCGTAAAATATCCTTGAAAACGCATAATTAAGTGAATGCTTCTAATTTCTCTCGGATCGAATAAATCTTCCATTTATGCTTTGAGAGATGTTAAGACTTGAGGTATTTTTCGTGTCTATTTTTATTGTTGCCATCCTCCACATTGCTTAAGTGTCAATTTATGTTAAATTTTGAAAATTTCTCCTTTGAAGACGTACAAAAAGCGCATCAACGCATCGCTCCCTTCGTAAAAAAAACACCGGTACTCAGTTCGCAAACAGCGAATCAATTGACTGCCGCAAAACTATTCTTTAAGTGTGAAAGTTTTCAAGACACAGGTGCCTTTAAATTTCGAGGTGCTTGCAATGCCTTGCTGCAATTTACTGCTGAACAAAAAGCACGTGGTGTTGTGACTTTTTCATCTGGGAATCACGCACAGGCAATTGCAAAAGCTGCGCAGAAATTTGGAATGCGTGCGGTGATTGTGATGCCGAAAGATGCACCTGAGATCAAAGTGGCCGCAACACGTGGATACGGCGGCGAAGTTGTTTTATATGACCGATATACTGAGGACCGAGAAGAAATTGGACGTCAGTTAGCACACGATCAGGGTCTTACTCTAATTCCACCGTATGATCACCCTCATGTTATGGCTGGTCAGGGAACCAGTGCGAAGGAGCTGATCGAAGAAGTAGGCGAGCTCGATTACCTGTTTGTCCCCTTGGGTGGCGGGGGGCTCTTATCTGGATGTGCCACGGCAGCCAAAGCTCTAAACCCTAATTGCATCGTGGTTGGTGTCGAACCTGAAGCCGGCAATGACGGACAACGTAGCTTTCTTAGTGGCAGTATTGTGCATATCGAGACACCGAACACCATCGCCGATGGTGCGCAGACCCAGCACCTCGGGCTTCACACTTTTCCGGTGATTCAACGCTATGTGGATGATGTGTTGACGGTGAGCGATACTCAATTGATCGACGCGATGAAATTTTTTGCGAGTCGTATGAAACTATTGGTAGAGCCGACAGGTTGTCTAGGGGCTGCATTGGCATTTAGCGGAAAAATAGCGATGGACAACAAAAAGGTGGGCGTTATTATTTCTGGTGGCAATGTCGATTTAATACGATTTGCCAAATTTGTACAAGAATCAAATGGTTGATTGCGCAATTTGATTCTTATTCTCCGTTTATATGAGCTCTCAGCATTAATAGTGCCCCAAGATTATTGAGAAATTATCTTGCTAGTGAAGTCGATATTCACTAGTCTAGTGAAACTTCAAATGAAATGCCCCCTGCCTTTGCTGCATCTTAAAAAGGATTGCTGACATGTTAAAACTTAATGTAAATACCAAAGAAAGCGCACTTAATCTAGCCCCCGATACACCTGTGTTGTGGGCAATTCGTGATGGATTAGGATTAAGTGGAACCAAGTATGGCTGTGGTGTTGCCCAATGTGGAGCTTGTACTGTGCACTTAGATGGTCAGGCGATTCGATCTTGTGTGACGCCCATATCAGCTGTGACTGGCAGGAAGATCACGACTATTGAGGCGATGGTCAACGACAAAGTTGGCAAAGCCGTACAAACTGCTTGGGTTGCACATGACGTGGCGCAATGCGGTTACTGTCAGAGCGGTCAGATCATGAGTGCGACGGCATTATTGAAGT
This sequence comes from Undibacterium sp. Ji22W, assembly GCF_049340305.1. NCBI lineage: Bacteria > Pseudomonadati > Pseudomonadota > Betaproteobacteria > Burkholderiales > Oxalobacteraceae > Undibacterium > Undibacterium sp. Ji22W. The sequence continues at coordinate 1,360,721 of NZ_JBMPOU010000001.1, read as the reverse complement.
CAAATAAGAAACCTAGCGATGCTGAAATTGACGCGGCGATGTCTGGCAATATTTGTCGCTGTGGAACTTATCAGCGCATACGTAGTGCGATCAAGGCGGCCGCTGCCGCTTTGGCTTAATTCAATGTTTGCTAGATAAAGGACATCAATATGCATTTTCATCCAAAAAATAGCGATCTGAGCCACTTCCAGTTACCTAAAGGAATTGCTGCACGCATTCAAAAACAAAATCGCAGCACCGTCGATGGCGCCCCGCTCTCCCGCCGGCATTTCTTAAAAATGAGTGTGGCAAGTGGCTTTGCTCTAGGTATGTTTCCTGTGATGGCACAAACGGAAAAGCCATTGGCGGGGCTGAAACCCTATGAACAGCCTGCAGCATTTGTTCAGATCGGGAAAGATGGCGCGATTAATATTACGATTAATCGACTCGAGTTTGGTCAAGGTGTGCATACAGCTTTACCTATGATTCTGGCGGAAGAATTAGATGCCGACTGGAGCAAAGTCAGTGCGCAGCATGGTAGCGCCGATCCAGCCTATGCAGATCCAGTTTTTGGTATGCACATTACTGGCGGTTCCGGATCCATTAAGCACTCATACGCGCAGTATCGTGAGTTAGGTGCCCGTGCCCGGTCGATGCTTATTCGTGCTGCCGCAGCTCAGTGGAATGTGAACCCTGATATTTTGCGTACGGACCGCAGCACGGTGATACGGGCTGACGGAAAAACATTAAGCTACGGTGAATTAGCTGAAGCCGCGATGAAGTTGCCAGTCCCGGAAAAAGTAACTTTAAAAGACCCGAAGAATTTTAAAATTATTGGGAAACACGTCGGTCGTCTGGATGCAAAAGATAAATCCAGTGGCAAACAAGATTTTGGGATCGATGTACATTTGCCAGGAATGTTGACAGCGCTTATCGCACATCCACCCGTATTTGGCGCCAAGCTCAAATCTTTCGATGACAGCGCGGCGAAACAAATTCAGGGTGTACGCGCAGTTGTAAAAGTCGCTGTAGACCGCGGTGGCGAAGGTGTGGCCGTTATTGCTGATGGATTTTGGCCCGCGAAGCAAGGACGCGCAGCGCTAAAATTGGAATGGGACAGCAGCGCCGTAGAAAAAGTCGATAGCGTCAAACAGCTAGAACAGTATCAGGCGATGGCAAGGACTTCGGGCAAACAGCATTTCAAAGCAGACGTGAGTATGCTCGCAAGTGCACCTAAGAAAATCAGTGCGGAGTACCATTTTCCCTATTTAGCCCATGCGCCTATGGAACCCCTCAATTGCACCGTCAATATTAATGCAGATGCCAGCAAAGCAGAGTTATGGGTAGGGACACAAATGCCTGGTATTGAAACCATGGCCGCAGCACAAGCTTTGGGAGTGCCCCCACAAAATGTGAATTTGCATGTACAGATGGCTGGTGGCGGTTTTGGCCGCCGTGCCGTACCGAGTTGTGATTACGTGACAGAGTCTTGCAATGTCGCAAAGGCAGCGCATGGTATAGGCTTGCGTGCACCAATCCGCACTATCTGGAGTCGTGAAGACGATATCAAAGGCGGATACTACCGACCTATGCACCTGCATAAGGCAGAAGTCGGGTTTGACGAACAAGGCAAAGTGCATGCCTGGGATCATGTCATTGTTGGGCAATCTATCGTGGCGGGCACCCCGTTCGAAGGATTCTTGATGAAAGATGGAATAGATGGCACATCGGTAGAAGGGATGCGTGACCCCTACCCTATTCCGATGCGTTTAACGGTACATCACCCTAAGGTGAATGTCCCTGTGTTGTGGTGGCGTAGTGTCGGTTCAACCCACACTGCATATGTGATGGAAACCTTAATCGACGAAATCGCCCGTAGTGCAAAACTTGATCCTGTTGCCTATCGCCTCAAGCAATTTGGCGATAAGCATCCACGTCATACAGCAGCACTACAATTAGCTGTGGAAAAGGCTGGATACAACAAGCGCCGGTTACCAAAGGGGCATGCTTGGGGTGTCGCTGTACACGAATCGTTTGAAACCGTTGTCGCCTACGTTGTTACTGCCTCTATAAAAGATGGACGAGCGAAATTGCATACCGCCACGGCTGGAGTACATTGCAATTTGGCGGTGAATCCAAAAACGATAGAAGCACAGGTACAAGGTGGCGCCTTAATGGGCCTAGGAATGTGTTTGGAAAATGCTGCGATTACTTTTAAGGACGGAGAGGTTGAGCAAAATAACTTTGGCGAATATGCAGTTGCCAGGATTACAGATATGCCACAGATGACTGTACATATTGTACCGAGCGCAGATCCGCCGACCGGTATGGGTGAACCCGGTTTGCCACCGTTAGCGCCCGCGTTTGCGAACGCTATCGCCAAATTGACTGGCAAAGTACAACGCAGTTTACCGTTTAAGCTCAGTTGAACCGGTCAAAATAAGACGTAAATAAGGTCAAAATAAGGCACAAAATAAAAAGCTCCTGAAATTTTTTCAGGAGCTTTTTTAAATTTTGCTGATATCACATAAACTTAGACTGATACCTTCGCGAATGGTCAGGTGTCGATCAATCAGGCATCGATCAATCAGCCGTACATGAATAAGTACTAATCACGCGTAAGTTTTGCATGATGTGCTTTAAAGAAGCGTATGAAGATCAGACAAAATAAGGTCGCGGTACCTGTCAACATAATCAGCAAGAAGTAAAGCACTGGCTTTTCCAGTGGCAATTCACTGTCCATATAGATTTGACCTGGCTTGGTGACGAACTTACCGTCCGAGCTCATCATTCCCCCACCTTGCACGACTTTCGGGCCATTTTCTTTTTTCGGCAAGATGACGGCCGCACTGATTGCTTGCCCTGCAACGACAGGAAACTCATTACTTGCACTTTTTAAACCCTTTTTACTGCAAGCTTCGCTTGAAAACGATTTTTTTCCTTGGCTATCAACACAAACAAAAGCATCCGCATGCGCATGCGCAACATTATTAGCTAACACTACACAAAATATAAAGAACAAAATAAGAGATCGCAACATAGAAATACAGTGCAGAAAAGACAAACAATTAAGTGAAAATGACCAAGGACGTCATAAATAAGCGGCGATGTTATCAGAGCGTGGCTCGCTTAGGGAATTTTTAGCGGAATTTCAGGTCACACGACATGATGACACGCACTCAAACTTTTATAAAAAGATACAAAAACTGGCCAGTAGACTTATTTCGTCTGTGAATGCGGGGAAACGTTTCAACTTATAGTATATTTTCAGAAGTGCAGCAAATTACCAATAAAACGATAGATCAATTCGACTGGCGAAATTAAGTCTCATGCAAATCACAATTTACGATAAAACAGATAAAGGGCGCGAAGAAATTGCCACTCGCAAATGGCATTTAGCCTCCCGTATGCGCTCGCTGTTGGTGCTGATAGATGGTAAAAAAACCGACGCAGATATTGTGCAAAAAATTGGTGGATTGGGATTGAATTTGCAGAGTCTTCAAGAATTGCAGGATGACGGTTTTATTCAGCGAGTTTCGGTTGAATCGGATCAAGTTAACACCGTCCTCGATATGCAATCAAATGATTTGGATTTGACGGTATCGATAGAGTCAACGCAGTCACATCTGGAGGGGAACACCTTAGGTTCTATCGATGCCTTGGAAGAGTCGCAAACGATCTTTGAGCCTTCAGAGAGTCAAGATCCTGCATGGAGTCAAGATCTAGATGCCTTGCTGGCGAAATACGACAATGACAATACCGAATCGCGTGTTGATATGATGAAGCGTTATTTATCCGAATTGATTAAGGAAAATCTGGGATTAAAAGGCTTTTTTCTGCAGAGAAAACTGCAAAAAGCGCATAATTTGCTGGATATCCATACCTTTCGTCAGCCTTATATTTCTGCGATTTTGCACTCGAAAGGTAAAGATAAAGCCATAGAATTACGTGACCAGTTTGATGAACGCATGTATGTTCGGTTTTCGATTGATGATCCAGAGTTCCTAGAAAATTAATCGGCAATAGCACAAACAAAAAAGACCAGAAAGTTTCTGGTCTTTTTTTATTTTGAAACTAAAGAGTAATTACTCAATACCCTGACTAGTCAAATACTCTTCATACGTCCCACGGAAGTCGATGATTTTGCCATCTTTCACTTCTAACACGCGAGTCGCTAAAGAAGAGACGAATTCACGATCATGTGACACAAAAACTAAAGTGCCCGCATATTTTTCCAATGCGATATTCAGGGATTCAATCGATTCCATGTCCATGTGATTGGTTGGCTCATCCATCAATAAAACGTTATGGCGACCAAGCATCAATTTGCCGTAAGTCATACGACCTTTTTCACCACCAGATAAGACTTTGACGGACTTTTTAACATCATCACCACTGAACAATAAACGACCAAGAATGGAGCGTACCGCCTGATCATCGTCGCCCTCCTGCGTGTACATGCCCATCCAGTCGGTCAAATTTTTATCCGACGCAAAGTTCTCTGCAGGATCTTGTGGCATATAGCCTGGGTTGGCATTTTCCGCCCACTTCACTTCACCGCGATCTGCGGTTAAGCCACACAGATCCGCGCCGCCAATACAACGCAATAAAGTCGTCTTACCTGCGCCGTTCGCACCAATAATAGCGATACGTTCGCCTGCTTCGATCATGATGTCAAAACTGTCGAACAATTTTTGATCATAGGCTTTCGACAAATGTTTAACTTCGACAGCCAAACGATGCAATTTTTTCTCGCCATCGAAACGGATAAAAGGATTTTGACGGCTGGAAGGTTTGACGTCTTCAATCTTGATTTTTTCGATCTGTTTAGCCCGTGATGTCGCCTGACGTGCTTTAGATTTATTCGCAGAGAAACGGCGTACGAAATCTTGCAACTCTAAAACTTTATCTTTTGCCTTGGCGTTGTTGGCTAATTGTTGCGCGCGCGCTTGTGAAGACGCCAGCATGTATTCATCGTAATTGCCTGGGTAGACCTTCAAGGTACCGTAATCCATGTCAGCCATGTGGGTACAAACTTGATTCAAAAAGTGACGATCATGGGAAATGATAATCATGGTCGAATTACGTTGATTCAAAATATCTTCTAACCAACGAATCGTATTGATGTCCAAGTTATTGGTTGGTTCATCGAGCAAGAGAATATCAGGATTGGAGAACAAAGCTTGCGCCAACAAAACGCGCAATTTCCAACCTGGCGCTACGGAACTCATCAAGCCTTGATGCTGATCGGTAGGAATGCCTACACCCAATAACAACTCACCAGCACGTGCTTCGGCCGTATAGCCATCGTATTCTGCAAATTTTGCTTCCAGATCTGCGGCCTTCATGTAGTCGTCGTCAGTCGCTTCGGGATTCGCATAAATCGCATCACGTTCAGCCATTGCTGCCCACATTTCAGTGTGTCCCATCATCACGACGTCAAGCACGCGCATATCTTCAAATGCAAATTGATCCTGGCGCAATTTACCCAAACGCTCATTTTGGTCGAGCATGACGGTACCGGAGGATTGATCCAGATCGCCACCCAAGATTTTCATGAAAGTGGATTTGCCGCAACCATTGGCGCCGATCAAACCGTAACGATTCCCTTCGCCGAACTTAACTGAGATGTTTTCAAACAGTGGCTTTGGGCCAAACTGCATGGTGATATTTGCTGTTGCTAACACGTTGAAACCTTTTGCATGGAATTAAATTAACCGCGCATTATATCATCGTGCTAAGGTGCTAAGCGATTTTTCACCGTTGCCCCACTGAAGACTCTGAAAATTTTGCAATACTCCTCCACGTCTTCCCAGCCTCTGCAGCAAAATTTTTCGCTATCTAAATTGCAAGTTTCATAATGGCTATTCAAGGATCCAAGTATTTCCCTGGTGTCCTTGTTGAAAATGATGCAAAAGAATATCCACTTTATCCCAACCAATATTTTCCGCATAAACCATAGGCCCACCTCGATGCAATGGGAAACCATAGCCTTTTAAATACACAATATCGATATCCGAGGAGCGCGCTGCGATGCCGTCGCGCAGGATTTTTCTACCTTCGTTAGCTAAAGATAAAACCAATCTTTGTACGATTTCTTCATCACTGATATGTCTTTGTACGACGCCCAGTGCTTGCGCATGTGCGCATATCATCTGCATCACTAAGTCGGATGGATGCGCAGTTCTGTCGCCGACTTGATAGTCATACCAACCAGCTTGCGTTTTTTGCCCGAATCGTCCTTGTTCGCATAATAAGTCACCGAGCTTGGAATAAATCGCACTGGGATTGGCGGCTAGTCGGCGTTTGCGGATTGCCCAACTAATGTCGTTGCCAGCCAAATCATTCATACGGAAGGGGCCCATCGCAAAGCCGAATACCTCGATTGCACGATCAACTTGTTGTGGTGTACAGCCCTCTTCCAGCAAGAATGCGGCTTGCTTCGTGTATTGCTCTAACATGCGATTGCCGATAAATCCATCGCAGACACCCGCGACAACGGCGGTTTTTTTGATTTTCTTCGCGAGTGCAGAACACGTTGCTAAGACATCGGCTGCGGTATGTTCGGCACGAACGATTTCTAATAATTCCATGATGTTGGCGGGGCTGAAAAAATGTAGGCCAATCACATCTTGCGGACGTTTGGTGAAGCCTGCGATTTGATTCAAATCTAATGTTGAGGTGTTTGACGCCAAAATCGCTCCAGCTTTCATTACCTGATCGAGCTGTTCAAACACGCTTTGCTTGACTTGCATGTCTTCGAACACGGCTTCGATGACCAGATCAGCATTCTCAATCGCCGCATAATTATCCACACCTATGATCAACCCACAGCGTTGTTCACATTGCTCCTGCGTGAGCTTGCCTTTGTTGACTGCGCCCTGATAATTGTGGCGAATTCTTTCTAAGCCCTTTGCTAAGGAGGCTGATTGCAAATCGAGAATGTGGACAGGGATGCCAGCACTGGCAAAATTCATGGCAATTCCAGCACCCATGGTGCCAGCACCAATCACTGCAACGGATTTGATACTGCGTATTGGTGTATTCGCGTCTACGCCGGCAATCTTTCCTGCAGCACGTTCTGCCATGAAAATATGGCGCAAGGCTTTCGACTCTTCGCTTTGCAATAGATGTTGAAAAATTGCTCGTTCAGTTTTGATGCCGTTATCGAAGTCTTGCGTCATGCTCGCTTCTAAAGCATCCAGGCAAGCGAAAGGTGCAGGGAAGTGGCTAGATTTTTTCATCAATGCTGCACGTGTGTTCGAAAAAAAACCTGCTTCCACTTTTTGTTTTACAGAAAGGTCGCGCACTCTGGGAATCGGACGTAGTGCAGCAACACTGTGCGCAAAATTAGCAGCAGTCTGCAGAAGAACTTGCGGATTAATTTCAAAGGCGTCAAATAACGCGCTGTCAGCCAATTGATCCGACTGTATTGCTTGGCCTATGCTAATCATAGTGGTGCAGATGTCCATACTGAGTAGTCGCGGCAACCGTTGCGTACCGCCAGCACCTGGCAATAGGCCTAGTTTCACCTCAGGCAGCGCAAGTTGTACTCCACTAGTGCCAACGCGATAATGACAGGCCAAAGCGAGTTCCAATCCGCCTCCCATACAAACCCCATTGATAGCAGCAATGATGGGTTTACTGCAGACATCCATTTGTTCAATCAAAGTCGGCAATGAAGGTTGGGCGAATGTTTTATCAGTGCCAAATTCCTTGATGTCAGCACCGCCTGAGAAGGCTTTTCCGGCGCCGGTGAGGATGATTGCGATGATACTGGGATTGGTTTCTGCGGCACGTAGATGTTCGGCGATCGCTGTGCGTGTTGCGTGACCAAGGCCGTTCACAGGTGGGTTATTGATCGTGATGATGGCGAGGTTATTCTGAAGTTCTAAGGATGCACTCATGTTTTGTCTCGTTATGGCTATTTTTATTGGGCTACTGATTTATATCGTTGAAGAATTTTAATGCAAATAGTACGTTCTTCTGCAAGCGAATTTACACTCTCCATTACATTAAACCTCCAACCACTCTTTACGCAATTCGATATTGTTCTGCAAGTCTTCACGACTACCTTCAAATACTGCTTGTCCGTGTCCAAGAATGACGAATCGATCTGCGAGTTGCAGCGCCAAATTGAGTTTTTGTTCAACAAGCAGAATTGCCACACCGCTTTGTTTGATGGTCTGAAAAACATCGAGCAATTGCTTAATGATTTGTGGTGCTAATCCTTCGGTCGGCTCATCGACGAGCAATAAGTCAGGATTGCCTAACAGACTACGCGCCAACGCGAGCATTTGTTGCTCGCCCCCCGACAAAACACCGGCTAGCGTATGGCGACGTTCTTTGAGTATGGGAAATAATGAGTACACATCATCGAGTTGCCATTTTTTTTCACTTGAAATTTGTTTTGTTTTGCCTGGTTTTATTCCCAATCGAAGATTTTGCTCTACACTTAAATTTGCAAAGATTTCTCGATCTTCGGGCACATACGCGATACCAGCCTGCGCAATCATAAAGGAAGGCCTCCTCGAAATTAATTTTCCGAGAAAGTGAATCTCACCTTCTGCCCGTACCAAGCCCATGATCGCTTTCAAGCAAGTGCTGCGCCCTGCACCATTTCTGCCAAGCAGCGCGACAACTTCTGATTGATTGATATTCAAATTCACGCCACGCAAGATATGACTCTGTCCATAATAGGCGTGCAGATTATTAATTTCTAAAAGGGAGTTCATGTTACTGCCCAATCTGACAGATACGCGGCCTGTACTTGTGGATCGCGGCGGATACGTTCGGGCGTATCGCAAGCAATGATTTGTCCCTGTACCATAACAGCGATCCGGTCAGCTAATTCAAAGACGACTCTCATATCGTGTTCGACCATCAGCAAACTTTTACCAACACTAATTTGACGCAGCAATCCCATCATTTTATCGGCCTCGGTCCGATTCATGCCTGCCGTAGGTTCATCCAATAAGATGCAGTGTGCATCGCCAGCGATACTCATGCCAACTTCTAGCGTTCTTTGCTCTGCATACGTCAGCGTTCCGGCTAGACTATTTCTTTGTTGCTGTAAGTCGAGCAAGGACATTATGTGTTCGGCGGTTTCCGTCACCTGCCTTTTACGGGATAAGCTTCGCCAAAATGCATAAACTGAGCCCTCTCGCCACATCGCCGCACAGCACAAATTATCAAATACACTCAGCCCGGAAAAAAGATGGCTGCTCTGAAAGCTGCGACTTAAACCGTGCCGAGCGATCTTGTGCGGTGACAGCCCTACAATGGGCCTATTATCCAAATAGATCTGCCCGCTACTACACTGCTGGCGACCAGAAATGATGTTAAACAAACTCGATTTCCCTGCACCATTCGGACCGATTAGCGCGAGGCGTTCGCCCGCGTTGAGTTCCAGGTTCACACCACGTAGAACTTCGGTAGGCCCAATGCTGAGCTTGACTTGATCGAGCCTTAGTACGTTCATCGCTGCGTCTTTCGCAAAACAATGAGGGCAAAAATTCCCAGCCCAAACAAGCCAAATGAGCTTGTCCAGCTCCATGTGTTTTGTGGTGAAAAATGGAGGCCAAAAAAGACAATTTCTTTGAATGATTCAGTTGGGAAGCTCCAGCGATATAGTAGTTCGATCAGGATTACAGTGCCGCAGCAAAGGAGTCCTACTGCTGCAAGATATGCAAGACTTCGTTTGACAAAAAACTGAAGTCTGCCTTGATTGCGCGCGATTTTCATGACATCCAAATAGGTCGTAAGTAATCCGCTTATTCCTTGCGGTGCAAACGATACTATCAGCATAAATAGGAGGCCCAGATAGAGTTGCCAGGCTGGCGTAACCTCAGATAAGAAGACCGACATTGCAATCGCTAATGCCGCGCCCAAGATCGGGCCAAAAAACAGACCGACACCACCTATATAAGTGAACAATAAAACCGACCCAGAACGAAACATACTTAAATTGTCAGTTGTGGCAATTTCAAAATGCAAGGCTGACAGCCCGCCTGCTATTCCTGCAAAGAAGCAAGAAAAACACATCATTAGAAAGCGTACCCAGCGTGGATCACAGCCTAGAAAGGCTAAGCGCTCTGCATTCTCGCGTACTGCAGATGCCAGCTTGCCCAGCGGAGTCAATGTCAAAAAGTACATCGCGCTTGCCGCTAACAGTGTCCAGACGATGATCAAATAGGTGACTTCGATTTGTGGTCCAAAGGTGAGCCCCAACCAGACTGTACCAGTGACACGGTTTGCGCTGATGCCGCCTTCCCCACCGAAGATGTTCGGAAACATGGCTGCGCCAGCAAACACAAGCTCGCCGATGCCAAGGCTAATCATCGAAAAAGTTAAACCAGACTTCTTGCTGGATAGCCATCCAAATAGTGCGCCGAAAAATAGTCCGGCTAAACCAGCGACTAAGGGTACTAAACTGATCCGCAGTACCCAATTTCCCTCACTAATTTTATTCATCGCGTGGATCGCAGCAAATGCGCCCAAGCCAGAATATACGGCATGCCCGAACGACAGCAGACCAGTTTGTCCTAGCAAGAGATTAAACGACAAGGCGAATACTGCCGTGATACAGATTTGCGTGATGATGTTCAATGCTGCATTCGATGAAAATACCAAAGGTGCCAATAGCATCAGCGCACTGATAGTGATTGAGAAGACGGCGACTGTCGAAATCGGAAATTTAAATCGCATGCTTAATTCGCTTCTGATTTTGCACCGAACAAGCCACGTGGACGCCAAATCAACATCAGTAATAAGATAATAAACGGCAAAACAGGCGCCATCTGCGAGACTCGAATTCGCAATAGTCCCGAAGCGTCTAGCTCCTCGGCCGTTAAGGATATATGGATGAAAAGCTGGAGAACGTCGAGCAAAGATAGATCCGAAGTCACCGCCAATGTTTGCAAAAGTGCGATCAACATGGACGCCAAGAAAGAACCCGAGAGGGAACCCATGCCACCAAGTACGATCACTACAAAAATAATACTACCTATATTCGCGGCCATACCCGGTTCGGTGACTAAGAGATTGCCACCGACGGCCCCCGCTAAACCAGCGAGACCACAACCAAGTCCAAATACCCACATAAAAATACGCGGAACATTGTGGCCTAAGGCTTCTACCATGTGAGATTGCGTTAAAGCGGCTTGAATTATTAACCCGATTCGCGTACGACGTAGCACCAAATACATCAACCCCAGTGTAGTCAACGCCACCCCGGCAATAAAGCCACGGTAAATCGTAAATGGAGTGGAATGCACGCTAAATAGAGTGCCTTGCAAAACCTCTGGTATGCGATAGGGAACCGCCAATTTCCCCCAAATTAATTGCACGATTTCCAACATCACATAAGCGAGGCCAAAGGTGAATAAGAGTTCAGCAAGCTGTCCCTGTGCATGCAAACGCCGTAAGCCGAAGCGTTCGACCAGCATACCCAAGCCGCCAGTGATCAATGGTGCAAATACCAAACCATACCAATAGCCCCATAATCCGCCGCATGTATAGCCGAGATAAGCGCCTAGCATATAGAAACTGGCATGCGCAAAATTGAGTACACCCAACATACTGAAAATGAGTGTAAGCCCTGCTGATAACATGAATAGCAAGAGCCCATAACTAAGACCATTGAGCAGATTGACGAAGTAAAATTCCACGGCGCGACTATGGTCGTTTCATCTGACAGGACGTCGCCTGGTTTGCAACATACGGCTCAAATTTTTGTAACGTCTTCCAGCCTAAACCCGTGTTTTCCTGATCAAAACGAACCTCTTTGCCATTCACTTTTACCCAGTTAGACACATACAGTGTTTGTTGAAATTGGTGATCGGTTTTTCGCATCGAGGCAGGAGTGCCAAAGAAATCGATTTGCACGTCTTCTAAAGCAAAAGCAATTTTAACCGGATCGAGATCCGCACTTTGTTTACTGACAATCGTCATCGCTTTCGCGAGACTGGCAATCATTGCGTAGGTTGAGGTTGATGAAAAATCGTCTTTATATTGTTCTTTATAACCAAGCGTAATCGTACTGCCGAGCTTAGAAAAATTATTCGGATGCCAGTAACCTATCAGCTTTACTTTGTCGATGCCAGCTTCTCCCATCGCTGTTGGAACACCCGTTGAGCTTGCATAATAGGTGTAAAAATTGGCGCCTAGATTCATTTCTTTGCCTGCTTTTATTAGCAGAGCCAGATCTGTTCCCCAGTTACCCGTGATGACAGCATCCGCACCCGACGCTTTGATTTTATTGATATAGGGAGAAAAATCCTTGACGCTGGCGATAGGATGTAAATCCTCGCCGACGATTTGAATATCGGGACGCTTACGAGCGAGATAAGCTTTTGCCGCTCGGGCGACTTGTTGCCCATGCGAGTAGTTTTGCCCGATCAGATACACTTTCTTGATGTTTTTATCGGTGGCCATAAAGCTGCTCAAGGCTTCCATCTTCATGTCCGAATTCGCATCAAAACGAAAGTGCCAAAAACTGCATTTGCTATTCGTCATATCGGGATCAATCGAGCCGTGATTGAGGTAAATAATTTCTTTGCCCGGATTGCGTTGATTATGTTTGTTGATCGCATCAATTAGCGCTAATCCCACTGCAGAGCCGGTGCCTTGTGTCACAAAACGATAGCCTTTATCAGCCACCGTTTTTAACAGGCTCAAGCTCTCTTGCACCCCAGCCTTGTTATCGAAAGCATCGAAGATGATGCGATGTTCACCTGCCCATTTCTCGGCATTTGCTCGTTCGGCGATGAATTTAAATGAGTTGAATGTGTTAAGTCCGACCGGCGCAAAAGGACCAGACATGGGATCGATGACCGCTATTTTGATGGTGTCGGCATGAGCGGCTTGATCACCAATGGTAAGCAGAGACATGACACTGAAAACAAGTTTGATCAGTGTGCGCAGAGGTGTATACATCAGATTTTTCGCATGAAAGATAGAACAAGCATATCAAATTGGAGTTTAAACTCTGGATAATATGCCTGTTTATTTCGAGATCGCTGAAAAGCTTAGCGTGAGCGCGTTTTAGACAAGTTGGCTGGACGTGCAGTGCGTTTGCCTTGCCCGAGATCGCGACTTGGCGCAACAGCGCCTGAAGTGCTTCCGGTTCTTGCGCCAGTTCTATTTGCACTGTTCGTGCGCAAACTACCAACTTGTGGGCGGCCACCACCCGCTCCCGCACCCGTCGCTGCAGGATTGCCTGCGCGGCCAGTGCCACGCGCACCGCGATCAATTGGCGCACGTACCGGGCTCTTTATTTTTACTGTTTCCGTTTCACCCGATTCAATCTCAAATTTAGCACTCACATCTTTGCCCAAAACACGCACAAGATACGGCATGACTTCACGCAAAGTTGCTTCCAAAGTCCATGGTGGATTGATGATAAACATCCCGCTGCTATGTAAACCAAAACCGTCTGGCGTAGGACCACTGATACTCAAAGTGACGTTCAACCAACCATTCGCAGGAATACGTTTTAGGCGCTCTGGCAATTGCTTGGATTCGATGCGTGACAAAACCGGATACCAGACGGCGTAGGTGCCAGTTGGAAAACGCACTAATGCATCTTCCAGACAAACTTTGACGCGACGATAATCGTCTTTGACTTCATAGGGTGGATCAATCAACACCACGCCGCGCCGGGAAGGTGGCGGCAAGATTGCTTTCAAACCTTCGAAACCGTCACCCGCATTAATCATGATGCGCTTGCCGCGCACAGTTTGACGTTCGCCCTGCTCTGCTTTGTGTGCCTCTAATTTGCGGAAATTTTCACTGAGGATTTTGATTTCACTTGGATGCAATTCAAACAGACGCAAGCGATCTTGTGAGCGCATGACTTCATTTGCGCAGTAAGGTGAACCCGGGTAATAACGCATCTTGCCACTGGGGTTCATGCCCTTCACTAAATTCAAGTACTCTTGTAAAGCAGCGGGAACATCGTCTCTATCCCACAATGGTGCAATCCCCGTTTCATACTCCGCGTTTTTCATCGCATAGCCAGTATCCAAAGAATACAGACCAGCACCGGAATGCGTATCAACGTATGTGTAAGCCGTGTCTTTTTGGCCGAGATAATTGAGTAACTCAATCAAAACAAAGTGTTTGAGAACGTCAGCATGATTGCCAGCGTGAAAACCATGGCGATAGCTCAGCATAGTGGGGATTCCTGATAGATTGATCCTGACTTATCTAAGATGAGCCAGTCGTGAAGATGGTAATTAGCGCGAATTTTACTCTGTTTGTTGTGTAAGCGCTTGATTTTGCTGAAATTTAGGCGAGCGCATGCCAGATTATTTCAAATCATTGAAGACGGTTTTGTCGAAGATGCAGTAAAAAAAGCGTTTATAACCCGTCAACCCGCTTCCCAAAAATAATCAAATCACGCTCTATCCCGTCCAAGGTAGCGACCCTTGGCATATTCGCCCAGATTTCGAAATTAAATGAGGCAAATAAATTCATACTCGGCACGTTGTGTCCAAAGATGAATCCCAAAAGTGTATGCACTTCAATCTGCGGTGCAAATTGAATGGCTTGCTCCAGCAGGTAGCGCCCTAAACCGAGGCGGCGTGTGGATTCGTGTAAGTAAATTGAGAGTTCTGCCGTGCCAGAATACGCTGGCCGTCCGTAGAAATTTGAAAATGAGAGCCAGCCGATAATTTGAGCTTGCTCGTTTTCGACGACCCACAAAGGGCGTTTTTCCGGGGTGTGCTCATGAAACCAGTTCAAGCGCGATTCGACGGAAATTTCTTCGGTATCGGCGGTGACCATACGCGAGGCTACAGTGGAATTATAAATGGCGACAATCGCGCTCAAGTCTTCTAAGCGAGCGAGTCGGTGACTGAAACTTGTAGAAATATTCTTAGACATTTGAATTTAAGGATCAAAATAAAAGCGCTGAACTCATGAAGGAAGTTTCAGCGCCTCGAACAAATTGGTAGGTAAAACAATATTGTGTTTTATAAGGTGTGAGTAGCACGTGAAGATCGTATCGTTGCGCCTAACACTTCTTCTACCCGCGTTTTGACACGTATGCCGCTCTCATCTTGCGGAAAATGTACACCAATCCCTTGCGATTTATTATTGCCAGCACCGGCCGGAGTTACCCAGGCGACTTTGCCGGCGATTGGATATTTGCTAGGGTCATCGAGCAAAGTTAAAATCACGTAGATTTCCTCACCCAACTTATAAGACTTGTTGGTTGGCACAAAGATGCCGCCATTTTTTAAGAATGGCATATATGCAGAAAATAGCGCGGACTTTTCTTTAATCGCTAAAGAAAGCACTGAAGGACGCGATGGCGATGGCATGTTCAATGGTATGCCGGGGTCTTGTGGTAACTCAGCCATAATTTTTCCTATTGATCACTTCTCGATCCTGTTTACGAGGGAAAAGAGATCCAAAAATACTTAGATAAAAGCAGAAGAATATTCTAACAGCATATCTTCTAAAAATAACTTTCCTGACAAGGGATGACTCGCAATTGCCTGTCTATCTTGCACGTTTTTTATTAAATGCATCACCTTTTCGAGGCTAATACGCTCCGCAAGTTTGGCAATCTCATTCTGATGTTTAGGATAATAGCGAATAAAACCAGTTTGCTGATACGAGAAAATATCATACAACCAACGTTGCATCCAAGACACGGTACGCGGCATATCCATTTTTTGCATCTTATCGGCAGTTTTTAAGCTGGTTTCAACGTCGGGTTTAGCCAACGTGCGCAATAACTCATCGAGCTCTTTTAAATCTTCAGATTGCGCCATTTCTAAGGCTAGCAGCGGTGCTCCTCCTTGTTGTGCCAACCAAATTTCTGCGTCCTTTACGCCTTGAGCCTTCAGCCAAGCTAAACCCTGCTCCTTACTCGGCATAGTTAACGCGAGTTTGTGGCAACGTGACAAAATTGTCGGCAATAGTCGATCAACTTTATGCGAAACTAAAATGAACACCGTATTCGGATTCGGCTCCTCTAGGGACTTCAATAAAGCATTCGCCGCTGGTATATTCAACGCTTCGGCGGGATACATTACAACTACGCGTCGACCTTGACGGTGCGTAGAAATATTCATGAAATTAGCGAGCGCCCGCACTTGATCGATCACAATTTCTTTAGATGGTGCTTTAGTCGATTTGGCGGTCTTCTTCTCCGGTTCATCGCCACCCTCGCCTCCTTCGGCTTCTGCAGCATCTTCTTCATCGAGCAATCCTGGGCGCACGCGACGATAATCTGGATGGCTGTATTGGTCAAACCAATTACACGATAAGCATTGCGTGCAAGCATGCCCACCTTCTGCTGGCGATTCGCAAAGCAATGATTTGGCGAGGTGTTCGGCAAATTGTGCTTTGCCTATTCCTTCTGAACCATACAGCAAAAAAGCATGCGGCATACGTTCGCGCATCGCCATAATTTGATGCCAAGTGTCTTGCTGCCAATCGAATAAAGTGTTGCTCATTGGTTGATTTCTGATTCGTCTGATCTGTCTGATATGGAAACTCGCTTACCATTAGCTTTGGTGCACAGCGCGTCAATTATTGCTGACAATTCTAGTTGTATGTCTTCTATGCTGCGGCTTGAATCAATTACCTTAAAGCGCTCCGGAAATTCAGTAACGCGGCGTAGGTATTCATTGCGCGTGTCATTGAAGAAGTCGCTCTTCTCTTGTTCAAACTTATCTAAAGTGCGCGTCGCATCCAGACGCGCACGGGCAACTTCCACAGGCACGTCAAACAATAAAGTTAAATCAGGTTGCAAGTGTGGATGTACCCATTGTTCTAAAGCGTTCAACTTGTTGATATCCAACTTTCGACCACCACCCTGATACGCAAACGTCGCATCGCTAAAACGATCTGAAATTACCCAAGTCCCATCATCCAATGCTGGTTGTATCACTTGTGCAATATGCTCGCGACGTGATGCGAACATCAGCAAGGCCTCCGTTTCCAAATGCATTTTTTCCTTTAGTAACAAGGCACGTAAGGCTTCACCTAAGGGCGTCCCGCCTGGCTCTCTGGTTGTAATTACTTTGATGCCATGTTGCGCCAATAGGTCTTGTACGAAGCTGATATGAGTCGACTTTCCAGCGCCATCAATGCCTTCAAAACTGATAAATAATCCCAGTTTATGCTCTTTGTTGGTCATACTTTTTTTCTCGTTCTTATAGGGATAGAAATACTTAACGTTGATATTTATTGACAGCTCTATTGTGATCGTTCAAATTCTCCGAAAACTGACTGGTGCCGTTTCCGCGTGCTACAAAATAATAGGCATTACTAGGTTCAGGATTGAGCGCCGCTTTCAAAGCGTCTAAGCCAGGCAGCGCAATCGGTGTGGGTGGCAAGCCAGCACGCATATAGGTATTGTAAGGGGTATCGGTGGTCAAATCGCGTCTGCGAATATTTCCCTGAAACTTATCGCCCATACCGTAAATCACGGTGGGATCGGTTTGCAGCAACATACCTGAACGTAAGCGATTGACGAACACACTGGCGATCATGCCGCGTTCGGAAGCTTGCCCTGTTTCTTTTTCTATGATCGAGGCCATGATCAACGCTTGATAGGGCTCCTTGTAAGGTAAATTCTGGGCCCGATTTTTCCAAGCTTCATCTAATCGATTGAGCATCGCTTGATGGGCTTGCTGATAGACCTGGATGTCACTGCTATTTTTAGCAAATAGGTAGGTGTCGGGAAAAAACAAACCTTCTGGGTGTGTATACTTACTACCAATTTTGGTCAGCAAGTCCCGATCAGAAAGCCCGGTTGTGTCGTGCTTAATCGAATGATGCGCATCAATTGCGCTGCGCATCTGTTTGAAATTCCAGCCTTCAATAATGCTCAAATTGGTGAGGCTAAATTTACCTTCAACGATTTTCCTTAACAGTTGCTGCGGTGTCTCTTGTGCCTGCAATTCAAATGATCCGGCTTTTAGACTCCCTGCCTTTCCCATAATGCGCGCTAAAGCTTCAAACAAATAGGGATGCACTGGTACACCTGCATCGACCAATTGGCGTGATGCACTGCGGATATTGCTGCCGGGTTTAATCGTGAAATCGATGCTCTTACCTACCTCCAATGGTGCGTCGATCCAACGCATAAATGTCCAGCCTGCGCCTGCTGCAATCAAGATCAGGAGCAAAGTACAAAAAACAAAGAATTTTTTCAAAGAAGCCATGTGAACACTAATCTCAATTTGCTGCGATAATCACGAAAAATCGTTGCCATTGTAAATGGAAGCATTCTGCATTGGCATAAAAACCGGAAAAAATGAGCATAACATGAGCACAACTAAGCAATTTTTGAACACCACAGAAATCTCGGCAGAAATTTTGAATGTCAATCAAGTCAGTATCGCGCAGTTACAAGATGGTTATATTTGCCAATTAAGTGATCAAAGCTTGATACAAGCCAGTGGTGACGATGCAACCAATTTTCTGCACAATCAATTAAGCAATGATGTTGAACATCTCGATGCGACTCACGCGCGCTATGCCGCTTATTGCACGCCTAAGGGGCGCATGCTAGCCAGTTTTCAATACTGGAAAATGGATGGCAATATCATGCTGCAGTGTTCTGCCAGCTTGCAACCAGCACTGCAAAAACGATTGCAGATGTTTGTTATGCGTTCCAAAGTGAAGTTGGATGACGTCACCGAACAATTTGCCTTGTTTGGTCTCAGCGGCAAAGCGGCTGAAGTATTTTTATTGACGCAATTCGATCAATTGCCAAGCGCAATCAACGACAAAATTAGTAGCGACAACGGGACTTTGATCCGCTTGCACGATGCCTTCGACATGGCTCGTTATCAATGGATTGTCGAGCCGGGAAAATTTGCAGCTGTTTCTGCAAACATCCATGCAAGTTTATTGAAAATTGATGCCGGCATCTGGCGATTAGGGAATATTCATGCGGGTTTGCCACAAGTAGTCGAGAAAAGCAAAGAACAATTCGTGCCACAGATGATTAACTTTGAATTAATCGGTGGTGTGAATTTTAGAAAAGGCTGTTACCCAGGTCAAGAAATTGTGGCGCGCAGTCAGTATCTGGGTAAGCTCAAACGCCGCATGGCAATTGCCACTGTCAAAGCCGAGCTTGTCGACGTGGCAATGGAAGTTTATTCCGATAATGATCCGATTCAACCTTGCGGTATGATTGTTAGCACAGAGCGCGATTTTGGCGGGGACTTCGCTTGTTTGGTCGAGATTAAATTGGCAGATCAGGAACAAGATAAAGTGCATTTAGGGTCTAGCACGGGACCAATTTTGACATTTTTTTCCTTGCCTTATGCCTATCTCGATGTGACTGAATAAGTCGTTACGATGGATTGCTATATCTACTACAAAAGCAATAGTGAACACGCGATGGAAGTTCGCCGTTGTGTGGAAATTTTGCGTTCAGAATTATCGGGAACATTAGAACATCTACCACGCTTGCAAAGACGTCCCGCAAGCAATAACGGGATTATCACTTGGATGGAAATTTATCAGGAAGTGCCGGAAAATTTTGAAGCTGTCCTCTATGCGGCGATAGAGCGATCTGGCATCCAAACATGGATTAGTGGTGAGCGTAGGCTAGAATATTTTATTGCGCCTGACGAGTTGATTGCTTAAACAGCTTCTCGGCAGAAACTACTGATTTGCATCAAAAAAACTAGTATCCATGAATTTGCAGACTTTTCCGCCATTGCCACGATTCAAATCGCTGTTATTGCATACATGATGGTTGCCGCAACCTAGTGACCACGCCTTGATTTCCGCAACACTTTCACCTTCAATTATGCTGATTGTGCGTGGCGGTGCTGAGCTGATGCATGCAGATGGACGACGAGAAAGCGCACCATGCTTCATTTTACGCGGCCCGTTTACTGAAACAGTCTATGTTGAGTATGCACCAGAGACCGTCACCATGACGGTATGTTTTGTGCCCGGCATGCTATCGAAAATATGTTCGAAGGAAGTTGCTGATTTGCTTAACGCAGCGATTGAGATAGATAAAGTTATTTTGCGATGAGGAAGGAAACACAGCCGGAACGAAAAAAGGGAAGCGACTAGCTTCCCTTTTTTTCATCCAATTAGACCTTGTTTGGACTAATCACACTTAGCTCAATTCTTCTAAACGTAACTTAGTCACTTTACCGGTCACTGATGTCAAGGCCTCAATCCGCGCAATCGCCGCATCCACATTTTTCTCTTGGGTTTGATGCGTAAGCATAATGATATCGGTACGCGATTCACCTTCTGCCGGTTCTTTTTGCAGCATCGCATCGATAGAAATCGAAAACTCGGCGAGTATCTTTGTCACGTCAGCTAAAACGCCTGGTTTGTCTTCTACACGCATACGCAGGTAGTAGCTGGTGAAAACTTCGGAAATTGGCAGTACTTTTAAATCGCTTAAGGCGTTCGGTTGAAAGGCCAAATACGGTACCCGATGCTCAGGATCAGCTGTTGCCAAACGCGTGATATCAACCACATCCGCAATCACAGAAGACGCTGTCGGTTCTGATCCTGCGCCTTTACCGTAATACAACGTGGCACCCACGGCATCGCCTTGTACCAATACCGCATTCATTGCACCTTCGACGTTGGCAATCAAGCGTTTTTCCGGGATCAGGGTTGGATGTACGCGTAACTCTATGCCTGCCTCACTGCGTTTGGTGATCCCCAACAGTTTGATGCGATAGCCAAGTTGTTCTGCGTACTCGATATCGGTCGCTTCTAATTTCGTGATGCCTTCGATATAGGCCTTATCGAATTGCGTTGGTATACCAAAGGCAATAGAGGCCATAATAGTCAACTTATGAGCCGCATCAATCCCTTCAATATCGAAAGTCGGATCGGCTTCGGCGTAACCGAGTGCCTGGGCTTGTTTCAGGACAGTGGCGAAATCTAAGCCTTTATCTCGCATTTCAGACAGAATGAAATTGGTGGTGCCATTGATGATGCCAGCGATCCATTGGATGCGATTTGCTGTTAAGCCTTCGCGCAACGCTTTGATGATAGGAATCCCGCCCGCCACCGCTGCTTCGAATGCGACCATCACGCCTTTGTCTTGCGCTGCTTTGAAAACTTCATTGCCATGTTTAGCAATTAATGCTTTATTCGCAGTCACGACATGCTTGCCATTGGCGATGGCTTTTAACACCAAATCTTTAGCGATGTCATTACCACCGATCAGTTCTACGACGATATCGATGTCTGGATGATTTACGACCAAGTTAGCATCAGCGACAATTTCGACCTCGCCCTTCACTATTTCATTGGCACGTTCTACATTGCGTACCGCCACCATCGTAATTTCAATCGCACGACCTGCACGGCGCATAATCTCTTCTTGATTACGCTTGAGAACATTGAAGGTGCCGGAGCCGACTGTGCCTAATCCTAATAGGCCTACTTTGATGGGTTTCATATTTGCTTAAATTAATTAAAAAAGATTGATTATAGATTATTCATTTGCGTGCTTGGGCGCGAATTCGCCTGTCCCATGGCGACGGCGATAGCCTTCGAGGAAACGAGCGATACGACTAATAGCATCGGTCAAGTCGTCCGTATTGGGTAAAAATACGACGCGGAAATGATCTGGTGCGATCCAGTTAAAACCAGTGCCTTGCACCAATAAAACGCGTTGTTCAACCAAGAGATCTTGGATGAAAGCCTGATCGTCTTCTATTGGGTAAATAGCGGGATCAAGTTTGGGGAACATATACAGTGCCGCTTTTGGCTTAACGCAAGTAACCCCGGGGATTGCCGTTAACAGTTTGTGCGCGAGATCGCGCTGTTTTAATAGCCGGCCGCCAGAGCCGACTAAATCTTTAATACTTTGATAGCCGCCTAATGCCGTCTGAATCGCGAATTGCCCCGGCGCATTCGAGCATAAGCGCATTGATGCCAGCATATTCAGGCCTTCGATATAATCTTTGGCATGACGTTTTTCACCGGAAATCACCATCCAGCCAGCACGATACCCACAGGAACGATAGTTCTTGGAAATACCATTTAGCGTCAAAAACAAAACATCGTCAGCCAATGAAGCGATGGAAGTATGTTCCGCTTCATCATATAAAGTTTTATCGTAAATTTCGTCAGCAAACACAATCAATTGTTTTTCGCGCGCGATATCCACAATCTTTTGCAATAAGTCGACAGGATACAAAGCGCCGGTCGGATTATTGGGATTGATGACGACGATGGCTTTTGTATTCGCCGTGATCTTGCGTTTGATATCCTCAATATCCGGCATCCAATCAGCGCTTTCATCGCAGATATAATGCACGGGTTTTCCACCAGAGAGGCTGACGGCCGCAGTCCAAAGGGGATAATCTGGCGCAGGCACTAAAACTTCATCGCCAGGATTTAGCAGCGCGTTCATCCCCATTACGATCAATTCAGAGGCGCCATTGCCGATGTAAATGTCATCAATCGTCACGCCAGGTATCTTTTTTTCCTGGGTGTAATGCATGATGGCCTTGCGTGGCGCAAACATCCCTTTCGAATCCGTATAGCCCGCGGCGCCTTGCATGTTCAAAATCATATCCTGGACGATCTCGTCCGGTGGACCAAAATTAAACACGGCCAGATTGCCAATATTTAACTTGATGATTTTCTGACCTTCTTCTTCCATCTGTTTGGCCTTTTCTAATACTGGGCCGCGGATGTCATAACAAACGTCTGCAAGTTTTTGGGATTTTTGGATGGGGCGCACGAGACTGCTTTCAAAAAGTGAATTAAAAAATGCTGCACTGCCGAATGATCCATTCTGCCCAAAGCGCCCTATTTTATCAATGTGTTTTACCAAATTATTTAAGGAGTTTTGCGTTGAGACGGGGTTTTAGTCTTGGCTTTTACGCTTTAGACACAATTTAATGGATTAAATGTGTTAAATCTCCGCAGGAAATCTGCGCTTAAAGCCCGTTCTCTAAATGCATCAAAGTCGGAGATATCCCGTATCTATGATAAAAGTGCAAGACTGCTTTCCACCTCACATTGAAATGTTATGTTAAAAACACTGTTAACTGAACTAAATCAAACTGCTTTCGCTGAAATTAATTCCTTACCAATTTTAGTCAGGTTGTTTGCGGCTATACGTCCAACAACACGCCATAGTTCGCATCAATTGCCAGCCTTGATCTCGCTGCTGGAATCGGAGCCAGAATTAGCGGAAGGACTTCGACAAGCATTGCTGCAGCAATTTTCACAGCGACATGCAGTATTGTTGCTTGCCACTTCTGGAATTTACCCAGCGACAGGTGTTTTTTCTGAGACTTTACGCAGAATTTCCCATAAATTACTCCCGGAAGTCGATGATGCTACGCAGCTTAAAGATGGATTGCGAGAGCTATTACAAGCGCGTGATGCAGGCTGGTTGGCTGAAAGTGCCTTGGAAGATTGGCAGCAGTTGATTGCTTTGTTGAAATTCGAGGGGACGGGAGCGGCGCTTGGTAGTACGTCTTTATTAGCGGATACGCTAGAAGCGTTACGTGTCGTCGCTCATAGGATTGCCGCCGCTGGTCTTGAAACCGAAATGTTACGTCTCGATCCTTCATTGGAAAATCATGGCTCGCCATTCTTAGGCGTGTGTGAAGAAGCTTTGGAGTTAGTGAAGGCCATCGATTTGCAATTGAGTACAGGTGAATTCAAGGCCGATAGTGTTGATACCGATATCGCGCAATTAGAGGTTCTTATTGCACAAGCGCGATCCACCATTGCTAGAATTCGCAAACGCGCGCAGCAACAAGGTGCCAGTTTTTATCTTACTTTTCATTTGCGACGCTTACAGCAACATTTGGATCGATTGGGAACATTGACTAACTTGGTGGCAAGCCATGTTAGTCAGAATCGACAAACTTGGATAGTGCAGATTGCGGCTTTGTGGCAGGAGCTAGCCGTGGCAGAGTGCCGTCAAAATAATATTCGTGATTTTTGGAGAAAAAATGCCGAATTGGTCGCTTTACGGGTGACAGAAAATGCCGGACGCAGTGGCGAGCACTACATTACTGAAACACGAAAAGACTATTTCGCGATGCTAAGAGCCGCGGCAGGTGGTGGTATGGCAGTCGCTCTCATCGCTGCATTCAAGATTAATATTGGCTCTCGTGGATTGGCGCCATTGGCTGAAGTGCTGGCGAATTGCTTAAATTATGGTATCGGATTTGTGCTGATTCACTTGTTGCATTTTTCAGTGGCCACCAAACAACCCGCGATGACTGCCAACGCGATCGCCGCCGCCATTGGAGAGATTCAAGATAATCCTCGCGAACGCAAGCATGATCTAGAACCTTTGGTCAGTTTGGTCGCCCGCACTATGCGCACTCAACTTGCGGCAATTGTCGGCAACATAGGCTTGGCCATACCCGTCGCTCTGCTGATCGCTTATCTGGTGCAACAGTTGAGTGGAACACACTTTATTTCACCAACGAAAGCGCAACATCTGCTGCAAGATATTAATCTTTTTAGTCCCGGCACTTTGATTTTTGGTGGTGTCGCTGGTGTCTGCTTATTTTTGGCGGGATTGATCGCGGGTTATTACGACAATCTTTGCAGCTACAGCCGGATTCCAGAGAGGCTCAACCAATTGCAGTGGGCACAAAATCTGTTTGGTAAAGAACGCTGGCTGCGCGTGAGCGACTATATTCGAAATAACCTCGGCGTGTTGGCTGGTAATTTCTTTTTAGGTTTTTTACTTGGTGGCGCGGCTGGTTTAGGAGCATTGCTTGGTTTGCCATTGGATGTGCGGCATACAACCTTATCTTCTGCCATGTGGGGATATTCTCTATTCGCGCTTAATTTTCAAGTCCCATGGCAGTTGATCTTGACCACGGCACTTGGTTTTCTTGGCATTGGGATAATGAATTTAGGGGTGAGTTTTTACCTTGCATTGTCAGTGGCTTTGCGTGCACGTGGTGTCGATTTCACCCAGCGTTTAGCATTGTTACGGGCGATTAGTCGACGCTTTAGAACTCATCCGCGTGAGTTCTTGTTGCCTCCTAAGAAAGAAAAATAGCGATTACTGCAGGACTTTTTCCTCATTTCCTTTGAGGAAAAAGTCGAAAAAAGCTACAATGCGCCAGCTTTCTCCCATAGCTAGCTGGCTATGCTTTTCAAAAATCCAAATAAAATTGATATGAAGCTCCACGCCACCAACACACAACAATATCAAACCGTTACCGCCTACGACGATCAAGGCGTGGAATTTAATCTAAAACGCTACGAGCATAGCCTCGTTGTGTTACCCGAAACTGCACCAGTTGTCTGGAACGTGGCGCACTTTGATGGCTTAACAGCCGAACATTTTGAGCAAATTGCCGGGACTGCACCAGATGTGGTGATTCTTGGCACTGGTAAGAAGCAGCGTTTTATTCACCCGAAACTGATTGCAAGCTTGAGTGCGCAACATAAAGGCGTCGAATGCATGGACAATCAGGCTGCCTGCCGGACCTACAATATTTTGATGACGGAAGGCCGTAAAGTGGCACTCGCATTGATATTGGAGGGGACATGAATCCTTCCTATTTGAAGACGCCGTATGATTCTCCTCGTACATTGTGGGCGATACTGATCGGTTTTTTGGTGGTGTGGTTTTACATGCTAGGAGCGCGCACACTTGTTCCCACCGATGAAGGTCGTTACGCTGAAATGGCGCGTGAAATGGTCGCCACGGGCGATTGGATTACATTACGTTTAAACGGCATTAAATACTTCGAAAAGCCACCACTGCAAAACTGGATGAATGCATTGACCTTCAGTCTATTTGGTTTGGGCGACTGGCAAGCGCGTTTGTGGACGGGTTTATGTGGCTTGATTGGCGTCTGGACGTCCGCTCATACTGCATTTAAAATCTATGGACGTCGTGTAGCGATCAGTACAGCGTTAATTTTAGGATCGAGCTTTTATTGGGCCGCGATGGGACATATCAATACTTTAGATATGGGTTTGTCGGGCATGATGACCTTGGCTTTGTGCGGATTATTATTGGCGCAACGTGACGGCGCTAGCGATAAAGAACAAAGAAATGGCATGCTGTTGTGCTGGGCAGGTATGGCCCTGGCCACGATGTCCAAAGGCCTTATCGGCTTTGTGTTGCCCGGTGCTGTGCTGGTTTTGTATACGATCTGGACGCGTGATTTTGGTTTGTGGTTGCGCCTACATATGGGTAAAGGCTTAATGCTGTTTTTTGCAATTACCGTGCCGTGGTTTATCTTGGTGTGGCAAGCCAATCCAGAACATCCACAGTTCTTTTTTATCCATGAACATTTTCAACGATTCACTAGCACCGTGCATAAACGCGGTGGCGCTTGGTATTACTTCTTTCCTCTGCTAATTATTGGTATCGTGCCTTGGCTGGGTTTGCTTTTGCAAAGCTTGTTGGCATCTGTACGTAGAGAACAAAGTCAGTTTCAAGCTAAGAAAATGTTGATAATCTGGGCAGTTTTTATTTTCTTCTTTTTTAGTATTTCTGGTTCAAAACTGCCGTCCTATATTTTGCCCGTATTCCCGGCATTAGCGATATTAATTGCCTGCGAGTTAGAGAAAATTTCTGTCACAAGCTTACGCATTAATGCAGGTATGTTGATCTTGATTGGCTGTGCCTCTCTCGCATTCACACCCAAAATCGCGGGCATTGCTAAGAGCGCTTACGAGTTGCCATTGTACGAAGCAATGATTCCATGGGCCTATGCTGCTGCTGTAATTGCTTTGGCAGGCGGCTTAGTTGGCATCGTGTTTGCGAAACGGAATAAAGATATCGCTGTATTAGCAATGGCAATTGGCGGTTATCTCGGTGGTCAGATCGTTTTTATCGGTCATGATCAATGGGGCAAATACAGCGCTGGCGTTTATCATTTGCCGGCGATTGAAGCCGAATTAAAAGCGGATACACCTATTTTTGCGGTCGGTCGTTATGAACAATCACTACCTTTCTACCTTCGTCGTACAACTATTCTCGTCGAGCATCCAGACGAAATGGAATTTGGCGTTGGCATACAACCAGAGCTATGGATCCCGAAACGTGCTGACTTCATCCTCAAGTGGCGAGCAATGCATGCAAAAGGTGAAAAGGCGGTGGCTTTCCTAAATCCTGCTGTTTATAAAGCTATGCAAGATGAAGCGGTACCGATGAAACTTATCGGTGAAGACCCTAAGCGGATTATCGTCGCAATTCCTTAATCCAAGCTGTCTTTCACGTCCACACTGATCAACACTATTTGTTTTACGAAAGAATACTATGAGCGCTAACCAGACATTTCTTCCATTTACCAAGCCAACAATAGACGAAGAGACGATCAGTGCAGTGGCTGAAGTGCTGCGCTCAGGCTGGCTCACGAGTGGACCAAATGTAAAAGCCTTGGAAGCACAATTGTCGACTTACTTTGGCGGTCGTCCGGTACGCACTTTTAATTCCGGCACCTGCACGATGGAGATCGCTTTGCGTATCGCTGGGATCGGCGCTGGTGATGAGGTAATTACGACACCCAATTCCTGGGTTGCCACCGCCAACGTGATTATCGAAGTTGGTGCTACGCCAGTGTTTGTGGATATTGATCCGAAAACCCACAATATTGATTTGAATAAAGTCGAGGCAGCGATTACACCGCGTACCAAAGGTATTATCCCAGTACACATGTGCGGCCTCCCGTGCGATATGGATCAGTTGTACGCAATTGCAAAGAAACACAATTTGCGTGTAGTCGAAGACGCTGCGCAAGCTATCGGTTCAACTTGGAAAGGCCAACGGATTGGCGCTTTCGGTGATTTCGCCTCCTTCAGTTTTCAAGTGAATAAAAACGTGATGACCGCCGAAGGTGGTTGCCTGGTATTGAACAACGAAGACGAAGCAAAATTAGCTGAAAAATATCGACTGCAAGGTGTTTCACGAACTGGACTTGATGGCATTGACGTCGATGTCTTAGGTGGCAAATACAATATGACGGATATTTCAGCCGTGATAGGTCTGGGGCAAATGAAGCGCTTGGAAGAATTCAATGCGAAGCGCAAAGCACTCGCGCATCACTACTTCACGAGCTTCGGTACCGATTTTGAAAAGCAGACTGGCGCAGAATTACCAGTCGCTGATTTTACGAATTCAAATTGGCACATGTTTCATATTGTCTTGCCAGAACGCGTCAATCGCGCCGAATTTATGCAAAAGATGCTGGACCTTGGCATTGGACTTGGTTACCACTATCGCGCTATTCATTTGTTCACCTTGTACCGTCAACGCGGTTTCACCGATGGCATGTTCCCCATCGCCGAGCGTGTTGGCAAGCAAATTGTGACACTGCCACTTTTTCCAGTCATGAGCGAAAGTGATGTCGAACGCGTGGTGTCTGCGGTAAAATCTTGCCTACAATAATTTCTTAGCAGAAAGACACAATGCATCCTGAACTTTCCGTTGTTATTCCTGTATATAACGAAGAAGCTGGCCTTGCCAAGCTATATGAGCGACTATATCCCGCTTTAGATAAATTAGCCGAGCGTGGCGTCAGCTACGAAATCGTTTTTGTGAATGATGGTAGTCGTGATCGTTCTGCTGAAATCTTGGCTGATCAATTTCGCTTGCGCCCGGATGTGACACGTGTGGTGTTATTTAATGGTAATTATGGGCAGCACATGGCGATCTTGGCTGGTTTTCAAGCGACGCATGGTGACATCGTGATTACCTTAGACGCAGATCTGCAAAATCCACCAGAAGAAATCGGTGCATTAGTCGATAAAATGCGCGAGGGTTACGACTATGTCGGCTCGATTCGTCGCAAACGCCAAGATGCTGCGTGGCGCACGTATTTGTCGAAGGCGATGAATCGCATTCGCGAAAAAATCACCCGAATCAAAATTACCGATCAAGGCAATATGTTGCGTGCTTATGGTCGGAATGTGATTAATCTGATCAATCAATGTACCGAGGTAAACACCTTTGTCCCTGCCCTTGCCTACACTTTTGCGCGCAAACCGACAGAAATCGTGGTCGAGCATGAAGAACGCACCGCCGGCGAATCCAAGTATTCGTTCTATAGTCTGATCCGTTTGAATTTCGACTTGATGACGGGCTTTTCCATTATGCCTTTGCAGTTGTTCTCGATGATGGGCATGGTTTTGTCTGGCTTGTCAGGTGGCTTAGTGGTCCTCTTGTTGATTCGCCGCTTTTTCCTCGGTGCAGAAGCGGAAGGATTGTTTACATTATTCGCGATCGCCTTCTTTATGATGGGAGTGATTTTGTTCGGCATTGGCTTACTAGGCGAATACGTTGGACGTATTTACCAACAAGTACAAGGTCGTCCGCGTTTTGTGGTGCAAACAATATTGGAAGAAAAATCCGGGGATCAAGACTAAGATGAGTCATTCTGGAATCGATACGCCCGAAAATATGCATGCTCCGTCTGCAGTTGTCTTCGCCTATCACAGCGTTGGTGTACGCAGCATCAAAACCTTGCTGGCACGAGGGATCGATATCAAATTGGTCGTCAGTCATGAAGACAGTGCGACGGAAACCATTTGGTTTGAGTCGGTCGCAGCTTTGTGCGAAGAGCGTGGCATTCCACGCATTACGCCGGACAATCCAAACATACCCGAAGTGATTGCACAAATCGCGGTATTGCAGCCGGATTTTATCTTCAGCTTTTATTATCGCAATATGTTGTCCAATGAAATTTTGGCACTCGCAAAACGCGGCGCTTACAACTTACACGGTTCTTTATTGCCGAAGTACCGTGGGCGTGTACCGGTAAACTGGGCGGTTTTGCATGGTGAAACAGAAACCGGCGCAACATTGCATGAAATGACTATCAAGCCAGATGCGGGAGCGATTATTGCCCAAACTGCGGTTCCTATTTTGCCGGACGATACAGCATTTGAGGTATTTGGAAAATTAACCGTCGCAGCTGAACAAACTCTATGGAACGCTTTGCCGGCAATGATCGCAGGGAACGCACCATCTATCCCAAACGATTTAAGCAAAGGAAGCTACTTCGGAGGACGCAAACCTGAAGATGGTCGTATAGACTGGAGCAAATCCGCACAGGAAGTTTATAACCTCCATCGCGCAGTCGCCCCACCCTACCCTGGTGCTTTTACCGATATCAACGGC
This sequence comes from Undibacterium sp. Ji22W, assembly GCF_049340305.1. NCBI lineage: Bacteria > Pseudomonadati > Pseudomonadota > Betaproteobacteria > Burkholderiales > Oxalobacteraceae > Undibacterium > Undibacterium sp. Ji22W. Next base: position 1,330,654 of record NZ_JBMPOU010000001.1, on the reverse strand, counting down.
AAACGTTTCATTATAGAAAAGGCACGTCTAATTAATCATTTCATCACTAAAATACCAGCAAATTTGCCGCAAGGACTATCTGTAGTGGATAATGTCGTTTTTGGCGTCTGCGGTGATGGTAAGGCAATTGAGATACTGGCCTTACAGTACGAAGGTAAAACGCTGGATAAATCAGCATTGGCCTTATTGTTTCCCTAACCTATTAGGTTTTGGTGCAACAGTTTGTGCTTCGCTTGACTGCGGTTTGTCTGTGACGACGCTAACCAAATCCAATATCCGAATCTACTAAATTTAACTTCTTAGAGAAACTACTATGAAAAAAGTCCTCATCCTTGGCGTGAATGGTTTTATCGGTCATCACCTTTCCAAACGCATTCTCGAAACAACGGATTGGGAAGTTTATGGTATGGATATGCAAACAGAACGTCTGGGTGATTTGCTCAATCACCCGCGTATGCATTTCTTTGAGGGTGATATAACCATCAATAAAGAATGGGTTGAATACCATGTGAAGAAGTGTGATGTCATCTTGCCGTTGGTCGCAATTGCAACACCATCGACTTATGTAAAACAACCTTTGCGCGTGTTCGAACTCGATTTTGAAGCAAATTTACCAATCGTCCGCTCCGCAGCAAAATACGGCAAGCATCTGGTATTTCCATCGACTTCAGAGGTGTATGGCATGTGTCATGACGAAGAATTCGATCCTGAAAATTCCGAATTGATTTGCGGCCCTATCAATAAACCACGCTGGATTTATTCTTGCGCCAAGCAATTGATGGATCGCGTGATCTGGGGTTATGGCATGGAAGGTTTGAACTTCACTCTGTTCCGTCCATTTAACTGGATCGGTGCAGGCTTGGATTCTATTCACACACCAAAAGAAGGTTCTTCACGTGTGGTAACACAATTCTTCGGCCACATCGTCCGTGGTGAGAACATTTCTCTGGTTGATGGCGGCGCGCAAAAACGTGCGTTCACCTACATCGATGACGGTATTGATGCCTTGGTGCGTATCATTGCGAATAAAGATGGCGTCGCTTCTGGCAAAATCTACAATATCGGCAATCCGACCAATAATCACTCCATCCGTGAATTGGCGCACATGATGTTGGACTTGGCTGCTGAATATCCAGAATATGCCGAATCAGCTAAAAAAGTACAGTTGACAGAAACAACCTCTGCCGCTTATTACGGTGGTGGTTATCAGGATGTGCAAAATCGAGTGCCAAAAATCACGAATACTTGTGAAGAATTAGGTTGGGCACCAACGACAACGATGGCAGATTCTATGCGTCATATTTTTGATGCTTACCGAAGCCAAGTTGCTCAAGCGCGCGCCTTGATGGACTAAGATTCCATCTTTATCAGGACTAGCAAAATAAGCTAGTCCTGACGGTTTTTGTATTCGAATTCTCTCTTCAACAAAAAAGTCACTGATGCCCACTATCGTATTAAAGATTGATGTGGACACCTACCGAGGCACCCGCGAGGGAGTGCCAAACTTGGTGCGCATCCTCAAGCAACATCAAGCCAATGCCACATTCTTGTTTTCCTTAGGTAAGGATCACACTGGATGGGCTTTGCGCCGCGCTTTTCGCCCAGGTTTTTTCAAAAAAGTGTCGCGTACTTCGGTGCTCGAACATTACGGTCCTAAGACGTTAATGTATGGCGTATTTTTACCAGCGCCGGACATTGGCAAAGAATGTGTAGAAGAAATGCGGGCTGCAAAGCGTGCCGGTTTTGAATGTGGTATCCACTGCTGGGATCATGTGGTCTGGCAAGACAATGTCCGTCGTCGTGGCGAGGCATGGACACAAAAACAAATGCAGGCTGCCTACGAACGTTACAATGAAATTTTTGGCGCCCCACCTAAAACTTATGGTGCGGCTGGCTGGCAAATGAATCCCCATGCGTTTGCGCAACTGGATCAATTCGGCATGCATTACTCTTCCGATACACGCGCAATGTTAAAGGAAGATGGTTCACTAGCGAACCCGGCTGCGGGACCGTATCGTCTAAGCCATGGCGATCAGGTTTTTGACTGTGTGCAATTGCCGACTACCCTACCGACCCTAGACGAATTACTCGGCGTAGAAATTGATGGTCACGTCGTTACCGAATCAAATATTGCCTCCGTTATTTTAGGTTTGACGGCTGAACCGAAAAATCATGTGTTTACTATGCATGCAGAGCTTGAAGGGCAAAAACTTGCCCCCATATTAATTGAATTGCTCAATGGTTGGAGCGAACAAGGTTATCTTTGCATATCGATGGGGCAATATTTTGCCAACATCCGTGAGCAGGAACTGCCGGTTCATCCATTGACATGGGCTGAGCTCCCCGGACGCTCAGGAGAATTGCTCGCGCTAGATGCCAAATAGGCGAATAGATTTCTCCACAAATCATTTTCCAGGAGAACCTTGTGTCAGAAAATCTCAGTATCCTCAATAACATCAACAATGAAGCCGTCAGTGCTTTAGGTTGTGAGGTTCCGCAATTTTCCGCAGTGATGACTGGTGCTACAGAATTTAAGTTAAGCGCTCACACCGGCAAAAAAGTCATTCTTTATTTCTATCCGAAAGACAATACGCCTGGCTGCACAACAGAAAGTATTGCTTTCCGAGATATTCATTCTCAATTGCTGGCGAACAATGCAGTGATTTTTGGCATTAGTCGCGACAGTTTGCGTTCCCATGAAGGCTTTAAGAATAAATTGGAATTGCCGTTTGAACTTATCTCCGATCCAGATGAAACCCTTTGCCTGATGTTTAATGTGATGAAAATGAAAAACATGTACGGTAAACAAGTACGTGGTATCGAACGGAGCACGTTTGTTATTGACGAATCTGGCAAATTGGTGAAAGAATGGCGTGGAGTGAAGGTCGCCGACCACGCTCAAGCTGTCTTAGACTTTGTGAGTAGCCAAACCTAATTGAAATCTCATCATTACCAATCGGAAGCCGTTTCAGAAGACCAGATTGTCTTCTTAAGCGGCTTTTATTTTTGTTATTTTCCTTTTGTAATATTATTTTTTTCTAAGAGGTTCTAATGCCCCTGCCAAAAATGCCGACTAAACCAGCGGCCCTGCTTGCTCCTAAAGATTACCCGAAAGCAGATAAAGGAAAATTGAATCAGCCTGCAGTATTAGAAGCAAAAGCTTCGCATTCGCAAAAAACACACATTCAGGCAACACCGAAAACAATACCAGTAAAAGCGAAACCTCTACCTCCTAATAAAGCGGTAACACCTAAGACAAGTTCGAAGGAGAATAACGCATCGCATAAACCAAAAGATAATCCTGCCAAATCTCCGGTCAGCAAAGCAGCTGATAAAAAAGGGATTACAAAACTATTTGTATTAGACACCAATGTGTTGATGCATGACCCGACTTCGTTATTCCGATTTGAAGAACATGATGTTTACCTTCCGATGATCACGCTGGAAGAATTGGATGATCATAAAAAAGGTATGTCGGAAGTTGCGCGTAATGCACGTCAAATTTCTCGTTCACTCGATGCATTAGTCGGTGAAATTGGAAATGAAGATATAGAAAAAGGTGTAGCGCTGTCTAAGTTAGGCAATAAAGACGCTAAAGGTCGCTTATTTTTCCAAACGAAATTACAAGGTGGTACCTTGCCGCAAGGTCTGCCACAGGGAAAAGCAGACAATCAAATCCTAGGTGTTGTTAGAGCTCTAGAGGCAGAATTTCCTGGGCGCCCGATTGTTTTGGTGTCGAAAGATATCAATATGCGCATCAAGGCACGCGCGATGGGTCTGCCTGCGGAAGACTACTTCAACGATCACGTGTTGGAAGATTCCGATCTTTTATACACTGGCATTGTGCAATTGCCCAATGATTTTTGGAGTAAGCACGGTAAGGGGATAGAAACCTGGCAAGAAAACAAGAATGGTTTAAGTACGACTTTTTATCGCATCACCGGCCCTGTAATCCCCTCTTTGTTAGTCAATCAATTCGTCTATTTGGAGCCAAATAACGGCGAGGCTTCGTTCTATGGTCAGGTACGCCAAATTAATGGTAAGACCGCTGTTTTGCAAACTTTACGCGACTATGGACATTCCAAGCATAGTGTGTGGGGTGTCACGTCTCGCAATCGTGAGCAAAACTTTGCTTTGAACTTACTAATGGACCCTGAATGTGATTTTGTGACATTGTTAGGTCAAGCGGGCACTGGCAAAACCCTCTTGGCATTAGCCGCAGGTCTAGCGCAGGTACTTGAGACCAAAACATATAACGAAATTATTGTAACCCGCGTGACTGTTCCAGTTGGTGAAGATATCGGTTTCTTGCCAGGAACAGAAGAAGAAAAAATGTCGCCGTGGATGGGTGCATTTGATGACAATCTGGAAGTTCTGAACAAATCAGATAGCGATGCTGGCGATTGGGGTCGTGCCGCCACACAAGATCTAATTCGCTCTAAAATCAAAATTAAGTCTTTAAATTTTATGCGCGGCCGTACTTTCGTGAACAAATTCTTAATCATTGATGAGGCGCAGAATCTCACGCCAAAACAGGTGAAAACTTTGGTCACGCGAGCGGGTCCCGGCACCAAAATTATTTGCCTTGGCAATATTGCGCAGATCGATACGCCATATTTAACCGAGGGATCAAGCGGTTTGACTTATGTAGTGGATCGATTTAAAGGTTGGGCGCATAGCGGGCATGTAACGCTTGCACGAGGAGAACGCTCTCGCCTTGCGGATCATGCCAGCGAGATACTTTGACTTTGGATCTTCAATGCAGATAGTTTAATTGGGATTAAACAACAAAAAAGCGCGAATCAAACTAGATTTGCGCTTTTTTTTTTGCAAAAGAGTTTGTGTGTGGAAATATTCTTTACAATTGGCTGGCTGAAAAGGAAGATATCCTACGTATATTGTTTTGTTTGCAGTCTTATCGTGCCACGCTCAAAATGCAAGTCATGTTTATAAACTGAAAACGCCGTTCCGCATCGCACAAATTAGACATAGCATGAATAATACGAGTTCAGATGACACACTTTTTTTCGTCGAGGATGATACAGACTCTATCCTGGCAGAGGTTGTTGGCGATCAGAATTCTTGGAATATACTTATTATCGATGATGATCCTGACGTGCATTCGGCAACAATGTTTGCGTTGCAAGGATTGAAAATCCAACACCGCAACCTCCATTTCTTGCATGCCTATACAACGGCTGAAGCACGGCAGATCCTGATTCATCAAGACGATATAGCGGTGATCTTGCTCGATGTTGTCATGGAAAAAGACGATACAGGCTTACAGTTAGTTTCCTATATCCGTGAAACCTTAGGGCTTTGTGACGTGCGTATCATTCTTCGTACTGGCCAAGCCGGTTATGCGCCCGAAATGGATGCCATTCGTGATTTTGATATCAACGACTACAAGAGTAAAACCGAACTGACGCAGGCAAAACTTTTTACCGCGGTTACGTCGGCAATTCGCTCATATGATCAAATAAAAGTCATTTCATCGAGCAAAGTTGGACTTGAACTCATCATCGGTGCAAGTGGTTTATTGATGACCACGAGCAATCTGAATGAGTTTGCCAAATTATTGCTTGATTATATTTTTGAACTACTGGGAAACGCACCAAATGCTTTTATTTGTACGGCCAACTTTACGACTATTCCAAATTCAAGCAATATTGATTTCGCACCGGGATTACGAGTCATTGCCAGTACCGGGCATTACGCAGATTGGTTAGAAAAGCCTTTCGCTTTGGTTGCGCATAAGTTGGAACAACAATTGGTCCAAAAGGCGCAATTTGAGCAACGCCATCTTTTTGATGACGAACAGACTGTTTTTTATCTGAGTAATCTCGCAGGTGCAACTCTCGCCATTTATTTGGATATTGGTTTAATTAACGAACCAAATAAGATACGAGTATTAAAATTATTTTGCAGCAATGCATCCGTTTGTTTGGACAACGTGATGCTGAATTCAAAAATGCATAATCTTGCGTTTTATGACCCTTTGACTGGCCTCGCGAACCGTCTGCAGTTACTTCAAAATTTACAGCAAACGATTCACTCCCGGCAGCGTAGTGAAAGTGTTTTGGCATTGATTGATATCGACCATTTTGCTGAAACAAATGATGCATTAGGTCACCAATTTGGGGATTTTCTGTTGCGTGCCGTTGGGATGCGCTTGAGCAATCATTTTGGTGATAATTGTAAAATAGCAAGAATTGGAAACGATATTTTCGCCCTATTAGGTCACGAAGTCATCGTGACCCCAAATCTGATTCTGAACTTATTTTCCCAAGCTTTTATTGTTGAGCAACAACAGGTACAACTATCAGCAACATTAGGATTGGTTAAATTTGCTGATTACGAACTCAGTAGCGCTGATGCACTGAAGGATGCGAACATTGCCTTGAAGCGAGCAAAGACGCATCATCGCTCCAGCTATAGTTATTTCACCCGCGAAATGGGTGTGGAAATCCGTGAACGTGTTCGTATGATGCATGCATTGCGTTGTGCTTTTGAAGGTAACCGTTTGTTTGTAGTATTTCAGCCACAAATCGATATGCGAACTGGTAAGCCCATTGGAACTGAGGCTTTGATTCGATGGCAAACTGAAGATGGAAATTTGATACCGCCTGATATCTTTATCCCCATCGCAGAATATTCTGGCTTGATTATTGGTATTGGTGATTGGGTGTTACGAACAGCATGTTTTGAGCTGAATCAGATACACGCTCTGGGGTTTCATGATTTTCGTATGTCGGTGAATGTGTCTCAAGCCCAATTTAGTCACCCCTTATTCTTACAGAGCGTTGCAGACGCGTTGACCGTATCTAGCGCTCCAGCCGCTTGCCTTGAACTTGAAATTACCGAATCGATGGCAATGACCGATCCTGAATTTTTGATTTCTAGCTTGGCAAAAATTCGTGCCATGGGGGTAAAAATATCCATTGATGATTTTGGAACGGGATTTTCATCATTAAGTCATCTGCAAAAACTCCATGTCGATAAATTAAAAATCGATCGCGCTTTTGTCAATGAAATTACGACTAGTACAAATGATGGCAGTATTGCGAATATGATTGTTCAGCTAAGTCAAAGCTTACAACTAGAAGTCATTGCAGAAGGAGTAGAGCGTCAAGAACAGGCAGATAATTTAATGTCGTTTGGATGCTTTCAAGCACAAGGCTATTTGTATTCTAAGCCGCTCAATAAGCTGGATCTACACGCCTGGCTTCAGACCTATCGATAGTCTATGCCAATGCCAGCAAAGTCTAATCTTCTAGCCCTTGAAAACACACACACAGCATATTTTCGATAATCGAATCTGTGTCCATTTTGCTAAAGCGTTGCAAATACTCGACTGCCGGGTCACAGCTGCGAGCATAATAGCTAAACAAAATTACATCCGAACTAAGTTTCCTACTTAAGTCCCCGTCCTTCTGTGCTGCAATCACTAGTTTTTCTAATTGAGAATTTAGCTTTATTACTCGCCCTACATACTTAAGATTACGCATCAGCATTTCACGTACGGCATTGCTAGTTGAAGGTAAGAAAGGCAGCCCACCATCTAAGCGCACACGCAATGCCCATTCTAGCAAGGCAGATAACTTTTCTTTGGCGCTGTAGCTTTCTGGGAATGCAGCTAATTGATCACTAGCGCCGTCGAGCAGTCGTATCATCGCCGCGCCAACAAGTTCTTCTTTGGATCTAAAGTGCTTATACAAACTGGGTTTGGAAATGCCAATCAGGTTTGCTACATCATCCATTGTCATTAAATCAAAACCCTTGGTGGCAAGGATGCTTGTGGTGGCGTCAAGAATGGCATCTTCGCGCAAGCGAAATGCTTGATCTTTAAATTTTAGTTTACTAAATATACTCATAAGTATTAATATCTACCAATCGGTAGCGTTTTTATCGGATTAGTATTAATCTTAGCACTGAAGTAGTTCACTCACAATATTTTCTGCAATATTGGAGAGAATTGACCCAACGATTTCAATTCACCTTTTCACTTAGTGGGGACATTTATTGGTCCCCTGAGTGGACTCATAAGATAGGACCGGCATGACCCAAAGATCTCAAAAAATAGCAATTATCGGTGCAGGCATTTCTGGCTTGGCCAGTGCCTATTTTTTGCAGAAACATCACCAGGTGAGCTTGTTTGAAGCGAATAACTATCTGGGTGGTCATACCAATACTGTTGATATTCAGATAGAGCAAAAAAAACTCAGTGTTGATACTGGCTTCTTAGTCTTTAATGAAAAAACGTATCCCAATTTGATTGCTCTTTTCGCTGAACTTGGCGTGGATAGCTACGCAACAGATATGTCGTTCGGTGTCTCGCTCAATGATGGCCAATTGGAATGGGCTGGAACTAATCTAGACACTGTCTTTGCACAGCGAAAAAATATGCTGTCGCCGGGATTTCTGCGCATGTTGTCAGAAATTTTGCGCTTCAATCGCGATGCAGAATCGAATCTACGTTTGTGTATGCAGTCCGGTATTAGCCTTGGTCAACTATTGAAAACACAAAAATACAATGCCAGATTTGCCAACCATTACCTGATTCCCATGGCGGCTGCAATCTGGTCAAGTTCCCCTAAAGATATCTTAGAATTCCCTGCGAGTACCTTTTTACGTTTTTGTCTCAATCACGCACTACTGCAAGTAAACGACAGACCGCAATGGCGCACAGTCAAAAATGGCGCACGCAGCTATGTGCAAAAAATCGCAGCAACACTAAAAGATATACGTCTAAATAGTCCAGTAAGTGCTGTCAGCAGAACTGCGACCGGGGTTCAAATCGAGAGCCCATGTGGTGTAGAACAATTTGATGCTGTCATTTTCGCGACTCATGCACCAGACACTTTACGCATGTTGAAAGATCCCACTGCAGAAGAAGCAGCGCTCTTATCTAAAGTTCGCTATCAAGCGAACACAGCCTATTTACACACCGATATCAGCTTGTTGCCGCGCTCCAAGAAGGTCTGGAGCGCTTGGAACTATCTGGGTGCCAATAGCAATGCTCAAGATGACGCGCATGCTGTCTGTGTAAGTTATCTATTAAATCAATTACAAAGGCTCGATACCGAGACACCAGTGATCGTCACACTCAATCCTTGGCGCGCACCTGCCGCAGATAAGGTGCTAGGACGCTTTAAATACGATCATCCTGTATTTGATCAGCCGGCGATCGAGAGTCAACGCACTTTGGTGTCTTTGCAGGGCAAACGGTCGACTTGGTTTGCTGGTGCCTGGTCAGGATATGGCTTTCATGAGGATGGCTTGAAATCGGCTTTGCGTGTCGTGAGCGACTTCCAACTTTGCCCCGAGTGGGCGATCTTAGATCAAGGCTAAAGCACATGCAATCGAGCATCTTGCAGGCGTTTGTAATGCATCACAGGCTTCGTCCGCGCAAGCATAAATTTGTGTATCCGGTTTTTATGCTGCGTCTAGATATTGCGGAACTGTGCGCGCCTTCGTCACCGTTATCTAGTGCTATGTTAGGAATCAATCGGTGGCGACCTTTGTCTATCTATTTTAAAGATTACGGTCCGCGTGATGGAACAAATTTAGAGGTTTGGATACGTGGATTATTGCGATCGCAGAACGTCGGCGATAAACCGATAGACGACATTGAACGCATTGAGTTACTCAGCTTTCCTCGTGTGTTTGGCTACGCATTTAATCCCATCAGTCTCTGGTATTGCTACGACGGTGATTCCGAATTGAAGGTGATTGTGGCAGAGGTGAATAACACTTTTGGTGAGCACCACTTTTATTTATTGAAGCCCACCGATGGTGAAGCAATTACATCTAAAACACGTCTGATCTGCGAGAAAAAAATGCACGTATCGCCGTTCTGTGAAATTAAAGGACATTACCAATTTAAATTCACAGAAACCAGTAAGAAATCGGTCGCGCATATCGACTACCACGACGACGATGGTTTGCTCTTGCAAACAGCAATTGCGGGCAAACGTCATGCATTCAATATTGCTGCTTTGTTGAAATGTCTATGTAAACAACCGTTTCTGACATTGGGAGTTTTCGCGCGGATTCATTGGCATGCACTACTGCTGTGGCTAAAGCGAGTGCCATTTTATCGTCAAAGTCACATCACCTCGAAACAAATCAGCACCAATATACCCATTGAACAGGAGCGGCTAAAGTGAGTTTTATTCCAAACACATCCAACGCGATGAGCGCTGAAAGCAATGCCAGTAACGCAGCGCCTATGCCTGCGTCAGCCAGTTTGTTTGTACGCATGCTTTCAAAGATTAAGCACGGGAATCTCCATCTTGTAACGCCTTCTGGAGAGGTTTTGAAATTTGGTGATCAACAACTCGCGCAATCTGTCATTCTGCAGATCCATGACTGGCAAGCATGCCGAAAAATTTTGCAAGGTGGGGATATTGGTTTTGCCGAGAGCTTAGAAGCAGGTTGGATTAGCACCAGCGACTTAACTGCCCTTTTACGCCTCGCAATTCAAAATGACAGTGCTTTAGATAAGGCGATTTTTGGTGGCAAATTGATGGGGCTCTGGTACAAACTAAAGCATGTTTTACGCCCAAATACACGCAAAGGAAGTCGCAAGAATATTCATGCGCACTATGACATTGGCAATGCTTTCTACCAGTTGTGGTTGGATCCGAGCTGGACTTATTCAAGTGCAGTTTTTTATGGTGATTATCAGATCAGCCTGCAAGAGGCGCAGTACAGAAAATACCAACGCATTATTGATGTACTTGGATTGAAAGGCGGTGATCGCGTTCTAGAAATTGGCTGTGGCTGGGGTGGCTTCGCCGAACACGCATCTGCACTTGGCATTCATGTTCATGGAGTGACGATCTCCCCTTCTCAATTAGAAATCGCACAGCAGAGGATTAAGCAAACTAAGCGTGAACATTTGGTGCAGTTAGAGCTGTGCGATTATCGCGATCTCACAGGATCTTACGATGCCATTGTGTCGATAGAAATGTTTGAGGCCGTGGGTGAGGAATATTGGCCTGTCTATTTTGAGACTGTGAATCAGCGTTTGAAAGCTGGCGGCAAAGCACTGATACAGACGATTACCATTGATGACGCTCGGTTTGAACGCTATCGCAGCGGAACTGATTTTATTCAGCAATACATCTTCCCTGGTGGGATGTTGCCCAGTCCACCCCGTTTTGTCCAACTGGCGCAGAAGCATGGTTTGATGACCCGCGACGAATATGCTTTCGGAAAAGATTACGCAGAAACCTTACGGCGTTGGAACCACGATTTTGAAAACAACATCGATGGTGTTCAAAGCATGGGTTTTGGAACGGCTTTTCAACGAATCTGGCAATTGTATTTCTCTTACTGCGAAGCAGGATTCGATGAAGGTCGCACAGACGTGTATCAATTCTTGCTGCAGAAAGGTTCTTGATGCGCCCTCATCCACTTCCGTTACGCCTCTGGTGCCTACTGTGGCTCGCGCTCTCGATGCTGTTTAGTAATGGCGTTTATGCTGAGACTTGGCGTCAACACTTACCGCAGGCAAAAATGCTAGGCGGTGGTGAATTTCGTTGGTGGGGGTTTTCTATTTACACGGCAAAACTCTGGCAACAAACGCCCAATAAAGATGGTGGCCTGGATCAAGCTGCCACTTACGCTTTAGAGATCACTTACAGCAAATCGATCAGCCGCGAGCGTTTTGTTGATTCTAGTATTGAAGAAATAATACGACTGCATGGAAATAAATATAACGCTGAGAAGTTAGACACGTGGCGTCAGTACATGGAAAAAGCCTTCATTGATGTCAAGTCTGGTGATCAACTAATTGGTGTTTTTTTACCTGGATTAGGCTGTCGATTTTATAGCCAGCAAAAGCTCTTAGCTGAAATTCCTGACGAAGCCTTCGCTAGTGCATTTTTCTCTATTTGGTTGGATCCGCGCACGAAGGATACTAATTTACGCCAGCAATTGCTCGGACCAAAAAGATCTTCGATGGCATCTGCTGGCCCATCAACGTGAGAACCGCATCCTTAATTTTCTATGGTTTGTTGGGTCTTCCATTGGCGATGGCGGCATTGCCCGTGTATGTGCAGATTCCTAATTACTATACGGCCCAGCTTGGCTTGCCATTGGCGAGTACTGGTTTGGTGCTCTTTTTTGCACGCCTATTCGATACCGTACAAGATCCGTTTATTGGACAGCTGATCGACAAATTCGGATGTAATAACCGCGCATGGTTGTCTATATCTGCATTCTTACTGTGTTGCTCATTTGCCGGACTTTGGTTGCCGCCAGACATTGTCCGCAGTTCGACTAGCTATTTGCTGATTTGGTTAGGTGTGATGCTCAGTCTAGCGTACACGGCGCACAGCATGCTCAACATCGCGTACCTCTCGTGGGGTTCAACTCTTGAAAATCAGAGCAAGCAATACGACGCAACTTTACATCAACTGCTCGGGGCTTCCGCGTGGCGCGAAGGGTTCGGCTTGTTTGGTGTCATCCTTGCCAGCATTGTACCGAGTTGGATTATCTTACATGAAAAGACAACCGCTTCATCGCAATTGATTCAGTATACGGTGCTATTTTCAGTGTTGATTGGTATCGGCGTTTGCGCATTGATGTTTGGTGCAATCAAGCCTTTGCGAGTCACAACCCATGCCGTTCTAGCTCTACGTCTATTGCTCCGTAATGCGCAGTTTAATCAGTTATTGCGCATCTATTTTTTCAATTCTTTATCAGTTGCGATTCCCGCTAGTCTAATTCTGTTTTTTATTAACGACCGAATACAAGCGCCAGAAAAAACGGCGATTTTTCTTGCCTCTTATTTTGTTGCGGGGGCGTGTGGGTTGCCACTCTGGATTAAGCTAGCGAAGCATCAAGGAGCGCATAAATCTTGGCAGCTCGGGATGTTAATCTCTGTACTCAGTTTTGTGGGTGCCAGTGTGCTCGAAGCCGGAAATGTGGATGCTTTTTTACTAGTCTGCATTGCATCAGGTTTTGCACTTGGTGCTGATCTCGCCCTACCACCGGTATTGTTAACACTCGTAGTTGAAGACAAACAAAGCATGGGTGCCTATTTTGGGTTGTGGTCCTTGATTGGTAAATTCACTCTCGCATTGGCGGGACTTAGTCTAAGCCTATTAGCGCTGCTTCATTATCAACCGAATCAACTAAATCAAGCTGGTGGCTTGAGAGCTTTAACTTTTACTTATGCTGTACTTCCTTGTGCTTTTAAATTGATTGCTCTCTCCCTACTCAGAAATTTCTCCAAGAGGTTTTCATCATGATGAAAAGAATATTATTGGCACTCAATTTGGTGCTTTGTACAGCGCTATTAAGTTCATGTGCAATTACCGATGTTAATTATTATAAGGATGTAAAGCCAGCGCTCGATTTAGAAAAATTCTTTCTCGGTACAACGGATGCCTGGGGTATGTTTCAACAACGTAGCGGCGCGGTTATTAAGCGCTTTCATGTCGTGATTGAAACCAAAAAAATAGGCGATGAATTAATGCTCGACGAACGCTTTGTTTATGACGATGGTAGCAAGCAACAGCGTGTCTGGCATTTGCGAAAAAATGCGGATGGTCGTTGGTCGGGCAAGGCGGATGATGTCAAAGGCGAGGCAATTGGCGAAGCTGCTGGAAATGCCTTCAAATGGCAATATAGTCTGTTGCTACCAGTCGATGGTGACACCTATGTGATGCAAATGGACGACTGGATGTATTTGATCGACGAAAACACCATGGTGAATCGTGCCAAGATGCGTAAGTTCGGATTTGAAGTGGGTGAAGTGACTTTATTCTTCCGTCGGAGAACATGATGAATCTCCCCTTCTTCCGCCCGCTCAATCGACCGATAACAAATTGGAGAGATCAAACGATTTGGATTATTGGCGCATCAAGTGGTATAGGTGCTGCGCTAGCACAAGCCTTATTGCAACAAGGAGCGCAAGTTATTTTATCGGCGCGTCGTCTGGAGCAATTACAACAAGTCGCTGCGGATCATCCTCACGCGGACATCGTTCCGTTTGATGTCACCGATCAAAACGCATGGCACCATGCGAGTCAACAGCTACAAACACGCCACCCAAGTATTGATTTGGTGATTTTTTGCGCGGCGAAATATCAACCTGAACGTAGTTGGGAAGTGGATGCAAACGATGCCGCCGCCACTCTCAAGATTAATGTGGAAAGTGTCTATCACGGCTTACAAGCCGTCCTTCCGCAAATGCTCAAGCGCGGTAGTGGTGGACTCGCAATATTGGCTAGCGTTGCCGGTTATGTCGGTTTGCCCAACGCCAGCGTGTATGGGCCAAGCAAAGCCGCGTTGATCAATTTGAGTGAATTACTTTACAGTGATTTGCATCAGAAAAATATTAATGTTTATTTGGTCAATCCTGGCTTTGTACGCACCGAACTCACGGATAAAAACGACTTTGAGATGCCCGCGTTGCAAACGCCAGAACAAGCAGCCGAAGCCATTCTGCAGGGCATTACACACGGTGATTTCGAAATCCACTTTCCGAAACGATTTACTTTAGGGGTAAAGTTATTGCAAATGATGCCTTATCGATGGCGCTTCGCTTTAATTCGCCGCTTCGTAGTCGCATAAGCGACTTTTTATAAGTCATTAAGTTACTTTATAAATCATTAAGTTGCATGAGGATTCACTTAAGATGCCCACACAACAAGTTCAAGATATCATGGATTGGTACGCTACACTCAGTCCCGCCTCGCTCAGCAGCATTGCACGTTTCTACACGGATGAAGCGAAATTCAGAGATCCGTTTAACGAAGTTAGCGGAGTCGCGGCGATCCGCACTATTTTTGAACACATGTTCGTGACGACACAAGAGCCCCGCTTCATCTTTGATGAAGTGATAGAACAAGATCAAAAAGCGTTCCTCACTTGGGAATTTCATTTTGGCTTGCGTGGTAAAAATTATGTCGTCAAAGGTGGTTCTATGCTGACTTTTAACGCTCAAGGATTGATCACCGACCACCGTGATTATTGGGACGCGGCTGAAGAGTTGTGGGAAAAATTACCGATGATTGGTGGTTTCATTGGATGGTTGCGGCGACGGTTTAAAGTATCGACCTAGAGATACATAATGAGCATCCATATCAGCGCCCTGAAAATTTCAATCAGGGCGTTTTTTATTGTTCTATTTTCCGGTTTAGCTCAATTGCTACTTCCAATCCCCTCGCAATTCCTTCACTTGTTGCTGCAAGCGCTCCGGTGAAATTTTATCTGGATCTTGTGGTTCACCGACGACTAATTCCAAACGAGAAAACGGTCCACGGCGGAATGAGCGATGAAAGGGGTTTCCTTTATCACGGGACAGCAGGCTACCCCACAGTCCACGTAATGCCATAGGGATCACCGGTACTGGAGTACGTTCGACGATTTTCATTACCCCACCTTTAAATTCGTTGATCTCCCCATCGCGAGTCAATTTCCCTTCAGGGAAAATACAAACTAAATCCCCTTCATGCAGTGCCTGTGCAATATCGACGAAAGACTTCTCCATCAACCAAGGATTATCTTTAGCGGATGCAATCGGAATCGCCTTTGCAGTACGGAAAATCCAAGACAAAAAAGGGATTTTAAAAATTCCGTGATCCATCACAAAACGAATTGGACGCGGACTATACGCCATAATAACAATCGCATCCATGTAGCTGACATGATTACATACCAATACAGCAGCGCCCTCTTCCGGAATTTTGTCGACATTGATTCCTTTCACGCGATGCACCGTGTGTATCAATATCCACGCCACAAAACGCATCAAGAATTCTGGCACTACACTGAAAATATAGATCGCAACAAGCGCATTCAAAATCGCTGTTGCCATAAAAATTTGTGGAATCGTAAATCCTTGCTTCAACATCAGCATCGCTGCCAAAGCCGCTACGACCATGAATAAGGCATTCATGATATTCATGCCGGCAATTGTGCGCGATAGATGTTTAGGATCACAACGGGTTTGGATCAGGGCGAACAACGGCACGATATACAGGCCACCAAAAATACCGATCATAAAAATATCAAACAAGATTTTGTAACTGCCGACCTGATCGATAAAAGTCATTGCGGTCACTGCTGCTGTGTTGGTGTACATTAAACTCGACAAATACAAATCAAAACCGAAGATCGACAAACCGATTGCGCCGAATGGAACCAAGCCAATTTCTACTTTGTGTCCCGACAATCGTTCGCACAGCAAAGAACCTGCGCCGATACCAAAAGAAAAAATCGTCAATAAAAAGACGAAGACACTATGATCACCGTGCAGATAGTCTTTGGCGTAGAGTGGAAATTGTGCGAGCAAGATCGCGCCATAAAACCAGAACCAAGAGTTAGCTAATAAAGACAAAAATACTGGGCGATTTTTTTTACTAAAACTAAGATTACGTACAGTTTCGGTAGCGGGATTCCAATTGATTTTTAATTCGGGTACGGGCGCAGGTGAGACAGGAATACGTAAACTAAACACCCAACCTAACACCGCGATTAAAATACATCCGCCAGCGACCAGTTGAACGCCCCAGGGCTTGTGCACGACCAACATCGCACCCAATATTTCTCCTAAAAGAATACCGACGAAGGTGCCCATTTCAATCACACCATTTCCACCCACCAATTCATCCGCATGTAAATGTTGTGGCAGATATGCGTATTTCACCGGACCGAATAAAGTGGAGTGGATCCCCATCCCCGCAACTGCAGCGACCAATACCCAGATGTTATGTGTCATCCAACCAAAAGCAGCGATTACCATGATGCCGATTTCAAGTAACTTCACGTAGCGTGCTACTTTTCCTTTCTCAAACTTGTCAGCAAGCTGTCCGGATGTTGCGGAGAATAAGACGAAGGGCAAAATGAATAAACCTGGAATCAGATTGTTCAACAAACCAACATTCATCGTGGTCCAAGTTAAGGCATCGTAAGTCAGTACCGTGAGCAAAGCAGTTTTGAAAACATTGTCATTAAATGCCCCAAAAAATTGCGTCCAGAAAAATGGCGCAAAGCGGCGTTCTTTTAATAGGGTGAACTGGCTGTGTTGGCTCATGTCAGGAAAGGCTCGCGAGAGCGACAATTAACAAAAAAGCCAATTCTAAAGTAATTGGCTTTGGAATTGGCTTATTTTTTGAACGGAGAATATTCAGCAACAAAATGAATATTCCTTGGAAGATAGTTACAGCGTTTTATTCATGTGCACGTGCTCAATGCCCGCTTCCATAAACAGATCACCTTCGCGATGAAAGCCTTCGCGCTGATAAAACGGTTCAGCCGAAATTTGCGCATTCAGCTGTACGGCTTGCATACCACGACTCTTCGCCTGTGCCATCAATTGACGCAGGATCTCTGCGCCGACACCACAGTTGCGCGCTGTACTTAAGACTGCCATGCGGCCTATGTGCCCGTCTGGCAGCAAGCGCCCCGTGCCTATTGCTTTACCCTGTGCGTCGTACGCCACTGCATGGAGGCACTGAACATCCATCGCATCCCATTCGAGTGCAGCGGGAATTTTTTGTTCTTCAACGAATACAGCGGTACGTACAGCTTGCGCATCAGCCTGCAATTCTGACCATTCACCGAGTTTTACTTGTAAATTCGTGTTCATTTTTTTCTTTCTGATGTCATTCAATATTTATTCAGGAATCAGTCGCACTAATTGTTTACCGAGGTTTTTGCCTTTGAGCAGACCGATAAACGCATCAGGTGCCGCGGCTAAATTTGACGCAATACTTTCTCTGAATTTTAATTTTCCTTGGGCGACTAGCACGCCCAATTCCTTCAGGCCCTGCGGCCACAAATCCAAATGTTCGGAAATGATAAAGCCGCGTAAAGTCACACGCATACTGAGTAAAATCCGCGCATTGTGGATCGCCATGTCACCACCGTCATAGCCCGCGATCATGCCACACAAGGCAATGCGTGCAAACGGATTCACGCGTGACAGGCATGCATCAAAGCTAGTGCCACCGACGTTCTCGAAGATCGCATCGATGCCATTCGGGGTCGCCGCTGCGAGCCGCTCTGCCAAGTTTCCCGCTTTATAGTCGATACATGCATCAAAACCCAATTCATCTACGACATATGCACATTTCTCAGCGCCGCCAGCGATACCAACTGCACGGCAGCCGCGCAATTTCGCAAGTTGCCCAACGACACTACCAACCGCTCCACTTGCAGCAGAGACGACGATAGTCTCGCCCTCTTTCGCTTGCATGATTTGAGTCAAGCCAAACCAAGCAGTCATTCCTGGAATACCCACCGCGCCGAGGTAAGCAGATAGAGGAATATGTGTTGTATCTAGTTTGCGCAATAAGCTCCCATCCGACACACCCATCTCCGCCCAGCCCATCATACCGATGACCTTGTCGCCGATCTGAAATTGTGGATTCTTGCTGGCGACAATTTCCCCCACGGTGCCGCCTATCATGGTTTCGTCCAAAGTTTGCGGCGCAGCGTAGTTTTTCACATCATCCATGCGTACACGCATGTAAGGATCGAGTGAGAGAAAATGATTGCGGATGAGAACTTGGCCTTCAGTAATCGTTGGTACTGGCACAGTCTCTAAGCGAAAGTTTAAGGGACTCACTTCGCCTTGTGGGCGTGAGGCTAGAACGATGCGTTGAAAATGATCGGACATATTAAATTTCTCCTTTGATTTACGCCCTTCTCACGCAATTGGGAAAAGGGTTGGGTATAAGGTCGATTCAGATCGAATAAAAATATTAGTTCAGCTATTGTCGGGCGGATGCAACTCGCGATGACGATAAGTTGTTCACGGATGTACTACGTTCTGGCGGCGCGGGTTGCACCCGCCCTACGAAACAACAAAATAAATTCAGATTTAATCACTACCACCCATCTTCACCAAACCAGCTTTTGATTTCAGACTACGCAAATACTTATACGTCCCCATCGCCTTTGCCACTAATTTGTCGCCACTCCAGATTTCTCCATCGCAAAAACACATGGTGGTCGATTGATGAAAAGCGACACTGCGTGCTTCAAGACGCCCGCCCACAATGCCGCCAGGCTGCAGGAAGGTAGTTTTCATCTCTACGGTGACTACGCCTTTTTGATCGTCATGTAAAGAACGTCCAGCCATTGCCATCACGACGTCAAGCAAAGTCATTAAGACCCCGCCATGCGTGATTTGCCAGCTGTTCATGTGGTGGTGGTGCAGATCCAAAGACAAATTCGCTTTGCCCTCTTTCATCTGACCTGAAACGATACCGATATAATCGAGGAAGGGGTTTTCAATTTGAGAAATTTCACTAGAATTTTTGGTCGAAGCAGACATCTTTTTAATCATCAAAATAAATTAGCAAACGCAAAAACGCGTTTATAAAACTTCAAACAGTCCAGCAGCACCCTGCCCTCCGCCGATGCACATGGTGACAACGACATATTTCACGCCTCGGCGTTTGCCCTCCAACAGCGCATGTCCCGTTAATCGGGCGCCAGAAACACCGTAAGGATGTCCGACTGCAATCGCACCACCATTCACGTTTAGACGATCCATCGGGATGCCTAACTTATCGGCGCAAAACAAAACCTGTACTGCGAAAGCTTCGTTGAGTTCCCATAGTCCGATATCTTCTACACGTAAGCCAGCGCGCTTGAGTAATTTGGGAATCGCAAACACGGGACCGATGCCCATCTCATCAGGTTCACAACCTGCGACGGCAAAGCCACGAAACACGCCCAATGGTCGCAATCCTTTGCGCTCGGCGACTTGGGCATTCATGACGATGGTCATTGCGGCACCATCTGAAAACTGACTGGCATTACCTGCAGTAATGACACCATCGGGCAAAGCTGTTTTGATTTGAGATACCGCTTCCAATGTTGTCCCAGCCCGTATGCCTTCATCCGCTGAAATCGTCACCTCGCGCAAATGATGTTCACCCGTTTCCTTATCGGTCACGCGCATGGTCGTCGTCACGGGAATGATTTCCGCATCAAATAAACCGGCAGCTGAGGCGGCGCTCGCACGTTGCTGACTGCGCACACCATATTCGTCCTGCCGTTCGCGTGAAATCTGGTAGCGCTTAGCAACAATCTCAGCAGTTTCTAGCATAGGAATATACACTTGTGGCTTATGTTGCTGTAGCCACGGGTCGCTAAGCATGTGCTTATTCATCTCGTTTTGCACACAAGAGATAGATTCGACGCCTCCAGCTGCAACAATATCTAGTTCGCCAGACATCACGCGTTGCGCCGCCAAAGCGATGGATTGCAATCCCGACGAACAATAACGATTGATCGTAACACCAGGAACTGTCACCGGGCAGCCCGCACGTAAGGCAATTTGGCGAGCGATATTACGACCATTCGCGCCTTCTGGAAATGCGCAGCCAACCATCACGTCTTCGATTTCGGCGGGATCTAGCTGAGCTCTGCTCATTACCGCTGCGAGTGTTGGCCCGGCCATGCTCGCTCCGTGCGTCATATTAAACGCACCTTTCCATGACTTTGCTAATCCGGTACGCGCTGTCGCGACGATCACTGCGTCTGTCATTTTGTCTCCGTTTTTTGAATTGATTAGTATTCTGCTGTGAGTCTTACTTGCACGTCTGTGACCGTTAGGCGTGCTGTTGAACCTTGCATCAAACTCGCTTTATCATCGCAGTGACCGAATGGAAGTCCCGTAATAATCGGTGTCCCGATAGTCGCGCGTAAAAATTTCAACATCGCTGCAAAATCATAACCATTGTCTTGCGGAGCTAAACGATAAGCAGAAAAATTTCCTAATACGATAGCCTTTTGTTTCACTAGCACGCCAGCCATGTGAAGTTGCAATAACATACGTTCGACACGATAAGGATGCTCTGCGATATCTTCAGCAAACAAGATGCCGCCTTCGATGTGGGGGAAGTACTCAGTACCGAGCAGATGACAAATCATGGCCAGATTCCCGCCCCACAACGTGCCTTCAAGGTCAAGTTCAACGCTTTGATCCGTTTCAAATTCGAGATGAGTTTTGCGCTCGCGTACAGCCTGCTCAAATTGGTCCTGGGTAAATGGACGCAATTCATCCCGGGTGAAGTCGTTACACAGCATAGGGCCACACAAACTCGCGGCACTCGTTTTCGCTAACATCGCCAATTGCAAAGCATTGAAGTCACTATAACCAATCAGCCATTTACCGCTGCTTGCAATCTTCTGCAAATTGATATCTGGCAATATGCGTGACATGCCATAACTACCGCGTAAAGCCATCACGATATCAACTTCAGGATGGTCAATGGCGGCGTGAAGCTGGGTTAAGCGCTCTTGATCAGTCGCACCAAATCGTTCGAAACGATCCGTATGTTGGTAGTAATTGATGACCTTGAAGCCAGCGTTTCTGAGCGCCTGCAAGCCGGCTTCAAGATCGGTATCATCTAAAGCAGCACCGCTGGGAGCAACGACGGCGATGCAAGGATGTTCGGGAAGTGTTTTGGGAAAAGAAATGGGCATCGCTAATGACTCATATTCTGTAATCAGCGATTGATATTGCGTATCACTCGCCGGGGTTGCCTGATTGGATACGCGATTCTACCGCGGCACGGCGGCGCTCAGCAAAAAAAACCTTAAGCAGCTGCACGCATTCATCGGCTAAGACGCCCGAGATCACTTCGGCATGATGATTTAATTTTTCTTCTTTGAATAAATCGACGATAGAGCCACATGCGCCAGTCTTGAAATCATGGGCTCCGAAAATAATGCGGGTGAAGCGTGCATGCATGAGTGCGCCAGAGCACATCACGCAAGGTTCGAGTGTGACATATAGTTCACAGCCAGGAAGACGATAATTGCCGAGCACTGCGGCTGCCGCGCGCATGGCTACGACTTCGGCGTGTGCGGTAGGATCGTGTGTGCCTATCGGTTGATTAAAACCACGTGCAATGACTTGACCGTCTTTGACCACGACAGCACCTACTGGAACTTCACCCGTTTGCCATGCGAGATGAGCTTGTGCGATGGCTTCGCGCATGAAAAACTCATCTGGATTTGTAGATATCACTGCCGAGCCGGACACAATCGACATGCCTTACTTAACCGTCAATCTCCGCCCAGCAATTAGGCGTTTCATATAAAGTGATTTTGGTCAAAGACAAATGACGACCATAACGATCGTGATACACATCTTTCAACATATCAAACGCAATCTTCGCCAGATTTTCGACCGTCGGCACGCGATCGATCACCACTGTTTTGTGCCCCGGCATGCTTTCTAAGAATTGACGCACGACAGTATCTTTTTCATAGACGATAAATGCGTGATCCCAGAGATCGACTAAATGTTTGTTGGCGAGTGCTTTGATATCGCCAAAATCCATGATCATGCCATTATCAGATTCACCGTCTTTTTCGACGACATCACCAGTCAAGGTAATCAGCAAGGTATAGCGATGCCCATGCAAATTGCGGCATTGGCTATTGTGATCGGGAATCCGATGTCCGGTATCGAATTCAACTTTTCTGGTAATAGTTAACATGTATTGCCTGTGAACATAAGGTCGGACAGAATGTCAAAATAACGCCCTGCCGATAACTAATAAAATTAATTTAAGGAATTTGCAGCAATTTATGTGTCTGCAAGCTCAATTTCCATTTCGGATGCGCTTTGCAATAATCGATGGCTTTATGCAGATTATCTTGCAATAAGAGACCATCCATCGCTTGAAGATAATGGTGGACAAAATCCAATGCTTCATAGGCCTTTAAGTCTTGTCCCAATTGCGGAATCACGACCTTCAACTCATCACCTTTGCGCACCACGAGTTGTGAACCCATTTTAGGACTGACGCAAATCCAATCCACACCATTCGGCACTTCTATCGTCCCATTGGTTTCAATCGCAATTTCAAAACCTACGTCATGCATCGCATCGATTAAAGCTTCGTCTAGTTGCAGCAAAGGTTCGCCGCCAGTGAAGACCACAAACTTACTCGCCTCGTGCGTCTCAGGCCATAAAGTATTGATGCGCGCAGCAACTGCCTGAGGTGTCTTAAACTTGCCTCCGCCTTCACCATCAGTACCAACGAAATCTGTATCGCAAAATTGGCAAACCGCCGTGCTACGATCTTCCTCGCGCCCTGTCCACAAATTGCAACCAGCAAAGCGACAAAACACAGCAGGTCGCCCAGCATGCGTGCCCTCGCCCTGCAAAGTGTAAAAAATTTCTTTAATACTGTAGCTCAAAATCTTGATCCTATTGGAGAAATTGGCGTGCCGAAAAACCGTTTAAGCGAGATGCAGTGCTAGGCGCGAAACGCAGCAATATGTCGATATTGCGAGGCTTCGCAACGACGCAATGCGCTCGCTTATGCGGTTTAGCGGTGCGACAAATTTATTCCCACTCGATTGTCGCGGGCGGTTTTCCGGAAATATCGTACACCACACGATTAATTCCACGCACTTCATTAATAATGCGATTAGACACTTTACCCAACAACTCGTGCGGCAAGTGCGCCCAGTGCGCAGTCATGAAATCTTGCGTTTGAACCGCGCGCAAGGCGACAACATATTCATAAGTACGTCCATCGCCCATCACACCAACCGATTTAACTGGCAAAAATACTGCAAACGCCTGACTAGTGGCGTCATACCAAGTTTGTGGTTTTTCAGCATTTGGATCAACGTAAGTATTGCGTAATTCTTCAATGAAAATGGCATCGGCACGGCGCAATAAATCGGCGAAATCTTTTCTCACTTCACCCAAGATACGCACACCCAAACCTGGCCCTGGGAAAGGATGACGATACACCATGTTATGTGGCAAACCTAAAGCCACACCAAGCTTGCGCACCTCATCTTTAAACAATTCACGCAATGGCTCTAATAATTTCAGATTCAGCGTATCAGGCAAACCACCAACATTGTGATGACTCTTAATTGTGTGTGAACCTTTTTTGCCCTTACCAGCACTTTCGATCACGTCGGGATAAATCGTGCCTTGTGCCAGCCACTTTGCATTCCCGAGTTTACTAGATTCAACTTGGAAAACTTCCACAAATTCACGACCGATAATTTTACGTTTGGCTTCTGGATCAGTGACGCCTGACAAATGTCCCATGAACTGTGCGGTAGCATCAACGTGGATGACTTTGACCCCTAGATTCTCAGCAAACATTTCCATGACCATCTTGCCTTCATCTAGGCGCAACAGACCATGATCAACAAACACGCAGGTCAATTTATCGCCAATCGCACGATGGATCAATGCCGCAGCAACGCTGCTATCAACGCCGCCAGACAAACCGAGAATAACCTCATCGTCGCCAACTTGCTCACGAATCGAAGCAACCGCCTCGGAAATATAATCTGGCATATTCCAGTCAGATTTACAGCCGCAAATATCATGCACAAAGCGACCAATAATCGCTTCGCCTTGAATCGTATGAGTCACCTCAGGATGGAATTGCACCGCATAGAAACGTCGGTCTTCATCGGCCATTGCCGCGACTGGACAATTGTCGGTCGATGCCATTAATTTGAAGCCTGCAGGCATTTCATTAACTTTATCACCGTGACTCATCCAGACCTTGAGCATGCCATGGCCTTCAGGTGTCACGAAATCGTTGATACCTTCTAATAACTTAGTGTGACTACGAGCGCGCACTTCGGCGTAACCAAATTCACGCACCTTGCCATTTTCTACTTTGCCACCAAGCTGTTCCGCCATCGTTTGCATACCATAGCAAATACCTAGCACTGGTACGCCGGCGTCATACACAGCGAGAGGTGCGCGTGGCGTGTCGCCCTCAGTCACGCTACTTGGCCCTCCCGATAAAATAATTCCGGCAGCACCATAGTTGCGGATGAATTCATCGCTCACATCATAAGGAAACACTTCGGAAAATACTCCCGCATCACGAACACGACGGGCGATTAATTGAGTGACTTGAGAGCCAAAATCAAGGATAAGAATTTTTGAGTGCATAATTCAAAGGAAATCATCAAAGGGAAATATCAAGCTGTTCTGCTTCTGCCTGAACGATACTATTGCTATCTAATCTTTTAGCGGCAAGCAAAGCTTTCTCCGCATTTTTGACTAGTGTTTCTGGGCTTACATTGGGAAAAATACTAGTTGAGGAAATTCCCATACTAATTTCAATTTCCAGATCTTCATCTTCGACCAATTCCGGCCGAGAAACTACGGCTAAACGGATCCGCTCCGCGACGGCTGCCGCGACTAAATTTGAGGCACCGGGTAAGACTATCAGGAAAGCATCGCTTTCAAAGCGTCCGAGTGCATCGAATGGACGTATGCATGAACGCATGCGACTAGCAATCTTCAGGAGAAAGGCATCACCTACGCTAGTGCCAAACTTATCTTTCAAATTTTGGTATTGATTGATACTAATGTAGAGCAAAGACAGTGGTTTCTCTGCCTTTTGACAACGCTCAAGTTCCAAACCCAAAGATCGTGTTATCGCAGCACTATTCCACATACCCAATACCGGATCTAACAAAGCATCGCGTTTCAAATTCCGGACTTGCTTTACCAGCTCAGCATATTGCACTTTTAAAGCGCTCATCAATAATTCGCGCTCGACCATAACAGCTAAATCCGCGAACAATAAGCGTGATTCGTCGTCAAATTCATGTTCGACGTAGTCGATTAAATAGATGCAGCCAACACAGTGATCTTTGGTATCAAAAATCGGATGTTGCGCACAAAATACTAATTGTGGTTGCCCCTTTACAGAGGGGTGATTCGCGTATTCTTCCTCAAAATTGAGGTTATTGAAAACGCGAATTTCATCACAAAATCCCAGGATTTCGCAAAATGCCGCCTCAATCGCTGCCATCGATTCACCACGATCGAAGCGTTCACGCAAGTTACCAAAGCTGACGATGCAATTCGCTACACCAAACAAGTGAATGCCGAGACGTTCAAATCTTGCAAGTTTTGCTTCGAACCGTTCGAAATTAGCTCGAGAGGAATTCGAGCTATCTGAAAATAAATCCAATCGACTAGCACTTTCCACTAGTGTCGCCATTGCTTGCTCCGTATCTAAAACACTTCGTCAAACATCTCTAAGTTAGGCGATGCTTATTCTGCGCGGTAGTTTGGAGCTTCTTTCGTGATTTGGACATCATGCACATGTGACTCGCGCATTCCCGCAGACGTAATTTCCACGAATTCGGCTTTGTCATGCAAATCTTGTATCGAAGCGCATCCGCAGTAACCCATGGAAGAGCGCACGCCGCCAACCATTTGATATAGGATTGCCAACACGCTCCCCTTATAAGGAACACGCCCCTCGATACCTTCCGGAACCAACTTGTCCGCATTATTCGCGGCGTCTTGGAAGTAACGATCAGCAGAGCCATCGGCCATCGCCCCCAAACTACCCATACCGCGATAGGATTTATAGCTACGGCCTTGGAATAAGATAACCTCGCCTGGAGCTTCTTCTGTGCCCGCGAACATACTGCCCATCATAACAGTCGATGCACCAGCAGCCAAAGCTTTGGATACATCGCCAGAAAAACGAATCCCACCGTCTGCGATACATGGCACACCGGTACCACGCAAAGCTTCCGCCACATTCGCGATCGCCGTAATTTGCGGAACACCTACGCCAGCGACGATACGCGTCGTGCAAATAGAGCCTGGGCCAATTCCAACCTTTACCGCATCCGCACCATGCTCTACTAAAGCTAACGCAGCTGCCGCTGTAGCGATGTTGCCGCCAATGACTTCGATGTGGGGATAGTTTGTTTTCACCCAGCGCACGCGATCTAATACACCTTTGGAATGGCCATGGGCGGTATCGACAACGATAACATCAACGCCTGCTTTCGCAAGCAAATCGATACGTTCATCGTTATCAGCACCCACACCAACAGCAGCACCTACGCGCAATTTACCTAAATTATCTTTAGATGCGAACGGATGTTCAGTAGATTTTTGAATGTCTTTTACAGTAATCAGGCCACGTAGTTCAAATGCTTCATCGACTACCAATACGCGTTCTAAACGATGTTTATTCATCAAACGCTTGGCTTCGCTTAAGTCAGCCCCCTCTGTGACATAGACAAGTTTTTCGCGCGGTGTCATTTTGGCGCGTACTTCGGCGTCTAACTCTTGCTCAAAGCGCAAATCACGGTTAGTAATAATACCAACGACAGTTTTTCCTTCAACGACTGGAAAGCCGCTGATACCATGCAATTGGGCTAAAGCGATGACATCACGAATGGTCGTGGTAGGTGCAATCGTAATCGGGTCACGCAATACACCTGATTCAAAGCGCTTGACTTTGGCAACTTCACGCGCTTGCTCTTTTGGCGTCAGATTTTTGTGAATAATACCGATACCACCCTCTTGGGCCATAGCAATAGCAAGACGTGCTTCAGTCACGGTATCCATTGCAGCAGATACCAAAGGTATATTGAGTTTGATGTTACGAGTCAAATTCGTCGCAAGACAAGTGTCTTTTGGGAGAATGTTTGAGAAAGCTGGGACGAGCAACACATCATCGAAAGTGAGTGCTTTTTGAAGAAGACGCATAGTATTTCCTATAGGCGCAAAAGTAAATTATACAGAAAACTTGCCGATCCGTCTCGTTCCGTGTAAAACTCCCTTTAAATTATGAAGAAAGTTGCAGTAACTGAATAGAAATCGAGTGAATCATGTACAAACATCACAAATTAAATCGTAAATTATTGCTCACTAGTTTGATTGCAGCGCTATTGTCGAGCAACGTCGCACTTGCCCAGTACATTTGGTTGAATGAAAAAGGTGTTAAGCAATATTCTGATACACCACCGCCTAGATCTGTTCCCCGCGATAAAATCATTAAAACACCCTTTGGGAATCCTCGTGGTCAAGACAAAAATGCTGCGCAATCGAACGATGCGAACAAGAGCACTGAAGGAAAGCTAGAAAAACCGGTGACTACGGCGAGCAAAAATGAAGACTTCAACAAACGAAAAATAGCGCGCGAAGAAGCTGACAAAAAAGCCGATTCAGAACGCCAGAATGCTGAAAATAAAACAAAAAACTGTGAGCGAGCGAAGTCGTATAAACAATCATTGGATGAAGGCTTGCTGATTATGACCAGGGATAAAAATGGGGAGCGCTCGCCAATTGATGAAGCGCAGCGCTCCAAAGAAATGGCCGATGTTAAAAAGATTTTATCTGAGTGCAATTAATAGAACGTGTAAGACTAATTTTTTATTTTTAGGCCTACATTTTCCCTGACTTGTGCTCGCGTTTCGCTCGATGGCGCCGAGCACTCATCGGATCCGCGATGAGTGCTCGGCATAACTCTATGCGATCACCATCTTGCAATAAGTGTGTGCCACTTTTCTTTTTGCCAAAAATCGCCCACACACTTCCCATATTCAAAAGGAATTGAACTTCTGATAGTTGTGTTGATGCCAAATACTGAAGAGCATCTTCAATTGTGGATTGATGATTCACTTGCAATTTAAATAAAGTTGGTGCGATGTTGGGCAATGTGTAACAGAACTCTACAATAATTTTTGTTTGCGCCTGACTATTGTCCATAAACCACCTCTGCACGTTCGCAAAATGCATCGACAAAGCTATTCGTAATTTTGCTAAATACTGGCCCGATTAAATGCTCAAGTAATTTACTGGAAAATTCATAACGTAAATCAAATTCGATTTTGCAAGCATCACTACGCAACGCAGTAAAAGTCCAATGCCCATGTAATTGCTTAAAGGGACCATCGACCAAGTGCATTTCCATAGTGTGCGGCGGAGAATTCACATTTTCCGTTGTGAAACTTTGCTTAATTCCATGATAATTGATAGATAATGTCGCCTTTAAGTGGTGATCAGTTCTCTCAGCGACACTAACGCCACCGCACCAAGGCAAAAAAAGAGGATAGTCTTCAACTTTTTCTACAAGTGCAAACATTTGTTCTGCGCTATAGGATACAAGTACGTTTTTTTTGACGACTGCCATTATCTCAAGTCATTTGGTATGATCACAGACCGAATTTTAACTGAAACAAGGCTCTTCACGGAGATTAAGCGCAAAATTGCCCTTCTTCATGAATGAAGTTCTTACTGACTAAATAAAAAAGCATGAGCATCGCAGATAATAAAAAAGCATTTCACGATTTTTTCATTGAAGAACAATACGAAGCAGGGATCGTGCTGCAAGGTTGGGAAGTTAAAGCAATACGCGCGGGCCGCGTGCAACTAAAGGAAGCCTACGTCATTATCAAGAATGGCGAGATCTACTTATTTGGCGCGCATATTGGCGCACTACCGACAGCATCGACACATATTCACCCAGATTCGGTTCGTACGCGAAAATTATTACTGAATGCCGATGAAATTAAGAAA
The DNA here is from genome assembly GCF_049340305.1 of Undibacterium sp. Ji22W. Taxonomy (NCBI): domain Bacteria; kingdom Pseudomonadati; phylum Pseudomonadota; class Betaproteobacteria; order Burkholderiales; family Oxalobacteraceae; genus Undibacterium; species Undibacterium sp. Ji22W. Next base: position 1,301,334 of record NZ_JBMPOU010000001.1, on the reverse strand, counting down.
TTAATCGGTAAGGTGGAACGCTCTGGCTACACCATGGTTCCACTCAACATGCATTATTTGAACGGGCGAGTGAAATGTCAGATTGGCTTAGCAAAAGGTAAGAAACAACACGACAAACGTGAGACTGAAAAAGAACGTGATTGGCAGCGTGAACAGCAAAAAATCATGAAACAGCATCGTAGATAACTTCTTTAGTGACGCCACGTTCGAGGATTTAGGTTATGGATTTATTGATAAAGAAAAAGACAAGTTGACACTTACCAAAGAAGTACTCAGGATAAGTGAACTTAGTTTTTCTCTTGCCGACGCAAGTAGATATCTTGCCTGGCTTCCCGAATTTGACGTCGTAACGCGATTCTTTCCTCCGGACTTAATCGATTAAACTTGGCGTTTGCTTTTTCTTCTTTGTTACTAACAGGCATCGACGAAGACGAATCCTTACGTGACGCAGCCTCCTGCTCATTTCCCGCTCCGGTCTGGTTGTCGGCTTGACGTTCTAGCCGACGATTCATGCGAAATTCCTGAAATTGAAATCGACGTTTATCTAAATTTTGACGTGCATCAGAATTTTGCTGATGTTGCGCAAAGGCATCAACACTTATACCAAGTATTGATGAAAATGCCAGTAGGCAAAATGCGCACTTCAAGTGATTCACAACTATCCTTCCACATGGTTCAAGATGAACACTTTAATTATTGAAAATTTCAACGAATGACAAGCTGCAAAAAAATCACAACTCTAGGCAAAATTTAATTTGTAGCGTATTCATAGTGTAAATGACTACTAATCTATTTGATAGGAATATTCTGTAAGCACTGTAACAGTTTGTAATCTTCAATAACAGTAAAAGAACGCACATCAATTTGGCAGTAAGATGAGACTTTTTTCAATGGCGGATAGCGGGAGAAACGATGATTGAAACTAAGGCCAAGATTTTAGTATTGGATGATGACTTACGTTTACGTGATCTGTTGCGTCGCTACTTAAGTGAGCAGGGTTTTCAGGTCGTCGTGGCAGAAAACGCACAAGCGATGAATAAATTGTGGATCCGTGAACGTTACGATTTGTTAGTACTTGATTTGATGTTGCCTGGTGAAGATGGTTTATCTATTTGTCGTCGACTACGCGGTGGTGGCGATCTAACGCCGATTATTATGTTGACCGCAAAAGGCGAAGAAGTCGATAGGATTATTGGCTTGGAAATGGGGGCAGATGATTACCTTCCGAAACCATTCAATCCACGTGAGTTGGTGGCAAGAATCCATGCAGTTTTAAGAAGACGTATTCCTGAAGAAGCACCGGGCGCACCTGCAGAGCATGGTCAGGTCTTTCAATTTGGCGAATTTACCTTGGATTTATCTACGCGACACTTGAAGAAAAAAGGAGAGCACATCAACTTGACCACTGGTGAATTCTCAGTCCTTAAAGTATTCGCGCGCCATGCCCGCCACCCGCTCTCACGTGAGAAACTCATGGAGTTGGCGCGAGGACGTGAATATGAAGTGTTTGATCGCAGTTTAGATGTGCAAATTTCTCGCCTGCGGAAATTAATCGAAGTGGATCCGACTAATCCACAATACATACAAACCGTTTGGGGATTGGGTTATGTATTCATTCCCGATGGACAAACTAACTAGGCATTGATTCATTCAACGGACACTGCACCAACCAAATTTCAAACGAGACAATTCAGCTATTTTTGAGTATTGATGGGACTAATGTATAACTATTTACGACGTTTGGCATGGATCCAAAGCGGCCTATTTTGGCGTACTTTTTTCCTTTTGGCGTTATTGGTTACTGCGAGTATGACGATATGGTTCGTCAGTATTAAATTATTAGATCGAAAGCCGCGTGCACAGCAGCTTTCGAATCAAATTGTCTCCATTGTTACTATTACTAGTGCGGCTTTGACGCATTCTGCTGAAGAGCGTCGTAAAGAATTACTGATTGACTTGGCGCGCAATGAAGGTATTCGAATTTATCTCTTAGAAGAGACGGATCAAATCGACGCATTAACGGAAAATCCTATGCTGACTGAACTAAGGCGATTGGTTCAATTAAAACTAGGGAAAGAAACACGATTTGCTAAGAGCGTGAATGGCGAAGAAGGCTTTTGGGTTAGCTTCAAAATTGACGATGATTTTTTTTGGTTACGTCTTGAACAAGACCGATTACAGACCGAAATCGGTTGGCAAATAGCAAGTTGGGCTGCCACTAGTTTGGTGTTGGCATTGATCGCCGCCGCCTTAATTTCAAGGCGTATTAATGCTCCGTTGTCAGACTTAAGCGCTGCTGCTCGCCAATTGGCAAGGGGAAATCATCCTGAGCCTCTACAGGAAACAGGGCCAAGAGAAATTCGTGAAACGAATAGTAGTTTTAATCAAATGGTAAATGATCTTGCTCGTATAGAATCAGATCGCACCGTCATTCTCGCTGGTATTTCACATGACTTAAGAACGCCGCTAACTCGCCTGCAATTAGAATTGGAGATGGCACATCTGGATCAGCATACCAAGGAATCAATGCAAACTGATCTACATCAAATGGATAGCATTATTCAACAATTTCTTGATTACGCGAAACCGCTACATGAATCCACTTTCAGTAGCTTTAACCTGAGCATATTGATGGAACATTTACTGTTCGACCTCGGGCGCGATCAAAGCACTGTCATCGAAGCGCAGATCACACCCAACGTTTATGTCACAGGAATAGAGATTGAGATTAAACGTATGTTGAGTAATATCATCCAAAACGCCTTGCGTTATGGACGCAATCAAGAAACGCAACAACTAAGCTTACAAATTGAATGCTTCTCCCTTACGTCCGATGTTCAATCAGGGGCATCAATACGATTCCGCGACTTTGGTCCGGGGATTACTGAATCTGAAATTCCACGACTATTACGTCCATTCACACGCGGTGATGTAGCACGTAGCCAGGCAAATGGTTCGGGGCTAGGTTTGGCGATTGTCGACCGTATTGTGAAGCGTCATGGTGGCAGTATTCATATTCACAATCACGAGTCTGGTGGCTTAGAAATTCATATCGAACTCAGATAACTTCATCATTTGTTCGCACATAAAAGAAGCCGCAAAATGCCTGATTTAAAGGCTTGCGGCTTGTTTTTTTTGGTTTAAAAATACTGAGAAATGACCAGATAAATCTTGGTGTCAAATGCTAGTTTCCTAGCCTCGGTCCTATTCCATGCACTGTCAATTTTTGCTTTCCAATTGATAAGTCATGCGCATGACATCTTTTGTATTGGTGACTTGTTGGACTGCAGCTACTTTGTGAGGAGTCGCTTTTTTTGCGGCTATGCCAGCGCTAGAAATATTGCTTGCTTGCGCTTGCAACATGCCCCAGCTTGCGGCACCAACCATGCCTATACTCATCAACACACTAAATAAAACAGGTGATCGCAACGAACGGTTTTTCTTAGTGATCGCCAATGAATCAAGCGCGACCGGTACTGGTGAGGCTTGCAAAACCTCTTTAGCACGATCACACCATAATTGGTGATGACCTTGCTCTAGCGTCAAACGATCTAACAATTGTTTAGTCAATTCTTCTGCTGCACGTTTTTCCGCTTCGATCTGCTGTTGTAAAGCGATAGAATTTTCCTTTTGAATTTCTTTATGCATTTTCACTTCGTGTTGCAATTTTGCTGTGAGCGCCGCTGATTTTTCCAACAAGGCTTGTTCTTCAGCGCACTTAGCATTAGCCAAAGCCAAGGCATTTTGTTCTTGCTGTAAACGTTCTTGCATCAAAGTTTGTGCTTGCTGTTCTCGTGCCAATCGTTCTGCATTCATTTGGCGTAAAGTCTGTGCCTCAACAATTTGTTCTGCCAATAAAGCAGCAATATGTTTTTCTACTTCTACATTGCCGTTTTCCATTTGAGCTAACTGCTCTTGCTGCATACGGTTTTGTTGATTTGTAATGGATTGCACTTCATCTTGATCGGCTTTTGCATTAAGCGCAAATGTTAATGCTAACTCTGTTTCAAATTTTTGCTGTTCAATCAATGCCGCCTGACGTTCTGCTTCTAAACGCGCTTGAGCTTGCATCAAAGCTTGATGTTCTATTTGAGCCCGGCGTTGGGATTCGACTAAAATGAGAGTCTCTGCCTCTAGCTTCATTTCAATATCCAGCAAAGTGGATTGATGTAAGGCTGCCAATTCTTGCTCGACTAATACTTGTTCTTGTGCCTTAGTTACCGCAGCAGTTTCGAATTCCAGACGAGACATCTGTTCCTGCTGTAAGCTCAATAATTGGTTAGCATTCACTTGTGCTGTTGCGGTCAATTCATATTCTAGTTGGGTTTGCTGCTCAGCTAAAACACGGGCCTCGTTTTCTGCGGCCAAACGATTTTGAATCGCGATTCTAGCTTCCTGTTCAGCCATCACGCGGCGTTCACATTCTTGCAAGTAGGCCTGCTCTACCGCAATGCGTTTTTGCGTTTCATCGGCAAGGTATTTTTCGGCGATCGTTTTTTGTTCCAGTATTTGCAATTCCTGGGTCTCGAACTTGACCCTGTTATCTTCAAACTGCTGCAATTCTTGTGCTTGTGCTAAACGTGCTTCAACTAGATTGAGTGCAGTTTTCTGTGCCGCAGTGTGTTCACGTGAACTGAGTAATAAAGCGTTTTCTGTAGCAAATTTAGCTTGCGTAATTTGGCTTGCCAGTTCTTCATCCTCTGCACGTTGACGTTCAGTTTCTGCCAGCATCGACTCAATACGCAATCTTTCATTCAGTGCGAACATAGCACGTTGTTCATCTTCAATTTTTTGTTGAATCTCCGCATTAAGTTGCGTTTCGATGCGTGCGGTTTCTTCCGCGATCGTAATCGAGTTGATCAGAGATTGATTTTTTTGCTCTAAAGACGAGCTTGCTTGCAGACGTGCACAAGCTTCTTTCTCGGCTAGTGCCAAATAATTCGCTTCTTCAAGCATGAGTTTTTCAAGTTCTATACGAGCTTGTTCGTCTTGTTTTTGGCGTTGTATTGCCAGGCGCATTTTCTCTTCCTCAGTCGCCTGTAATTTGGCCGCTTCGTCGATCGCATTTTTCTCTGCGGTTTGCGAGAAAGCTAATGCACTCAACGCTTCTTTTTCCTTCGCTATGCGTTCTTCATGCAATCGATGTAAATTTAATTCTTGCTCCACGCGTTCTTGCATGAAACTTGCGAAGAGATTTTGTGCATCGGCATTTGCGGCAAGTGCTTCATGTAAAGCTAGCTCTTTACTCAAGGCAAATTCAGCATCTCGCTTTGCTTGTTTTGTTGATGCTTCGTTGATGGCGGCATTACGCAATGCTTCTTGCTGAAGAATTTGTTGCTCACTCAGAGTTTGCAGTGCCATTTGTTCCAATGCCAATTTTTCATTGGTCGTTGACAGTAATACCTGGTCAGCGGCACAACGTTCTTGCGCTACTTTTTCTAACTGTGCAATGCGTTGTTTCTTTTGAATCAGCACTTGACGTGCATGATCTTGTAAATCAGCATAGGCACTCGCTTTTGCATGTAATTCTTGTTCTTCATGCAGTTTTTCTTGTTCTAAGCGTTTCGCTTCGCATTCAATCCGGGCACGCTCCTCAGCTAATTGCGCATTTTGTTTTTCCAATAGCAATTTTTCTTTCGTATCCGCTGCACTCACCCTTTCTTTCTCTAGGCGTTGTTGCTGCAATTGTGCTTCTTGCTGAGCTGCTTCTTTTTGTTGTTGTTCTAGTACGGTAATTTCTTCTAATGTTTTCAAGGCTGTCTGCTGCGCTTGCAACTTTGTTTTTTCAATTTCTGTCAGTTCGTATGCGCGTTTAGTACGTAACTCTGTGGCTTCCTTAATTTGATGCTCAAGATGAATTTTTTCTTGATTTTGTGCGAGTAGCTGTTCTTCGGCATGCGCTTTTTCTTCCGCAATCTGACGCATTTTTTGCTCAGATTCGAGGCGTTCTTGATTTAAACGAATTTCATTTTGTTCGGCCGCCGCTTTTGCTGAAATTTCTGCGATCAATACTTTCTCAATGGCTTTTTTCTCTTCAATCAACGCCAATTTGTGCAATTCTTCTTGCTCGCGTTGGCGCATTAATTTAGTTAATTCGACCGCCTCAGTTGCTTTGGACTTGGCTACTGTCGCGGTTTGTCGTTGTAACTCAGCATGCTCAGTCATTTTCTGTAAACGCAGTTGCTCAGCTTGCAGCAATTGCTGACGCGCAAGCTTAGATTCCTTTTCTTTTTCCTGGCGTGCGAACAACATCTGCGCATGTTCACGGTCTGCTTTTGCACGCGCTAATACTTGCTCAGCGGCTTGACGTTCTGCTTCTAATTTTTCTTGATTCGCTAACGCTGCATTGCGTTCAGCTTCTAAACGCAATTGTTCAGCTTTAGTCATTTCGATGACCTGACGCGCCTTCAATAGTGTCAGTGCGGCGGTCTTGCATTGCAACTCTGCCTGCACTTGCGCTTGTTCTATGGCTCGACGTTCGGCCTCAGTACTTGCTTCTAAGGCTTGTTGCTGTTGACGTTCCAACGCTTCTTTTTGCGCTGCTAATGCGATAGCTTCTTCTTCGGCCTTTAAGCGTGCCACGGCAGCTTGCTCTGCATCTTTCTCGCTAGCGAGTTTTTCTTGTGACGCTAACAGGAGCTTTTCCGCTGATTCAGCTCGGCGTTTTTCCAGCATTAATTTCTCTTGAATCAATTCAAGTGCTTGGCATTCAGCGTCTACACGCGCTTGCTGGGTTTCCAACAATGCTTGTGTGTCTTGGTTCTTTTGAATCGCCATCATCGCCAATTGCTGACCCAATTTGACATTTTCAACAGTGTTTTCCAGCGCAATTTTTTCAGCCACAACTTTCGTTTCTTGCGCAATACGAATTGCCTGTTGGGCTTGATGTTGCATGGTCAACACTTCCACCTGAGTCTCTTCAACTTTCGCGATTGTCTCTGCCTCTTCAGTCGCTTTTTTCTCAACTAAAACTTTGGCTTGAATAGCGTTTGCCGCACGTTGTTCTGCTTCAGCGCGCAGTTTTTCTGCTTTGGCTAATTCAATGACACTTTTCGCCTTGGAGTTCGCTGCTTGGTTGGCGCGCTTGAGATATTCGGTTTGCATCGCGATCGCGGCGAGCGCTTTCTGCTCTGCGTCGGCTTTTTCTTTTGCTAACTGTACTGCTTCGCGTTCCAATGTCGATTTTTCTTTTGCATATTTTTCAGCGCGCTCTTCTTCTTCGCGGCGCTGTCTGGCCATTTGGGTGGCTTCCAATTCTGCTTGGCGACGACGTTTTGCCTCTTCGTTAGCTTGCTCTTCCGCTTCTAATCGTGCACGTGCGTTGGCATCCGCATATTGTTCGGTTTCAACCCGCATGAGGGCTTTTGATTGCAGTTCTTTTTCTGCCTCAATCCGTGATTCGGTCGCATAGCGAATTTTTTCTTCTGCTTCACTGCGGGCTAATGCAGCTTCTGCCGCTATTTTTTCGGCTTGCTCGCGACGGTTTGCTGCTGCCAACAAGGCTTCTTCGGCTTGTAAACGGAGTTGAATCGCGTCTGCAGCTCGCTTTTCTGAATCAACGCGGGCTTGCGCAATTGCTTCGTACTCGCGCTCTAAGACGGCACGTCCGCGCGCTTCCTCACGGGCTCTGATTTCTAGTGGAGTACGGCTTAAAGAAACTTCCAAGGCAATCGCTTCAGCCTGATCTCGTTCACGATTAATTTGTTGCGATTCGTTGCGGACCCTGGCCAGACATTCAGCATTTAAACGAGCCTCGCGGTCTTGGCGTTCACGTTCCCTCGCTTGCTCAGCGATGCGAGCATCGACTCTGGCACGCTCTATGGCCTCTTGTTTCGCAGCATAAGATGCTGCGGCACGCTCAGCCGCCCATTGTTTAGCATTTTCTGACTCAACGGCGAGTTGTTCCGCATCTACTCTCGCTTTGAAATTAAGTTGAGTATCAATTTTGATTTGTTCAATCACCAAGTTTTTCGCGTCTTGTTCATTCTTGAAACGCAATCCAGCCTGAAATTTCGCTTCTTGCTTGAGCAAGTTGTGTTCTTCTGTATTTGCAATTTCCTGAATTTCGGCAAGTGCTAGTTCCTCAACCACTTCTAGTGAAGGCTTCGTAGATTTGGTTTCATCTTCTATCTGCGCCTCGGCGGCTTCAACTTTGGCGATGGCTGCACGGATTCCCTTAATATCGATTCGTGCGTGAGACGCAAGGCTGTCATCATTGACCAAATCGAACGTCTCATTGTGATGGTCGTCAATTGCCATTGCGCCCATAGAGAGTCGGTTAAGTATCATTTGATTGTCATTCATTGCACACCTCATCGTTGAGTAATTCCAAATTCTCGACACGAGTCTCGCTAGGAGCCGCACACTGAGATTTCTATACCTTGAATTATCAAGGAATGAATTCAAAACGAAGTCAGAAGCAGAACAGGAAAAAGCCCGCAATTCGGTGCTTTATCGAAAATAGTCGGTGTGCGCCAAATTTTTTGACTAGGACTATATGAGCACAATATGAGTTTATAAAGAGAAGATCTAAGTGGAGCCCGCGTAAGTACGGAAATTAAAAGTAAAATTGTCGACTTTACTGCCGAATTATGCACGCCAGATATGATTATCAATAACGACTATTCGATTGAATCAAAATTACCCAAAGTTAAAACAACGATTTTCGCTACCATGTCCGCATTAGCGCAAAGCCATCAAGCCATCAATCTCGGGCAAGGTTTCCCAGATTTTCATTGTGATAGCGCACTTATTGAACATGTGTATCAAGCAATGCATGCCGGACACAATCAATATCCGCCGATGACTGGCGTCCCCGTATTAAGGCAAGCGATCGCAGAAAAAGTGTCCGGTTTATACCATGCGACTTATGATGCCGATGCCGAAATTACCGTGACTGCCGGTGCCACACAGGCGATTATGACGAGCATTCTTGCTTGCGTTCACCCAGGCGATGAGGTGATTGTGATTGAACCGGCCTACGATAGCTATATACCAACGATAGAATTAGCCTGTGGAATTCCAGTGTTGGTTGGTATGAAATTCAAAAACGCACAATTTTCTATCGATTGGGATTTGCTAGCGTCTAAGATTAATGCAAAAACACGTTTAATATTAATTAATTCTCCTCACAATCCAACTGGCATGACATTAACGCCGAAAGATTTTGAGATTTTGGCGAATTTGGTTAGAAATACCAAAATATTACTCATCTCCGACGAGGTCTATGAGCATATGGTGTTTGATGGTCAATTACATTTGTCGATCGCGTCCTATCCGGAATTGGCTTGCCGTAGCTTCATTATTTCCAGCTTTGGAAAAACTTACCATGTGACCGGATGGAAAATTGGTTATGTCTTGGCACCTAAAGCTTTGACTGCGGAATTTCGAAAAGTACATCAATTCAATGTATTTACAGTTAATACACCGATGCAGCTAGGCATTGCCAACTACATGCAAGATCCTAGCCACCACTTAAATTTGCCGGATTTTTACCAACAAAAGCGTGATTATTTTCGACGCAAATTGGCGAGCTCCCGATTTGAACTCTTACCTGTCAGTGGAACCTACTTTCAATGCGTCGACTATTCCGCCATTTCAGACGAAACTGAAATCCAATTCGCCACTTGGTTGACACAAGAGATAGGCGTAGCGACAATTCCTGTATCTGCGTTTTATCGCGAACAAACCCAAAATAAGCTCGTGCGTTTCTGTTTTGCAAAACAAGAAAAGACTTTAGATGCTGCCTTGGAGCGGCTTTTGACAGTTTAGGGTTTGTCTACCGGTTCTTGAGATTTAGCGACACGTGATCGTCGAAGGAAAGATTTGGCTTCTATACTTATTTGACGCAGTATTTCTTGTAATTGACGCTTTTTGAGGCGCACGTCTAGCAAACAGGAATTGGTAAAAAAATCGTCGTGACATGCGACTTCTCTAGCCTGCAAACGACTTTGAACTTGAACCTGCACAAGTTCCAATTTATTCAGTGCTAATTCTGCTAGTGCCGTTGTTGCGATGGATCCTCGCGCAAATTCTTTGTCCAATTCAGCAACGATCACTTCGATCGACACCTTATTTGTGTCGCTATCTGCGTTTGTCTGCGATTGGACGGCTGTCGCTGAAGAGCTAACGATCAGGAACAAAGATGCAAATGCTAATTTGCTCCCTTTCCGCCATACTTCGCTACACTTTTGCTGGGCGATTTTCATAATTTTATTAATATGCTTGTGTATGATCGAGCATCGAGACTATTTCTCTTTGCTCTGCATTCATATATTCTTGTGATTGCATTTCGATAATACGTGAGACAGTTCGATGAAATTCATTCGATAAAGTGCCTTGCATATAGAGTAATTCCGGAGGCACTTCGGCCGACATAATTAGCTTCACTTTATTATCATAAAAAACATCAATTAGCCAAGTAAAACGGCGTGCTTCAGAAGACATACCTGCCGACATCTGCGGTATTGATGACAGAATCACCGTGTGAAAACGGCTGGCGATTTCGAGGTAATCATTTTGTGAGCGCGGCCCACCGCATAAAGTGGCGAAATCAAACCAGATGGTAGTTCCCGCTCGACGCAAGGATTTTAATCGACGCCCTTCTATGTCAACGTGATTATCTTCATCTTTCGTCTCTGCCAATCGACTAAAAGCGTCACGCAATAACTGATCCGTTTGGGCGCCAAGAGGCGTCAAATAGGCGTCCACTTGTTCGAGTGCGCGCTTTCGGTAGTCGTTGCCGGAGTCGACATTCAAGACGTCTAGTTTCTCTTTGATCAACGCTATTGTCGGCAGCATACGATCACGATGCAGGCCATCGGGATATAAGGTATCAGGCTGATAGTTAGAAGTCATGACGAAAGACACACCATTGTCGAATAGCGCTTTCATCAAGTTATACAACAGCATGGCATCTGCCACATCAGACACATGAAACTCGTCAAAGCAAATCAAACGATATTTCTTGGCGATACGCGCTGCGACTTCATTGAGAGGGTCGGCTACACCTTTGAGCTCGTCTAATTCTCGATGAACTGCGCGCATAAACTCATGGAAGTGTAAGCGGGTCTTACGAACGACCGGCACGACAGAGTAAAAGCTATCCATCAAAAACGATTTGCCACGCCCTACCCCGCCCCACATGTACACGCCTCGGGGGACTTCTGGTCGACTGATCAAGCGCACCAAGCGATTTGAACGTTTTGATTTATATGCTACCCAATCGTCATACGCTTGTTGTAGTCTATCTACCGCACGTTTTTGTGCGGCATCGACTTGAAAGCCACGCTTGTCGATTGCTTCTTGATAAAACTCGTGAACGTTCATGCTTGGGCTATCGTGATGAGAATATAGTGGTAAATTTTTGGCGGCGAACCGATTACTCAATTGAAATGTACCAAAAACTTAAAAGCGGAATAGACACTTGCATATCTACCCCGCTTCTTGCATAGGACTATGAACTTACAGATCAGAAGTTCAAAGAACGTTTATCCACTGCGAGTGCCGCTTCTTTCGTCGCTTCCGATAATGACGGATGCGCGTGACAGATACGTGCGATATCTTCGGCAGACGCACGGAATTCCATTGCCACAACTGCTTCAGAAATCAACTCGGAAGCCATTGGACCCACGATGTGTACGCCCAAAATTTCATCAGTCGTCGCATCGGCTAAGAATTTCACCATACCTGATGTATCACCTAACGCGCGCGCACGGCCATTCGCCATGAAAGGGAAAGTGCCAGCTTTGTATGCTACGCCATCGGCCTTCAGTTGTTGCTCAGTACGTCCAACCCAAGCGATTTCTGGTGAGGTATAAATGACCCAAGGAATCGTATTGAAATTAACATGACCATGTTGACCAGCGATACGTTCTGCGACAGCAACGCCCTCTTCTTCTGCTTTGTGTGCCAACATAGGACCGCGTACCACGTCACCAACCGCCCATACGTTAGGCAAGTTCGTTTTGCAATCACCATCAACCGCAATGAAGCCACGTTCGTCTAACGCCAAGCCGACTGCTTCAGCATTCAATCCATTGGTGTTTGGAGTACGACCGATGGAAATAATCAGTTTATCGAAAACGGCTTTGTGTTCTGCGCCTTTGTCGTCTGTGTAATTGACTGTAACATCATTTGCGCCTTTGACGATTTCGCCGATTTTCACGCCGAGGTTAATGGACAAGCCTTGTTTCACAAAGAGTTTATAGGCTTCTTTAGCGATTTGTTCATCGACTGCACCGAGGAAAGTTGGCAATGCTTCCAATACGGTAACTTCAGCACCGCACCGACGCCATACGCTGCCCATTTCCAAGCCAATCACACCAGCCCCGATCACGCCGAGTTTCTTCGGTACTGAGCCTACTTTCAATGCGCCGTCGTTTGACAGAATTAACTCTTCGTCAAAAGCTGCCCCTGGCAATGCACGCGCATTCGAACCAGTGGCTACAACGATGTGTTTGCCTGTAATGGTTTCTTCTTCCTTGCCAGCGACTTTGATTTCGTAACCGCCATCTGCCGCTTTGACAAAAGAGCCGTGACCGTGGAAGAAACTGACTTTATTCTTTTTAAACAGATAAACGATGCCATCGTTATTTTGCTTAACGATGGTATCTTTGCGTTTGAGCATTTTCGCAACATCCAATTCCAAACCACTGACATTGATACCGTGATCTGCAAATGCATGACCAGCGTGTTCGTAGTGTTCAGAAGATTGCAACAACGCTTTGGATGGAATACAACCTACGTTGGTGCAAGTGCCACCAAGTGCAGGACCGCCCTTTTCGTTGGTCCATGCATCTATACATGCAGTGGAAAATCCCAATTGTGCCGCACGAATTGCGGCGATATAACCGCCAGGACCGCCGCCGATCACGACGACATCAAATTGTTTGCTCATAGTCTTACCTTGCCAGGTTTGCTGAAATAAAAATAAATGAAAAATGAGCGCGGCAACGAATCGTGATGACTCTTGCCGGCGCTCAAAAATTTTGCTGAATTATGCTTCCTCTGGAATAAAAATCCAGGCCAACAAATACGCGATAACACCGAAACCAAAACATGCGACAAACAGGAAAAACATCAGGCGCCAGATCCAGGTTTCCATCCCTGTAAATTTGCCCAAGCCACCACATACGCCACCTAGCCACTGATCGGTTTTGGAACGACGCAATTGATTCAAATGCGCAAATGGATTTTCTCCGTTGGCACCTACTTGTGAGGCGTTAGCATTAAATGAAGCAAGTAACTTCTCTTTAGCCTGAGCGAATTCTGCATCAGTCAGTGCGCCTGACTGATGCAATTCGTGCAGACGTTTAATTTCGTCAGCAATATTCATATTTTGGTGTGATAGTAATTATTGAAATTACAGATCCAACAACAAACGAGCCGGATCTTCCAGTGCTTCTTTCATTGCGACCAAACCTAGAACTGCTTCACGACCGTCGATGATACGGTGATCGTAAGACATCGCCAGATAGTTCATAGGACGAATCACGATTTGACCATTTTCAACCACGGCGCGGTCTTTGGTCGCATGCACGCCCAAAATAGCAGATTGTGGTGGATTGATGATCGGCGTCGACAACATAGAGCCGAAAGTACCGCCATTGGAGATAGAGAAAGTACCACCAGTCAAGTCATCCAAAGTCAACTTACCGTCTTTAGCTTTGGCACCGAATTCGCCGATTTTCTTTTCGATTTCAGCGATAGACATTTGATCTGCATTACGCAAGATCGGCACAACTAAACCGCGTGGTGAACCGACTGCAATGCCAATGTCGAAATAGCCGTGGTACACGATGTCATTGCCATCAACGGAAGCATTGATAATCGGGTATTTTTTCAATGCAGCAACTGCAGCTTTGACGAAGAAAGACATGAAGCCTAATTTTACGCCGTGTTCTTTTTCGAATTTGTCTTTGTACTTGTTACGCAAGTCCATCACGGGCGCCATGTTGACTTCATTGAATGTCGTCAAAATCGCGTTAGTGGACTGGGATTGCACCAGTCGTTCAGCGATACGTGCACGCAAACGGCTCATAGGAACACGTTCTTCTGGACGGTCACCGAGATTTGCTACTGCTGGCGCGGACACTTGTTGCATTGCCGGTTTTGCTGCAACAGGTGCAACCAATGGTGCAACAGCTGGTACGCCTTTGTTAGCGACTGCTGCTAATGCATCACCTTTAGTAACGCGACCATCTTTGCCTGTGCCGTCAATTGCACCAGCGGTCAAATTGTTTTCCGCTAAAATTTTTGCAGCAGCTGGCATCGCGATACCTGCTGCTGAACTGCTAGTTGCAGCTGCGACTGTTGCAGCAACCGCAGCGGTAACTGCCGGAGCACTAGCGACTGCACCTGCGGACGCTTCAGTATCCAACATTGCGATGACTTGACCTGCAACCACTGTGCTGCCATCACCGCTAATAATTTGCGTGATAACACCTGCTGCTGGTGCTGGCAATTCCAACACCACTTTATCTGTTTCTACGTCCACCAGATTTTCATCGCGAGTGACTGCTTCGCCCACTTTTTTATGCCAAGTCAGCAAGGTCGCTTCTGCGACAGATTCAGATAACTGAGGAACTTTTACTTCGATAATTGCCATGTTTTTTCTCCGTGTAGGATGTCTATTTGGTGCCGCACTTTCGTTTTTATTAGCGGCACCACCTAAGATTATTTAGTCAGAATGTAGCCTTTAAGTTTCGAAAAGGCTGCATCAAGCAATGCTTTCTGTTGTGCATAATGCTTGTCGTAGTAACCGACAGCAGGCGATGCACTTGCAGGGCGACCTGCATAAGCGAGCTTCTGACCTTCATCCAAACTTTCAAAGATATTGTGTTGAATCTGGAACCATGGACCTTGATTTTGTGGCTCATCTTGCGCCCAAACCAATTCCACCATATTTGGGAACTTCTTCAGTTCAGCGATGAAGCTCTTATGTGGGAAAGGATAGAGTTGCTCAACGCGAATAATCGCCGTATCAGACTGACCGCGTTCTTTGCGAGCATTGACCAGATCATAGTAAACCTTGCCGGAGCAAGCGACTACGCGTTTCACTTTCTTCGCATCGATAGATTCATCAACTTCACCGATCACAGTATGGAAGCTACCCTTCGCCAATTCAGACAACGGTGAGCCAGCATCTTTATTACGCAACAAAGATTTTGGCGTCATGATAACCAAAGGTTTGCGGAACTGACGGATCATTTGGCGGCGCAACAAATGGAAAATCTGTGACGCTGTGGTTGGCTGTACTACTTGCATATTGTTATCTGCACACAATTGCAAGAAACGCTCAGGACGAGCGGAAGAATGCTCTGGCCCCTGACCTTCGTAACCATGCGGCAGCATCATGACCAGACCACAAGCACGACCCCATTTCACTTCGCCTGAGCTAATGAATTGATCGATAACAACCTGAGCACCATTGGCGAAATCGCCGAATTGTGCTTCCCAGATCGTCAAAGTATTTGGTTCTGCGCTGGAGTAACCATATTCAAAAGCCAAAACCGCTTCTTCTGATAGGACAGAGTCAATCACAGTGAAGGGTGCTTGTTTGTCTGAGATATTTTGCAAAGGAATATAAGTGCCGGCATCCCAACGTTCACGTTTTTGATCATGCAATACCGCATGGCGGTGTACAAAAGTACCGCGACCAGCATCTTGACCGGTCAAACGGATTGCGTAACCAGAAGATACTAAGGAAGCGAAAGCTAAATGTTCGCCCATACCCCAGTCCAAATTCATTTCACCGCGACCCATCGCTGCGCGGTCACCCAAGACTTTTTCCACTAAGCTATGTGGTTTGAAATCCGCCGGGATGTGTGTAATGCGTTCGGCAAGGCGTTTCAACTCTGTGGTTGGCACGGCAGTATCTGCCGCGTCGGTCCATTTCTTATTGAGGAATGGAATCCAGTCCACTGCAAATTTATTTTTGAAATTCGAAATCACCGGATCAACAGTGAGCTTACCTGCATCCATTGCATCGCGGAAGGCTTTCACCATTTCATCACCGGCTTCGGCGGCGATCGTGCCTTGAGCCGCCAATTTATCCGCGTACATCTTACGTGTGCCTGGATGCTGCGCGATTTTTTTGTACATCAATGGTTGCGTCAATGCTGGCGTATCTTGTTCGTTATGACCCAATTTACGGTAGCAGATAATATCGACGACAACGTCTTTCTTGAAAATCATACGATAATCAAGCGCAATTTGCGTCGCCAACACAACTGCTTCAGGATCGTCCGCATTGACATGCAAAACGGGCGCTTCGATCATCTTAACCACGTCTGAGCAATACAAAGTTGAACGTGCGTCACGTGGATCAGACGTTGTAAAACCGATCTGATTATTGATGACGATATGTACTGTGCCGCCTGTACCATAGCCACGGGTTTGTGCTAGATTCAAGGTTTCCATTACGACACCTTGACCTGCGAATGCCGCATCACCGTGAACCAAAATTGGCAACACTTGCGCGCCATCTTTATCACCGCGACGCTCCATACGTGCTTTAACAGAACCTTCTACTACTGGATTAACGATTTCCAGATGGGATGGATTAAATGCTAAAGATAAATGTACTGGACCACCTGGGGTTGAAACATCAGAGGAGAAACCTTGGTGGTACTTAACGTCACCCGCTGGCAAATCATCACCGTGTTTACCTTCAAATTCAGCAAACAAATCTTGTGGCATTTTACCCAAGGTATTGACCAACACGTTCAAACGACCGCGATGCGCCATACCGATAACGATTTCTTCCACGCCCCGTTCACCCGCGCGTTGAATAGTTTCATCAATCGAAGCGATGAAGCTTTCACCACCTTCGAGAGAGAAACGTTTTTGACCAACATAGCGTGTATGTAGATAACGTTCCAAGCCTTCTGCCGCCGTCAGACGATCGAGAATGTGTTTTTTCTTCTCAGCAGTAAAATTTGGTGTAGAGCGAATAGATTCAAGTTTTTCTTGCATCCAGCGTTTTTCTGCTGGATCACCGATATACATAAACTCTGCACCGATAGAACGGCAATACGTATCGCGCAAAGAATTGAGCAAGTCGCGTAAAGACGCAGTCTCTGCTCCGAAATAGGTGTTGCTAATATTAAACTGAGTGTCCATATCAGCGTCTGTAAAACCATAAAAACTTGGTTCTAACTCTGGCAATGGTGGACGCTCTTGGCGCTGTAATGGATCTAGATTTGCCCAACGGCTACCTAAAAAGCGGTAAGCAGCGATTAACTGTTGAGCAGCAACGCGCTTGCGTCCCATTTCAGCATCACCAGCAGCACTTACAGTTCGGATTGGGCCTTGTTTTGCGCGTTCGGCAAACGAAGCGATGACTGGCGCATGTGCGACGTCAGGCTTGGCGGAACCATCAACAGCAGGAACGTGTTGCATGGCGTCGAAATACGCACGCCAATTATCTGGCACTGAGCCAGGATTGTTTAGATACGCTTCATATAGTTCTTCAACATACGGCGCATTGCCGCCGAACAGATACGAGTTAGCGTTATATTGTTGCATCATATTGCTCACCTTTCTTCGCGCTTCGCGAGATTAGCGGGTTAATCTAACCTTCCGCGACACGGCCTGACCGGTTAGCGGATTGCACATCAAGTTGTGGGGAAGGACTCATTCGAAATTCTATTTTCAACCCAGACTTTGAGACAGTAGGAAAACAAATACCACTTCAAATTAACAGGAGGAATATTGACTTTCAACATCAGGTGCGAGAATAACATATTTTGCCAATAAAAAAGCGAGTAATTTTTACTCGCTTTTTTAAGATATATTTAATCTCTTAAATATTTAGCACTATCACAGTCTAATCGCTTGGTATTAGCGCTTATCCATATCAGGCACATCACGCTGTGGTGAGCCTACAAACAATTGACGTGGGCGGCCAATTTTTTGTTCTGGGTCAGAAATCATTTCTTTCCATTGGGCGACCCAGCCTACTGTACGTGCCAATGCGAAGATGCCTGTGAACAGTGCAGTTGGAATACCCAATGCACGTTGCACGATACCAGAGTAGAAATCGACGTTTGGATACAATTTACGAGATACGAAGTATTCGTCTTCCAGTGCAATTTTTTCCAAAGCCATTGCCAATTTGAACAATGGATCATCTTGCAAGCCAAGTTCATTCAAGACTTCATAACAAGTTTCGCGCATCAATTTTGCACGTGGATCGTAGTTTTTATAAACACGATGACCAAAACCCATCAACTTCACGCCAGAGTTTTTGTCTTTTACTTGTTCGATGAAATGAGCAATATTATCTACTGAGCCGATTTCTTCCAGCATACTCAATGCTGCTTCATTTGCACCACCATGAGCAGGACCCCACAAGCAAGCAATACCTGCAGCGATACAGGCGAATGGATTAGCACCGGAAGAGCCCGCCAAACGTACTGTCGATGTCGAGGCATTTTGCTCGTGATCTGCATGCAAAATCAAAATACGATCCAAAGCACGCACTAGTACTTCATTGACTTTGTATGGCTCACAGGGATTCGAAAACATCATGTACATGAAGTTCGCGCTGTATGACAAATCATTGCGCGGGTATACGAATGGCTGACCGATAGAATATTTATAAGCCATCGCTACCAAAGTAGGCATCTTCGCGATCAAGCGAATTGCCGACACTTCGCGATGATGTGCATCGTTAATATCCAAAGAATCATGGTAAAAGGACGCCAAAGCACCCACAGTACCAACCAACACGGACATCGGATGCGCATCACGGCGGAAACCGCGGAAGAAAAATTGCATCTGCTCGTGCACCATGGTGTGCTTAGTCACCGTATCCACGAACTTTTGCTTTTGTTCTGCGTTCGGCAATTCACCATTCAACAACAAGTAGCAAGATTCGAGGAAATCTCCACCATTTTGCGCCAGTTGTTCAATCGGGTAACCGCGATACAACAACTCACCTTTATCACCATCGATATAGGTAATGGAAGAGTTACATGCCGCAGTCGACATGAAACCTGGATCATAAGTGAATTTACCAGTCGCGCCATACAACTTACGAATGTCAATCACGTCAGGGCCGATAGAACCCTTGTAGATTGGCATCTCGATGGATGGGGAGCCATCGGAAAATGATAGCGTTGCTTTTGTTTCAGAGTTAGTCATGGCTCTTCCTTCGTTGCAGGTGAGTCGTTAGTGAAAAAAATGCGCAAAAAAATGCGATCAAAAAAGTACAAAATCTTATGCTAATCGTAAGCGCGCCAATAGCGCTTTGACTTGGGGTAAATCGAGTTGATCTATAGGCTCAGTTTTCCCCATCAACAAATCCATTAGTTCATTATCGGAAATATCCATCAATCGACTAAATGCATCAACTTCCTCATCCGACAGTGTTTCTTCATGCGCGTCTAAAAAGCGCGTGAGTATCAAATCATTTTCCAATAAGCCGCGGCGCGCACGCCAGCGTAGCCTCGCTCGATTTACTGGATCACTTTGATGCAAGCCAGACATAACACCTGACATGATTTTTCCATTTCTTTAAAGTCCGGAATTCCAGACACAAGTCAGAACCCCGGCACAAAAACCTAGCTTACTTAATCAGACGATTTAGACAGCACGTCTAACCATCAGCTCTTTAATCTTACCAATTGCTCGCGTAGGATTGAGGCCTTTAGGACAAACGTCGACGCAGTTCATAATCGTGTGGCAGCGGAATAAACGATATGGATCTTCCAAGTTATCCAAGCGCGCACCTGTTGCTTCATCGCGGGAGTCCGCGATGAAACGGTAAGCTTGTAATAAACCAGCTGGACCGACGAATTTATCTGGATTCCACCAAAATGATGGGCAGGAAGTTGAGCAGCATGCGCACAAAATACATTCGTACAAGCCGTCCAACTCCTCACGCTCGGTTGGTGATTGCAGACGTTCTTTTTCAGGCGGAATACTGTCATTGATCAAGTAAGGTTTGATCGAATTGTATTGCTTGAAGAATTGCGTCATATCGACGATCAGATCGCGAATCACTGGCAAACCAGGCAATGGGCGCAAAATAATAGGCTCAGACAACTCATTTAAGTTGGTAGTGCAAGCCAAACCATTCTTACCGTTGATATTCATCGCGTCAGAGCCGCACACACCTTCACGGCATGAACGGCGCAGGGCCAAAGAATCATCTACGTCCGCTTTGATACGTTGCAATGCATCAAGCAACATCTTGTCTGTATCTTGCAATTCAACCGTCAGGTCTTGCATATAAGGCTTCGCATCCTTGTCCGGATCGTAGCGATAGATTTGAAATTTTAATGTACGTGCCATAGTAGTATCTCTTTAGAATGTACGTGCTTTTGGTTGGAAAGTTTCCACCGTGAGCGGCTTAGTCACAACTGGTTTGTAATCTAAGCGATTACCCTCTGAATACCACAAAGTGTGTTTCATCCAGTTTTCATCATCACGTTTTTCGTAATCACGATGTGCATGAGCACCACGTGATTCTTTACGTGCATTTGCTGACGTGATAGTCGCCTTCGCTGTTTCGATCAGGTTATCCAACTCCAAAGCTTCGACACGCGCCGTGTTGAATACTTTAGACTTATCTTTGAAAGAAACGTGCTTACGACGTTCATCCAACTCCATAATTTTCTCAACACCAGTTTGCAGCAATTCATCAGTACGGAACACACCACAGTATTGCTGCATGGTGCCACGGATCGCATTGGCCACATCTTGAACGCGCTCTGTGCCTGTGCTGTTTTCAAGTTTAGACAAACGAGACAAAGCCAAATCAGCAGCATCTTTCGGCAAATCTTTATTGCTGCGTGATTTTAAATTACTTGCGACAACGTGATTGCCTGCAGCGCGACCGAATACGATCAGATCCAACAGCGAGTTAGTGCCCAAACGATTCGCACCATGTACAGATACACAAGCACATTCACCGATCGCATACAAACCATTCACCACTTCATTCACACCATTCTTAGTTGTGACAACTTGGCCGTGAATATTCGTAGGGATACCGCCCATTTGATAGTGAATCGTAGGCACAACTGGAATTGGCTCTTTAGTTGCATCGACGTTGGCAAACTTGTGACCAATTTCAAGAATCGACGGCAAACGTTTTTGAATCGTCTCTGCGCCGATGTGACGCAAATCCAGCATCACGTGATCTTTGTTTGGACCACAACCGCGACCTTCTTTGATTTCCTGATCCATAGAGCGGGAAACAAAGTCACGTGGTGCCAAATCTTTTAGAGTAGGTGCATAACGCTCCATGAAACGCTCACCTTGGCTATTCACCAAAATACCGCCTTCACCACGAACACCTTCAGTAATCAAAACACCTGCACCAGCCACACCAGTTGGATGGAACTGCCAGAATTCCATATCTTGCAAAGGCAAGCCAGCACGTGCCGCCATACCCATACCGTCACCAGTATTGATAAATGCATTGGTTGAAGCCGCGAAAATACGACCCGCACCGCCCGTTGCAAACATGGTTGTTTTGGCTTCCAACATCATGACTTCGCCAGTTTCCATTTCCAATGCAACCACGCCCAAGACATCACCGGAGGCATCACGAATCAAATCAATCGCCATCCACTCCACGAAGAAATGCGTACGAGCACGAACATTGCGTTGATAGAGCGTATGCAACAAAGCATGACCAGTACGATCCGCCGCTGCGCAGGCACGTTGCACTGGCTTTTCACCAAAATTAGCAGTGTGACCACCGAATGGACGCTGATAAATAGTGCCGTCAGCATTACGATCGAACGGCATACCGAAATGTTCTAATTCGTACACAACTTTTGGCGCTTCACGACACATAAATTCGATCGCATCTTGATCACCAAGATAATCGCCACCCTTTACGGTGTCGAACATGTGCCAGAACCAATTATCTTCAGACATATTGCCGAGTGACGCGCCAATACCACCTTGCGCAGCGACTGTGTGAGAACGCGTTGGAAAAACTTTCGACAGAACTGCCACATTAAGACCAGCTTCTGCCAATTGTAAAGATGCGCGCATACCGGATCCGCCGGCACCGACGATTACCGCATCAAAGCGACGGGAAGGGATTGCAGACTTGATTGCAGCCACGATTACACTCTCCACAAAATCTGTGCGGCGTAGCCAGCACAAGCGATCAACCACACGATAGTGGCGACCTGAAACAACAAACGCAATACAACTGAATGCGTCACATAATCCATCCAAACATCACGCATACCTACCCATACGTGGTAGAGCAAAGCGATAATGACCGCAAACGTCAACAGCTTGAACCATTGCATCGCGAAAATACCACTCCAAGCGACATAGCTAGACTCACTCGAAGTCAAAAACAAAACCAATAGTACGACGGTGTAAATCGCCATTAAAATGGCTGTAACGCGTTGCGCCAACCAATCGCGCATGCCATATCCTGCGCCAACAACCAGGCGTTTTGACCCAATATTATTATTCGCCATTTTTAGAATACTCCAAACAATTTCAATGCAACGAGAGTCGTCAAGCCCAAGCTCACGAACAACACAGCGACCGCTGATTGACGACCACTGTCTTTATCTAAACCAATATGAAAATCCATCAACAAGTGACGCACACCAGCGGAAAAATGGTGCAAATACGCCCATACCAAAGCCAACACAACGAGTTTGACTGGAATCGATGCAAAGAAAATATGCAACATGGCGAATGACACTTCCGAGCGAAGGCTTTGATCAAGCAAGTACAAGGCGAATGGCAACAACAAACACATCAACATGCCACTAATACGATGCAAAATCGACACAAATCCTGCGAGCGGTAGTCGGTAACCACCAAACACAGCATCAGAAAGGCGCATCACACCAAAACGCTTCTTATTTTTAACAACTTCAGACATATATAAACTCCCCCAAAATGACTCAGCACTACAACTTTATAATTTTCGCCTATTTTGATGCATTGCACCAACTGATTTGACGGTTTTCTGAGAATTATTATTCAATTTGATCAAGATTTAAGCAAATAATCTGGTTCAAGCTTGCTTGACAATGCGGTTCAACTCAATTCGTTTCTATAATGATGCGCATTCGTTAAGTACAAACCACGTCGCAACTCGACCGCCTTATCGCCATAAGTAAATGAAATTCGCTCCACACTCAACAACGGAATCCCAATTTCGACGCACAATAAATCTGCTGTATTTTCGGTTGCGCATACAGCACGAATTTCTTCTTGCGCGCGTATCATGTGCGTGCCGAATTCCGATTCAAACAGGGCGTACATCGGACCTTTATACTCATTTAAACGCTCGATAGTTAAGCCCTTAAAGATAGATCCAGGTAACCATAGCTCTTCTAAAATTGTTGGTACGCCACCGAACGATTGTACACGCTTTAAAAAAACGACAGATTCACCCGCTTTCATTTCTAGTAGACGAGCAACCTCTGCTGGTGCACGCAGACGCTTAACCTCAATGATTTTATTTTCTGGATAAGCGCGCTCACCACTATCTGGCACGAGGCGCAAGAAGCGAAACTGCGAGCGAGCTTCGTGATGAGTTGCAACAAATGTCCCCTTCCCTTGTCTGCGCACTACTAAGTTTTCGGCGGATAGTTCATCAATTGCTTTTCGCACCGTACCCTGGCTAACCTTAAAGCGCGCAGCGAGCTCGATCTCGCTGGGAATTAACTCACCGGGCTTCCATTCGCCTGATTGGAGACTTTGTGTAATCAAGCCTTTGATCTGTTGATATAGTGGACTGAAGGTCGGTGCCGCAGAAAAATACGAATCCGCATCGGAAGTTGGCGAACTTTTCGACTCATTTGGTTGCATATTTGATGTTACCGTTGGATTCATAGGCCGCAATTTCACCACAAAAACGATGACAAAGTCTAGCAAAAAGTAAAAAACTTATCATGTCTTATATAAGACATAAGATATCCATTGACACAAACTATAGGGCGCAATAAACTTCCACGCATTATGATGATGTAGCGCAATCTTGATGACAATATTTGACATTCTTTTGGCGAAACAGGCGGCAAAATAACAAATTCAATCGCTTGCAAGTGTTATTCGGCGTTATCATTTCAGCCGCTCATTTCATTTGCATCTGAATTTGACAGTTTTGATGAGATAGACGATCTATAGGACGTTTCAATCTAATTGCTGGATTAAAGCATTACAATATTATTTTTACACCACTGCGGAGAAATACCATGTCTAAATCCCCTATGCGCGTTGCTGTTACTGGCGCAGCTGGCCAAATCGGCTATTCCCTCTTATTCAGAATCGCTAACGGCGACATGCTGGGCAAAGATCAGCCTGTGATTTTGCAATTATTGGAAATCCCTGATGAGAAAGCACAAAAAGCGCTCAAAGGCGTGATGATGGAAATCGATGATTGCGCATTCCCATTATTGACTGGCATGACAGCGCACAGTGATCCGATGACAGCATTTAAAGATATCGACGTGGCTTTGTTAGTTGGTGCGCGTCCACGTGGCCCAGGAATGGAACGTAAAGATTTGCTTGAAGCGAATGCACAAATTTTCACGGTACAAGGTAAAGCATTAGATGCAGTGGCATCACGCAATGTCAAAGTATTGGTCGTTGGCAATCCCGCTAACACTAATGCTTACATCGCAATGAAATCAGCTCCAAGCTTGCCATCTAAAAACTTTACAGCCATGTTGCGCTTAGATCACAACCGCGCCTTGTCACAAGTTGCCGCAAAAACTGGCAAAGCAGTTGCTGATATTGAAAAATTATGTGTTTGGGGCAATCACTCCCCAACAATGTATGCTGATTACCGTTTCGCAACAGTAGCTGGCGCATCTGTCAAAGACATGATCAATGATCAAGAGTGGAACAAAGACGTGTTCTTGCCGACAGTTGGCAAGCGCGGCGCGGCGATCATCGAAGCACGTGGTTTATCATCAGCAGCTTCCGCAGCAAATGCAGCGATTGATCACGTACGTGACTGGGTACTCGGCACCAACGGCAAATGGACAACCATGGGCATTCCATCTGACGGCTCTTATGGTATCCCAGAAGGAACGATGTTTGGCTTCCCTGTTACAACAGAAAACGGCGAATACACGATTGTTCAAGGTTTGGAAATCGATGAGTTCTCTCGTGAACGTATAAACGTCACTCTCAAAGAATTGCAAGAAGAGCGTGATGGCGTGAAACACTTGGTTGGTTAATTGACCTGAAACTGGGCTTGTCGATCGGGCAAGCCCTTTGGTCTACGCATATTTTTTATTTGGTTTAAGTTTGAGTTTAGGTAGCAAATTTTGCTAGCCGATTTACCGTACGACGATTCACTACAAGATCTTTCAATGACATCAACGCCGATGCATCCATCTCAGGCATTATTTCAAGATCAGGCAGCGCCAATTTTCTTACCAGTATGCGATCACTATGCTGGCTCAGAAAAATTGATGCTCAAGTCCTTAAGTCTGCAAAACGAGCTTGGCCCAATGTTTGATATTACCTTTGACTGCGAAGACGGCGCCGCGGTCGGTGATGAATTGGCGCACACACAAATGTTGACGCAGATTGTTGCATCAGACATCAATCAATTCAATCGTATCGGGGTACGCGTTCATCATTTTGATCACCCAGCGTTTAAGCAAGACATTCACCACCTTCTGAATTCTCATGAAGTTTGTGAAAAACTAGCCTACATTGTGCTACCCAAAGTGAATACGGTCGATGAAGTCAACACAGCCATTGATGCTATCAACCAGTTATCACAAATTCACATTCGCAAACTCATTCCTATTCATCTGCTAATTGAAACTCAGACCTCGCTAGCAAATGTGTCGGCCTTGGCGGCAATTCCTCAAGTTGAATGCCTGTCGTTCGGAATCATGGATTTCGTATCGTCACATTGGGGTGCAATTCCAGCGAGTGCAATGCGTTCCCCAGCCCAATTTTCACATCCATTAGTGATGCGCGCCAAACTGGAAATTGCAGCGGCTTGTCATTTGTATGGCAAGGTTCCATCGCACAATGTAACAACCGATTTTAAAGATCCATCGGTAACGCTCAGCGATGCGACCAGAGCAGGACAAGAATTTGGGTTCACTAGAATGTGGAGCATACATCCTAGCCAGATCAAGCCAATCATTAAATCAATGGCGCCGCGTAGTGCCGAGATTAACGAGGCAGTTGTGATTTTGAGTACAGCACAACAAAACCATTGGGGACCGATAGAGTTACATGGTCGCCTTCATGATAGGGCGAGTTATCGCTATTACTGGACAGTCTTAAAGAAAGCAAGTATGAGTGGCGTCAACTTGCCCGAAGGTGCACAATACTTGGTCTAAGCTAATTAGCCTAGGTAAGTACGACACGAGAAATGAAGCGTAATTTTGACGCAAATTTGAAATAATGAGGGGCATCATGAAATCATCAGTATCATCACCACGGCTATTAACAAAGTTACTTATTATTTTATGTGCGACTGGCTTGTCCATATCTGCCATTGCGGCAGAAGGCACCAGTAGCCCTATCAGTAAAAAATCGACTAAAACAAAAACAACAAAAATTGCCAAGGCAGATAGTAAACATTCAGATCTCGACACAAGCGAGCCAGAACCAAATATCGATCAAAGTGCTGACACTGAATACAAATGCGAGCTCGGCAATTCTCTTGTGATGTATGCCCATCCGGAAGATAATCAAAGCTTGGCCATGCGCTGGAGAAATCGCCTTTACAAATTAACCCGCGTTGAAACATCAACCGGAGCGCATCGTTTTGAAAACCAAAAGGTCGGTTTGGTGTGGATCAATATTCCATCCAAGGGCATGCTTCTTGATTCACGCCGCGGAAATCAATTAGCGAACGAATGCAAGAGCACAAAAATTGCCTCGTCAGGAATCACTGAAATTCAAGTCAAATAAGTACAAATATGCGCCAACAAATCTGAGATTCAATGGTGCAGAAGCATGTTAAGAATTTGTAAGATTAGTTTTAAATCCGTATCACCTCACTTCATTGTTCATCATCGAATATAAGGAACAGCCATGAGCCAAGCCAATTATCAAGACGCGTTTAAAACGCTGAAAGATTTCAAAATCACTGACACCAAGAAAGGTAAATTCTTTTCTTTGCCAGCACTGGAAAAAAATCTGGGCGTAAAAGTATCTCGCCTGCCGATTTCTATCCGTATCGTGTTGGAATCCGTTTTGCGTAACTGCGACGGCAAAAAAGTGACTGAAGAACACGTCAAGCAATTGGCAAACTGGGGCGCAACTGCAGCTCGTACGGATGAAATTCCATTCGTCGTTTCTCGCGTCGTTTTGCAAGATTTTACTGGTGTGCCTTTATTGGCTGACTTAGCTGCGATGCGTAACGTTGCAGCAAAGCAAGGTAAAAATCCAAAGAATATCGAACCATTGGTCCCAGTTGATCTGGTCGTCGATCACTCCGTACAAATCGATCATTTCCGTGAAAAGAAAGCGCTTGATTTGAATATGAAACTGGAATTTCAACGCAATAACGAGCGTTACCAGTTCATGAAATGGGGTATGCAAGCCTTTGATACTTTTGGCGTTGTACCTCCAGGTTTTGGTATCGTGCATCAAGTCAATCTTGAGTACTTGGCGCGTGGCGTACATAAAGCAACTGATAAAAAGAAAAATGATGTGTACTACCCAGATACTTTGGTGGGCACAGATTCTCACACAACCATGATCAACGGTATCGGCGTTGTTGGTTGGGGCGTGGGCGGTATTGAAGCTGAAGCTGGCATGCTCGGTCAACCAGTTTACTTCCTGACACCTGACGTTGTTGGCGTAAATTTGACGGGCGCATTGCGCGAAGGTTGTACCGCAACGGATCTGGTTTTGACGATCACAGAAATGCTGCGCAAAGCAAAAGTTGTTGGCAAGTTTGTTGAATTCTTTGGTGAAGGTACGCGCACTTTATCCCTGACTGACCGTGCAACGATCGCTAACATGGCACCGGAATACGGCGCGACGATGGGCTTCTTTCCAGTCGATGAAGCAACGATCGACTATTTCAAAGGCACCGGCCGTACTAAAGCAGAAATCGACGCATTTGAAGGCTATTTCAAAGCACAGAAGATGTTCGGTATCCCGAAAAAAGGCGACATCGATTACACGACAGAATTGTCCTTAGATTTGTCAACGGTTGCACCATCTTTGGCAGGTCCAAAACGCCCACAAGATCGTATTGAAATCGGTAACGTCAAATCTACTTTCGCCGACTTGTTCAGTAAGCCAACTTCAGAAAGCGGTTTCAACAAAAAAGCAGAAGATCTTACAGCGGTGTACACCAATACAGATGGCGTCAAAGTGAAAAACGGCGACATCTTGATCGCTGCGATTACTTCTTGCACTAACACATCAAATCCTAGCGTCTTGCTAGCAGCTGGCTTGTTAGCGAAGAAAGCGGTTGAAGCTGGTTTGAAAGTTTCTCCACACATTAAGACTTCATTAGCGCCAGGATCTCGCGTGGTAACGAAATACTTGGAAGCAGCTGGTTTGTTGCCATATTTGGAAAAACTCGGTTTTGGCGTAACTGCTTACGGCTGTACAACATGTATCGGTAACGCAGGTGATTTGACACCGGCAATGAACGAAGCCATCGTTGCAAACGACATCGTTGCCGCCGCTATTTTGTCTGGCAACCGCAACTTTGAAGCGCGTATTCATCCGAACATTCGCTCTAACTTCTTAGCGTCTCCTCCGTTGGTCGTTGCTTATGCGATCGCTGGCAACATGACTAAAGATTTGATGACAGAACCTGTTGGTCGCGTCAAAGGTAAAGACATCTTCTTGGGTGACATCTGGCCAACCAGCGCAGAAATCAACAAGTTGATGAAGTTCGCAATGAATTCCAAAACATTCAAAGAGAACTACGCTGACGTCAAAGGCGCACCAGGTAAATTGTGGGAAGACATCAAAGGCGTGGCAGAAGGTCAAGTCTACGACTGGCCTGCATCGACTTACATCGCAGAACCACCGTTCTTCGCTGACTTCACGATGGAACCAAAAGCTGCTGCAACAGGCATCACTGGCGCACGTGCTTTGGGCGTATTCGGTGACTCGATCACAACCGATCACATCTCACCTGCTGGCTCGATCAAAGAATCTAGCCCTGCTGGTAAATGGTTGAAAGAAAACGGCGTCTTGAAAGCTGATTTCAACTCCTACGGTTCACGCCGTGGTAACCACGAAATCATGATGCGCGGCACATTCGCTAACGTGCGTATCAAAAATTTGATGATCCCAGCGAAGGAAGACGGTTCTCGCGTTGAAGGCGGCGAAACTTTATTCCAACCAACTGGCGAGCCAATGGCAATCTACGATGCAGCGATGAAATATGTTGCTGAAGGTACGCCAACGATGATTTTCGGTGGCGAAGAATACGGCACAGGCTCTTCCCGTGACTGGGCGGCAAAAGGCACGCAGTTATTGGGCGTAAAAGCCGTTATCGCTAAGTCTTTTGAACGTATCCATCGCTCTAATTTGGTTGGTATGGGCGTATTGCCTTTGCAATTCATCGGCGCAGACGGCGTTGATTCATTGGGCATCACTGGCAATGAATCTTTCGATTTGAAAGGTATCGAGAACGATATCAAACCACAGCAAGAAGTGACTTTAGTCATCAATCGTGCAGATGGTAGCTCTCAAGACGTCAAAGTTCTGTTGCGTATTGATACACCAATCGAAGTTGACTACTACAAACACGGCGGCATCTTGCCATTCGTGTTGCGTCAGTTGTTAGCTGCGTAATTTAGGATAGCAAAAGTAGAAATAAGGGATGAAGCTTTTGGGTTTTATCCCTTTTTTTGTTGCATTGAGAATGGGTGTCAAGAACAAAATTTGTAGGGCCGGTGAATCCCGCGCCGACAGATCTTTGATAAACCACAAAAGCTAGCTCAAATACGATGTTAGTATTTAAGCGAATGTGTCGTGGATTTCAAGATAGCCATATGACTTCTCTTCTCGCTTTACCAGGTTTAGATACGGTGCTCGAACATGTCACAGCCAAAACTAGTCTCAAATTTTATAGTTCTAGACTCGAATCAAACAGCAACAGAAATTCCCGTCACAGATCAAATCTACGAGGAGCTCGATGCGAATTTTGGACAATGTAAAGCGTGCTTACTGGTCTCGGAATATACATTTTCTACCGATTGGGTGTCATGGGAAATGCACCCAAACGGTGATGAAACTCTTTACCTAATTTCGGGACAGGCGACTCTGCTTTTGTACTCAAAAGGCGTAGAAAGCCGGATTGAGTTTAACTCGCCAGGTAGTTTTGCGATTATTCCCAAAGGCACCTGGCACACAGCCTTGGTCGAAACCAACTGTACGATTTTATTTATTACGCCCGGCGAAGGCACAATAAACGGATCGGATCCGCGTCCCGCAGACGATTACATGACTAGATCCTAGCGGTCGCGATTGCAACAAAGTTTTGATGTTTAGATTTTATCGTTTTTTAACTTAGTAAAAGAGGAGTCTTTATGTGGAAAGCACTAGTAGGTTTTTTAGTTTTTGCGGCCATCGCTTTATTCTTTATTTTCAAAGCAGGTGACAAAATGGATATGCAGGGTGAAGCTGGAGCCCATGCAGGTGCGGCTTCTGAGCACGTCTCTGCGCCTGCAGCGTCTGCTGCGGCGAGTACGCCTGCACCTGTAGTAGAGTCTGCTGCCTCGGTAGCATCAACGCCGACTGTCGACGCTACTGCCGCCGCGGCTTCGGGTGCTAGCAAGTAATACGACCAAGCTATTTTGGCATTCGAGAAAAACCAGCCTTCTGCAAAGAAGCCTGGTTTTTTATGTTTTGGGATCACAGCAATACGGTTACCTACAAGATCTTTTTCGCGAGCATAGCAATGGGCGATTTGGTAATCAATCTAAGTTGGCAGAACACACATCACATCGCATTTAAAACTCCCCTAACAACCATCCGGATAGGCATGCAAAGTACTCACGAATCCAAGCGTTATAGCGCATATAAAGCGGCGTTATTGCACCAGCACTTCTCACCTCTTTCCATCCGACTCTAGTAGCGATCAACTCCGAACGCAGTGTATGGAAGTCGCTAGTAACTATCATCATTCGTGTTTGCTGATCCATTTTTAGCGTTTGCAGTTTTTTTGCCGTGAAGAGTAAGTTTTCGTAAGTACTGGTACTCTCATCTTCAACAATAATGCGTGGTTCGGGCAAACCAAGCCGTATCAAATAATCCTTCATCACCTGCGCCTCAGAAACTGTTTGACGAAAATCGATTCCGCCACTAACAACAATCGTCGCACCTGGAAAGACCAACGCTAGCTTATGTCCCAAACGCAAACGTTCGACAAGTGCCGGAGAAGGCTGTGCGTTTGGCGTGCTCGACCCAAGAATGACAATCAGCTCTGGGCGAAAAGCGGTATCTACTTGGTCATGAGAACGCAGAAGTACAGCAAAATACACCAGTAAAGTGAGTAACCAAAAGACAAATCCAAGTTCGGCTAATCGCCACAAACGTACACGCAGTGGACTTTTTCCGAGCCAGATCTCGAAAGGTTCTGCAAGCCAAGGCGATAGCATCATCAAAAAGGCAATTAGTGCGGGAACAATCACACCCAAATGTGTGACTTTCAACAGCACCAAAATAAATACAGTGCGTTAGCAATAGCCCACCTACCGCCAACAATATCCACCGTCTTTTTGAATTCAGAACCGACATCAAATCCTCAACCCAATATCAGAGACAATTAAATTTCACTATTTTGCAAAATTCAACAAATCATCTCCAGCCAAACGATATTTAACCCATTCCGCCTGCGCCTTAGCACCGACAGAATCATAAAAATCAATTGCAGGTTGATTCCAATCTAAGACGCTCCATTCGAAACGACCGCAGTCCTCTTCCACCGCAATTTGCGCCAGATGACGCAGCAAAAATTTACCAGCACCTAGGCCTCGATGTCTTGGCGATACGTAAAGATCTTCTAAATAGAGGCCTTTTTTACCCTGCCAAGTTGAGTAATTATAGAAATAAACAGCAAAGCCGATTGCTTCACCATTGAGTTCACAAATCAACGCTTTGGCGGGTGAATTGGCTGAAAAAATACTACTTTCAATTTCCTCAATGCTAGCCTTAACTTCATGCTCGGCTTTTTCATACACGGCAAGTTCAACAATAAATCCGTGAATAATGGCTGCATCCGCAGGGACAGCTTTTCGAATAACAAGTGACAAAGTAAACCTCGACTAATTTTAAAAATTTAAAGTGCATTCAAAGATTGCTCTATGTCGGCAATCAAATCATCTACATCTTCTAAACCAATATTGAAACGCACTAGTATGCCCTTGTCGCCCCAGGTTTGGCGCATGCTTTCTATGCGATACGGAACGCACAGACTATGCGAACCACCCCAACTAAAACCAATTTTAAAAAGTTTCAATTGGTTCACGAATTTGTCGGTTTGCGCTTCTGTAAATTTCTCATCAAACAGCACGGAAAATAAGCCGCCCGCGCCTGTAAAATCACGTTTCCAAACATCGTGCCCCGGGCAATCTTCCCACGCCGGATGTAATACCTTAGCGATTTCTGGACGGCTCTTTAACCACGTCGCCACTTTGCGTGCTGCTATGTCATGCGCTTCAAAACGTAGCTTGATGCTTTGCAAGCCACGCAATACCAAATATACGTCATCCATGCCTACGCCCAAACCTAGGCGCATGTGTGCCATTAACAAGCGATTATTTAGCTCAATATCTTTGGTGATGACCGCACCCATCAACACATCTGAGCCACCGCTTTGATATTTCGTCAATGCCTGCATAGAAATATCGACACCGTGTTCGAAGGGTTTAAAGGCAAGCCCTGCAGACCAAGTATTATCCAAAGCAACCAAGACACCTTTGCTATGCGCTGCTACACAAATTGCGGGCACATCGGCAACTTCCATTGATACCGAACCAGGTGCTTCAGTCCAAATTAATTTAGTGTTCGGCAAAATTAGGTCGGCGATTCCACCACCGATCATAGGATCATAAAAGCGCACGCTGATACCGAAGCTATGTTTTAACCACGCGCCCAATTCCTTATTGGGCCCGTAGGCATTATCTGGCACTAAGACATCATCACCAGTTTCGAGAAAAGCCATATTCACTAAGGTGATGGCGGCTAAGCCACTTGGTGTCAATACACAATGATTACCTCCTTCGATTTGCGCGATCTCGGCTTCCAATTGGAAGCTAGTTGGTGTGCCATGTAAGCCATAAGTGTAAGTCGACTTATTTAACCAACTGCGCGCGCGCATCGCATCGACATCTTTAAACAAAACAGTCGATGCATGATGGATCGCGGTAGGAAATGCAGAAAATCCATCGGGCGCTTTATATTTGGGATGAACAATCGCGGTACTTGAACCAGGCTGTCTATTTGTCATAATCTTGTCGTTAATAAATTCAAATGTAAATAAAAAATCAGTTCACAAAGAGAGACGCCGCAGATAAAAAATAGGGGCGAAAAATCGCCCCTCACCTTCATACAATATCTGGCTTAGATTGCTTCGCCCCACAAATCATGTGCATCTGCAGCAGTGATTTTCACTTCAACAAATTCACCCACTTTTAACTTGCGATGCGGCTCGAATGGCGGTTTAACGTATACCACACCATCAATCTCTGGCGCATCTGCAGAGCTGCGACCAACACCGCCGCTACGATCAAGGCTATCGATTAATACACGCATCATCTTTCCAACTTTTGCTTGCAGACGTTTTTTAGAAATCGTCTCTTGCAACTCCATCACACGACGACGGCGGTCTTCACGTACCTCATTTGGCAATTGGTTAGCGAGTTCATTGGCTGTTGCACCATCCACTGGAGAGTAAGCAAAGCAACCCAAACGATCAATTTCAGCTTCCTTCAAGAAGTCTAAGAGGTATTCAAATTCTTCCTCTGTCTCCCCCGGAAAACCGGCAATGAAGGTAGAACGTATCGTAATTTCCGGGCACATTTCGCGCCATGCTCTAATCCGCTCGATATTTTTTTCACCACTCGCTGGACGCTTCATGCGTTTCAGTACATCAGGATGCGCATGCTGCAAAGGTACATCGAGGTAAGGAAGAACATGTCCATTATTCATAAATGGAATGATTTGGTCCACGTGCGGGTAAGGATAAACGTAATGCAGACGTACCCATGCATCATAGCGCTTTGCGAGTTCACCAAGCGCTTCTACCAATTGCGTCATGTGAGTCTTGACTGGTTTGCCATCCCAGAAACCGGTACGGAATTTCACATCCACACCGTAGGCACTGGTGTCTTGAGAAATGACCAACAATTCTTTAACGCCTGCTTTGAATAAATTCTCCGCTTCGACCATGACTTCACCAATCGGGCGAGACACTAAATCGCCACGCATTGACGGAATAATGCAGAAGCTGCAACGATGATTGCAGCCCTCGGAAATTTTTAAGTAGGCAAAATGTTTTGGCGTAAGTTTTACGCCCTGTGGCGGCACCAAGTCAATGAATGGCTCATGCGGCTTTGGTAAATGCAGATGCACTGCACTCATGACTTCAGTCAAGGCATGTGGCCCGGTGACCGCCAAGACTTTGGGATGTATGCTCTTAATCAAATCATTGCCATTGGCATCTTTTTTCGCACCCAAGCAGCCGGTAACGATCACTTTACCATTTTCACTAAGCGCCTCAGCGATGGCATCTAAGGACTCTTGTACGGCCGCATCAATAAATCCGCAGGTATTCACCACGACTAAATCGGCGCCATCATAGGACTTAGCCGTTTCGTAACCTTCGGCGCGTAATTGCGTGAGGATTTGCTCGGAGTCGACTAAAGCCTTCGGGCACCCGAGGGAGACAAAACCAACTTTTGGTGCGACTTGAGTCGATGTAGGGATCAGAGTTTCGTTAGACATAATAAAAAAAGGATACAAAGCAATTCGCTATTGTACCCTTTTCTCTGATGCTTACGACAGCCTTAGCTGGTTTAAATAGGGCGCAAGCGATTGAATTTATTACTTTTTCTTATCATCCGGTACAAATGGAAAACCAAACATATTCTTCGATTGGCTCTGCATTTGCTCTTGCATTTGTACAAATAAATTTTTACTCTGATCAATATAGTTCCCCATCATGCCTTGCATCATAGGGCCTTGCACGTTCATAAATTGTGTCCACATTTCGGGACTAAATGGCTTGCCTTCAACACCACCACTCGCACCTTCAGTCAGTTTATTTTGAATATCAATAAATGCTTGAATATTTTTTTCAAGATATGAACCCATCATGCCTTGCATTGCATGACCGTAATAACGAATAATTTGCGCCAAAGCAACACTCGAGAACATCGGTGCACCACCAGCTTCAGCTTCTAAAATGATTTGCAGCAAAATACTACGTGTCAAATCTTCACCTGTTTTGGCATCTACTACAGCAAAGTCGTCATTCTCCATAACGAATTGCTTGACATCAACCAAGGTGATATAGCTACTCGTTTGGGTGTCATATAAGCGACGATTTGGATACTTTTTAATCAAATGCTTGCTTATTTTTTTTGTGCTATTCATTGCATTCTCATTCAAAAACTGCATTAAAAATAAAACTAAAACACTTACAAATCATCGCTTCTGCTGTAAGCATTTCGATCGAATTTTGCACTTAATATTTTGCTGCTTTCAGTATTAACACAGCATTTTACTTAGTGCAAAATTCTTAGGAATAGTTCATTCGAATACAATCGAACTATTAGCCCATATGCAGACCACCATTGATAGAGAAGTCAGAACCTGTAGCATAACCGCCTTCATCTGATGCAATCCACGCGACGATAGAAGCAATTTCTTCAGGTTCAGCTAAGCGCTTGACTGGAATTCCCGACACAATTTTTTCTAATACGTCAGGGCGAATTGCACGAACCATATCCGTACCAACATAGCCAGGAGAAACTGTATTTACCGTGACACCTTTGGTTGCGACTTCTTGTGCCAAAGCCATACTAAAACCATGAATGCCAGCTTTTGCGGTTGAATAGTTAGTTTGACCGAACTGACCTTTTTGACCATTCACAGAAGAGATATTGATAATACGACCCCAACCACGATCAACCATACTTTCGATTACTTGTTTAGTGACGTTGAATAAAGAGTTCAAATTGGTATCAATCACGGCATCCCAATCAGCCTTGCTCATTTTGCGAAATTGTCCATCACGGGTAATGCCTGCATTGTTGACTAACACGTCAACTTCGCCAATTTCGGTACGGACCTTCTCAAACGCTGCGCGGGTTGATTCCCAATCTGAAACGTTGCCTTCCGATGCATGCACTTCGTAGCCGTCTGCACGCATATCGGCGAGCCATTTATCTTTACGCGGGGAATTTGGACCGCATCCGGCTACCACGATGTAGCCATCTTTACATAAACGTTTACAGATTGGAGTTCCAATACCACCCATACCACCAGTTACATAAGCAATTCGCTTTGACATACTTAATCTCCAGAGTTTCAATAAAAGGCACTGCTAAACTTGATTATCCTAGGTACAAAACAAGAACTTAATCAGCACGCACTTTGACATATCGTCCGGGTGCTGACTCTATCTCACTATAACCCAGCGACCCAGCTTTTGTGGGAGCTTTTACCATTTTCCCAGCATGTTCTGACAAAAATGTTGCCCATTCTGGCCACCAACTTCCTGGATGTTCTTTTGCTGCATCTAACCACGCCTGGGAATCATTGCCTAATTTATCATTGATCCAGTAACTCCGTTTGTTTTTTGAAGCCGGATTGATCACTCCAGCGATATGCCCAGAGGCACCTAAGACAAAGCGATTTCGACTTTTCTTCTTGGGATTGAGGATTCCACTTGAAGCAAATGCTGCTTGCCAAGGAACGATATGATCTTCTTTTGATCCGTAAATAAACACTGGAGCATCAATTTTGGATAAATCAACTTTATTTCCTGCAACCATTAGTTTGCCAGCTTCTTTTAAACTGTTTTCGAGATAAGTGTTGCGCAAATACCAGCAAAACATCGGACCAGGCAAATTTGTACTGTCAGAATTCCAATATAAAAGATCAAATGCTGGCGGCTTTTGACCTTTTAGGTAGTTTGACTGAACGTAATTCCATACTAAGTCGTTTGGTCGTAAGCTGGAAAAAGTGCTGGCTAGATCACGGCCCGGCATCAATCCACCATGACCCAAAGTTTGTTCGCGCAAACTGACTTGCAGTTCATCCACGAAAACATCCAATATACCCGTGTTAGCAAAATCAAGTAAAGTTGTTAAAAGCGTCAAACTACTCGCGGGATTAACGCCACGATCTGCTAAGACAGCTAATGCTGTCGAAACGATCGTGCCACCGACACAGAAGCCAAAGACATTTAACTTATCTTGCTTACTAATTTCTTGCACAACTTCGATTGCTTTAATTGCGCCATGTTCGATGTAATCATCCCAAGTAACATCCGACATGCTTTGATCTGGATTCGCCCAAGACACCAAGAATACAGTATGTCCCTGTTCTATCGCGTAACGAACCAGCGAGTTTTCTGGCTGCAGATCGAGGATGTAGAACTTATTAATGCACGGCGGCACCATCAGTAATGGACGCTGATGTACCATTTTATTTAGCGGTTTATATTGAATCAACTGAAACAAGCGATTTTCAAAGACGACTGTACCTTCGGTTGTTGCGACGTTTTTACCGACTTCAAATGCAGATTCGTCGGTCAGTGAGATTCTTCCCTTTTGCATATCTTCAAGCATTTGGGTAATGCCCGTCATCAAACTTTCGCCACCCGTTTCTAATAGTTTGGCTTGCGCTTCTGGATTGGTCGCTAAGAAATTTGCGGGGGACATGGCATCGACCATTTGCTGAACCGCGAAGCGAATTTTTTGTTTTTTCTTTTCTGGCGCCTGCACTGACTCAGCCAATAAGTTCAAAAATCGTGCATTCAGGAGATAGACCGCGACGTTGTATGCATGGGTTGTTTGTTTATGCCAGTCAGTAGATGAAAAGCGTCGGTCATTAAATTGTGGCAATTTTGAAGCAATAAAATCTTTCCACAAATTACCTAATTCAGAGAAATATTCGGACTGTAATCTGCTTAAGACCGCAGGATCAATTTCGGCGCCAAATTCCTTCAGCATGCTCAACATTGACGAGTCCTGCGCGAAGGGATTATTGAGACCAACACTACCTGCCTTCATCCACTCTTGTAATGGATTTTGCTGCATTAATTGTTGTAACCAATTTGCGTACATCGTCTGAGGGTTGTCACTCATTATGCAATTTTCCTAGTTTTAGAGTATTGTCACAAATGCTGATCTAAATTTTGGCAATAATAAATCTAGCATTGCTAACCAAATATTGATTACTAACTTAACATCTTAATTCGAAATTCTATGGCCTTCTTGTATCTTATCGCAATCGCGTGGATTTATGTCGTACTCTTGATGTCTTTAGCAGAATCCTCACTACTTGCAGGCATCATGACCTTTGTTTTTTACTGCATTATTCCACTTGGGCTCGTGTTGTACATCCTTAGTTCACCAGCACGGAAACGTCAGATCAAAAAGACCGAGCGAGAACGTTTAGATCAACTAAGGCGAGAAGCAGGATCTACTCAATCCAAATCCAACTAGCCATTCGTCCAGTTAAACCATCACGCCGATACGAATAGAACAGTTCCAGTTCGGTAAAGGTGCAATATTCACCGCCTGAAATACGGTTTATGGCTAAGCTATGCAAGACTGTGCGTGCTAAACCATAAATATCAGCCAAATATTTTCCATCCCGCACTTGCGATTTGAAATTTTGTCGCTGTTGCGGCATTTTCTGAGTAAATGCATCAAAAACATCGATACCGACCTCGAAAGCGTTTGCACCTATCGCTGGCCCCAACCAAGCCGTGATTTCGCGCCCCCCCTTGCGACGCATTTCCTGCACGGTAGCTTCAATCACACCACCAGCCATGCCTCGCCAACCTGCATGCACAGCAGCCACGCATCGACCATCCGTTGATGCAAGTAAAATCGGTAAGCAGTCCGCAGTCAATACCACGCACGAGACATTAGGTTGGTTGGTAAAGCTTGCGTCAGCCTCTACTATTGATCCTTCTCGTATGTCCGTCGCATCAACAGCCAGAGTGCCATGAATTTGTGATAAGAATGTGACATCGCGAGGAAAAAAATCCGACAAACAACTTCGGTTCATACGCACCGAGTTGATATTATCGCCAACATGGTCGGCAAGATTTAATCCACTGGTGCCGTCAGCGTCGCCAAAAGGCGCCAAACTCACGCCTCCGATTCGGGTACTGGAATAAGCGCGTACATTTGCTGGACAATCTGGCCAGTCGGGCTCTATTAACACTAAGCCCGTATCGTCATCACGGACTAAACTCATGGTTGTGCCATACCTGCGCGCTCAAGTAAATCCTTAAAATCTGCCTCCAAAGGAATATTCCATTCAACCGGCAAGTTACTAACTGGATGGATCAAGCCCAATTTACGTGCTTGCAACGCCTGACGAGGGAAAAACCGTGCCAAATGTTGCTTGCCGTAGAGTGTGTCACCGACCAGAGGAAATCCTAGCGATAGCATGTGTACACGAATCTGATGGGTGCGACCGGTTTCTAATTGACAACCAACCAAACTCACAGGAAAGCGTTCTAGCATACCGGTAGAAATTCTTTGAAAATGCGTAATAGCTGGCTTAGCCAAAATACTGTGAGAGACAGACATTTTTAAACGATCGCGCGAGTGTCTTGCCATTGCGGCGTCGATTGTGCCCGAAGCATTTGGCGTACCCCACACCATCGCAGCATATTCGCGCTTGACGGTTCTTGCTTGTAATTGGCGCACTAATTCCGTTTGCGCAGTTAGGGTTTTGGCGACAACCATCAAACCAGAGGTATCTTTGTCTAGTCGATGCACAATTCCCGCCCGCGGCACCGCCGCCAATGAAGGACGATGGAACAATAGGCCATTCAACAAGGTTCCCGACCAGTTTCCTGCTGCTGGATGAACGACCAAACCAGCGGGCTTGTTCAAAACAAGAATAGCCTCATCTTCATAAATGATGTTGAGTGGAATATCTTCTGCCGTGAATGCGTTTTCCTCGGCGGCAGCTTGCGGAAAAATAGTGATATGCTCATCACCGAGCATGGTTGTTTTGATTTTTGATGGCTTACCGTCGACTAAGACGTGCCCCTCCTCTATCCACTGCTGAATCCTGCCACGGGAATATTGCGGGACCAATTTGGACAGCACTTTATCCAAACGTTCACCACAAATACTGTCTGGCAGGGTCAATTCGATAGGTTCTACTGGTTCCGCGAACTTTATCTGAGTGTCATGATCGATTTCATCAAGATCCAGCTCACTATCGGTTAAAATCATTTCGTCATTTGGTGTCACATTAATTACCATCGGCTATAATCCGTCAATTATTCTCATGCACTCGCGAAGCTCATGCACATTAAATATATAAAATTGTTAGGTCTGGCACTATCCATATCACTTGCTGGTTGCGGCATTTTCGGCGACAAAATCGAAGAAAGTAAAAATTGGTCGGCGGAAAAATTATACGCTGAAGCAAAAGATGAATTGGCGGCAGGATCATATGATCGTTCAGTCCAACTGTTTGAAAAACTTGAATCGCGTTTCCCATTTGGTGCTTATGCTCAACAAGCGCAACTTGAAATTGCTTATGTTTATTACAAACAAGGCGATCAAGCACAAGCGTTAGCTGCAGTTGATCGCTTTATAAAATTACATCCAAATCATGCCAATGTTGATTACATGTATTACTTACGTGGCTTGATCAATTTTAATGATGATATGGGCTTTTTCAGTTTTATCGCAAATCAAGACATTACTGAACGTGACCCAAAAGCGACACGAGATTCTTTTGATGCGTTCAAGGAGCTGGCAACGCGATTCCCAAGTAGCAAGTATACGCCAGATGCGATTGCGCGCATGAAGTATTTAGTGAATTCTCTGGCACAATATGATCTTCACGTAGCAAAATATTATTTACGTCGAAATGCGTTTGTTGCAGCTGCCAATCGTGCTCAATCCGCTATCAAAGAATATCCTGATGCACCGGCTGTTGAAGAAGCTTTGGTTGTACTGGTAAAGGCATACGATGGAATGGGTATGATTGAACTGCGCGATGATGCAAGACGAGTTTTTACTAGCAATTTCCCTAAAAGCACCTTATTGGAAACCTACGGAAGCAAGAAATCTTGGTGGAAACTCTGGGGCTAATTCCCTGCTTTCAAGCGACAAGGGGATGCGCAGGTTAGATCTTCGCGAATGTTCCCTTGGGTGAATTGTGGTTAGCCCAAAAAGCCTCAAACTCACGTAGTTTGAGGCTTTCGTATTTTATACAGCCATTTTGCGTCGAAATATCCAATGGCAGGCATCGGATTCCTCTTCAACATAAACGTAACCGTCATCGTTGAATTTTTTTAGATCCGCAGCTTTTTTGATTTGGTTTGTGGCGCAATAACGCACCATACTGCCTCTCGCCTTCTTTGCAAAAAACGACACAACTTTGAACTTGCCAGCGGAATAATCTTGGAATACAGGCTGAATGACTGGCACAGGTAATGATTTCAACTTAATTGCTTTGGCATATTCTTCCGAGGCTAAATTCACCAAAAACTTTGACTTTGTTTGTTCGAGCTCGCGAATGACTGATGCAGTAAGCTTTTCCGACCAATAAGCGTACAAATTATTGCCGGCTGCTGTTTTTAGCCCAGTTCCCATCTCTAATCGATAAGCATTAATCATATCCAGAGGGCGCAATAAACCATACAATCCGGATAGGATGCGCAGATTTTTTTGCAGATAGTTGATTTCTTTTTTTGACATCAACCTCGCCTGTAAGCCACTGTAAACATCACCATCAAACATAAATACGGCTTGTCGTTCAATCTTTTCCTTACTTGCATTTGTCAATTGAGCAAACCGCTCTACGTTTAATAGAGCTAATTCAGGAGAAATCTTCATCATTCTTTGCAAATCTGATGAAGACAGTTGCGAAGCAATTCCCGCGAGATAATCAACCTCCTGCGAAAATTGAATCTGAGTAGAACTTTTAACGACAGCGGGCGTGGTGAAATCCAAGCTTTTTGCAGGAGACAGCAGTATCAACATAAAATGGAATAAAAATTGATTAAAAAAATTAAGACACTATGGATGTCCGGTCAAATCGCAACGAACACATGAAGAAAGGATGCCCAATATTCGTTAATGCAACATTAACGCTTTGAGGTTCACAATATGCCTACAAAAATAGTTTTGGATACGAACGTTTGTTTAGATCTATTCGCTTTTAGAGATCCCCGCTGGCAAGTTATTTTAAAGGCTTTATGCGACAAAGAATTAATCGCTATCACTAGAGAAGATTGTCGAAATGAGTGGCT
Source organism: Undibacterium sp. Ji22W (assembly GCF_049340305.1). Taxonomy (NCBI): domain Bacteria; kingdom Pseudomonadati; phylum Pseudomonadota; class Betaproteobacteria; order Burkholderiales; family Oxalobacteraceae; genus Undibacterium; species Undibacterium sp. Ji22W. The sequence goes on along the minus strand of NZ_JBMPOU010000001.1, from coordinate 1,258,907 downwards.
CGCGGTACTGCACTATCCACATCTACCAGTCGACGATAGTAATCGCGCGCAGATTGTATCAACTTTTGACGAGTTCATTTCAGTGGAAAATCAACCAGAGAAATCCATTAAGCTTCCGACATGCAGCGATAAAGATGATCAAAAATTTTTGGAAATATCTCGTGACGCTGGCGCAGATATATTGATCACAAAAGATAAGGCATTATTGAAATTGGCAAGAAAAATGCAGAACTTGAACCTATTTATTATTGAAACGCCCGAAAAATTTACCGCACGCCTAGTTGCAAAAGCGCAAGCTTTGTAACTAAATTCATTAAATGCACAATAAAGTGATGACAAATTTTGTTGCTCAGGGTTATCCTTACAACATGCAAGGGCGGTTTCTACAGGTAAATATTTCAATAAAATTACATTTATATAAGTAATGAATTTTCCCATAGAATACACACCAATATTTTGTTATCAATAACAACAGCATTTAAATTAGGTTCGTACCCAACGACCGGCAATTAGGAGAGAAAAAGATTATGACAGATTCCGCAGATGATCTAGATGCATTGTTTGAAGAGATGTCCAATCAAAGAGATGTAGGTGCAGCTTCGGTTGCTGCAACGGCAATTTCAGAGCCTACTGTAGAAAATTCTCACAATAAAATGTCGTTGAGCAAAGACGGAGAACAAGCTTCGAAACCGATGTTTGATCGGCTTGGAAATCTAGTCCGTATGATGCACGATTCGATGCGCGAACTTGGTTATGACCGCTCACTTTCCGATGTGGCATCGCAAATTTCCGATGCTCAAGGACGATTAGAGTATGTAGCGACATTAACAGAACAAGCTGCAAACAAGGTGCTTAACGCAACCGATGTTGGAATCCCCGAACAAGATGTTTTAGCAAAAAATGCCAAAGACATTGATCAGCGTTGGTCAACGCTGTTTAGTGGAAAAATGAGTGTTGACGAATTCAAACTATTGGCATCTGATTCAAAATCGTTTGCGAATAAGGTATTAGCTTCGACCGATGCTGAGAAGGCACGCCTGTTAGATATTATGATGGCACAGGATTTTCAGGATTTAACTGGGCAACTCATCAAAAAAGTTTTAGTAATTACGCAATCAGTCGAACAAGAATTAGCACAAATATTGCTCGACAATGCACCACTCGAACTGAAAGAAAAGGCCATTGAATTGATGGAAGGACCGTCCGTTCCAAATGCTGCATTAGAGCAGGACGATGTAGATAACCTACTTGATAGTCTGGGTTTCTAAATGGATGACATGCTCAAAGAATTTGTCGTTGAGGCCTTAGATTTAGCGGTTAATGTAGAAGAGCATTTGCTCTCACTACAAAAAAACCCTGAGGATATGAATACCCTCAACGCTGTGTTTAGATCCTTTCACACCATTAAAGGTGGCGCAGGTTTCATGAATTTGACAGCAATGGTTTCAGCCTGCCATTTGACTGAGAATTTATTTGACGCATTACGCACGGGGAAGTCCCCAGTCACTCCTATTGCTATAGAAGCGGCGCTTGAAGCGAGTGGCTTCGTTTCTGATCAATTGACTGCGCTGTCAAATGGCACGAATCCTGATCAATTATCGACGATGCCTGCGGCACTTGAGCAATTGCTGAACGACGCAATAGATGGAAAATCGACCTCAAACAAACCGGCGCCGAAGACGGCGGCCTCACATCAACCAGTTGCCACGACTACGGAACCAGTAGCACCCGTCGTTGAAGGCGAGGTGCCTTGGGATGCCTATTACCGCGCTGTAGTGCCAGCTGGAACATTGCCTGATGTGGTTCCACTTAATCCTGTTGTCAAACAAGAGCAGGAAGCGGTCAAGACTTCTTTGGCAAGCAATGAAATCAAGCAAAACGCGCCAGTCAAGGAAGAAAGTATTCGTATCGACGCGGTTAAGCTGGACGTATTGTTAGAAGTCGCAGGGGAGTCTGTGCAAGCAGCCAACCAAGCAGCAGTTTTATTGGAAAAGCTATCGCAATTTCCATTCGATGGTGACGCTGCTCCGCTAATGTCTGCACTGACAGAAACTTTGAATCGTGCATCACGCTATTCAACAGAACTTCAACGCGCGACGTTAGCAACACGCATGCAGCCGGTTGGTCGTCTGTTCCAAAAATTTCCGCGTTTAATTCGTGAATTAGCAAAAGACTTAGGCAAGGAAGTCGACCTTGAAATCTCCGGCGCAGAGACTGAAGTTGATCGCGTTGTTGTTGATAGCTTGTATGACCCCTTAGTTCACATGCTCCGCAATTCTTTAGATCATGGTATTGAATCAGCAGACGAACGTGCTGCTACGACAAAACCAGCACGCGCAAAAATTTTGTTAAAAGCATGGCAAGAAGCTAGCAGTGTCATGATTGAAGTGACAGATGATGGCAAAGGTATGGATGCCAATCGTCTGCGTGAAAAGGCAATTTCCAAAGGCCTGATTAATGCACATGAAGCACGCACTGATGATGAAGCATTCCAATTAGTCTTCTTACCTGGCTTCTCGACCAAAGAAGTCGCGTCAAGTGTATCTGGTCGTGGTGTAGGGATGGACGTTGTAAAGACCGCCGTTGAACGGCATCGTGGCGCTATCCGCATCAATTCACAGTTGGGCAAAGGCACGACTTTCATTATTCGCCTACCTATCGAATTATCGATCGTTCCAACCATGTTAGTGCGTACCGCTGGTGCTTCATTAGCATTGCCGATGTCAACTGTGCAGCGTGTTGTGGAGTTGCCAGAAACTTTTGAAAGTGTTGGTGGACAACCAGTGTTACGTGACTTAGGTAGGCCATTACCAATCCGCTCACTTGGTCAGGTATTAGGTTATGAAAAGAGCACAGAGCGCGTCGGCATCGTGATTGCCGCACCTAATCCTTATATCATTTCTGTAGACTCTGTTGATGGTACTTCTGACTTGGTGATCAAACCATTAACCTGCATATCGACGCCAGGTATTACCGGAACTGCGCGTTCTGCAGAAGGTGAATTGGTATTGGTGATTAGTTTGTCATTCTTACTCGATGGCTGCAAAGTCGTTGAGCGACACGGCACATAATACGTCACGATATGCAGTCGTCAAACGGCGGCGGACTTTGCAGTCTGCCGCCGTTTCAACATGAATCCCGGTTCTCTGTCAAAATAGTGATCCAATATCTGTCGCGGCATCGCACCTCCCCATGAGCCAATCTGATTCACAAGTTCAAAACACCCTTAATTTTCAAAATTGCTTTGCTAAATTAGGATCACCATTCTTCACAACATTACATCCAAGCCCAATAAAATCGCCATACTTAGTTGCAGCTAGCCCTGCTATGTTACGTGCCTTCAACATCAGTGATGAACAAATTAAAGAGCCGGAATTTGTCGAAATATTTAGTGGCAATCGGGTTCATTCAAGTAGCTGTCCGTTAGCAGCCGTATACTCAGGCCATCAGTTTGGAATTTGGGCAGGTCAATTAGGTGACGGTCGTGCCATTTTGCTCGGCGATCTCGCTCTACGCCAGACAAATGAACGACATGAAATTCAACTTAAGGGAGCTGGCATGACGCCCTACTCTCGCATGGGCGATGGGCGCGCTGTATTGCGCTCGTCAGTGCGTGAGTTCTTGTGTTCAGAAGCGATGGCTGGACTCGGCATCCCCACTTCACGTGCACTTTGCATTACTGGTTCAGATCAATATACGATGCGTGAAATGCCCGAGAAAACGGCAGTTGTTACACGAACGGCGCCAAGCTTTATTCGTTTCGGATCATTTGAGCATTGGTATTACCATGAAAAACCCGCGCAATTGCAGCAATTGGCTGACTTCGTAATTCAGCACTATTATCCACAACTACAGAATACTGAACATTCTTATCAGTCTCTATTGAAACACGTCGTCATCAAAACCGCCCAATTAGTTGCGCATTGGCAATCTGTGGGATTTATGCACGGCGTTTTGAATACAGACAATATGTCAATTCTTGGTCTGACATTGGATTATGGACCATTTGGATTCATGGATGGATTTGACCCAACCCATATTTGCAATCATAGTGATAGTCAGGGACGTTATTCGTATCAGATGCAGCCACGAATCGGACAATGGAATTGTCATGCACTAGCGCAAGCTCTATTGCCTTTAATTGGTGATGTAGAATCTACACAAGAAGCTTTATCGCATTATGTTGAACATTATGAGGTTCACTACCATAAGCTGATGCGGCAAAAATTCGGTTTACTCGACCAGATCCCCGATGATGATGAATTATTCGCTGAGTACTTAGATTTAATGGCTAGTACGCGAACGGATTTCACCCTCGCTTTTAGAAATTTGAGTCAGATTAAGCATCAACCCAGCACCAACGACAATGCTCTACGAGATTTATTTCTTGACAGAGCTGGCTTGGATATCTGGTTGGAGCGTTATCGTTTGCGTTTACAGCAGGAAAATTCAAATGATGTAGAACGTCAGCTGCGGATGAATCAAGTCAATCCAAAGTATATTTTGCGAAACTATCTGGCACAACAGGCCATCGAAAAGGCTGAGCAAAAAGACTTTAGCGAAATTGAGAAACTTTTGAAAATATTAGTAAATCCTTTCGCTGATCAACCTGAATTCGACCAATATGCTCAATTGCCACCAGATTGGGCAGGTCAACTATCGGTTAGCTGCTCTTCTTAAACCCCGTAGAACTTTTTCGTATTTCACTGCATACTTCGACCATCAACTATGAACAAAATCAAAAAAACAGATGCCGAATGGCGTCATCAACTAAGCGACATGGAATATCAGGTAACGCGGCATGCCGCCACTGAACGAGCATTCACTGGCCAATTTTGGGATCACCACGAGATTGGCATTTACACTTGTGTTTGTTGCGATACGCCCTTATTCGAATCGGATGCTAAGTTTGATTCGGGCTGCGGTTGGCCCAGCTACTTTAAAACATTGAATCCTGAAAACGTGAGAGAAATTGCAGATCACTCACATGGCATGACGCGTATTGAAATAGTGTGTAATATCTGCGACGCTCATTTAGGTCATGTATTTCCCGACGGGCCAGCACCAACCCGCTTGCGATACTGCATTAATTCGGCTTCACTCAAATTTAAGGCAAAAAACTAACACCATGATGAAATTTTTGTTTGATGTATTCCCCGTCATTTTTTTCTTTATTACCTACAAATGGGGTGAAAGAAATGCCGAAACTTCGCAACAAATAGCCAACCAAGTACTTTCACAATTCACTGCAGGCAATGGAATAAGCTTAGAACAAGCGCCAATTCTTTTGGCGACAGCACTTGCAATCGTCGCATCGGTGGTTCAAATCGGCTATCTCTTAATCTCCAAGAAAAAAGTTGATGCGATGCTGTGGATATCATTTTTCATCATTACCGTATTCGGTAGCGCAACCATCTATTTTCAAAATGACGCCTTCATCAAATGGAAACCAACCATTATTTATTGGTGTTATGGCATTTCATTCTTGATCAGTGATTTATTCTTTAAGAAAAATCTGTTAAAAGTGGCTATGGGCGGGCAAATCATCATGCCAGATGATATTTGGCGTAAGCTTAATTTGATATGGGCGGTTTATTTCATCAGCATGGGGATCCTCAATATTTATGTGGCGTTTAATTTTCCGCAAAGCACTTGGGTTAGCTTTAAGTTGTACTCCATTGGTGCTTTACCGGCATTTCTAATTTTGCAAAGTTTTTTCCTCGCAAAGCATATTCAGGACCCACAATGAGCGACCGTATTCAACGAATCCAACAAAGACTGCACGCAGCTTTAAAACCAGACTTCTGTGAGTTGAAAGATGATTCTGCTGCACATAGAGGCCACGCTGGCGCTGCAGGTGGTGCAGGACATTTTACTGTTACAATTATGAGCGATAAATTTGAAGGCTTAAATCGTATTTCCCGCCACCGACTAGTGTATGATGCCGTTGGCGATTTAATGCATACGGAAATACATGCACTTGTTATCCATGCGTTAAGTCCTTCTGAATCACCAAAATAACATTTTATTAACCGTTTTTGTTGTACTTACTTTGTATTTTAGGAACAGATAATGACTTTTAAACCCGCTCATTTGCTGGTTGTACTTCTAGTAACCGCATTCCCTGCGATGGCGCAGACTTTGGCAACGGTCAATGGAAAAGCAATCCCTGCTTCAAAAGCAGAACCATTTGTAAAGCAAGCTTTGGCACAAGGTCAAAAAGACACGCCACAATTGCGCGCTATGATTAAGGACCGTTTGGTTGGTACAGAAGTATTGTTGCAGGAAGCAGAGAAAGCTGGCTTCTCTAAGAGCGAAGATGTGAAATTGCAAATCGAAATGGCTCGTCAGCAAATTTTGATTCAATCATTGATGCGTGCACATGTTGAAAAAAATCCAGTATCCGAAGCCGATATCAAAGCAGCTTACGACAAATGGAAAGCACAAAACGGTGATAATGAATTCCATCCTTTCCATATCTTGGTAGAAAAAGAAGATGATGCCAAAGCCATCATTTCCAAATTAAAAGGTGGCGCTAAGTTCGAAGAATTAGCGAAGCAATCTAAAGATACTGGCTCTGCCGGCAAAGGCGGCGATCTGGATTGGGTTTCCCAAGCTAATGTTCCACCAGCGTTTGCAACTGCGTTGACGTCTTTGAAAAAAGGTCAATTCACGGAAACCCCAGTCAAAACAGAAGTTGGATTCCACATTATCAAACTGGATGACGTACGCCCTTTGAAACTGCCTACCCTGGAAGAAGTTAAGCAGCAGATCGGTGAAAGTCTGGTACAGGAAAAAGTTCAGGCTTACCAACAGTCTTTGATCAAAAAAGCAGCGATTAAGTAATTTTAAGTCACTCGCTTTACCCATAAAAAAAGACGCTTACGAGCGTCTTTTTTTATGATGCGTGAAATCCTTAGACGCCCATTTTCTCCAACATACTCCCTAGCTCACGTAAGGCAGGCTCCAGCTTCGGATGTTTGCTGGCAAATTTGGCGTAAATAGCGCGCGATCGATCACTCAAGGCGACATACAAAGGATCATCTGGGCTTTCTTCCTTAGCTAAGACAGTTTCAATATCCTGATGCAGATTGTGTAGCAAAGTTTTCATCTCAGCATCAACCTGCTCGGTGCTGTGTAAGCCATCTTGTAATTGTTTGAGCAAACCTTTTAACATATCGCGTTTCATACTTTTCTCCTTAATTCTTACAATCACAATTTTACGGTTACCACGACTACCCTAGTTTCCGCATTACGATCCAATTCAGTGTAGCACTAAGCTTTGAAAAGTAAGGCTACCGCTTCCGCAGCAATACCTTCTTCTCGTCCTAAGTAACCTAATTTCTCATTGGTCTTTGCTTTGATATTGACTTGCATCGATGTCACCTGCAAATCCTCGGCAATATATTGAACCATGTTGGGAATATGCGGTGCCATCTTGGGTTGTTGGGCAATGATGGTAGCATCCAGATTCCCCAAAACATAGCCAGTCGCATGGACACGGGCAATCGCTTCCCTCAGTAAAATACGAGAATCTGCACCGGCAAATTTAGCATCTGTATCTGGAAACAATTTACCAATATCTCCAAGCGCAGCAGCGCCGAGAAGTGCATCGGTAATTGCATGCAATAAAACATCCGCGTCAGAGTGCCCTAACAAACCAGTTTTATGGGGAATATCGACGCCTCCAATGATTAATTTGCGCCCTTCAACCAAGGCATGACAATCGTAACCTTGGCCGATTCGAAATGGCAAAGGCAACGTAACGGACTGTTTTTTTTCATTTGTGCTCATAATTCTTTAAAAAATAACTTCAAAAATTCCAAATCTTCAGGCACTGTCAGTTTAAGATTGCGCATTGCACCTTCAACTAATTTAGGCCTATATCCTATTGTTTCAATAGCACTGGCTTCGTCAGTCACCACGATTGCCATTTCCAGCGCACGCGACAATAACCCCAAACTAAACATCTGTGGTGTCTGCGCGAGCCACAAATTTGTTCTATCGATCGTTTCTACCTGCCCCGCAATAATTCGCTTTACGGTATCCACCACCGGCAATGCCAACAAACCACCGTTCACATCGTCCCCGACCGCCTCGATCAACTTACTTACCAACGCGGGAGTCAAACCTGGGCGTGCCGCGTCATGCACCAGAATATGATCGTGGTCTTGATAATGACTGAAATTGCGTATCACATCTAAGCCATTTTGTACGGTATCACGACGCGTAGCACCGCCACAATTAAGCACCGTCAGCTTTTTGTGCTCAGCTAAAGCTTCGTCAATAAAAGCATCTTCAACACTGACCACCACAAAAATCTGATCAATTTGTGGACAATTCAGAAAACAATCAACGGTTCTTTGAAGAACGCTTCTTCCTACCAATTCTAAATATTGCTTAGGCACATTGGCCGCCATACGAGCACCGACCCCAGCTGCAGGAATCAAGGCAATATATTTTGGCTTTACACCATTTGGATTTCCCCCTTGTAACTTGTGGGGCAAATCGGATAAGTGGGAAGATTGTTGGGTCATTTCAAGGATATAAATAGCTAGGCTTGCGCATCGTTTATAATTGATCTTCATTTTAACCGCCAATTCTTGCTCCTGGGCTTTTTCCAGACTGTTTAGCAAGAATTTGCAGAACTCCTTGCTTTACATCTAATGTCTTTCGATTTCATCAAAGCGCTACCCAAAGCTGGTCACCGATTCGTGTTGCCGTCGACCCATGGCTCGGCCGACGCCTATGCCATCGCGCAAGCTGCTGCAGCATTAAAAGCCGAGCAAAGATTCTTGACCATCTTCGTCGCTAGTCCGGCTGACGCACAACGATTGCTCAGTGAATTGCCATGGTTCGCACCTGATTTGCGCTGTCATTTGTTACCAGATTGGGAAACATTGCCGTATGACGCATTTTCGCCGCATCAGGATTTGGTATCAGAGCGTCTGGCGACCCTATATGAAATAAATAGTGGCAACTGCGACGTCTTAATCGTTCCCGCGACTACAGCCTTAGTGCGTATGGCACCACCGTCTTTCTTAGCGGCTTACACCTTCTTCTTTAAAGTCGGTGAAACCCTTAACGAAGCCAAACTCAAAACGCAATTGACGCTGGCGGGCTACACCCATGTCTCACAAGTCATGTCACCGGGTGAGTATTCGGTGCGCGGTGGTTTGATTGATTTATTCCCAATGGGTTCGGTCCTTCCTTATCGCCTTGACCTGTTTGGCGATAGCATAGAAACCATACGTACCTTCGACGCAGATACACAACGCTCGTTGTATCCGGTCAAAGAAGTCCGACTGCTACCAGGCCGTGAATTCCCTATGGATGAGGCAGGTCGCAGCGCATTCCGTAATCGTTGGCGCGAACAATTTGAAGGCGATCCTTCACGTTCCACCGTCTACAAAGATATAGGTAACGGCATCGCTTCGGCTGGTATTGAATATTACCTCCCTCTATTTTTTGAGTCGACAGCGACACTTTTCGATTATCTACCGCAAAACACACATTACGTTTTGATCGGTGATATCGAGGAAGCAATACAACGCTTTTGGACCGACACGCGCTCACGCTATCAGTTTTTAAAATCCGACAGAGAACGCCCTGTACTGCCGCCAGAAACGATCTTTTTACGTGATGAAGATTTTTTTGCGACGCTGAAATCTGAATCCCGTTGGATCGTACAAAATGGTGGTGCGGCATCTGAAGTTTCCAGTTTTTTGCCGGATATCGCAGTCAATCGTCGAGCCGATGATCCTCTGACGAATTTGCGTTCGTATTTATTACAAACCGATAAACGCGTTTTCATCTGCGCAGAAACAGCCGGCCGTCGCGAAACTTTGCAGCAGTATTTTCGTGATTTTGATCTAGAAATCAGCATCACTGAAGACTACACCGACTTCATCACCAGCAGCCCCAAACTAGTCTTGGGTGTCGCGCCTTTACACGCTGGTTTTCAAGCGCAAGACATCGCATTCATCACGGAAACCGAGTTGTACGCTGGCTCTGGCAAACGCATAGGTCGCAAGAAGCAAGAAGCAGTAACGCAAGTTGAGCACATGGTGCGCGACTTATCAGAATTAAAAATTGGTGATCCTGTCGTCCACAGCAATCATGGTATCGGCCGCTACATGGGTCTCATCAACATGGATCTGGGCGAAGGCGAAACCGAATTTCTGCATTTGGAATACGCGAAAGACACTAAGCTATACGTACCGGTATCACAGCTGCACGTGATTTCACGTTATTCCGGCGCATCACCAGACGACGCGCCTTTGCATGCGTTAGGCTCGGGTCAGTGGGAAAAAGCTAAACGCAAAGCCGCTCAACAAATCCGCGATACGGCCGCAGAATTACTCAATCTGTACGCTCGCCGCGCTTTGCGTCAGGGTCATGCATTTGAATATTCTGCGCACGACTACGCGGCGTTCGCTGATAGCTTTGGCTTTGATGAAACGCCTGATCAGGCAGCGGCAATCACGGCAGTGATTGGTGACATGACCTCCGGCAAACCGATGGATAGATTGATTTGCGGCGATGTTGGCTTTGGCAAAACTGAAGTCGCTTTGCGAGCCGCCTTCGTTGCGGTCATGGGTGGCAAGCAAGTCGCCATTCTCGCACCAACTACACTACTTGCCGAACAACACGCGCAAACTTTCACCGATCGCTTCGCCAATTGGCCAGTGAAGATTGCGGAGTTATCACGTTTCAGGAGCGGCAAAGAAATTGCGCAAGCCATAAAAGGCATGGGCGACGGCACTGTCGATATAGTGATCGGTACGCACAAACTTTTATCCGATGACGTGAAATTCTCGCGCCTCGGTTTGGTTATTATCGACGAAGAACATCGTTTCGGTGTGCGTCAAAAAGAAACGCTGAAAGCCTTGCGAGCGGAGGTTGATGTATTGACTTTAACCGCGACGCCGATTCCACGTACATTGGGCATGGCGCTAGAAGGATTGCGCGACTTCTCGATCATCGCGACTGCGCCACAAAAACGTTTAGCGATTAAAACATTCGTGCGCAGTGAAGGCGATTCCGTGATCCGTGAAGCGTGCTTACGTGAACTCAAACGCGGCGGTCAAGTTTATTTCTTGCACAATGAAGTCGAGACGATCGAGAACCGCAAAGCCATGCTGGAAGCCTTGCTGCCAGAAGCCCGCATCGCGGTCGGTCATGGCCAGATGAATGAACGCGACTTAGAAAAAGTCATGCGTGATTTCGTTGCACAACGCTATAACATTTTGCTGTGCACGACGATTATTGAAACTGGTATTGACGTCCCAACTGCCAACACCATCATCATGCATAGAGCCGATAAATTCGGTTTAGCGCAATTGCATCAATTACGTGGTCGCGTTGGACGTTCGCATCATCAAGCCTATGCATACTTACTGGTACATGATGTGCAGGGTTTAACTAAGCAAGCGAATCGCCGTTTGGAAGCGATCCAGCAAATGGAAGAGCTCGGCAGCGGATTCTACTTGGCGATGCACGATCTAGAAATCCGTGGCGCGGGTGAAGTCCTTGGTGACAATCAATCGGGTGAAATGCATGAGATTGGCTTCCAGATGTATTCCGATATGTTAAGCGAAGCCGTACGCAGCCTGAAAAATGGCAAAGAACCAGATCTAGCAGCCCCACTTTCCAGCACAACCGAAATTAATTTACACATCCCTGCTCTCTTACCCAGCGATTTCTGTGGTGATGTTCACGAGCGCCTATCGATCTATAAGCGTTTGGCAAATTGCAACAAGCTTGATGCCATTGATGATTTACAAGAAGAGATGATAGATCGCTTCGGCAAATTACCAGAGCCGGTCAAATCACTCTTAGAAACACACCGATTGCGCGTTGCCGCCAAGCCGCTGGGCATCATCAAAATTGATGCGCATAGTGAGGCCGCAACCCTGCAATTTGAACCGCAACCACCAATTGATGCGATGCGCATTATCGAATTGGTTCAGAAAAACAAACACATCAAACTGAACGGACAAGATAAGTTACGTATCAGCGCCAACATGCCCGATCTGGCAGCACGTGTTGCCCAGATTAAGAGCACGATGAAAGCGCTACACTAATCATCCGAAATTACATTTAACATGCAGAACATGAATTTAATCATACAAAGCTTAAATGCTGTTTTAACACAACAAGCGGCAACGATACAAAGCATCGCGCAAATGTCACGCGCGGAAAAAATCGTACCGATTAATACCAATGCAATTCGTCTGGAAAACGTACAATGCGACGCTAAGATCCTGCAAGAAATTCAAGAGCAATGCTTAGTCGCGAAGCTTGACGTTTATCATGGATCACAACATCAACTCAGTGACTTCAAGCTGGTCGCGATGGACATGGATTCGACTTTAATCACCATAGAATGCATAGACGAAATCGCCGATATGCAGGGCCTAAAACCGCAAGTCGCAGAAATCACTGAAGCGGCAATGCGCGGTGAAATTGAGTTTCAAGAAAGCTTAATTCGTCGCGTTGGCTTACTGAAGGGATTAGACGCATCCGCCCTGCAAAAAGTCTATGATCAACGTCTACAATTATCACTTGGCGCGGAGAACATGCTTAAGCAAGTTCAACAAGCTGGTATGAAAACCTTATTAGTATCAGGTGGATTTACCTTCTTCACAGACCGAATGAAGTCACGCTTAAATCTCGACTACACACACGCCAACGTGCTCGAAGTCGTCGATGATAAATTGACTGGTAAAGTCATCGGCACCATCGTTGATGCTGATGAAAAAAAACGCACGGTTGAAAAAATTTGCGCAGAGCTTAGCATTAGCACGCAACAGGCGATCGTGATGGGTGATGGTGCAAATGATTTGAAAATGATGGGGATTGCCGGATTGTCGGTGGCGTTCCGCGCCAAGCCTGTGGTGCGAGCACAAGCCAATGTCGCTTTGAATTTTGTGGGACTGGATGGCGTTTTAAATTTGCTTTACTCCTCATAACTTTAAAAGTCTAAACTTAGAGATAGAAACAAATACAAAAATTAGCGCGAGATTTTGCCGTTTAGTTGACACTGAATGGCAATTTTTTTGTGCTCAAGTTGGCTTCGCCGGAGCCGCACTTCTAGCGACACATCACAACTATGTCTTTTTGTCAGAGCTGAAATGAGTAGACAAGTGATCGTGGCAAAGCAAAGCAAGAAATAACACATATGCCTAAAAAATTAAAGCCTCTATTTTCACCTTAATGTTTTAAAAGCTTAATTGGCAAAGAAATGTTAATACGCAATCCACCTTCACTCCGGTTGGTTGCCGAGATTGAGCCCCCACACATCGTTACTACTCGTCGTGCAATAGCCAATCCTAATCCATGACCATCTGCATTTATCATGCTGTCGTCACATCGGAAGAAGGGTTCGAAGATTGCTTGCAGATCTTGCTCCGAAACGCCGGGTCCATCGTCTAACACGGAAAAAAACCACTGCTGCTGGATTTCATCAACGCGTGATTCAAGTAGGACGTTAGTATTTACCGCTGTAAATCTAACTGCGTTGCGCAAGACATTTTCAATTGCACTGTAAATGAGTTCGGGCTGCCCATTGAGCAGAACTTTGCAATTGCCTACTATTTCAACCTTGCAATTTTTGGTTTCGGCTTCGAATTGCGCATTTTCTATAATCTCCATAAGCATCTCGTCGATATCAATATCAACATTCAACGATGTCTTAACACCAGCTTCGAGCCTGGACAAGGTTAAAAGTTCTCCCACCAACTTGTCCATTCTCACGCTTTCACGCTCTATGCGTTCCATTGAAGACTCTAACTTATCAGGCTGCTGATGTGCGAGACCAATTGCTACCTGCATTCGCGCCAGCGGAGAACGTAATTCATGAGAAACATCGTGTAGCAATCGTCTTTGTCCTTCCATTAAAGCCCGTAACTGCGCAGCCATATTGTCAAAGTCGCGTCCCAGATTTGCTAACTCATCACGTCGAGTGCCCATCCTAGGCGCAACTTTTGTGTCGAAATCTCCTTTCGCTATCGCGCCAAAGGCCGCACGGAGATTGCGTATCGGCTTTGAAAAATACCAAGCAAGAAGAGCGGCAAAGATCAAGCTAGCGATCACTGCTGCTAACTGAGGAAGTACAAGCATCAAAGGATAATCTTGCAGCGACGGTGGTCCATCCGCTCTAAACAAAGGACCTTTGTCCAAGGAATGCATCGACGTTTTATCGTGAGCCAATTTTTTTGAAGCTACAAATAATATGTAAGAGTGTCCCCCAGCTATCTTCAATTCACGAGCCGCGTGTTCTGTGCTGTTTTGACCGAGGATGCCGTTGAGCTCACCAATCATTTTTACATTAACTTCACGCCCTAATAACTCACGACCTTGCTCATCGACTGCGTAAATTTGATGAAGCCCCTTCTCACTTCTAATCAGGTTTTGCAATGCAGCTATCCCGCCATATTTAAGCGTAGAAGCCGCTGCGCTAACCATGAAAATTGCCGGAGGCGCTCTGTCGATTACAGTACCAGTTTGATCTTGATTGCGTTCTTTCAACCAAAATGTACTTCCAATTGAAACCGCCGCTAGCAACTGTGCCAGCAAAATAAAGAAGAAAAATTTCCAAAATAAGCGCCCCAACACTCACTCCCGAATATATTGATAACCGAGTCGATAGACAGTTTGTATACACGAGCGGCCGTCTGATAGCACCCCCAGTTTCTGTCGCAGACTACTTAAGTGAACATCAATATTGCGATCAAAGCGCGCCAAAGGTCGGCCAAGACCTATTTCTGAAAGTGCATTTTTACTGACTGGGTGACCGACATTTCGTGCCAGCATTTCTAATAGATTAAATTCAGTGCTAGTGAGTTCAAGTTCTTTACCTGCCCAATCTGCACGACGTTGTTCCGGGTACATTGAAAGCGCGCCAACGGAGATAGGTTTCAACGTCTCGTCAGAATTTGTCGCACCAACTAATTGTTGCGTGCGACGTAAGATGGCACGAATGCGCGCGGTAAGTTCGCGTGGTGTGCATGGCTTGGGAACATAGTCATCCGCGCCAAGTTCAAGTCCGACAATCCTGTCCGCATCATCGCCTTTTGCGGTGAGCATTAATATAGGCATATTACTTTTAGCGCGAATTTGTCTAAGTGATTCGATGCCAGACAGGCGAGGCATCATGACATCGAGCACGGCAATCTCATACTTACCAGACAAAGCTTCAATCACACCGGCGGCACCATCCTCAACTACGACGACGTCAAAAGCCTCGCGTTCAAGATACTCCTTGAGCATGTCCATGAGCTCCACATCGTCATCGATCAACAAAACTTTCGCCATAAGATGATACTTTTTAATTTGCCGAGCTACTTACTAAAAACGGAATGACAAATTTAAGCAGAAGCCCCTATCAAGGCTTGAGATTAAGGATGCCTGGAATATTCAAAACTGCGAAAGATCGGAATAGATTTATTTCGACATTCCTGAAAAATCAAAATAGCGAAGGCGCTCTTCTAAAGAGTCATTCAAAAAATCAACATGTAATGATATTAAAATTGCGCCCATTTACAAGACTATGTCGCCAATTTTTACCTAAATTTACTAAGGCACGACCTATCTGCACAGCTATTGCATATCAATTATTTAACCCGAACTGCAAACCGGTCTGAATCATGAGCTTCTTACAAAATTGCGGTCATCAAACCGTACAAGTCGCCTTCATACCATGAACGTCGAGTCAACGATGCCTGGTTACGCGAGCTTTTACCCTGTCTTATGCCGAAGTATCAATATTTTTACCTAGCGCATCCTTTGCTGGCTTATTTTCAGGTGATTCACTCTTCAAGGAATAAAGTAAGGCTTCTACGGCTGATACTGTTCCGTCCTGATTTGTATCTGCGGCTTCGTAGGTTTTGGAAGTCGCACTCGACCCTGCCTGCTTGGCACCATCCATACCACCATTTTTGCCTGGACCTTCAGCAGAACCAGATCCTTGTGGGCTCCCTGCTCCGCCAGGGGGGCCACCAGCAGGGGGCTTGAGGCTACCACTCTTGATTGCCGACTCGATATCGGATTTTGTGATGCTACCTGTCTTATTTGTATCGATGGAATCGTAAATCTTCGTGGCATCGGCAGAAGATATACCTTTTGCCGTTAAAGTTGAGATAAACGTCTCTTTGGTAACACTCCCAGAATTATTGGGATCTAGATCACTCATCATTTTCGATGCGATCTTAGTTGCCATCCTTGATGGTTCAAAACCTTGTATATTTCCGTTTCCGCTCGCGGTAATTGACATAGACATATTGACCTCCTTAAGTTGATCTGCTTCCCCATGACGCTGGGTTCATAGTATTGTTATCGGCAGACAGTTCGGACACTGAATTCCATTTTATGTAAAACCGTGTAAAGAATAAACGACTTATCCAGTAGACTTTCCGTTGGTGAAGTAGATTGACGGCATGGCGAAATTGAATTTCAAGGTATTCGATGGGTCGAGATGGTTTGCTGAAAGGCTTAGAAGCATCTTCACCGACAGAATGAAATCACGTCTCAATCTCGATAACACCCGTGCCAACGTACTCGAAATTGTTGACGACCAACTGACTGGCAAAGTCGTTGACACCATCGTAAATGCCGATTAAAAGAAACGGATGATTGAAAAAGTATGTGCCGAGCTCGATATCAGCCCGCAACAAACTATCGTCATGGGCGACGGTGCGAATGATTTGAAAATGATAGGCATCGCTAGACTATCGCTTGCTTTCCGCGCCAAACCGGTGGTGCGTACGCAAGCTAATGTCGCTTTGAATTTTGTTGGATTGGATGGTGTATTAAATATTTTGACGGGCTAGCTAGTAAAATTTGTAGGGTGGGTACAACCAGCGCCGCCAGAATTCTCAAAATGTCGCAATGCCTATTTGACGCGTGAGCAAATACTTGAACGATGAATCGTTAAGAATGATCTACGGCGCGGGTTGTACCCGCCCTACGGAATTTAATAAATATGTATATTTAGAACTCTATCCATATCAAAACAAAACCATTACTCGCCATTTAACGATGTCAAGAATCGCGGCTGCATACGCAAAGAATTTGCGATCATATGAAACTCTTGCTCATTTTTTTCATAGTCTTCCTCAAAGCACCAAGTCGTCAAATAGAGAACTTTTTTACCTATACGGATTTGTGTCGATAAATAATGCAAAGGCGCTGCATTCTTATCTCGTCCACGAATTTCTACTTGAAACCCTTCAAAATTTTGAAAAGTCGTTTCATTAATTCTGGTTATATCTGAGTAGGCTAATTCGTCACGCAAACGCACGTACATAGAATCTCGACTATCGGACCAAATCAAGAATGGATTTGCGTCATAGACACTGATGAAAAGCGCCGCCTGCCCCTCACGATTTTTCGCAAAGACTTGATACAGAGGAGATGGCGAGGCACCTGCTTCCCATTTACTGTTGGCATCAAACTCAAAATCATAATGCGCGCTGCGCAACTTCGACTGAAATACCTCTTTCGGAATTTTGTGTTCCCCATCGGTGCGCTCTGCCCTACCACCAGACTGTAAAGTAAGCACGTCTCGCACAGCTCTTCGCTTTTCGCTAGTTTCTTGCATGCGATAGACATATTTATCATCGACTGGCGGATCGTATTCATCAAATTTTTTGGCATAGCCTGTTTTCAAACATTCTGTCTTTGCGTCTAAGGCCCAGCCTTCTGGCACGAACTGTTTATCAGAAGAAGACGCCTTGGCTATACCAAAAATCCAAGGTCCACATTCCATGTCCACTACTTGTGTCTTAACACTTGTACAAGCAGTCAAGAAAGTCATAGCTACAATGAACATACCGATCCGGTTTACTATTTTTTTCAAGGACAATCCAATCCTAAGTTTGTTTTATTGTTACCGGATACCCTAAGTGAAGAGCACCCGGTGAATTCAAAAGGGCTTAATCCAATTTCCAAACATAGTCAACTTGTATTTTGCTTGCTTGAGGCTTACCGTTAAGTGTTCCCGGTTTACCTGTACATTTACCTGAAAGAAGTTGGTTCTTCACGGCATCATCCAACAAGGGAAAACCGCTGGATTTTTCAACATTAACTTGTTCAATACGCCCTTTAGCTGATAAAAGGACAGAAAGTCGAGACATACCTTGAGCTTCATTGCGCAATGCTTCGCGAGGATATTCTGGCATGCATCCTGCCTTCATAAAGTTAACCCGGGCATCCTTTGTCACATCTTTGCTATTTTGCCCTTTGTTTTTTGAAGATTTTGACTCCGGTACGACTTGTGAAGTCTGATCGCCGGACACATTCGATTCAAGCAGCGACTCGTTCGAATCTGTCTCGGACATTGATCCAATTGGTGTTGCCACAATACGATTTTGTGTAGTTGATTGGTTTTGTTGGGTCAAGGTTGAAATTGACGCATTCGCAGCTAAGCCGACGCAAGCCGCTGCAATACCGACTGCTGTGACCGCGGATCTCCAATTAATGCTTTGTACTTCTGGACGTATTAAACGTTTGATTCTGGACATAAGATTTCCTCCATGTGCCGCTTGGGCGAGTTGAGGGGTGGTGAATTGGAGTAGTTCCAATTCTTGTAAAGCAAGTGCCAGACGCCGCGGTTCGCCGAGCATGCTTGCGGCTAAATCATCCGCAATATTTTCTCTTTCATTACGGATTTTCTTTGAAATCCACCAGACTGCCGGGTGGAAGAACAAAAACATTTCAATGACATTCTGAATAAAATTCACCAGGTAATCGTAACGCGATATATGCGCCAATTCGTGCGCCAATAGTGCTTCTAAGTGCGCTGGTGCCATTCCCGTAATCAAGGATGCGGGTACCAAAATCATTGGCCGCAGCCAGCCTATGGTGATCGGGCTTTGTAAGTCTTGAACGACTCTAAGCATCACGCGATTTGGCAATGCAAAGCCTTGCGCTAAGCGATTGACTTGTTGTTGCCAATGGGCGCTGACCGTACTGCGCTGTCCGTGACTATAACCGCGCAACCACCACAAACCTAAGCTTAAGCGCAGACCTAAAAGGCCCACGACAAGCGCCCAACACAGAACAATATTGTGGATATTTATCTGGAGCCAACTGCCCATATCGTGTAGCCTTGAATCTCGGACGAGCGTCCATTGTTGGGCGCCGACACTCGCAAATCCATCAACCAATTCTGCTCTCAAGTGCAACGCTTGACCGACTTGCCAAACCGGAATTAAGAGACAGAAAATCAAACCGAGACAGCCAATGAGATAACGTGTTTGTGCTCGCGCGTTTCGGCAAAAAAGTAACAGAGCTGCAATAATCACCGCGATTAAAGTTCCTTGCCATACAAAATGAATTAAAGCCCAGCCTATCGCGTTGATTGTAGAAATCACGGCGTTGTTGAGATCAATGCTCATTTTCATCTCCATGCAAAAACTTCTGAATTTCTTCACGTTCCTCTTTGCTTACATGCGAACGTAAAGCTGCCAGGACCAAGGCTTTAGCCGAGCCAGAAAAGGCTTTGTGAATCAAATCTTTAACAAGATTTGTCTGCAAGGTATCTTGCTCTACCACTACGGAATAAACATGGGCTCTTTGGCTCTCATTTCGATGCAATTGGCCTTTGGTATGCATCACTTGCAGCATACGTAAAACGGATGCATAAGCGAGATCTGGGCGTTCTTTTATCGCCGCTTCATGTACTTGCTTCGCCGTAGCTGGACCAAGTACCCACAACAATCGCATTAACTCCATCTCCGCTGCAGTTGGCTTTGGTGGGCTAGATTTTTCACTCGTTTTTTCACTGATTGGCAAAGGTTTCTTATTCATGTCGATAAGGATTGAAGTAGATTGATTGGTCTAGATTAAAAGATCTAGATCAATATGTCTAGATCTTTTTCATTGTATTTTGAATTGTTGTTTTTGAATACAAAGTGGTTTTCCTGAAATTAAACGATCTCAATAGGCGTTTGTAGATTGCGGTAATCAGCAAAACTCGGGGCGGTCTTTTGAAGGAAACCTTATCTATGTATTCGGTGGCTCAGGATATAATCAATCTGTATTCGGATCAGATACTGAATACTCGTCAGTACAACGCCAAGACAAAGTTCGGGACCAACGTCAACACAAAATCAATGCAAAACAATCGCAATACGAATTCATCTATTCAGCTACTTATCCTGGGAGTTTTTTAATGATCGATGTCTATTCATGGCCTACACCGAACGGTCATAAGGTCCACATCATGTTGGAAGAATGTGGCTTTAGCTATCGTGCGATTCCCATCGATATTGGTGCAGGAGCGCAATTCACGCCGGACTTTTTAGCCATATCACCCAACAATAAAATTCCTGCGATTGTGGATGCGGATGGCCCGAATGGAAAACCAATAGCATTATTTGAGTCTGGCGCGATACTGGTTTACCTTGCCAGTAAAGCTGGACAATTTTTAGGGAAAACTGACCGCGAAAAATTTGAGACATTACAGTGGTTAATGTTTCAAGTTGGAGGATTTGGCCCCATGTTGGGCCAGGCGCATCATTTCAGAATTTATGCGCCGGAGAAGATTGACTATGCATATGATCGTTATACAAACGAAGCCAATCGCCTCTATCGAGTGTTGGAAAAACAATTAGTACATCAAGCCTACTTGACGGGAGAGAATTATACGATAGCCGACATAGCCTGCTTTCCATGGGCGCGTTCTGCTGCAAATCAGGGAGTCAATTGGGAAGATTATCCACACACCAAACTTTGGTTTGACAAAATTCATGCACGACCTGCTGTGCAAAGAGCACTAAGCGTGTTAGCTGACCACAAAAAGCCGTTGACCGATCCCAAAGCAAAAGATATTTTGTTTGGTAAGACGCAATATGCAAAAAAATAGAGATACACTAGAGTTAGGTAAGTTCATGTATTTATTCGGTTTCTGAACTTAACTTTTGTCATTGCGCCAGCACAAAATATCTCTCAAGAAAATGATCACAATATGCGACGCGCACCTAAAAAGAAAATACAAAAATTAGCTGGTGATGCATTGCGCATTGCCAACCTGTCTCTGGCCGTATCCCAAGCTGGTAGCCGCCTCGAAGATCATGACTGGCAGTCTTTACTGGATGCCATGATTGCCAAAAATTTGGAAGGTAGGCACCAAAGTATTCTGGATGCAGCAGCAGAACATGTCTTTACGAATCAACCAGATGCCTACGAAGTCTTAATAGAAGCCATTGAATCGATCGCCACTTCAGGGCAAATCAAAGACGGCGAGAGCGACTACGATATCATTTTGGTGGCCGCACCGATATTGGCATGGAGCCGTTTTGATATTGCCTCAGGCAACATCCCTGCCCCGATATTAAAAACTTTGACCACGAGTTGGCGTGAGTCTCTGCTATGTAAAGGTGTGCAAGTATGTCTATTGCCGACGCTGTATTCCATTGATCAATTGCCACAAGATCATTGCACTATCAATGAACTACTGCATCATACGGCGCAAAATTTCCTACAAAACAAAGCCATCGTAGCACCTAAAGAATTACCGAAGACCGTGCCATTCTTAGCAGATAGCCGCTACTTGCTAGGTGTGGTTTTGGCACCGAGTAACGCCCCCGTGTTTCAGTGGCAAATGACTCCGTCACCTTTTGATATTGCGAAGGCTAAAGAAGCCACTCTATTACTTTGGAAGCAAAGAGCCCATGCAGATATCGCACATCTGTTGCCCGGGTGTGGATTTGAATTTCTTTTGCCAGAGTCGTACTACTCTGCGTGCCGTGAGGCCGATATTTTGGTGCGTCCGATTTCTATCCGCGCCACCGTATTTTATTTGTGCCAAACCTTGAATGTCGATGCCAGCGACTTGAGTGCTATTTTGGGTCGATTTGGTCCTGAAACACATCCTGGGCAAGTCGATGAAATCCGGGTTGGATTCACTCTCAAGAAAGCACCAGAAGTCATTTATGGCGTGATCTGGCCCCTGTATCAGCAAGAAGATGAACTCAATGCCTTGGTCGGACCGTCGATTTCCACGATGGATGAACGCGAAGGTGAAATTCCTACCTTATTGAAGGAAAGCGGTATCAGCCAAATTCAAATTTTGGAAGATATCTTTGGAATGGAATTCTGTGAGGATTGCCAAGCGCCGCTGTATGCCGATGCGGAAGGTGACTTAGTGCATCCAGAGATGCCTGACGATGCCCCGCCGGAAGGATCTGTGCACTTACATTAATGTGCTTTGCGTGGCTTTTTTAAAGCACTAAGTCAAACGGGGAGATAATTGTTAGTCACAATTTTTCCCCGTTTCTATTGCCACACTGAGAATTACAACATGCGTGCCAGCAAAGCCTTATCGTATTTCGCGTCTAGAGGGATGCGCACTTTGTGACCAGCACCTCCAATGACATCGACTGACTCATTACGCTTATTGCGGATCTCACCTAATGTCACGATTTCATTTCCAATTGGATGAATAATTTCGATTTGATCGCCGACTGAGAAACGATTCTTCACTTCCACTTCTGCCCAACCATCTGCCACCGATAGAACATTGCCCACATACTGA
The DNA here is from genome assembly GCF_049340305.1 of Undibacterium sp. Ji22W. NCBI lineage: Bacteria > Pseudomonadati > Pseudomonadota > Betaproteobacteria > Burkholderiales > Oxalobacteraceae > Undibacterium > Undibacterium sp. Ji22W. The sequence goes on along the minus strand of NZ_JBMPOU010000001.1, from coordinate 1,236,367 downwards.
CTGCGGTGAGCCTTTGACACGCCTTCCATGTAGTTTTGATGCTCTTGGGTGTGATGACGTTGGTAAAATCCATCGGTATAGCCACGATTCGCTAAACCATTTAACTCACCCAACAACTGTTCATTAAATGGACGTCCCGCCACGGCATCATCAATTGCACGGCGATACGTTTGTGCAGTACGTGCGACGTAGTACAACGACTTAGTACGACCTTCGACTTTGAGTGAGTCAACACCAATTTTCGCCAGACGTTCGACGTGCTCTATCGCACGCAGGTCTTTAGAATTCATGATATAGGTGCCGTGCTCGTCTTCCAGTATTGGCATGAAACTACCTGGGCGCCCTGCTTCTTCCACCAGATATGGACGATCCGCCAAAGGATGGCGCGGCATATCGCCCATTGCGGAGAATGACTGATTCGCATCTTCTAAAGCTTTATTGAAATCGAACTTGATGGTTTCAACTTGAATACGTTGCAAGTCGCCAGTTTCATTCTCAGTCGCATTCTCAACCTTGTAATCCCAACGGCAAGAATTCGTGCAAGTACCTTGATTAGGATCGCGGTGATTGAAGTAGCCCGACAATAGGCAACGACCAGAATAGGCAATACACAAAGCACCGTGCACGAATACTTCCAATTCCATTTCTGGGCAACGCTGTTTGATTTCTTCAATCTCATCTAAAGATAATTCACGTGACAAAATCACGCGAGTTAATCCCATTTTTTGCCAGAATTTAACGTCAGCCCAATTCACCGCATTCGCTTGCACCGATAAATGCACATTCACTTCCGGCCATTTTTCACGCACCATCATGATCAAGCCTGGATCCGCCATAATCAGCGCGTCTGGCTTCATGGCGATCACTGGTTCCATATCATTCAAATAGGTTTTGAGTTTGGAATTATGGGGGAAAATATTGCTAGCGACAAAAAAGGATTTGCCACGCGCATGTGCGCCCTCGATGCCTTGTTGCAAAATATCTAAAGTGGAGAATTCATTGTTACGCGCACGCAAGCTATAGCGAGGCTGACCGGCATATACAGCATCTGCACCGAAATCGAATGCCGTATGCATTTTTTCTAAAGAGCCGGCTGGCAATAATAATTCTGGTGCCTTGAACTTAGTAGAACTCGAGGCAGAAGTGGGATTTGTCATAGCAACACCATTTAAAAAATACTACGCTCCCTGTAGAAAGAGCGCTTAAAGTTAACTAATTTTACGAAATTCTTACACAAATCAATCAGTACATTCTGTGCAAAAACAAACTACGCTCATTCTTATTGGAATTTCGACAAGCGCTCTTGCCGGAAGGCCATCACTTCATTGAATATCAAGGCACCTAAAACAACCGTACCACCGAGCAAAGTCGCTCTAGCAGGCTCTTCGCCGATTGCGAGCCATACCCAAAACGGACCGAGTACAACTTCGAGCAAAGACAATAAAGAAATCTCGGGCGCACTTAAACCTTTCGCTGCATGCACCATAATCATGCAGGGTAGACCGAGCTGAAATACGCCCAGAGCCGCCAAAATTAATATGTCATGCAAAGATGCAGTCAAAGGTAAAGCGAACGGAAGCATTAATGTGGCTGACAAAATACCGCCAAGCAGAACAGCCGGAATCAAATCCACATGCTGGCCGCCTTTCTTCAGGATAATCACATTTGCCGCGACGGCGAATGGTACGCATAAAGCTAACATGACTCCAATCAAACCACGTGAATCGAGCTTTGAAAAACCGTCAACGAACATCCACAGCATACCGGCGAAAGCGACAACGATCGCCAACCAAGTACGACGCGGGATTTTCTCTGCCAGAAAAATCCAAGCAAAAATCGCCGTCAATAGGGGTGCGAAACTTTCAACGATTAAGGCATTGGCGACGGTGGTCATAGTAAGTGCCAACATAAAGCATGTGAACATCGCTGCCCACATGAAACCGGATGCCAAACCATAGCGCCCGAGGTCGATTAGTTTCGTTCCAAGTTGAGATTTATGCTGCCAAGCCAATACTAAACCGACAAAGATAGCTGCAAACAAACTACGCCAAAAACTGACTTCAAACCCCCGCGCGGATTCCAGTTGGCGCGACAATACGCCCGCAGTACTCCACATCGTCGGTGCAATAATCATTAATGCTAAAGCAGTTTTGTGGCTCGGTTGCTGCATGAATTTACTCCGGAAATATAAAACAGAAACCCGCTTGACGAAGAATCAAGCGGGCTTCTTTTGATACCTTGTAATTCTCAGCAAGGATGCAAAGAATTATCGAATCGCGTATCTTTTTTTACGAACAAAACGACTAATCTACTAGTCAATTAAGCTTCGCGAGATGCTTTTTTACGTTCGTGTTCTTTCAAGAAGCGCTTACGCAAACGAATACTCTTAGGCGTCACTTCAACCAATTCGTCATCCTCAATGAATTCAACCGCGTATTCCAAACTCATTTGAATCGGTGGTACCAAACGTACTGCTTCGTCTGTACCAGAAGAGCGAACGTTGGTTAGTTGTTTGCCTTTGATTGGGTTAACAACCAAATCATTATCACGTGAGTGGATACCAATAATCATGCCTTCATACACTGGGTCATTATGAACCACGAACATACGACCGCGGTCTTGCAATTTCCAGATCGCATACGCCACAGCTGCGCCATCATCTTGTGAAATCAACACACCATTGCGACGACCAGCCATTTCACCTTTAGTATTATCTACTGGTGCATATTCATCAAACACGTGACTCATCAAACCAGTACCGCGTGTCAATGTCATGAATTCGCCTTGGAAGCCGATCAAGCCACGTGCTGGAATACGGTATTCCAAACGCACACGACCTTTGCCGTCCGGTTCCATGTTTTGCAAATCACCGCGACGACGACCGAGTTCTTCCATCACGCCGCCTTGGTTGTTCTCTTCAACGTCAACGGTCAAGTTTTCATACGGCTCATGGCGCACACCATCAACCATTTTGAACACAACGCGTGGACGTGAAACCGCCAATTCGAAACCTTCACGACGCATGTTCTCAATCAAGATCGTCAAATGCAATTCGCCGCGACCAGAAACTTCGTACGTAGAATCATCACCTTCAGCTTGTACAACGCGCAAAGCCATGTTGGATTTTAATTCGCGATCTAAACGATCACGAATTTGACGTGTCGTCACGAATTTACCTTCGCGACCTGCTAATGGCGAGTTATTGACCATGAAGTTCATCGTCAATGTTGGTTCGTCGATCTTCAACATTGGCAAGCCTTCCGGAGTATCCGGTGCGCAAATGGTGGAGCCGATACTGATTTCTTCGATACCGTTAATCAAAACGATGTCACCTGCCAATGCTTCATCAGCCAGAACGCGATCCAAGCCTTTAAACGTCAATACTTGATTGATACGCGCACGGGTTGGTTTATCTTCTGGACCATTCAACCATACAACGTCTTGACCTGCACGAACGCGACCACGCAAGATACGGCCAACACCAATCTTACCAACGTAAGAAGAGTATTCCAAAGACGTGATTTGCAGTTGCAATGGACCATTTGGGTCATCTTCACGCGCAGGAACGTGTTTCAAGATGGCGTCGAACAATGGTTCCATATTACCGTCACGCACTGTGTCTTCTAAACCAGCATAACCTTTGAAACCAGACGCGTAAACGATAGGGAAATCCAACTGTTCATCGGTTGCACCGAGTTTGTCGAACAATTCAAATGTGGCGTTAACCGCTTTTTGTGGATCGGCATTTTCACGATCTACTTTATTGACGACCACGATCGGTTTCAAACCTAAAGCCAAAGCTTTACGTGTGACGAAACGCGTTTGTGGCATTGGGCCTTCTTGCGCATCAACCAGCAACAACACGCTGTCAACCATCGACAATACACGTTCAACTTCACCGCCAAAATCCGCATGGCCTGGGGTATCAACGATGTTGATATGTGTGCCTTTGTATTCCACTGCACAGTTTTTGGAAAGAATCGTGATACCGCGCTCTTTCTCAATATCGTTGGAATCCATAACGCGATTATCAACCTGTTGATTATCACGGAAAGTGCCAGATTGGCGCAGTAATTGATCCACTAGCGTAGTTTTGCCGTGGTCAACGTGGGCGATAATGGCGATGTTGCGAATAGCGCGTGTATTGTTGGTCATAATTGTATTTATGTGGGAGGTGATTCGAATAACCGACGATTATAGCATGTTGCAATGCAAAACTTACGTCATGATTACAAACAATGCAGATATTTTCGTCATTATTTCAAAGACTTACTACGCATTGATGACAAAAAGCGGGAATCCGCCCTATTTCCAAGCCGGCTTTCGCAGCATGATTCTTTGCTTGAATATTCACGAAATGCGATGAGATTGATTTTAGAAAAATTGTTTATTCCCTCTTGAAATATCGATTTTCTGCCACACCTGATGCTCACTCTAAAACATTCATCGACACCGCTTTTGAGCGGTTTCAACTCCTTCAATTCTTAAATAAAGAGGAAAGCATGTCAGAAAAACAAACCCTTGGATTTCAAGCAGAAGTTTCACAATTACTCCAATTGATGATCCATTCTTTGTATTCAAACAAAGAAATTTTTCTAAGAGAGCTCATTTCCAATGCCTCGGATGCGTCTGATAAATTACGTTTTGAAGCAATTAACGATGCAAGCCTGTTCGAAAATGATTCGGAATTACAGATCAAAGTCAGTTTCGATAAAGCAGCGCGCACACTTACGATCAGCGATAACGGCATCGGCATGACGCGCGATGATGCAGTCAATCATTTAGGCACAATCGCCAAATCGGGGACCAAAGAATTTTTCTCTAAACTCTCTGGTGATCAACAAAAAGATGCGGCCATGATTGGTCAATTTGGCGTCGGTTTCTACTCAGGCTTTATTGTTGCAGACAAGATGACTGTAGAATCCCGTCGTGCTGGCACAGCCCCTAGTGAAGGCGTACGCTGGGAATCTGCCGGAGCTGGAGACTTCAGCGTAGAACAAATCACGAAAGAAGATCGCGGCACGTCTATCACTTTACACTTGCGCGAAGGTGAAGATGATTTCCTCTCCTCTTGGAAGTTAAAATCCATTATCCGCACATATTCTGATCACATCTCTTTACCGATCTTAATGCAAAAAGAAGAATGGGACGATGAGAAAAAAGAACAAGTTCTGAAAGATGAACTCGAAACCGTCAATCAAGCCAGTGCATTATGGGCGCGCAGCAAATCTGACATCACGCCGGAGCAATACACCGAGTTCTACAAGCATATTTCACACGACTACACGGCGCCATTGACGCACACGCACAATCGTGTCGAAGGCCGTAGCGAATACACGCAATTGCTGTACATCCCTAGCCGCGCGCCATTTGATATGTGGGATCGCAACAAACGTGGTGGCATCAAGCTCTACGTAAAACGCGTCTTCATCATGGACGACGCAGAACAGTTAATGCCCGTCTATTTGCGTTTTGTTAAAGGGATTATCGATTCCAACGATTTACCTTTGAATGTCTCTCGTGAAATTTTGCAGGAATCACGCGACATCAAAGCGATCCGCGAAGGCTCGACTAAACGCGTACTTGGCATGCTGGAAGATTTGGCGAACGCGGAAGGCGATGAAGCAGAGAGCAAGAAAGAGAAATTTGCCAGCTTCTGGAAAGAATTCGGTCAAGTCTTGAAAGAAGGTATCGGTGAAGATGCTGCAAATAAAGATCGTATCGCTGCCCTGCTCCGCTTTGCTTCTACGCATAACGACACTGACGCGCAAACTGTTTCATTGGCTGACTATATCGCCCGCGCTAAAGAAGGCCAGGACAAGATTTACTACGTCACAGCAGATAGCTTTGCTGCAGCGAAAAATAGTCCACACTTGGAAATTTTCCGCAAAAAAGGCGTGGAAGTCTTGTTGCTCACCGATCGCGTGGATGAATGGATGTTATCGTTCCTGACAGCTTTCGAAGGCAAAGATTTAGTGTCAGTCGCCAAAGGCGATTTGGATTTAGGTAAGTTGGAAGACGAAGCCGAGAAGAAACAGCACGAAGAAACAGAAACGCAATTTAAAGACTTAGTCGAAAAGATGAAGGTTGCTTTAATCGATAAAGCGAAAGATGTTCGCATCACTTTCCGCTTAACGGATTCTCCAGCATGTTTAGTCGCTGACGAAAATGAGCTTTCCGGCAATCTGGTGCGTATGTTGAAAGCGGCAGGTCAGGCAGCGCCGGAAGCAAAACCGATTTTGGAAGTAAATCCAGATCATCCGCTGGTACAACGATTGAAATACGAAGAAGCCAAGTTCAACGACTGGTCACATATTCTGTTTGATCAAGCAGTTTTGGCTGAAGGTGGCGCTCTCGATGATCCTAGCAATTTTGTAAAACGCCTGAATGAAATGTTGCTGAACGTTAGTAACTAATTCCGCAAGGCGGTGTGAATCGCCTTCGACAACAAAAAACCGGAAGATGTCTTCCGGTTTTTTTGTGTAAGGTACAATAGATTTAATGCGTGACACGTGTAGTGCGGCGATCCGACAATAATCGAACGCGATCACCTGATCGGAAAGTTTCATCAGCATCTTGCGTAATCGCTTTCAATTCACCATTGTCTAAGCGAACAGTAATTTCCAGACCTCGACGTGTATTGGCATTAGATTCCACATTATTACCAATGATACCACCCACGACAGCACCAACGATACCAGTTGCAGTAGAGCCACGGCCACCACCCATACTAGCGCCGGCCAATCCACCCAGAGCCGCTCCAGTCATTGTACCAACGCCGCTACGACCTCCATCTATCGTCACCTCACGCACCGATTCAACCACACCCATGCGAACGGACATTTCATTCTGTGTTTGATATGGGCGATAAACACTACCCGAAGTATGCGTCGACACGCAGGCACTTAACGATGCCACAGAGACCAGCGCCGCAGTAATTACAATTATTTTCTTCAAGATAAACTCCTTATTGAAAGCAGAAGAAGACCAAACAATATTTGATCGAACCATTACCTGTGACTATACAACGATGGAATTAACAATCAGTTGACATTTTACAGATTATTACGATTACACAATTTAATGGCATATACTGCAACATAGGGTTTACAATCAAGCTTTGCAAGATCGAAACAGCAATCCTGCTTCTTACTCACCTGTTTTATATGTTAATTAAACGAAAATCTATCGAGGCTGAATCCAATTATCGATCCGGCCCCGTCGCAGCAAAAAAAGTGGAAAAAGTCCGCAAGCCAAAATTTGCGCCAGTGACTTTATCAGAATACGACGGCGTTCGTTATCTCCACTTTGGAACCGAATGGGTACAAGGTGCGATGCGCCTGCGCAAACCTGATTGGTTAGAGTTAGAGTATGCACAACAGATGATGGCCTGGATGTTATTTAAGGACCAACCTCAACACATTTTACAACTAGGTTTAGGGACTGGCGCCTTGACGAAGTTTTGTTATCGCCAATTTCCTGAAGCCCATGTGACGGCGGTTGACTTGAATCCAGCCGTCATCATGATCTGCGAAAGCATGTTTAAGTTGCCGGTCAATGATGAGCGTTTAAACGTGATTGAAATGGATGCGATGGACTATGTCGTGAATCACGATCATCACAACCAATTTGATGCGGTGCAAGTGGATTTATACGATGCGACTGCGCGTGGCCCGGTACTCGACAGTACGGAATTTTATCAGGCCTGTTTTGAATGTCTGAAGGAGGATGGAATTTTAACCGTCAATTTATTTGGCGACCATCCAAGTTTCGCCAAAAATATTAAGGTACTGCGCTATGTTTTCGGGACCGTACTATGCCTGCCAGAAGTCCATGATGGCAATGTCGTAGCGGTGGCGTTCAAACCTCGCCTCAAACTTGAATTGGATAAATTGTACGCTCGTGCCGAAGCAATCCGACTAAATACAAAATTGCCAGCAAAAAGTTGGGTCGACGGATTAGCATTAACGCAAAAATAATTGCGTCGTATACATTCAATACTTCCATTCACCATGCATACAAGTGAAACCACGAACATGAATAGCGGAACAATCAAAAGTTTAAGCATGCAGCAAATTTTCACGTGGTTGATGGAAGATGGTATCGTAAAAAAAGACGACGCCAAAACCGCATTTAATCACGCGCGTGGCATCTTAAAAAATGGCGCGGACAACATGCACCCTTTCACGGCGATTGCACAAGCGAAGTTGTATTCTGCACTGCGTCCGCAACAGTTATTGACGCTCGACTGGTTGACAGAATGGGCAGCACGAAAAGCCGGACTCCCTTTTTTTCGTATTGATCCACTGAAGATAGATTTTACTAAAGTGTCTGACGTCATGTCGTCGACCTATGCCACCCGCTTCCACATTCTTCCGGTTGATGCAACGAACGATACTGTGACGATCGCGACCACAGATCCTTACAACAACGCAGCCTGGTTAGACGAAATTTCACGAATTACAAAAAAAGAAGTGAAATTGGTTTTAGCGAACCCACTCGACGTTGCGCAATATACTGCACAATTTTTCTCGTTGGCGAAATCCATCAAAGATGCTCGAAAATCAAACGGGAATGACGTTGCTCTTCGAAATAATTTTGAACAATTAGTCGAACTGGGCAAATCAAACAAACAAGTTGATGCCAATGATCAACACATTATTAACATTGTCGACTGGTTGTGGCAGTTTGCATTTGAACAGCGTGCCTCGGATATCCACCTAGAACCGAAACGCGATATGGCTACAATACGATTTCGTATCGATGGTGTATTGCACCAGGTTTATCAGGTTCCCGCCATTGTTATGATTGCCATGACCGCGCGTATTAAGTTATTGGGTCGTATGGATGTGATTGAAAAACGTCGACCGCAAGATGGACGGGTTAAAACGCGTACGGCGGATGGGCAAGAAGTCGAGTTGCGTTTATCTACACTTCCAACCGCCTTTGGCGAAAAAATGGTCATGCGTATTTTCGATCCAGAAGTGGTTGTGAAGACATTGCCAGAATTAGGTTTCCCAACCAACGATGCACTACGTTGGGACGAGTTAACCAAAAAACCGCACGGAATCATTTTAGTCACAGGTCCAACCGGCTCAGGAAAAACGACCACGCTGTACACCACATTAAAAGCGCTTGCGACGCCAGATGTGAATGTTTGTACGGTAGAAGATCCGATTGAAATGGTCGAAGGCTCTTTCAATCAGATGCAAGTGCAATCAAATATTGATTTGTCTTTTGCAGATGGGATCCGCGCGTTGATGCGACAAGATCCTGACATTATTATGGTCGGTGAAATCCGCGATTTGGCCACCGCAGAAATGGCAATTCAAGCCGCTTTGACTGGTCATCTTGTGCTGTCAACTTTGCATACTAATGATGCCCCGTCTGCGATTATGCGTCTGTTGCAATTAGGCGTTCCCTATTATTTATTAGAAGCGACCATCGTCGGCATTCTTGCACAACGGTTGGTACGAACATTGTGTCCGCATTGCAAGGCAAGTGATGGAGAAATTACGGATCCGGTCTGGTCGGCGATGGTGGAAGAATGGCCCTTAGAGAAACCCACCACGGTTTACCGCCCTGTCGGCTGTCTCGAATGCCGTCAAACCGGTTACAAGGGTCGTACAGGATTGTACGAGTTACTCACGGTCACACAGACATTTAGTAAGCTAATACAACAGGATTCTGACATTCACGCCTTACGTGAACAAGCGATTACCGACGAAATGAAACCCTTAAGAATTGCTGGTGCAAACAAAATTATTGATGGCGTGACGACCGTAGATGAAGTTCTGAAAGTAACCTCATCCTTGTTTTAAAGAATATTCTTCAAAAGATTAACAAAGAAATATCTTGCAAAATAAAGAAGTGTTGTACATTTCAATGCGATATTTTTAATGTGCGCATCGCCCGATGAGAATATGAATATTTCACGCAAACATTCTTTATGTTAAATTGACCGATGCGGTCGTGTGATGACACGATATTAAAGCTAAGGTCAGTATGGATTTATACGCATTAGATGAAGAAATCAGAACTCTCAAGACGAATTTGGACTCGGCTAACAATCCAGCTCGCCTGCAGCAGTTAATCGAACTCGCTTGGCACTTGCGACAACGCGACTGCCATCAATCACTCGAACTCATCAACGAAGCCAGAGTTTTACTTGACGGGATCTCGGAAAAATCAAAAGACTATAATCGATTTTTAGCGCGTATTTGTCTCATCAGAGCGGAAATTCATTGGTTATTTGGTGAAATCGATCTCGCCAAAAGGGATTCAACAATTGCTTTTACACTTTTGGAAGAACAACAAGATATTCAAGGTTTAGGCGATGTGTATTTTTTGTTTAGTTCGATTCACCGTGATTTGGGAGAAATACAGCAGCGAGATCAATGCTTGAAAACTGCTATCGATCAATATCAACAGGCTGGCGAGATCTTAAACTATCAAATCAGCTTGGCACGCACCCTTCACAATAGCGCAATTCGTGCTCCACAAAGTACAGAAACAGAATTATTCCAGCATTTTGCAAGCAACAAAGATTATCCGGTTGCGGTCACTGCGTGGCTCGCTAGTGCTCGCGCAATTATTGCCAACAAAATTGGAGATTTGGGTGAGTCTTGCCGTTTGCATATTCAATCACATCGCGCCGCTCTCGAATCAGGTCAAATTCGTTTGGCAATTTTGGCAGCGACTAACGCGGGGGATTCTTTTGCAACTTTGGGCGACTTAGATGCAGCCTTAGAATGGGACGAAATCGCTTTAGCTATCGCTCGCAACAATCAATGGCCAGGTTCTTTGGCGATCGCATTGCTACAAACAGGAAACGCTTTAAGATTATTGGGTCGCCACGAAGATGCCCGAGAAACTCTAGTTGAATCGTTAAATATACAAAGCAAAATTCCAGGGTCACGAACATTTGCTCATACTTTGGCTTATCTTGGTGACCTATCGTTAGATTTAGGCGCACCAAGTGATGCACTCAATTTTTTTCAAACGGCAGCTGAAAAAATTGAAGCACATGATGAACCAGTTTTTTTATCTGATTGTTGGCGAGGTCAGGCCATTGCATTTTGCCGACTGGATCAATTACAAGATGCAGAAGAAAAAATTCAGCAGGCTCTCTGCATTGCCCGTGAACATCACAATATCGATGAGCAAATTAAGTGCTTAAGAGTTTATGCGGAGCTTGCCAAAAAGTATCCAGCAATCGATGGCTCCTCTTTAAGCATTGACAATAACACACCAAATCTTAGTCTTCACTATCAGTTAGAAGCACTTGCGCTCTGTCAATCCATCAAGGGTATTAGCATCCCAGCGGATCTGCTAGACAGTATCGCAGATGACTTCGCGTTGATTGATGACTATCAATCGGCCTTTCAATTTTCACGGCTCGCTGCAAAGGCGAAAGAAAATCGCCGCCTAAGTGAAGCGCACAATCGCGCAACAGCCATGCAAGTACGCTACGATAATGAAAGACATCGAGCGGATGCTGAATACCACAGGCTGATAGCCATCACCGAGGCCGAACGTGCCACAAGTCTACAAGAGGCGAGCAATACTTTGGAAACCCTTGGCCTGATTGGCCGAGAACTCACTGCAAATCTTGATGTTGAATCCGTATTTGAAGCACTCCATCGCCATGTCGACGATCTACTTGATGCAAGCAGTTTTGGTATTTCTTTGTTAGCACCAGACAGCACAACGCTACGCTTTGTGTTTGGGGTGGAAAACGGTGCGTCCATACCGTATTTTGAAACTGCGCTTGATCACCCAATTTCGTCATTCGCTCGTTGCGCTCGTGAACGTCAAGAAATCGTGCTAGAGCGTGAACCGGGTGCGACTGGTCGCTTTATAGTGCCCGGTACCATGGAAACACTCAGTTTGCTTTACACCCCACTGATGATAGGAGATCGTCTGTTAGGAGTAATGTCGATACAGTCTATCCGCGCCCATGTTTATGGTGAACGCGAGCGTTCGATTTTACGCACACTTGCCTCATATGGCGCGATCGCGCTCGACAATGCTTCTGCATATAAGCAACTTCAAGTTACTTTGACAGCCTTGAGGGAAACTCAAAATCAGTTAGAAGAGGTCAGTATTACTGATCCATTAACTGGATTAAGAAATCGTCGATTCCTTCTACAAAATATTGAACGAGATGTTGCTTGCGCTTTGCGGGCATATGAGGATCAACTCGCTCAACCGAGCGCCGATTTTCATCAACTTAGTGATGATGATTTGGTGTTTTTTATGGTCGATCTGGATCATTTTAAATCGGTAAATGACACATACGGCCATGCCTGTGGTGATTTGGTATTGATGCAAATGCGCGATCGATTACAGAGTGTATTTAGAGAGTCGGACTATTTGGTTCGCTGGGGCGGTGAAGAATTTTTGGTCGTAGCTCGTAGTTGTAATCGCAAAGATGCACCGACAGTCGCTGAACGCATTCGACATGTGGTTTCTAACATGCCGTTCAAATTATTAGATGATCTGGAAATATTTAGAACATGCTCTGTTGGCTATGCCAGCTATCCATTTTTGCCCAAGCAACCACATTTGGTCACTTGGGCGCAGGTCGTTAATTTTGCAGATCAAGGTTTATACATGGTGAAGAAATCAGGGCGCAATGCTTGTATAGGCATTACGCATACAGAACATCCTCAAGTAGACGATTTCTATAATCGTGTGATGCGCCATCCACAGCAAGCAGCACAATCTCAACTGATACAAATAATTTCTTACAACACCAATGATTTGGATGAGGCAATTCGCGCGAGTTAATGCCACCCAAATTCACAGTTTAATTAGATCTGTGAAATTGCCTGCGCCTTTCATATCTTCAATTCCAAGCGCAAATTGAACACGGTGTATGTCTTGGCGCGATTGCTCTGCAAATAATTGATGCCATTAATCGACAAGCTGCTACCACTTAAAAAGTCATTCGATTGCAGATTACTTGCCGATAGTCGCAATTTCATAGTAGGTAAAAATTTCCACAAAGCGTACATATCGAGCTGTCGCTTAATGCCCGTACTCGTAGTTTGCGTATCGCTGGTTTGATTAATATAAGCTGGCGTCCAATTGATATTGCCACCAAACGTTAAAGGGGCATTACTCACACGATAATCAAGCCCCAAGTTAGCGGTTTGACTCGGTTGTTGGTCGAGTCGATTATTGGGACCTTTGACATCATCAACACTCGACCAGAATCGGCTGTAGTTGGTTCGTATATCAATCGCTGGCCCCTCTGGGAAAAATTCTTGTGCTTGAAATTTGGCTTCCAGCTCGATGCCTTTGGCAATCGCATGACCAATATTGACTGGGGAATTTACCCACCGTAATCCATCCCCTACCTTCACTTGCTCAGTTCGACGACGGATCAGATTATCGATATTTTTAACGAAGAGATTTGCACTCATAATCCCAGCACTTTTTAGATAATGTTCGTAGGCGATATCTATGCCGCGGGACAATTCTGGCTGCAAATTTGGATTACCAGTGCGGTCAGGACGAGTCGGGCCATTCAAAGGAGAAATCGCGGGAACAGCTATCACATCATTCAATGCGGGCGCACGATAACTGCTCGTCAAACTCATACGTATCTGGTCTTTACCCAAATCAGGGATACGGTACACGCCATGCACAATTGGACTAAAAACACTGGTCGAATTATCGACAACATAATTCGATTTACTGCTGTGCGTTTTAATTCCTTCCCAGCGTAGGCCCGCATATGCCGACCACTGCGCACTAATATCGATCTCATTCTGCACATATACCGCAAGGCGACGAGTTGATGCCTCTAAATTATCACCGGAATCCGTAAATTGCGGTTTGCCATTATCCAGAGAGACACGCTTCTGTTCACGTTGGCTCCCTTCAAAATCCCAACCCGCCGCTAGGTTCTGCCTATCGCCTATCGGTGTCGTATATTTTCCGCCTTGGCCAAAAGAGGTATCGCGCGTATTGTTCACATCGCTGATCACATTGAGTTGTTCACCATTCTTGGCGTATTGGGTGCGTAAACTATCGCTATCAGAGCGACCTATTCCACCACCAATTTTCAAAGTCAGTTTTGCGGTATCTTCAAAGCGATGTTGAAAATTTGAGTTTAAGCGAAAAAAAGTAGAGTCCGCGTTGCTGTTCGAATTTGCCAGTGCTACTGGTGGCAAATGCGTTACTGGATCCGGCGTTTCTGGAGACTGTGTCAACATTGACGTGTTTCTCGCATGACTGCGGGAATTCATCAAGAATGGCTGCAAAGTCAGATTGTCACCGCTTTCAAATTTGTAACTGAATCGCGGAGTCAAATGAATGCCAGTAGATTGGCGATTCGTCTGGTCAATCTGATCTTGTATCAGTTGGATTTGACCGGCATCGGTTTGTTCAACTCGTTCAGAAGTTGAATAATCATGCTGGCCATTATGAAAAATCGAACCACTCAAGGCATAGTTCAATTCGCCAAGCTGCCCTGGATAGGTGATCGATAAATTGGGGGCGACTCTCCCCTGTTCGATTCCTAAAGCGAACTTTAAATCAATGTCTTTTGGATGATACTCTTCTCGCAAGATAATATTGATGGTGCCCGCGATCGCCTGAGTACTAAATTCTGCCACAGGTCCACGCATCACTTCTATTCGTTCTACCTGATCGGGAGATAATGATTCCATCGAAAAGCCGCGGGGTGGTCGCTCACCATTCACTAAAATTTGTGTGTAACCGCCGCCCATCCCACGCATACGAATGTCACCGCCGCGTCCTGGGCGGCCTCCGGTAGTGACGCCGGGTAAACGCTTTAGGATTTCACCCACAGTGAAGTCGCCGTCACGATCTAGCTCTTCACGCCCAACGATAATTTTTCCGGCAATAGAATTGCGGCGCAAATCAATATCAGATTGTTTGGTGCCATTCACCGTCACCTTTTGTAACTGAGTAGATGCTTTAGTATCTGTCGTATCCGATTTAATCGGTGCAGATTTTGACTGTGCAGGATTTTTCTGGGCATTGGAATTGCGGCGCCTATTTTCCTCACTAAGCTTGGATTTTTCTTCCGTCGATTTTGTCGTCTCTTCAGTTTTGCTTTTTTCTTGCGCTTCCTGTCCAAGTGCAAAGCCATTTAGTGCAAATGCACTACTGATTGCAAGTGCCAATACGCGCAAGGGAAAAGAAATCATTGTCATTATTTGGGCCGAAAGAAATGATGGAAAAGTTTCCATCATTATATTTTCATTCAAGGTCTGAAAAACTATTTGATCTGCTTTGTTTTGTATGGAATTGAAACAAGCACATGGGTTCTGTTACGTTTCGATACGTATGTCTCATGCGTTTTATCCCGGCACAGGATATTACATCTACTTTGCAGCCTGATCCCGACCAAAACGCCACAATGCCAAGAAACCAAACAAACTAGTAAATCCCAATAACGCCGCCATCACAGGGAGAGCTGCATCGATTCCTAGTCCGCGCCAAGTCATTGCATCAAAGCCATCCACTGCCCAACGTGTAGGAATAAAAATCGTCAAATCTTGCAACCACTGAGGGAAGAAAAATGAAGGCATCCAAGCGCCGCCCAGCATGACCATAATGAGAGTTGCGAAGGTGGCGATCCCGCGCGCAGCCTCAGGTGTTTTTCCAAATGCAGCGATCAACAGCCCAAAGCTGGCAGTCATCAAAGAAAAGCAAATCGCAATTCCCAATAAACCTAAAACGCTTCCCAATATTTGCACATGAAATGCCAACATCGCGACAACACAGATCACACAACTCACAAATAAAGCGATCAAGGCACAAGATAGTCCACGCGCAACAATTAAGGTATTCATACTTATGGGCGCCGCTAGCAGCCGATTCCAAATACCTAATTTACGCGACAACAAAACAGAAATACCCGCATCTATAGCTAAGAACAAAATAAACTGCACGGTCATTCCTGCGAAAGAATGCGCATAGCCGTTATAGCCACTCGCAACCCCAGTTTTAGCTGACAGCGCTTCGTCTTTGGTATTGAACGGCATCGTCAAACCGCTAGGTTTCGTGGAGACATCTGATTGATTTGACGTGGTTGGTGGATTTTGATCTTGTTGATGTTGTTGGAATTTTTTTAGACTAGTCAAAAATGTTTTAAGTTCTTGTTGTTCAGGACCCTGCTCCAACTTACTTTCTACTTGTGCGATACTTTGATCAAGTGTTGTCCCACCCGACTTGCCACTGAACATTTCATCACTAACGCTCTGCATCACATGCTGGGTCAAGATTCCCTTGACCATCGCCAGCATCGTACTTTGAGATGGATCGAAATAGATAGGCAAATCTGGCTTTCCTTGTGCATTAAAAAACGCCGCGCCGGCCGCTTCACCAAAACCAGCGGGCAATACCAATGCAACTGCAAGTTTGCCTTTGCGAACTTGTTCTTGCGCTTGCTCTAGATTGAGTTCTTTGATCAGCAAAGTGTGATCGTTCTTCAAGCCCGTCAAAATTTTCTGACTAATGAGATGTTGATCTTGAAGTACAACACCGAGTTCTATTTTTGATGCTTCTTGCTTTCCACTGCCACCGGTAAGGTAGCCAAAAAATGCGGCTAATAAGATGGGCATCAATAAGGTCAATATCAGTGCGCGTTTATCGTGCAAAAACAAAATAATGTCTTTACGAATCAGGGCAACTAAAGGAATCATGGTCGATCTCCGTCTTTCAAAATATTTCTACAATTTTATTTGTCTGTCGTCTGTGAAAAACTAGTCGCGCAGACTACGTCCTGTCAGAGTCAAAAACACATCTTCTAATGTCGTTTTCGCGGTTGCAAAATGACTGACCTGGCAATTCTGTTGTTGTATAAAATTTAGGATGGGTAATGCTTGATCCGATGCCGACAATAGTATTTCCAGTGATTTGCCTTCATCCTTAGTCAGCACCTTTTGCACACCGGCTTGATGTATCAAGTGACGCAAGCATGCTTCATCCATAGAGGAGACCAAATTCACAGTTAAAGCCGCCTGAGCTGGCATTCGCTGCACCAACTCCGCTGGGGACTCATTTGCGATAATTTTTCCGTGGTCAATAATCACAATATGGTCAGCCAATCGTTCTACTTCTTCCATGTAATGACTGGTGTAAATTAACGTCCGGCCTTGCGCTTTCAATATTTCCAAAGCGTCAAAGATAGCGTTACGGCTTTGCGGATCAATACCGACAGTAGGTTCATCCAGTATCAATAGCTGTGGGTCATGCAATAAAGCAGCAGCAATATTTAAGCGTCGCTTCATGCCGCCTGAAAAACTTGACGGTTTATCTTTCGCTCTATCTTGCAAGCTCACAAGTTCTAACACCGCATCACAACGTTGTTGTAAATGACCGCCAGACAGCCCATATAAAGCGCCAAATAATTTCAGATTCTCACGCGCCGACAGATCTTCAAATAGCGCCAAATCTTGCGAAACTAAACCCAGTAGTTTTTTTACGTGATGCTGCCCGGCAGCCATAGGCTGGCCTGCAATTAAAATGTGTCCACTATCGGCTTGCAATAAACCGCAGATCATATTCACTGTCGTCGATTTGCCTGCACCATTCGGCCCTAGCAGACCTATCGTTTGCCCAGTTTGAGCCGAGAAAGAAATATTGTCGACTACCGTTGTTTGACCAAATCTCTTACTAACTTCACGAACTTCCAATAGCAGCTTCGTCATAATTACGCCCCGTCTCTCATTAAGCACTCTCTAAGCACTATCACAATGTGCATCTTCAATTTTGGTATCGACATCAACAAAAGATGTGGTCGACCATGAATGTATTTTCGACTAAGTCTAAGATCGTGCAAAGAACAGTTTGCCACTTCTTTATCATGACAATTGTCATGTCCAACATGAAACTTTCAAATGAACGACAAAAAAAACGCCGGTAGTTTTCACTACCGGCGTCTCTAAGAAAATAGTCGAATGGCTTAATCAGTGCTATGCGACAAATTAAGATTGAGCTGAGAACGTACCATATCTTCTTTGTCTGAACGCGATCCATTACGAGCGGCTTCTAAGCGATCCAAATAATCGGGCGTAACATCGCCCGTGATATAGAAGCCATCGAAGCAAGACGCTTCAATACTTTTTAATACTGGATTCGCGTCAGAGATCGCACGCTTCATGTCAGCGACATCTTGATAGACCAAAGCATCGGCGGTGATTTCGCGGCAGATTTCGTCTTGTGAACGACCATAAGCAATCAATTCACTGCGGGTAGGCATATCAATCCCGTACACGTTCGGAAACTGTACTGGAGGCGCAGCAGAAGCGAAAATCACTTTGCGCGCACCAGACTCACGTGCCATTTGCACGATTTCACGGCTAGTCGTTCCACGTACGATAGAGTCATCTACCAACAACACGTTTTTGCCTTTGAATTCAGACGCAATTGCATTCAATTTCTGACGTACCGATTTCTTACGAATTGCCTGACCTGGCATCATAAACGTTCGGCCGATATAGCGATTCTTAATGAAGCCTTCGCGATAATCCAGATTCAAGCAATCTGCTAATTCCATTGCAGATGGGCGCGATGAATCAGGAATAGGCATCACAACATCAATATCGCCTTGTCCAAACTGACTACGAATTTTCTCCGCCAGATACTTGCCCATATTCAAACGTGTTTGATAAACGGAAGTGCCATCAATCGTCGAATCCGGACGCGCTAAATATACATATTCAAATGCACAGGGATTTAAGCTCGGATTTTCCGCACACTGTTCGCTGTAAAGTTTGCCGTCGAGATCAATAAAGATCGCTTCGCCTGGGGCGACATCGCGTTCAAATTTGAAGCCTGTGCCTTCCAAAGCGACAGACTCACTCGCCAACATATATTCAATACCAGAATCGGTATGTGCAGAACCTAAACACAAAGGACGAATACCGAATGGATCGCGGAAAGCCAATAATCCATGTCCCGCAATTTGCGCTACGACGGCATAAGAGCCGCGCACCCGACGGTGTAACATCGACACCGCGCGGAATAAAGATACTGGATCTAATGAATAGCCGCTGACTACTTCTTGAATTTGATGCGCCAAAATATTTAACAATACTTCGGAATCTGAATCCGTATTCAAATGACGATAGTCATTCTTAAATAATTCAACTTTTAACTCCGCCGCATTTGTCAAATTGCCGTTGTGCGCGAGCACGATACCAAACGGTGCATTTACATAGAACGGTTGCGCCTCTTCTTCGCTGGTCGATCCAGCTGTCGGATAACGCACTTGACCAATGCCGATATTGCCAGGCAAAGAACGCATATTACGAGTACGAAACACGTCACGAACCAAACCATTTGCTTTATGCATTGCAAATTTATTGCCGTGACTAGTTGCGATACCAGCCGCGTCTTGTCCGCGATGCTGTAATAACAGCAAGGCATCATAGATCAATTGATTAACGGGATTTTTTGAGACTACGCCAACGATGCCACACATGGTGGACTCCTAAAAAAACGAAAATAAGAACAAACCAAAATCAAACCAAAATCAGACAAAGCAAAACAGGCTACAACTTCACATGTTGCGTCACAGACCCAGGTAAAAACGGCATTACCGTACGCACTGCACTAACTGCGACTGGACCCAACAAAGCATCTTTCCAAAAAGCTTGCTGCGGAATCGCTGTCATGCCACATACTAAAACCATAGTCATCACGATGACACAACCACGTGCCAATCCAAATAGACCGCCTAAACCGCGATCCGCCAGACTTAAGCCACTCGCCTTAATCATGGCATCAACCGCACGCATCAGAAGCGCCATTAACAGGCGGACACCGATAAATAAGGCCAAGAAGGCGACAATCATGCGAGTTAATTGACCAGGGATCATCTCGGGCAGCCAATTCGCCACGGTGGCACCAAATGCATTTGCAACTACCAAAGCAACGATCCAACTAATTAAAGACAAAATCTCTTTAATCAACCCACGCAAGGTGCTGATGACCACTGAACAAATAATGATAAATAAAACGATGTAATCAAATAAGGTCACAAATTATCCCTGCCAAAAATCAAGTCGGCTCATGTCGGCACCAATGAACCATTTAAACCAATTTTCACTAACTTGGCGCGCATCTTTTCTGCTTCGGCTTTACTGCTAAATGGACCAACGCGTATCCGGCTGACTTCACCCGTTTTAGTGATAATTTTTTGTGTGTATGACTGGATATTTGCCGCTTTCAATTTTGTCTGCAATTCACGTACTTTGCTCGCTGAATTTAAGGCCGCAACTTGTACGACAAAACTTCCAGCGGCACCATCTGTCTTATTTAATTTTGCAACGGCCTTAACGGGCTCAGGTAAGCTACGCCCTTCGAGCAAAGCCAGAGCGCGGGCTGCATCATCTATCGTTTCATTTTTTTTGGTTTCAGTCTTAGGTTCGACTTTCACTTCAGGTTTTTTTGCTGGCTCCGATACCACTTTGTTAGTCGTAACGGCCTGCGTGGTTGCGGCATTTTTACTGCCGATGCCCAGGTCAGATTTTCTATCTGAATTTTTCTCTTGAGTTTTTTCTGGAATAGTCACAGGCACTTTAATACCTGTATCAACTTTTGCGATTGCACGCTCATCTTTTACAGATTTATCGGCATGAGCCGCAATAGATGCCGATACTGGTGTAGTGATGATCTCTTCTGATTTGTCGATGCCTTGATTAAGGCCTGCATCTTGTGTTTGATTCGCTGTTGCGGTTTGATTGTTCAAAGCGACTTTCTCAGCAGCTGAAGCCTGAATTGTGCCCTGTATTACGTCTTGTAGTGCGCCCGGGGCGGCATCTTTGGCTGGAATTTCAATCGCAATTTTTGACGTACCTTGTTTAGGCTCAGAATCGAACACCATGGGCAAGCCTATGACAGCAGCCAATACTAAGGCTACCGCCCCAATCAGGCGACGGCGCGCACGTTTTTTTTCTGGGAGAGCGAGGTCATCTGAACTATTTTTTCTGCTATTGCCGCTAGCATTTGTTCGCTTCCCAGTTTTGGCTGCTTTATTACGTCCCGGTGATTCGGCTGCGGCTAAGCTCTCTTCTTCTGAGCGCGAGCGAAACTCACCACTGACGGAATCATCAGTGAAATCAGTATCCACTTTTTTCTTATTATTTTGCTTAAATAGCGAGTCTAGGCTCATAGCAAATAGGTTTTTCTTTGGTAGGTCGCTTAAGATTGAGCGTTTCTTCTAGCACGCATGACACCTGCAACTGTCAAAAACGAACCGAAGACCACTATTCTATCATTTTCCCCTGCATTGCTCATCGCGAAAGCATAAGCATCTTCTGGATTACCGAATTTTTGCAAACTGCGTTCTTTATCTTCAAGCACGCCAGCAGTCTGCAGCTCCTGTGCCAACTGCTCAGAAGTTGCGGCGCGGGGCAAAGGCAGATCGCAGACACACCAGTGATCAATCTTATATTTCATCTGAGCAATAACACCCGCAATATCTTTATCCAGCATAGAGCCAAATACGCCATAGGTATACGCATGAAAGCCCATATTGTCGAGATTTTGTGCCAAGGTTGCGGCTGCATGCGGGTTATGAGCCACATCCAGTACGACTGTCGGACGTCCGGGCAATACTTGGAATCGCCCTGGCAAATCGACCATCACTAATCCAGTACGTACCTCTTGTGCGCCTACAGGCAATTCGTGGCGCAATGCTTCAAGTGCCGCTAACACGGCAGATGCATTCAGCAGTTGATTCGCGCCGCGTAAGCTAGGATAGGCTAGCGAATTGCGCCTTTGATCACGACCACCAAAGTTCCACTGTTGTTTGTCGCCGTTATAATTAAAATCCCGACCAAACAAACGTAAATCCGCACCAATGGATTCTGCGTGATCAATTAAACTTTGTGGTGGTTGTGGATCACTACAAATTGCCACCTTGTCGGTACGGAAGATTCCAGCTTTTTCAAAACCTATCTTTTCGCGTGTATCACCGAGGTAGTCAACGTGATCAATATCCACACTCGTCACGATCGAAACATCGGCATCAATCACATTCACCGCATCTAAGCGGCCGCCCAAACCAACCTCCAGAATGACGACATCCAGCGCTGCATCAGCCAACAACTTACAAATTGCCAATGTAGTAAATTCAAAATAGGTGAGCGAAATATTGCCACGCGCAGCTTCTACCTGATCAAAGACATGTACAAAAACCTCATCATTCACGGGAATGCCATTGATGCGAGCACGTTCATTGAAATCCAAGAAATGTGGCTTGCTATACAGGCCGACGCGATATCCAGCTTGCATCAAGATCGATTCCAACATCGCGCAAGTCGATCCTTTACCGTTGGTACCAGCCACCATAATCACTGGACATTGGTACTGAATACCGAGTTGATTCTTGACACTAGCAACTCTATCCAGACCCATATCAATTTCTTTTGAATGGCGTGTTTCCAACACGGACAACCATTCAATCAAATTTCTCGGTTTCACTAAGGCGTTAGAAGTACTCATGATTGTTGTGCGCGAATAATCGAGGGGTAGATAAAAATGAAAAGAGCCTGAAGATTTTTGCCAATTCAGCAAATATCTTCAGGCTCTTGGAATGACCTTGGAATTAAGAAACAGCTTCCACTGGTTGATTTTGCAAGAGTGCCATTAATCGGGCTAACTCTTCACGCATCTTGCGCCGATCAACAATCATATCCACTGCGCCTTTTTGTACTAAAAATTCAGCGCGTTGAAATCCTTCTGGAAGCTTCTCACGCACTGTATTTTCAATTACGCGAGGACCGGCAAAACCAATCAATGCTTTTGGCTCGGCAACCACGACGTCGCCCATGAATGCAAAAGAAGCTGACACGCCGCCCATAGTTGGGTCTGTTAAGACAGAAATGAAAGGGAGCTTTTTTTCAGACAACTTGGTCAGCATCGCAGTGGTTTTCGCCATTTGCATTAAGGACAATAAGCCTTCTTGCATACGTGCACCACCTGTCGCCGTAAAGCAAATAAACGGCACCTTTTGCTCCAACGCCGCTTGCACGCCACGTACAAATCGCTCGCCAACAACTGAGCCCATCGAACCGCCCATAAAGCCAAATTCAAAGCAGGCTACAATCGCTGGCACCGACATAATCGATCCACCCATCACCACCAACGCATCTGTTTCATTCGTGCTATCCATCGCGTCTTTCAAACGCTCTGGATATTTTTTACTATCTTTAAACTTTAAAGTATCGACTGGTAAAACTTCCTGACCGATTTCATAGCGACCGCCCGTATCGAGCAAGGCATCGAGACGTTCACGCGCGCTGATACGCAAGTGATGATTACACTTGGAACACACATGGACATTTGCTTCTAAATCGGAACGGTATAAAACGGCTTCGCAAGATGGGCATTTGACCCATAAGCCTTCAGGCATGGAACGGCGGTTAGCCGTTTCGGAACGTTGAATACGTGGGGGAAGTAATTTCTCTAACCAACTCATAGCTCTCTCCTCATATCTATTTGATCAATTTGCATTCATCAAACGGGGCGCACTCTTCTAGGAATGCTGCAATTGGCGCGTATTCTATTCTATTTCCGCGCCAATTGCGACTCAGATGGCTAATTGACAATCATCAAATGCTTAGTTTTCAAAGACCGTATGTTAATTTGATTAATTTAATTATCAAGAGCACTACGAATTCCAGTGATAAAACTTTGCACTGCTGCCACTGCTTGTTCTCTTGGCGTATTTTCAAGCTCTTGAATAATGCGGGAGCCGATCACTACCGCGTCGGACACCGACGCAATCGCCTTGGCCGTCGCGCCATCACGAATACCGAAGCCAACACCGACAGGCACATTCACGTACCTCTTGATGCGAGGAATCATTGCTGCCACCGCATCCAAGTCCAACGCACCAGAGCCAGTTACACCTTTGAGAGAAACATAATATACATATCCAGTCGCGATTTTACCGACTTGCGCAATGCGTTCGTCAGTCGAGGTTGGTGCCAATAAGAAAATCGTATCCATGCCATTTTTGTGCATATTTTCTGCGAAATACTCACATTCTTCTGGCGGATAATCGACGACTAAGACGCCATCCACACCAGCTTCTGACGCTGCTTGTATGAATTGCTCCTGCCCCATGCGCTCAATGGGATTGGCATAGCCCATCAACACAACTGGCGTAACTTGATTCGTACTGCGGAACTGCTTGACCATCTCTAATACATCACGCAGACCAACACCTTTGAGCAAAGCACGCTCAGAAGCACGTTGTATCACAGGACCATCTGCCATAGGATCAGAAAACGGTACACCTAGTTCGATAATATCGGCACCACCTTCGACCAAGGCGTGCATTAAAGGTAAAGTTAATTCAGGATCAGGATCGCCAGCAGTGATAAATGGGATCAGACCTTTTTTATTGCTTGCTGCTAAAGCAGCCATACATGCTTGAATTCGGGACATAATTTTTACGCTCAATTTACGCTAAGAATGTTGGAACTAGAGAAAGGCGCTGATCGCACATTAGGAAGAAAATTCTGTGCTCTCAGCGTCTCTATGGCTAATTTGATTATGTTCAATAGAACTTCAGCCCAGCACGCTCGGCGACGGTATGCATATCCTTGTCGCCACGCCCAGACAAATTCGCCAACACGATCTTATCCTTAGGCATGGTCGCAGCTAATTTCGCCGCATACGCTAGAGCATGACTCGATTCCAAAGCAGGAATAATGCCCTCAATACGACAACAATCATGGAAAGCCTTAAGCGCTTCTTCATCGGTAATGGTCGCGTATTGCGCGCGGCCAGAGTCTTTTAACCATGCGTGTTCAGGACCTACACCTGGGTAATCGAGACCCGCCGAAACCGAATGCGTTTCGATGACCTGACCATTTTCATCCTGTATCAGATAAGTACGGTTACCATGCAAGACACCAGGCGATCCTGCCGTTAAAGACGCGGAATGCTTACCCGTTTCCAAACCCTCACCTGCCGCCTCAACACCGATCAACTGTACATCTTTTAAGTCGATATAAGGATAAAAAATCCCCATCGCATTCGAGCCACCACCGACACACGCGGTGACGACGTCGGGTTGACGCCCAGCCACCTCGGGCATCTGCCATAAACACTCTTCCCCAATCACTGATTGAAAATCGCGTACCATCATAGGATAAGGATGAGGCCCAGCGACCGTGCCAATGATGTAGAAAGTATTATCAACATTTGCGACCCAATCACGCATCGCTTCGTTCAAAGCATCTTTTAAGGTCTTTGAACCTGATTCAACTGGCACCACAGTCGCACCGAGCAATTTCATGCGATACACATTTTGCGCCTGACGTTTGACGTCTTCTGAGCCCATGTACACCACGCATTCCAAACCAAACCGAGCGCAAATCGTAGCCGTCGCAACACCATGTTGACCTGCACCAGTCTCTGCAATCACGCGTGGCTTACCCATACGTTTTGCCAACAAAGCCTGACCGATGACATTATTGATTTTGTGCGCGCCAGTGTGATTGAGGTCTTCACGCTTAAAATAAATCTGCGCACCGCCCATGATTTCGGACCAGCGTTTTGCATGGTAGATAGGCGATGGACGACCGACGAAATGTTTGAGCTCATAACGAAATTCTTTTAAAAATTCCGGGTCATGCTGGTATTTAGCGTAAGCGTCCTTCAACTCATTCAAAGCATGAGTCAAAGTTTCTGAGACAAATGTCCCGCCATACATACCAAAGTGACCTTTAGCATCGGGAAAATTGTAGGTTGCGGAATGATAAATTGCTGCTGGCGCTTGTGCGCTGACAGATTGACGTTCGAAATGTGCGTCAAGAGAAGATAATTCTTTCATGAGAATTCCTTGGAAAACTAGTTCTGATTGTCTTGCATGCTATCGGCCAAGCGCACTGCTTGCACAAATGCCAGTACCTTAGCTGCATCCTTCACGCCTTTTGACAGCTCGACACCACTACTGGTATCCACTGCAAACGGCCGTACACCCACAACTGCGTCAGTCGCGTTTTGTACGCTCAAGCCACCACTTAAAACGACCCGAGGCGCGAGTTCTTTTGGGATGAGAGACCAATCAAAAACCTTTCCACTACCACCGAAACTATCTACGAAAGTGTCGAGCAACAAGCCCTGAAATAATGGACTCGCTGCTTGATATTCAGCTTCGCATTCTAACAAATCTGCCGCACTTGTGTCAGGTTTTACCCGAAAAGCTCGGATAAAAGGCCGGTTCACTGCACTGGCGAGAAGATGGCACTCTGACGCTGATTCATCACCGTGAAATTGCAATAATTGTATAGGTGCCAGCTTGATGACGGCTTGCAATTCCTCAAGGCTCGCGTTCACAAACAAGCCGACTGAGGTCACGAATGGTGGCATCGCAGCTATCAAGGGAGCAGCAGCTTCAGGCGTCAGGTAACGCGGGCTTGGTGGATAAAATACAAAACCAAGGGCATCAGCGCCTGCATCGACCACAGCAAGCAAATCTTCCAGCAGCGTAATTCCACAGATTTTTGTTCGAGTTTTCTTAGACAAAGGCATAAAGCACATTCTTTAAAAGATTTACTATCAATTATTCTTCAATCGAAATACTAACCTATCAGACCTTTTTTCGCCCCAAAACCCACCATTAATAAAAAAAGCGGTAGCATCTTTCGATGCTACCGCTCTATTTCAAAACAAATGCCAACTAGACTTAAGCCACTTTTTTAGCATCAAAGAACTGTTCATCCTCAGTAGAACCATGCAAAGCCGTCGTTGAAGACTGACCTTGTTGAATCACTTGAGTGACCGCATCAAAGTAGCCAGTGCCGACTTCACGTTGATGTTTAACTGCAGTAAAACCTTTCTCTGCCGCTGCAAATTCTGCTTCTTGCAATTCGACAAAAGCTGACATTTGGCGGCGCGCGTAGCCGTGTGCCAAATTGAACATGCCGTAGTTCAATGCATGGAAACCTGCCAAGGTGATGAATTGGAATTTGTAACCCATTGCACCCAATTCTTTTTGGAATTTTGCGATCGTTGCGTCGTCCAGATTCTTTTTCCAGTTGAAGCTTGGTGAGCAGTTATACGCCAACAATTTGCCTGGGAACTTGGCGTGAATCGCATCGGCAAAGGCTTTGGCAAATGCCAGATCAGGTTTGCCTGTTTCACACCAAATCATGTCCGCGTATTCTGCGTAAGCTAAACCGCGAGAGATAGACTGTTGCAGGCCTGGATGCGTTTTGTAGAAGCCTTCAACTGTGCGCTCGCCCGTCAAGAATGGTTTGTCGTTATCATCAATATCTGAAGTAATCAAATCAGCCGCTTCGGCATCCGTACGCGCCAATAACACTGTGTGTGTGCCCATGACGTCAGCAGCTAAACGTGCTGCGTTCAATTTTTCTACAGCTTCACGCGTTGGGACCAAGACTTTACCACCCATGTGACCGCATTTCTTTACAGATGCCAATTGATCTTCAAAGTGGACGCCTGAAGCACCCGCTTCGATCATGGCTTTCATCAGTTCGAACGCGTTTAAGACGCCACCGAAACCGGCTTCGGCATCGGCAATAATCGGCGCAAAATAATCAATATCCCCTGAGCCTTCTGACCATTGAATTTGATCTGCACGAGTCAACGTGTTGTTAATACGTTTCACGACCAAAGGTACTGAATTGGCTGGATACAAAGATTGATCTGGATACATTTCACCAGCCACGTTCGCATCACCCGCCACTTGCCAGCCGGAGAGGTAAATCGCTTTTAAGCCCGCTTTAACCTGTTGCATCGCCTGATTACCAGTCAAAGCGCCGAGTGCATTGACGAATGGCTCGTTATTGACCAAGTCCCACAATTTCAAAGCGCCCGTTTTAGCAATGGTGTGCTCAACTTGCAAAGAGCCGCGCAAACGAACCACATCTTCTGCGGTGTAGTTGCGCTTAATACCTATCCAACGTGGGTTGGTATCCCAGTCTTTTTGGATTTCTGCAATTTGCTGTTCGCGGGTGAGTTTCTGCGTCATGGTAGTTCTCCTGTTGTGATTGCTGCGGTTTTTAAATAAATGCTTAAAAAAGTGTTCGTCCTTGAGATCTATAGTAGGACAAACCTTGCAGCGCAACAATGTCTTATATAAGACATAGGAGAAATATTTTTTACATTAAAATCATACACTTATACATTACATTCCATGATACGAAATGACTTTCCTTCAAATGAAATAAATATTTGGTGCGGCACACTATAGAATTTCACGATGTGAAATCGTGATTTCACCATGTAGAATTTGCCAAATTAAATAATCTCGAATCGACTTTGACCGAATAATATTAATGATTGAGGAATGCAACGCTTTGCTTTTGCTAAAAGCCCCTCTTCTATCACTGACACTAAGATCAAACGACAAGGTGGAACAGCGTTGAATTAAATTCGAACCATAGCGGCATCAACTCCGTGCAGGGAGTAGCGAATAGGGAGAAGCTGCAGCAGTCCACTAGTTATCCATATTGCATTCTTCGTTCTAAAACGATGGTACCTATAAAGCCACAGTTCTCGCTCGGGCGGGTATAACATGAAGGTGAGATGAATTCAACTGAACGAAATTTATTGGCGAGGTAAAACTTCCAGAGGACAAGTCCTAACGCAATAGAAAATGATCAAACAAACTCTCGGACATACCGTTGCCGATTACACGATGAACTTGTTTTGCTAGTGGAGAATTTGCTTTCGTATCAAATACAAATAATCGATACACATCGGCCAAAGTGAATGCTGCGGGGTTCATGATCAATACCCACCGTTCAGACCCTGCATCGTGCTTATGCCACCAAGAACGTTTCCTAGCGGGGCCATCGTTCGTCAAACGCGCAACCCAACCAGCCTCTAACATTTTCTCTAACAACCCCTCGATTTCATCGACACCAAAACGTGTGTGCTTGCGAACTTGCAATACATCGACCACTGCATTTGCATCCGAATTCCGTGCCATTATCAAAATGCGCAGCACCGCCATCGCATCTTCAAATGCACTACCCGGCTCTGGAACATGCCACCAACGCTCGAATTTGACGACCGGCAGCGAAGCCGCAATCACGGCGCCTACCAAAGTAATTAGCCAGGATAAATAAATCCAAATCAGGAAAATCGGAACCGCCGCTAGCGCGCCATAAATCACTGTATAAGTTGGA
Organism: Undibacterium sp. Ji22W; assembly: GCF_049340305.1. Taxonomy (NCBI): domain Bacteria; kingdom Pseudomonadati; phylum Pseudomonadota; class Betaproteobacteria; order Burkholderiales; family Oxalobacteraceae; genus Undibacterium; species Undibacterium sp. Ji22W. Next base: position 1,207,205 of record NZ_JBMPOU010000001.1, on the reverse strand, counting down.
AATTGCTTAATAAAGATTGCAAATAGTCGCTTGGCAATTTCAAACGCCACAGCGGCAAAAACCCCACCCCAAGCGGCATCGCGCCAATCAACGGGACGATTCGGCACAGTCAGATACAGCAAGGTGTAAGCACCGGTTGTAAATGCAATCGAGACTGCGGTGTAAAAGATAGTGCCGATTAAGGGCACCGTTTTCATTAAGCCATTCGTAGCAGTAAACAGACTTGAAGTCGCACTCATGGAAATACCAATGAGCAATGGTCCCAAAGTAACGATTGCCCAATAGACGACTATCCTTTGCACGAGGGGCCTTGACCGCTTTACCTGCCAAATTTGATTGAACGTCTTATCGATCATCGCCATCGTAGCGACAGCAGTGAACATCAAGACCACACCACCGACTGCCGATAACCGTGTCGCCTTGGTAGCAAACTGCGTTAGATATCCCATGACGGTAGTCGATATTTGCTTGGGCATTAAACTTTGCGTGAAGTAAGCCTCAAGAGACACTTTAAAATCTGTGAATAAAGGAAAAGCGGTTAATATCGCTAAACCTATCGTCAAAATCGGCACCAAGGCCAATACTGTCGTAAACGTCAAGCTGCCTGCCACTTGCGGCAAGCGTACTTCTTGTAATCGACGAAGAGCAAATTGAATTAAATTCTTTATTTGCGGCCAACTTAATCCACGCATTGATGTCACGTTCCCAAGTGTAAGAAAGCCAAAAACCTAAAAAACCATCTTGGCATAAAGTCCGGTATTTTACTTGGCTAGGATGCCTGTGTGTGCCTATATGTTCCGATAGATGCCTGAATCAGCTCACTTGAGCAAATTCACACGGAAAATCACTCACGGCATGATTGCCAAGTCTTCAAGCACTGATCGGGATCAGGTATCATGCTGCGGCAGCTAGTGTGAACAATAATGCACTTACCTTCTTACATTTTGATAGCTAGATAAACTACCTTGAACAACAATCACAAAACCGCGGTCTTTACCATCGTTTCGCTCAACTACGGTGCATTTGCAAAAACCTTGATGGAGTCGTTGGCGCAAACACATCCAGAGTGGGACAGATTTGTCGGCCTTGCCGACCGTTGCGACGATGTCGACGCATTTGGCGATCAGCTCTTTCAGCCTGTCTTGGTCGAATCTTTACCTCTTCCCAAGATGAATGAATTCCTGTTCCGCTATGGAATTATGGAGCTCAACACAGCGATCAAGCCCTATATGTTTTCGCATTTGAGGAAACTTGGCTATAGCCACATTGTATACATTGATCCAGATATTTTAGTAGTCGATCGTTTGGCGGATGTGGAACAACTACTGCACGAGGGTGCAGCCGCAGTCGTCACGCCGCATTTGACCGCCCCGCTGCATGATCAATTTGCCCCTACCGAATTAGATATCATGCGCGCAGGCTCCTTTAATTTAGGATTCTTGGCACTCGGCAATCAACCGGAGTCAGATGCCTTTATTAAGTGGTGGGAAGAAAAGCTTGAGCATGGCGCAGTATCCGATCCTGCACGTGGTTTATTCACAGATCAAAAATGGGTAGATCTCGCACCAGGTATGTTTGGCAAATTCGCTATCTTGCGCGACCCAGGTTACAACGTTGCCTACTGGAATCTTGCACATCGTCAGTTGAAAAAAGTAGGCGACAATTATCTGGTCAATGATAAACCGTTGCGCTTCTTCCATTTCAGTGGGTTTGATCCATTGCATCCTAAGCCGTTTTCCAAACATCAAAATCGCTTTGATATTGATAGCATCGGCGATGCTAAATCTTTGGCGCTTACTTATGCGCACAAGGTCATTTCACATGGTTTAAGTGAGTTTAGAAAACGTCCTTATACGTTCGGCAAATTCAAGGACGGTACACCGATTCCAAATGCCCTACGCTACCTGTATCGAGAAGATGAAGATGTGCGATTCCAAGCAGGTGAAAATCCTTTTGATGGAGTCGATTTTTTTGTCAATGGCGAAGCTGGTGATTTACCGGTGATCTTGCGTGCCGTTTGGATGGAACATCAGCATCTGCAACGCGCATTTCCACATCCACTCACCAGCCACCGCCAAGCTTACTGTCAATGGTTCGTCGGTGGTGGCGCCGTCGAAATCGGCATTCCTGACGTTTTTATCAGCCCTATACGCAGTATGCTCAAGACTGAAGACGTCATTAACCAAACTGAGCAAGTATTGCAGGTCTACAAAGCCACTATTTGGGCACGTGGTTTGGTATTCCTACATAGGCGCGCAACCGGTGGAAAAATCAGTCATGAACGAATCAGCCAGTACCAAAAAATCAACAATCCACTAGATTTTTGCCGTTTAGGTTATGCACAATTCCGAGCGTCTCGTTGGGCAAACAAATTAGGATTCCCCCCCAATAAATCGGCCAAATTAGATCCGCTTAATTCGGCGCATGTTGCCATTGAATTAAATAAACCTGCGCGCAAAATACGAAGTCGCAAATTAAAACAGAAATTTTCTGGCATTTATTTTGATAATCAACAAACCGCATGGTGGGTAGGTAAGCAAGCCCGATTTTTGATCGATCAAAACGACACGCCTGTATTAAGTCTGCGTGGCATACATCATCCAAAGCTTGTCGAATTAGCGTCAGGTGCCCGCGACTTAACGATCAGCGTGGGCTTCGACGAACTGCCTAAGCAAGAAATTGTGATAAAAGATATTGAGTTCGATTCGTGCATCGATATTGAATTGCAAAACTTACCTACACGTTGGCCCGCAACTTTATATCTGACCCCGTCTTGTAGCTTTGTACCAAAAACCTTAGGTATCAATGAAGATAGCCGTGAACTCTCATTTCAGCTATGTGAGTTAAGCTTGGGATCGCGCACCATTTTCAGTCCAGAACAAATGCAAAGAGATGCTGCGACCGAAGTCGCTGTACCCGGCATCAATTTAATTGGCTATGCCAGATCAGAGCATGGCGTTGGACAATCTTTACGGCAGTTTGCTGGAGCACTTACAGCCAGCGACATACCCTATGTCGTGATCGATTTTAATCGCAATAATCTGAGCCGTACTGACGACAGCACTGTTGAGAAAAAAATCGTGACCGACATTGCGCATGAGGTGAACGTCTTCCATATCAATGCGGATCAAATGCCGGAAGCCGAAATGCAATTACCTAGTCATTTTTTTGGTCGATACAACATTGGTTTTTGGCACTGGGAATTACCAGAAATGCTGGCCGAGCATCGTGCTGGATTTGATCAGCTTGATGAGGTCTGGGTGCCAACTGGTTTTGTGCAAGAATCGATTGCGAAACATTCACCAGTGCCCGTCATTCGCATACCGCATGCAATTCAATTTTCATTGTCCGCGAATGCTCGTCGCGACTATTTCAATTTGCCGGAAGATAAATTCCTATTTTTGATGATGTACGACTTTTCCTCGTATCAAGAGCGAAAAAATCCGCAAGCTAGCTTAGATGCGTTTGAGCAGGCATTCGGCACCGACAATGAGCGAGCGATTTTAGTGATCAAAACTCAAAATGCACAACATCATGTACAGGATATGAAAGTATTGCAAGAACGCCTGCAAGGACGCCGAGACATTATCTGGATCAACCAGACATTAAGCCGACAAGAAGTTTATGATTTGCAGTCTGTTTGCGATGCGCTGATTTCCTTGCACCGCTCTGAAGGTTATGGATTAGGTCCGGCAGAAGCCATGTTTTTAGGGAAACCGGTCATCGCCACAAATTGGTCTGGAAACACCGAGTTTATGCGCCAGGACAATTCACTCCCTGTCAATTTCAAACTGGTAAAAATCCGCAAAGATGTCGGCGTGTATAAGGCAGGGCAAACTTGGGCGGAGCCAGATGCAGCGCATGCTTCGCACCTCATGCTGGAACTGGTAAACGATCGAGCGCTTTATGACAGAATTTCACACGCAGCACGTCAAACGATGTTGGAGGAATACAGTCCTGCAGCGATCGGAAAACGAATTCAACAACGCCTAAGCTTCATCAAGCACCAGATGATGCCTAAATAAGTAGATACAGTACGAACACGCTTTGAGTTTGTTTTAGCCAGAAAAACTTTACATATCTTTGGATACCGTTATGACTCCGATTTTAGTACTTTATTATTCCCGCCATGGCAGCACCAGGCAATTAGCACAACTGATCGCCCAAGGTATTCATAGTGTCGCAGGGTGTGAGGCACGCGTGCGCACTGTACCTGCTATATCAACTGTGACGGAGGCGACAGAATCAGCGATACCGGACAGCGGTGCGCCGTATGTCGAGTTGAATGATTTTAAGGAATGCGCTGGTTTGGCACTCGGTTCGCCAACCCGCTTTGGCAATATGGCTTCAGCAATGAAATATTTTTGGGATGGCACCGCAGCCGATTGGGTGTCGGGTACCTTAAGTGGCAAACCTGCCTGCGTCTTCACCTCCACCGGAAGTTTACATGGAGGGCAGGAATCGACTTTACTATCAATGATGTTACCGCTGCTGCATCACGGTATGTTGATTTTGGGTTTACCTTATAGTCATCCAGAATTAATGGCGACCAAATCGGGTGGAAGCCCATATGGCGCGACGCACTGGTCAGGTTTGGATGGCAAACTACCGATGACTGAAGACTCTCGCACGCTGAGCATCGCACTTGGTAAGCGCCTAGCTGAAACCGCTTTGAAGTTACAAACAAAATGACACAATCACCGACTCTATTTCATCGCCTGGCAAGTACTAGCTTAATTTGCCTGATTTTTCTCTGCATCGCTTGGGAAATGTGGTTAGCACCGTATAAACCCGGTGGTTCAATCTGGGTGTTAAAAGTATTGCCCTTATTGTTTCCCCTTCGCGGAGTATTGCAAAAAAATATTTATACATTACAATGGTCATCGATGTTTATCATGTTCTATTTTATGGAAGGTGTGGTCAGAGCGATGGGAGATGCTGAATTGATTTCACGCGGCTTGGCGGGTTTAGAAATCGTCTTTAGTGTGCTGTTTTTTATCAGCGCCATTTATTACGTGCGACCCTACAAAAAAATCGCTAAAGCCGCTAAGAAAAAAGCAGAAACTAATTCTTCAGCATCGAACTAAAAAAGATAAATAACCTATGCAAAACTTTCTGAACCTTTGCAATGCAGTTATTGGCGAAGACTATGTTTTGCATGAACCTGCAAAACAAGCACCATATCTGCAAGATTGGCGACAACGCGCCACTGGACAATGTTTGGCAGTTCTTAGACCAGCGAATACTGAACAAGTCGCGCAACTGGTGAAGCTATGCGCAGAATACCAAGTGCCAATCGTACCGCAAGGCGGAAACACTGGCTTAGTGTTAGGTAGCATCCCCGACCAGTCGGGTACTGCAGTCGTCATGTCATTACAACGTTTAAACAAAATCCGTGAAATTGACACGGCAAATAGCACCATCACGGTAGATGCCGGATGCTTACTTGAGGCAATTCAAATTGCGGCAGAACAGGCAGATTTTCTTTTTCCATTATCGCTGGCGTCTGAAGGTAGTTGCACAATAGGTGGCAATTTATCTACCAATGCTGGTGGCACAGCAGTACTAAGGTATGGCAACACACGTGAACTGTGTTTGGGACTGGAAGTTGTGACTGCAGATGGCGATATCTGGCATGGTTTGCGTGGCTTACGCAAAGACAATTCTGGTTACGATTTACGCGATTTATTGATCGGTGCTGAAGGCACATTGGGAATCATTACGGGCGCAGTTTTAAAGCTGTATCCGAAACCAATCAGTCAAGGGACGGCCTTCATCGCCATCAATAGCATTGTGCAAGCTGTAGCGCTATTACATTTAGCTAAACAACAATGCCATGCAAATCTGACTGGATTTGAATTAATCAATCAGTTGAGCTTAGAACTGGTTCATCAACACTTCCCGCAATACCAAAGAATTTTTCAGCAAGCCAGACGTTTTTATGTTTTGTTAGAACTATCTACTTATGACAATGAACAAGTGACTAAACAGTTGTTAGAACACTTGATTACAACAGCAATTGAACATGGCTTAGTAGAAGACGCGGTAGTCGCGAACTCAATTGCACAAGCAAAGAATTGCTGGGCGCTTCGTGAATCAATTTCCGCAGCGCAAGCAAAAGAAGGTAAAAATATTAAACACGATATTTCGATACCAATTTCACAAATTCCCAATTTCGTACAAGATACGGATGCCGCGCTACAGCTGGCTTTTCCCGCGAGCCGCATGGTCACTTTTGGCCACCTCGGTGATGGGAATCTACATTACAACGTTTCACCGCCATGCGGCACAGATCAAGATAGCTTCTTAGAACATCACGCTGAAATCAATCGTATCGTGCACGATAAAACAGATCAGTTTGGCGGCTCGATCTCTGCAGAACATGGCATAGGCACACTCAAAAAACAAGAATTACTGCGCTACAAATCGCCAGTGGAAATCAAACTAATGCGTGCGATCAAACAAGCATTAGATCCACACAACATTATGAACCCAGGAAAAATATTATAGGACAACCCATGAAATTTTTTGTGTCGATGATGCTATTTTTGAGCTTGAACTTAAATTTTCGCTCTGCAACTGCGGACACCCCCGCTTATAAATGTCAAGAAAATGGCAAAACAATTTTTAGTCAAATTCCCTGTAGAGGTGGCACTTCGACTGCGATCGACATCAAGACCATTCGTCCCTCAGAACAAGAACAACATGCCGCGCAAAATGCGCACCAACAACGCCTTAAGACATTGAGTAAACTCGAAAAAAAGCGTCATCAAGACGATGCTAAACAAGATGCAATTAATCGCCACCTTGCCAACCAGGCGGCCGGTGCCAGAAAGCGTTGCGAGGCAAAACAATTACAAACGAAATGGGCCAAAGAAGACTTGAAAAATACACAGCCCAAAGCAGAAATGAAAGCCAGACAAAAGCTTAAGCGTGCTGAAGAAAAAGCAGATTTGGTTTGTAAAAACTAGTATCTGCAAGATTGGATGTTCTACACCGTCCAAATCTGGCCCCATCACATGATGAAGCTTAGCAAACACCAACTATTCCATTGACCGAAGACTTTTCTTCAATTGCCACCGCAACAAAGCGAGACTGATACATGCCTGCAAAGTCACGGTCGCCACGGATAAATACCAGACATGGACAATCTTAAATCCAGGCTGATGTGACAACCATAGGGCTGGAATCACGAAGGAAATCATCCGCGTTCCCATACTAATTAATGAAGGCCAAGTATTGCCCAATGCTTGAAACATACCTGAGCAAGCGAAAATAATCCCTGACGCGACAAAATTCCACGATATCAACTGAAGAAATTCAGCTCCTACCACGACGACTGCCTCATCTTGTGAGAAGAAATGCACAAACCAGCGTGGCTCAATTTGGCAAATCAAGGTCAAGCTGACCATCATTACACTCTCGATGCAAATCGCTTTCCAGACGGTGTCGCGGACGCGCTGCGGCAACCTAGCCCCAAAGTTCTGCCCTGCGATTGGCGCTATCGCAAATGAGATCGCCATGATGGGCAAAAAAATTGCTTGCATGACGCGAGAGCCCAAACCAAATCCCGCCTGCGCCGCAGCACCAAAATCTTTGATGATGGAATAAATCACTGCCATAAAAATGAACATGAACAAAAACTCAGCACCGGCAGGTAAGCCAACATTCAACATCCGTTTCCAAATTGCAAAATCAGGACGTAAAGACCCCGCATGGTAGGCGACATAATGTTCAAGTTTAGCGAAATACACCAGCATGATTAAGACACCTACCAGGGACGCAATGGAAGTAGCAAGACCAGCACCCGCAATGCCCATAGCGTGCCCTGTTCCCCATCCTGCAATCAATACAGGCGCTAAAATAATGTTGACTAGGACCGTCAACATCTGCCCCACCATGGCGGGCTTTACAACACCTGTACCACGCAAAGCCCCACCGGCTGCTGCCAACGCAAATTGCAAAGCAAGTCCTGGAACAAGCCATCGAATAAAAGTATTACCTGCTTCGATCGTAGCTTGATTCGCCCCCAGCGATGACATATAAACTGGTCCTAGCAGATAACCAGCGAACAAAGTAAATATGCCACAGATTGTCGACAAGACAATGGTTTGATTGAACACCATATTCGCTTCCGGCTGATCTTTGCGACCAACCGCATGTGAAATTAAGGTGACAGCACCCACACTTAACATCTGCGTTAAAGCCATCACAATGAAGTTCAAAAGACCAGCTGAGCTGACACCAGCCAAAGCGGCATCGCCTAAACCAGCAACAAAATACAGATCCACGAAGAAATAAAGTGTCTGCACCAACATACCAATGCCGATTGGTGCTGCCATTGCCAGAATATGCCTTGGGATGGATCCTTGCGTCAGATCACGCATAGGCTTTCTTTTGTTTTATCATTATTTTTCCATCGCTGTTTTGTATGCTGTCTGCTGACTCAAGTATTTGATTGCGTTCAGAATTGAGCAATGTAAGACAATATTTCTAAGGAAAATCTTAGAAACACTGCCCATATTACGATCGGTTACGACCGATCTAAAGTGATGTTACTACCGCCTTAAATATAAAATGGCGGAGTTACTAATCCGCCACGATCCTGCACCTAACGTTAAAAATATGGACTAATAAATTGAACGCAACTGCGGATCAGCCAACTTCCAATTATTTTCTAAATCAGTCATCACAAGCCGCGCTTCGCTCTTCTTTCCTTGTCCCAGTAATGCAGCGTTCAAACCTTGCAAAGACCAACCACTATGAGGATGCTCACTGAGGTCTTTCTTAAAACTTTGCTCCGCAGCGGCATAAGCTTTGGTTTGTACTTGCATTTGCCCTAACCTGCGCAAGGGTCCGCCAGCTAAAGTCGGCGGCTCTGTACCTTCTGCATCATAGGCTGCATCGGCCGCCTGGGATTGAAACAAGAGAGCATCGTCCCCACGATTTTCAGCCAATGCTAGTTCCGCACGTAATTGGTACTGTGCAGTCTTGATGATACTGCGAATTAATTTAGCAAAATAATCGTTACCCGCGTTCTTTTTGATGAGGTCCTCAGCTGCGGGCTCTAGTCGTGACAACGCTGCCTTAGCCGGCTCAATTTGTCCAGTACGAGCAAAAGCGATTCCGTGTGACATTTCTCCCAATACTGTTGCAACGCCCTTGCCACCCGTCGGCATTGCTTCTTTTTGCAATGCATCCCAGCGCTGTAAATAGAGCAAAGTCAGCATCGGCAAACTACGCGTGTACTCGCCGAAGGTGTGATCACCTTTGGAATGTTGCGCTGCTGCGCGCGCAGTTTCTAAAGCCAAATCACCACGACCTTCCATCAAAGCCCCATACCATTGAAAATGACGATTATGCCCACGCCAGTCAGACGAAACAGAAAAATTTTGCTTCTTCAATTCGACCATCATTGCTTCATCAGCAGATACAGCCAGTTGATTCACTCGCGTTGCGTCGGCGTATCGTCCTACTTGGGAGTAGGTATGCGAAGGCATATGTAAAAGATGTGGTGATTTGGGTGCGAGTTGACCCAGGCGATCAGCTGCAGCAACCGCTCGGCCAGCGACCTGTACAGCATCGACACTGTGAATCATGTAGTGATTGAGGCCAGTGTGATTTGGAAACTTTTGCAAACCTGTCTCTAATCGGTTCGCTAAATCACCGATTTTTCCTGCGGCCTGTCCGGTTTTTCTGTCCCACCAATCAGCGGTGGTTGCCACCATCTCAGCTTCTGCATAAATCGCCAAGACATCGGCATCGTCTGGAAAGCGATCGGCCAGCTGTTGCATACGCTCAGCATAAGCAACATCTAACGGATTTGCGCGCTCTGCGCCCCCGCCGCCAGCAACCGCGCAAACTTCTCCCAATAAGGGGGCTACATCGCGTGCTACGCTGCCATGCGCATAACGCAAGGCCAAAGACTCAATCAAGGCACGATCACGCTCAGAGGCATTTTGACTATGCTTAAGTGCGTATTCAACATAACGTAATGCTTCGGTCAAATCGCCACGTTGAGGATTATTGATATTAGGACCCATTTCATAGGCAACACCCCATGCACACAAGCCACATTGTGGATCTTGCGCCAACGCCGCTTTGAAAGCGCGAATCGCCTCCACACCATTAAACCCATACACCTGACCCATGCCTTGCGCAAACAAAGCACGAGCTGCTTCGTTCGCTTGAGACGGCCAAAGACTATTTCCACCGAAGCCATCCAATTTAGGTGCGCTTGCTTTTTGATCGATCTGAAATGGTATCAAAGTACAAGCACCAACCGCGAACATGGCGGCAGCAATTGTTACTCGCTTGATCAATAGTGAAGGATGACTATTACGCATAAAATTTCCTAACTTCAAGAATGGATGTACAAGTCTGCATCAATTCGCCCAACCATTTGTAATTTACAAAAAGGCAATCAATGGCATTTACAAACTGAATGTGCGAACAAGTGAGGACTTAATCGATAACATCATCGAAATAATTTCTTAGATTACATGAATTACAATTTGCTGAGTCAAACTTTTGTGATTACCTTCGACAAAATGATAAAGTCTTACAACTGCACGCATATTTTTTTTGAAACTTAAAGCTATTTCACCATGAAAAAAACTACCGGCTCACGGAATGACCTCCTCGCCCTAGACAGCCAATTTTGTTTCGCCCTATATTCAGCATCTCATGCTTTGACCAAAACCTATAAACCCTTATTGGATGAACTTGGACTGACTTATCCTCAGTACTTGGTGATGCTGGTACTTTGGAAAAATGACGATATCCTAGTGAAGGACATCGGTGAAGCTCTTTTCCTGGATTCAGGCACGCTGACGCCACTATTAAAGCGGATGGAAGCTAGTCAGTTTATTTCACGCCAACGTAATCCTCTAGATGAGCGTCAAGTGCGTATTCAGTTGACTGCGATAGGACGTGGTTTGAAGAAATCTGCGGAGGAAATACCACAGAAGATCCTTTGCGCGAGCGGACAAGACCCTGATCAACTCTCTGAGCTCCGTAATCAACTTCAACAAATACGCAATGTACTCCACGTCAACGATTAACTTTTGCTTCTCAATTTACGCAATAGATGAGTGTTTAAATTGGCATTTAGTAGACTGCACTGATAATCGAAATCTTAGAAAATCAACTTAATCACAGCCACTTATCCAACACAAAATTCAGCGGAGTTTGGCAATTAATTATTCCTATCACGTCCATAGAAATATAATTAGCATTATAGATTGCGCACAATTAAATTGTGCACTAATATGTAAATTATCGCATTACACAAGTGTTGTGGCGTGAAAATTCAATCTCTAAAACTTAATTTACAAAGGAAATACGATGCAAGTTCTCTATACCGCACGAGCAACAGCAACAGGTGGCCGCGAAGGTCGCGCCGATAGTGACGACCAACGCTTGAGCATCAGCTTGAGTACGCCGAAAGAACTTGGTGGATCTGGCGGCAGTGGCACCAACCCGGAACAATTATTTGCAGCGGGCTATTCAGCCTGTTTTATTGGCGCGATGAAAGTTGTAGCCTCGGCGGCAAAACAAGCCCTACCCGCCGACACTAGCGTGACCGGTGAAGTCGGAATAGGTCCAAACGGACAGGGTGGATTTGGCTTAAAAGTAAGTTTGACAGTTTCACTACCAGGACTTGATCGCAGCGTGGCGGAAACTATCATCAACAAAGCACATGAGGTTTGCCCGTATTCAAACGCCACAAAAGGCAACATCGAAGTTGATTTAAAATTAGCGTAAGTTTGGGTAAGTTCGGACGTTGATAGTATTAGCGGATAGACTTACAAATCTCGATTTTCATCAAATGCGCAATTCGGACGCACTTACAAAAAAAGGATTGCCCGCTTGGCAGGCAATCCTTTTTCTTTAGATTCAATTGGCGCGTCGGGAGGGGTTCGAACCCCCGACCCATGCCTTAGAAGGGCATTGCTCTATCCAACTGAGCTACCGACGCACACACATTTTTAGCCGTTCAATAATTTACCAACGCACTGAAAATGAGAAGGACGCATATTACAGGGTATCGCTGCTAACTTCAAGAATGATTCCTAATTTGCAGAAAAATTAGCTAATGCAACTAGCTAAGCGACGCGCCATTTTTTGAGCAACATCAGCATCCGAAGTCTCTACCATGACTCGAATTAATGGCTCAGTTCCAGAAGCGCGTATCAATACTCGTCCCTGCCCTGCCAATTCCTTTTCGACCTGAGTTTTTTCTGCAACCATTACTGCATTACTTTGCCAATCGAAACCTGGCGTTACACGGACATTGATCAATACCTGTGGGAAGAGCTTTAGATTTTCAAAACATTGATCTAAAGACTTGCCATTACGTTTTAATGCAGACAAAACCTGTAATGCAGAAACAATACCATCCCCTGTCGTGTGCTTATCGAGACAAAGTAAATGACCTGAGCCCTCACCACCCAAGAGCCATCCTTGTTGCTGCATTTGTTCCAACACATAACGATCACCGACCTTGGCGCGAATGAAACCGACGCCTAAGTCTCTAAACGCAAGTTCGACCGCCATATTGGTCATTAAGGTACCAACCGCTCCTGCGACGGGACCAATTGCCATGCGATCCAGCACCATCAGATATAAAAGTTGATCACCGTCATAAATCTTGCCATTCCTATCGACCATTAAAAGGCGATCCGCATCGCCGTCTAATGCGATACCTAAATCAGCATGGTTCGCCCGAACTGCTAAAGATAAAGCTTCTGGTGCGGTTGCGCCGAATTTATCGTTAATATTAAAACCGTTTGGTTGATTACCAATTGCGATAACTTCTGCACCAAGCTCATGAAAAACATGCGGTGCTATATCGTAAGCTGCTCCATGAGCACAATCCACTACAATTTTTAGGCCACGTAAATCGAGTTCATTCGGATAGGTACTCTTGCAAAATTCAATGTATCTGCCATTCGCATCACCGAGGCGCTTTGCCTTACCTAACTTGTCCGAACTGACGCATTGCATTTCTTTGTCGAGCTCGGCTTCGATCGCGAGTTCGACGTCATCAGGTAGTTTAGTGCCTTGAGCGGAGAAAAATTTAATGCCATTGTCATCATAGGGATTGTGCGAAGCCGAAATCACTACACCGGCAGACAAACGCAGGGCGCGAGTCAAATACGCAATAGCTGGTGTCGGCATCGGTCCTGACAACATCACATCTACACCTGCAGCTGCAAAACCAGCTTCCAATGCCGCCTCCAGCATATAGCCAGACACACGGGTGTCTTTTCCGATCAGAACCGTTGGTCTTGCATGGGTGGCCGTATCCAACTGCGCCAGCACCTTACCTGCAGCGTAACCGAGACGCATAACAAAATCAGGGGTGATTGGGCTTACACCAACTTTGCCACGAATACCATCGGTACCAAAATATTTTCGAGACATGTTTTTCCTTTCTTATTTTTTTATTGGGATGACTGCACAGAGTTGATTACTCTTACCTTGCTTTACTAGTATTGACAGCCTGCCAAACACGTATCGCATCGACGGTTTCTGCGACATCATGCACACGTACAATACGGGCACCTTGCGCCATCGCCGCGAGCGCAGCGGCAAGACTTCCAGCCATACGACGTTCTACAGGCTTACCCGTGATGATTCCGATCATGTTCTTACGTGAAATACCGGCCAATAAAGGCAAACCTAATTGTTCTTGTATAAAACTGATATTTTGCATGAGCTCAATATTGTGCTCCAAATTTTTTCCAAAGCCAAAACCGGGATCAATACTTAGGCGATTTTTTTCTACACCTGCAGCAACCAATTGATCACAACGTTCACGTAGAAATGCGATGACTTCTTGCGTTACATTTTGATAGCTTGGTTGCTGTTGCATCACCTCAGGCGACTTTTGCATGTGCATGACACACAAGCCAACATCACTGTCTGCGACAACCACACGCGCTTCTGGCGAAGCAAAACCGCGAATATCGTTAATCATATCGACACCAGCGATAATCGCTTCACGCATCACTTCTGGTTTGTAAGTATCAATCGATATCGGCTTACCACAGTCGCGTAATGCATAGATCAGTGGAATCACGCGCTTTAATTCTTCATCCAAGGGTAAAGGTGTAGCGCCGGGGCGACTTGATTCGCCACCGATATCGATGATATCAACACCATCCTCTATCATTTGCTCAGCGTGAGTGATTGCATGATCTAAGGATTGAAATTTTCCGCCATCTGAAAACGAATCTGGGGTGATATTCAAAATCCCCATCACCAGTGGTTTAAATACCGTTTTAACCGCATTGGTGTTCGCCACTTTCATCGGAAAACGATATCTTCCACATTCAAAATACGGTGTCAGCATCATCATGTCATTAAGCGATCGCTCTAAAAATGAAGGGTGAGGATTTCTCCTCACCCCCGTAGACTAATTCAATTTCTTAAGACTTAGGCAGGTGCCGTTGCATTCGGTGTTACACCGCCTGGTGGCGTATCTGAAGATGACTTAGGCGTTGCTTTAAATGACTTTGGTGGATGCGGTTCTACACCATTCATAATGTCGTTGATCTGCTCAGCATCAATGGTTTCCCATTCAAGCAATGCTTTCGTCATCACTTCAACTTTGTCACGATTTTCCTCAAGTAAGCGTCTTGCAATCGCATATTGAGTATCCAAAATATGACGAATCTCATTATCGACTTTTTGTTGTGTCGCTTCAGAGATAGTTTTCGATGACCCACCGAAATATCCACTCTCTTGCTCGTCTTCGTACACCATAACGCCAAGACTATCCGACATACCAAAGCGAGTGACCATTGCACGCGCCATCTTCGTCGCACGTGCAAAATCATTTGAAGCACCAGTCGACATTTGACCGACAAAAATTTCTTCAGCGATACGGCCACCAAAAAGCATCGCAATTTTATCCAACATCTTATCCTTGTAATCACTTAACTGATCGTGTTCAGGCAATGACCAAGTTAATCCTAACGCGCTTCCGCGAGGCATGATCGTTACTTTATGTACTGGATCACTGGTCGGCAATAATTTTGCCACTACCGCGTGACCTGACTCGTGATAAGCCGTGTTACGACGTTCATCTTCACGCATGACCATAGATTTACGTTCAGGACCCATGTAGATCTTGTCTTTCGCATCTTCGAAATCTTGCATCTCTACCAAACGCTTATTGCGACGTGCAGCGAACAAGGCCGATTCATTGACCAAATTGGCCAAGTCAGCACCAGAGAAACCTGGGGTACCACGAGCCAATATATCCGCTCGGACATCTGGTGCAATAGGTACCTTGCGCATGTGCACATTGAGAATCTGCTCGCGACCGCGAATGTCTGGCAAACTAACAGTCACCTGGCGATCAAAACGACCTGGGCGCAATAAAGCTTTATCCAATACATCTGCTCGATTAGTCGCAGCGACAACAATCACACCGGAGTTAGGTTCAAAACCATCCATCTCCACCAGCATTTGATTCAATGTCTGTTCGCGCTCATCATTGCCGCCACCCATACCAGCACCACGATGACGACCAACCGCATCGATCTCATCGATAAAAATAATACATGGTGAATGTTTCTTTGCATTGTCGAACATATCGCGTACACGAGATGCGCCAACACCGACGAACATTTCAACGAAATCAGAACCAGAAATAGTGAAGAAAGGCACTTTTGCTTCACCCGCAATCGCACGTGCCAACAAAGTTTTACCAGTGCCTGGTGGTCCCACCATCAAAACACCGCGTGGGATACGTCCACCGAGTTTTTGGAATTTGCTTGGGTCTTTCAAGAAATCAACGACTTCACTAACTTCTTCTTTCGCTTCATCGCAACCAGCAACATCCGCAAAAGTGACATGATTATTGGTGTCATCCAACATGCGCGCTTTAGATTTACCGAATGAGAAAGCACCACCTTTACCGCCACCTTGCATTTGGCGCATGAAGAAAATCCACACAGCAATCAAGAGCAACATCGGACCATAAGACATCAAAATCTGACCGATTAATGATGGCTCTTCTGGTGGTTTGCTATCAAATTTAATACCGTTATCAACCAGATCTTTTGCCAGGCCTTTATCAAAGATCGTCAATTGGGACTTGATTTTCTTGTCATCTATGGTAGTCGCGATGACAGTGCGGCTACTGTCATCAATGATGGCTTCTTTAATGCGTTTGGCACGCACTTCATCCAAAAATTGCGAGTAAGGCATGGAGACAGCACCGGCCGCCAAATTCTTACTATCGAATTTATTGAACACCATAAAGAGCACCAAGAGGACTGCGCCCCACATTGCAATTTTGGTTAACATTGAATTATTCACAAAAACTCCTCAGGTGCATATCTTGCACAAAAAGTCGCGGGTAAAATGACGCGCGAAAATACTGGCACTGGTAAATGTTTATTCTACTCGCATTGAATACAGCTTGCTGGACAAGATATGCTGGCGCGATTGACAATTATCAAGAGTAAAACAGGTGAAATATCAATTTATTTCACTTATTTCCTCATCATGTAGGATGTTTCAAGCCTTTTCCTAACAAAAATATCTCAGATGATTTGTCTTTACTGGCTTTTGGTTTTTTATTTGCAACGGTGGTAAATTCATTTTTGAATAAAGTCACTAAGGTATTGTAGCTAGTACCATGAAAGCATTTTACCAACAGAGCGCCGTTGGGTTTTAAATGCGCCTTCGCAAACTCAACTGCCAATTCAATAATGTATTCAACACGTGCACCATCTACGGTTGCATTTCCGGATAGGTTAGGTGCCATATCCGACAACACAACATCGACTTTTTTCCCATGCAACTTAGCTTCTAGCTGGGATAAGACGTCTTCTTCACGGAAGTCGCCCTGAATAAAATTGACGTCAGCGATCGGCTCCATCTCAAGCAAATCCAGCGCATAGATTTCACCAAGAATGCCGCCCCCCTCTTTGCCAGCTAATTTATTTCTGACATATTGCGACCAACTACCCGGTGTTGCGCCCAAATCGACGATAATCTGACCAGATTTGATCAATTTTTCGGTTTCGTCGATTTCTTTGAGCTTATAAACAGCCCGTGAGCGATAGCCCTCTTTTTGTGCTAATTTCACATAAGGATCATTAATATGATCGTGAACCCAATTTTGATTGAATTTATTCTTGGCCATTGGCGTAAAATACTGCTTTTAAAGGAATTTATATGTCAAACGACGCATCAACTGCAAAAATCAAACCAAAATCAAAACTCACACCAGCTGAACGTAGTGAATTACGTGCTGAAGCGCATGGCCTCAAACCTATCGTTATTATCGGTGAAGCTGGGCTCACACCGGCAGTAAAGAAAGAAATTGATGCCAGCCTGAATTCTCACGGATTAATCAAGGTTCGCGTCTTTGGTGATGATCGTGAAGCACGCGTGGCAATGTACGACACAATTTGCGAAGAACTCGATGCCGAACCAGTTCAACACATAGGTAAATTATTGGTAATCTATCGTCCAAAGATCGACGGTATTAAAGAAACAAAATTTGTAAAACGTGGCAAAGGTTTGCGTGAAGTGACTATTGTGAAGCCTAGCGCAAGTGGCACGAAAAAACCATCTGTTTCTAAAGTTTTAGTCAAAGGCAATGAACGCGTAACCCAAGGTGGCACGATCAAACGTGCTAAACCACGTCAAACCAGCGTCAAGAAAACTGGCAGAGACTAAGTTCGACCTCTTTGGCTAGCTTCAACTAGCGCATAAATTAGGTTAGTTATTATCAAAGAGGGGCGCAAACTTGCGCCCCATTTTTTTGACAGTTTTCAGTGTCTGTCAGCACTTCTTGCTGATCATAGACCAACGAACTGCTTTACGAAATTTAGATGTACAACACATCCAAAATTTCATACTCACGCACGCCAGCTGGCGCCTGTACACCTACCACATCACCCGCATACTTACCAATTAAGGCACGAGCGATAGGTGAAGTGATGGATACTTTATTCAATTTCAAATCGGCTTCATCTTCACCGACGATTTGATACTGAACTTTCTGTCCATTTTCTAAATCTTCCAATTGCACGGTTGCCGCAAAGACTACGCGGCCTTCTGCGTCCAATTCGGTA
Organism: Undibacterium sp. Ji22W; assembly: GCF_049340305.1. Lineage (NCBI taxonomy): Bacteria > Pseudomonadati > Pseudomonadota > Betaproteobacteria > Burkholderiales > Oxalobacteraceae > Undibacterium > Undibacterium sp. Ji22W. The sequence continues at coordinate 1,189,101 of NZ_JBMPOU010000001.1, read as the reverse complement.
GGATCAATAATTTGTGCTGCGCTCAATTTGCCATCGAGTTCAGCAATACGACCTTCGATAAAACTTTGACGCTCTTTAGCTGCGTCATATTCCGCATTTTCAGACAAATCGCCTTGCGCACGCGCTTCTGCAATCGCGTTAATCACGTCTGGACGTTCTTTGGTCTTTAATTTGTGCAACTCTTGCTTGAGCAATTCTGCACCAAATTTAGTCAGGGGTACTGTACTCATAGCTATCTACAATATTCAAGTAAAAAATACAGGGATAAAATCCCAAGTTAAAAAAACAAGATGGATTGCCATCATGCCTAAAAGTAGAGAGGTCACAAGAACAATGATGACTCATTGTTGATTGTGACCTCTCGGTGTGCGATTTCCTGTTAGCCAGGATTTCGCAGAATTGCGCTTAGTGTAAAGACTTATGCAGACCTTGTAAATCATAGACATGCAATTCATCCAGATGACGCATACCCTCTACTGCAGCTTCCGCACCTGCAATCGTCGTAATGGTCGTTGCACCAGACGCCAAAGCAGACACGCGAATCGAACGAGAATCAGCGATCGCATTGCGTTTTTCTTCAACGGTATTGATGACCATCACTACTTCACGGTTTTTCAACAGATCGACCACGTGTGGACGGCCTTCCGCAACTTTGTTCACGGAAGCACAAGTCACACCTGCAGCCGAAATAGCGGCTGCAGTACCTTTGGTGGCGACCAATTCAAAGCCCATCGCTACCAGATTCTTAGCAATGTTAATTGCACGTGGCTTATCGGCATTTTTCACCGTCAAGAACACTTTACCGGATCTAGGTAATTTAACACCCGCGCCCAATTGAGACTTAACAAAGGCTTCACCGAAAGTCTTGCCAACACCCATGACTTCACCAGTCGATTTCATTTCAGGCCCCAAAATCGTATCGACACCTGGGAACTTCACGAATGGGAATACAGCCTCTTTGACACTGAAATACGATGGAATCACTTCTTTGTAAATGCCTTGAGAATCCAAAGACTGACCGACCATGCAACGCGCTGCGATTTTCGCCAATTGCAAACCGGTGACCTTAGAAACATAAGGTACAGTACGCGATGCACGAGGATTGACTTCCAACACGTACACAACGTCTTCACCATCTTTTTGTTGGATCGCGAACTGCACGTTCATCAAGCCAACCACGTTCAAACCTTTTGCCATCAAGCTGGTTTGACGTTTTAATTCATCAATCGTTGCTTGCTTCAAGGAGTATGGTGGCAATGAACAAGCAGAGTCACCAGAGTGTACGCCAGCTTGTTCAATATGTTCCATCACGCCGCCGATGAAAGTGCGCGTGCCGTCAGACAAACAATCAACGTCGACTTCAATCGCATCATTCAAGAAGCGATCCAACAATACTGGGGAATCGTGTGACACTTTGACCGCTTCACGCATATAGCGCTCCAGATCGCGTTGTTCATGGACGATTTCCATCGCACGACCACCCAAAACATAGGACGGACGAACCACGAGCGGGTAACCGATTTCTTGCGCCAAAGCGATCGCTTCATCTTCAGTACGTGCGGTACGATTTGGTGGCTGACGCAAACCTAATTCATGCAACATTTTCTGGAAGCGTTCACGATCTTCTGCTGCATCGATCATGTCTGGTGATGTACCGATAATTGGTACGCCATTCGCCTCCAACTCCAACGCCAATTTCAATGGGGTTTGTCCGCCGTACTGCACGATCACGCCAACTGGCTTTTCCAGATCAACAATTTCCAGAACATCTTCCAACGTCAGTGGTTCGAAATACAAACGATCGGATGTGTCGTAATCAGTGGAAACGGTTTCTGGATTACAGTTAACCATAATCGTTTCGTAACCATCTTCACGCATCGCGAATGCTGCATGGACGCAGCAGTAATCGAATTCAATACCTTGACCGATACGGTTTGGACCACCACCCAAGACGATGATTTTTTTCTTATCTGTCGGAGCAGATTCACACTCATCTTCATAAGTGGAATACATGTAGGCGGTCTTCGTTGCGAATTCGCCTGCACATGTATCAACACGCTTATAGACTGGACGAACATTCAAAGCGATACGTTTTTCACGAAGTGCTGTGCCAGTCGATTTCAAGAGTTTTGCCAAGCGACGATCAGAGAATCCTTTTTTCTTCAGCTTCAACAACAAGTCTTTATCGATAGCATCTAAGGACTGTGTTTCCAACCACAATTCGATATCAATGATGTCTTTGATTTGCGCCAAGAACCATGGATCAATGCGCGTCAGCTGATGCACTTCTTCCATGGTAAAGCCTTGCGCGAATGCGTCACCGACATACCAGATACGATCTGGACCTGGCGCACCGAGTTCTTTTTCCAAAACTTCGCGGTCGGTGGTTTTTTCATTCATACCATCAACGCCAACTTCCAAACCGCGCAATGCTTTTTGGAAGGACTCTTGGAAAGTACGGCCGATTGCCATCACTTCGCCAACTGATTTCATCTGCGTCGTCAAGCGATTATCCGCTTGCGGGAATTTTTCGAAAGTGAAACGCGGAATTTTGGTCACAACGTAATCGATGGATGGCTCAAACGATGCTGGCGTTTGACCGCCAGTAATTTCGTTACGCAATTCATCGAGTGTAAAACCAACCGCCAGTTTCGCCGCAATCTTCGCGATTGGGAAACCTGTTGCTTTTGACGCCAACGCAGAAGAACGAGACACACGTGGATTCATCTCAATCACGATCATGCGACCATCGGCAGGATTGATAGAGAATTGTACATTGGAACCGCCAGTATCCACACCAATTTCACGCAACACAGCCAGTGAGGCGTTACGCATGATTTGATATTCTTTATCGGTCAAAGTTTGTGCTGGCGCGACTGTGATCGAGTCACCTGTATGCACGCCCATCGGGTCTAAGTTTTCGATCGAGCAAACGATGATGCAGTTATCTGCTTTATCGCGTACGACTTCCATCTCGTACTCTTTCCAACCGATCAAAGATTCTTCAATCAATAGCTCATTGGTTGGTGACGCTTCTAAACCGCGTTTGCAAATCGTTTCAAATTCTTCTTCATTGTAGGCAATACCGCCGCCAGTGCCGCCCATTGTGAAAGATGGACGAATAATGACTGGGAAGCCGACTGTCTTTTGCACAGCCCATGATTCTTCCATGCTGTGAGCCACGCCAGAACGCGCAGAACCCAGACCAATTTTGGTCATCGCATCTTTAAACTTAGAACGATCTTCCGCCTTATCGATCGCTTCAGGGGAAGCACCGATCAATTCACATTTATACTTTTCGAGCACGCCATGCTTATGTAAATCCAAAGCACAGTTCAATGCAGTCTGGCCACCCATGGTCGGCAAGATTGCATCAGGACGTTCTTTGGCGATGATGCGTTCCACCACTTGCCAAGTAATCGGCTCAATGTATGTGACATCGGCCATTTCTGGATCAGTCATGATGGTTGCAGGATTACTGTTCACCAAAATGACTTTGTAGCCTTCTTCGCGCAAAGCTTTACAAGCCTGTGCACCAGAATAATCAAACTCGCAAGCCTGACCAATGATGATAGGACCAGCGCCGATAATCAAAATACTTTTTATGTCTATACGCTTAGGCATTTGTGTTCTTCTCCAACTTTGCGGTCTTCATCAGTGACGTGAAACGGTCAAACAGGTAGGCAATATCATGCGGACCTGGTGAAGCTTCAGGATGACCTTGGAAACAAAATGCTGGCTTATCCGTGCGGGCAAAACCTTGCAAAGAACCGTCGAACAAAGACACATGGGTAACACGGCAGTTATCTGGCAATGATGCAGCATCCACTGCGAAACCGTGATTTTGCGATGTGATCAACACTTGCTTGGTATCGAGATCTTGTACTGGATGGTTCGCACCATGATGGCCAAACTTCATCTTCAAAGTTTTTGCGCCAGACGCCAAAGCCATAATCTGATGGCCCAAGCAAATACCAAAAGTCGGAATACCTTTTCCGATCAATTCTTTAGCCGCTGCGATCGCGTAATCACATGGCTGTGGGTCGCCTGGACCATTAGACAAGAACACACCATCAGGATTTAATGCCAAAACATCTGCCGCCGTCGATTGCGCTGGCAATACGGTAACTTTGCAACCGCGCTCTACCAACATGCGCAAGATATTACGCTTGACGCCGAAATCAAAAGCCACCACGTGGAATTGGGGATTACTTAATTGGCCGTAACCTTGACCGAGCTTCCATTCGGCTTCTGTCCATTCGTAGGACTGGGACACAGAAACCACTTTCGCCAGATCCATACCGGACAAACCTGGAAAAGACTTCGCCAGCTCTAATGCTTTTGCAGCATCTTTACCAACCAAAATCGCACCGCCCTGCGCACCTTTTTCACGCAAGATACGTGTCAATTTGCGCGTATCGATACCCGCGATTGCAACGATGTTTTGTGATTTCAGATAATCAGACAAAGTCTGCTCAGATCGGAAATTCGACACCAGCAAAGGCAAATCTTTGATGATCAAACCAGCGGCATGAATTTTATCAGATTCGACGTCTTCCGCATTCACACCGGTATTGCCGATGTGAGGATAAGTCAAAGTGACGATTTGGGAACTATAACTAGGGTCAGTCAAGATTTCTTGATAACCAGTCATGGAGGTATTGAAAACAACTTCACCGATCGTATGACCGGAGGCGCCAATGGATACGCCCGTAAAAATCGTGCCATCAGCGAGGGCAAGAATAGCGACGGTATCGGGATTGGTACTTAAGGACTGCGGAATGGGCAGCAAGGGCAACTCCTGTAGTGTTACCGCCGTTGCGCGCCCAAACATCGATCGTTACTTGCTGTTCTCAGAACACCGCTTCAATAACAGAGCGCTATCCGGAGAATGAGAAACAATCAAAGTAGAGAGTGATTTTTTGGATATGCGCTACGACGAGATTTGAATAAGCTAAACCCTCGAATTATAGCGCAAACGAGCCCCTCAGGCAATCGCCAAATTATTTCCAAAAAGTACTTTTCGTTTTTTAGCAGCGATTCAATTGCGCAAACTAAGCGAGCAACTAAAGAATTTCGCAAGAAATTTGCCCAGTGTTTATTGTCCGGCCTCGCCTTTGCGCGGATAATGCAGCCTTTCTCGCTTAAAGAACACAAAGCCGTGGCTCTCACTCTCGCTGATCAAATCAATAATTTATTGCCACAAACGCAATGCACCAAATGTGGATACCCCGCTTGCCAAGCATACGCCCATGCGATTGCTGATGGCAGTGCCAACTACAATCAATGTCCGCCGGGCGGGCAAGAAGGCATCAACAGACTCGCAAAGCTATTAGGCAAAACAAGGATTCCATTGAATTCGGCCAATGGCGCGGAAAAGCCTCGTACCGTCGCCTTTATTGAAGAAGCTGCCTGCATAGGCTGCACACTTTGCATACAAGCCTGCCCAGTCGATGCCATCATGGGCGCAAACAAACACATGCATACGGTGATTCCAGAACTATGTACTGGCTGCGATTTATGTGTGGCACCCTGCCCTGTCGACTGCATCACCATGATTCCAACTGCAAGCATGTCGACTGGTTGGCAAGCTTGGTCACAAGAACAAGCCGACGGAGCCAGGCAGCGCTATCAACAAAGAGAACAGCGCTTGATACGGGAAAAGCAAGAAAACGAAAAGCGCTTACTAGCAAAAGCACATGAAAAACTTAAACTCGTGTCACTTGAAACTGCAGAAACTCAAGCCGAGCTAGACGAAAAAGAGCGCAAGAAAGAAGTCATCGCCAATGCCATCCTGCGCGCCACCGCAAAAAAAGAAGTGCAAGCCAATTAATTGATAAAGATTGCTTAATTCTCATGAATGCCAACAAACGCTTAGAAATCTTTACTCGCTTACGAGCACAAAATCCACATCCGACGACGGAACTCGAATACACGACGCCGTTTGAACTATTAATCGCAGTGTTGCTATCAGCCCAAGCAACTGATGTCTCTGTCAACAAAGCGACAAAACGCCTCTACCCCGTCGCCAATACACCGCAAAAGATTTTTGATTTAGGCGTCGACGGGCTGATTCCTTATATTCAAACGATAGGTTTATTTCGCACCAAAGCAAAAAACACGATTGAGACTTGCCGCATCATATTAGAGCAACACAAGGGTGAAGTACCACGCACGCGCGAAGCTTTAGAAGCGTTACCTGGTGTCGGCAGAAAAACTGCAAATGTAGTCCTCAACACCGCATTTGGTGAACCAACTATCGCAGTCGACACCCATATTTTCCGAGTTTCAAATCGCACTGGCATTGCGCCAGGAAAAAACGTTGATATCGTCGAAGAAAAATTATTGAAGTTTGTACCGAATGATTTCAAGCTCGATGCGCATCACTGGCTAATTCTGCACGGTCGCTACACTTGCATTGCCCGTACACCCAAATGTTGGAATTGCATGATCGCTGACTTATGCGAATTCAAACAAAAAACGCCCTTACCAGACAATGTGTAAGAGCGCTCTTTCACTACGACTTGCACCAGTATTTTGTGGAGTCAAACGATTTGGCAAGCCTCATCAAAGTCCAAACGTGGCGAACGAGGGAATAATTTTTCTGCGTCACCGTAACCAATACTGCAAACAAAATTGACTTTCACAGGTGTGTCAGCAAAAAACGCAGCATTGATTTTGTCCGCATCAAAGCCTGACATCGGACCACAATCCAAACCCAATGCACGTGCAGCTATCATCAAGTACGCACCTTGCAAGCTAGAATTTCTGAAGGCAGTTGCTTCAATATTCGCCTGATTTCCTTCGAACCAAGAGCGAGCATCCGGCGCATGAGGGAATAATTTGATCAATTTTTCATAGAACGCCAAATCCATACCGATAATTACTGTCACTGGTGCTTGACGAGTTTTTTCAGCGTTTCCTGGCGACATGCAGTTTACCAATTTCTCTTTTTGCTCCGCAGATTTTACGAATACAAAACGTGCCGGGCATGAATTAGCGGAAGTAGGCGCCCATTTCATGGCATCATAAATTGCATGGATTTGTTCATCACTCACTGGCTTATCCAGCCAAACATTGTGTGTGCGTGCGGAAGAAAATAATAGATCCAACGATTCTTGATTCAACATGGTGAGATCACTTTCAATTAACGAAGTCGCGATCATAACCGAAAATAGATTTCCCTTCAGTGGGCAACGCCCCGTTACAACAAGACGAAGACAACGCCTACATCAAATTCCCAGTAAAATACTGAAATTCAATATAGATCAGATCAAACAAAGCATGTTCAATCCCAGTCAAGACGATGTCCGTCGTTTTTTTTGCGAGACTTTCCGCAAATACCACGCCAAAGAAATTCTCACGCCATTAGAAACCATCGCTGCCGATTGGATTTCTCAACATCCTGAATATGCCGATGATTTTCGCGATGTCGAGGCAGCATTACAAAGAAATTACAGCGTGGATTCGGGCAAAACCAATCCTTTTCTACACTTGTCCATGCATTTGACGATCGCAGAACAAGTGACAATCAATCAACCGCAAGGGGTTCGCATTGCTTATGAAGTGTTAGCGCACAAGAAAAATTCCATCCATGAAGCCCATCACGAAATGATGGATTGTTTGGGCGAAATGATCTGGAATTCACAGCGAAATGGCGCAGCGCCAGATGGCGAAGCGTATTTATCCGCATTGATGCGCAGAGCCGGAAAATAAATGCAACTGCCAGCATTCAAAAAAAAGCAATAAAAAAGCCACGTAAGAACGTGGCTTTTTTTCGAGCGAAATGCCGAAGAATTACTTCTTCAGGATCAAACTACCTTGCAAGCTATTTAAGTACGCCGCAATGTTTTCGATATCCGCATTACTTAACGCCTTGGCTTGCGCCTCCATGATTGCGTTACTGCGTCCAGAAGTACCTACGGCACCACGTTGATAGGATTTTAAGGCTTGAACCAAATAATCTTTATGTTGGCCCGCTAACTTTGGATAACTTGGATCAATAGGCTCATTAAAATTAGCACCGTGGCATGACGCGCAGTTAAACTTAGCAGCAGCAGCCTTACCGGCCTCTACGTTAGCACCAGCAAAAGCGCCGGCAGATATAAACAAAGCCACTACGGCGAAAGCGATTTTTTTCATAATTTCCCCAGCTTATTTTTGTTGTGAGTAGTATGCAGCCAAGTCAGCGATATCTTGATCGCTCAAGCTACCTGCAATACCGCGCATCGATGGATGCTTACGATCACCTTTGCGATAGGCTTTCAATGCACTTTCAATGTATTTTGCAGATTGGCCACCAATCATCGGTACTTGATACACTTCAGGGAAAGTCGCCTTATAACCTGGGATTGCGTGGCAACCAATGCACATTGCCACTTTGTTTTCTGCGGCTTTCGCGTTACCAACAACTTCAGCCGACACAGCAACCTGTGCGACGCTCGCCAAAGCGAGTAGAGCAAATAATTTTTTCATATTAGCTGAGAGAAAATAATCAGGAAAATCAAAACAGCGATTTGATCGAAGTCAGCATTTTAGCCGATAACCATTAATTTTGCGCAAATTTCATGTGCTTTTCAGACACAAATTGCGATTGTTAAAGAGTTTTCATAAGTCATATGCAAACACAATTCTACAATTTTCGTGTTTCGAGGCTTACTACCAGAACAAGCAAGCACAACTTCGCGATGAGTTTTTTTGTTTATACTCACGGCTCGATCTTTCTAAATGCTACAACACCAATTGACCTTCATGAAAAATCCTCTACGTTTTGACGGTGCGGACAATTACGTCGCTACCGATGACTTAAAACTCGCTGTCAATGCAGCGCTCACTTTACAACGACCTCTATTGATTAAAGGCGAGCCTGGCACAGGCAAAACTATGTTAGCCGAAGAAGTTGCTGCAGCATTAAATATGCCGCTACTGCAATGGCACATTAAATCGACTACCAAGGCGCAACAAGGCTTGTATGAGTACGACGCCGTTTCACGCCTACGTGACTCCCAGTTGGGCGATGAGCGCGTCAAAGACATCCATAACTACATCGTCAAAGGCGTTTTATGGCAAGCATTCAATGCAGATGAACCCGTCGTTTTGCTAATCGACGAAATAGACAAAGCTGACATCGAATTCCCGAATGATCTATTACGTGAGCTGGATCGCATGGAATTTTATGTGTATGAAACACGAGAAATGGTGCGGACTAAACATCGGCCATTGGTGATCATCACATCAAACAATGAAAAAGAATTGCCAGACGCTTTCTTGCGTCGTTGCTTCTTCCATTACATTAAATTCCCTGATAAAGAGACTATGCAGGCGATTGTTAATGTACATTTCCCAAATCTAAAGGTCGACTTGTTAGCGAATGCACTAGAAGCTTTCTATCAATTGCGCGAAGTCAATGGCCTGAAAAAGAAACCATCAACGTCTGAATTGATCGATTGGCTAAAATTATTACTGGCAGAAGATATTCCTGCAGAAGCTTTACTTTCAAAAGAAAACAAACATGTCGTCCCACCACTGCATGGAGCGCTTTTAAAGAATGAACAAGATGTGCATCTATTTGAACGACTAATGATGATGTCGCGCAATCATCGCTAGTATCACAAGCTTTAATTAAAAAAGCCGTCATTTCGACGGCTTTCTTACATTGACACTTAATAAAACAAATTAATTTTTCGATTGATCAACCATTTTGTTCTTCGCGATCCAAGGCATCATCGCACGCAATTTTGCGCCGACTTGCTCAATCTGATGCTCAGAATTCAAACGACGACGTGAAATCAACGTTGGCGCGCCAGCTTTGTTTTCCAAGATGAAACTCTTTGCGTATTCGCCAGTCTGAATATCTTTCAAACATTGACGCATCGCTTGTTTTGTATCATCTGTTACGATACGCGGACCTGTGACATATTCACCATATTCCGCATTGTTAGAAATCGAGTAATTCATGTTAGCGATACCGCCTTCATAGATCAAATCGACGATCAATTTCAGCTCGTGCAAGCATTCGAAGTAAGCCATCTCTGGCGCGTAGCCGCCTTCCACCAAAGTTTCAAAACCAGCTTTGATCAGTTCCACTGCGCCACCGCACAAGACGGCTTGCTCACCGAACAAATCGGTTTCAGTTTCTTCACGGAAGTTGGTTTCGATGATACCTGCACGACCGCCGCCATTAGCCATCGCATAAGACAAAGCGATATCACGTGCAGAACCAGATTTATCTTGATATACAGCGATCAAATGTGGCACACCGCCACCTTGAGTGTATGTTGCACGTACAGTGTGACCTGGCGCTTTTGGCGCGATCATGATCACGTCCATGTCTGCACGTGGAACGACTTGACCGTAATGAACGTTGAAACCATGCGCGAACGCCAATACAGCGCCTTGTTTTGCGTGCGGTGCGACGTTCTCGTTATAGACCTGAGCGATATTTTCATCAGGTAACAAGATCATGATGACATCAGCTTCTTTTACCGCATCATTGACTTCAGCGACTGTCAAACCAGCATTTTTTGCTTTATCCCAAGACGCGCCGCCTTTGCGCAATGCAACCGTGATCTGACAACCAGATTCACTCATGTTTAAGGCGTGTGCATGACCTTGTGAACCGTAACCGATGATGGCAACTTTTTTGCCTTTGATCAAAGAGAGGTCGCAATCTTTATCGTAAAAAACTTTCATTTTGATGTCCTATAAATTTAAATAATTCGAAATTGAAAATGCTTGTCTGATTCACTAATCATGCAACAAGCGATAACCTAGACCGCAGAGACACCGAGAGCACGGAGGAAGAATTTTTCAATTCTCTGTATCCTCTGCGCCTTCGCGGTTTTACTTCTTCTGCTAAATCTGATTACACTTTGAGTATGCGTTCACCACGGCCGATACCAGAACCACCGGTACGAACTGTTTCTAGAATTGCGGTACGTTCGATGGAATCGATGAAGGCATCGAGTTTCCCCTTATTACCGGTCAATTCTATGGTGTAGCTTTTTTCTGTGACGTCGATGATGCGTCCACGGAAGATATCCGCGGTACGTTTCATCTCTTCACGCTCCTTACCAACGGCTCGCACCTTAATGAGCATAAGCTCACGTTCAATATGCGCACCTTCAGTTAAGTCGACAACTTTGACCACTTCAATTAGGCGATTCAGATGTTTAGTGATCTGTTCAATCACATCATCAGAACCAGTGGTGACAATCGTCATGCGTGACAATGTTGCGTCTTCGGTAGGCGCAACCGTCAAAGTTTCGATGTTATAACCACGTGCAGAGAATAAACCAACTACACGTGATAATGCGCCCGCTTCGTTTTCGAGCAATACGGAAATAATGTGTCGCATTACAAATCCTCCGAACCAAGCAACATTTCAGTCAGACCTTTACCGGCTTTCACCATAGGCCAAACCTTCTCGTCTTGATCTGTAATGAAATTCATGAAGACTAGCTTGTCTTTCATAGCAAATGCCTCTTGCAAAGCACCGTCCACATCGGCAGGATTTTCGATTTTCATGCCGACATGCCCATAAGCCTCAACCAACTTGGTAAAGTCTGGCAAAGAGTCCATATAGGATTCAGAATAGCGACCAGCATAATCAATTTGCTGCCATTGACGTACCATGCCAAGCGCACGATTATTCAGCAAAATAATTTTTGGCGTCAGATGGTACTGCTTACATGTGGCAAGTTCTTGAATACACATCTGAATTGACGCTTCACCAGTGATACAGGCGACAGTGGCATCTGGATTCGCCATCTGCACACCCATTGCGTACGGTAATCCTACGCCCATGGTGCCCAAGCCACCAGAATTAATCCAGCGACGTGGTTGATTAAATTTGTAATATTGCGCTGCCCACATTTGATGCTGACCGACGTCAGACGTCACAAATGCATCACCCTTAGTGATCTCACACACTTTTTGAATAATCGATTGTGGCTTGATAATCTCAGAAGAATCTGTATAGCCGAGACAATCTTGTTCGCGCCACTTATTAATCTGCTTCCACCAGTCGGCCAAGGGTTGGGCATTTGGTTTTGCGTCTGATGCAGCCAACTGCGAGAGCATTTCAACCAAAACGTCTTTGACGTTACCGACAATAGGAATATCGACCTTAACGCGTTTAGAAATCGACGAAGGATCGATATCCACGTGAATGATTTTACGAGGATGGGAAGCGAAATGTTTAGGATTACCGATCACTCGGTCATCAAAACGGGCACCGATGGCAATCAACACATCGCAGTGTTGCATCGCCATATTGGCTTCGTAAGTACCATGCATCCCTGGCATACCAACGAACTTATCATCAGTGGCGCGATAGCCACCGAGACCCATCAAAGTATTGGTAACTGGAAAGCCCAATTGATCAACTAATTTATTCAGTTCCGGCGCTGCATTCGCCAAGATCACACCACCACCGGTGTAGATCATAGGACGCTCTGCTTGCAGCAGCAATTGAACTGCTTTACGAATTTGTCCTGCGTGACCTTTATCGACAGGGCGATAAGAACGCATTTCAATTTCTTTTGGATAGTGATAAGTGGTTTTGTGATTGCTGATATCTTTCGGAATATCAATCAATACTGGACCAGGACGCCCGGTGGTCGCGATGAAGAAGGCCTTCTTCACGGTATCGGCCAAATCACGCACATCTTTCACTAAAAAATTGTGCTTTACGCAAGGACGAGTAATGCCGACGGTGTCACATTCTTGGAATGCATCTTCGCCAATCGCATGGCTAGGCACTTGTCCGGAAATGACAATCATCGGAATGGAATCCATATAGGCTGTTGCCAACCCTGTCACAGCATTCGTTACGCCAGGGCCCGAAGTCACTAAAGCGACACCGACTTTATTCGACGAACGTGAATACGCATCCGCAGCATGAATCGCGGCTTGCTCGTGACGGACTAAGATATGTTGGAATTTACTTTGATTGAAAATCGCGTCGTAAATATAAAGGACGGCACCACCTGGATAACCGAATACATGCTCAACGCCCTCTTCTGCGAGACACTTAACGAGAATTTCTGCGCCTGTGTACTCAGTGTTGCGGTCTGATTTTCTCTCAGTACCGCGTTCCGATTGACGATCGGACGGTCGTTCTGAACTCATTTTATTTCCTTTCAAGGTCCATTGGAGATTGATCGGATGTTCTTTCCTGACGAAATTCAAATTTCAAAAGCGGTCAGCTGACGTTCCTTTTTGTGCGGTCACTTTCCCCTTCTACTATCCGTTGGACAATATTCCAGGCAAAGCTTAATGGCGACTCGTGCGGTCAGGGTTAAGGCTAAGAAATGACGAACTTCTCACGCTTGTGGCATGGGTTAGAACAAACTGCTACTAACAATTTACTGATAGTGACTTGCTGACAGAGGCATTGTGAGCCAGATCAAACAAGTGTTGGTACTCCGAGATTTTGGAGCGAGCCTCTAGACTACTGCGATGCAACAATTTGGTCAAGTATATTTAGCGCTCAACAATAAAAAACTCAAAGAAATCCGCAAATTCAAATGCTTATCGCGTATTTATCAGACAAATAAGCGAAGATTTTCATGAAATATGAGGACATCAACAGGCTTTTTTGCTAGCATGTGCGCACTTTTGGTACGTCTGCACAAATTGCATCGCACCGAAAATGTGCAAAAGATGTAAACCAATTTCACGACTTGATCGTTAAGGGACTTACGCTTGCATTTCGCTTTTTCTAACATTTTAGAAATTTTACGTTTTCCAAGGCACCATCCCCCGCATGGCAACCACTAAAGAATTATCCAACTTTCTAGAAGGCGTAGAACGCCGCGCATTCAAACACGCAGTCTACATGGTGCGTAACGAAGAATCTGCGTTAGATATTGTACAAGATGCCATGATCAAGTTATCAGAAAAATATGGTGACAAACCGGCTGATGAACTGCCTCTGCTTTTTCAAAGAATTCTACAAAACACGATTTTAGATTTTTTCCGACGAGAAAAAGTTCGCAATAATTGGGTGAGCTTGTTTTCAAATATTACAACGAATAATCAAGACGACGATAATTTTGATATATTAGAAGTACACTCCGCCGAAGAAGGCAGTGAAGCGGCAGAATCGACCGAACAAAAATTAGAAAGAGAACAAGTTTTAAATATTATTGACGATGCGATAAAAAAACTACCTACACGTCAACGAGAAGCCTTCCTCATGCGTTACTGGGAAGACATGGATGTTGCTGAGACTGCAACCGCCATGGGTTGTTCAGAGGGGAGCGTGAAAACGCATTGTTCAAGAGCTACTCACGCACTGGCAGCGTCACTTAAAGCAATAGGGATACATTTATGACTTACGCAAAAGAAAAAGAGGAAATCGACTTCGCTTATAAAGTGCGGCGTGCGATGACCGAATCAAGCGAAAAACTTCCAGAAGCAACATTGGAACGTTTGGCGACCGCGCGTCAATTAGCCTTATCGCGCAAAAAGGAAGCGGAACCTAGCCGTGCCTTGGCTTTTGGCGGAGTCTTGGCTGGTAGCAATGGTGTTTCCTTTTCTCAAAAGACCTGGTTCAATAAATCATGGTTTGCATTAGCTTTGCTTGTCTTGCTGGCTGGCCTTTATGGCCTTTATGAATACGAACAAGAGCAACAAATTAATGATTTGGCAGAAATTGATGCTGCTGTGCTTGTCGATGAATTGCCACCTGATGCTTATCTCGACAGCGGATTCAATGCTTATTTAAATAAAGAAACACCACCTGCGAAAACAGAGGAATAAGAGTGCGCATTAAGAATTCATCGTTCGCTTTAAATCTTCAAGTAATCGCAACACTATTGGTCATTAATATGACCAATAGTGCCTTTGCGTTTCAATCGCCAACTCAAGCCACACCGTCATCGGCACCCGTCGCTGAGAGTAATGAAAATAACCCCGTCCCATCCGCTGCAAAATTAAGTCCTGTCTTAAAATCTGCTCAAAAAGTAAATAGCACAAACGCTGTTTCAGGCAAAACGACATGGGCACAATTGAGTGTGGAACAAAAAACCGCCCTTGCCCCACTCGCCAAAGAGTGGGATCAAATGGATGCGCTGCGTCAAAAAAAATGGCTGGGCGTCGCCAATAAATACACCGGCATGAAGCCTGAGGAGCAACAAAGAGTTCAGGAGCGGGTCGAGACTTGGGGCAAAATGACACCTGAACAGCGTATGGCTGTCCGTGAAAATTTCGCGAATACTAGCAAAAAATCTCCTGAGCAAAAATCAGCGCAATGGCAGCAGTATCAGCAATTGAGCGAATCGGAAAAGCAGAAATTGGCGAATGAAGCGAAAGTAAAAAAAACGATCACCACAATTCAACCAGAATCTAAACGCACGACTCCAGCGTTAGCACCGTTGAAAAAAGGTCCGCCATCCGTTAATCCAGCAAGCAGCAGCGCATCGCAAGCTAGCATGAAGTAATTTGAAGAAAATAGTGCAAGTGACACAGAATAATTCCGCTCTACATTACCCTACTCCAAGTTTAAAACGCCGTCTCGTATGCATGATGATTTACGAAGCGGCATTGGTTTTTGGCGTCATATTTTTTGCCAGTTTTATCTTCGACGTCAGCACTCAAAGCAAGAGTGCGCTCACCATGCGCCTCGCTAGAGAAATATTCCTCTTTTTCGTCATTGGTAGCTATTTTATTTTTTTCTGGCGACGTAGCGGACAGACTTTGGCAATGCAAACTTGGCGAATCAAGTTAGTGAATGATGATTACCAACGAGTACCTCTCATCAAAGCGGTAGTACGTTATTGCCTCGCTTGGATGTGGTTTTTGCCCGGGTTCATTATCGCTTACCAATTTGGACTAAAGAATGGACAACTCGCCATCCCAGTCGCACTTGGTTTTTGCGGCTGGGCAGCGACAGCCGTATTTATCAAAGACGGTCAATTTTTGCACGACAAATTAGCGAAAACACGTCTAATTGAAATACCCAAACCAACTGAGAGAAATTAAACGAAATCAAATTTGATTTCGTTTAATCACATTTTTACACCTGTAAATTTGGGGTATTGCTTGATTCGATGATATTCTATTGCCAAACGATCGCTACTTGCGATGAGACAAAATCAATAGGCATTCAACATGCAAACCAAAACACCAAGACGAACGCGCGACCGCATATTAGACCTATCTCTAAAGTTATTTAATGACTTTGGCGAACCCAATATTACGACGACGATTATTGCTGAAGAAATGAGTATCTCTCCCGGCAACCTGTATTATCACTTCCGAAATAAAGAAGATATCGTCAATTCTTTGTTCCTACAGTTTGAAGAGGAAATTAATAAAAAGCTTGCTTTCCCTGAAGGTAGGAAAGCCAATATTCAAGACATTTGGACCTATTTACATTTAACGTTTGAATTAATTTGGCGTTATCGCTTTTTTTACCGTGACCTCAACGATTTGTTGACACGCAATCGTAAACTTGAACTCACTTTCAAACAAATTCTCAACCACAAAATTAAAGTCGCGACAGAGTTATGCCTTGGCCTGCGTGCCGATGGTGAATTTGAAGCGGATGACATTACGGTGGAGGCGTTAGCAACCAACATGGTCGTCGTCGCGACTTACTGGTTATCGTACGAATATGTGCGCAATCCGCGTAAATATACAGAGTTACAAACGATGTCGGAGTCACTAGCGCGTGGCTGCTATCAAGTCATCGTACAAATCAGCCCTTATCTACGTGGACACACTAAAGAAGTTTTTGAGAAACTCTCTCATGACTATCTCATGAAAATTAAACGAGAGGCCTAAATTATCCTCATGAAATCAATTTGCGTGTACTGTGGATCGGCTAGTGGTAATTCTCCTGCATTTCATCAAGCGGCGTTGGCACTCGCGAAGCAATTAACTGAGCAAAATCTTGAATTAATCTATGGCGGTGGTGATGTAGGATTAATGAAAATTATTGCGGACGAATGTTTGCGACTGGGCGGTCATGTGACAGGCGTGATTCCTCAAGCATTAATGGATCGAGAAGTCGGACATCGCAATTTAGATAAATTGCATGTCGTTGCGAATATGCATGAGCGCAAAGCTTTGATGGCTGAATTGTCAGATGGTTTTATCGCTTTGCCTGGTGGAATTGGCACACTAGAAGAATTATTTGAGATGTTCACTTGGTTGCAACTTGGTTTCCATCACAAACCGTTAGGCTTGTTAAATGTTAACGGCTTCTACGATCACCTGCTTCGTTTTTTAGAGCATGCCGTTTTTTCTGGTTTTTTAAAACCAGAACATAATGCTTTACTGATCAAGGAAACCGATCCTTCACTTCTACTGAATCGTATGCAACATTTTGAGGATGCGATTAAGGCTTGAATTTAATTGAAACGTTGCAAAAAAAATCAAACTAGATGTCAATAGCCGATCAGCGATTTTGATTTCACCTAAAGATTCGCATTCCAGACACATTATTTTCCAGGAATAAGCGCTCGAATCACAGGAAAGCAAACATTTACGAGGTAAAATGCGGGCTTCGACTGAAACTTTCATGAAAATGTTAAAGCAGTCACCGACTTTTACCTTTCGATTGAAAACCCATGAAATTTTCCAAACAATTTTCTCTCTATCAATCTGAAGCCACGCAATTTCTCAACGGCTTAAAATCAACAAATCCACAATTAGAACAAGGCCAACGTGATGGTCGCGCATTACTCTGGGACAAAGCACCAATTGACCTTGATACACAGCGCCGCACCGCAGAAGCGCGCGTGGAACAGCAGCCTTACGTCTATCAAAATAAAAATTAAGCACGGTCGTAGCTAACCACATAAAAATCGTTAGCAACGAAAGCTTCCGCGCATGCCCACACAAAATTTATCCACGACAGAATTACCTCTCATCGGTGCAACTGATAGCACACCCGATGTCGTGGACGGCTTGGCTTTCGCAAAGCTCTATGGCGAGCCTTTGTTCAAGCTGCCCAACGACCTCTACATTCCACCTGATGCACTGGAAATATTCCTCGAAGCATTTGAGGGACCGTTGGATTTGTTACTTTATTTGATTCGCAAACAGAATTTCAATATTCTTGACATACCCATGGCGCAGGTAACACAACAATACTTGCTTTATGTGGATCAAATTCGCAAACACAATCTTGAATTGGCCGCTGAATATCTGCTTATGGCAGCAATGCTAATCGAAATCAAATCTCGTATGCTGGTCCCAAGCAATAAGGTGCACGAAGGCGAAGAAGCTGACGATCCGCGCGCGGCATTGGTGCGCCGTTTGCTTGAATATGAGCAAATGAAATTGGCAGCCTATGATTTGAACTCCATCCCTCAGTTAGGCCGTGATTTCTTGCATGCACAGGTATTTATCGAGCAAAATACGATTTTGCACTGGCCAGAAGTAAGAGTCGCCGACTTACAGCAAGCTTGGGCCGATGTATTAGGCCGAGCAAAATTGGTGGCGCATCATAAGATCAGTCGCGAAGAATTATCGGTACGCGAACACATGAGTAGTATTTTGCGTCGACTACAATCCAATAAATTTGTCGAATTTGCTGACCTGTTCGACCCAAGTCGTGGCACTCCAGTTCTGGTTGTTAATTTTGTCGCCTTACTCGAGTTGGCGAAAGAAACCCTAATCGAAATCACCCAAGCGGAAGCTTACGCCCCCATTTACGTCAGGTTGGCCTACGCCCCAGTGTGATCTTTTCCCTCACTGTCTTACTTCATATCCAGACCTTAATCACATGAAAATTATTTCCTCCATTGAAGAGCTACGCGATCAATTACGTGGACAATTACGAACAGCTTTTGTTCCTACAATGGGAAACCTGCATGAAGGTCATTTATCGCTGATGCGCTTGGCGCGTAGACATGGAGATCCTGTCGTCGCTTCAATTTTCGTCAATCGCCTGCAATTTGGGCCAAATGAAGATTTTGAAAAATACCCTAGAACTTTTCAGGCTGATATTGAAAAGCTTGAGAAAGAAGGAGTGTATGTTTTATTTGCACCGAGCGAAAAAGATCTCTATCCGGAACCACAAGAATACCGTGTACAACCACCTAATGACTTAGGCGACATTCTCGAAGGTGAATTTCGTCCAGGCTTTTTCAATGGCGTTAGCACAGTTGTATTAAAACTTTTTTCCTGTGTACAACCTAAGGTTGCGGTATTCGGCAAGAAAGATTATCAACAATTAATGATTATTCGCAATATGGCGAAACAATTTGCGCTGCCAACCGAAATTATTGCTGCCGAAACATGGCGCGCAGAGGATGGTCTTGCGTTGTCGTCTCGCAATGGATATCTGAGCAGCAGCGAACGCGAAGAAGCGCCAACGCTCTATAAAATACTCAATCAAGTGGCAGAACAAGTACGCGGCGGTGCAAATAATCTAATCGCAATTGAGCAGCAGGCGATGCAAGAACTGGCACAACGCGCTTGGAAACCGGATTACGTAGCAATCCGTAAGCAATCTAATTTGCAAGCACCAAGTGCAGAGGATCTGGCGAACAAAGAAGCATTAGTGGTACTAAGTGCAGCAAAACTTGGCAATACCCGCTTGATCGACAACTTAGAAATCTAAGTCAATCACTATGCATTTCCTATCGCCCAATCTACGTCAACTAATTAGTTGCAGCATCATTGCGACTTGTGTGAGTTTTTGTTGTTCCTTTGGCGCCCTTGCCGACCTCAAGGTCAGTGATGATGGACAACGGACCGTCCGTCTAGAGCATCCTGCGAGACGCATTATTAGTTTAGCGCCCCACGTAACTGAAATGATTTTTGCCGCTGGCGCTGGGCAGTTGTTAGTGGGAGTGAGTGACTATAGTGATTACCCTGAACAAGCAAAAAAGATCGCATCCGTTGGCAACATATTTTCACTCGATTTAGAACGATTATTAGCACTTAAACCCGACCTGGTAATTATTTGGGGAACTGGCAACGCAAAGCATCTCGCAAAAAAATTGCGAGACAATAAAATCACGGTTTTTGAAAGTGAGCCACGTACTTTTGAAGAAATCGCGAGTTCATTGGAACGGATTGCTGTCTTAAGTGGTACCGAAGCAATCGGCAATGCGGCGGCCAAGCAGTTTAGAGAGCGTCTGCAAAACCTAGGCAGCACCTACCGTTTAAAAGATAAAGAAACCCCGGTCAGCGTCTTCCATCAAATGGTCAAGAGTCCTTTAATGACGGTGAATCAAGAGCATTTCATCTCAAAAATGATCACACTCTGTGGTGGCCGCAATGTGTTCGCTGACTTAAAGGACATCAGTTCCACGATCACGGTAGAAGCATTAATGGGAGCCAATCCTGAATTCATTTTCAGTAGCGGCAAGGACAATCTCAAATTACTCAAAGACTGGGAGAGTTTCCCAACGCTGCAAGCGGTGAAAAAACAAAATTTATACAGCATACCTGGGGATTGGTTACATCGTGCTGGCCCACGTGTCCTAGATGCTACCGAACAATTGTGCAAAGACATCACCGAGGCACGTAGAAAAAATCAGCGATAACTTCAATAAGTTACAGTAAGGATACAGCCACAAATTGTCAGATTATCGTGCTAGAGCCGGCCCCAGTCACTTACCGTACATCGAACAAGGAGTCCCGCGGTGAGGGCTGCCTCCTCACCATCCATCGTTTCTTGATGTATTCAAGACTCCCACAAAGACTTAATGCAAAGGATAGGTACGATACTCGCCATCTTCTTCGTCTTCATCAGGATGCCCGTGTGCACCGTGCACATGACCATGTGCAATTTCTTCAGCAGTCGCCTCACGTACATCAATGACATTCAATGTAAAACGCAAAGCAATACCTGCCAACGGATGATTGCCATCTAAGACTACCTTATCTTCAGCAATTTCGGTGACCGTAAAAATCAAGCCTTCACCCTCTTCGTCATCATCTGGTGTACCTTCAAATTGCATACCGACTTCAATCGGCGATGGCAAGCGACTACGCTCTTCCATTTTCACCAATTCGGCATCATATTCACCGAAGGCATCTTCTGGTTCAACCTGTATTGTTTCATTAAAGCCAACATCCTTACCTTCCAAAGCCTCTTCAATCTTTGGCAAGGTATTTTCGTAGCCGCCATGCAGATATATCATCGGCTCTTGCCCTTGCTCAATCAAATTCCCGAGTGTGTCGGATAAGCTGTATTCGACCGTGACTACAGTGTTTTTGGCAATTTTCATACTATTTCCTTAAAAATTTCAATTCTTTTGTGCTTCCGCGTACATTATACCTTCCTCAACTGGCACCTATGATTTATCCTGCCTGAACTTTTTTATTTCCCTGGAACTTCATCGCACCATGAAAAAATCCTCAGCAGCACTCACACTACTTGGCGGCATTTCTGCGGAAGAATTTTTTGCTACTTATTGGCAAAAAAAGCCCTTACTCATACGTCAAGCAATACCCGACTTTAAACCCTTGTTTAGCCCAGAAGAATTGTTTGAAATGGCTAGTCGCGATGATGTTGAATCTCGCTTGATCTGCTTCTTTAAACAACACTGGGAAATGAAAAATGGCCCAATCGATCAAATTCCGTTGAAAGAAAAGAAGGACTGGACACTTTTAGTTCAAGGCGTCAATTTACATCAAGAAAAAGCGGATGAATTATTGCGCCAATTCCGCTTTGCACCTGATGCGCGTCTCGATGACTTAATGATTAGCTATGCGCGTGAGGGTGGCGGTGTCGGACCGCATTTCGATTCATATGACGTGTTTTTGCTGCAGGCACATGGTCAGCGCCGATGGCAAATCAGCGCGCAAAAAGATCTGAGTTTAATCGAAGGAATGCCATTAAAGATTCTTCGTAATTTTAAATGTGAACAGGAGTTCATATTGGAGCCGGGCGACATGCTCTACCTGCCACCACATTACGCCCATGACGGCGTAGCCCTTGGCGAATGTATGACCTACTCCATAGGATTTCGATCACCTTCCTACCAAGAGCTAGGTGAAGGCTTTCTACAATTTATGACCGACACAATACAATTGCCTGGTCGTTATGCAGATCCTGAACTAGAAGTCAGCAAACACCCCGCTGAAATCAGTAATGCGATGTCCGAAAAAATCATTGCCGAATTGATGAAAATTCGCCTAGATAAAGAAGACATGGCAATTTTTATTGGGGAATACCTAACAGAACCGAAGGCAAGCGTATTCTTTGAATCTCCTGAAAAATTATTAACACCAAAGAAATTCACCCAGACAGCAATCAAAAGTGGTGTACGCCTTGCATTAAAAACACAAATGCTTTATCAGGCAAAACACATATTCATTAATGGTGAATCTTTTAACGTCGACAGGGATGATAAAAAAACTTTGAGCATATTGGCAAATCAACGTAGTTTAACTCCAGAGGAAGTAGCAAAAGCCTCGGATGATGTATTAGAAGCCTTCTGTATTTGGTATGAAGATGGTTGGTTGGAATTAACATCGAAATGACCGTACTTTGACAACAAAAATACCTTTAACAATCAGCAA
Organism: Undibacterium sp. Ji22W; assembly: GCF_049340305.1. Classification (NCBI taxonomy): domain Bacteria; kingdom Pseudomonadati; phylum Pseudomonadota; class Betaproteobacteria; order Burkholderiales; family Oxalobacteraceae; genus Undibacterium; species Undibacterium sp. Ji22W. The sequence continues at coordinate 1,166,607 of NZ_JBMPOU010000001.1, read as the reverse complement.
CTCCGGCAATTTAACCGACTTACAACTGACAAAATCACTATTCGTCGCGAAATCGTTCAATTAGTCTGTTTTTTTTGAAAAAAATGCCCACAGGTATATTCGATTGACAGAAAAATCATTATAATTCGCGGTTGGGAAAGTTTCGAAGGAATCGCAAGGTCTTCTTGATTTTTGTACCGACGGCTTAACCTATTGAGCGATAATTACCGGTAATTATTCATCGCAAGTTTGTTGTTTTTTTAGATCTATTTTTTGAAAGTAAAAACATGAAAAAATCACTTTTGCTCGTTTCCTTGTTGGCAGTAGCTTTGGTAGCATGCAACAAACCAGCTGAAACTCCAGCATCTACTCCAGCAGTTGAAGCAGCTCCAGCATCTGCACCAGCATCAGCTCCAGCAGTTGAAGCAGCTCCAGCATCTGCACCAGCAGCTGACGCAGCAGCATCTGCAGCTTCTCCAGCGGCTGAAGCAGCACCAGCTGCAGCATCTGCATCTGCATCTAAGTAATTTTTATTACTTTTAAAGAAAGGCCGGTCTCTGACCGGCTTTTTTTACGCCTATAGGCACCTATATCTTTCGATATTAAAATGATGAACGAAAAAAAACGGATCAAATGAATTGACCCGTTTTTATACAAAGCTACCAATGCCGAGTTATTGCCTATTTCAGCTGCTCATTCAAAACCTTTAAGATTTTTGCAGCAACAGGTGTCGAGGCAACCTTTCCATCTTCGCCATGGACAGTGACGCGACTCACCTCACCAGCATCTCTTACCAAAATACGATACTTCTCACCGTCTTTCGCCGCATCGCTAGCACCCCACGAGAATAATCGCGCAAAGAATCCTTCACTAGCGCCTTTTGTCTTTGCGTCGATATCCTGATCAATATAACGGACAAAGTAAATTCCTTTTGAACGATCTCTATCTTCAATAGTAAAACCAATACGATCCAGCGCTAAACCTACTCGACGCCATGAACGGTCAAATCCTTCATCTGTTTCGAGGTAACTTAACTCATTCAAGCTCAACAATTTAGAACGTGGAGCAGCATTACTATCTGTCACCGGACTGGAAGTGCTGGTTGCCGCAGCAACCACTGACTTTGCCCTGGTTTCGTCAGCACCTAAACGCATCATTAATCTGGATAAAAATTCAGCCTCTAAACCAGCCTCATTTGCACGCGATGTCCAAGCTGTACTCGTTTTATCGCTACCAGTTAATACTTCTTGCGCACCACGGTGGCTTACGTAAACTTCAACTTCGCCATTGGAAGCGCGCTCAACACGGGTACGAAATTTATCTCGTTCACCTGTGGAATAGAGGCCATCAAATACTTTGCCGATCGTTGCACGAATAAAATCTTGTGGGATTTTGCCACGATTCTCGGCCCAGTCAGTTTCCATCACGCCAGTAGATTCATTCTCAACATTGATCAAGAAACCCTGTTCTTGCCAAAAGTCTTTTAACTGTGGCCACAAGACCTCTGGTGCCAATTTCACCACCAAATAGCGCTGAGTACCATTGCGTTCGATACGCATGTCTTTCAATTGATTTGGCGCTACAACACCATTAGCGGTGACAACTGTAGCACCACCAGCACGCTTAGCAGCATACGAAGAAGCCGTTGCACTGCCTTGTTCAGCGTCGGGAATCGAAAAACGGTTGTCACGACGAATCTGGGTCAAATCCGGAGGGACTTCTAAAGATGTCGTTTTGGCTTTGCTTGCACTCTTATAGTCAATACGATTTGATTCAGCAATATTTCCCACAAAACTACAACCAGTAGAAAAAACTAAAAATCCAATTACGCCAGCCAATGCTAAAGCACGAACCATCTTTTTATTAGCAACAACGCTTTTTGCCATGTGAAAATCCCTACAAATTGTAATCAATTAAATATGCATGAAAGCACGAGTGCTTATCTCCAACCATGGCGTAACCATGCGCACTCGTCAATAATTCTTATTGCAATACACCTGCTTCACGTAAAGCGGAACGAACAATATCATGATATTGGCTAGAAAGGCTAACCAAAGGCAAACGAATTCCCGCTGGCATCAAGCCCATTTCCGCCAGAGCCCATTTGACTGGCACTGGGTTTGGTTCAACAAATAACTTAGCGTGCAAGGGAATTAAACCATTGTTAATCTCAACGGCTTTAGCAATATCACCTTGCATTGCCGCTGCGCACAGCTCATGCATAGCACGTGGCGCAACGTTTGCAGTGACAGAAATATTGCCCTTGCCGCCACAAAACATCAGTGTCATTGCAGTTGGATCATCACCAGAATACACGGCAAATGATTTTGGCACCATACGCAATAATTCGAGATCGCGACCTACGTTACCGCTGGCCTCTTTGATTCCAATGATGCCAGGGACTTGTGCCAAACGGGCAATCGTCTCGTTCGACATATCGGCTACCGTACGACCTGGCACGTTGTACAGGATGATAGGAATATCAACGGATTCAGCTATTTTTTTGAAATGCTGGTACATGCCTTCTTGCGTAGGACGATTGTAATAAGGCACTACCTGTAAAGAGGCATCGGCACCAGCCTCTTTAGCAAATTTCGTCAAGGCAATCGCTTCTACGGTCGAGTTACCGCCGGAGCCTGCGATAATCGGGACACGCTTATTCGTGTGTTCCACAGCGATACGTATCAACTCACAATGCTCTTCGACACTGACGGTGGGAGACTCGCCAGTGGTGCCAACAATCACGATGCCATCTGTACCTTCGTCGATATGCCAATCTATCAGCTTACGCAGCGTTGGAATATCGAGACTGCCATCGGCATGCATTGGGGTCACAATCGCGACCAAACTTCCTTGTATCGTTGTCATCTTAGCGCGTGGGAAAAGTAAAGCCATTATTGTAGCGGATGTTACCTACTATGGGAGAGAATCGAAGGCGGATTCGAGAAGAATCCTGTACAAAATTCATTCTGATAGAGGCTTAACCGGCTACAAATCTGACGGGTGGAAAAATAAGTTGAAGTATCAATCAAAACTATCGGTAAATGCGAGAAATTAATCTTTGTATTGAGATCTATTCACATAGACGCCGGACACAAATCCTTTGAACGATAGCTTCCGCGATTTGGTTGACATAAGTATGTTCAAAAGCAAGACATTGTTGGTGCCAGCCCTCGGTTTCAGTGCAAACAAAGTGCTTCAACAATTCATTTTCTTGCAGCAGAAAATCGGGATTCCGTGGCCGACCGTACTTTTCATTCCCTGTTGCAAAAGTTTCATAAATCAACACCCCCTGATCCGCGAGAGACTGCAAAATCCCAGGCATCAACGGGCGATGCAAGTAATTGGTGACGATGATGCCAGCAAACTGCTCTGCCGCAAATGGCCACTTAAAACCTTCTTGTTCAAGATCGATATTGAAACATGTTGCACCTAGCGGCTCGAGCGCGACCAAAGAAGTGGCATCACGATCTACCGCCCACACCTCATAGCCAGCGGCCAGCAACAGTCGCGTATGTCGACCCGCGCCGCAAGCCAAATCAAGCACGGGCCCTTTTGACTTAGGAATTTCCTCAAGAAAGCGCTGCACCCATATTGAAGCTTGACCGTTACTCATAAAGTCACTTTAGCAACATGGTGAACGGCGTCAATACCAACTGTAGGACGTACTGTGCGATATTCATGAGTGGGTACATCCAAAACTGCAATATCTTCAGATAGACCAAGGCCATGACAATGAAAAAACCGTAAGGTTCTATTTTGGCGAATTGATATGCCTGACGATGTGGCAACAAACTCGTCAAGATACGTCCGCCATCCAGAGGTGGAATCGGGAATAAATTGAATGCAAACATCACTAGGTTGGTCAGTAATCCTGCTTGCGCCATACGATAGAAGAATTCGTGTTCAACTTTAAAGGCAAGCAGTAGCACCGCTAAAATCATCCATAAAAATGCCATAATGAAATTAGCACCTGGTCCAGCTAGGGCTACCCAAGCCATATCGCGCTTAGGTTTACGCAAGGCGCCAAAATTGATCGGTACTGGCTTTGCATAGCCAAACAAAAACTGGCCATCGGTTGCTAAATACAAGACGATAGGAATAATAATCGTGCCAAACAGATCAATGTGCACAATAGGATTTAAACTCATACGCCCTTGACTATAAGCCGTCGTATCACCAAAAAATTTCGCAGCATAGGCATGCGCTGCTTCGTGTAAAGTAATCGCCAATATCACAGGTATCGCATAAACCGCGATGGTTTGTATAATCATTGCATCCATGAATTTAATTCATCCTAATTTTTATCAACGATTTATAAACCAAACAAAGCCGCATCACCACGCCCCTGCCGTATGAGTTCTGGCACTTCTTGTGTCATATCGATGACCGTAGTTGGAATCAGGCTGCAAGCACCACCATCAATCACCAAATCAATTTGTTTTTCCAAACGCACACGAACTAATTGTGGATCGGTTAATGGCTCATCTTCGTCCGGCAAAATCAAGGTGGTCCCCAATAGTGGTTGCTTTAACTCTTCCAGCAAGGCATGAGTAATTGGATTTTCAGGTACACGCAAGCCGATGGTTTTACGCGATGGATGACTTAAGCGACGTGGCACCTCTTTGGTCGCCTCCAAAATAAAGGTATAAGCACCGGGCGTTGCTGCCTTCAACATACGGAACTGACGATTATCGACTTTGGCATATTGCGCGATTTCGGATAAATCTCGGCATAACAAAGTCAAATGATGTTTTTCATCAACGCCGCGAATACGGCGTAAACGTGTGACCGCGTCCTTATCGTCGAGGTGACATACCAAGGCATAACACGAATCAGTCGGTAAAGCGACTATGCCGCCTTGATGAATGATCTGCACCGCTTGTTTGATCAAGCGGAGTTGCGGATTATCGGGATGAATTTGAAAAAATTGGCTCATAAATAAAGTGGGCGAATGTGACAACGGAGGCTGAGCCTCCGTTGATGATCTTACTAATTTTTCGATTTATTTCAATTGTTGTAGTGCGGCAATACGCTGTGCCATCGGGGGATGCGTCGAAAACATCTCTGCCCAACCTGGTTTGTCACTAATACCAACAGCTGCCATCGATTGCGGCAATTCACCTGGCGCCATCCCACCTAAACGTGCCAAAGCATTAATCATAGGCTGACGATTGCCGAGCAAGCGTGCTGACCCTTCATCTGCGCGAAATTCGCGCTGACGTGAGAACCAAGCCACGATCAGGGATGCACCAATACCAAACAAGATCTGAAACACAAACGAGGCGATATAGAAACCCAAACCTGGCGTATGGTTTTCGTCATCTTTCGATAAAAAACTGTCGACAGCATAGGCAGCGATTCGAGACAAGAACACCACGAAAGTATTGACCACGCCCTGAATCAGCGTCATGGTGACCATATCGCCATTCGCGATGTGAGCGACTTCATGTCCGAGTACAGCTTCAACTTCTTCCTTGGTCATACTTTCCAATAAACCAGTCGATACAGCGACCAAGGCAGAGTTTTTAAATGCGCCTGTGGCGAAAGCATTTGCCTCACCGTTATATACTGCCACTTCTGGCATGGCGATGCCGGCACGCTCAGACAAGGTCTTAACTGTACTCACCAACCACAATTCTGTGGATGAAGATGGATTATCGATAACACGCGCACCAGTCGACCATTTCGCCATTGGCTTACTGATCAACAAAGAGAAAATAGATCCTGTAAAACCAACTACCAGCGAAAACACCGCCAGTGTCCCCAGATTTAAGCCTTTGGCGCTTAGATAATTATTTACACCCAACATGGACAAAATCACCGTCATTACAAGCATGACAGCAATATTCGTAGCCAAAAATAGGACGATGCGTTTCATATTTTATTCTCCTAAACCTAAATTACGGCAGACTGTACACGTTGCAATATGGTTGTACTTAGAGTGATTTCAAGTGCAGCACAAGCAAATAAAATCACTTTATCCAACTATGCCAAACTGGTGTCAAATTTTTCGACAGTGCGGGCAATTGACCAAGATCAGGCAGGTTCTCATCGGGGGCATGAAAATCCGAACCTCGTGAGGCCATGAAACCATAGCGATTGGCGATTTTAGCGTATTCATCGTATTGATCAGCCGTATGACTACCGGTCACTACTTCAATCGCCTTCCCTCCAAGATTTTTAAACTCGTTAAAGAAGGCGTCGAAAGCCAAAGGCGTTAAATCATAGCGCCCTGGATGCGCCACCACTGCAACGCCACCAGCACCAACTATCCACCCTACTGCTTCAGGCAAAGTTGCCCAGCGATGCGGGACAAAACCCGGCTTACCATCGGCCAAATAGGATTTAAATACTGCTGAAACATTTTCACACACACCAATTTCTACTAAGTAGCGGGCGAAATGGGAACGCGAAATCAAGTCAGGGTTGCCAACATATTTTAAAGCGCCCTCATAGCAATTCGGAATACCAATTCTCGCTAAGTCTGCTGCCATATCTTCTGCCCGACATTGACGCCCAGAACGAGTTTTAACTAAGCCCGCAAGCAGATCGGGATTGGTTTCATCGATATTCAGACCAACTATATGGATAGTTTTATTCGCCCAAGTAACAGAAATCTCCAAACCTGTCACATAATCCATACCCAAATCGGTGGCAGCTTCACGTGCTGCGACAATACCACCCACTTCGTCATGGTCCGTCAATGCCCACACATTGACACCCTGTGCGTACGCGCGCTGCGCGACTTCTGCTGGCGCCAAAACGCCATCCGAAACGGTGGAATGGCAATGCAGATCAACATTAAGATCAACACCTGGGGCTAGGTTTAAGGCTTGGGCAGACATGATAAAACCAGATTTAAAAGATAAGAGTGAACATTGTACTCCTGCACAGCGGGCTTTGCCGCATTGCGGCAATTATGTCATTTAAGCCTATGTAGGAATCTGCTTTAAGGCTTCCCCAACGGTGGGAAACAACAATCTTGCACCCAATTCGACTTTGATCCTTTGGTTAAGCAAACGTCGCGACTCTGACATAAAAGACAAAAGCATCAGTGAAACTTGCTTTTCCAATTCAACACGTGGCAAACGTGGTGCACGCGGCAAATGAAAATGATCAGCAACCTGATCAAAATAATCAGCCATTTTCAAATCACTATCATCCACCGCGTGATAAACACGATTTGGGCGCGCACGAAACATTGCCAGCTTGATCAAACATGCAAGATCTTCCGCATGAATATGATTGGTGAAGACGTCATCCGCTTCGATCAAGGCAGGCGTCGCTTTACGTAAGCGTTCAATTGGCAGGCGATCCTCAGCATAAATCCCTGGCACTCGCAAAATGGATAATTGACCGCCACTTCGTTTTGCCCAAGCACGCAAAATGCCTTCAGCCGAAACCCGACGCTTGGCTCTCGCATTATTTGGATTTAAAGATTTCGTTTCATCGAACTGCGAACCGCCACAATCACCATATACGCCCGTAGTACTGATGTAAACAAGATGCGCCTTCTCGGGTAAAATAGCGGCTAAATGCTGAGTTCTGACATCGTTTTCACCGTCACTACGCGGCGGTGCCAAATGCACAATAAAGTTTGCGAGCCCAGCCAATCGTTTTACTGTAATAGCTTGGTCCAAATCTGCGAATACAGGAACAGCGCCCGCCTCACGCAATTGCGCAAAACGCTCGGAGCTTGCTCCTTGACTGGTGACGGCGAATACCCGAAAGCGATCAACTAGATGTGGCAACAAGCGCATCCCAACATCGCCACAGCCAACAATCAGGCATCGGGGTTTCGCGAATTTGGTGCGACGAACTAGCCCAGAAGTACTTTGTTGCATAAATTTTTATTTTATTTAAGTTTTTTGAATTCAGGAATCGTATGGCGTTTCAGGTAACAATCTCACCGAGTGGTCGCCAATTTAGTTGCGATAGCGATGAAACCGTATTAGCGGCTGCATTACGCGCAGGACTCATTTTGCCATACGGCTGTAAAAATGGTGCATGCGGATCGTGCAAAGGCAAAGTCAGCAATGGTCAAGTTGTACATGGCAATCATCAACAAAAAGCCCTCAACAATGAAGAAGAAGCACAAGGCGGCGCTCTATTCTGCTGTGCGAAACCGCAATCAGACCTCACCATCGAAGCACGGGAAATGCTTGCGGATGATGACTATCCAGTCAAAAAACTACCAAGTCGCATCGCCAAGCTGGAAAAATTATCTGAAGACGTGATGCTCATCGAATTGCAATTGCCTGCAAACGAAAAGCTCAATTATCGCGCTGGACAATATATCGAATTCTTGCTGAAGGATGGGAAGCGACGCAGTTATAGTCTGGCAAACGCACCGCATATCGACGGCCCTTTGTGCTTGCATGTCCGGCATATGCCAGGTGGCTACTTCACCGACCAAGTATTCAGCACCATTAAAGAGCGCGACATCATGCGCTTTGAGGGTCCACAAGGCAGCTTCTATCTACGTGAAGAATCTGATAAACCGATAGTATTATTAGCGTCCGGGACCGGCTTTGCGCCAATCAAGGCAATCGTTGAACACTTGATTCACATTGATTCTAAGCGCCCCGTGCATTTATATTGGGGCGGTCGTCGCCCGCAAGACCTCTACATGCATACCCTGTGTGAAGAATGGGCGAGCAAGCTTAAAGGCTTCCAATACACGCCTGTCATCTCCGACGCGAAGACCGAAGACAATTGGAATGGCCGTACAGGTTTCGTACATCAAGCTGTAGTCGATGATTACACGGATTTATCGACCTACCAGGTCTACGCCTGCGGTGCACCTATCGTCGTGGAATCAGCAAAACGCGATTTTTTAGCGAAATCACAATTGCCCTCAGATGAGTTTTTTGCCGACTCTTTCACTTCAGAAGCGGATTTGTCAGAAAACTAATTTTTTTAAATCGATGAAATTATTTTTCATTTTTTTCGATTTTTTTCAGTATTGCAGTGCGCAAAACTACAAAAAAACCGTTACACTACGCCCATGAAAAATTTTACCGACATGTCTTCCCCAAATATCGCTCGACGCCGCTGTTCGCACACCGAGCCTGGGAAGTCTTGCGCGTAAGAAAAGCAAGGTCACGATAAAACCACAGGCTCAACCCCTGTGGTTTTTTTTTGCGCTACAGTTCTTTTGTTCTTCTGCTGTATTCTTTATTTTTTGCATTAATCTTTGAGGAGTTTTGAAATGGAATTTAGTCAGTACAACGTCGACGCCCTAATGTACATCACACCACGTCCTGAATTGGTGTTTACGGAAGGTCGAGGCATGTGGATGACTGACCATAAGGGCAAACGCTACCTCGATTACCTACAAGGCTGGGCCGTCAATTGCCTCGGTCATTCACCAAAATGCATAGAAGATGCGATCGTCGCACAAGCGGGCAAATTACTGAATCCTTCGCCTGCTTTCTACAATGAAAACATGATCAAGCTGGCTGATCAACTCACACAACACTCCTGCTTTGATCGCGTATTTTTTGCCAATAGCGGCGCAGAAGCCAATGAAGGTGCCATCAAACTAGCGCGTAAATGGGGTCAGAAAAATAAAAACGGCGCATTTGAAATCATCACCTTTGATCACGGCTTTCATGGCCGTACTTTAGCTACCATGTCGGCCTCAGGCAAACCTGGCTGGGATACGATATTCGCACCGCAAGTCACAGGTTTCCCGAAAGCAGATTTGAACGATATCGCTTCCGTTGAAAAACTGATTAACGAAAAAACTGTCGCTGTGATGCTGGAACCAGTTCAAGGCGAAGGCGGCGTGATTCCGGCAAGCCGTGAATTCATGCAAGCTTTGCGCGCACTGACGACCAAGCATAATGTTTTGTTGATCGTCGATGAAGTTCAAACTGGAATGGGTCGCACGGGTGAATTGTTCGCCTACCAGCTCTCTGGGATTGAACCAGACATCATGACTTTGGGCAAAGGCATAGGCGGTGGCGTTCCACTCGCTGCCCTGCTCGCAAAAGAAGCAGTGTCTTGCTTTGTACCTGGAGATCAAGGTGGCACATACAATGGCAACCCATTAATCACCGCGGTTGGCATCGCAGTATTGAACGCATTAACAGCGCCCAACTTCTTAGAAGAAGTGAAAGCAAAGTCTGTCTATTTGAGTCAAGCACTCATTAAACTTTCCAACCAATTCGGGATGGAAGGCGAACGCGGCGAAGGTTTGCTGCGTGCACTAAAACTGGGGCGCGACATCGGCCCACGTTTAGTTGAAGTGGCACGCGATCTGGAACCAATCGGTTTACTGATTAATTCTCCACGCCCAAATTTACTCCGTTTTATGCCAGCATTAAATGTCAGCTACGAAGAAATCGACACCATGATTTCTATGTTAAGTAAAGTCATCCAACAGGTGATAGACGAAGCTGCTGCAGCATAAGATCTCATACGCATTTTGCAGAAAAATTGACTATGGCTATCAAACATTACTTACAGGTTTCCGACCTGACTCTCGATGAATACGACTATCTGATGCAGAGAGCCCGTATCATCAAAGAGCGCTTTAAAAAATACGAACCTTATCATCCGCTCTTGGACAGAACGCTGGTGATGGTATTTGAAAAGAACTCCACCCGTACTCGTTTAAGCTTCGAAGCAGGCATGCACCAACTGGGCGGTGCGGCGATTTATTTGAATACACGTGACAGCCAACTCGGTCGTGGCGAGCCGGTTGAAGATGCGGGTCAGGTCATGTCTCGGATGTGTGACATCATCATGATCCGCACTTTTGAACAAGAGATGATAGAAAAATTTGCGGCGAATTCCCGTGTACCTGTCATCAATGGTTTAACCAATCAGCATCATCCTTGCCAAGTATTTGCCGATGTCTTCACGTTTATTGAACATCGTGGCTCTATCGCTGGCAAAAAAGTGGCATGGATCGGTGATGCCAATAACATGCTGTACTCATGGATGCAGGCAGCGAAAGTCTTTGGCTTTCATCTGCATATCTCTACGCCTAAAGGCTATGACATTGATCCTGCGTGCGTGACAGTAGAACCAGAACATTTCACGGTGTTTGAAAACCCATCCGATGCTTGCGTTGGCGTGGATGCCGTGAATACTGACGTATGGACTAGCATGGGTTACGAGGCCGAAAATCAAGCACGTTTAAAAGCCTTTGATGGCTGGATCGTGGACGAAGCAAAAATGGCGCGCGCCAATCCAGAGGCGATTTTCATGCATTGCTTGCCCGCTCATCGTGGCGAAGAAGTTTCGGCAGGCGTTATCGACGGACCGCAATCGGTAGTTTGGGACGAAGCAGAAAATCGTCTACACGTACAGAAAGCTTTGCTTGAATACTTAGTCATCGGCAAAGTCGATAATTAATTATTTCAGCTGAATTTAAAAATTTTGAAATTTTCGTTTACATACTTTAAGCAAATAGAAAGCACATTATGAGCGACGTTAGAAAAGTGGTTTTAGCCTACTCCGGCGGTTTGGATACTTCCGTGATTTTGAAGTGGTTGCAAGACAACTACCAGTGCGAAATCGTTACCTTCACAGCGGATTTAGGCCAAGGTGAAGAACTCGAACCAGCGCGTGCCAAGGCTTTGAAATTTGGCATCAAACCAGAAAACATTTTCATTGATGACGTACGTGAAGAATTCGTACGCGATTTCGTCTTTCCAATGTTCCGTGCGAACACGGTATATGAAGGTGAATACTTATTAGGCACCTCGATTGCGCGTCCTTTGATCGCAAAACGCCTGATCGAAATCGCCAAACTAACTGGCGCTGACACGATCTCGCACGGCGCAACCGGCAAAGGGAATGATCAGGTACGTTTCGAACTCGGTGCTTACGCTCTGATGCCGAACGTCAAAGTCATCGCACCATGGCGCGAATGGGATTTATTGTCCCGTGAAAAACTGATGAAATACGCTGAAGATGCTGGCATCGAAATCGATCAAAAACACAAAAATGGTGGCGCGCCCTACTCCATGGATGCCAACCTTCTACACATCAGTTTTGAAGGCCGTCATTTGGAAAACCCTAGTGCGGAAGCAGAAGAATCCATGTGGCGTTGGACCGTCAGTCCAGAAGCGGCACCAGACCAAGCTGAGTATCTCGACATCGAATACGAAAAAGGCGATATCGTGGCGTTGAACGGCGTCCGTATGTCGCCAGCAACAGTGCTGACAGAATTGAACCGCCTTGGCGGCAAGCACGGCATCGGTCGTTTAGATTTGGTTGAAAACCGTTTCGTTGGTATGAAGTCACGCGGCTGTTACGAAACGCCCGGCGGCACCATCATGTTGCGCGCGCATCGCGCCATCGAATCCATCACTTTAGACCGTGAAGTCGCGCATTTGAAGGATGATTTGATGCCACGTTACGCTAGCTTGATTTATAACGGCTACTGGTGGTCACCAGAGCGCTTGGCATTGCAAACTTTGATCGACCACACACAACAAAATGTGAACGGCTGGGTACGGGTCAAGCTGTACAAAGGCAATGTAATTACGGTGTCACGTGACTCCAAAACCGACTCATTATTCGACATGAATATCGCGACCTTCGATGAAGATGGTGGCGCTTACAATCAAGCCGATGCAGGTGGTTTCATTAAGCTTAATGCCTTGCGTATGCGCATCGCAGCGAATGCAAAATTAAAACGCGGTTAATGCAATAACGGTCGAAAAAAATGGTCAAATTAGCGTTCCTAATTTGACCATTTTTCAATCTCACTTCTAAAAAATTTCAACTCTTCATTCAATATGTCCACTCAATTCGATCATGTCAGTGTCGTCAAGAAAGCAAATATTTACTTTGATGGCAAATGCGTTTCTCACACTGTTATTTTTGCTGATGGCACAAAGAAAACCATTGGTGTAATTTTCCCTTCATCGCTTACCTTTAACACCGCTGCAGCAGAGATCATGGAAATCAACGGCGGCAAATGTAGAATCACTTTGGCGGGCGAAACCCAAGTTCAGGAATATCAAACAGGACAGCAGTTTTCTATTCCGGCCAACAGCAGCTTCCACATTGAAACATTAGAAACGTTGGACTACGTCTGTCACTTTATTGCTTAATGCATCTCTATACTGCTGAAGGCCGACATGGCCTTCAGCTTTTTTTGCCATTCGTCACCCATCAAAGCCATTCGGCACCTTTTTTACTTTAGTACGTAAGCCCACCTCACAATCTCACCATGCAACAAAGAAAATCTTAGCTGCTACCGGCGGGTTCTTTTGTTTTTTATTAAATATTGTGAGGTCAATATGCGCTCCCATAAACTTTCAGCTTCTGCTTTACTCCTAGCTCTTTGCCTTTCATCAAATCTGTATGCGCAAAACAGCGGCATCAAAATACAAGATCTCGATTCCAGTGTTCGCATACAGGACGATCTATATCAGGCTGCAAACGGGACTTGGTTAAAACGCGCCACAATCCCGTCAAGCAAGAGTGAACTCTACGCCGTCGAAACGACAGAAATTGTTAAGCAAAGAATACAAAACATCGTCACCAAATTAGCTAAACATCAGCACGAAAAAGGCAATATAGAACAAAAAATAGGCGACTATTTTCATAGCTATGTCGATCTAAAAACGATCGATACAAAAGGTACGAAAGCCTTGTTTACCATCCTCAAAGAGATCGATGCAATACAAAACCTAGAACAACTCGCCGCTTGGCAAGGACGTACGCATGGCATCATTAAAACACCCATTTGGCTATGGGGTGGTTTCGCTGATCTTCGCGATCCGAATTTAAACCGTGCATTTGGCATGCAAGGTGGTTTGGGCTTACCGGATCGTGACTACTATCTAAATTTACAAGATACGCGGTTCGCAACAGCCCGCGCTGCTTACCTGAATTATCTAATCCAAATGGGACAACTGATTAAGCTCGCCCACCCGAAACAAACTGCGCAAGCCATTCTGAATCTCGAAAGCAAAATTGCACAAGCCCACACGGCAAGCCAGGATGCGATGAATCCGGCAAATATACAAACACTCACAGCACAACAATTAGAAACGTTAGCACCTGGTTTTCCCTGGGCAAAATTTCTTGCTGACGCAAAAATCCCTGAGCAAGACAGCATCAACTATATGCAAGCCAAGACTGCCATTGGCATCGCAAAGCTGTACCAAGAAATACCTTTAGAGGATTGGAAAAATTATTTCAAAATGCGAATTGTGAACGAAGCCGCTCCGGTCCTGCCTAAGCCATATCGAAGCGCCCACTTTACTTTTCAGCAGCAAAATCTGCAAGGAATTAGCCACGAAGAGGCTCGTACTACGAGCGGTATCACAGTGGTAAGTGAGGCTCTAAACGAAGCACTGAGCAAAACCTACGTCGAACAGTATTTTCCAGCCGAAAACAAAACAAAAATCAGCCGCATGTTTGACCAATTGAGACAATCCGCCAAACAAAATATAGAGCAAGTTCAGTGGATGAATGCATCCACCAAACAAGAAGCATTGGCGAAACTAGATAAGCTGAAAGCGAAGATCGCCTATCCGGACAGTTGGAGAGACTATACGAAATTGGAGATTATTGCTGGTGATACTTTGGGCAATCAACATCGTGCCAAACGTTTCAAATGGGAACGTCAAGCTGCGATGTCAGGAACCAAAGTAGACAGAAGCCTATGGATGATGGCGCCAATAGAAGTGAATGCGTATTACGATCCAAGCTTAAATGAAATCAATCTGCCTGCTGCATTTTTGCAAGCCCCATTCTTTGATCAAAATGCGGATGACGCCAGTAACTATGGAAAATTAGGTGCTTTCATCGCGCACGAAATTTCTCATGGCTTTGATAGCAACGGTTCGCAGTTCGATAGTCTGGGTGTCATGCGCAATTGGTGGACTAAAGAAGACAGTGAGCACTATCATTCGAAAGAACTTGGGTTGATTGATTTTTACAATAAGTTGGAAATATTGCCAGGGAAAAATGTCAACGGTAAGTTGACTTTACCTGAAAACATGGCGGATATACTGGGTTTGCAAATCGCATTTCGCGCTTACCAAAATACCTTAAACGGCAATACTTCAAAAACGATAGATGGTTTATCAGGCGAAAAAATATTCTTCCTTGCCTATGCGCAAACTTGGGCGGTTTTACGCCGTGACGAGCGTAGTCTACAACTATTAACCAGCGATCCTCATTCACCAAATCAGGTACGTAGCAATGCGACAGTCATGCATGTCGATGGCTTCCACACTGCCTTTGGCACAAAAGAAGGTGATAAACTGTACCTCAAACCCGAGCTCCGTTTTCATCTTTGGTAAATGCAATCAAGTCCGAAATATGTTTTTTCAATAAGCGAATACCTAGCGCAATGAAACTCCATTTCTTTCCTCGCGAACGCGAATTCTGGCTTTATCATCTGATTGCGAGCGGCATCGTGGCGGCCATCACAGCTATGAGCGCTTTGCTTTGGAGTCGTCACGCGCACTTCAACGCCACGCTGGCTCTGGTCTGGATCATTCCATTCACTTTTGCTGCGCTGGTTTTTCGTTGGCATTACAAAACACGGCAATGGGATAAATTGTCTATGGGGCGACTGGTGCCCTTAGTGCTGATTTATGCCGCTATCGTTGCTGTGTTAATGATGTCGCTACTCGCATTAATTGTCATGCCTTTTTTCTGGCACGGTATGGTGCAAGAAGACAATGCGTTGACAAATAACGCGATTGGCTTCATTTCACAATTTATTTTGACTGGTAGCTTGCAATTGCACATCACCGTCTGTGCGTGGTTCATTCTCTATATCAGCTTCTCCAAAAATAAAGAAGTCAAAGAGCGAGAGCTAAGCAATTTGCAATTGCAAGCGCATTTGAAAGACGCACAACTCAGCAATTTGAGCAATCAATTAAATCCTCATTTTCTGTTCAATGCACTCAATAACATTCGCTTCTTAATGCATGAAAATGTGCCGATGGCAGATGACACATTAGTCGCACTATCTGAACTTTTGCGCTATTCACTGGAGAGTGCCAAGCACGAGAAAGTCAGCGTGGCACAAGAGATAGAAATCGTTGAGCGCTATATGCTAATCGCTAAAATTCAGCACGAAGACCGCTTGCAGTTCACGATGTCGATTCCTAGTGCGATGTACACTTGCCTATTGCCACCGATGCTGCTGCAGATGTTGATTGAAAATGCGGTGAAGCACGGGATAGAAAATTTAAGTGAGGGTGGTCGCATTACATTGCGTGGAGAACTTGGGCAGGGAGAAATCCATTTTCATATAGAAAATGATATCCCTCAAGAGTCGTCATCACAAAAAGTTGGTTTCGGCATAGGACTGCAAAATATAGCCAAACGTCTGCGGCTGTTGTATGGAGATAAAATGCACTTAACAACGACTACCAATGCGCACTCATTTATCGTGCAATTGAGCATGCCGCAGGAGAAAGAACCATGAAAGCCATCATCGTTGAAGACTCACGCCTAGCCCGTGAGGGGCTAACGCGCATGCTAGGACAGTTTCCTGAAATTGAATTATTAGGGGCGGCCGATCACCCCAAGCAAGCCCTGCCAATGATAGAAGAAATGCAGCCTGGTTTGCTGTTCCTCGATATCCATATGCCGGGAGAAGACGGTTTCGAATTGCTGGCGAAGTTAAGCTATCAGCCCACCATTATTTTCACGACTGCCTACAGCGAATATGCGATACGTTCCTTTGATTTTGATACCATCGATTATCTGGTCAAACCGATTAGTCAGGAACGATTGACGCAAGCGATCAAAAAATTATTTAATAAATCCCCTGACGATCACGATTCCAAGGAAGGCATCGCCGCGAACAAAACAAGGCTGGAAATCAACAGCAAAATTTTCGTCAAGGATGGCGAAAAGTGTTATCTGATTTCACTTGATTCTATTCGTTATATTGAAAGCTGCAAGAATTATGTACAGCTTTTCTTTGGCGACCAACGTGCCTATGTCAAAAAGTCTATGAACACCATAGAAGAACGATTACCGGCAGGCTATTTTTTTCGCGCGAATCGACAAC
Source organism: Undibacterium sp. Ji22W (assembly GCF_049340305.1). Classification (NCBI taxonomy): domain Bacteria; kingdom Pseudomonadati; phylum Pseudomonadota; class Betaproteobacteria; order Burkholderiales; family Oxalobacteraceae; genus Undibacterium; species Undibacterium sp. Ji22W. The sequence goes on along the minus strand of NZ_JBMPOU010000001.1, from coordinate 1,149,614 downwards.
ACATCATCAATTTGCAAGCGATAAAAGCCATCGAAGAATCCATGCAACAGGGCTATTTGGTGACACTCAGCGATGGCAAAGTATTAGAAATATCACGCAGAAATGCCATCGAGCTCAAAGAACGCTTAAGCTTTTAAAGATTTGCCACTATATGTCTGCTCCAATTGCGCATGCAATAAATGGCGCGTTCGGTGTAGGGACTAACAAGAACTGACAAATCTCTAGTTGATTTTCCAATTCTTGCGACCACTCCTGCAAGACTAAGCCACAGCACTTTAACTTGGCTTCATGGCGCAGCCAATGTGAGAGAAAAACGTTAGCCTGCTGTTGAAGATTTTCATGTGCACTGCGCTTTTCTATCGCCAGCACAAGATCCTCCCCCAAATACAGTTGCGCAACGGCTCGCCAGTCGAAATCGGCCAAGCTGGCGGCAATATCGATACCTATACGACGATGTAGATGGAGCGCAGCGATGGCATAGTCTTCATCGTAACTCATTGAAATGGCAAGCTCTTTGCCCTCAACAAAAGCTGATGGCGCCTCACCTGGTATGGAGCTAATTTCTACTGCTGAAAGCGGCACTTGAAACGCAGCAGAAAGAAAATCACAGACAACTAAGCGTAGATGACGACGAGCTTCAATTCGATCCAGATTCTGCACACCTTGTGAAATAAGAATCACATAGGAATGGTCACGGAGGAAAGCCAAAGCCGCCTGATGTTGATCAGGTTGAGAAAATACCGGCGGCGTGACTTGCAACATCAAGACTTAGGCCATCGCAGCAGGGCAACCGCGCCAGCTGGACTTAGCTGGAATGAATTCGCCTTTCATCACTAGGGTGAGCGCACCAAGATTGGCATGATCACCAACTACGGCGCTATACAAAACAAAACTACGTGGTCCCAGATACACATGTTCACCGATAATCACATGATCCACTTTCATCACTCTATCTTCAAACAAATGAGTTTGCGGGCAAGCTGCGGCATTGATTTCGCTATATGCACCGATAGTCACACAATCAAATTCCGTAATATCAGTCGTATCCAAATATACGCCCTTACCAATTTTTGCACCTAGCAAATTAAACGCCAATGGCAACCAAGGTGTCCCTTTCAGATAGCGCATAAAGTTCGGCACTGCGATACCTTCGTACAGATTGGTAATCGCCTCAGACGACCAGACGAACCATGTCCACATAGGATGACTGCTTTTCTTGTAACGACCTATGAATATCCATTTCGCTAGGAAGATAAACACGAAACATCCTGCGCCATACAGTAAACCAGAAATGACGAGGTAGTATAAAACTTCTAGCCAACGTTCTTCTGCGGCCAGTGGCATCAGATCAAGCACAATGGTGTAACCAATGGCAATCACGAGTGCATGCGGTGCGATGATACGGAAGGCTTCGATTAAACCACGCGCGACACGTCGCCATAGTGAGGGTTTGAAGGTCAGGTTTTCAGCAAAACCTTTGACCTCTTCGCGCGCAGGCAAATTCATAGCGGGTGAACCTATCCAAGTATCACCACTGCGCATCGCTGAATTCACTGGGGCACTCGTATGGACGCCAATCAAGACGTTTTCAGGTATCACCGTACCATCAGGAATATACGCACCATTTCCGACAAAACTACGGCGTGACACTTCCGTCGCTTGCACCGACATCCAGCCTTGATCGATCTCTTCATCGCCTAGCATCACCGCATCGGCAATGAAACATTCTTCGCCCAAAGTCAGCATATCTGGCACCACGCCCAAGGCGGTAGAAACCTCCGCGCCCTTCCCCACTTTTGCACCTAACATGCGATACCAAAATGGCGAATAAATCGTTGCATAGACGCCATGTAAGACATTCAGACTTGACTCTTGAATTTGATTAACTAACCATTTTCCACAATACACATTGCTGTGTACGGCATAACGTCCTGGTGCCATTTTCGGCAACAAGCCCCAACGTATTCCTGCCGACAAGATCGCCGTGCAAACGATTAACACTGCGGTCGCTGGGAATGCAAAGACGAAATATTCGCTTAACTGTAAAGCCACATCTGCATTCTGTGTGCTTGGTAACAACTCTAAAGTATCTAACCAATCAATTAGAATGAACGTCGGAAAAACAGGTAGGAAAAACAGGGCGGAAATACTTAAACTTCCTAAGATAAAAAACAGCGCTTCACCAAATTGACGCACACGACTCACTATTGGGCGCGCTGGCAAGGCCAGCGCGTCAAATATACCAACATCAAGCGCCGGAGAGCCTTCCCACAGACGTTGCGCTGGAATACTTTGGCCATCTACCAGACAAGATTGTCCAGCCAAATGGGCATGCGCTTCCATCCGTGTGCCTCCTTCAACAACCGCATACGAACCGACGTAGGCATTCGAGTCTATATCGATACAGCCTAAAAGCAAGTAGCCTTTTTCTACCCTTGCATTCTCAAAGTTACAGGCATTTCCGATGCTGACGCCATCCGCTATACGAAGTAAGTCTGGAACACGTATGGTGATCGAGCCTATCAATACTTCATCGCCGATTTTTGCACCTAATGCTCTTAGCCACCAAGTGTAAATCGATGAGCCGCTAAGCATGTAAGCAGGTGCTGCTTCGATAATTCTATCGACCAACCACCACCGAAAATAAGTCACACCCCATAAAGGATATTTACCAGGTTTCAATCTTCCGAGAATCAACCACTTGGCCGCAATCGCGAGAAAAAACTCAGCGATGGTTACCAATAAAAAACACACAAGTGATAGAGCAACTGCTCGCGGGATTGAATCTTCACTATCCCCAGTAAAGAAATGATAGGCAAAAAATGGCGTCAGCCACTGCAACATACGGAACGCAACCAGGCAAGGAATCATCGTCGCCTGCGCAAGACCACATATCCAACGCTTTACCGAAGATGGTGGAGTCCATGCTTCAGTCGATTGTGTTTGATCTGTTGCTTTGATCAAGCCTTCTTGCATCACTGTGGCGATTTGCCCTAAACGCCGTTGTTGATAAATATCACTAATTTTGAAATATGCGAAGCGGGGGTCAAGTCGCAGGGACGAAACTAGGCGCGCCGCCATTAATGAATGGCCGCCGAGATCAGTAAAAAAATCAGCATCACGACGAATTGCTTGGCCCGGAAACAAGCGTGTCAAAGCTTCAAACAGACAAGTTTCGGCTTCTGTTTCGGCAGTATCACTTTCAGACGACAATGCCTGTGCCGCCAACTCTTGTGCTTTTAACGTTTTACGATCAATTTTGCCTGAGCTCAGGCGCGGCATTTCATCCAAAAATTCATAGCGGGTTGGCACCATATAAGCTGGCAAACTTTGCGTCAATGCATGGCGTAAGTTGCTGGCATTCACCGACTCGAGATCAGCACCTGTTTCACGAACTATGAAGGCGATTAGTTGATCAATGCCCTGCTCAGAACGCAAAATCACAGCGACGGTACCGACACCATTTTGCTTCGCCAATACTATTTCAATTTCGCCCAGCTCGACCCGAAAACCGCGTATCTTGACTTGATCGTCAGCACGTCCCAAACATTGCACAGTGCCGTCTTCACCGATCTTGGCCAAGTCACCTGTACGATAAATCGTATCGTTGATGGGACTATTCGCCCAAGGATTTGCCAAGAATTTTTCAGCCGTTAAATCAGGGCGGCCTAGATATCCCGCCGAAACACCCGGCCCGAAAATACATAGTTCACCCGTTTCGCCACGCTCCAATAAGCGCAAGCCTTTTTCAACTTCTGGGTCAATAACTAGCAAACCATAATTCGGTAGAGGAATGCCAATTGTTACTGGCTCACCAGCGCGCAAAGCTGCCAAACTGGCAGATACCGTTGCCTCGGTTGGGCCATAGGTATTGAACATCTGGCGTCCATTCACAGCCCAACGATCAACCAAACTAGCTGGACACATCTCACCACCGAGATTAATCAAACGTAGGCAAGGCACATCTATGCTGAACAAAGCAAGCAAGGTAGGAACTGCATGTAATACCGTAATCTGATTTGCGATCAATGCACGTGGCAAGGCATCCGGATCGAGTGCGACTTCTTTTGGCGCTATCCATAAACTTGCGCCGACTAAATAACTGATCCAGATTTCTTCAAATGACATATCAAATGCCACCGAAAATCCTTGATAGACACGATCATTCCCAGTGATCCCTAAGACGCTATTTTCGCTGCGCAAGAAGTGGCAAATACTGCCTTGATTGATAACGATGCCTTTTGGTTTGCCGGTCGAACCCGAGGTATAAATCACATATGCAGGATCATTCGCATTAACCGCGCCGCGTTGGCGCAATTCAACATCCGCCGCACGTAACAAGTTCGCCGCTGTGAAAATAGGTGCATCTAAGTGCGCGAGTTGCGGCAAAAATTCATCCGCCGTTAGTAGACCGACCGCTTGCGCATCGTTCAGGCAAACTGCGATGCGATCCACCGGCACTTCCGCATCAAATGGCAACCAAGCCGCCCCGCTCTTCGCGATACCAGCTTGCATCACCAACAGCTCTATACCACGTGGCAACCACAATCCGAGTATGTCACCTGGCTTGACGCCCGCTTGAATCAGATGATGAGCAACTAGGTCTGCGCGAACACCTAAATCCGCGTAGCTGAGCTGTTCATGATCGCTAGAAAGTGCGATTTTTTCTGGCGATGCCTGAATAGTCGCTTCCAGCAAATCTGCTAAACACTCTGCTCGAATTAATTCAAGCTGTACATTGCCGTACAAAATATTGCTGTCAGATTTCATTCGTTTTTCTTGGATGGGGAAAGACCGCATCATCTACTTTATTTTTTGATTGAAGGTTTATACAAATACAGGTTCGACTTCAAGCGCTACGCCGAACTTCTTTAATACATCAGTCTGAATTTCTTGCGCCAAAGTTCTTACATCTGCTCCCGTCGCGCCACCCAGATTAACGAGTACAAGCGCTTGTTTATCGTAGACACCGACGGTCTCACAACGTCGACCTTTCCAGCCACATTGCTCAATCAACCAGCCCGCAGCCAATTTAAAATCGCCACTAGCTTGCGAATAGCTGACGCAATTCGGATATTGTTGCAATATTTGGTTTCGACGTTCTGCTGACACGATAGGATTCTTAAAAAAACTCCCTGCATTACCGATCACCGCAGGATCTGGCAATTTACTCTGTCGTATCGCAATAATCGCATCGCTGACGTCTAGAGGCGTTGGCGCAGAAATATCACGATCTTGCAGATACTTCGCCACATCACCATAAGCCAAACGTGGCTGCCAATGTTTGGGCAAAGCAAAACTAACATCGAGAATCACAAAACGATTTTGCTCGCCACTTTTGAAAATGCTATCGCGGTAGCCAAAGGCACAATCCTGTTTTTGAAAAGTCTTGAGCTCGCCAGTCACAAAATCAAAGACGGTCAGGCTATGAAAGTAGTCTTGCATTTCTAGACCATAAGCGCCAATATTTTGTATCGGCGAAGCACCTACCGTTCCAGGAATTAAGGAGAGATTCTCTAATCCACCATAGCCTTGCGCTACGGACCATTGCACGAAGTCATGCCAGTTTTCACCAGCACCTGAACGGACAATAAAATAATCATCGGTCTCGTCCACTAATTCACGTCCCATAATCGCCATCAGTAAAACGAGATGTGGCAAGTGATCTGGCAAAATGACGTTACTGCCACCACCAAGCACTAGGCGAGGCAGGGCCGCAAGCTCAGCATCGGTTTGAGTTTGCTCCCAAACTGCTTGTAACTGCGATAGATTTTCAATACGTAAAAATCGATGGGCTCGCGCGTTAATTCCAAAGCTGTTTAAGCTTAGCAGCGAGACATCTTGCTCTAGTGTAAATTCAGGTTTCATAGACACAAGATTATAGTCGGGAATAAGCTGTTTCCCTTCTGTTTCACCTCAAATTGCCTGCAAAGTTAAGCAAAGTTTTTGTTAAAATAGCGCTACCGCAGAAAAATCCTCAAATTTCCAGATTTTTCACTCGCTCCTGCATTATTACTTCAAATTTTTCTATTAGGAAAACCCATGCCATCATTTGATACCGTCTCCGAAGCCAATATGGAAGAAGTCAAAAACGCGATTGCACAAACCAATAAGGTTGTGACGAATCGCTTTGATTTAAAAGGTACTAGCGCCAAAGTAGAACTGAAAGACAAAGAACGCGAAATTACAATCTTTGGTGACTCTGATTTTCATCTCGACCAAATCATGATCGAAGTCACACAAACTATGGGTAAACGCGGAGTCGACGTACGCTTCCTCGACATTGGTGACGTACAAAAGATAGGCGGTGACAAGGTAAAGAAAGTCATCAAAGTTAAAAATGGCATACAAACTGAAGACGCAAAAAAGATCGTTAAAGTCGTCAAAGACAGCAAAATGAAAGTTCAAGCTAGCATCCAAGGCGATGCGGTTCGTATTACTGGTGCTAAGCGCGATGACTTGCAAGCTGCGATGGCAATGTTGCGCAAAGAGATTAAAGATTTGCCACTGGAATTTAATAACTTCCGAGATTAAGCGCAATAACACTCGCGAGAATGAGAAATGCAAGAAAACGCCTCAAGTATCGGTCTTAATAACCTTAAAACTTAGTTTTCAATTTTAGCTTTTCATCTTCTCTCATCGATTACAGAATCTGGATCTGAATAATGAGCGATAAAATTTTCAACAAATTGTCGGTAGCAATTCGATCTATATTGCTGATTGGCCTTGCGATCTTCGGGAGTTCACTTGTTTCACACGATGTTCAAGCGAGTGAATTTAGCTTAGTTGCTCTAAGTAATGGCAAAGCGATGCTGGTAGTCGATGACAAGCCGCCCAAGATGTATGCGGTAGGAAGTATGATTACGGCGACAAGTAAACTGATTTCGACCAATAGCAACAGTGCTACCATTGAAGCAGATGGAAAACGGCAAACCGTATTTCTGGGACATGCCGTGCTCCGCGCTGAGCCAACCAAAAATAGCAGTGTCACGTTGCAGGCCAGCGAAAACGGTCATTTTTTCACAGATGGAAAAATCAATGGCGGCAGCAATATTCGTATGCTCGTTGATACCGGTGCTAGCTTTGTTTCAATGTCTGCCAACGATGCTCGCCGGTTGGGGATTGATTATAAAAAAGGGACACCATCACGCACCAGTACCGCGAATGGAATTGTTCCAACCTATCTTGTGAGACTCGATTCCATCAAAATTGGCGACATTGAATTATTTCAGGTAGATGCTTCTGTCCAAGAAAATGATCTTGGTGTCTGTTTGCTCGGGATGTCATTTCTCAAACGGGTGAGTATGGTTCGTGAAGGTCAACAAATGATCCTGACCAAAAAATTGTAAAACACACTGATCGTTTGAAATTTTTTCAAAAAAAATAGGTGGATAGTTTATTCAGATCAGAGCTGAGAAGTTACAGTCTCAGCTCCACCTAACGCATCGTCTTTTTCAGCCTTATTTGATGGTCAAACGACGTTGTTTCACCGCATCAGCCAATCCCTGCAATACCGATTCACTATCATTCCAATCTATGCATCCATCTGTAATCGATTGACCATAAACTAAGTCTTTTCCTGGCACCAAATCCTGACGCCCAGCCACCAGATTAGATTCAATCATAACACCCACGATACGTTGGTCACCATTCGCAATTTGCGTCGCGATGTCGGCGCAAACCGGAATTTGATTTAAAGGATTTTTTGAACTATTCGCATGGGATGCGTCGATCATGATGCGTGGTTGTAAACCATTCGCCGCAATATCTTTCGCCGCAGCGTCAACATTCGCAGCATCGTAATTTGGTGTCTTCCCACCGCGTAAAATGATGTGACAATCTTCATTACCGTTAGTCGAGACAATCGCAGAATGGCCACCTTTTGTCACGGATAAAAAATGATGTGGTTGTGACGAAGCTTTGATCGCATCGACCGCGATTTTGACGTTGCCGTCGGTGCCATTTTTAAATCCAACTGGACATGACAAACCCGATGCTAACTCACGGTGTACTTGCGATTCAGTAGTCCTCGCCCCGATAGCGCCCCAGCTAATTAAATCTGCGATGTATTGCGGGCTAATCATATCCAGATATTCAGTACCTGCTGGCAAACCAAGTTCATTAATGTTCAATAACAATTCACGCGCAATACGCAGACCGTCATTAATGCGGAAACTATTATCCATATACGGATCATTGATCAAACCTTTCCAGCCAACCGTGGTGCGCGGCTTTTCGAAATACACACGCATAACGATTTCTAATTCGCCAGCAAATTTGACGCGAGCTTCTGCGAGTTTTTTGGCATACTCTAGGGTCGCCTTCGTATCGTGAATCGAGCATGGACCAATCACTACCATGACCCTATCGTCTTTTGCTTGCAGAATATTATGTAATGCTGAGCGCGCGTTCGCGGTAACTTCTGAAGCTTTATCTGAGCAGGCAAATTCGCGAATCAAATGCGAAGGTGGAAGCAGCTCTTTCATTTCCCTGATACGTAAATCGTCTGTACGTTGCATAATGTTTTCCTGAAGTTTCAGTAAGATAAAAATGTGTTTATAAATTGTGCCAAAAGTTGTTTGATCAGCCTTACCTATCCACTTTGTATTTACCTTGCGAATTGAATTCATCAGGCAAAAAAAAACCGCCAAGACTGGCGGTTTTTCTGGATCGGTTGGGTTCTATGTACGTCGATTTTTCTTCTACGTGAACTTACCGCTTCTCCACCGCCTTAGGGTTGGAATAGCTAAAGTAAAAGTGAAAGTAAAATCGTGCAAAATTCATGAAAACCTCGTGATCGAATGCAACGACTATAACAACATCAACGCCCAATTGGCAAGCAATTTATCTCATTATGCGCGTAATTTTACAAAAGCCTTGAGCCAACACACTTGCTGCGACATAAGCTTATATTCAATTATCTATAAGCATTTATAGAAAACTCGCGATTTCACTCAAAGTTTTCTTGCGAATATTCGGTACCATGCAATGCGCGGCAGGATATCCAACCACTAGCAAGATGTAAGGCTTTTCGTTGTCCGGACGATCTAGTAACTCATTCAAAAATCCCATTGGACTAGGTGTGTGCGTTAGCGTTGCTAGGCCTGCATGATGTAAGGCCGCGATCAAAAAACCCGTCGCAATCGAAACCGATTCGGGTACATAATAATTTTTAACGGCGGTACCATCATCCATCAAGGTGCTTTTTTGGCCGAAGATCGCAATCAGGTAAGGTGCATCTTCTAAGAAGGGCTTTTCAGAGTCCGTGCCCAAGGGAGCCAACGCATCTTTCCATTCTTGCGGCGCACGACGTTCATAAAACTCGCGCTCTTCGATTTCTGCCTCCACTCGAATCCGATGTTTCAACTCTGTATCACTCACCACTGCGAAATGCCACGGTTGATGATTCGCACCCGATGGCGCTGTGCCAGCGGCTAACAAGCATTGCTCGATCACTTTGCGTGAAACAGGTTCAGTAGAAAATTCTCGGATAGTTTTGCGACGGGAGAGTTCTTGATAGAACGCTGAAGCGCGCGTCTCCATTTCACTTTCTGGATACGCGCGATAAGTACTCAAGGGGATAAACTGCGGAGAGCCTTGATTGAAGGAAAGTTTAGACATGCTGATCCTTTCGTAGAAAAAGACACTGTAATCACAATATCTAAACTACTCAAGATGCACAATCACATTCAATACAAGTAATAAAAATAAAAGCTTTTTAACAATCAATCGACGGCTAAAAGATGTATAGACAATACGAACTTTTGCGGTCGATTTTCTATCGGCACTATTTCAACTTAGGTTCAAGCAGTTCCGCCAACGACAAGACCATCGATGCGTAAAGTTGGCTGACCAACACCTACAGGAACGCTCTGGCCTTCTTTACCACAAATACCGACACCTGAATCTAAGCGCATATCATTGCCTATCATCGATACCCGATTTAAAACATCTGGTCCATTACCGATCAGAGTTGCCCCTTTCACTGGATAAGTGACTTTACCATCCTCGATCATGTAAGCTTCACTGGCAGAAAAAACAAATTTGCCGTTGGTAATATCTACCTGCCCGCCACCGAAATTCACCGCATACAATCCATTTTTAACAGAAGCTAAAATCTCGGCTGGATCTTTGTCTCCACCAAGCATATAGGTATTCGTCATACGTGGCATCGGCAAGTGTGCAAAAGATTCTCGGCGTGCATTGCCTGTAACAGGCATTTTCATTAGTCGCGCATTCATCGTATCTTGAATATAGCCTTTAAGTATGCCGTCTTCAATCAGGGTCGTACATTGCGTAGGATTACCTTCGTCATCTATATTCAAGGAACCGCGACGATTTTCCAAAGTACCATCATCGACCACTGTCACACCTTTAGCTGCAACACGATCACCAATGCGACCAGCAAAAGTGCTAGAACCTTTCCGATTGAAGTCGCCTTCCAAACCATGTCCAATCGCTTCATGCAAGAGCACACCAGGCCAACCAGAGCCGAGTACCACCGTCATCGGACCCGCTGGTGCGGGGCGCGCATCTAGATTAACCAAAGCGGATTTCACCGCATCTTCCGCGTATTGCTCCAAAATCGCATCAGTAAAATACGAGAAGTTATAGCGACCACCGCCACCACTTGATCCCGTCTCACGACGTCCGTTTTGTTCGGCGATAACGGTCAACGACATTCGCACCAATGGACGGACATCCGCAGCAATCACACCATCACTGCGCGCCACCAAAATCACATCGTACTCCCCAGCTAAACTTGCCATCACTTGTACGATGCGTGGATCTTTAGCACGCGCGATTTTCTCAATGCGTTCCAATAGGGCGACTTTTTGTGTTGCATCCAATGAAGCTAAAGGATCATCCTGCAAGAACAAATTATGGCCTTGTATGCCTTGCATAGAGGAAGCAACTTGAATCTTGCCCGAACCTGCGCGAGCGATTGTACGGGTGGCTGCTGCAGCTTCTAGCAACGCATGCTCAGAAATCTCATCAGAGTACGAGAATGCGGTTTTATCACCAGATACAGCCCGCACGCCAACGCCTTGATCAATTGAAAAGCTGCCGGTTTTAACGATGCCTTCTTCCAAACTCCAGCCTTCATTTTTGGTGAACTGAAAATACAGGTCGGCATAATCAATTTTATGCGTGAACATCGTTTTCAGTGCTGAGGCTAATTTAGCTTCATCAAGCCCGAAAGGTGTCAGTAGGATGTTGCGCGCGATCGCGAGATGTTTCAAATTTGAATCAAATGGTGTCATGTTTTTCAGTCTTTATTGGCTGCCATTTCGGCGAATTAACGAAGGTATTGTAGTCCATATCCCATGAATGTTTGTATTGGAAATATGACCCTAACAAGTAAAGCGCCTGTGCTTTAATGCAGGCAAGTTAGTACGAATTTTTTGCATTACATCCACATCCAAATCAGCGCTCACTACGCCCTCGCCCTCATCCAGACAATTTATTATCTTGCCCCAAGGGTCGATGAGCATACTGTGCCCCCAAGTGCGGCGACCACTATCATGAGTACCACCTTGCGCGGACGCTAATACATAACATTGATTTTCAATTGCACGGGCACGCAATAAAATCTCCCAATGTGCTTGACCGGTCGTATAGGTGAACGCTGCTGGCAACACTATCAGGCTACATGGTCCCATATTGCGAAATAACTCTGGGAAGCGCAGGTCATAGCATACACCTAGTCCTATCTTACCTATCTCACTATCAAAACTAACGATGTCATTACCTTCTTGTATGGTATTTGATTCTTGATAGCTTTCTTCGCCATTTATAAATCCGAATAAGTGGATCTTATCGTAACGCGCAATTTGAGAACCGTGACGATCAAATGCCAGACAGGCATTATAGATTTTACTACTATCACCAGACTTCAGTGGGATAGTCCCACCGATGATTGCCATCTGCAGTTCTTGAGCAATCTGCTTTAAAAAATTCTGTAAAACACCATTCCCAGGCTCCTCTGCAAAGGCAATTTTATCGGTATCACGTAACCCCATAATCGACCAATATTCTGGCAGAACTGCCAAATTCGCACCTTCTGCTTTTGCTTGTTGCAACAGACGGTGCGCCGTTTGTAAATTGGCGTCTGGGTTCGATGCCGACACCATTTGGATTGCAGCGACTTTCATTTCTTATCCTTATTTGACTTCAGCCTTTACTTTATTCTGTTCCGTTTTTTGTTTCTCTAAAATTTGCTGGCGTTCTTTATTTTCAATTTTATTCACGATAGGATTCGTCCACGGGCCGGTTATTTGATACTCATATGTGAACGCTCGTTTCAGAGGATCTCTAAAAAATAGTTGCGCTAGAAAAGTACCCAGGCCAATCACCGGATTGACGGCCAATCCGTACACCACAGAGGCGGCGCCAGCATTAAAATCAGGAATCACAGCGACATGTAAATCTTGCGATTCTTTAGCAATATCAGCGTGTCCTTCCATTAGCACGGCGGCATTTACGCTACTCATTTTGAGATTATCGGTCGTCGCGATTCCATGCAAAATTTTTGCCGTACCGACGATACTATCGAATGCAAAACCATCCGAAAAAACGTCACGAAAATCCAAGGTAAAACGTCGTGGCAAGGACTGCATACTCAGTACGCCCAATAATTTCGCTGCGCCGGGATCTACTTTCAAAAATTGACCTGCCGCCAATTTTAATTGCAATTGTCCACTCAAGCTCGGAATATCCAAATCAAACGGCAATCCTGTCCACTGCAGATCTCCTTCGAGTTTACCTTTCCCGCCACGCAGCACGTCGGCAAAGTCGAATCGATCAAGTAATTTTCCTGAATTTGCAATATCCAACACATACTGCAACTTTGTCTGACTATCAGTTCCACGAGCAGTCCATTGACCAGTTGCACTTAACTCAGCATCATCATTTTTCAAAATCAATTTATCAATATTCCATTCACGCCCTTGCGTCGCCAATGTATTGCTCGCGTTCAAGGCGAGGTGTCCGAGCTTTTTATTAAACAACTCGAAATTCTCAACTTGAATATCCAAGCTTGGAATTTGTTTAGTGGTGTTTTTCGCTTCGAGTAAATCTCCCACATCACCGGCTGCAGATTTTGGTATCATCAAACGACTCAAGCGCGCACTAATTTGCCCCGGATTTTGCGGCTTACCGAAACCATTCCAACTAATGAATCCCGATGCCTGTGTCGAATCTAGATTGGCTTGCCACAAGCCTATTTGATTCGAGGCACCTAAGACAATGTTATCCATCTTTTTACCGAACAGATAGATCTCATCCGTCACAACCGATAGACTTGTCGGCTCGACATATTGTGCAAAATCTACGGCGGGATTTGGCTCAGCAATATTACCTTTGGCGATGTTTTTGCTGGCATGATTTTTCGCTTGAGCATCGATGAGTCGACGCCATTCATCGACATTCAACGACTTTGATTGCACATGTAAATTAAGACCAGAATCAGGCAAAATTGCGGGGGCATTCACCGCGACAGCGGCTCGCACTACACTCCATTTTGCGTTTTTCTCTAAGGTTTTTTTGCGTTGATAATGCGCGTTAAAACGGTTACCCACACTGAGCTTGATCTGTTCACGCAAATCGTTTTGATCGGTAGAAGCCTCGGGTAATATTTCAAAGCGCATAGACGCAAGCTCATTGGCTGCTTTCGTCAACGGCGCTGGAAGATTCCAAGCGAGTCCCTGCAAATCTGATTCAACGACAACCTCTGTCTGACGCTTTTTAACATAAATTTGCGTAGTATATTTTGCTTCGCCTTTTAGGCTATCTAACAAATTACTCACATCCACATTCGCCAAGTGTTTTTGGATTCCTTCTGCCGTTGCCAGCCCCTCCAGCTTTATTTTTATCGTTCCATCTTTTTGGCTACCGCCATTGGCCTGCACCGCGCCACCTAACAAATTAGCTTTCAGATTATTCAGACTCAAACCATGCTCGTTGAACTCTAACTTACCGTTAAGCATACTTATCAAAGGCAAATCAGGTTGCAAAATAGTTTCGGCATTATTTAATTGCAGCAAGCCATTCACCTTTGAATCGTTAATACTATTCAAAGGCAAATTTAGTTTTAGATTTAGTTGTCCATTTCCAGTCGCTGCTGTGTCATGCAAAAAATTCGCCAGCCAGTCATCCACCGGACTAGCTTTCAGATAATTCAACATTATTTGCAAATTGCCGCTAGCATTTCCATCAATCTGCAATACCGGATTGTGCTCTAGCAAATCAGGAATAATTGCCCTCACCTTATTTAAAGGAACACTATTCGTCAGGGCAGTGTCCGCCCGGATTTCCATACGTCCACGTTCAAAAATGAAGTTACCTTTGATACTGTCGATCACCGGCCAAAACGGCGCCAACCCATCTTTGGCAAACACGCCTGGTAAGAAGTTTAATTTCCCGTTACGAAGATTCCCTTTAACGTAAAATTCGCCCTGCTTTCCTGACTCTGGATCTTTTTGCTGGAACGGGAAATGTGCAAGAGAACCTTTCAAGCGAAATACCACATCATTCGCCTCACCATCCAACAAAGCATGGCTTAACCAATCGCGTAAATGTTCGGGTGCCTGCACAGGGATGTAGCGATTGATAGTCTTGATATCGAAACCTTGCAAGTGCCCGTTTAAATCAACTTCACCCAAATCAGATTGGCGCATTGACAAACTATGTTTTCCACTCAAGCTACCGATCGCACCATCCTGCTCAAATTCCATCTGCTGAATCTGTAACTGCAATTGATCATTTTGTTGAAACTGCCAGCGTGCTTGCATTTTCAAACGTTTGAAAGGCATGAGGGGATCAACAAAATAACTTGGCAGCTGCAACAATAAATCTATCGAGTCTAAAGTAAAGCTACCGCCTTTATCATTCGCATCGATGTATCCTGACAAATTATCAAAGCCAGGAATTGCGGGCACAGCCGCTTTTGCGGGCAGCTTGCCAGTCTTTGGTCTGCCCAGTTGTGCCTTTAACGCTTGCATTTCCAGATTGCTAAATTGCCCCTTAATGCTATAACTAGATATTTCAGGGAAACTTCCTTGCCACCGAGCCGTGAAATCTTTCAGAATACCTTTTGGTGCGACACTAATTAATAGGCGTCGTTGATCTGCGGGAATTGGCAAATGCTCAGCAAAATTTGCTAGGGAATGCAAGTCTAATGATTGCGTGTAGAGCTCAACCTTCTCTCCCTGACCATTTTCACCTGGCGTGAACGTTTCCTTCAAGGTCGTCGCTGGCAACACTAATCCATCTCGAGTTTTCATGGAAAAGTTGACCAAAGCCAAACTATGACCAGATTGACCCGGTAGCCAAGATAAATATTTGTAATTCGACTTAATTTGTTCAGACGCGATGATACGTCCGCTCACTTGCGCCATATCGAGCACGGGCAAGTCTTTGCGGAACTTACCGATCACATCTTGCAAATGCACGTCTGCAGTGAAATCTTCGAAACGCCCTTGCTTCACCTTAATCCAAGACTTGACGCTCCCCACGCCTTTATCCAATGTAAAAGGAAAAGGGAAATATTGGTGTATTGCGGGTAAATCGGCATGTTTTAGATCGGCATACAGCTCACCGGACCACGACGACAATTCGGACTTCTTAGTTGCAAATACCGAGTGCTGAAATTGTCCCCGAATATCGACCGGTGCAGCCACATTTGCAGGTGGGATGGCTTGCATTGCAAAATTGTGTTGACGCCAATGATTGGTCAACACAAAATTGACATCCGTTAAACGGAGAGGTGGATTTGCGCGCAACTGGTCATTCCACTCGACATGCCCTCGTACTATTTTTATTTGATGTTGGGCTAACACCCAGTTTAAACCGGTTTCTCCCCCATCAGTATGTCCATTCAATTGCAATGGAAAACCTGCCACCTCAATAACACCATGCAAATCACGATGGATATTCAACTGAGGGCTGACGATTTCTATTTCAGAAAAACGCAACTCAAGGGCAGCCAGTGACCACCATGACAATGTGGTGTTAATCTCAGGCAGGGTCAATGCGACCCGAGAGTTCTGATCTTGAATAAGAATTCCTTGCAAAGCAATTTGAGGATTAAATCCTTGCCAGTTAGCCTGCAGGTTCCGAATGCTAAGTTGTCGCCCCAGTTTGACACTCGCATACTGTTCGATCTCTGTTTTGTAATTTTCCAGATTAGGTAAAACAACATAGCGCAACAACAAGAACAAGGCTGCAAATATGAAATAGCAGACGAGCAGCGTCTTCAGGAAAACCCTTAAAGTCTTGCGCAACCCTCGGCCGCCATGAAACGCGGCCAATACGCACGCAGCCCGACCGCTGTGCAATGTCTTACGCCATCCGCTCAATGTCTGTGCATGATGCCCGCAGGCCTGATCATGGTCATCAGACGGGAGATGTTGTTTCAATGAATTTCCCACTTTCAACGTGGATCAATTCGTATTGGCAAATAGCCAATATGGGGGCAGGCGCGCTCTGACGGCTGTATCAAGATTACTTCAAACAACAACATACTCCCCCGAAAAAACTCTAAACTGAGAAATCAACCGACAAAAAATGACGCTAAAAAAAAGCATACAAAATATACCGTGATCAACGCCAAATTCAAAGCAGATTTGTGATTTCTCGGCTTAAGCTTACAATGTCCTCAATGTCTGAAAGCCCGTCTTAGAAACTTCTGCCCAACTTCCTTAACAAAATCCATGAATATTAGCGCCATCCCTGCATCCGACATCTATCGATCACGTTTCTTGAACCGATGGTTAAATGCAAAATCCAGTAGGTCACAAGAGCTTGAGAATATATCGCAATTCGCCCTCAGCAAAGCGAGTTTTACCGAAATCTTACAAAAAGAAATAACTCAAGGGGCAACGCTCAATGCAGCAATGAGACGCTTGCGTAATTTGGTTCTAGCCTGTCTGATTAAACGCGATTTGAATGGAACAGCCAATTTGCACGAAGTGATAAGCACTATCAGCGACTTTGCCGATTTTGCAATTCAAAGCCATTTGCAATATTTGATGAAAGAAATGTTAGAAAATCATGGGCAACCGTATGGCGAAGAAAGCGGCGAAGCGCAAGAATTGATCGTACTAGGCATGGGAAAGTTAGGTGGCCACGAACTAAATGTATCTTCCGACATTGATCTGATTTTCTGCTATAGCGAAGACGGGGATACTCAGGCAAATAACCAACAACGAAGCTTATCGAATCATGAATTCTTCAGCCGACTAGGAAAAAAATTAATCGCGGCCATATCAGAAATCACCGAAGACGGCTTTTCTTTCCGTGTTGATATGGCACTTCGTCCGAATGGAAACTCTGGCCCACTAGTAGCAAGCTTTGGCATGGTGGAGGACTATTTTTTAGTGCAGGGTCGCGAATGGGAACGCTACGCATGGGTCAAAGCGCGCGCGATTACTGGCCGACCCGAACAGATTTCCATCCTCGAGAAGATTATTTTCCCCTTCGTGTACCGCCGCTATCTTGATTATGGTGTGATCGAATCACTGCGCAATATGCACCACCAAATCCGTGCAGAAGTAGTACGTCAGGAAACTCGCCACCCTGAACGTGGCATCAATGTAAAACTTGGGCGCGGCGGAATTCGTGAAGTCGAATTTTTGGCACAAGTATTTCAACTAATACGTGGCGGTAGAGAATCTGTCTTGCGCGATCGCTCTACTCGCGCAACGTTGTTAACGCTTGCAGAAAAAGGAATTTTGGATCAAGGCATTGTCGATCAACTCATGACGGCCTATATATTCTTACGCGATGTTGAGCACCGCCTGCAATATCTCGATGATGCACAAACCCATATCTTCCCTGCGAATATTGATGATCAACATATCGTTGCGCATATGATGGGTTTCACGAATGTACACAGCTTAAATGCGGTACTCATCCCGCACATGCACTTTGTCGCAGAGCAGTTTGACGAGATATTCAAAGACAAATCAGGTCAAAAGGATGATGCACTTAATACCAATAATATGTCCGCACCCGATGCAAACGAAACCATCGTCGCACATTTACAAACATTAGGCTTTTTAGAAATTGAGGAAGTCGCACAGAGACTTTCAAGCACATGGCAGTCCGCCAAAATGCAAGCACTACCAGAGGCAAGTCAACAAAAACTTGCAGCGCTAATCCACAGCGCATTGAAAACAATTTCGACTCAAAGTGATGGTCAAGCAGTCACAGTACATCGCCTCTTAGATTTCATGGAACACATTGCGCGGCGCACAGCATATCTCTCTCTACTCAGCGAATTTCCACATGCCCTGCAACGTGTTATTCGCATGATGCACGCCAGCGATTGGGCTGCCAAATTCTTAAACCGTCATCCAATTTTGCTCGATGAATTATTGGACGAATCTGTATTGCATCAAGCGCCCGATTGGAACGTCTTTTCAAACGAAGTGCGAACGCTGATGGAAGAGCAAACTGGTGACATCGAGGCGCAACTTGATAGCTTGCGCGAACTCCATCACGCGCTTCTCTTTCGATTACTGGCCCAAGATCTAGAAGGTAAAGTGAGCGTTGAGCACTTAGCTGACTCGCTCTCGCAATTGGCCGACGTTATGGTCGAGGCAGTAGTTCAGGCTGCATGGAAGACCATCGCTAGCCGGCACTGTGAGATTCCCAAATTTGCGGTGATTGCCTACGGAAAATTAGGTGGCAAGGAACTCAGCTATGCCTCTGACTTGGATTTGATTTTCCTCTACGATGATGACAATCAAGACGCTCCGGCCTCTTACGCAAAATTGGCTCAACGCTTCATTACTTGGATGACGACCCATACTTCTTCTGGGGTTTTATTTGACATCGATATCGCTTTGCGCCCCGACGGAGCGAGCGGCTTAATGGTTTCATCGGTACAAGCCTTTGAACGTTATCAAGAAAAGTCGGCGTGGTTATGGGAACATCAAGCGCTGACCCGAGCACGTTTTTGCGCAGGCGATCCCGAGATAGGTGCACGATTTGAAGCAATACGCGAACACGTATTACGCTTGACCAGGGAGCCAGAGCAACTCAAACGAGACGTCGTTTCTATGCGCAAAAAGATGCGCGATGCTAACGTGAATCGGAGTGAATTATTCGACTTAAAACACGACCATGGCGGCATGATCGATATTGAATTTATAGTGCAATATCTGGTCTTGCGCCATTCTCATGACTATCCTGAACTCACCGGCAATATCGGCAATATCGCTTTGCTCAAACTATGCGGCAATTTGGGGCTAATCGATACCGACTTGGCAAATGAGACCGCAAATAGCTATCGTCTCCTGCGCAAGTATCAACACAATATACGCTTACAAGGCGAAGAGCGAGCGCGAGTGCACATCGACAAAATCGCAGCCGCGGTTGGATGCAGCGAAGCCTTGTGGGACTCTTTGTTTAAAACTGAAATGTAAGTTTGCGCGTAGCTTGTCCTACTTGCCTATGCATCACACCCAAAGTTCGTGCGCAACTTGACTTCATCCTCAATGAATCAAATTCAAATTTCTTTTATTTGCTCAATACGTAAAAAAGGCTTTGCAGTTGCAAAGCCTTTTTATACGTTCAGTTTAGATCGACCTAATTCACTGACGTCATTTCATTATGCCTGCGGACGCATTCCCTGTATCCACTTTTTGATCCGTCCAGCATCAGCTAGACGAGAATATTTTCCTTTGGAATCCAAGAACACCATTACTACCGCGCGACCTTCAATAATTGCCTGCATTACCAAACAACGTCCTGCTTCAGCGATATAGCCTGTCTTCTGCAAACCGATATTCCAATCGGATTTTTCAACTAGATGATTAGTTGTTCCGTATTCCAACAGGCGCTTTCCTTTTGGATTGACTACGTAATGACTGTCCGTTGAATATTCACGAATCAAAGGAAACTGATAGGCAGCATTGATCAATTTAACCAAATCTCGCGCACTTGCTACGTTCTTACTTGAAAGACCACTAGAATCTACGTAGTAAGTATCGTTCATACCCAATTGTTTAGCCTTTGCATTCATCGCAGCAACAAACGCTGGCAGGCCACCTGGGTAGCTACGACCCAAGGCAGATGCGGCACGATTTTCAGAGCTCATCAATGCGATATGCAACAAATCCGCACGAGAAAGTTTCGCGCCTATTGTTAGGCGTGATCCAGTGCCTTTTTCCTTATCCAAATCTTCATTCGTAATTTCTATAACTTCGTCCAAATCTAACTTGGATTCCACGACAACTAAGCTCGTCATTAACTTCGTGATGGACGCGATAGGTAAGGATACCTCTGCATTTTTTTCAAACAAGACTTTTGAACTATCCTGATCTACTACAAACGCCGCGTTAGACGCCAAAGACAAGGCATCCTTAGAATGTTTCAATCCAACCGCGTCACCAATACTTGGACCTTCATTGATCTCAACGGCATGACGTATGCCACGCTTGGCCTTCGCTGATTTTTGCGATTTTGCCGCGAGAACATGTTTTTTGCTATGCTTAGTCGCATGTTTAGGCGCGTGCTTTGAAGGGGCCTTAGCATGCACTAAACTAGATTTTTTTGAGTTGGATTTCTTGCTGCGATGACTTTCGCTAGCGACACTTACTTGAGCAACAGCAAAAACAGAAGCAAGAGCGAGAGTAGATAAAACGGTTTTATTAAAAGAAAAACTAAACATCGATTTCACCATGGACTTCAAGCGTAGTGCAACCATGTATTACTCCTAGAGACGAAAAATTTCTTAATGGAACGAAGTGTAGCAAATTATTGATAATTCGCAAGAGAATTAAAGACTTAGCGCCATTTCCTCATTAAAATTCTCGGAATTTGAACCAAAAATAAGTAAATGATATAAATTTTTAATATTGAACATACTAATTCAACATTAATAGTCAGATTTTCGACACTTCTTTCGCTTCAATCGAAAAATTTTGCAAAAGCATTCACCTCAGCCCTCTCAGTTTGCAAACTATTTTCTATCTTGCTCATATCTGCAAACCCCAAAGACATACCGCACACCACCATTTCTTGCTCAGGCAATGATAACTCTTCCGCGATAATTCGATGAAACTGTGTAAATGCTGCTTGCGGGCAGGTATCTAAGCCACGTGCTCGCGCAGCAAGCATGATATTTTGCAAGAACATTCCGTAGTCTAACCAGGAACCTTGTTCCATCACGCGATCTATCGTAAATATTAACCCGACTGGCGCATCAAAAAATTGATAGTTTCGACCGTGTTGAGCATGCATGCCAGCTTTGTTTTCACGTCCTAAGCCAAGCAAGCTGTACAGATCCCATCCCACTTTACGACGACGATCAATATACGGGCTATGCCATTCGACTGGATAATATTTGTATTCTTCAATATGCGACTTCGCACTGTCGGGATTATTGTGCGCAGCCAATATCTTCGAGGATAGCTTTTGCAAAGTATGTCCCGTCACCACGTAGACCTTCCATGGTTGAGTATTGGTGCCTGAAGGTGCACGTGCGGCGATGTCCAAAATGGCCCGAATATCCTCCTGCGCAACTGGCGTATCTAAAAAAGCGCGCAATGAGCGGCGAGAACGAATCACTTGATCAACAGTTTCTTGTACAGAATTAGAAATCATCTTTACTCCATATTTCTCAAGGCAATTCTTTGCCTTCATAAAATAAACCAAATTAAATTTGAAAGCATTTACTTATTCGCAGGACTCGCCCGTTCTAGCTCAAGTTCTGCAAAAAATTTCAATACCACTGGCAATTCGCGAGTGCGTGAAAAAGCAGGCAAACTCTGCCAGATACGCTTACCATAAGGTTTAGAAATCAATCGAGGATCACAGATCATCAATACGCCACGATCTGTTTCATCGCGAATCAAGCGCCCTGCTCCCTGTTTTAAATTGATAATTGCTTCAGGCAATTGATGGTGCACAAAGCCATTCAAACCCTTCTTCTCCATCGCCTCTATACGTGCGGCCAAAACAGGATCATCAGGTGGTGCGAACGGCAATTTATCAATAACGACCAATGACAAGGCCTCACCACGTACATCAACACCCTCCCAAAAACTTTGAGAGCCAATCAACACACCATTGCCGGAAGCCCGAAAGCGATCTAGTAGCTCTGTACGGCCAGCATCACCTTGCACAAAAAGTGGAAAATCTAAGCTGTGCCTTGCGAACTCTTCCTTCAGTCGCTCAGCACAATGTTTAACAGCTTTATTTGTTGTGCATAGCAAGAAAGTACGCCCTCCAGCAGCTTCTATCACTGGCAGCGCAGCATCCACTACCGCATCCGTATATTCCCTGGAGTTGGGTTGCGGCATGCCATCTGGCACATACAGTATGCCTTGATCTGCATAATTAAACGGGCTTGGCCAGGTTCTCGCTGGCTCATCCCACAAACCCATTTGCGACACATAGTGGCTGAAATCATTTTTCACTGCCATCGTTGCCGAAGCGAAAATCCAAGTACGCGGCACGCCTTCTCGTTGCTTATTGAAAATCGGCGCAATCGACAACGGTGTTCGATGTAATTGCAATGAAACAGAATAAGCCTCTACCCAAAGGACACATTCCGGTTTCCCTTTTGCCTCTTTCGAATTTGGATCTATTTCACGCCAATCATCAAGCTGGTCCTGCAAACCAATCGCCCGGACGCGGCATTGTTCTATCGTCTCAGCTCTTTCCGCTTGTTTTTCCAGCACTTTAATCAAATCACCTAAATTATTTTTTAGGTTTTCCAAGTTTGGAAAGAATTCACTTGATGGTGCAATTTGTTGCAACGATAAACGGATTGAGTCTTGGGGAAACGAAAGTCGCAAATCGCGCGCTGCACGCTCGACTGGCGCAACAATTTTGGCCCATTCAGCACCATCTCGGGCATGAGATAAGCCTTCGGCCAAAGTATCACGACACAATTCCAGAATCTGTGAAGTAGACACCGAATCACCAAAGAACAAAGTAGCAGTTTCCGGCAACTGATGAGCTTCATCAAATATCACGGTGTTAGCCGAGGGTAATAATTCAGCGATACCAGTATCTTTGAGAGCTAAATCGGCGAAAAACAAATGATGATTGACAACCACGACATCCGCTTGCTGTGCTTCTTTACGCGCTTTCATAACGAAACAATCTTGATAATACTGGCACTCAGAGCCCATGCAATTATCTTTGGTTGAAGTCACTAGACTCCACACCGCTGCGGTCTCCGGCACGCGAGCCAACTCTGCTTTATCGCCACTACTCGTAGTCTTAATAAAGCGTGAAATGTCGCGTAAATAGCCGACATCTTCTCTTGAAGTCAAACGCCCATTTTGTAGAGTCCTCTCAAGATGAAAATGGCAAAGGTAATTCGCGCGTCCTTTCAGCAAAGCAACCGATACCGGTGCTTTTAATACTTTTTTGATCGTGGGAATATCGCGCAGATACAATTGATCTTGCAAATTCTTGGTACCAGTTGATACGATGACTTTGCCGCCCCAAAGCAATGCGGGGATCAAATAAGCAAAAGTTTTTCCGGTACCAGTGCCAGCTTCTGCCAATAAGGTCTTTTGTCCAGCGATCGCTTGTGCAATCGCCTGCGCCATCTCAATCTGTGCTTGTCGCGAGCGATAACCTGGTATCGTGGAACTTAGCAGTCCAGTATCCCCAAAGATTTTCTCGACCTCTGAATCGTGGATTGTAAGTGCAATTGAAGTTAAATTATTTTCAGTCAAAATATAGTGCAATAAGATACAACAAAATCGTTCCGGCGCAGGTTGCGACCGGCACTACTGGGATTTCGGACAATGGCAGTGCTGCCCGACATCATTTGCGATTCACTTCGACGCTTCTTAAAGAAGTACACATCAAGGTGCGCCGACAGCTTGATTAAATTAATTAAGCAGGAATGTCCGGGGATAATTGCATCTTAAGCAATGCAATATAGTCCTTTAGCTGCAATTTGCGTTTTTTTAGACGACGTAACTGTAACTCATCATGGTTCGGATCCTTAATAATTGCCTCAATCACCGTATCAAGATCACGATGTTCTACTTCTAATTCACAAATGCGCATTCGAATTTGATTTGTATGGTCCATAAGCTGTAAGAACGAGTAAAATGCAACGTGTTTATTTAAAAAGAATTCGGAATATCCGACTAGTGTAATCTACCACGACGTATGAGCCAATATAAGATCGAAGCAGGCACCGCTCAACATATCGGTGATCGTAAGGAACAACAAGACCGCGTAGCACTTTTCGCCGCGCCACATGCCCCCGGCCATATCATGGCGGTGGTTGCTGATGGCATGGGAGGAAAAAGTGGTGGCGCTATTGCGGCCGAGCAGGTAGTACGTTCTGCCAAAATGCTCTTTGATGAGTTCTCACCAGGTAATGATATCAAGAAGATGTTGGAAGCTATTGTGCATGAAGCCCATACCGTCATTAAGTTGTCCGCGGTATCGTCTGAAAAAGAACCTCACAGTACTTTTGTTGCGCTAGTCATTTCCCCACAAAAAGCAGTCTGGGCGCACGTCGGGGATTCAAGACTTTATCGATTTGATGGTCCCAATTTTGCTGAGAAAACCAAAGATCATTCTTATGTTGAACGTCTAGTTGACGAAGGTGTCATTACTGCCGAAGAAGCAAAAAACCACAAAATGTCGAATGTCCTTGTCAATGTATTAGGATCAAAAAACGCAATTCCTTACGTGAGTTTTGGGGAAAAAGATAATTTAGCGGATGGCGATTCTTTTCTATTATGTTCAGATGGCTTATGGCACTATTTTGCAGACATCGAGTTATCAGTAGCAGTGGGTGCAAGTACGCCACGTCAAGCATCTGAGTTATTAGTGAAAAAGGCTCGTGAACGTGCTAATTCACAAGGTGATAATGTGTCTTTTGCCATTGTTAAGCTGGTACCACCACCAGTCGAACAAAAAACGTATATCGCAGAAAAAATGATTCGTGCGGTATAGAGCACTGTCGATCTGAATTTCTTCGTTGATTGCCAATTTAGAACAATAAAAAAATGCCCAATGAAGTACTTTTGGGCATTTTTTTCGACCGAATTAAGCAGTCAGCGTTCCGTAAAATCTCAAGGTAAAGGAATATAACCCCACAACTCTCGATTTTCGATTGAAAAATAGATTAATTTAGATAATTAAACAAAGATAGCGATGATGTTTTTACAAATGATTGCTGAGCAGCCTGTAACACCACTTGATTCTGATTCAACTCGGTAATCGCTTTTGCATAGTCAAGATCCTGCAAAGCCGACAATTCTTGTTTATAAATAAGACCCAAACTATCACCAGCACTATTAAGATTTTCCAATTCTTTTAGCGATGTTCCAAAATTTGTGCGTGCAAGCAAAACATTAGAAAGTGACTTATCAATATTGAAATTTGCCTGACTTAAATTAGCAGTCAACTCCAATTTTTGAGGCACGTTACCTGCTGGGGTTCGTAAGGTGTTTATGAGATCAGTCAGTGTCTCGAAAATATTTTGATTGCCAGGTTGAATCGAAAACTTATCACCGGGAGCTGGAGCACCTGGCGTATTAGTCAAGGTGATATCCATGCCGTCTATCGTGACTGTTTGTGGGCTGGTGTAAGCAGTACTGGGTACAACAACAACGCCCGTCGTCTTATTAGTAACCGTAAAATTAGCGCCCGTATTATCAAACGCTACTTCATAATTATTGCCAGTTAGATTAGCCGTTGTAGGGACATTAATGGAAGCAGTTGCAACTGCTTGACCAATATTTGAAGGATTTGAGCGAACATTAAATTGCGAATTGGAGGTTTTAATGTTTCCAAAAATTGCCGAGCCAACCTCATTTATGGGTATTTGTCGCGAAGTATCAACCTGTAATAGGCGCCCACCTTGATCACCATTATATTGCGCCCCACCCTGAGTTTTTGTATAGGGTGCGACACTTGATGAAAAACCCGAAAATAGGTAAGCATCCGTGCCGTCAGTAGCGTTAGCAAAACCAAACAATTGATCGAGATTACCCTGCAATTCATTCGCAATATAGCCTCGCTCTTGATCAGATAGGGTGCCATTTCCTGCGCTAACGACTAATGTCTTTACGTTGTGCAGCACGTTGGTGACATTGCTTAAAGTATCCTCAGCAATACTTAAAGTATTCGTCGCATTCTTTCGATTCACTGCAAACTGTTCATTCACTGCATCAGTTTGTGTAATTACGAGGGCGCGTGCCGAGCCAATTGGATCGTCACTCGGATTTAAAATTCGGCGACCTGAAGCGATCTGTTGCTGAGTACGATTTAGACTCACTTGCAGGTCACTGATGCGAGCGCCACCAGACTCATAGATTGTATTGGTACTAATACGCATGATTTTCTCTCTTATCGACCTAAAGCAAGTAAAGCATCGAATAATTGGCTCGCAATTTGCATGAGTTTTCCTGCTGCTTGATATGCTTGCTGATAGCGCAGTAAATTCGCAGCTTCCTCGTCCAAATTCACGCCAGATTCAGATTGTTGTGCTTGTAAAGCTTGGGACAACAGCTTGGTTTCAGCACTTTTGCTTACTTCCATTTCATGCGCTTTGTTACCGACATTACTAACGAATTGACCGTAAGCACCTTGAAAACTAGTAGTTCCAGATGCCATTGTGTTTTTCGTCTGTAATCCGCCAAGCAATGTAGCGTTTCGATTATCTCCAGTGCCAGTCGGATTCCCAGCAATTTTAACGACATCGCCATTTACGTATGCGCCTGATACTGTGAAACTTAAGCCATTAAAACTAATCGTAGAGCCCTCTACATATGGAATCGCAGATCCCGCCACGTAAGAGGTGGTTGTATTTCCGTTCTTAACAGTTACGTTTGCATTAGCAGGAAATCCGGTGAAATTATTCCCTGCAGAGTTGTACGTCAACGTTGCCGATGTGACAGGCAGAGCACTTCCAAGCGTAAAAGTTTCGCCTGCAGCGGGTGCCGTAGGATTATCTTTAATCACAAAACTGACGCCACCATAGGTAACTGTCGCACCGCTGGTGTAAGGAACATTGACAACTTTCGGCGGAGTTGCAGCTGGAGCTGCGGCCGCGGCGACTTCATAGTTAGAGGTCACACCACCAGTCGTTACAGATACCAAGGCTCCCACCGGAAACCCTGCGAAACTATTAGGCGCTGTCGCAAATGTCAAACTCAATGGAGGTGTCAACGTTGAACTATTAAATGAATCACCCACAGATACAGAGCCAATGACGGCATTGGCAGAGTTACTGGTTGATAAAACCGTAGAATTTACAACACCAGAACTTATTTTTCCGCTTCCCAAATTCGTGCTCGGCAAACTTGTTGTGACAGGTGCTGCAGCAGCGATTTTTGCAATATCGGTAATTGCCACGCTGATCGACGATGCGGCTAACGCAGTTGGGCGCACCAAAAACTCATCATTCACAGAGGGAGGCACCACTGCGGGCGGTGCACCAGTTGCTGCCAAATTAAGACTAAGGCCATCAATCACTGCCGGCAAGGTGTTAGATGTCTGAACATTGCCATCAGAGACTCGCGTGATCTTATAGTAATTAGGTGCAGGACCAACCCCAGCCAAATACTGCACGCGATAATCACTTGTAGTTAATGCGCCAACATCCGAGAAAGAAACCGCTAAGTTAGCATCGCTAAGATTTGTGCCGCTAGGAGTCGACGTTGGACCTGAAATGGTAAAAAAATCTTTACCTATCTGACCGTTTAAGTCTTGTCCTAATTTATGCTGATCATTAAACTCTGTAGCAATTGACACTGCAACGCGTCCTAAGGAATTACGAGAAACATCTAGTGAATTGGATCTAAAAGCAAACAATCCACCTAACTCGCCGCCAGTAATACTTTGTTCGTTTATCTGGACCAGTGAACCATTATTTTCATAAGAAACCTGTAAACGTGTTGGATCTGTAAGAGAGCTGGTCGGCTGAAGAACACTTACCTTGGCACCAAGCACAAGTGGTTGGCCGGTCCCCATAAAAACATTATATTTTCCGCCTTGGTTCACCACGGAGACGCTCACCAATTTACTCAACTCAGTGACTGCATTGTCACGTTGATCCAACAGGTCGTTGGGTGCTGCACCACCAGATACTGATTGTGCAGTTTCAATAAAATCATTTAGATCTGCAATTTGTTTCGCATATCCATTAATGCCCGTAACCGTTTGTGAAATGCGATTATTCACGTCATCAGAAACTTGATCTAACCGTGCCCCCATGCTCTGTATGCGCGACACAAGGGATGATGCATTTGACAGGACAGCCTGTCTGGCGGCAGAACCGGCTGTACCGTTGGGACTCGTCGCTAAATTCTGTATAGAGCTAAAAAACTCTTGTAATGCCGGAGAAATACCTGCCGATTGATCTGCAACCAAATTACTAATTTGTTGCACTTGATTAAGATAGGCAGATGCGTAATTTTGCGATGATTGTGTGGAATTGACTTGTTGTGCAATAAATTCATTATAAACGCGTCTAACTTCGCCAACTTGCGTTCCCTGACCAATAAAACTACCGCCGACATTTTGCGCGGCCGCGGCGCTTTGAAGCAAAATCTGCCGACTATAACCCGGTGTATTGACGTTGGATATATTATGCCCTGCAGTCGCAATACCCATTTGCGCCGCTGCCAAGGCACTCTGCCCAATTCCAAGAATATTGGTACCCATAATTCAACCTATTCACTCAAATGTCGATGCTACACAGCCCGCTTTGAAAGCCATTTCCAGCTTCCGTCTTCTATTTTAACGGGTCATAACAGGAAAACTTTAATCTCTCAGCCAAGCTTGCTCAGCCAGAAAATGACTGTTGTATTACTTTCGTCAACTTTTGGGCATATTGTGGGTCGGTGGCATAACCTGCTTTTTGTAAAGCTCGAGCGAACTGCGCGGCATCGCCGCCGTTTTGCAGTACAGACTGATAGCGAGGATTATCTTGAATAAGCTTTGCATAGTCTTTGAAGGCGTCGCCATAGTTATCATAGGCGCGGAATTTTTCCACTTTCTGATAAGCTACACCGTTGGTATATTCAGTAGTCAAAGCATCCACCGTCCGGCCTTTCCAGTTACCGCTTGCCTTTATGCCAAATACATTATGGCTGGTCGAACCATCTAAGGCTTTGATTTCATGCTTTCCCCAACCAGATTCTAAGGCTGCTTGACCCAACATGAATTTGGCAGGAATACCCGTTCCTTGGCTCGCCAATTCGGCATGCAAACCCAACTTTCGAGTGAACTCTTGCACATGAGGCATGCTCGAGTTTGACTCAATACTGCTAGTAGACTTAAGTAACTGCTCTGCGTTTGTTGCGTACTTTTGCTGAAGCATATATTGCTGCGCACCGCCCATCCCACCGATTGCAGCAGGAGGCGAAGCTTCAGACTGCAAAGCCTGCGACATTGCATTATTTGATAACTGCCGCACCATAGCGTCAGCCAAACCAATTCCGCGACTTGCCATTTTTTGCGACAATTGTTGATCTAACATCGAGGTATACATCCGGCTTTGTTCGTTATCAAACATGCCTTCTTGACCACCTGCCTGGCGCATAGATTTAAGCATCATGCTCACAAACAAAGCTTCAAATTGAGTAGCTGCCGCTTTTAAAGCCTCGGGTGAATTTTCCTTTGACGATTGACGCAATGCATCAAGCCCCTTGCTGTCAAAAGCAAGTTTGTCTGATATATCCGCACGACCAATCATCTTTTCACCATTTAGCCAAGTTCAACAAACCAATACCGCCGATATTTAGATAATTTCTAGTTCGGCGCGCAAAGCACCGGAAGATTTCATCGCCTGCAAGATTGCTAACAAATCTTGTGGAGTTGCTCCAATTGAGTTGAGTGCTTTGACGACATCAGCTAAAGAGGCGCCCGCTTTCAACATGAGTAATTGTCCGCCCTCTTTTGTAATGGATACATTCGAATTTGGCGTGGCCGTAGTTTGTCCATTACTGAGTGCATTAGGTTGACTGACTGCGTTATCTGTATTGATCACTACACTCAAATTCCCGTGTGCGACTGCGCACGCTTCTAGACTCACCGATTGATTCATCACAATTGATCCGGTGCGGGCGTTCAAGATAACTTTTGCTGCAGTTTGAGCGGGCGTCACTTCTATGCTTTCCAATGCACCCAAAAAGGCGACGCGTTGATCGTTCATTTGCGGCGCTTTAACTTGTATCACTCGCCCGTCGACCGCGGCTGCAGTTTCCGCACCAAACTTTTTATTAATCGCTTCCACGACACGACTCGCGGTAGAAAAATCAGCAGTATTTAATTCCAGTTGTATCGAATTTCCATTCCCGAGCGGCGACGGAACAGCCCGTTCAACGGTGGCGCCACCAGAAATTTTTCCAACGCTCAGGTGGTTTACCTGCACCTGACTACCATTTGCCGATGCGCCCACACCACCGACCAATACATTACCTTGAGCCATTGCATAGATTTGATTATCAGCGCCCTTTAGTGGCGTCATCAGCAAAGTACCACCCTTCAAACTTTTCGCATTTCCCATCGACGATACCGTGATGTCCAAAGTTTGGCCAGGCTGGGAAAATGGCGGCAAGGAAGTTGTCACCATCACCGCAGCGACATTCTTGAGTTGCAAACTGGTTCCGACTGGGATCGCCACTCCCATTTGCTGCATCATACTGATAATACTTTGCACCGTGAATGGCGTTTGCGTGGTCTGATCACCGCTACCATCCAAACCAACCACCAAGCCATATCCCATCAGCTGATTTTGCCGGACGCCTTGAATCCCAGCGAGATCTTTCAGCCGTTCTGCCTGCACTGGCATGGATAGAGAGGCAATGACCAGCATGCAGATCACTTTGCCGAAAGATCGCAGTGCTTGGCTTAATATAAATCGTCGGTGCATCAGCATATCCATAACGTTCTCTCAAATTAGAATGGCAAGACACTCAAAAAGAATCTTGTCAACATGGAACTTGCTTCGGCCAAATCAATGTGCGACGTTGAACGATACTCAAAACGTGCCTCAGCTACTTGTGTCGACGACACTTGATTTGCAGCAGTAATGGTGCGTGGATTAACGACACCCGAAAAGCGCACATATTCGGCCCCCTTATTAAAGGCAATCTGTTTTTCTCCGCTAACGAGTAAATTACCGTTTGGGAGAACTTCTATGACGGTTGCAGCGATCGTCCCTGAGAACGAATTACTGGCGGTCTCCGCACCTTTTTCGTCAAACTTGGAAGAAGCTGTTGTGGAGAGCGACGCTTTCGCGCTTGTGCTTGAAGGCACGCCGAAAATTGTTGGTGCAGCAAAGGCAGCACTACCTGCTTTGCTGCCGGAAGCGCCAGCTGCCTTAGTAGCGGAAGTATTCTCACTGATTGCGATTGTCAGCACATCACCCACCATCCTCGCTTTTACATCTTCAAACAATGGACGGTAACTGGCCGCTTGAAAAATTGCGCCATTTGCTTCACGTTGATTTTTAGCACTCTGCGCCTGAACAATCCCTGATTGATGCACGATTGCTGGCGGCGCTGTACCACAAGCGCTCAATCCCATGGCACTGGCTGACAATATAATGGTATTCAGAGTTTTCATTTCAAATATTCCACAATGACGAAATCAGACAAATTCAGACAAAAATCAGGGTGCTTTTATTGGGCGTCACAGTTGTGACAGGCGTTGCAACATTTGATCCGATGTGGTGATTGCTTTGCTATTGATTTCGTATGCACGCTGAGTTTGTATCATGCTGACCAACTCCTCCGCCACGTTGACATTGGAGGTTTCAATAAATGACTGCACTATCAGTCCCGCACCGTTTGTGCCTGGCGCATTTGTACCAGGGTTGCCTGATGCCGCTGTTTCAACATATAAATTTTCACCGAGCCCCATTAGTCCAGCCGGATTGATAAATGTTGCTAATTGAATTGAGCCAACCTGAACCGCTGCGGTCGATCCTGGTTGAGTAACAGAAACTGTGCCATCGCGTCCGACGGTGATTGATTGCGCGTTCGCTGGTATGGTGATTGCCGGCTGAATCACGAAACCACTGGAAGTGACCATTTGACCTTGGTTATCAACCTGAAATGAACCATCTCTGGTGTAGCCCGTTGTGCCATCGGGCATTAGTACCTGAAAAAAGCCTTGACCGTTAATAGCCAAGTCTTTGTTATTGCCTGTTTGTTGTAAATTACCTTGGGTAAAAATACGCTCTGTTGCCACTGGGCGAACACCAACCCCCAATTGCAAGCCTGAAGGCAACTGAGTTTGCTGCGAACTCTGCGCTCCAGGTTGACGCATTGTTTGGTACAAGAGATCTTCAAACACAGCACGTGAACGTTTAAAGCCGGTGGTACTGACATTCGCCAGATTATTGGTAATGACATCCATCTGCGTTTGCTGGGCATCAAGCCCAGTTTTCGCAATCCATAATGAGCGTATCATGTCTTTCTCCTATTCACTTGCTATGCAATGTATCGGCATCACATCAAGGCAATTTTAAGTGGTTTGCACCGATTCAATTAATACCTCATTGTGCAATGTTATGCCTTAAGTTAATGCGAGGATTTGACTAGCTTTTGTAGCGTTACTCTCGGCATTGGTGAGTAACTTCATCTGCATTTCAAACTGACGAGATAAATTGATCATTGTCACCATAGATTCCACCACATTCACATTACTACCTTCGAGCATTCCTCCGGCGATCGACACTGAGGCATCAACATCAGGAACTACACCGTCTTTAGTTTTAAACAGTCCGTCAGCATCACGAACAATATTTGTCTCAGGTGGATTCACTAATTTCAAGCGGCCCAACACTTGTACTGCATTCGGCTTAGTGCCCATAGGAACGCTAGAGACAGTCCCATCTTTAGCGATCGCAATGGTAACCTCGGGTGGAATCGTAATCGGCCCCGAATCACCCATTACGATCAAACCGCTGTGTGTTTGCAAGACGCCGTTTTCACTGATTTTCAAACTGCCATGTCGGGTCATTTTTTCCGTGCCATCCTCGGCCTGCACAGCCAGCCAGCCTTTTCCTTGAATAGCAACGTCCAATTCACGTCCAGTATTTTGCAAACTGCCACTAGAGAAATCTGTTCCCACCGTTGCATCGACTACAAAGGCACGCGTTGCGAGTCCTTCACTGATCACAGGCACAGCGCGAAACGAATCAATCTGCGCCCGAAAACCCGTTGTCGAGGCATTTGCAAGATTATGCGATGTGGTCGCTTGCTGCTCCAGGATGTGTTTCGCTCCTGTCATCGCGGTATAAATTAATCGATCCATCGCATACTCCCAGCCTCAACGATTACAAAACTATAGAAAGATAAAATACTTCACTAGCAATATTCAAATTAGAAATGCTTAGCGCAAATTCACCAAGGTTTGTAGAACCTGATCTTGTGTTTTAATGGTCTGCGCATTCGCCTGATAGACACGTTGTGCAGTAATCATATTCACCAACTCGCCAGTCAAGTCCGTATTCGAGTCTTCTGTCGCATTTGACGTCAGAACTCCCATACTGCCTGATCCTGGTGGGCCAACCAATGCTGGGCCAGATGTCGACGTTTCCGTCCATTGATTGTCACCTAAAGATTGCAAGCCATTGGCATTCGTGAAGTTAGCCAAAGCAACTTGACCCAATACAGAAGTTTTACCATTGGTGTAGCTACCGACAATCGTGCCATCTTTTGATGTATTAAATTTTGATAATTTCCCTGATGTATAGCCATCTTGCTTGATCGCATTCACACTAAATGCAGCACCGAATTGCGTCGTCCCCGTCATATCGTACTTAACCGTGAATGGAGAAGCGGCACCGGTTGCAACGGTCACCGGAATCGACAAGGCATTCGGATCAGTCAAAGCGAAAGGAGGGGTCGCACCGGTCAATTTACCCACATTATCAAACCCAACCGTACCGATCGGAACTGGAGGCGCAGGCAAGACAGAACCGACCGATAGTCCGTCAACCGCCGCATAAACATTCCATTCCGCTGTTGCTGGTGCAGTTGGCGGCGTTGCGACCGGATCAATGCGCACAAAGAAGGTCTGTAAAACGTGAGAATTTCCCAAACTATCAAATACAGCCACTGAGGTAGCATTGTTGTAAGAGAGTGGATCTGTCAATGAAAAGGCAATCGGTGTGATCACTGGTGGCGATGCCACAGGCAATTGCGTACCAGGAACGAGTGCACGAGAATCTAAGTTCAACAAAGAAGTCACTGAGTTTGTCTGTTTAGGCGCAATATCACTAGTATTGATATTCAATGGGACAGCTGATCCAGTTGAAAGTACACCATTAGAATCTGCCGCATAGCCAGTGAGTTTAGCTCCTTGCGCATTAACGATATTACCTTCTTTATCTAATGAAAATTGTCCGTTACGGCTATACGTGATTGCTCCATTTGTCGACATTCTAAAAAAACCCGCTCCATTAATCGCAATGTCCAGCGGATTGTTCGTCGATGTGATGTTACCTTGCGTAAAAAGCTGTGCGACGGTTTGCACTTTGACACCGATACCAGCGCCACCACCACCCGCACCACTCAATGAATTCGCGTACACATCTGCAAATTGCGCCTGTGCCATTTTGAATCCAACTGTATTTGAATTGGAAATATTATTACCAATCACATCAAGCGATTTGGATGCGGCATTTAATCCGCTTAAGCCTTGTTGAAAACCCATGATACGTCTCCTTTACAATAGATATAACACCTATATAAACTACCTAATAACGACTAGCTGTGCGAATCACAGACAAGCATCTTGCACAATTACATTAAAAAATTTGTTTCACATCCGACATTGCCACATCTCCCGCATTCGATATGCTTAACATGGTTCCTTGGCTCCCAAAAGAAACACTAGTTACCAAGCCAAAACTTAATGGCGTCACAGTCAATTTTGTGTCCGCTGCACTGGCGCTTACCTCAAAATTGTAATTTCCATTGGCAGCAACCGTTCCAGACTCATTTTTCCCATCCCATGAAACCGAGTTAAAACCACTTGTCATATTGTTGAAGTTAAGCGTTTTGACTAAAGCACCACTCTCATCTCGAATCATGACTTGTATCTTGTCCGCGTTCTGCGGCAGATCAAATCCCAGCACCGACTTGCCATCCTTCAGTTCCACATTCGATCCCGGTACGACAACGCCATGGCCGATCATTGATGCTGCTTGCAAATTTTGGCTGCTCTTAAAACTACCGCTCATCGCCGCCATTGTTTCATTCAATTTATCAATCCCAGTGACAGTTGAGAGCTGTGCCAATTGACTCGTGATCTGAGCGTTGTCCAGCGGATTCAAAGGATCTTGATTTTTCATTTGTGTCACCAACAAAGTCATAAACCGATCTTGGGCATCTTGTGCCGTACTTTTCGTACCTCGCGTACCATTCATCGATGCTAGTAGACTGGGATCAACGGTTGAAGTTGTATTAACGGTGCTCATATTTGTAACCTCTCTGCAGTAGCTAAATGATTTAGCTCAGTAATTTCGATTTGTTTTTAAATTGAACCAATGACCTATTGACCAATACTTAAAGTTTTCAGTAACATCGCCTTCGCTGCATTCATCGTTTCTACATTCGTTTGATATGACCTTGAAGCCGAAATCATGTTAACCATTTCTTCAACCACGTTAACATTAGGCATAGATACATAGCCCTTTTCATCAGCCAATGGATGTTTCGGGTCATACATTAATTTGGGCGGGTTGGGATCTTCGACGACTTGTGTCACCTTCACGCCAGTCGAAGCGGGATCATTTGTCTGCATCGCGGTAAATACGACTTGCTTGGCTTTGTAAGCTTGCCCATTTGAACTTGTAACACTGTCAGCATTCGCCAAATTGCTGGAAACCACATTCAGACGTTGTGCTTGCGCACTCATCGCAGAGCCAGAAACATCAAAAATTTTAAATAACGACATGATGACTACCCCTGTATCGCAGAAAGCAAACCTTTGATTTGCATATTAATCATGGTTAAACTCGCTTCATATTTCAGCGCGTTTTCGGTAAATGCATTGCGTTCAACATCCATATCCACCGTATTACCATCAACATTTCCTTGGACTTCTTTACGGTATGCTGGCGGCATACCTGCCACGGTTCCGGCTTGAGAAAAGTGTGCCGCAGAGGTCTTTGCCAAATCATGTGCACTGTCTGTCTTGCCCAAAGCAGCACTCATTGCCGCATTAAAATCGATATCCCGTGCTTTATAGTTAGGCGTATCGGCATTCGCAATATTCGATGCCAATAATTGCTGACGTTGCCCACGAACGGACAAAGCAAGCTGATGAAAGCGCATATAGTCGTCCAGCTTATTCATTGTTCATCTCCGTTCTGATGTTGATGCCGTTATCTAGTCAGTGATGAGGTATCAATCAATTCCTATCAAGCCGCCCCAACCCAATTCAATTCAATTAAACCAAACGGTTTTCGTTAATGTGCATATTAGGCTTAGCAAGTCCAATTCGATCTGCCAATAAAGAACCGAAAAACCCATCTATTCGTGCAATCAATCTCAATCCTCAAGACTACAATTCACCCATAGCAGGATCGATCAAATGTAAGGGAGTTGTGCAGTGAATAAGAAATTCCAAAGGTTGTTGCTAAGCTTCTTGCTAGGAATATCTGCATTTACTTCGGCCATAGCCCAAGATTCTGATCAACAGCCAGTGTTGATTGAACTTGGGAATCTATCTAAGGAAGTTGAGAAGTTTTTACGATCGCAAAGCAGTAGTTTGCAAGACGATATTGAAATCAATGTCAAACCGATCGATTCACGTCTTAAATTGTCAGCGTGCGCACAATTAAGCCCCTTCTTCCCTCCCGGTAGTAAAGCCTGGGGTAAAGTGACAGTAGGAATGCGATGTACAGCTCCCAAACCATGGACAGTTTATATCGCCGCCCAAGTACGAGTTTTTGGCGATTATTTCGTAACCAAATCTGCAATAAGTGCGGGACAAGTTCTTTCGGAGTCGGACATCGTCAAAGTGCGTGGTGAGTTAAGTAGTCAGTCGCCTGGAACGATAGTCAACAGTGGTACTGCAATAGGAAAAACGATGATTGCAGCCTACCCTGCTGGGATTGGCATTAGACAAGACATGTTTAAAATGGTCCCCATTATTCAACAGGGTCAAAGCATCAAGATTGTCAGTCAAGGAAACGGTTTTCGTGTCTCGAACGATGCTATCGCATTAAATAATGCATCTGAGGGACAACTCACCAGAGCCAAAACCAACTCGGGGCAACTAGTGAGTGGAATAGCACGTGCCGGTGGTTTTATAGAAGTTCAATAAGACAAGATTAAGAAGTAATTAAAAAAATAAGCCAGCGTTTTCCACAAATAGAGTTAAAGTTTAAAAATAGCGCGCCGTTATAATGGTTGTAGATGAATGTAAATCCAACCTCAGAGGTACCATCGTGAAAATCAATGACTCGCTCAACTCAACCCAAGGGCTACCACCAAGCAGTCCATCAACGCCAAGAGCGGATAAGGCTGGGGATAATGCGAAAACTGCAACAGCACCATCCATAAACGTTCAAATTTCACCTCTTTCTGTGCAGTTACAGACAATGCAGCGTACTCAAGCAAGTGGCGCGGTATTTGAAGCCAAAAAGGTTGAAGAAATTAAATTAGCGATTGCCGAAGGTCGCTTTCAAGTTGACGCGGAAAAAGTGGCGGATGGACTATTAGAAACAGTCAAAGATTTACTTAACTCCAGAAGACAACCAACATGAATCTCGCATTGACCAATACTGCACAGCTACAACAACTCATCGATCAAGAAATTATCGTCATGCAGTCATTGACGCAGTTATTAGATGAAGAACAGCAGGTTTTGGTTGATAACGAGTCAGAAAAACTCGAAAACATTACGCCGAACAAAAATATGCTGCTGGCGAAAGTGATCGAACTAGAAAAAAATCGCAGTGAGTTACTATTAAAATCTGGGTACAGCAATGATATTAATGGCATGCGCCAACTATTGGCAGCGAATCCAAGCATTCAAGTATTAGAATTGGAAAATACTTGGCAATCATTGTTGGACATTTCCAGTTTAGCGCAAGAAAAAAACAGGACGAACGGCCTGTTAATTAATCGCCACTTAAACAAAAACCAAGCTGCACTTAATGTCCTTCAAAGTGGAAGTGGGCACCAAGCAGGTTCAATGTATGGCGCAGATGGCCAATCTAAACTCAAACCGAATGCTGGTCGCGGCATAGTTGCTGGCTAAGTGTAGTGGTTTTGAACCTACAAACCATGCTCATGAAGATTTCGCCTACCTAGTTGCAAGCCTCTCAAATCGGGGAAAATTGCACTCAGCGAACCCGGCAATGCTAATCAATTCAAAGTCACTCGGACCACACCGAATAGAATCAAACTGTCGACGTTCAAGTTGTCGTTAAGGTTTGGAACTCGGCACGACTGGGATATCAATGGGCATTTCTGGCAACACGGAAAGTATTGTGACAGTTACTCGCCGGTTTCTTGCCCGACCCTCAGGGTTCTCATTGGAGCCCACTGGAAATTTGGGGCCCTGTCCGACGGCGGTTATTCGATTCTCATCAACGCCATTTTCCATGAACAAACGAGCAACTGAACTAGCTCGCACCGCAGACAACTCCCAGTTCGATGGAAATGTTGAGTTCTTGATTGGCAAATTATCTGTAAATCCCTCCACTTGAATCGCATGATTATCAATTTTGAGAACTTCAGCAATGGCTTTTAGCGCCTGGATTGAATCAAGATTAAGCTTCGCCTCTGCTTGTGCGAATAATAAGCTCGCATTAATTTCAATTGAAACACCGCGGCTCGTTTGCGTTACCCTTACTTTTCCTTCACGCACCAAAGGCTCTAAAACGCTCATGATGTCACGTGCAACATGAGTCATCTTTTCGCGTTCTTTCCTTAGTGGTTCAGTATTTTTTGGTTTAATCACTGGAAGGGCGTCAATGACGGAATTCTGATTTTTCTTTATCTCCGGAATCTCGCCTCCAGATACCATTACAGTACCAAAAGCACCATTAAGTGCATTTGATAAAACACGGTATTTACCTTCATTTAAAGAAGAGATTGCGTACATGACTACAAAAAAGGCAAATAACAAGGTCATAAAGTCGGCATAGGAAACGAGCCAACGATCGTGATTATCTGGTTCTTCCTGATATTTTTTTCGTGCCATAAATAGAGTAAATTTATCTCACAATTTTGCGCGATGATTAGATAAGCGCTCTTCTACTATTCTTGGACTATCTCCTTGCGCAATACTATAAAAAATATCCGCCAACATTTCTCTCCTGACGACTTCTTTGCCAACAATTTCTTTTAACTTATTGGCGACAGGCAAGAAGAATAAATTTGCCAAGCCAACACCATATATCGTCGCGACAAAAGCAACGGCTATCCCCCCACCGAGCTTATTTGGGTCTGTCAAATTTTCCATGACATGAATTAATCCCAATACAGCACCTAGAATTCCTATGGTAGGAGAATATCCTCCAGCCGCATCCCAAATTTTTATAGCTTGTCGCTGTTCCATTTCATAGAAAGAAATATCAACATCTAACACATCTTTAATTCGTTCAGGATCAATGCCATCAATCACAAGTTTTAATCCTTTCTCGATAAAAGGATCCTTCACCGTATCGATATAACGTTCAAGACTTAAGAAGCCTTCACGTCGCGCAACAACACTCCACACCATTGCATCCTGTACATTCTTACGGCTTTTATCCTCAGGCATCATCACTATCCATTTCAGCATTTTGATACCACGGATAAATGTTGGCATGCGACTTTGCAGAAGCACAGCGCCGATCGTACTTACGACAACGATGACAAATGCCGCGGGTTGCATTAGCGAAGATAGGTGACCACCTTCGAGTACTTGCCCCGAAAGTATCCCCACAACAACGAGAATTATCCCTATTAAGCTAGCCCGGTCCACGCCCGCTCCCTCAATGATGCACGTAGCCTGGCAACTGCCTGGCTATGTAATTGCGAAACTCGAGATTCAGAAACACCCATGACAGCACCAATCTCTTTCAAATTGAGCTCTTGCTCGTAATATAAGCCCATCAACAGTTTTTCTCGCTCTGGGAGACTATTGATCGCATGAATCACTGCGTCGCGAAAGTCACCATGTAACAAGTCTTGCAAAGGATCGCCAGAGCGTTCGTCGCTACAGAAATGATCAAGAAAATGCTCTTTAGTATCGGCATCATGGAAATCTTCGTAGTACAGCAATTGATGCCCACCGCTTTCGCCTAGCAACTCCTGATAATCGATTAAAGTAAGCTTGAGGTGTTTTGCTAACTCAGTCTCTAAAGGTGGGCGGCCTAACTTTTGCTGCATTTCATTCATCGCATTTTCGATTTTGCGCATATTCTGGCGCACGCCGCGTGGTAGCCAATCACTGCTCCGCAGTTCGTCTAACATTGCACCACGAATTCGTTGAATCGCATAAGTTTCAAATTGTGCGCCGTGATTATCCTCGTAGCGATTAACCGCATCCAGCAAACCTATCATACCAGCCTGCACCAAATCATCGACTTCTACACTAGGCGGTAGTCTTGCTTTCAGTTGATAAGCCAAACGCTTCACCAGAGGAGCATGCTCGGTGAGTATTGAGTTCTTATCTGATTTACCACTCGCTGTGTACATAAACAAATTTATACTCTAATTAAGTATTCAAAGCACTTCTAAATCGACATTGCTTCGAATCGTAAACTTTGACTGGCGGTAGATACCAATTTTTCTGCCATACGTACAAAAGCATTTGCAGCTTTTGATAATGGAAACGCATCAATAACTGTGCGTCCCGACTCGGTGGCGCGGGTCAAATGAATATCCGCCGGTACATCACCAATAAACTTGATTTCTACTGCCATATAACGTCTTGCTGTTGTGGCGAGATTTGAGAAAATACGCTGTCCCTGCGCATGATCGACTCCAGAAACAACTATGCCATACGAACGACGGCCAAATCGATTATTCAAACGTTTAATCAATGCGTATGCTGCTGTTATCGTTTTTGGATCTGCAGACACATGAATAATCAGTTCACTGTCCTCAAAAGAAGACAATAAAAATGTATCATCGTCTCTTAATTCACAATCGACTACTACCAAATCTGAACGACTGGCGGCGATGTCAAATGCTTTTGATAGCTCTCGAAATCCTGCCGCAGGCAAACCTAAAGTTTTCTGCATTCCGTGCGCAACCTTGGTAATCGACAGCCCGGGCGAAACTTGTTTAATCACGGCATCCATTGTACGCTGTTGTCGTGCGACATCCAACAATGTCTGATCTGATTTCAGGTTTAACCACGCACTCAAGCTAGAGTTCGATGGTTTGGCGTCCACCATTAAAGTATTTCTACCTTGTCTTGCGAAGCTAGCCGACAAATTAATCAACATCCCATTTCTTTCTGCATCTGACAACATAGAAATGAACGTCAAAACCTTTGATTTGGGCATTTCCAACATACGACGCAGCCCTTCCGCCTGATCGTAATTAACCAAAGAAGGCCTCCGCTTTTCCCATGTCAGCTACTTGTACTGCCGCCATATTTGACATCAACAAAGGTAACTCATCATTTTGAAACTTATACGCAGAAGTCTCGCGTTTCAACTTAAATGCACGATCTACTAAATATTGTTTATTTGCGATATGTAGATCTTCGGGCACCCGTTGCCCACTGGCGACGTAATAGAGATTGAGTTTTTGTCGAATCGCGATGTCTAAAGCGCCACCTATCGTCGCGGCCTCATCCAATTTGGTCAAAATACATCCTGATAGTCCACTACCTTGATAAGCACGAACGACTTCACTGAGGGTTTCACCGGTTGACGTCGCATTTAAGCACAGCAAGCGTTTTACTTCTGTTCCAGAGCCAGACAACATTGCCACTTGTTGAGTCACCATTTTATCGCGCTGACTTACACCGACCGTATCAATCAGAACGGTGTGCTTATTTTTCAATTCAGCCAATGCAATCTTTAAATCAGCTTCGTCTTTGACCGAGTGCACCATCACACCGAGAATTTTTCCATAGATACGCAATTGTTCGTAGCCACCAATACGATAGCCGTCAGTTGTGATCAATGCCAATTTTGAAGGGCCATGACGCATCACACAACGCGCTGCCAGTTTTGCTGTAGTCGTGGTTTTACCAACGCCTGTTGGCCCTACTAAGGCATAGACTCCACCTTGCTCAAGGATTTCGTTTTCATTTGTGATGGTCGATAAATTCCTGACCATAATCGACTTGATCCACTCGAGACCCGCTTCAGCATTACCTAATTCAGGCATTTTTTCAATTAAGTGGCGGCATAAACTGGCGCTCAAGCCAGTTGCCAGCATTTCGCGCATCACATCTGCTTTATATGGTGTTTTTTGCTGGGTAGAGTTCCATGCCATTTCTGACATTTTACCCTCGAGCATCCCGCGCATTGAACGAATTTCGTTCATCATCAATGTGAGTTCGGCCTGGCTAGGCAATATTTCATCTCGCTTAGGCAATTCACGAACTGACGCTTTCATGCTCGCTTCCGGCTCTATGAAGGATTTAGCATTTGGATTGAATTGTGCTAGGCCTACCACTCCATCGCCAGCAACATCACTCTCGGCTACCAATTGATCGTTCATAGCCAAAATTTCCACCTGACCATCAACGTTACGATTGGACAAGATCACCGCATTCTCACCTAGCATTGCCTTTACTTTACGTAAGGCTTCTCGTGAGCTTGGTGCTACAAATTTTTTGACGTTCATAATTGCCCTCCAACTAGGCTAGTAACTCTTATTGTCTTATTCTCAGGCAGCTCTGCATGTGAAAGTACTTTTACTTGCGGCAACGTGCGCCGTAAGAATCGCGCCAGCAATGCGCGCAACGGTCCGGGAACCAACAAAACAGGCGTTAATCCAAGCTGTTGCTGATGCTGCGCAGCAGCCTCTGTTTGCAATGCTAGAGTGTCAGCTAAGCCTGGCTCCATACTTCCGCCGTCTGAGCCATGTCCTTGTAGGGTCTGCATCAATAGACGTTCTAACTTATTATCTAATGTCATCACAGCCAATTCGTTTCCACTTGGGAAGATCTGTTGCACGATGGCCCGCCCTAGGGCAATTCGTACCTGAGCAGTCAATTCATTCGCGTCTTGAATTTGAGGTGCCAATTCTGTCAGCGTTTCAACTATGGTACGCATGTCCCGAATATGTACACCCTCTACTAACAAATTCTGTAAAACCTTTTGAATAATGGACAAAGACAACAAGCGAGGTGTCAAATCTTCAATTAACTTTGGTGATTCTTTACCCAAATGATCAAGCAATTGCTGGACCTCGTGACGGCCCAATAACTCAGTAGCGTTTGAAGTAATCAGATGATTGAGATGTGTCGCTATCACGGTACCGGCGTCTACAACCGTATATCCCATCGACTGCGCCTGATCCCTCATACTTGCTTCAATCCAAACAGCAGGCAATCCGAATGCAGGATCGACAGTCGGTGTGCCCGGTAAGGGACCAGATACCATACCGGGGTCAATTGCCAAAAACTGCCCCATAT
This sequence comes from Undibacterium sp. Ji22W, assembly GCF_049340305.1. Taxonomy (NCBI): domain Bacteria; kingdom Pseudomonadati; phylum Pseudomonadota; class Betaproteobacteria; order Burkholderiales; family Oxalobacteraceae; genus Undibacterium; species Undibacterium sp. Ji22W. Next base: position 1,106,054 of record NZ_JBMPOU010000001.1, on the reverse strand, counting down.
TGGCATCTCCACTTCCGATCTCAACACCCTTTAATGCGATGCGATATGAGCTCGGCCTTAATTCCAAGTTGTCGCGAATATGGACTGGTGGTGATAAGAAGCCGATATCCTGTGCAAATTTTTTACGGATACCTTTGATACGTCGCAACAACTCGCCCCCCTGATTTTTGTCAACCAACGGGATCAAGCGATAGCCGACTTCAAGACCTAAAGTATCAACCGGTAAAATATCCTGCCATGTTGCCTCTTCCATCTCAGGCGCCTGTGGCACCGTTGCTGCAGCCGCTGCGGCAGCCGCTTCTTTCGCTGGGGCTTCGGCAGCGCGCTTTTTCAATAAATAGCCCGCACCGCCCAAACTGCCTGCAAGCAAAATAAAAGCAACGTGTGGCATGCCTGGGATAATTCCCATTCCACCGATAATGGCGGCGGTGATGTACATCACTTCAGGCTTGGCAAACAACTGATTAATGAATTGATTCCCAATGTCTTGATCACTAGCGACGCGCGACACCACAATACCAGCAGCAGTGGAGATGATCAGGGATGGAATTTGTGCCACCAAACCATCACCGATTGCCAACAAGGCGTAAATCTTAGATGCGGCAGAAAAATCCAAATCGTGCTGCACCATACCAACGATTAAACCACCGACTACGTTGATAATTGTTACCATAATGCCAGCTACCGCATCGCCTTTCACGTACTTACTCGCACCGTCCATAGCCCCATAAAATTCAGCTTCTTGAGCAACCTCAGTACGACGGCGACGTGCTTCATCTTCTGCAATCAAGCCTGCATTCAAATCAGCGTCAATCGCCATTTGCTTACCTGGCATCGCATCTAAAGCAAAACGGGCGCCGACTTCGGCAATACGCCCAGCACCTTTGGTAACAACAGTAAAGTTAATAATCGTCAATATAACGAAGACAATGATACCAATTGCGTAATTTCCACCAATCAAGAAATGCCCAAATGCTTCAATCACTTTACCAGCCGCATCAGGGCCGGTATGCCCCTCAGTCAAAACAACCCGTGTGGAAGCCACGTTTAAAGACAAACGCAACATCGTACTAATCAGTAAGACTGTTGGAAAAACCATAAAGTCGAGTGGTCGCACCGTGTACAAACTGGTCAACAAAACAATGATCGAAAGTGCAATATTAAAGCTAAAGAAAATGTCAAGAGCAAAGGCAGGCAACGGTAATATCATCATTGCCAGCATCATCACGATGAGGATAGGGCCCGCCAAAGCCCTACTTCCCATACCTTTTAGCCATGCAGGCAGTTTCAGCGAATTCATACTTGTACTCCTACATTATTTGACAATGGATCAAGGCCTGTCGGGACAGGTATATTTTTTGGTTCCACTGGTGGCAATCCGCCTGTTTTTCGATAGCTCCTCAATTGAAATACATAAGCAAGAATTTCCGCGACAGCTGCATAGAGTGCCTCTGGAATCTCATCGCCCAATTCAGTATGTTTATATAGCGCACGTGCCAGTGGAGGCGCTTCTAGAATTGGCACGTTATTTTCCTTCGCCAACTCACGAATTTTTGCTGCAACGGCATCTGCACCTTTTGCCACAACACGAGGCGCACCGTTACTTCCATCGGCATACTTTAATGCAACAGAAAAGTGCGTCGGGTTAGTGACAACAACATCAGCTGTTGGCACTTCAGACATCATGCGGCGGCGTGCCATTTCTCTTTGTTGCTGGCGAATTTTCGCTTTGATTTGTGGATTACCATTTGCTTCCTTTGACTCTTGCACGACTTCTTGGTGCGTCATCATTAATTTGTCAGCATATGCCCACATTTGATACGGGGCATCAATCGCTGCAATTAATACCAAACCGCCGACGATCGCCAAAAAGCAAACTCCCAACATATGCCCCAGGTGCGCACTAGCTTGATTAAGTGGTTCGAAGACTAGGCCAAAAATAGCGTCTTTCTGCCGTGAGACAACCATCCAAGCAATCACACCGACCAGAATTGTTTTCAAAATAGCCTTAACCAATTCGATTCCAGCTCTGGAAGAAATTAAGTTCCCCAATCCAGCTATCGGATCCATTCGTGAAAATTTCGGTTCCAAAGACTTGAAACTAAACAACCAACCACCTATTAATAATGGCGACCCAAGAGCTGCAAGTAAAACAAGACAGACAATTGGCAAAAACGCCCACATCACATCGATCACTGAATCAAGCACTTGCATCGTCAAAAAATTGGGATCAAACGCGGCACTCCGATCAAATGTCAAACCACGTGAAAAATTCTTGGCCAAATTATTGAATAAGGTTTCACCATAGAAATACAAGCCGCCACCCGCCGCCAACAATACTGTGCAGGTTGAAAGCTCTTTGGAGCGTGGAACATCCCCCTCCTCCCGAGCTTTCTCAAGCCGCTGGGGGGAGGCTGGTTCGGTCCGTTCTAGTCCGCTGTCATCAGCCATTTATCATCCAATTAGATCGAGATCTAAATTAATTTCCTTAGGACAAATTATTCACGAAATTAGTCCCATGACATCGCATGAATAGAGTGGGATTCACCCCTCATTTCGGGGGAAACCTTGCAAGATGCGTGGGAAGGTGAAGATGAGTAAAAAAAACCACTAAGATTTAGTGGCTTTTTTTTCTGTAGTGATTGAATCAGGCTGAAATTAAGCAGCGGAAGAAATATTCTTTGCCCAAACTAAAGCGGATAAATGCGCTTTATTAACATCCACTGATGACACTTTTAATGTCTCGGCAATTGAAGAAACCAGCATACTGTTGAGTTCACATGCCTCTGCAAGCGCAAGGAACGGTCCAAATATACCACTTCTCGACACCAGTGCATCAACAACGGCTTCTGGCAATTGGATGGTCGACAGAACCTCTTCCATCGGTATTCCTAGCAATCGATCTAAGAGTGAAAACATCCCGGCAACAAACAAATTTTCCGCATCACTCTTGGACATGAATGGTTGCCCAAGAATTTCAGCAAATCGACCACGGACAATAGCCGTTTCCAGAAGAACTGGAGAATTGCCACTTGTACTCGCAGTGGCAAGTAATAAGGAGAGCCACCGATAGAGAGGACTGTACCCTAGAATTGTTACGGCATGCTTAAGTGATTGCACTTCAGTGCGCAAACCAAACCCAGCGGAATTAATATACCTCAACAATTTGTAGGCGAGCGCGGCGTCGCGTTTTACGACAGTTTCTAATTGCTGAATATCGGCATTCTTACGAATCATCTCCATCAATTGCAAAATTGTGGTTTGCGTTGTATCCAAACCTTTTTGCGCAACATTTGGGCGAGGAGTTAAATGAAGCTTACCGACAAAGCTAGACAGTCCGAGGGCTGCACAAGCATCAAAGTCCTGCCAGTTACCAACATTGCGGGCAACCATCTGCACATTCGACTGTTTCAGTGCGGCATACATCTTCGCCTGAGCCGTCAAATTACTCGCATCAAGCTGCACTTCAAAATGTGTAATCAGCGAAAAGAAAGACCGCTCTAAAGCAGTAATATCGGCGTTTCTTAAACAAATACCGAACCCCAGAGCACGCAGCTCTTTAATTGTATCAAGCGTAGCTGCATCACCGAAATAACGCTTAGAAAAAATCAAGACAGTATTTTTGGGAGGCAATTGTCGCAGGCCTTCTGCTTGCAATAAGCCTGGTACTGCCTCAAGAAAAATGACACTATCTCCAAGCAAGAAACCCTTTTCTTCATCATTAAATTCTGATGCCACAAACGACATCAAGAAGCTCAACGCTGCAACATCTGGTTCAGCATCCTTTGCATTGTTCTGCCATGACAATTGAAAACCTATCACACGTTGTGAAGGATCAAGCAAAGGCTCCCTAACGATGAACTTTACATCACTCATAAAATTTATTTATCTAATTATTAAGTCAATATCAAAAATTAAAGCCATTGCACAATTTAATTGCCACGTGCTCAATCCAAACAATATTCAAATTAAATTTGGTAATTTTTTGCGTCAACATGGGCGAATTGCGTCTTAACAATCTGGCTGCAAATTCGACTATTAGAAATTGACGATTCAAGCATTTTGCTTTTTCAAGCCAATCTCGAAATTGTCATTAAAAATTAAGACGGCTTACCTAACTTTTCGAAGATCTTTGAAAGTTTCTCATCCAGCGTCGCAGCAGTAAATGGTTTAACAACATAGCCATTAGCACCAGCCTGCGCTGCAGCAATAATATTTTCTTTTTTTGCCTCCGCAGTCACCATCAATACTGGCAACTTTGCCAGAGCAGGATCGGCACGGATATGTTGAAGCATCGTGAGTCCATCCATATTGGGCATATTCCAATCCGAGATAACAAAATCGAAATCGCCGCTCTTTAATTTTGCTAAGCCTAATGCACCGTCTTCGGCTTCGTCGACATTTGAATATCCAAGTTCCTTCAACAAATTACGTACAATGCGGCGCATTGTCGAAAAATCGTCAACTACTAAAAATTTGAGGTTTTGATCAGCCATAACTTACTCCATAAAATCACAAAGGACGGTAGTGCATATTATCGGTTATATAAACTTGTTTTGATACTGCATTTACATTCATTACTACATTTCATACATTAAACACGCAACGCACGACTGCCATGTTGGTCCAAGTACTGTAAAACACGATGAGGCAATTCATTTAGCGGTGCAATTTCATTAACTGCGCCAATTGCAATAGCCTCACGCGGCATCCCAAATACTACACAGCTAGCCTCATCTTGCGCGAAATTAAAAGCCCCTGCACTTTTCATTTCTAACATGCCCTCAGCGCCATCTTTTCCCATGCCTGTCAATATGACGCCGACTGCATTTTTCCCAGCATATTTTGCTGCGGATCGAAACAAAACATCGACCGAGGGTCTATGTCGATTGACTGGTGGGCCATCATTAATTTCGGTGACATAGTTTGCCCCACTACGTGCCAACAATAGATGCGAATGTCCTGGGGCAATATACGCATGTCCTGGCAAGATCCGTTCACCACCTTCAGCTTCTGAAACAGAAATTTTGCATAAGCCATCCAATCGTTTCGCAAATGACTTTGTAAAACCTTCAGGCATATGCTGGGTAATCAAAATTCCCGGACAGTCAGAAGGCATTTGACTTAAAAAATTCTTAATAGCTTCAGTGCCACCCGTTGAAGCACCAACAATAATAAGCTTTTCACTACTAACTAGTGGATTTCTGACCGATGGCAAAACGGATGTCGCATGAGCTCCAGAAACTCCAACTGCATGTGCTCTAGCACGAATTTTCGCTTTAGAAGCAGCACGTATTTTGTCAGTAATTACATGGGCATATTCCAGCATACCACTTTGAATCGAAAGTTTTGGCTTCGTCACGAAATCAACCGCTCCTAACTCCAATGCACGCATCGTTATCTCTGACCCACGTTCAGTCAACGACGACACCATGATCACTGGCATAGGGCGAAGACGCATCAATTTCTCAAGGAAATCGAGCCCATCCATTTTAGGCATTTCTACATCTAAGGTCAAAACATCAGGGTTGCATTGTTTAATTAACTCCCTCGCAACCAACGGATCAGGAGCAACCCCCACGACTTCCATATCACTTTGTTGCCGAATAATTTCGCTCAAGATACTTCGTATCAGCGCAGAATCATCAATAATTAATACTTTAATTTTCATTCTGCCCTCACCGCACACAATTTCCTAACATAGGAAAGATTTCGGTTTAATCATTAAGCAATCACTATCGCGTCAAAACAAGTCGACATCACCACCAACTGGAGCACTTTTCAATCGACTTGCGTAATCGAGCTCTCGTTTCTTCAGGGTGTCGTTATGCTCTACTTTGAGTTTCTTCACTAGCACCTTACCAGTTCGCGGAAAAAAATATACTTTACGCGGATAAATATCATTTAAATCTTCAGCAATAACCCGCATTCTTTCCATTCGCAAATAATCAAGCACGAATTTAGCATTTCTTTCGCCTACATTAATTGCCGTAAATCCACGCAGCACATTACCGCCCCCAAACACTTTAGCTTCCATATTCTCCCGACGAGCACCGGCTTTCAATAATTCATTGATCAGCACTTCCATTGCGTATGTGCCATATCGCATGGATGCAGACACCGGATTATCTGAATTTTCGCCGCCATCAGGAAGCATAAAATGATTCATTCCACCAACGCCTGAGACTCGATCACGAATGCAGGCTGAGACGCAAGATCCCAAGACAGTTACAATCAACATGTCTTTCCCAGTAAAATAAAATTCCCCTGGTAAGATCTTTGCCGCATCACAATCAAAAGTGCGATCATAATAAACGTTAGTGGCAAAGTGTTCTTCACTAAACTGACTCATGGATCACCCTTTATTTAAGTCATAAGAATTCAATTTCTTACGTTTATCTTCCTGACTCGCCAACACATAGACCGTTTTGCCACGCAACTTAAAATCATCTGAAACATAAAGAAAATTTTCAGAATGCCCTGCGAACAACAATCCATCTGACTTTAACAAAGGCACGAATTTCTTCAAAATGCTCGATTGGGTTGGTTTGTCAAAATAGATCATTACATTTCTACAAAAAATTGCATCAAATTCACCGCTGAGGCCCCAACGATCATCTAATAAATTCAACGATTCAAAATTAATCAAACTTCTTAATTCTGGCCGCACCATAACCGACCCTTCATTCTTACCACGGCCTCTCAAAAAATATTTGCGTACAATATCGTTAGGCAATTTCTCAATTCGATCAGCGTTATAAACACCTCGAGCAGCTACTCCTAATACATTTGTATCAATATCAGTCGCAATGATTTCCAAATTTGGTTTAATTGTCCCTAATGCCTCACAAATACATATCGCAATCGAATAAGGTTCTTCACCAGTCGAACTAGCAGAACACCAAACTCGCAGGTGTCCGGACTTCTTTTTTATATGTTCTGCCAGAATAGGAAAGTGATGCTCCTCACGAAAAAAAGAAGTTAAATTAGTCGTCAAGGCGTTTGTAAAAGCCTCCCACTCTCCACTATTACTCTCACGCTCGAGCATATCGAGGTAGACCGAAAAAGAATTTAAACCAGTCGCTCTCAATCTTCTTGCCAGACGACTATAAACCATCTCTTGCTTACTATCAGAGAGTGAGATTCCAGCGCGTTGATAAATCAAGCCGCGTACCCGATCGAAATCTTTATGATTAAACGTGAATTCTTTTTCCCCGTCAGATCGTTCAGCAGGCTTTACCATGCGAATTCCCAATCTTGATGTAAACTACTCTTTTTCATTGGACTTTAACTTAATCTGCGTGGTCTAGTAATCCCATTTCTGGACTCGACATCAACTTCTCGATGTCGACCAAAATCAGCATACGTTCCTCTAGCGTGCCTAAACCGATCAAAAAATCATTATTAAATGTCGTATTCATTTCTGGCGCTGGCCGGACTTGTGCAGGCAGGAGCGTCATTACATCGGAAACGCTATCGACTACCATGCCGACAACGCGCACACCAATATTGAGGATAATGACCACCGTCAATTGATCATAAGTTGGTGTCCCCAAATTAAATTTAATCCGCATGTCAACGATAGGAACGATGATGCCGCGGAGATTAATTACGCCTTTCAAAAAATCTGGCGCATTGGCGATCCTAGTGACTGCCTCGTAACCACGAATCTCCTGTACTTTTAGAATATCAATTCCATATTCTTCATTCCCAAGAGTAAACGCCAAGAACTCGTGTGTTGAAATTTCACTACCGTCAGATTGCGTCTTCTTACTCAGGTTTTCAGAGTTTTGCATCATGATCTTTCCTCTTAAATCTTGTTAAGTCTAAAATCTATCTAACCGAACGCAACAACGCTGCCACGTCCAAAATAAACGAGACACCGCCATCGCCCAAAATCGTTGCTCCTGAAATTCCAGGTATTTTCCGATAATTGGATTCGATATTTTTCACGACCACTTGTTGCTGTCCAACCAAATCATCAACAAATAACGCAGCTTTTTTGCCGTCGACTTCAACTATTACAGTAATCCCTTTCGAAGGGTCCGTATGCATTGGCGTAATGTTAAACGTTTCAAATAACGGTATTAGTGGCAAGTACTCCTGCCGAATTTTGATGACTCTTCCCTTACCTTTTATTTCTTTTATATCCTCAGGCTCAGGCTGTAGAGATTCCACAACGAAACCGAGAGGCAATATATAAATTTCCTCGCCGACTTTGATCGACATACCGTCCAAGATCGCCAGTGTAAGCGGTAACGAAATTGTGATTGTGGTTCCAAAGCCTTTTGCTGAACGGATATCTACAACCCCACCCATGTGGGTAATATTTCTCTTTACGACATCCATACCAACACCACGGCCAGACACATCAGTAACTACTTCTGCGGTAGAAAAACCAGGCGCAAAAATAAGCTGCCAAACGTCCGAATCAGACATCGAATCAGAAACGGCCAAGCCATTTTGCTTTGCTTTTGACAATATACGTTCACGATTTAGACCGCCACCGTCGTCGCACACTTCAATCACAATATTGCCACCTTGGTGAACTGCAGAGAGTGATAATTTCCCCACTTCACCCTTCCCATTTTCAACACGGGTCGCAGGCATCTCAATTCCATGATCGATACTGTTACGTACCAAATGCGTCAACGGATCAACGATTCTCTCAATTAGTCCCTTGTCTAATTCTGTAGATGCACCATATGTTACGAACTCGACCTTTTTGCCCAATTTATTTGCTAAATCGCGCACCATTCGTGGAAACCTCGAAAAAACATAATCCATAGGCATCATTCGAATTGACATGACTGCTTCCTGCAGGTCTCGCGTATTCCTCGTCAAATGGGCGACGCTACTCAATAAGCGCTCATTAGACACAGGATCAAGATCCTGCGTTCGTTGTGTCAACATCGCTTGCGTAATAACTAATTCACCAATTAAATTGATGATTTGGTCGACTTTCTCTATCCCGACCCGAATAGTCGTCGATTCCTGATTTCCGACAGGTTTTTCCGCTTCTTTTTTGGTGGCTGGCTTACTGATTCTTCCCTGCACTTCGTGCGCAGAGGAGTCGTCGATTTTAGTAACGAGTGGGAGATTTTTTTCCTCAAGCGGAGGGAACATCGAATCAATCGGCTCAAAGAATCCATAACCTAATTCATCGTCACTTGCTTCTTTTTTTCCAGCAGAATCATCAGGAAGTACTTCATGTGTAATCGTCATTTTGTCAGCATCGACAATGAAAGAGCAGACAGCAAGAATATCTTCTTCTGTACCGTTTGTTTTCAAGGCAATAGAATCTTGTCCATCCGCTGTCTTTTCGCTCCAAGCCAAACCAAGCAAACCTAATTCGGAATTTAAAACTGACAAGTCTGACGAACTTACCTCTTTAAAACTCACGCGAAAACAATGATGAAATTTCTCCTTGATGTCACTCATCTGATTAATAGGCGACAAGCTGATAGATGGCGCTATTTTGGGTGCAATTTCATCCCGGACAAATGATTGCAACAACATCCTGACATCACCGACTGCATCTAAATCAACCGCGGTTCCCAAACGATGTCCATCTAGCTGCATCTTAAGAATATCTTTTGCAGCCAAAAACGCGTCAACATGCTCCGCAGTTAAATGCATTTCTCCCTTACGAATTTTATCTAGCAATGACTCTAGAATATGCGTTACTTCGGTCATATCGGTGAGACCAAAAGTAGATGCCCCGCCCTTAATTGAGTGAGCAGCGCGAAAGATAGCGTTCAAATCTTCGGGATCTGGGGACGAAATATCAACACCTAGCAGCAACTTCTCTTTTTCTGCGAGAAGTTCTTCAGCCTCATCAAAAAAAACCTGAAAAAACTGACTCATGTCAATCGTCATTATTTCACCCCATTTTTTACACAAATACCTGACCGATATTAATTGAAATCAGCCGATCACTTTTTTCACAACTTCAGTGAGCTTCTGAGGGTCAAAAGGTTTAACCAACCAGCCATTTGCACCGGCCGCACGCCCCTTAGCCTTCATATCATCGCTTGATTCAGTTGTCAGCATTAAAATTGGGACGCGTTGATAGGTCGACAGCGCTCGCAATGACTTAATCAAAGTAAGTCCATCCATTCTTGGCATGTTTTGGTCCGTAAGAACTAAGTCAACGACTTGGTTCTTCGCTTTCTCCAGTCCATCCTGACCATCAACAGCCTCGATCACTTGATATCCAGCTGCCTTCAAACTAAACGCAACCATTTGACGCAGCGATCCAGAATCATCTACCGCTAAAATTGTTTTGGCCATCATTACTCCATTCAGAAAAATCGTGAAAAACTCTCTGCTCTATTCATTTCTAAAATAATTCAATATCACCACTATTTAAGTGTTGCTGGTTTACTGTTTTACGCAACAAACTTTTCAATTCAACACTCTGTTGTTCTAATTTTTCGGTAATCTCGGTCAATACCGCTGAAATCTCTTCGGTCTCGCCATCTATCGGAATGACATTTCCGACCATATCTAAAGTTGAAAGCAACTCGCGCAATCCAACACTTCGTTGCACTGTTCTAGAAATTAGCTGGCTGGTTAGATCTTGAAATTGAAGACTGGTCACTGCCAAATTAATATGCGTCGCGATATCCGATTGGATTTTCGCTAATTTCTCAATACTATCTTTGGGAATAAGACCAGTATTAACCAAGTCAAGAATCTGTTCTTCTTGTGACGTTATTGACGTATGCAAGTCCAAAAAATTCTCGCCTAATTTTTCGATAGCCTCTGCCAGCAAAATTGTGGTTTGAACCAAATCAGTTTCAACTTCAAGCAAATGCGCCACGCCATGATCTGAAACACCTGATAAAAGCTGTTTAACCTGTGAGCCCAAGTTTTTTTTCTTCGACATCTTCAGCATCCCATTCTGCAAATTATCTTTTGCAATTGCTAATGCATTTGATAAACCAACTTACTTTTTTGTTTCAACTGGAATGTCAACTGTTTTCCCCAAATCAACCTCACCACCATCCTGCGAGGCCGACAGCTCAGCTTTTTTATTCATCACAATGATGCTAATTCGTCTGTTAATGGGGTTTAACGGGTCTTCCTTATCAAACAATACTGAGGACGACAAACCTACTATTCGCAACACCTTAACTTCCTCCATTCCGCCGTAAATTAATTCACGACGTGAAGCATTAGCGCGATCGGCTGATAACTCCCAATTACTGTAACCCTTTTCACCGCTACCATATGGCGCCGCATCGGTATGCCCTGACAAGCTAATTCGATTCGGAACATCATTGAGAGCTAATCCGATTTCATGCAAAATTTCTTTTGTGTACGGCTGTAATTCGGCTTTGGCAGAAGCAAACATAGGTCGATTTTTTTCATCGACAATTTGGATTCGCAGGCCTTCCGTTGTGATGTCTAACAACAATTGATTCTTAAACTGTTTCAAAGTTGGGCTAGATTCTATCGCGGCTTCAATTTTACTTTTTAGCCCCTTTAAACGCTCGGCATCTGCCCTTGCGAGAGCTGCTTCAGCCGCCTGCAAGTTATAGGTTTTTTTGACGGCTTCTATTTCGCCTTTCTTTGTTTGGCCCTCACGTAGAGACAAATCCTTGCCGCCGCCTTTAATTACACTTGAACTATCACCGCTGCCATCACCACCCGACATCGCAACTTTTAAAGGATTCTGAAAATATTCAGCGATACCTTGCAAATTACCTTTGGCTGTAGACCCCAACAACCACATCAAAAGAAAAAACGCCATCATTGCCGTAACAAAGTCTGCGTAAGCAATTTTCCAGGCGCCGCCGTGATGACCACCAGCGACTTTCTTAATTCGCTTTACGATAATCGGGCGAAGTTCTTCGTTTGCCATATCAACTCGTTAATTATCTATTTAGACTTCGATTGCTTGATGTGGTCTTCCAACTCTGAAAATGTTGGTCGCTCAGTCGAATAAAGTACCTTACGTCCAAATTCGACGGAAAGTGCAGGAGCATATCCATTCAAGCTAGCTAACAACGTCACTTTTACACATTGAAATGTTTTGGAAGACTCATCCAAATTTTGCTCCATAAGACTCGATAACGGCCCAACAAAACCATAGGCCAATAAAATACCCAAAAACGTTCCAACCAAGGCATGTGCAATCAAGATTCCCAATTCCGCTGGAGGGATACCGACCGACTCCATGGTGTGCACCACCCCCATCACAGCCGCAACGATACCAAATGCTGGCAAGCCATCGCCCAGCTTCGCAATAAAATGAGCAGGAATTGCACCCTCATGATGATGGGTTTCTAGCTCGTTATCCATGAGGTTCTCTATCTGAAAAGCGTCCATATTTCCAGATACCATCAACCGCAAATAATCACTTAAAAACTCCATCAGGTGATGGTCCGAAACCACCAAGGAATATTTACTAAAAAGGGGACTCTCCTCAGGCTTCTCAATATCACCTTCGATAGACATCAGGCCCTCTTTGCGGATTTTCGTCAATACGTCAAACAACATGGTCATCAACTCCATGTAGAGCGCTTTACTGTATTTAGAACCCTTAAGAACACTTGGTAATGCTTTTAGCGATGCCTTTAAAGTTTTCGAATTATTTCCGACGAGTGACGCACCGACCGCGGCACCGCCAATCATCAAGAGCTCAAGGGGTTGAAACAAAACGGCTAAATGACCACCGCTCATCACAAATCCGCCGAAGACAGAACCACAGACGACTATATAACCCACAATAACTAACACGAGTTAGACTCCTTAAACAGTTTGACCCCGAATTACGATGGCTTTCGAGCTACAACTTAAGAATACCAGCGATCACGTAACATTAGGCAACATTTTCCTGAATATTGCCCAAAAAATATATTTCTGTTGTTTCATTATATGCGCCAGCCATACAAATACACGCCATCAAAGCCAACTTCCACTGAAATATCCGGCGCTACGAATGGAACAATAAACTCATAACTTAGAAAGAGCGAGCCCGGCACCATTTCGCGCTTCACCTTCTCCCATACTCGCGGCATCGCAGCGGGAGACAAATAGCAAAATACGACATCAAACTCCGAGAAATCTTTGCAATAAAAATCGCCCAGCCTGAATTTGACATTTGACTTCAAAAAAGCGGCTCGAACGATGCTTACAAACCAAGGCAACGGAGCAATTTCTACCCCAGTAAAGTCTCCATCGCTACGCTTTGCTGACAAATTAATCAATAAACCGCCCATTCCGCTACCAATGTCAATCAATTTCAAGTTCTTACGATCAACGACCAGCTCCAATATAGGTGCCAACAACTGAGAATGTGAAGGAAAATATGGAACCTGCGTTCTATAGGTCGACCAAAATAGCGTCGAAAAAATAATTAGTACAATAAAATAGTAATAAGGGGAGATTTCAAATTGCGACAAAAAATACGCCGCTAGAGGGAAACTGAATTGAATTGGCCACCACCACCAATCAAATTCAAATAGGTATGCCGCGAATGCGGCAACACAGGCATGTAAGAAGAGGAGTGAGAAAAGTGAGAATGAAATCTTAAAAGCGGAAGAAACAAAACTCAATAATACAAAAGTTAATAATAGAGAGGTTATTTGCAGAAATAAGGACTTAATGCCGATCGAAAATTTCAAAACCCTCACCTCATATCTACAGTTTTCTCAAAATCATATCACCAGAACACTGTAGTACGAAGACAAAGATCTTAATTTAATACACGTTCAACTTCTGCGGCGCGCGATTTCTTAGTTTTACCAGCACGAGAAGGAACATGACACAAACCGCACGCATAATGATCATGCAAATCCAGAGAATGCCCAACAAATTGTCCGCCGCATTGTTTGCATTTCACGAAGGAGAGCAAATTCCCCTCAAAAAAACGAACCAAGGTCCAAGCTCTGGTCAAGGATAAGACCGGATCATCACCATCAGGAGTTGGCATTTGTTCCTGATACAATTTATAAGCCTTTACAACCGCATGAATACCATCAATGTCGGCATGATCTCGCAAGTATTTAAAGATATTCATGAAGAGCGACGAATGAATATTGGGCTGCCACGTCACGAACCAATCTGTTGAAAAAGGCAACATCCCCTTTGGTGGCGAAACGCCTTTTAACTCTTTATAAATCTTCAATAACCGCTCTCTTGAAAGAGATGTTTCAGATTCGAGCAACTGCAAACGCGCACCTAAATTGACAAGGTCAACAGCCAATTGAATTTCATTAGCTTCATTTACAATACTTTTCGTTGCCATTTCACACCTCGACTATTTTCAGATTCAGATTCACAATTCAACAGTTAAACGATTTCTTCAACTTTTTGACCCGCCATCAAAATGGCCGCATGTGAATGAGCAAGACTACGTTCCTTATTGTAATTGGTCAGCATACAAAGAATTGAGCTGTCCTCAAACCGGAAGCGAGCCAACATCATATTTGAGCCTGCCAATTTTAAAATCTGAGCATTGTTCATTCCCTCGATCAAATCAGCGATTTCTTTGCTAATTCCTAAGCGAAAGATTGCCGTCGCCTTATCCGCACGAATCATTTGCTGCGCGAGCATCAAGTAGCTTAAATTTGCATCGCGGATTTCAGCCATCATGTCATTTGGTGTCATTTTAGAACTCCCACTTATTTGCCCTAGCGAAATGTGTTGCCAGTGAGACAGATTGTGGTGCTTGACGAAAAATGAGTGTATCAGCGAAACAATGGAGTTAAATGCGGAAAAACAAGAAAAATCCAATAGGAATTGATCCTACATTGGATTATTTGAGATAAATCACTATTTATTAAGTAATTTTTATTTGAAGACGAGAACTACTTAAAACAGAATAAAAATTATTGAAATCAACAACTTAAGTCTTTAGGAAAAGAAAAATATGCCCAACTCTCACATCATTAACGGCATCAATTCAGGAAACTTTAGGCCTAACTCAAAATATTTTTGATTTATTTTTAAACTGATCCTACAAACATTAACGGCAAAAAAAAACGCCACTTTAGGGTGGCGAGAAAAATATTTTTACTATTTGTGTTGGATTTCTGTCGAAAAATGTCAAAAAACCATGAGAACTAATTATAGAAGCAAAAGAACTATTTCATCGTTTGAGGAATAGTCCATTGCTAAGTGCTATCAATAAAGGGTTATGAATTAAGTCTTCCAGCATCCGCCTCTAATTGCCAAAGACAGGCGCCCTGAGTTGCTTTATTAATATCTGTCAATAGTCCCTCATGTGCTTGCTTTTCACCATTTTCTGCAAATACAACAATTACGTCGTAATCTTGTTCTGTTAGTTCGATCATCTCAACGGCAGCATGTACCGGCTCGTCTTCAATTTCAATGCTAAAACTATTTTGACCGCGAGACATTGCCAAAAATACGTCTGCTAATAACTCTGCATCAAGCAGGGCTCCGTGCAATTTTCGATGAGCATTTGAAATTTCATATCGATCGCACAAGGCGTCTAAGGAATTTCGTTTGCCCGGATGCAATTCTTTCGCTTGAACCAGCGTATCAACGACGGCAGCCACGTAATCATCGAGCTTCGACAACCCCAAACGATCAAACTCAGCATTTAAGAAGCCCATATCAAAAGGAGCGTTATGAATTACTAATTCAGCATCGCGCACGAATTCTAAAAAATCATCTGCGACTTGTGCAAATATAGGTTTATCACTCAAAAATTCCGTGGTTAGCCCATGCACCGCCAGTGCCCCCTCTTCCGATTCGCGTTCAGGGTTAATATAACGGTGAAAATTATTACCTGTGAGTTTACGATCAACTAATTCGACACAACCAATTTCAATCACACGATTACCTAATCGCGGATTTAACCCTGTCGTTTCAGTATCTAGAACAATTTGTCTTTTCATATTTACCATTCAATTCTTTACTTCAGCCAAATTCATGCGGTTATCGGGAATCCAAGTCAATTCGATTTTAGTGCTAGTCCCGTTGGGTTCAGTCTGTTCATCCACTAAAAAAGCTGCGTCGACGCCTAATAAACCGACGAAAAATAATTGATCATCGATGTAAATAAACGGCAATTTTTCACGCAGCCAAAAGGGTATTTTGGCACTTTGAAAATGACTTTTCATATCCCGAGTAGGTCTATTTTTCGCTAACCGTAGGCGCTCACCTCCCAGACGCCGACGGATAACCATCGTTTTCTCATTGAGAATGTTGACACAAACACCAACTTCACCGCGTTGAAAAATTAATGTTCCCTTTAACTCTGAAAAATATTTTGACGGCTCTCCGCTCCACTGAAACTCAATATCTGCTTGATGGGTACTCACCAGTCGTTGATCAAGCAGGTATATTTTTGAAGCATAACGACAAATTGAATGTTCGCCATGATGAATCGTTACTCGCGCATCTTCACGAGCATTAAACAATTGATCTTGGATTTCGGCGATTTTCGAAGTTGATGGCAGTTGTACGTGATTAATGCTGAGCCAATAGCGAAATACATTTGAAATCCGATCAGCATTCAATGCTAACAATTGCGTCAAGTCCAAGACATTATTTTCACTACAAGCGTTCAAATCAGTCGCAGCAAGCTCGTCAAGCAGGCGTTGCGCAGAGCGGGTATGCACAGAAGTACGAAATAGACGCTGCACAAACTGAGGGAAAACTTCTTCAATTTTTGGCATCAACAAATGGCGAGTTGCATTGCGCGTAAAAACCAAATCCGCGTTCGACTCATCTTCGATATTTCTTAATTGATTGAAATTCGCATAAATCTGTATTGCATTCTTCGACTCAGATAATAAAGGTCGTCCGATGAGAATATGTGGTGAATTGAGTAAAGTTGGAGCGAAATTAAATTCATCCATACCAGCGAGCCCACGTAATCCTGTGCCTCGAAACAATTGCATCAGCATGGTTTCCGCCTGATCATCAAGATGATGGGCTACCAGCAAAAAATTTACTTGATCGATTTTGCATAGCCGTCCAAGTGCCTGATATCTCTCAGTTCTTGCGATAGATTCAATCCCCTTCCCTTGATTTTTAATCACGACCTGATCAGTTCTGAACGGAATCCCCAATTTAGAACAGGTATCTTCGCAATGCTTTTGCCAAACTAGCGCATTAGCACTTATTCCATGATTGATATGGTACGCAAAAACAGGGATTTGCTCTTGTTGAGCGTAGAGGGAAGTTAGTGCTAGGAGTACGGTGGAATCGAGGCCTCCACTGTAAGCAACCGCAATTCCAGTTGTCTGACAGTGAAGATTTTGCGTTTGAATGATGCTAGTGAGTTTAGCAAAAAAACGTTTCTTTAACTCCTCGGCACTTTGCGAGTGCGACTGACTCATTCGGAAACTCGAGTTTCCTTAAATTTGCCATAGCTCATTAATTTTTCATGGCGATTAGCGAGTAATTCTTTTGTCTTCATTCCTTGAAATTGACGTAATGTATCTGCCAACGCTCGTTTCACCAAAGCGCACATTTGTTTAGGATCGCGATGCGCGCCACCAAGAGGTTCATTAATAATCTTATCAATTAACCCCATTGCCTTTAGTCGGTTTGCAGTCAATCCGAGCGCTTCGGCCGCATCGGAAGCGCGTTCAGATGTTTTCCATAAAATAGACGCACAACCTTCGGGAGAAATCACCGAATATGTTGCATATTGCAGCATTAACACAGCATCCCCTACTGCTAACGCCAGCGCTCCACCTGAACCGCCTTCCCCAATGATAGTCGCGATCAAAGGAACTTTCAATTCGGCCATCACGTACAAATTATGCCCGATAGCTTCCGATTGACCGCGCTCCTCGGCGTCAATTCCTGGCCATGCCCCAGTAGTATCAACGAAAGTAAATACAGGAATATCAAATTTCTCAGCCAATTTCATAAGGCGCATCGCTTTGCGGTAACCTTCAGGCTTAGGCATACCGAAGTTACGCATTGCACGTTCTTTGGTGTCTCGCCCTTTTTGATGCCCGATCACCATACATGCTTGACCATTGAAGCGAGCCAAACCACCTACGATGGCAAGATCATCTGCGAAGGCTCGATCACCGTGCAACTCATGAAAATCAGTGAAGATTTGCGAGATATAGTCCAACGTATATGGACGTTGCGGATGGCGTGAAATTTGAGACACCTGCCAAGGCGTCAATTTGGCATAGATATCTTTTGTCAACATTTGACTTTTTTGCGAAAGACGATCAATTTCTTCCGAAATATCTACTGCCGAATCGTCTTGCACAAAGCGCAACTCTTCAATTTTTGTTTCGAGCTCTGCAATTGATTGCTCGAATCCCAGGAATGTCGTTTTAGTCATCGTGCCTCCTTAAAAATTCCACACGAGTTAAAGAAATAAGCTTGATTGTATCAAGTTAAGCTAACTTTTCATCCAAACTACGCCACATATACCATGTAGCAACCGTCCGCCAAGGTTCCCAGTTTGCCGCCACCTCACGAATATCAATACGTGAAACTGGCTCTCCGGAAAAATAATTTTTGCTAATTCCACTGATCAGGCCAGCGTCATCTAAAGGTAAGATATTTGGGCGTAACAAATTAAAAATCAAGAACATTTCAGCGGTCCAGCGACTAATTCCGCGGATTTGAACCAATTCAGCAATCACTGCCTCATCGCTCATATCAACCCAATTGTCGACATGCACGCTGCCGTCTTTGAAGTGCCCTGCTAAATCAAGGATATAGTCTGCTTTACGTTTCGACAAGCCACATGAGAGTAATCGATCTTTGCCAGCACTAAGAACTTCATTCGGCGTTGATTTGGAACAAACGCCTAAATATTTCTCCCAAAGTGCATTTGCAGATGCTCCAGAAATTTGTTGCGCAATAATGGATCTGGTCAAAGTGGTAAATGGATCGTCTCGACCAAGTAAATATAAATCACCAAAATGTGGAATCAATTTTCGTAAGATTCGATCTCGCTTCATCAATTCTAATTTTGCATTTTCCCAATAGTCTGGAACATGCAATGCGGGATTACGGACAATATTATTTTTATTCATTCTATGATCTTCCGTAATACAAAAAACAAATCATGCAAGCATCATGCTAGAACCAACTTACCCATCTTTAACTGTAAAAATGATTAAAGAGAACCGCGAATTTTACATGATAATGGTACAGAAAGAACTAAATTTGAAATAGGAGAAATTGTGCAGCAGCATTTCATTTAATTAAAAAAACTTAAATTAACATAATTTTTTATTACTTTAAATGTACTTTTCTTACATCCGGAAGATATTGAATAAGGCAGCCGCAAACACTAAAACCTAGCAATGCATTTCATTTGCTACGAAACTACGAAAGAATTCGTCTCAATCGCGAACACAATGCCACTTTTTCACAGCAATATGCCAAACTCTATAACGCGGTAGCGAGTTTATTTGTTAAGATTGCGCCTGATTTATTTCGTCATTAAGCACAGCATCAAAATAGATAATTTATTTCAGGCGCATTTTCAGCCCAGAGATACAAATCAAACCATTTGCGCCATTTACTATCCCATTCCTGACCTACCGATATTAGAAAAGACTTCAAATTAAATTATGCGACACTCAATAAAAACCGCATGTGCTGCGATTATATTAAGCATTGGATTCTCGCCACTGGTATGGGCGGATGATGCTAGTGATGCCAGTAAACTTTATAAAGCTGGTCAATTGAATGAAGCGATTAAAAAGATCGATGCGGTGCTTTCGCAACGCCCTAAAGACGCGCAGATGCGCTTTCTGAAAGGCATTATTTTGACTGAACAAAATAAGCCTGCTGAAGCGATAACCATTTTTAGTAAGCTCACCGATGACTATCCGGAACTACCAGAGCCATATAATAATTTGGCGGTACTGTATGCGTCGAACGGACAGTTTCTGAAAGCCAGCGCAGCCTTGGAAATGGCGATACGGACAAATCCCACGTACGGAACAGCCCACGAGAATCTCGGTGATGTCTATGCAAAATTGGCAAGTCAATCCTATGACAAAGCTTTGCAACTTGATTCCGGTAATTCAACTGCGAAGTTGAAACTAAATCTTGTGAAAAATCTGATTGGCAACACAACTGGCGGTACTAATCCAAAAACAACGACGAATAATCCACCACCAATTGCCAGTATTCCGAATACACCAACAGTCACTGCGACACCACCTGCAAAAGTTAGCGAGCCTAAGTCGACGCCTACGCCCCCAACCAAACCTGTGGTTCCAAATAATGACAAAGATAATGTCTTAGATACGGTCGAAGCTTGGGCGAAAGCATGGAGCAGTCAAAATGTCTCGAAGTACTTGAATTATTACGCAAAAGATTTTCAAACACCGAAAGGTGAATCCAGAAGTAACTGGGCTGAAGATAGACGTTCACGGATAGAAGGAAAAGGCAAAATTGGAGTTCGTATTGATGCCCCACACATTAGCATTGACGGCAATGTGGCGACAGTTAAATTCAAACAATTTTACACTTCAGACCGTTTATCTTCCGCCAGTCACAAGACTTTGGTGTTATCCAAACAAGATGGTAAATGGCTAATTAAGCAGGAGCGTTCGGGTAACTGATGTATTTATTATTTCGAAGTAAAGTTCCGGCGCTACGGCATGCTGGAACATTCACATGTTTCGTAGCTGGAGCTATTTCACTTATTGCAGGGTTAATGGACTTCGCATCTGCGAATAACAATCCGCCCTCAAAAATTCAAGCATCGATCGAGAAAACAGGTCCAAACCCTGATTTGCTTTTGATTGAAACTTATAAGTATCTAGCAAATAATGAACTCGGAAAAGCACAAGCAAAGGTCGATGAGCTGTTACTTGCCTACCCTAACTTTCATTTAGCACACTTAATTCGAGGTGATCTGATCGCAATGAGAACGCGACCTGTCAATCGGTTTGGTGCAGCCAGCAGTCCCCCTCAAGACAAATTAAAAGACCTAAATGATGAGGCAGTTGCTCGATTACGCGCAATCACTGAAAGACCAAACAAGGACTTAATACCTAGCGTCTTATTACAGATGAGTGATGAACAGCGTTATTCTCTTGTAATGGATGCGAAGCGGGCTAGGCTGTACTTGTATGAAAACATTGGCGGAATCCCGACCTTATTAAGCGATTACTATGTCAGTCAAGGCAAACTTGGCATGGATAAATTCAAAGAAGGTGACCAACGTACCCCTCTAGGTGTTTATTACATCACTAATCGCCTTCCTGGTGCGAAGTTACCTGACTTTTATGGCCCCGGCGCTCTTCCCTTAAATTATCCAAATGAATGGGATAAATTAAAAGGACGAGGCGGGTCAGGCATTTGGCTACATGGTGTCCCATCAACCAACTACAGTCGCGCACCGCTCGCTTCAGACGGTTGCGTAGTACTCTCAAATCCGGACTTTTTGAAAATTTCTGCTATCGTTGATATTGCTAGGACGCCTGTCATTATTAGTGACCGCATTGAATTCGTTTCACGTGCCAATTGGAATGCCGAAAGACAAAATGCTCGTCGTTTGATTGATAACTGGCAGCAAAGTTTACTATCCAGCAATGCTAATGTAGCGACTTCTCTCTACGCTAAGAATTTCAAAAATGCCGTAAATGATTCGGCTTCAACTTGGGTTTCTAAACAAACTCAGGTGATCAATAAACCAGGGAGCAACGTAAAATTACGTGAACTATCCCAATTCAAATATCCAGGAAGAGAAGAAATTATCGTTAGCAATTTTGTTTTAGATATTCAAACGAATCGTGGGCTCAGCTCTACCAAGCGGCGACAATATTGGGGTAAAGAATCTGGAATTTGGCGTATTTTTTACGAAGACACAAACCAAATTACAGGCCCAAGGTTGGAATCTGATTCTATACAAGAAACTGCCAAAATTACCGCAAGAGAAATTCCAAAAACAGAACTCATTTCAAAGATTGTCGCGAAAGTAGAAACACCAGAAAGCAAATTTGCACTTGCTCCTAAAAAAGTTACTACAAACAAATCTCATGCCGTAGCACAAAATGAAATCGAGCAGACGATCAAACGTTGGATCAATGTCTGGAGCGCAAAAAATACAAAAGCTTATCTAGCTCATTATGCAAAAGATTTTCAAACACCAAACGGCGAATCCCGTAAGTCGTGGATGGAAGAACGCCGCACGAGAATTGAAGGCAAAGGCAAGATTGCAATCAATATTGACTCTCCCAGTATCAATGTCGAAGGCAATACAGCGACTGTCAAATTTAGGCAAAATTATCAATCAGGTGCTTTGATGGCTAGCAGCCGAAAAACCCTCACAATGGTTAAGCAAGATGGTAAATGGCTCATCAGGCAAGAACGTACTGGTAGTTAGTAGACATAGACACAAACTCATACGCAAATTCACATACAAGTTCGCCTAAAAGTTTGCATCAAAATTATCATGAAAAATTGCAATAATTACAAAAGGAGTCAATAATGATCAAGCATTATCGCCGTCATTTTTTACAATTGAGTGCTGTTAGTTTCCTTACTTTCTTCGTGACTTTGGCACAAGCACAAGAGCGACCCAAGGTAAATATCAAAACATCAGTGGGTGATATTGTTCTGGAACTATATCCAGAAAAGGCACCAAAAACAGTCGAAAATTTTCTACGCTACGTAAAAAAAGGCCACTATAACAAAACAATATTTCACCGCGTGATTGATAATTTTATGATTCAAGGTGGTGGCATGGATGCCGCGATGCGAGAAAAACCAACGGACAAACCCGTGGTTTCTGAAGCCAAGACTGCCTTTGAACATGAGTTGAAAAATGATATTGGAACCGTAGCGATGGCGCGGACAAATGATCCTAACTCGGCACGTGCACAATTCTATATCAATGTAAACAACAATGACTTTCTCAATTATCAACCTATCGCTGAAGGTGATCCAGTTCAAGTTATGAAAAATGGCGAACCAATTACTTTGCCTCGCTCACGTGCCTTAATTTTTGCAGCAGGATATACCCCATTCGGTAAAGTCATTGAAGGTTGGGACGTCGTCGAAAAAATCAAATCAACACCAACCTCCGAAGTCAGCATTCATCAAAATGTTCCCGTTAAGATGATTACGATTATCTCGATCAAACAAATTAAATAATCTCGTCACTTTGACATTTAGTGACGCTTTTACACAAATTCCAAATCAGCTTCATTTACAATACGCAAACTATTTTTAAGAAGAGGTCATCATGGCAGTGCTACTTACCACTAATTTAGGCGCAATCAAAATTGAACTCAATGCGGATAAAGCACCAAAGACCGTCGCTAATTTTCTGTCCTACGTCGAGTCTGGACATTATGTCGGCACGATATTTCACCGTGTCATTGCTGGTTTTATGATACAAGGTGGTGGCTTCGAGGCAGGAATGAAGCAAAAACCAACGAATGGCAACGTCGAGAACGAAGCGAACAATGGTCTAAAAAATGTTCGTTATGCGTTAGCCATGGCACGCACTAGCGATCCGCATTCTGCTTCGGCACAATTCTTCATCAATACAACCAAAAACGATTTCTTAGATTTTCCCGGCCAAGATGGTTGGGGTTATTGTGTCTTTGGTGAAGTAATCGAAGGGACAGAAATTGTTGACAAAATTTCCGCTTCAAAGACGACTCGTTCCGGTTTGTTTGCTGACGTGCCCGTTGAAAACATCGTCATCGAAAAAGCAGAAATTATCTAAAACCAGTTCAGACAAAATTATTCAGTGAAATATTGATGCTAGCCACAAAGTCTGATCCGAAATTGTCAAACAAATTGCAGGAGAAAGCTCTTGCGCTGTTTGTTTCTGACGTTCACTTGTCGGATGCGCTACCGCGGACGACCGACTATTTTTTGCGATTCCTGAGCGAACAAGCGCGCAATACTGAACGACTGTATTTATTAGGAGATTTATTTGAATATTGGGCTGGTGACGACGATGGCGAAAATAGTTACAATCAAGAAATCATCGGGGCTTTGCGCGCACTCAATGATTTTGGCGTAAAAATCTTCTGGATCGCTGGCAACCGAGATTTTTTGATAGGTAGCCATTTTGCACAGTCAGCTGGTGTTGAATTATTGAATGACCCGACCGAACTTCGCATAGGAGAATGTCACCTACTCATTTCGCATGGTGACGCACTCTGCACAGACGATACCAGTTACATGACATTCCGTGCAATGGTACGTCAAACAGAATGGCAGACCGCTTTTTTAGCCAAACCGTTAGCAGAGCGTAAAGCGATCATCCTTGGCATGCGCAAAGCTAGTAACACGGAACAACAGAATAAAAGTATGGCGATCATGGACGTCAATCCTGATGCAGTAATGTCGCTCTGCGAACAATATCCGGGCGCAACTTTAATCCATGGTCATACCCACAGAAATGCAATTCATCAAGAAGCACATGGTTTACGCTACGTCTTGCCAGACTGGGATTGCGATCATCACCAAAACAAGCGCGGTGGCTGGCTACGCCTAGACTCGCAAGGCAAACTAGAATTTATCTATATCTGAGCTGCGCCAACGTTTGAACAATGCGCTTCTCAATCCACCAACTGAGAAATCTCAGTAGCATCTAAGCGTCTTTCATTGAGTGACTTTTCACATACAATGCCGGCAACTTTAATCGCTGCGCGCAATTTCTCTATTTGCTCTTGCTGCGAACAAACATGTTCAGTCAATTGGCGAAATGCTTTAGAAATCGGATCATCGCCATTCGTACCCAGACCATAAGCACTAAAGCCGAATGTTTCATGTGCAGCTTCCTTGTTCTGCGCTGATTGAACAATATGAGCTGGATTCCCGACCGCAGTTGCCCCCGCAGGAACAGGTTTAATCACCACTGAATTGGAGCCAATCTTTGCACCGGCACCTACGGTAAAACCGCCCAAGACTTTGGCTCCAGCACCAACGATCACGCCTTGCTCTAGTGTCGGATGACGTTTAGCGCCTTTGGTTAGCGATGTACCACCTAATGTCACACCTTGATAAATGGTGCAATCATCACCGATCACAGCCGTCTCACCAATCACAACGCCGAAACCATGGTCAATAAAAACTCGTTTGCCAATTGTCGCACCTGGATGGATTTCGATGCCAGTAAAGATACGTGCCAAATGCGCGATAAAACGTCCTAACCACTTCATTCCATGGGTCCAGCACCACTGCGCCCACGTATGCATCACAATCGCTTGCAAGCCCGGATAACAGGTAATCACCTCCCAAGTGTTGCGAGCGGCGGGGTCACGTTGAATAATACTAGCGATATCTTCGCGTAATTGCTTAAACATAGTCCGGAAATAAATGAATGAGATTTGTGCAGAGCTGCACATCAGGCGAAAAAACAAAACACTAGTGTAATGTTTTTTGCGAAATGGCGCTGAGCGCGTTTAATTCTCTGAATCTATTACCGTCATTGTTCCACAGCAAAGATGCACAGCGCCAAATCGATGGAATAAATTACTGAGCAGCGATACGTTGACGACGGGCTTCGTACAAACAAACGCCAGAGGCGACCGAGACATTCAAACTTTCGACAGAGCCCAACATAGGAATTTGTACCAGCATATCGCAATTTTCACGGGTTAATCGGCGCATACCTTCGCCTTCATTGCCCATCACAATCGCGATACCACTTTTGAAATCAACGTCGTAAATCGTTTTTTCTACGTCATCAGAAGTCCCGATAATCCAGATGTCACGTTCTTTCAAATCGCGGATAGTGCGAGCCAAATTCGTCACCGTAATGTAAGGAACAGTCTCCGCCGCACCACTTGCAACTTTTTCGGCAGTAGCATTCAATCCGACAGCACGATCTTTAGGTGCAATTACCGCATGCGCGCCAACACCATCGGCTACACGCAAACAAGCGCCGAGATTATGGGGATCAGTAATGCCATCTAAAATCAACAATAGTGGTGGACCTTCAATTGCATCGAGCAACTCATCCAGATTACGCGCGAGTGACAATTCACCAGCCTTTGCAACCACACCTTGATGACGACGGGTACCAACGATATTTGACAAACGTTGATCGTCCGCCTGAATAATGCGGATACCAGCTGATTTGGCCGCATGAATCAACTCTTGCATGCGACGATCAGAACGATCATTGTCGACGTAGATTTCCTCTACTGATGAGGCTTCATGGCGAATACGAGAGGTCACCGCATGGAAACCGAAAATCATTTTACTTTTCATTGCACACTTCTTTATAGGTATTTAAATATTTTATTAATAACTTACTAATCGATCATAAAGTGAACTGATCAAACGTATCGCGCAAAACTAGTTCAACGCTTCTTACGCATAGGCGGCGCAGTTTTAGCTTTACGTTCAGCGCGAGTCGCTGCGACCGATACTTTCTTGCGCTTTACTTTATTTGGTGGCGTCTCGACATAAATCGCGGGCTCTTTTCGCGGTTTCGCTTTTGTACTGAGCGCTGGCTTTTCATTGTCGATTACACGGCCTACTTTCAAATTGGCGCTACGCTTCCCTTGACGTGTTTCAGCGACCTCTTCAAGTTCACGCGTTTTCGGGAATCGATTAGGGACTGCACTGGTGGCCAACGACAAATCAATCTTTCTGGCATCGATATCGACCCTACTTACAACTACTTTAACTTTATCAGTAAGTTGATAACGTTTACCGCTTCTTTCGCCCCGCAATTCATGCCGAGCGTCGTCGAATTGAAAATAATCTGCGCCAAGTTCAGTAATATGTACCAAGCCCTCGACGAACATTTCATCCAATTGTACAAACAGGCCGAATTGTGTCACGCCGGAAATCGTACCGGTAAATTCTTCGCCCAATTTACTCTTCATGTAATAACATTTGAGCCAAGCCTCGACGTCACGTGAAGCTTCGTCAGCACGTCGTTCATTTGCAGAGCAATGCGTTCCGAGCATGTCCCAAATCGTTTGTTCTTTTTGGTGACGCTCTTTGCCAGCTGCCCTGTCTACCGCCATTTGCTTACGCGCGGCATTTGAGATGGTGGTATTGAGAATACTGGTATCAATACCCTTAGGCTCATACTTCTTACCTAACAGGATTGCTTTAATCGCCCGATGTGTGAGTAAATCAGGATAGCGACGGATCGGGCTTGTGAAGTGCGCATAGGCATCGTAAGACAAACCGAAGTGGCCAATATTATCGGGACTGTACACCGCCTGTTGCATAGAACGTAGCAGCATCGTTTGTAATAATTGCGAATCAGGTCGACTCTTAATTTTCTCCATCAATTGCGCATAGTCTGATGCGGATGGGCTGTCGCCCCCCATCAAATTCAATCCCACTTGACGTAAAAAATTACGAACTTGAGTGAGTTTTTCTTTCGTTGGACCAGCATGTATGCGATACACGCCCAAGTGCTCATATTCTTGCAAAAGGCTGGCAGCACAAACGTTAGCAGCCAACATACATTCCTCGATCAAGCGATGCGCATCATTGCGGGTACGAGGCAGTATTTTTTCTATCTTGCCTGCAGCATTCGCGACGATGTACGTTTCAGTCGTTTCAAAATCGATTGCACCGCGACGATGACGGGCTTTCAATAAGACCTGGAAAACCTCATACAGATGTAATAAGTGCGGTACTAGTGGCAATCGTTTATGTGCTTCCGGGCCTTTGGTATTACCTAAAATCGCAGCCACTTCAGTGTACGTAAAACGTGCAGCGGAGTGGATCACTGCAGGATAAAATTGATACGCTGTAACTTCACCATCGAGAGAAATCACCATATCGCATACGAGCGTCAAGCGATCAACATTGGGATTGAGCGAACACAAGCCATTCGATAATTTTTCCGGCAACATAGGAATCACACGGCGCGGAAAATACACAGAAGTACTGCGTAAGAGTGCATCGTCATCAATCGCGTCATTCGGCTTAACATAATGACTAACGTCGGCAATTGCTACCAGCAAACGATATCCTTTCTCGCGCCCTATTTTGCAAGGTTCGCAATACACCGCATCATCAAAATCACGAGCATCTTCGCCATCAATCGTTACCAGAGAGATATCACGTAAATCAACTCGCTCTTCCAAATCTTTTGAGCCAACGTCAAACGGCAATTTACTAGCGGCCTTCTGCGCAGCATCAGAAAATTCATGTGGCACACCAAATTTACGTACCGCAATTTCAATTTCAATGCCTGGATCGTCAATTTCACCCAAGATCTCAACAACCTTACCAATCGCTTGTGAATACTTGGTCGGTTGCTCTACCAATTCAACACTAACGACCTGCCCCGCCTTGGCTTTTCCTGGCGAGCCTGCCAATAAAATATCTTGATTAATCCGGTTATCTTCGGGTGCGATCAACCAAACACCGTTCTCTTGAATCAATCGTCCAATAATGTGCGTATTCGCTCGCTCGAGAATTTCTGATACGCTACCTTCGAGGCGGCCTTTACGGTCTGTACCAACTACTCGTGCAGTAACTCTGTCACCATTAAGAATGCGCGCCATTTCACGCTCAGGGAGAAATAAATCTGGGCTACCATCATCAGGCGTCAAGAAACCATAGCCGTCACGATGGCTACTAACCCTACCGACGATGACATTATCTTGTGCCAAAGCGGAAAAATTACCCAGCTTATCCTGTGCAATTTGGCCTTCGCGCTCCATTGCTTTCAGTCGTTTAGCCATGCCGTCGATCTCCTCAGGTTTCACGCCTAATTTTTTTGCAATCGATGTTGCCTTCAAACTTGTTTTTGAAGTACGCAAGACGCCGAGAATATCTTCGCGGCTGGGGATGGAGTAAAGATGTTTGTTCAAAACGATGGAATCTCTTTTAGATAAAGTAATACAAATTGCTTGTTTTGGGTGGTTCGTAAGATATAAACAGTTTATCGGGTTACCTAGAAAATACCTAGTCTTTGCAAAGGTAGATCGTTGGTACCACTAAAATTTTTCTCGTAATTCAAGCGCAGGCTCATATTTGCGCCGTCGATGCATTGACTTTATGAGGCATTACTTTATAATCTTGTTCTTCGTTGCCCACGTGGCGGAATTGGTAGACGCGCATGGTTCAGGTCCATGTGCCTTCGGGTGTGGGGGTTCGAGTCCCTCCGTGGGCACCAGCAATTTTTAAAAAAGCCGTTGATTCGTCAACGGCTTTTTTATTTTGCGCGGAATTTGATTAAGCACAAATTTGCGATCGCCTCTATTTTAACGCCACGCATCTAAACCTGACCTTAATGGATCTCGGAGATAAAAAGAAGACCTCTTATAAACCACCTGTCGTCTTTTCTTTATTGACCGTCGCCACTCATAGCTCTCACCACAACGACACTTCCTTAACCTTTGCCTTTGATTTCTTCCAAGCTTAAGGTGTCATAAATTTCAAATGGTTGATGGATCCACGGTGTACCTTGCAGATATTCTAGATAAAAATCAGGCACAACTACCGATACTGATTTCACCCAAATCACTGCACTTTTAATCTCATTGATTTCTGGATAGCGATTACGTAACCACGGTTGAACTTCCCGAAACGTAATGCCGGAATCAACCAAATCATCCACCAGTAAAACTCTTCCTCGTAAACTTTTCTCGACACTAGCGACACTTCCACCAATTTGAATTTGTCCTTGATCTTGCCCCGAAGACCCGCGATAAGAACTAACAGAAAGTATGCTCAAGGGTAATTTGAACAAACGCGAGAAGACATCACCTATGCGAAGTCCTCCGCGCGCAAGACACAAAATATGATCGAACTGCAAGCCCGATTCATGGATTTTCAATGCTAAGAGTTCTATCGAGCGATGATACTCATCCCAAGAAACCCACAAATCTTTTTGCTCAGTATTCAAGATCGACAACTTTTCAATATCAATTACAAAATCGACTGGAGTTCAATTACAGAAACGGATGACGCAATACGATGGTTTCTTCACGATCAGGACCGGTGGAAACCATATCGATAGGTACACCAACTAATTCCTCGATGCGTTTGATGTAATTACGCGCATTGACTGGCAAGGCATCCATAGATTGTGCTCCTACGGTAGACTCGGACCAACCAGGCATCTCTTCGTACACAGCAACACAGCGTGCTGCGTCTTCAGCACCAACCGGGAAGATATCAACGGCTTTGCCGTCAATTGTATAGCCAGTGCACAACTTAAGAGACTCCAAACCATCCAATACATCCAATTTGGTCAAACACATGCCAGACACGCCGTTGATTTGCACAGAACGCTTCAACAATGCAGCATCAAACCAACCACAACGACGCGCACGACCTGTTACTGTACCAAACTCATGACCAACACTCGCCAAGTGCTTACCAACACCTTGATCGGTTGGCAGTTCAGATGGGAATGGACCCGAACCCACACGTGTCGTGTAGGCTTTAGTGATGCCGAGGATGTAGTGCAACATACCTGGACCGACACCAGAGCCAGCAGACGCATTCCCAGCAACGCAGTTACTTGAAGTGACGAACGGATAAGTACCATGATCAATATCGAGCAAACTACCTTGCGCGCCTTCAAACAACAAGCTTGCGCCGTTTTTGTAGGCGGCATGTAATGCACTGGAAACATCCGTCACCATAGGTCGTATACGTGCAACATCGCGCATCGCATCGTCATAGGTTTTTTGGAAATCGACAGGTTCGGCTTTTAAATAATTAACCAATACGAAATTGTGATATTCCAAATTCTCTTTGAGCTTCTCAGCAAAGCGCTCAGGATTCAACAAATCTGCAACACGAATCGCACGGCGCGCCACTTTATCCTCGTAAGCTGGACCAATACCCTTACCCGTAGTACCAATTTTTGCAGCGCCACGAGCAGCTTCACGCGCCGCATCAAGAGCCGTGTGATAGGGCAAAATTACTGGACAAGCTTCCGAAATCTTCAAACGTGAGCAAACTTCAACACCGTTCGCTTCTAACTTATCAATTTCACGCAACAAATCTGGCACGGACAAAACCACGCCGTTACCGATATAGCAAGCCGTACCTGCACGCATAATCCCAGAAGGAATCAATTGCAAAGCAGTCTTCTGACCACCGATAACCAAAGTATGGCCGGCGTTATGACCGCCTTGAAAACGCACCACGCCTTGCGCGTGATCCGTCAACCAATCGACGATTTTACCTTTGCCTTCATCACCCCACTGGGTACCAATGACAACTACGTTTTTTGCTGGTTTATTTTGTGACATCGCTCATCAACCTACAGTTTTTAAAATCCATTGACTACCATCGAATTCGACCATGCGCGTGCATTCAAATTCGTCCTGTTCATTCTCGTGGCCGGGCAGATTTTGTATCACTACTTCGCCTGCCTGGCGTAATTCAAATATTTTGTGACGCAATGCTGGATCTGGACTCCACGGTGCCAGAATCGCATTCTTACGTTCTGCGGAAGGCATCAAACGCGCCAATTCGCGCAAGTCCAAAGAGAAACCTGTTGCCGGACGCGCACGTCCGAATGCTTCACCCACGTGATCATAACGACCACCGCGTGCGACCGCATTTGGCAAGCCTGGAACAAAAGCATTAAACATGACCCCACTGTGATAGTGATATCCACGCAGATCCGCTAAATCAACCGTCACTTTGGCACTACCAGCCAAATCAACCAAATAAGCCAATTCGTCCAATGCTATCGCAATCCCATCTAGTTTGGGCAAAATTTCACGGGCTTTTTGAATAATCGCTTTGTCACCATATAAATTTGGCAAATCTAATAAAGCTTGACGTACCTGAGGTTGAAAGTCTTTCGTCAACTCTTTTAATGCCGGCAAATCTTTTGCTTCTAACAGGGCAAACAATTGCGATTCATGTCGTTTAGCGGCTGCGTCGCTATTTAAAAGTGCACGCAGAACACCAACGTGACAGAGATCTAATCGCACCTCAGAAATATTTGCCAATGCTAAGGAGGCCAGCACCAACTCCTGAATCTCAGCGTCTGCCTCAAGACCAGCATGCCCATAAATTTCACCACCAATTTGTAAAGGTTCACGCGTTGCATGCAAACCTGAAGGCCGAGTATGCAAAACACTGCCTGCGTAGCAAAGACGAGTCACTGATTTACGATTGAGCAAATGTGCATCAATCCGTGCCACTTGCGTCGTCATATCTGCACGAACACCCATAGTGCGTCCAGAAATCTGATCGACTAATTTAAAAGTGCGTAAATCCATGTCCTGTCCTGCACCGGTCAACAAAGACTCAATGTACTCAAGCAAGGGCGGCATGACTAATTCATATCCGTAACAACGGAAATTATCTAATAAAACACGACGTAGCTCTTCTATCTTGCGCGCTTCCGACGGCAAGACGTCGGCAATGTTTTCGGGGAGTAGCCAATTTGGCATAAGAAACAATCTTCAGTAGTAACAATACTGCAAACATTAATAGATTGGGCAAAAACTAGAAAGACTGCAGTTCGAAATGAAATGCAGTCTATCTAACGACACCCACTTTTAAATACGAAACATGATTTATTTTTTGGGCGCAGCTCCAACCACTCCGGCACCTGGCGCTTTAAAATACTTAAAGAATTCTGAGTTTTGATCTACCACCATCACATCACTCTTAGTCTTAAAGCTTGCACGATAAGCTTCCAAGCTCCGGTAGAATTTATAAAACTCCGCATTCTGGCTAAAAGCTTGCGAATAGATTTTCGCCGCTTCCGCATCACCCGCACCGCTGACGGTTTGGGCTTCTTTATACGCCTCAGCCAAAATTACTATTCGCTGACGATCTGCATCTGCACGAATTTTTTCAGAATCAGCAAAGCCAGTGGATCGCAACTCATTTGCGACACGACTACGTTCAGCCTTCATTCGTTCATACACCGAATTATTGATCTGCTCGACATAGTCAACACGCTGCAAACGCACGTCGACGATTTCCACACCGATTTGCTTCGCTTCATCTGTCACTTTTTTGCGGATTGCTTGCATTACCTTATCACGCTCACCTGAAATTACATCGCGCACCGAGCGCTTAGTAATTTCTTCGTTCAAAGCAGCTTTCACAATTTGCGATAAACGATCACGGGCACGACTTTCTTCACCGTTGAAGCTAACGAAGTACAATTTTGGTTCTGTGATATGCCATTTGACATAGGTATCCACCAAAATATTTTTCTTTTCTGCAGTAATAAAGCGATCCGCTTCCGGGGACTCTATCGTCAAAATACGCTTATCCAAAAACATCACATTTTGGAATGGCGGTGGCAATTTAAAATGCAATCCAGGCTCGCTAATTACTGCTTTCACTTCACCTAATGCAAACACGATTGCATGCGATCTTTGATCGACAACAAAAATGGTTGAGTAAGCGGCGATTCCTACAATGATTAACGCCAACAAGGAAGAAATAAACTTATTCATTAACGTGACTCCCTATCGCGGGAATCGCGGGCGCGACCATCTTTAACTCCCCGAACTTCCACTGTAGATATAGTCTCAGACGGCAACGTATTCACCGCAGTGGGCACGCTGGATTTCGCCGCGTCACCCTGAGAATTCAACTTATCCAAAGGCAGATAAATCATATTATTTGCACTCTTTGTATCCATCATCAACTTCGTCGTGCTGGAGAAAATTTGTTGCATCGTTTCGAGATACATACGATCACGTGTCACACCTGGCGCCTTTTGATATTCAACCAAAATCTGTTTGAAGCGCGCTACGTTACCTTCCGCATTCGCAATCACTTTAGAGCGATAACCTTCTGCATCTTGCAACAGACGAGATGCTTCACCGCGGGCTTTCGGAATCACGTCGTTCGCATATGCCTGACCTTCATTCTTTTGGCGCTCTTTATCCTGACCAGCTTTCACAGCATCATCAAACGCGGCTTGAACTTGCTCAGGTGGTTGCACAGCTTGCATCGTCACATTAGTAATTTGAGCGCCAGAATCATAACGATCCAGAACTTGCTGCATCAAAACGTTCACATCCAGCGCCACTTTTTCACGACCTTCATACAATACAAAATCCATTTTGCTACGCCCCACGATTTCACGAATCGCGGTCTCAGCAACCTGACGTATCATCTCTTCTTGATCACGATTGCTATACAACCACTTAGCTGCATCTTTCAACTTGTATTGAACCGCGAATTGGATGTCAATGATGTTTTCATCATCTGTCAACATCAATGCTTCTTTTGGCTGCTTATTCTTGACGTTGTTGCGATAACCCACTTCAACTGTACGCACCTGTTGCACATTGACTATTTCATGCGCTTGAATAGGTGAAGGCCAGCGCCAATTAAAACCAGGATTGGCTTGGTAACTATACTTGCCAAAAGTTGTAATCACGCCAGTCTGACCTTCTTGCACAATGAAAAATCCACTGATCATCCAAAAAAATGCGAGCACGGCAACAATGACACCAAGTCCAACTTTCGCGAACATAGAATCGTTGGGGGCACTCCCACCACCATCACCGCTGCCCTTTTTACCAAACACACGGGCAATAGATAAATTAAAATCACGCCACAACTGATCTAAATCAGGAGGGCCATCTTCTGGCTTTTTGCCGCCCGGCTTATCGTCTTTTGAACCACGCCCCCATTGAGGATCATTCAAAGACAACAAGGGTTTGAGGCGATTGAGAAAGGAAATTCGCATGCGTTACTTACCCGATAAATTATTAAATTTACTCAAATAAAACAAAAGAAAAACAATTCGAAAAATCTCACTGTTCAAGCAAAATTTCGGCACTCATTTCAGAATCGACTGGCGTTTTCTGCATTAATTCAACGATGGCATTTCGTAACAAATCAATACCTTGACCATTTTTTGCACTAACGAAAACTCTGTTAATTTTACCATATTCGTCACGCTCTATCGCGGGCAAGAGATCCGCCTGATCAATCTTATTCCAAACCAATAACTGCGGAATATGGTCCGCACCAATTTCCTTTAGCACATGGTTAACTTGATCGATCTGATCATTTCTCACTGCGCTGCCACCGTCAACCACATGCAACAACAAATCAGCATGAATAGTCTCTTCCAATGTTGCACGAAAAGAAGCCACCAATTGATGCGGCAAATCACGGATAAAGCCGACAGTATCTGATACCACAATATTCCCAACACCTTCAAGATAGAGGCGACGCGAAGTTGTGTCTAGCGTAGCAAAAAGCTGGTTTGCGGCATAGGTTCCAGCCTTGGTCAATGTATTAAACAGGGTCGATTTACCTGCATTGGTATAGCCAACTAAAGACACCGTGAAGGTATTACTTCGCCCCCGCGAACGACGCTGAGTCTCACGTTGCTTATGCAACTTCTCCATCTTTGCCTTCAGCATTTTGACACGTTCGCCCAATAAACGACGATCGGTTTCCAGCTGCGTTTCACCCGGCCCACGCAAACCAATACCACCTTTTTGTCTCTCGAGATGCGTCCAACCTCGCACCAAGCGTGTAGCCAAATGCTGCAATTGAGCCAATTCCACCTGCACTTTACCCTCGTGACTTTTGGCACGTTGAGCAAAAATATCTAGGATCAAACTGGTTCTATCAACGACACGAATTTTGAGATGCCGCTCCAAATTTCGCTGTTGAGCTGGGGATAAAGCATGGTTGAATATGACAAGATCTAAACTCAGATCGATGACAGCATGTGCAATCTCGTCTGCCTTGCCAGATCCTATAAATAAGGCTGCATCAGGACTAGATCGCTTGCACGCAATGCTTGTGATGGTCTCAGCTCCCGCAGATAACGCGAACTGAGAAAGTTCGTCTAAACTTGCAGCAAAATCACCTTTGCCAAAGTCAACGCCAACTAGTGCGGCGCGCATAGGAACCTATATAAAAAACAATTACTCAAGAAATTCAACAATAATTACTCTGTTTCCGCATCGGAGTTGATACTTACCGCACGAGCAGGCACTACGGTCGAGATTGCATGCTTATAAACCATTTGTGTCACGGTGTTGCGTAGCAAGACAACATATTGATCAAATGATTCAACATGGCCTTGCAATTTAATTCCATTAACCAAATAAATCGAAACAGGAATGTGTTCTTTTCTTAACGCATTTAAAAATGGGTCTTGTAACAGTTGCCCTTTATTGCTCATAACAGCTCCATTGTGTTGTTGTGATTAGGAGTTGGGGACACCTTTCGAGATTGCAAGTGTCCAAAAGATAATTAAGATACCACGAGAAACAAATTTTTAAAATACTACTAAGCCTTTATGCGAAGCTTAGTTTGCAATATTTAATCTTTTACTTCGATTCTTTGGTAAATGGGTTTTTGCCCGAGCGCATTTCAATGCGCAAAGGTGTCCCCGTTAAATTAAAAGTTTCTCTAAAATGCTTTTCTAAATAACGCTTATAGACATCACCAATTGCATCCAAAGCATTGCCATGAATTACAATAATTGGTGGATTTTGCCCACCTTGATGCGCATAACGCATCTTAGGTCGAATCGAACCTTTGCGTTTCGGTTGCTGATGCTCAACTGCCTCGATCAAAGCACGAGTCAGTTTTGGCGTTGACAAATTAGCCATCGCCGCTTCATATGCCGCATCAATAGATTTCATTAATGGTGCGATCCCAGTTGACTTCAGAGCAGAGATAAAGTGGAATTTAGCAAACGTCAAGAAATTCAATTTGCGCTCGATATCCATCTTGATCTCATCGCGCCTGTCGCTTTGCAAACCGTCCCACTTATTCACGCCAACCACCAGGGCTCGGCCAGATTCCAATATAAAGCCAGCAATATGCGCATCTTGTTCAGAAATGTCCTGTTGCGCATCTAACAGCAACAGCACGACATTAGCTTCGGAGACAGATTGCAGAGTTTTCACAACAGAAAATTTCTCGATCGCCTCAAACACTTTGCCTCGACGACGAATACCCGCAGTGTCGATCAGCGTATATTGTTGCCCATCACGCTCGAAAGGAATTTCAATGGAATCACGGGTGGTTCCTGGCATATCAAACGCAATGACACGCTCCTCACCTAGGAGGGTATTTACCAGTGTTGATTTACCAACATTAGGACGGCCAACAATCGCGATCTTAATACCTTTTGCAGCATCAAGATTTTCTTCTGGCTCATCCGGACGCGAAGCGTAGGCTATATTCAATGCTTCTTCCACCAAATCAGTAACGCCATCACCGTGCGCAGATGAAATCACATAAGGATCACCGAGACCCAATTCATAAAAATCGGCTGCGACACTGGTATAACGCATGCCTTCGGCTTTATTTACCACCAACATTACAGAACGTCCTGATTTTCTCAAGAAGTCCGTAATCGTCTTATCATGTGGCGTTAGACCTTGACGACCATCCACTAAGAAAATAATCACGTCAGCTTCGGCAACGGCTTGTTTGGTTTGCTTCGCCATTTCATGCATGATGCCTTCTTTTGCTACAGGCTCGAAACCACCGGTATCAATCACCAAAAATGGCCGTTCGCCGACACGCCCCTCACCGTAGTGACGATCACGGGTTAATCCTGGCAAATCGGCCACCAAAGCGTCGCGCGTGCGAGTTAAGCGATTGAATAAAGTAGACTTGCCGACGTTTGGTCGACCGATTAAAGCGATAACTGGTTTCATTAATTTATTCCGTCGCAAATGCGACAACAGCACCTGATTTTGTTTGCACTATCAGGTTATTACCGACCAAAGCCGGGGCAGACATAATCTTACTTCCATCCGTTGGCATTCGTGCCAGGAAAGAACCATCTTCTCTAGATAGGAAATGCAAAAAGCCGAAACGATCACCAACCACGACTGAACGACCAAATGAAGTTGGCGTGGATAAACCACGATTCGTCAGTTTATCGTTTTTCCACGCAGTAGCACCGCCGCTAATATCATAAGCAAATACCCCACCTTGATTATCTACGGCGAAAGCAAAGCGCTCATCTGCAGCGACGCCTACTTCACTAGAAATATTTTTTGCCCATTTCAATGTACCGTTATTCACATCAAAACAAGCTACACGCCCTTGATAGCTTGCAGCACAAATAGTACTGCCCACTAAAGCTGGAGCACCAGACATGTCCACAATACGCTCGAGTTCGGTTGCACCCTTTGCTTCAGCCGCAGTTGCCTCCCAACGCAATCCACCATTTTGCAGAGCCAGGTCAATCAATTTTCCACCCGGAGTCGAAATAATTACTTGCTGATCCTTAATTGTAATACCCGTGACCATGCGCAACGTTAGTACTGGCAATGGCCGCTCAACCATCCATTTAAGAGCACCAGTTTCTACGTCAAATGCCGATATCCGATTATCTATACTATGAACGACCACAACGCTTTCAGAGACCGCAGGTGCCGACAAAATTTCACTACTTGCTTGCGCCTTCCAGCGAAATTTTCCTTGATCATCAAAGACAAATAAAACGCCTTTTTCACCAGCGACTGCAACTGCTTTTGCATTTGCACCCACACCGGCGGTCAAGCGCAATTCGGCTTTGGATTTCCACGCAACTTGTCCAGTCAGGCTATTAATTTTCACGACAGTACCATCGGCACTCGCCACATAAACATCAGTACCTACAACCGCAGGGCTAAAAAAATAATCTCCAGCAGCACCCACATTTATCGTCCAGGCATTCTTAACTGACATGCTGGTAGTAAAATTTTGCAGCACAGCCGGGGCATTCTTAGTATCTTCCTTGGCAAAAGGATTTAACCAAGACAAACTAGAACAGGCGCTCAACAAACCTACACTTACAATCGACACCAGAAGTCCACGTGAAAACATAGATAATCTCATATTATTTTTTTTCAGAAGTAACGGCAACTTTTGCGTCAATTGCGCCGCCCAGTGCATCCAGCTTAATTTGCACTAACTGTCTTCCAGCATGTTTCTCACCCATTTTATCGAGTGCAGCTTTATACGTTTCGCGCGCTTCTTTGATCTTGTTCTGAGCAACGAATACATCAGCTTTACGATCTAAAACGTCCGCCTCAAATTCAGTCGAAAAGTCACCACTGAGCACTTTTAATGCATCATCATAATTTTTCTCATCCAACAAAATCGACGTCAAACGTAATTTCGCTAACGCTTGAAATTCCTTGGTTTGTCCATGCTCAGCAACCCAAGTCAACTGCGTTTTTGCAGATTTCATATCATTCGCATCAAACGCGCTTCTTGCTGCCGTCAATGCAGCCATGGTCGCGTAAGACGTACGTGCATATTTTTCGACTAAATTAGTAGCCGCACCCTGCACTTTTGCATTGTCCTTCACACCAGCGGCACGCTGCAACTCCTCATAAATTGTGGATGCCTGCGCAGCTTGCCCGTGTTGATAATTTGTCCATGCTGTCCAACCAGCAAAAGCGGATAAGCCTGCGATCAACAACCAAGTTGCCAAATTGCCGTATTGTTTCCACCAAGCTTTGAGGGTGTCTATCTGTTCTTGCTCTTCGAGATCGTATGCCATATTTAATTAATTTTAATGATGAATGTGAATATGATTAGGATTATCGCACTGGGATTCGTCGTGATCTGATCCAACGATTTGATCGACCAAATAATCAACCGCGGTATCGAATGGAACACTGACTTGATTATTCTCAAAATCGTCTGATCGCATTGACTTCACCGCAACTGTATTAGCGGCGGCTTCATCTTCACCAATGATGACTGCAAATGCAGCACCACTTGCATCTGCCTTTTTCATTTGAGATTTAAAACTTCCGACTCCCGCAGCAGATGCGCAATGTAACACAACATCCAAGCCGGCATCACGCAAACGTTCGCCTAAAACAAAAGATTGCACCTGTGCTTGCTCACCTTGATGTACAAGATAAACATCACAACTACTACTCAAATCAGCGTCACCATTGGCCTTCATTAACTCCAACAAGCGCTCAACACCCATCGCAAATCCGCAAGCTGGCGTTGGCTTGCCACCAAACAAGGTAAATAAAGTATCGTACCGACCACCACCGCACACTGTACCTTGCGAACCGAGTTCATCGGTAACCCACTCAAAAACCGTGCGATTGTAATAATCCATCCCACGCACCAAACGTGGATTAATGGTGAACGGAATACTATTGTGCCGCAAAATTTTCTGCAATCCTTCAAAGTGCGTTAAGGACTCCTCACCCAAATAATCCAATAGCTTAGGCGCATTATTGACGATTTCTTGCAGAGCTGGATTCTTCGTATCAAGAATTCGTAAAGGATTGGAATACAAACGACGCTGCGCTTCTGCGTCCAATAAGTCTTTATGCTGTTCTAAATAGGCAATCAAATCAGCACGATGACGGTTGCGCTCTTCTGCGTCACCAATAGAATTGAGCTCCAGACGAATATTCTGCAAACCGAGATCATCCCAAAGGCGCTGGCACATTACGATCAATTCCGCATCGATATCAGGGCCAGCGAACCCAAGCGCCTCGGCACCAACTTGATGAAACTGACGATAACGACCGCGTTGTGGCTTTTCATGACGAAACATTGGGCCGTTGTACCAGACCCGTTTTGGACCATCATAAGTCAAGTTATGCTCAAGCACGGCACGCACAATACCTGCTGTGTTTTCTGGTCGCAGGGTCAGTTTATCGCCATTCATAGAATCTTCAAAAGAATACATTTCTTTCTCGACGATATCGGTAACTGCACCTAGACCACGCGCAAACAGGGGCGTAGCCTCAACAATCGGCGTGCGCATTTGTTGAAATCCATAGCTTTTCAATACCGACTGCACAGTATTTTCAAACAATTCCCAGAGCGCAGCCTGTTCGGGGAGGATGTCATTCATCCCCTTAATGCCACTGATCTTCTCTACTTTTTTATTTTCGGACATTCCTGCAATTCCAATTCATTTTCAATTCTTGTTTGATTCAATTACTTATTCCAAACTTGCACCATCTAAATCTAAGACAAATTAAGGTGTTTGCGCGTAATGACTTTTTACGTAATTCAGAACAATTTCCTGAAAGTCTTGCGCGATACTATCACCGCGTAAAGTCATCGCTTTGACCCCATCAATGAATACCGGTGCTGCAGGCGATTCGCCCGTGCCCGGCAAACTGATGCCTATGTGAGCATGTTTAGATTCACCAGGTCCATTTACGATACATCCCATGACAGCAACATTCATTCCCTCCACACCAGGATATTGCTCTTTCCAAGCAGGCATCTGCTCTCGCAAAAAAGATTGAATATCGTCGGCCAACTCCTGAAAAACTGTCGAAGTGGTACGTCCACATCCTGGGCAAGCTATCACCATAGGCATAAACTTACGCAAGCCCATCGTTTGCAGAATTTCTTGTGCGACAAACACTTCCTTACAACGATCCCCGCCCGGTTCCGGCGTCAATGAGATACGAATCGTATCCCCAATTCCTTCTTGCAACAACACGGACAGCGCAGCAGTAGAAGCGACGATCCCTTTACTTCCCATTCCTGCCTCGGTCAAACCCAAATGCAAAGGATAATCACAATGCTGTGCAATTTCACGATAAACCGCGATCAAATCCTGCACACCAGAAACTTTGCAAGACAGGATAATTTGATCGCCAGCAAGACCCAACTCTTCAGCTCTTTGCGCACTCTCGATGGCCGAAGTAATCAAGGCTTGATACATTACTGTTTGCGCACTGAAAGGCAGGGCACGTTGAGAATTTTCATCCATGATACGTGCTAACAACGCTTGATCAAGACTACCCCAATTCACTCCAATACGCACTGGCTTATTATACAGGCAAGCCATTTCTATCATTTGTGCAAATTGGGTATCACGCTTAGCACCCTGCCCCACATTACCAGGGTTAATTCTGTACTTTGACAAGGCTTGGGCGCAAGCAGGAAAATCTTTTAGGAGCGTATGACCGTTGTAATGGAAGTCTCCCACTAAGGGTACATCCACACCCATACGATCTAGCTGCTCGCGAATCACTGGAACTGCTTGTGCAGCCTCCGGATTATTTACAGTAATACGAACCAATTCCGAGCCGGCGCGAGCCAACTCTTTAATCTGAATTGCTGTCCCAATCGCGTCCGCCGTATCTGTATTAGTCATTGACTGTATTACAACAGGGGCACTTCCCCCAATGACGACAACGCGGTCTTTATAGCAAATTTTGACTGCACGCGAATCGCGACGCGCTTTCGAACCACATGCAATTTCTTTAAGATCAACCAACATATTTATTTCACTACAAGATTGGCAACATTATTACCACGATCAGACAAAATTGATAAAGGCTCACCACGCAAAATCGCATCTACTCCAGCAGCATTTCCAATTTTCACATTGAGCGCTTGCTTCACACTAAATGATTCCTCCGTACCCGCTTTTGCCAAATGCGAACTTAATATCGTTCCACTTTCGGTTTTTACTTGAATCCAAGAATCTTGACGAAATTTCAGCACAAACAACTCAGCCACTGGCGGCAAGCTTATTGGCGTGGCATTGGTTGCCGCTTTCTCGTCTAAAACCAGAGCAGAAGCTGACTTATTTCTTTCTGAAGCGACCGGCACAGCCTCAATTGTCGGCACACTCTTTTCGCTCGCCACATCTGAAACCGAGGTGGTCGTCTCACCACCTTGCACTTTTGATGATTGAGCGGCAGTCTGCGTGACAGGCAACTCAGTGGCTGCAGTCGATTCCATTAAGCCAGGCGTCGCTGTCGATAAAACTGCAACTGGCACGTCTTTTTTTTCAAAGACCACCCCAAAATTCTTACCAAATTCAGTTGCCTGCAAAAGCAAAAACAGGCCAACAATAATCAAGAGAGTAATAGCACCGATTATGTAGCGTCGATTATTGTCATGCTGACCTTGCAAAGACAATCTCGAGTCGATAAATGGGGTCGACAATGCAGGGCGCAACGACGCTTCGAGCTGTACTGGCTCAGTATCCCTTGGCAAAGAAGCAACCAACCCATCGCCGTTAATCTTTAGCAATTTCGCATATGCACGAACGAATCCTCGCACAATCACCATTTTAGGCAATACATCAAAATTATCCGACTCTAAAGCCACAATCTGCACTTGAGACAATTTCAACTGTTCCGCCACAAACTGAACCGTCCAATTCCTAGCTTGACGACTGGCGGCAAGTTGACCACCGGTTGTTGTCGGGAAACTTGCGTTTTCAGGCACCATTTTTTCTTCTTGTAAAACAGGCGTAGCCGTTTGCATCACATCATTCATTAAAAGCACCCTTTTGAAACAAAGCAAATTCCCTAGAATTTGGATGGCGACGTCGCAATTGCGTACCCAGACCATTTACTGACGCTTGATCGCCTAACTTATAATCGATTTTTATAGCAATCCATAGCACGTCCGCTGCGAAAATCTCTTCTTTCAACACACGTTGAATATAGGGTCTTGCCTTTTCATACTGGCCTTTATCGTAATAGACCTTAGCCAGATTCGCATTCACCGAAGGATTATTTGAATCCTCTTGAAACGCCATTAAAAAATATTTTTCAGCACTGGCAATATCCTTCATACGCAAACTACAAACACCTGCACTCATCATCGCCTT
Source organism: Undibacterium sp. Ji22W (assembly GCF_049340305.1). Lineage (NCBI taxonomy): Bacteria > Pseudomonadati > Pseudomonadota > Betaproteobacteria > Burkholderiales > Oxalobacteraceae > Undibacterium > Undibacterium sp. Ji22W. Next base: position 1,062,631 of record NZ_JBMPOU010000001.1, on the reverse strand, counting down.
CAAAGGCGTTGGGTAACTACGATCAGTCAATATCTTGTCATACAGAGGCAATGCTTGTTTTTCGCGCGCATTTTGGCACAAAAACCACGCATAGTTATTCCGGATTTCAGCATTTGCCGGATCTAGCTTTAAGGCAAAAAGAAAATTTTCCTCGGCGCGCTGCGGATCACTCATTTCCATTTGTATCAATGCGCGAAGACTATACGCATTCGCCATTTTGGGAGAAAGTGTAATTACATTTCGAATCTCTTCCAAGGCCAATTTGTACTGCCCCTCCTTGAAATAATCGACCGCTAACTGCATGCGAATCGATACTCGACGTTGAATCTCTGGGCTTTCTGAAACCGTTTTTTCATCGTCAAGCGAATCAGAAAATTTTGAGCTTGAACAAGCCGACAACAATATCGCACAAAAAGAAATTATCAGTACAAAAGTCGACTTGTGAAATCGCATTATTTTATCTCCGTAATTTTGCCAAAACTGGGACCAAATTTCTTCTGATACTCAGACATTTGCTGCATACGTTCTTGCACACGGGTTCTATCCTGAACTTCGCCTGCCAATTGACCACAGGCCGCATCGATATCATCACCACGTGTTTTACGCACGGTCGTGACAATACCAGCGTCCATCAAAATTTGTGCAAACAATTTAATGCGTACATTCGGCGAACGTTTTAAGCCTGACTCTGGAAATGGATTAAACGGAATTAAGTTAAATTTGCACGGAACCGTTTTCACCAAAGCGACTAGTTCATGCGCATGCTGATCGGTGTCGTTCACACCATCCAACATACAATATTCAAAAGTAATAAAGTCGCGTGGCGCAAATTCTAAATAGCGACGACAAGCGCCCATCAATTCATGCAAGGGATATTTCTTATTTAATGGCACCAAGCCATCGCGCAATTGATCGTTCGATGCATGCAAGGAAACGGCCATCGCGACTGGACATTCTTTCGACAACTTATCAATCATTGGCACTACACCACTCGTCGATAGAGTGACACGACGACGTGACAAGCCATAGGCATTATCATCCAGCATCAACTTCAACGCGGTGACCGTTGGCTCAAAATTTAGCAGCGGCTCACCCATACCCATCATCACCACATTCGTGATCTGGCGCTCGCCTTTTGGACCGGGCTCTACACCCTTTGTTCTACGCAGCTCAAATTCAGCCATCCACAACTGACCGATAATTTCACCAACGCTTAAATTACGATTAAATCCTTGTTTGCCAGTGGAACAAAAACGGCAATTAACTGCACAGCCCGCTTGCGTAGAAATACACAAGGTGCCACGATTTTCTTCCGGAATAAATACGGTCTCTACCGCATTTCCGTTACCGACATCAACGAGCCACTTACGGGTTCCGTCGGTCGATGTATGATCACTGATTACCGCTGGCGCGGAAATATGCGCACGTCCAGCTAACTTTTCCCGCAAAGATTTTGCCAGATCGGTCATTTCATCAAAATTGCTAGCGCCGAATTGGTGTATCCAGCGCTGCAATTGTTTTGCGCGAAACGGCTTCTCACCCAGCTCGCTGCAATAAGCCACGAGTTGTGCAGGATCAAAATCCAATAAGTTGGTGAGTGCCGTCATTTAAATCTTCTTTCGCGCCTGAAGCAGACGCTCCAGTCAAAACCAATAAAACCAATAAAACTAATAAAACCACTAATTACACTTGCAAATGCTTCCGCACAGATTAACGTGAATATACGTTCAATGCTGGGAAGAAGTAAGCGATTTCATTTGCTGCGGTTTCAGCAGCATCAGAGCCGTGAACTGCATTTGCATCGATAGATTCAGCGAAATCAGCGCGGATTGTGCCTTTTTCTGCCTTCTTAGGATCTGTTGCGCCCATCAAATCACGATTTGTCAAAATCGCGTTTTCGCCTTCTAACACTTGTACGAAAACTGGACCAGAGATCATGAAATCGACCAAATCTTTGAAAAATGGACGTGCTGCGTGCACAGCGTAGAAACCTTCTGCTTCAGCGCGGGACAATTGTGTCAAGCGAGCTGCAACAACTTTCAAGCCAGCACCTTCAAAGCGGCTGACGATTTGACCGATTACGTTTTTTGCAACTGCGTCAGGTTTGATGATTGATAATGTACGTTCGATAGCCATCTAAAAACTCCAATAAAAAGAAAGGGTTAAGACAAAATTTCAAGAATTCATCTAACCTTAGATTTTAGCATGAAACCCATTACTCTAGGTAACATGTCCAATAACACAATTTAAAAACAATGATTAATTTACATCAGCTAATTTGAAGACCGAAAATTCATCTAGGAATGAAGGCAAAAGTAGAAACAGAGCATGACTTCTATCTTCGGGCACATTATCCGCTCAACGATGGTACTTCCTAGCTGCAACTGTTAGACTTCGGCCTTCGTTGAGTACAAAGTCAACACAAAAACATGAGCACTAACACCATGCCAAATTCAAAACGTTTTTCCAGTCTTCCATTAAACACCGCTTTGATAAGCAATTTAGAGGGTCTTGGTTACCTGGAAATGACAGAAATTCAAGCCGCCAGCATTCCTATCATGCTAGAACAGCGAGATTTGATCGCACAAGCCAAAACCGGTAGCGGCAAAACGGCAGCGTTTGGCATTGGCATTTTAAGTAAACTTAACCCTAGTTACTTCGCGGTTCAAGGACTTGTCGTTTGCCCCACTCGAGAGTTGGCAGATCAGGTTTCAAATGAACTACGTCGCCTCGCGCGTGCTACCCCGAACGTCAAAATCTTGACACTCTGCGGCGGAGCCCCCATGCGACCACAGATCGCCTCACTAGAGCACGGCGCGCATATCGTGGTAGGTACGCCAGGACGTCTACTCGACCATATTGGACGCAATAGTATTAACTTAGCGACGGTACAGACATTAGTTTTAGATGAAGCTGATCGCATGGTTGATATGGGTTTTTTTGATGACATCGTTGGCATCGTTGCCGCCTGCTCACCGCGCCGTCAAACTTTACTATTTTCGGCGACCTACCCCTCTGACATGCGTAATGCGACTGCGAGTTTCCTACGGGACCCAGTCGAAGTAAAAGTAGAAAGTCAGCACGCCAGCCAGCAAATTGAGCAATTTTTCTTTGAAGTTACCGTAGAAAACAGAAACGCTGCCGTTAGCCAATTGCTTTTTCACTACCAACCAGTGTCGAGCATCGCGTTTTGCAATACAAAAATCCATTGCGACGAATTGGCGCACGAGTTACAGCAACAAGGAATCACAGCACTAGCCTTACATGGCGACATGGAACAACGCGATCGTGACGAGATTCTCGTTTTGTTTGCAAATCAGAGTTGCTCAGTTCTAGTTGCGACAGATGTCGCAGCACGCGGAATTGATATTCAGTCTTTAGGTGCAGTGATAAATGTTGATGTCTCCAAAGACACCGAGGTGCACATCCACAGGGTCGGTAGAACCGGGCGCGCTGGTGAACGCGGGCTCGCGTTGACACTTGCCGCACCAAATGAAAAAAAATGGGTACGATTGATCGAAGAGTATCAAAATCAAAGTGCCACGTGGAAGTCCTTAAGCCAGCTGAGCGAGGCGACCCAGCACCATGGAGAACAAACCGGGCTGATTGCCCCCAAAATCAGTATTTGCATCGCTGGAGGCAAGAAAGATAAATTGCGCCCAGGCGATATTCTAGGCGCATTGACTGGCGACGTCGGTCTCACAAAAGATCAAGTTGGTAAAATCAATGTGTTCGAATTTATGTCCTATGTTGCCGTCAATCGCGATGTCGCTGATCTGGTGATGCGAAAACTTGCAAGCTGCAACATCAAAGGCAGACAATTTAAGATTCGCGAAATTACTTGAGCGTTTCAACTAATAACGTGCAAAAACCAAAATACTGCGTAATTAGGTATTGTTTCACAAGAAAAGATAAAATTTTATGATACGAATTTTAATTGCCGACGACCACACCATCATGCGCGAAGGTCTAAAACGCATCCTTGATGGCATCGATGACATTCAAGTCATCGGTGAAGCGATTGATGGACATGACACGATCACCAAAGTACGCTCAGAGAATTTTGATGTGTTATTACTCGACCTTTCGATGCCTGGTCGCAGTGGAGTAGATCTTATCCATCAGATCAAAGAAGAATTCCCAAAATTGCCGATTTTGATTCTGACTATGCACGAGGAAGAGCAATATGCCGTTCGCGCCATTCGTGCTGGTGCAAATGGTTACTTAACAAAAGAAAGCGCTGGAACACAGTTGGTTACTGCACTGAGAAAAGTCGCTTCGGGACGTCCATATATCAGCATGGAAGTAGCCGAACAATTAGCAATGTCGGCTATGCCATCGGCAAATAACAACCAAACTCATAGCGCTTTATCTGATAGAGAATTTGAAGTATTTTGCCATCTAGCAAAAGGCAAATCGATTACCGAAATTGGTGACATGCTGCATTTGAGCGTCAAGACAGTCAGCACTCATAAAACACGCATCATGCAAAAAATGGCACTTCAATCGATTTCGGAGTTAGTGCAATATGCAATCACACATCACTTGTTGAATTAGTCATCATCATTAGCCTCCCAAAATAGCGGAAGGATTCCATCCTTCCCTTGGCTAATCGACTTCCCCCTCTCCCCGCCCGCCTTTCAATCTACTAACGCACCAGTACTACAGCATCCAAAACGACGCCTTTAGGAATATTCCTACAAAGCAAGAGCAAACTCCCACACTCCAAATCAGCAAACACTGATTTAAATCAAACGCGCAGCTCTGCATAATGAACACATGCAAACAAAGCTTGTCCTTAAAGTTAAACGCGCCATGAATTTGTTTATCGTAGAAGATTCCCTCTTAATTCAAAACCGCTTGGTGCGGTTTATTGAAGAGTTACCCGACATTAGCATTGTTGGCATGAGTCCCGACATCGGAAGCGCCTATGACAAAATAGTTGCGGCCCATGCCGATGCGATGATTCTCGATATTCAGCTGAGCGATGGAAACGGTTTAGTTCTACTCAAAAAAATCAAAAATACCCACCCGGAAATTCGGGTAGTCGTTCTGACCAATCATTCTAGCGAAGCGAATCGCATGCAAGCACTGAGGGCAGGTGCAGATAGTTTTCTAGATAAATCCACAGATTTTGAACAGATACCAAGCATTCTGCACCGCTGGCAAGGTTCTGACCATCTTCATTAGGTTACCTCAATCTTCATCGACGCACATCGCATATTAAACAATTTCGAAATTTCAATTAAAGAGAGTACATCATGTCGAACTTATCTACACTTTCTCAATCAACTCGTTTTACCGATATTGCTAACATTTCTGATAGTGCATGGCGTCAGCAGGGAAGTCTCTGGTCGAATTTGCGCCAAGTTTGTGATTTACTTAGTATTGCAGCACCCGCAACGGCGGATGATGAAGACACCGTGTTTCAACATGTACGTTTTAAGGCAGGACAACGCATCCACCGTATCGGTCAGGCTTTTGACACACTTTACATTGTGAACTCTGGCTTCTTAAAAACCGTCCATATTGACGAATACGGTAATGAGCAAGTGTTAAGCTTTCCTATGAAAGGTGATTTGCTCGGTATTGATGGAATACACAAACTACATTACGCGTCTGAGGCTATTGCGCTTAGCGATTGCGATATGATTTTAGTTCCCTATAAAACATTTACCTCACTTGGTCGCGTACATGTTGAACTCGAGCAAGCTATGTTTAGCGTCATGAGTCGCGAAATAGTTCGTGAACAGATGATGATCAGTATGCTCAGTGCCCTCAGTGCAGAGGCAAAAGTGGCACGTTTTCTGACCAATCTGGGTGAACGCTTCAATCAAATGGGTTACTCTGGTCGCAGCTTCAATTTACGTATGACACGCCAGGAAATCGGCAGTTATCTCGGACTGACACTTGAAACAGTCAGTCGTACATTGTCCGCCTTAAATGAACTTGGTATGATTTCTGTTGAACAACGTGAAATTAATTTGATAGACCCCGTTGCACTAAAAACTCTGCGCCGCTTGCCACCAGCGAAAGCACGGATTAAAGTGAGCGAAAAAGTGACAGCCCTCGTCAATAAGAACTTACTTCCACAATGGAATGGAGAATTGGCTGCTGCGCTCAATTGACCTGTCTACATAACTAACGTGAGGTAACGTATGACTTATAAAACCATACTGGTGCATGTCGATGAATCTAAAAGCTCGCTAACACGCACCCAATTCGCCCATCAAATTGCCAGCAAATTTGATGCGCACCTTACTGGCATCGCTCTCACTGGGATCTCACGTTACATTTTCGAAAGCACCGATCTTGGTGTTGGCGATCCGAATATCATGTTGCATTTATCAGCTCTGCGTGAGCGTGCAGAAAAAGCGATCTCGCAATTTCAAAAAAGTAGCGCCGGCCTCGGTATCGCCACGACAGAATGTCTTATCGCAAATGATGAGGCAAACGGTGGATTAGGATTACGCGCTCGTTACTCAGACTTAATCATTATCGGCCAAACTAATCGAGAGGAGCCCTCACCTTCAGTGATGTCGGATTTCCCCGAATTCATGGTGGTGAATTCTGGGCGTCCAGTAATAATCGTTCCCTATGCCAGTGATTTAGATAGTATTGCGGAAAACTGTGTGATTGCATGGGATGGCAGTCGGGAAGCAGCGCGGGCTATTACCGATGCGATCCCCTTACTGAAATCAAGCAAACTGGTACACATATTAATTATCAACCCTGAGCAACAAGCTGACGTGCATGGAGAAGAACCCGGCGCCGATATTGCACTTTATCTCGCACGGCATGGAATCAAAGTGGAAATCACCACGCGTTTTGGTACACACAGCACCGGAAACACCATTCTCACTGCGTGCAAAGAACTCAACGCAGACTTATTGGTGATGGGAGGCTATGGACATTCGCGCTTCCGCGAAATGATTATGGGCGGAACAACACGAACTATTTTGGAAAAAATGACACTTCCAGTATTGATGTCGCATTAATTTTTCTTGAGCTCAAGGATTCAATGTACTTCTTGAACCGAGTACAATAAATAAATGTACACTCGCATACACTCATACAAAGCCCGATTCACTCGGGCTTTTTTATCAGCAATTCCTTCGATTGATTGAACACTTATTGTTCTTCCTTTTTACAGTGACAATGAGAATTTAACGGCATTCGCTGGCGTACAAGCATACAAAACTCTTCAATCTCCACTGAATTTAACGACATCTAGACTATGAAAAATGCCAATCCCAATGAAATGCAGCACATTACTTGGCTTAGTCTGGCCCTGCTAGTCCTCTCTTGCTATCTTTGGTCACAACAGGCCTTGTTCGCTGCAGTAAAAATTCCTAATGCACTAACCATCCATACGGGGTTAGAAACCGCAACCATCATCATTTTTGTTTCAGTATTTATTGTCTGCTGGAATGCCTTTGGCGACTTGCGCAAACTGAGCAGCCTAATTCTGGCGGTTGCCTTTCTCAGCGCTGCGATATTCGGATTTTTCCACGCGATATCATTTCAAGGAATGCCTGGATTTCCCGGCGCGATTGACATGCATAAATCGCTGAGCTTTTGGCTATTATCTCGTTACCTGATTAGTTTTACTTTACTCGGTTTGGTTCTGCAGAAAAAAGATACCGACGTTTCAGACACGCGCTCGCAAATCAGTATTTCTCTAGGTCTACTAGCCACTATCTTCTTTACCTACCTGGTATTTACATTTCCCGAAATTCTCCCGACGACTTACCTCAAGGATTTTGGACAAACGGCTTTCAAAATCCATTGTGAAATGGTGTTAGTCGCTACCAACTTCCTGACTGCGGCATTGTTTTACCGGCGCATCAGATTGTCCGACAATATCAATTCGGAAGGCCATCTTACGATTAAACGCAGTCTCTTATTTTTTGCGGCAGCAATGATGGCTATTTCTGAGACTTACTTTTCTCTCTACCGATTTCCTGATGAAATTTTTGTCGTAATTGGACATGTTTTCCAAGTTATCGCGGCGTTTGCAATCTATCGTGGAATGGTGGGAATTAATATTCATGCTCCTTATTCCAGCCTAATCCAGAACACATACGATTTACAACAGGCAGCCGATCAACTTCTCATTCATAAGCAACGTCTCACAGGTGTAATCGAGACCGCGATGGACGGCATTATCACGATTGACGCCCAACATACAATCATTTTGGTGAATCCGGCCGCTGCCAATATTTTCGGCTATGCCGTGAATGAGTTACTTGGCGCATCTATCGATATCGTTATTCCTATGCGACATCGCGAAACACACAGTACACATGTGAATCGTTTTGGAGATCGCGGAACGACTCGCCGTAAAATGGGTACTAGTTTCGATGACTACTATGTTACCGGCTTACATGCAAATGGTGCAGAGTTCCCCATAGAGGCGTCAATTTCTAGCTTAATCGAAAATGACAAACGCTTTTATACCGTAATTTTCCGCGACATTAGCGAGCGCAAAATTGCGAAAGAAAAGATGGCGCAATATCATTCTGAACTCAGCCAACTATCTTCCGCTTTGCAAAGCATACGAGAAGAGGAACGCAAACATATCGCGCGCGAATTGCATGATGACCTGGGACAGTTATTGGCAGCTTTACGAATGGATTTATCGCTACTACAGCGAGATCAAACGATGACCGAGAAATCACGATTGACCGTCATTAGTATGGATCAGCTTCTACTCACCTCGATTACAACTTTACGCCGGATTGCAACCGATTTGCGACCGCGTGCACTTGACGAAGGTGGCTTATTTTTTGCTCTACAATCACTACAAAAAGAATTCTCCCAAAGACATGGCGTCCATTGTGATTTGATCGCAGATGAAGAACAATTAATTCTCGACGATGATCGCAGCACGGCGATCTTTCGCATAATCCAAGAGTCTCTCACCAACGTTGCGCGCCATGCAAAAGCCAGTCATGTGGATATTCATTTTGAACGTACCCCGACGACATTATCATTAACCATCCGTGATGATGGTCGTGGCATTGAGGAAGGCGCCATGAATAAAACACGCTCTTTCGGCTTAGTTGGTATGCGTGAACGAATCAAGGCTTTACACGGAGACTTCCGAGTGCAAAGCGAGGTCGGAAAAGGGACATTGATTCAAATACAGATACCACTAGACATATCAATCACAAATCCTGCCAATTGATCACTTCTCTTTGCAGTTCAGACAACTTACTGACAATCTATGCTAGGAAAACCCGATAAAACGAAAAATAACTCAACAATTTTGTAGAAATCCAGCTATGCTTAAAAAATAAGCAGCAGCATTGAATTACATATACATGCAGGGGTTAAGATCATGGCAATTTCCAGTCTCAATATCGGTATTTCAGGGATGAAGGCATATCAAGGCGCCTTGGACAGCAGTGCTAACAATATCGCCAACGCACAAACCAAAGGCTATCAACCTCAAGTTGCCAGTTTTCAAGAAAATTCGAACGGCGGCGTTCGCGTCAACATTAGCAAAGTTGGGCAAGAATTAGCGACTCAAGGCAATAATGGCACTGAAGGCAGCGGAACAGACCTGACCACAGAATTAACCAATAATATTCAATATAAAGCTGGATTTGAATTGTCGGCGAAACTGGTCAAAACAGCAGATGAAATTTTTGCCAGTTTGCTCGATCTGAAAAAATAGGCAGCCAATTATTAACAATTGGCATACCGACATTTAATACTTTGGTGTGACGCACAAAAAATCAGGCATATTTTTCATATCAAAATAAAACAAGCCCATCAATCCCATTGTTAGCAAAATAAAGGCAAATAGCACCCGAATAATTTGCATCCATCCCCGTTGTCTTAAGCGTTGAGAAATCGTCTGCACAATCAATAAGTGCGGCAGTGCAGCCAATCCAAACAATAACATCAATATCGCCCCCGACCAGACAGCGCCTGACAAGAGCGCAAAAGGTGCAATCGCATACGACAAGCCACAAGGTAGTGCTCCCCATGCGATTCCCATCAAATAGGGGTAAGAACTGCCTTTCTGGATCGTCGGCATCAGTTTGCTATACGCAGCATGGAATCTACTACTCAAAAAAACGGGCACAAATGATTTGATACGCACGCCCAACAATCGTAATCCAAGAAAAATCAAGGCTAGATTACCCACCACAAATAAGCCCAAGCTAATCGGAAAATCCGTTTTCCATTGTAAACTGGCTGCTCCTAAACCACCAAAGATCGCACCAATCATCGTGTAGGTGCTGAGACGCCCGCCATGCAATTTACATTGATAGACCCAATTCGATTGCGGTTGCGTTGGAGACAATGCTAATCGTTGATCTATGCTGGACGAATGGTCTATTGAGAAATGACTGTCACCAGTATTAAGTGACTTTAGAGAAGTCGCTGGCACAATCGCAATCACTTTTTGAGAGGCGTGGCGTGTTTGAGACTTGCTTGGCGGTAAGCGACTTAAAATAGTCGCAATCCCACCACACATACCTACGCAATGAAATCCGCCGATCAAGCCTGCCGACACTGCAGCTAAAATCAGCGGTAAGGTCAGCATACTTAAATCAATTTCGAATATTTTGCGCTACTTTGACGCGACAGATACTGGTCAAATAACATGCTAAAAGCGCGAACGAACATACGTCCCTTTGAAGTAACACTCACGGCGGAATCATTAATTTTCATCAAGCCTTCGTCCGCGTATGCCTGTGCCTTTATAAGTTCGTTCTGGAAGTATTCTGCAAAACGAATGCTGTACTTTTTCTCAATCGACGGAATATCGAGCGTTGCGCTACACATTAAGTCCATAATAATTTCACGACGCAATAAATCGTCATTGCTTAAATCAAAGCCTTTCTCTACGGGCAATTTATTTTGATCAAGTGCCGCATAGTATTCATCTAAAGTACGCAAATTTTGTACGTACGATGCTCCGATCTTGCCGATTGAGGACAAGCCCAAAGCTACCAAGTCACAATCGGCACGCGTGGTATAACCTTGGAAATTGCGATGTAAAGATTTATCTTTGACTGCCAGCGCCAAACTATCATCAGGCTTCGCAAAATGATCTAAACCAATGTACACATAGCCCTCTGCCAATAATCGGCGCAAAGACATCAAAAAAATTTGTAACCGTTGTTCAGCCGACGGTAAATCCGCTTCATTAATACGTCGTTGCGGTTTAAAACGCGTTGGCAAATGGGCATAGTTGTACAGAGCAATTCGTGCAGGTGAAAGCGCAATAACTTGATCTAATGTCCGCGAAAAACTTTCTAAATTTTGTTTCGGCAAGCCATAAATCAAATCAAAATTGATCGACTGGAATCCAACTGCACGACTTTGCGCAATACATTTCTCTACCATGTCGTAAGGCTGAATTCTATGCACGGCTATTTGTACTTGTTCATCAAAATCTTGCACGCCCAAGCTTGTGCGATTAAACCCTACGTCAGCCAACAATTGCAAAGTTTCAGCGGTAACCGTACGAGGATCAATTTCGATTGATATTTCGGCATCCTCCGCAAAATCAAAATTATCTCGCAGCATCGCCATCAGGCCACGCATTTCATCTTCACTCAAAAACGTTGGCGTTCCGCCCCCCAAATGTAACTGAGATATCGTTTCTCGGGCAGTTAAGTGGCACTTTACAAGTTGCAATTCTTTCGCGAGGTAATTCAAATAAATCGCCGATTTACTACGATCTTTTGTAATCACTTTATTGCAAGCACAGTAGTAACAAAGCGAAGCACAAAACGGGATATGAATATACAAAGACAAAGGCGGTTTACTCACTGCCTGATTACGTTGTTGCAAATACTGAATGTAGGAAGATTCCGTGAATTCGGTATGAAAACGATCGGCCGTTGGATAAGACGTATAGCGAGGTCCTAATGAGTCGAAACGACGTATTAGCTCTTCAGAAATTTCCAAATTGTCTTTTGCGGTTTGTTCTAGAATCGCCATTTTTTATTTAAGATATTTTTTGTAAGAGTAGAGCTGTTAACCAACTCGAGAAAGCGCCCAGTGCCCAGAAAATCAAAAAGCCTATCGTATAAGCACCTAACATGTGTACATGGACACGCTCATCAAGTACGATCAACTCCATAGGGTCTACTAAGCTGAAGAAAACACCCGTCGCGACACAAGCCATCAAAAAGGCTGGCCACAATACAACCATTAACATGGAACGTACCGACATTTTTTCTTGTTGCAGATTGCTAGGTTCCAAACCTCACTCCTTCATCATTGACTCACTCTTTACCACTTACCACTCTATTCTAAAGCGCATTCGAGAAACGACTAACGACGGGCAGCAGGCATTCTATAGAATCACCGCACGTATATATTAATGCGATGGTGAAAGGTCTAAATTTCTCTGCATCGGATCAAGCCAATCACCGGTCAATCGCCACTCATTAGTCTCCAATTTCACATGCAGTATATGGAGCTCACCAGAGCTGATCGCACTTTCAAATTTTTTATCTTGAGATAAATCTGCCGTATATTTACCATCACCAACCAATTTTAGTGGCAATCGACGAACCACTTCTTCAACCGACCCAGTAGCAGCGCCTGAGCTCGCAAGACTCAACTGAACCAGCTCAGGTAAAGACTGCTTCGAACGTAGTTGCATCACGATTTTCTTGCTTGCCATATCCAGTTGCAAACCAGCATGCAGGGATAATTCCAACGCTTTAGCATCACGCTGCAAATTGGTGTTAATCATCAGTCCTTGGCGATAATAATCCTTAGCCACCACTTGATCAGCGCCGCGAAATGCAATAAATCCAGTAAACAGGCTCGCGCACACGACAATTAATGGCCCACCAACTACCAACAACAGCCATGGCTCTTTATACCAAAGATCCTTTTTCACTGGTTGCGTCAAAATTCCTGTATTCATTAAATTTCCTTCTTCCGCTTTCATTCTTCTACTTACTTAGGAACCAAGAAAACAGCTTTCTCGGTCACTGAGACATCCGCATTTTCACTATCAGAAATTACAAAACGAATCCGACTAGACCCAACCGGCGCGGCTCCAGCCGGGATTCTGACACGTACAGGAAATGCCATGCTTGTCGCTGCTTTGATTGATACTTGCGCCTCGTTTACAATGATCGCGCCTGGTACGCCTTTGACGCTAATGTGGAAATTTCGTGCGACTTCCTGCGTATTCATAATCTGTAACCGATAGACGTTTTCAGTGGCACCGACTTCTGTAATTTTCGGCATTGCTCGGTCCCGTATAACGTCGACTTTCAACGGTACGCGATACGCCAATGAGACTGCCGCTACTAAAATAATCAAACCCAAGATCGCGCCATATATCAAAGTGCGCAAACGAAACACCCGTTTCCACATCGCTTCTTTGGTCATTTTTTCTGCCAAAGCATGCTCAGTGGTATAACGAATTAAGCCTCGTTCATATCCCATCTTATCCATAACCTGATCGCAACCATCAATACAAGCGCCGCAGGCAATACATTCATACTGCAAACCTTGACGTATATCAATTCCGGTCGGGCAGACCTGAACACAGATGCCACAATCAACGCAGGAACCTAGACCTTCAGCTTTGAAATCAATCTTCTTATTCCGTGCTCCACGTGGCTCACCACGTTCAGTATCATAGGTAACGATTAATGTATCTTTGTCAAACATCGCACTCTGAAAGCGTGCGTATGGACACATATACTTGCAGACCTGTTCGCGCATAAAGCCAGCGTTACCATAGGTCGCAAAAGCATAAAACAAGAACCAGAATGTTTCCCAAGGTCCCAAACTAAAAGAAAATACTTCACTGGCTAAAGTCTGAATGGGAGAAAAATAGCCAACAAAAGTAAATCCAGTCCACAAGGCAATAGCTAGCCAAGCTAGATGTTTGGTGAATTTACGTCGAAATTTATGCGCAGACATCGGCGCCTGATCCAACTTCATGCGCGCATTTCTGTCGCCTTCAATCTTGGCCTCTACCCACATAAAAATTTCGGTATAAACCGTCTGTGGACAAGCGTAACCGCAGAATAAGCGCCCTGCAATAGCCGTAAATAGAAACAGCGATAAGGCAGAAATCACTAAGAGCACCGCAAGATAAATAAAATCTTGCGGCCACAAAACTAAACCAAAAATATAAAATTTACGGTTGACCAGATCAAATAAAACTGCTTGGCGGTCATTCCAACTCAACCAGGCAGAACCATAAAATAGGATCTGCGTAAAAAATACCAACACCCAACGCCAAGATTGAAACCAACCTTTTTGAGAACGCATATAAATCTTTTTTCGTTCTTCAAATAAAGCTAACTCAGCTTCATCAACAGGCACTGGGATAATAGGTATTTTTTTCATATCGTACTACTTTGCCTTCTTTTTTACCTGCGATACCTTGCAGGCATTCTTACTCTTATAAACAAACACACTCGCATAAATATATGCGTATGACGAGCTTACGCGCATTTTTATTTGCTGTCTGCCGTCACTTCCGGACCAGTCGCAGCAGAAGCACTGGCGATTTGTTTTAAGGCGTTGGCCTCAGCTGGAGAAACCGCGGATCCAGAATTTGACAATCCCCAAACATACGCCGTCAACAGATGAATCTTCGCATCGGTCAAGATCGTTTTGTGTGCAGGCATTTGATTGCCGCGACCTTTGTTGATCGTTTCCATGATGTTGTCGATACCACCGCCATATAACCAAACTTTGTCCGTCAGATTTGGCGCGCCAATCGCTTGATTGCCCTTACCATCTGCGCCATGACAGGCTGCACACACGCCAAATTTGCCTTTTCCAATTGCTGCTTTAATTGGATCATGTGCAGCACCTGACAAACTCATGACATAGTTGGCGACATTTTTCACGTCATCTTCACCACCCAGTGCGGCTCCCATCGGGGGCATTTGACCTTGACGGCCTTCTTGTAAAGTTGTCTTAATAATTTCGGGCGTGCCACCATACAACCAATCACTGTCTGTCAAATTCGGATAACCTTTGCCGCCTTGCGCATCTGAACCATGACATTGAGCGCAGCTATTCAAGAACAAGCGTTGACCGATTTCACGCGCCTGTGGATCCATCGCAACTTGTTTAATGTCCGTATTCAAAAACTTATTAAACAAAGGGCCATACTGAGCTTCCCCATCCTTCATTTCTTTTTGATAGGCTCCCTCCTGCGTCCAGCCAAATGTCCCCTTGTAAGAGCCCATGCCTGGATAAACAATCAGATAACCAATACTGTAAACAATCGTCAGATAAAACAACCACATCCACCATTTTGGCAATGGATTATTTTGTTCCATTAAAGACTCATCCCAAACGTGTCCAGTGGTCTCAGCCGGCAATGGCTTACCATCCGCACCGATTTTCACTTTAACTTTAGATTGAGACCACAATAAGAGTCCACACGCAAGGATACTAATGCCCGTTAACACGGCGATTGCGGTGCTCCACCATTCGCTAAAAAAATCTGCCATGGCTATTTTCCATTCTCATTATCTTGTGGCAACTGTGCCAATTCTTCAAAACGGGCTTTGTTTTTTGAACTGAAAGCCCAGTACAGGATGCCTATGAAGGCGATCATACTGATCACGGTCATCACACTGCTTAAGATCGTAAAATTCATCGTCAACTCTCCTAAAAAGTTCTATTCATCCTAGTTCTTGTTCTTGATTGCAGTACCCAACACCTGCAAATACGCGATCAAAGCTTCCATCTCTGTTTTACCATTGACGTCATCAGAAGCTTTTGCAATTTCTTCGGCGCTATAAGGTACACCTAATATTTGCATCGCACGCATTCTTGGCGCCATCCCTGCACCATCCACAGTCGCTTTCAGTAACCACGAATAGGATGGCATATTTGACTCAGGCACCACGGATCGTGGATCAGTCAAATGATCTTTATGCCAGGTATCACTGTAACGACCACCAACGCGTGCCAAGTCTGGGCCAGTTCGCTTACTACCCCATTGAAACGGATGGTCATAAACAGATTCACCCGCCACAGAATAGTGGCCATAACGCTCCGTCTCTGCACGGAATGGACGGATCATTTGTGAATGGCAACCGTAGCAGCCTTCGCGCAGATAAATGTCCCGTCCGGCCAACTGTAAAGCGGTGTACGGCTTCATGCCTTGCACTGCTGAAGTCGTCGACTTTTGAAAAAACAAAGGTACGATTTCAACCAGGCCACCAACACTGATCGTCAAAATGACCAGCACCAACATAAGACCGATATTGCGCTCGATCAAATCATGAGTAAATTTACGCATAGTTATTCTCCTGATGATGTCGAGGTTAAGCGTGAGCAGTATGAGCTGGCAATGCAGGAATCGCATTGTTGACAGGTTTTGCCAGCATCATTGTTTTCGCGACGTTATAGACCATCAACAACATGCCACTCAAGTACAAAACACCACCAGCCAAACGGATTACATAGTAGGGATACGTTGCCTTAACTGATTCAACGAAGGTATATGTCAAAGTGCCGTCTTCGTTGACTGCACGCCACATCAAACCTTGCATCACACCAGCAATCCACATCGCTGCGATATAGAGAACAATACCAATCGTCGCAATCCAGAAATGCATTTCAATCAGGCGTTTGCTATACATTTCTGTTTGGCCAAACAAACGTGGCACCAGATAGTACAAGCTACCGATTGAGATAAAACCCACCCAACCCAAAGCACCAGAATGAACGTGTCCCACTGTCCAATCTGTGTAATGTGACAAAGCGTTCACCGTTTTAATCGCCATCATCGGTCCTTCGAAAGTCGACATACCGTAGAACGATAAAGAAACGATCAAGAAACGTAAGATAGGGTCAGAACGCAGCTTGCTCCATGCACCAGACAAAGTCATTACACCGTTAACCATACCGCCCCAAGATGGTGCCAGCAAAATCAAAGAGAACAACATACCGATCGACTGTGCCCAATCAGGCAAAGCGGTGTAATGCAAATGATGCGGACCCGCCCACATGTAAGTGAAGATCAATGCCCAGAAGTGGACGATTGATAAACGATAGGAATAAACAGGACGACCAATCTGTTTCGGCACAAAGTAGTACATCATGCCAAGGAAACCTGCCGTCAAAAAGAAGCCAACCGCATTATGACCATACCACCACTGCACCATCGCATCTTGCACACCTGAATAGGCAGAATAGGATTTCATAAACGACACTGGCATTGCCGCGCTATTCACAATATGCAGCACTGCGACAGCAACGATGAACGCACCGTAGAACCAGTTCGCAACATAGATATGCTCTACCTTACGTTTGACGATCGTGCCAAAAAATACCACCGCGTAGGATACCCAGACCAATGCGATCAGAATATCAATAGGCCATTCTAATTCGGCATATTCTTTACCCTGCGTAAAGCCCAAGGGCAAACTAACTGCAGCGGCAACAATGACCAATTGCCAACCCCAAAACACGAATTCAATCAACGGACCGCCAAATAAGCGCACATTACATGTGCGCTGCACTACATAGAACGAAGTAGCAAATAAAGCACAACCACCAAAAGCAAAAATCACTGCATTGGTATGCAAGGGACGCAATCGCCCATAGCTCAGCCAGGAAATCCCGGATAAAAATTCTGGCCAGGCAAGTTGAGTTGCAATCAGCACGCCTACCAGCATGCCGACGACACCCCAAACTACTGCCATGACAGAAAATTGGCGAACAACTCGATAGTTGTAGGTGTTTTCATTGTTTATAGTCATGATCTCACTCGGTTAAAAAATACAGATGCAGGATAACAATCGTTCCATAGAGCTACATTGATACAAATCAAATATAACCTGTATTGCAAAGCAACTTTTCAATGTTTGGCAATTCTTCTGTAGATTCCCCACTAATATCGATAAAAACACCACAAATTACGATCTAATTCCCCCTTGAGGAGACCAACCAATAAAAAAAAAGACAGCCCGCAGGCTGCCTTTTTCAAACTAAAATCATTTTCAAAACATCGCTATTTCAAACAACTTATGGCGCACTATTTGTGGCTTTACTATTGAGCGCAGCCTTATTGATCTCTACTTTCGCCTTCTTTTTCAAAGCTTCGATATAACTGTACACATCTTGTTGAGCTGCAGAATTATCTAATTGCTGAGATTCGCTAGCACGACGTACTGGATCTGGCGTTCCTGCAGCTATTTTCGAAATACGATAAATATCATAACCAACACCAGGTGTTTCGATACCGACATATGCTGGCAGCTTTTGCACATCAGCTTTCAAGACCGCCAAAAATGCTTCGTTCGCAATTTCAGGCTTCTTTAAGCGGGACATTGTTTTCACATCTGAGAAGCCATTTACATCATCACTAGCCTTCAGTGCCTGCAATTTTGTTTCACCAGCTTTCTTAGCAAGGCTCAACGCCTCAGTTTCCAAAACTCGCGCTTGGATAACAGCCTTAACTTCATCAAATGGGCGCTTAGAAGCAGGTTTGTATTCAACAACACGCCCAGAAAGCAAGGTATTCGGCGCAATTTCAATTGCCTCAATATTGTGCTTCTTCTTCAAAGCATCTTCAGAAAATATAGCGCTCAGAAACTTAGGGTTATTTGCAATCATCGTAGCAGGCATGCCTGGGACCGACTGACGATTTAAGTTCGATACTTTCTCGATTTTCAATTTCAGTTTATCCGCCACCGCCTGCAAGCTATCTGCTTGTTCATAAACAGTATTAGTAAAAGTTTCAGCCGCTTCAGCATACGCTTTAGTCGCTTTTTGCTTTTTGATGTCACTAACTAGTTGTTCTTTTACTTGATCCAAAGGTTTGATCGCAACTGGTTTGATGGCAGTTAATTGAATGATGTGAATGCCGTAATCAGTTTGCACCAAACCACTGATTTCGCCTTCTTTCATTTTAAATGCAGCGTCATCAAATGCCTTCACCATTGCACCGCGTGGGAAGAAATCCAAATCACCACCGCGCTCCGCAGAGCCAGTATCTTGCGAATTATCTTTCGCCAGCTTGGCAAATTGTGAAGGATCTTTACGAACTTGTGCAAGTAAGGCTTCCGCTTTTGCTTTAACACTTTTCACTTCGGCTTCAGCCGCATCTTTTTTCAAATTCAACAAAATGTGACTAGCACGACGCTGCTCATTAGTTGTGTAATTTGTTTTATTCTGCTCGTAATGCGCTAACACTTCTGCATCAGAAACCACGACTTGACTAGCGAGGATGTCATTACTTAAAACGACATATTCAGCATTTACCAATTCCGGAATTTCGAATTGTTTCGCATTTTTGTCGTAATACGCGCGCAGCATTTCATCGGTCACTTTGACTTGCGCAACAAAATCTTTTGATTTGAAATTGAGTACTTGCACGTCACGTTCTTGTTCTGAGATCAAGGCTATGCGGTTGGCAACTGATTTGGAACTGATCGCGGTATTTTGAACAGCGTTCACCAACTGTTGTATGGTCAAATCTTGACGCATGATGGCATCGTATTGCTGCCCAGTCATACCTTGCATAGCCAACAAACTCTTATAACGTTCCTTATCGAAACTGTCACCGTCTTTCAAACCCATCGCTTCAAGAATTGCTTTTTGCAAAACTGGTTCAGTCACTGTCAACTGACTCTTCAATGCCTCTGCAGTAACGGCTTTGCGGGCGATTAAGTCATCTAAGACACCTTGACGCGCTTCCGGCGTATTGAGCATCTGTGCGTCAAAACTTGGTCCGTACGCTTGTTTCATACGATCTAATTGGGTCCGCATCGCCTGATCAAACTCTTGCTGGCTGATAGCTTGCCCGGCCACTTTTGCGACCGAGGTATTCGCATCACGCGAACGCATAAAACTATCAACGCCAAATAATGCAAAAGATGGGAAAATAATCACCAGCAGCACGCCTTGCATGATGCGTTTATGTGTACGGATATACTCAAACATGATTGACCAATCAATTCGAAAAATTTGCTACAAAATAAATATAAAAAAAGGCGAACATATGTTCGCCTTTTAGATGTTGGCGGAGCGGACGGGGCTCGAACCCGCGACCCCCGGCGTGACAGGCCGGTATTCTAACCAACTGAACTACCACTCCAATTTCCTGCTACTATTGATGTCTGGTGGGCGCTGAGAGGCTCGAACTCCCGACCTAAGCCTTGTAAGGGCTCCGCTCTACCAACTGAGCTAAGCGCCCGACACAATCAACAACATAGTGATTCGATCTCTCAAATCACGAAGAGCATTAGTTTACCGCATCTTTCAAAGCTTTGCCAGGCTTAAATTTAGGCACTTTGGCGGATTTAATCTTGATTGCTTCACCAGTACGTGGATTACGGCCAGTGCGCGCTGCACGTTTACCAACAGAGAAAGTACCGAAACCAACAAGCGTTACTGTACCGTTCTTTTTCAATGTTGTTTTTACCGCAGCAATCATTGCATCCAATGCACGAGCTGAAGCAGCTTTAGATAAATCGGCAGATTTAGCGATGTGGTCGATTAATTCAGTTTTATTCACTTACGGTCCCCTCACAATAAATTAAGACTACGATGATATTTTCGACTTTGTAATTCAACCCGCAAATACTTGGCGGGCTAGCGGAAATTTTGCATCCGGTATTAGATCAATTCGGTCAACACTATGTCAAGCAGTTTGCATGCTTTTTTAAATTCCTTGAAAAAAAACCCCTTATTCCGCCGCGAATCAGACAATAAACGAATCCAATCGATCTCAAATATCCGGTGTGACGACTTTCAAAAAATCGAAACACATTGCAGCTTTTTGAATAGGATACAGCCAAACAATAAGAAATTCTGATCATTCTCAAGATATTCAAGCTTCACGCTCAGGCAGCGCTATCACATGAGTTGAAAAAAATCGCATATAGTTGAGCCCTTTCAAGCTTTAATTTTTACGGTTTATTCTCATGATGAAATTCGATGTCGCGATTGTAGGAAGCGGATTAGCAGGATTATCGGTTGCGTTACACCTCGCAAAAACCCACAAAGTAGCAGTGATTTCAAAACGCACATTACTCGATGGTGCCAGCAACTGGGCACAAGGCGGCATCGCGGCTGTACTTGACTCACACGATAGCCATGAGCAACACATAGAAGACACAATTATTGCTGGCGGCGGATTGTGCGACGAGGTTGCCACACGCACTATCATCGAGCAAGGCCGTGCAGCGATTGACTGGCTAATCGAACAAGGCGTACCGTTCACAAAAGACCAGCACGCCGAGCTAGGCTTCCACCTCACACGCGAAGGCGGCCACAGTCAACGACGTATTATCCACGCCGCAGATGCAACCGGCCATGCGGTCCAAGTCACCTTAGAGCAACTGGTCAGGAGCCATCCGAATATTAGTTTATTCGAACATCATTACGCGATTGACGTGATTACTTCGAGCAAAATCGGCGACAGCTCTGCGACGCCGCGCTGTCTCGGCTTATACGTTCAAGATGTGAAAACCGGTGTCGTACACACTGTCGGCGCTCAGCATACGGTAATGGCTACTGGCGGCGCGGGGAAAGTCTATCTCTATACAACCAATCCAGACACTGCTACAGGTGATGGCATCGCAATGGCATGGCGTGCAGGTTGCCGTGTCGCCAATATGGAGTTTATGCAATTTCATCCAACCTGCCTGTACCACCCATATGCAAAGTCTTTTTTAGTGACTGAAGCCGTACGTGGGGAAGGTGGAATTTTGAAACTACCACCTGAAGCCGGTGCGGCTGCTGGCACCCGATTTATGTTGGCGCACGATGAGCGCGCCGAACTTGCCCCACGCGATGTTGTCGCTCGAGCGATCGATTTTGAAATGAAAAAACGTGGACTAGATTATGTTGAGCTGGACATCAGTCATCAGTCGCCAGAATTCTTAAAAGAACATTTCCCGACGATTTACGCGCGTTGCTTGGAATTGGGAATAGACATCACAAAACAGGCGATTCCTGTTGTGCCCGCAGTGCATTTTACCTGCGGGGGCGTAGTCACTGATACTTTAGGACGTACAGACATTCCGGCGCTGTATGCGGTGGGTGAAACTGCTTACACGGGGCTACACGGCGCCAATCGTCTCGCCAGCAATTCTTTACTTGAGTGTCTGGTCATTGGAAAAGCAGCAGCGCAGCATATTACTGAGCAAGAGCGATTCGAGATTCCTGATTTGCCAGCATGGGATGAAAGCCGCGTATCAGATGCAGATGAAGAAGTCGTGATTGCCAACAACTGGGATGAGTTACGACGCTTCATGTGGAATTATGTTGGCATCGTCAGAACCACCAAGCGACTCGAACGCGCAAAACACAGAATTCGACTATTGAAAGAAGAAATTGACGAGTATTATGCCAATTTCAGAATTTCAAATAATTTACTGGAATTACGCAACCTCGTTGAGGTGGCATCGCTAATTGTGAACAGTGCCTTATCACGGCGTGAAAGTCGCGGTTTGCACTTTAGTCGCGATTATCCTAACACGCTACCAAAAGCCTTGCCTACAGTTTTATCACCTAAGCAAAAGCTCAAAACTCCCAAAAAATAATCCGAGAAAAGCCCATTAGATAATTACTTTGTTTACTTGTTCACTACAAGAAAACAATCGCTTTCCACTTGCTCCAGTTTATTATCATATCGGCTCGTAGCGTATATACTCCACGAGCCGTGTTGACTGTGATCAATCCAATACTTAGCGCATTATTCAATCCGTCAGATCATCTACGTCGCGAATTTTATTTAGCGCCTCATCTATGCGATCGACAGCAACAATTTTCAGACCTTCAATTTTCTGCTTTGGCGCATTAGATTTAGGAATCATTGCAATCGAAAAACCAAGCTTTGCAGCTTCTCTCAGACGTTCTTGGCCACGCGGCGCTGGCCGTATTTCACCTGCCAAACCGACTTCACCAAATACCACTAAGCCACGCGGTAAGGGCTTATTCCGCATGGAAGAATTAATCGCCAACAGCACCGCTAAATCTGCAGCAGGTTCTGTAATTTTTACACCTCCCACTGCATTGATAAACACATCCTGATCAAACGCTGCCACACCTGCATGGCGATGTAGCACAGCCAATAACATTGCCAATCGATTTTGTTCCAAACCGACTGAAAGTCGCTTTGCATTTGGCGCATGCGAAGTGTCCACTAAGGCTTGAATTTCAACCAAAAGTGGACGCGTCCCCTCCTGCGTAACCATGACACAAGATCCAGCTACTTGGGTATCGTGCTGCGACAAAAACAAGGCAGAAGGGTTGGAAACACCTTTCAAACCGCGCTCTGTCATCGCAAATACACCAAGCTCATTAACAGCCCCAAAGCGGTTCTTAATAGCGCGAACCAATCTAAAACTCGAATGCGTATCACCCTCAAAATACAACACAGTATCGACGATATGTTCCAATACGCGCGGACCGGCCAAAGCTCCCTCCTTAGTCACATGCCCGACCAAAATCATGGTGATATTCATGGTCTTGGCAACACGCGTTAACTGCGCAGCGCATTCACGCACTTGAGCCACTGACCCGGGTGCTGAACTCAAAGCATCGGAATACATCGTTTGAATAGAATCGATCACAACTACTTGTGGTTTATGTTCCGCCAGTGTGTTGAGAATTTTTTCCAATTGAATCTCGGCCTGCAATGAGACACCTTTTGCATCGACTGCTAAACGTTTGGCACGTAAAGCAATTTGTGCACCAGATTCTTCGCCACTCACGTACAGTACTTTTTTAATCTTGGTAAGATTAGACAAAGCTTGTAACAGTAGTGTCGATTTACCTATTCCAGGATCACCACCGATTAAGACCACACCACCAGGCACCAGACCTCCGCCCAAAACGCGATCAAATTCTTCTATTTCGGTTCCAAAGCGAGGAATATCCTCAGCATCGATCTCCGCTAAATTCAAAACTGGTGCGCTCTGCGCTAATCCCTGATACTTATTCGAAAAACGATTTCCAGCCTCCTCTATCAGAGTTTCAACCAAAGTATTCCATTGCTGACAGGATGGACATTGTCCAGCCCACTTACTTTGTACACCACCACATTCCGTGCAGGTATAGTTTGTTTTTTGTTTAGCCATATTGAATCTAAGTAGGTCATTGCAATTTCTTCGCGCCAAAGTTAAAGGAAGAAGAAATTCAGAAAATACTGATATTTTACACAGTATTATAAACTCACCAGGAGTTCAGCATTTATTTACCACCGTCTTAATACTGACCTACTACACACACATCACGTCATTTGCTTGTTGTATTTCAAGGATATCAGAGGTATTTCATGGTATAAAGCAAGCCTGCCAGACAAAGCATATGAAAAGCAAAGGTCAACAGAACGAATGAAACGCGGTTTTTACACAATTATGGCAGCCCAGTTTTTCTCATCACTGGCTGACAATGCACTCCTGATTGCAGCAATTGCACTATTAGCGACGATGGAATCTCCAGCATGGATGACGCCGCTACTCAAATGGAGTTTTGCTCTGTCATATGTCTTACTCGCCGCCTTCGTCGGTGCATTTGCTGATTCCCGCCCCAAAGGCAAGGTGATGTTTTTCACCAACCTAATCAAAATTGGCGGTTGTGCCCTGATGTTTTTAGATGTACATCCTGTCATTGCCTACGGCGTCGTTGGATTTGGTGCAGCTGCATACTCTCCAGCTAAGTATGGCATCCTGACCGAATTATTACCTGCGGAAAAATTAGTCGCCGCCAATGGCTGGATAGAAGGTCTCACTATCAGCTCTATTATTTTAGGCGTAGTTCTTGGAGGCAAACTCGTTGATCCACAGATTTCCGCAAAGTTATTGAGCTTTGATTTTCCTTTGATTGATTTCGGCATCCACACCACCAATCAATCCGCACTCACTGCAATCACCGCCTGCTATATTATTGCCGCCATCTTCAATCGGTATATTCCAGATACAGGTGCTCAATATCAAAAACAAGAATCCAACCCGTTCTGCTTATTACGCGACTTTACGCATTGCTCAATTAAGTTATGGCGCGACAAATTAGGACAAATATCCCTCTCAGTAACAACATTATTTTGGGGGGCCGGTGCCACGCTGCAGTATTTAGTGTTGAAATGGGCGGAAGTGAATTTAAATATGCCCCTAAACAAAGGCAGTGAATTGCAAGGAGTGTTTGCAGTTGGCATTGCGATCGGAGCACTCTTCGCAGCGCGTGTCGTACCACTCAAAAAATCATTATCAGTCATGCCACTAGGCGTACTGATGGGCTTGGTCGTTACCACCATGATTTTTGTCACGAATGTATGGTTCGCCTATCCGCTACTGATTTTTATTGGTGGCTTGGCAGGTTTTTTTGTGGTGCCAATGAACGCGCTATTGCAACATCGCGGTCACGTTTTGATGAGCGCCGGGCATTCAATTGCCGTACAAAATTTCAATGAAAACTTGTCGATTTTGGTATTGCTGGCGCTATATGCAATCATGGTTTCACTGCAACTACATACCCATGTCATTATCGTGATTTTTGGACTATTCGTTGCATCCACTATGTATGCAGTCATGCTTAAGCATAAGGCAAATCAAAAAATATTCGATTCAGTTGCCTTAATTGGGGAACAAAAACATTAGCAACATGAATGTTGTAGCGAATTCATTTGCTATTTCAAATCAATTTTCAAATTATTGATGAATCTGCGCTGCGCGTGCTGGCCAATCGTTAGGCACAACCATGCCACGACAAAACTCCTGCATCACGGCACCATTTTTTTTCAAAATCGCCACCATCACTGGCGAGAAATCCACTTGAAAATGTCTTTGTAGAGTATCTAGGATTAAGGATTTATCGAGCGCTTCCTCAATACCAACCTGTGCTGGCGCCAGCCATTGTAGACGATCTAATTTTAAAGCATACGGAACCGCGAGTTGCTCAAACTCACTCATAGTCCACCAAAATCCCAGACAATGATTTGCGTTAATTCCAGCGACCACTTGCCGATGCTCCGAACTTCGATAAAAAAGCCAACCTTTGATCAATGCACGCGCAGCCACAACCTTGGATTGAATTAATTTCCGAGCAGCGTCATGCTGCGACAGAGTCAATTGGCGTTGCAAAATTTTTTGCATTTTCGCACCCAAACTATCATTCAAATTGGGGCCAACGTAGTCATACACGTTAGCTATCGGTCCATTATCAATGTTTAGTTTAGTCGGGTTTGAGGCATGATGAAAAAGGTAAAATTTCGTCGCCAGTTCAATGTGAAGCAAACCGCCTTCTGCAAATAAAAGATAATCAAATTCGCCTATGGTCTCAGCCTTCTCATTGTGAACTTGAATACCATGTCCATAAAGTAAGCCAACATGATTGAAATAAAACACCAACAAGTCTTCCGCATAATGGCCGAGGCGTAGAAACTTGTGGATCTTTAAGGCTTCATGCAAAGCCGTCGGATGAGCGTCCAGACTAAACAACCATGCACGCAACTGTTCAGGATTGGGCAAATCTAAAGTGGCAATTTGATGCCACCAAATCGCTGAATTTTTATCTAACAAATCCGGGGAAGTTAATAGCCAAGCTAAAGCACGGACGTGTCTATCTTTCAGCTGAGACCATTCTTGATGAAAACGATCCTGATAAGTAATCATGTGATATTTCTCTAAGAAAGAGCATCGTTTAACTTACAAATATCATTCCATACATCTAATTTTTGCATTGGATCTGTCAATAATGCTAGCGTACCATGTGTGACGAAGACAGGAATATTCCGATAAAGGTGCTGCGAAGATCTCAAATCTGGCAACTTAGTTTCTGATGTCAAACCAAGCAGCGCCGCTGCGACACGTTCACCTAGCACAAATATTGCGCGCGGCTTAGCCACTTCAATTTCTTGCCGCAAGAATGAAATGCAAGCATCGACATCATCAAGGCTAGCCACAAGTTCAGATGAAGTTGGTGAGCAGGCCTTAAACATCGAGCTTCGAAAAAATGTCATTGTCGTTCTGAATTCGGATGGCAATGACAATGCGACCATCAAATTTTGAATTAGCTTTTCCTGGGCGTCCAATTGCAATGGTGCCGCAAACTCGCTGACCAACAAAATATCAAGCGAATTTGGCGCGATCGCAAATTGGCTCTTCCCAAAATTCCGGCATAAATTACATTGATTACAGTCTTGTATTGCTTTATCGATCTCATGAAGACTAGAGGAAATTTTAGGCAGCAAAGCTGATGTGTTAGCACCAGTAGATTTACTTTCAGTCATCGATACCAAAGGAGCTCTCTGCAATACCGTATCAGCAAGGACTGCATCATTCGCGGGCGCAGAAAATTCTCGACTCTTCCAAATCTCACCTATACCTAAATTCCGTAAATAGTATTCACGCAAATTGCTCATAGAGCCCCGTTCCTAATGTAATTCACCATTACTGCGCTTCAATCCGCATCACGATAGCGTCCTCACGTTGTCCCTCGTGAGCGGGGTAATAGGCTTTTCGACGCCCTATTTCAAGAAATCCAAATCGCCGATAAATCGCAATTGCCCTCACATTACTCACCCGCACCTCAAGCATAATGGACAAAAAATTTCGTTCTTGTGCGATCTGCAGCATTTTTTTCAACATGATGTGCGCATAACCAAATTTCTGTTTTTGGGCATCAACCGCAAAGGTCAACAAATGAAACTCATCAACTACGGGCATCAGAAAAAAATAAGCAACCAAGTTCTCTTGTCGGTCACGAATTCCCCAAGCATCATGGTGATCATAAAATGAATCTAAAAAATTTCCACGCGTCCAAGGATGCGTATAGACCGCCTCTTCAATTGCTAGTATTTCATCCAAATCATTGATACCGAGCTGGCAAAAACGATATTGATCCATATCAGCGATGGACAAAAACTTTGTGCTCACGATTCAAGTCTCACGCGCCAATGCTCGCTCGGCAGTTGTTTGCGCCACTTTGTTTCGCAAATACAGAGGTTGAGCCTGAGCGGCATCAATTGCCAATCCTTGCTTATAATTTTTCTCTGCAATTTGCAAGGCAAATTGCGCATGTGGCATCACTAGGATAGTTGGAAGACCTTCATCCGCATCTGGCAACGCCAGTCCTTGCCCTAGCACCAAAGTCAGCTTTGCTTCCCGAGCATAAGCTAAGGCAGTAGTTAGATCACTCAGACTTGGCGCTTGAATTTCTAACCAGGCTTCCCCTTCCAAACGATAATGTGCCCAGTAAACCTCATTCATACGAGCGTCTAAACAGCAAACAAAATCCAAGCGTTGTTCTGCAGATTTTGCGGCTTCCGCCATGGCAAGCAAACTTACGACAGGCAAAACTGGAATTTGCAATCCAAATGCCAGTCCTTGTACTACACCACATGCCGTACGCACGCCCGTAAATGCTCCTGGCCCACATCCAAACGCAATCGCATTCAATTGATTCAAGTTCACGCCAGCTTCCTGCAGCAGCTCCTGCAAAGCCGGAAGCAGGCCATAAGAATGTGTTTGCACACCAGACAAGTCACGGCAAATAATATGGTGATTGTGGAGTAAAGCGACAGAAGCGAGATCTGTCGAAGTTTCAATAGCAAGTAATATCGTCATACTGTTATTTTAACCTGTCGCAAGCATTGCTAACAGCGCAAATTCGACATCAATTTTATTCATCGCACCATCCCAAGGATGCAAGGACAAAGCGCTATCGGTTAAAATAAGCCATGAATACAAAAATTTATAGAAGCGACGATTTGGTCGCCATTCAAACCAAACTAACCGAAAGTCAATGGCTGGTCAGCTGCCTGTGTGCAGCTTGGTGTGACACATGTCAAAGTTATCGTAAGGGTTTCGATGATTTGCAAGCACTCCACCTCGATAAGTGCTTCGCTTGGATAGATATTGAAGATCACGCGAATTTAGTTGATGACTTAGATATAGAAAACTTCCCGACGATACTTATCGAATATCAACATCAAGTACTTTTCTTAGGTACGATGATGCCAGATGCTAGCTTAGTTCACCGATTGTTGAACTCATTTGAAGAAACCATACAACAGAACAGTGTCGAATCCATTCATGCGTCGATACAACACCCACTGCCCATAAACTGGAGCTTAAGCAGAAACCTAGAAAGCATCTGAAATTACAGCAAGCAAAAAGATCTAGTTAGCTTTGCCTAGCATTTAACGCAAAATTTAGTCCAAAATGAAAAAAGGGACTAGATTTGCATCTAGTCCCTTAAATCTGGTGCGGCTGGCAGGAATCGAACCCACGACCCCTTGGTTCGTAGCCAAGTACTCTATCCAGCTGAGCTACAGCCGCGAAAAACAAAATTATAGCAGACTGTCACGGAAATATGAAGTAGTCAAAGCAATGATTTTACGAAACAGTCCAGCTTACTTGCGAGCCCATGACCTAGATAGCACTTAACAAAAGATCAATTCAAAACGAAAAAAGGGACTAGATTTGCATCTAGTCCCTTAAATCTGGTGCGGCTGGCAGGAATCGAACCCACGACCCCTTGGTTCGTAGCCAAGTACTCTATCCAGCTGAGCTACAGCCGCGAAAAACAAGATTATAGCACAGCTATTTCAGTTTTATAAGCCCCCACGGCTAAGAATCGTTCAATCCCTGCCTTGCAGCATAGATTTTAGATTTCGACTTGGGCCCCCACCTCAATCACCCGATTACTAGGGATTTGATAATAATCCGCCGCATCACGTGCATTTCTCGACATCGTCACAAATAGACCTTCGCGCCACATTGCCATTCCACTACCTGGACTAGAAATAATCGTCTGACGCGAAATAAAATAGGACGTATCTAAAGGCTCAAAGTGCAAGCCATATGGAGCACACAATTCTAAAGCCTTCGGAATGTCCGGTTCATTCTTAAAACCATAAAAAACGTCAATTTGAAAACAATTATTCCCCAAATCACTCACCTTTATGCGCTCAGAAAAAGGCACCCAGGGAATCTCACGATTATGCAAAGTAATGAAGATGACGCGCTCATGCAATATTTTATTGTGCGATAAGTTGTGCAATAAAGCATGCGGCACACCATCAGCTTCACCACGCAAAAATACTGCGGTACCATAAACACGAACGGGAGGTGAAACAAATAAGGACTCTAAAAATTCTTCTAGCGGAATAGCATGTTTCTTCAAATTATCAAAAACCAGCGCGCGCCCTCTTCGCCAAGTCAACATGACGACACAAATTCCAAAGCCGAGCGCGATTGGAAACCATCCACCACTGAAAAACTTCAAAGCATTTGATGAGAACAAAGAAATATCGATCAACAAGAAAAACATCGTCGATGCAATGCATAACGCCAAATTGTATTTCCAGCCATAGCGAATCACAAAAAAGGTCAGAATCGACGTCACCAACATCGTGCCGGTATTCGCAATTCCATAGGCGGATGCCAAGTTTGAAGCAGAACCAAAACCAATCACTGCACCAACCACCGCTGCCAACTGCAGCCAATTCACAACTGGAATGTATATTTGCCCGATTTCCTTAGACGATGTGTGCACAATCTTCATACGCGGCAAAAAGCCTAACGAAATCGCTTGCTTAGTCATCGAAAACGCACCGGAAATCGTCGCCTGAGATGCAATTACCGCTGCCATTGTTGACAGCACAACTAGCGGATAAATACTCCAGTCACCCAATTGATTAAAGAAGGGATTTTCAACCGCGGTTGGATCTACCATCAACAAAGCGCCCTGCCCCAGATAGTTCAAACCCAATGCAGGAAAAACGATAAAGAACCAAGCCGTACGAATAGGCTTAGCACCGAAATGCCCCATATCTGCATACAATGCTTCCGAGCCAGTAAAGGCCAATACGACCGCACCCAAAGCGATAAAGGCTGCCCAACGATGCAAAAATAAGAATTCAAGCGCATAAATTGGATTAAAGGCCGCTAATATTTCGGGCATACGCAAAATATTGTATAGACCCATCGCCGATAACACCACAAACCATAGCACCATGACAGGGCCAAATAACTTCCCTATCGTAGCAGTGCCGCGTGACTGCACCGCATACAATCCGATCAAGATGATCAAAGTTAAGGGTACGACAAAGGGCTTAAGCGCTGGCGTCGCCACCTTGATACCCTCAATTGCAGACAACACCGTCATTGCAGGCGTCACCACGCCATCTCCATAAAATAAAGAGGCGCCAACAACTCCTAATATCACTAGAGGAAAATAAAGTTTTGAATTCTTGCCGACTGACTCCAAGGTCAAAGCGGCGAGCGCCATGATTCCACCTTCGCCGCGATTACTGGCACGCAAAACCAACGTCACGTATTTGAGCGAAACGATAAAAATTAAACCCCATACGATGAGGGAAACAATTCCAAGAATATTTTCTGGGTTTAAGGCGAGCCCATGCTTGTGATCAAAAACTTCCTGCATGGTATACAGAGGACTAGTGCCGATATCGCCGTAAACAATACCGATTGCAGCTAATGTCAACGCAGACAAGCTGCTCTTAGTGTGATCGTGAGCCAATTGCATTCCTTGTTATTATTGGTGCATTGCACAATAGACGAAGGTCAAACGAAATTCAAGAGTGTTTTACTTAAAAAAGACAGCCTACGCCATAAATAAATTTTATGAAAGTCGATTTATATAAGCCAAAAAGAAAAATGCCCGCTTAACTCTCATTAAGCGGGCACCAATTCTTTGGCGGAGACGGTGAGATTCGAACTCACGATCCAGGTTACCCCAGATGCTTCCTTAGCAGGGAAGTGCCTTCGGCCACTCGGCCACGTCTCCACACTCTCACAACGCCATGCTTACGCAAGGCATTACAAGCGAGACCGTGATCATAGCGGGTAGTTCATCTTTGGTCAACTACCTGCCTAGAAAATCTCGCATGAAAATCGTAATTATGCAGCTTCCAAACCAAATGCTTTGTGCAAAGCACGTACTGCCAATTCCATATATTTCTCATCGATCAAAACAGAGATTTTAATTTCCGACGTAGAAATCATCTGAATATTGATACCTTCGTCCGACAAAGTTCGAAACATCTGTGAAGCGATACCGACATGGCTACGCATACCGACACCAACCACAGATACCTTTGAAACTTTAGAATCGCCAATAATATTACCCGCTCCGATATGCTCCTTGACGCTGGCATTTAATACATCCATCGCTTTGTTGTAGTCGCCACGTGGCACAGTAAATGTGAAATCGGTTTTGCCTTCGACAGATTGATTTTGAATAATCATATCGACTTCAATATTCGCATCCGCGATAGGTCCAAGAATTTGGTAAGCAATACCTGGCTTGTCTGGCACACCAAACACAGTAAGTTTTGCTTCATCACGATTAAATGCGATGCCTGTAATAGTGGCTTGTTCCATATTTGTATCTTCCTCAAACGAAATCAGGGTGCCGGAAATAATTTCTTCGGCTAAAGGCATTAATGGGTCAGTTAACGATGACAGTACTCGAGTGGGCATGCGGTAATTGCCAGCAAATTCTACAGAGCGTATCTGCAAAACTTTGGAACCGAGCGATGCCATTTCCAACATCTCTTCGAACGTCACGGTATTCAATTTGCGCGCATCAGAAACAACGCGTGGATCAGTTGTATACACACCGTCAACATCGGTATAAATCAAACATTCTTGTGCCTTCAAAGCAGCAGCGATCGCCACCGCAGAAGTGTCAGAACCACCGCGTCCTAAAGTCGTGATATTACCCAACTCATCAACACCTTGGAAGCCAGTAATAATAACGATCTTACCTTCGGCTAGATCAGCATTGACCTTAACATCATCAATCGACGCGATCCGTGCTTTCGTGTGTGAAGAGTCGGTCTTAATGGGCACTTGCCAACCCGCATAAGAAACGGCTTTTTTCCCTAAGGCTTGCAACGCGATCGCCAACAAACCAACTGACACTTGCTCTCCAGTAGAAGCAATCATATCGAGTTCACGCGGATCTGGATCGGCCATAATTTCTTTAGCCAAACCAATAATTCGATTCGTTTCGCCTGACATGGCCGATGGTACAACTACGATTTGATAACCTGCATCATGCCATTTGGCGACGCGCTTAGCGACGTTCTTAATGCGATCCGTAGACCCCATCGACGTACCGCCGTATTTGTGGACAATTAAAGCCATAACATTTCAAAAAGAGTGACGAAAAAGGAAGTAAAGCGAGAAAAAGAACGCATGACTTTACATGCTGCTCTGCAAAATAACAAGGCACATCCGCCTATTTTTTAAGCGACAGCAACTGATGAAAAGTAGAAACAAAACAAATTCCCAGAAAAAACAATAGAAACTAGCAACGGTTTTGCAAGAAAAGACTGAAAGCAAGCGCAAGGAAAAACGCCCCACCTAGCATCAAGAGGAATAGACTTTGTGAGATTTGAAGACAATTGAACGACAGTAGCCGGAATTTACACCCATTCCATAACAAAACGAATATTAAAGGAATTAAATAATGAGGTAACACTTACTTGGGCTTGAACTTCATTTCAACGGGTATTTACTCGAAAAAAAGAAATTCACACATAACCAAAACAAATATCGATATAAGGAAAGAATTGCTGAAGTGCACATCTCGATGGTTCATCAGACCATGATTTTTGTAGCGACGGCATTGATCACCTGCCGACGCAGCAAAAATTTACCCATCGAAAATCAAACCAAGCGGGAAAAAGCCAGATCATCCATCCACTTGCTTCGATTCTCACGAATACCTAAAATTAAAACTCAAATAAAAAGTTTCTTCCAAGCGTCGTGCCCCAATGCACGCAATGTTTGCATGTTCTTCTCGTAAATTTGCTCGGCCTCGGGAAAAGCTTCAACCGCCTTATCAATGCTGTCTTCACGCAGCAAATGTAGTGTTGGAAATGGCGAACGATTCGTATAATTGTCGATATCATCAGCCGCTGCATCTTCGAACTGATATTGCGGATGAAAGCTCGCCACCTGCAAAATACCATCCAGATCCAACTCTTCCAAAGTCGCATCAGCAACTTCCAAAAAATCGTTATAGTCGAGAAAATCTTGCATCACGTAAGGATGAATCAACAGCGTAGTATCAACTTTATCCGGATTTGCTTCTGCGAGCGCCTCCAATTCGGCCATTAAATCTTTAATCAACTCTTCAGGCGTCGTCGCATGACTCACAAAATAGCGGATCTGATCCTTAATATGCACGCCTTTAGCAAACGGACAGAGATTTAAGCCTATAACAGCTTTCTCCAACCACAACTTTGTTTGTGCGATGACAGCGTCATCCTTGATTTGTGAATCTTCCATCTTATTACCTCGAAATTATTACTACCGTTAGTAAGAACATTACCACTAACATTGCCACCAAATTTAAAACTGCAAAGTCTTAACGCCATCCACTGTGCCGAGCAGGCAAACAGTCGCACCTTGAGCGGCAAACAATCCCACCGTCACCACACCGACTATATTATTGATCTGTGCTTCTAAAGAGACTGGATCAACTATTTGCAAACCGTGCACGTCGACAATGATATTGCCGTTATCCGTCAACAAAGCAGCACCATCTTTCATACGCAGTTTTGCATCGCCACCGATCACATTCAATGCACGTATCACGGACTCACGCGCCATCGGAATGACTTCTACTGGCAATGGAAATTTGCCTAAAAAATTGACCAATTTGGAACCGTCGGCGATACAGACGAATGATTTTGCAACTGAAGCAACGATCTTTTCACGAGTCAACGCAGCGCCACCGCCCTTGATCATCGCACCACTAGCAGTAATCTCGTCTGCACCATCGATATAAACTGGCATAGCATTAACATCATTCAAATCAAACACTTCAATGCCGTGACCACGTAAACGACTCGCTGTCGCTTCCGAGGAGGCGACAGCGCCTCTAATTTTGTGCTTAATCTTCGCCAGTTCGTCGATAAAAAAATTAGCAGTGGAACCAGTGCCAACACCAACGATTTCACCTTCAACTACGTAAGCAATCGCAGCTTGCGCGACCGCGAGTTTTAATTCATCTTGAGTCATAGATATCACATAAAAGAAAATAATCAGAATGGCGTCATTGTAAACGATGGACGCCTGCAAATAGACGATAAACCAAGCTAGCGAGAATAATTTCTCAGACGCGCAATGGCGCTTCGTCCATCAATGCAATTTGTTCACGCATTTCTAAAACACGATCCTGCCAGTAACGCTGCGTATTAAACCAGGGAAAAGCTTGCTTAAATGCGGGATCGGTCCACCGTTGCGCCAGCCATGCTGAATAATGCAGTAAACGCAGGCTACGCAAGGCTTCAATCAGGTGCAATTCAACCGGATTAAAGTGATAAAAATCTTCATAGCCCATCAAAATATCACATAACTGTCCTTGCATTTCTTGACGCGAGCCAGATAGCAGCATCCACAAATCCTGCATCGCAGGTCCCATTCGACTATCATCAAAATCAACAAAATGCGGTCCCGGTTGGGCACCTACCTCGGTCCACAATACATTTCCCATGTGGCAATCACCATGCAAACGCAAACTTTGTATATCGCCAGCTTGTTGATACGCATTTTTCACTGCCGCCAACATCATGCGCGCAGTCGCCTCGTAAGCATGGACGATGTCAGCGGGAATAAAATCATGCTGCAGCAGATGATCCAGCGACGCATCGCCATAGGTCTGCGGGTTTACCATTGGTCGAAATTGATAAGATTCGCGCGCACCGACTGCATGAATTCGTCCCAAAAACCGGCCTATCCATTCTAAAGTGCCAGCACGGTCTAATTCAGGAGCGCGTCCGCCTTGACGTTCAAATACGGCAAACCGAAAACCCGCAAATTCACGCAAACTATTCCCATTTATATCTGGCAAAGCTGGCACCACAGGAATTTCAGCGACCTCAAGTTGCGTGACAAATTGATGCTCTTCTCGGATTTGTTCATCGCTCCAACGCAGCGGTCGATAAAATTTCACCACTAAAGGCGACGCATCGTCCATGCCCAATTGATAAACGCGATTTTCATAACTATTTAAAGCCAACAATCGTCCATCGCAATGAAAGCCTTGCGCATGCATCGCATCAAATACACAGTCGGGACTCAAAGTTGAAAAATCGACAGGGTTCGGCTGATGATCCGCATCACCGCCCGACTGACTTTCAGTGTAATTTTCAGGCAAATTATTATCAGGATTTAGAATATTTGAGCTCATAGCCCTCATTGTACGTGCTTTCTCACCACGAACCAGAAACAAAGCGCTACACTTCTGCCATTAAGATCGCAATTAAGATAGTTGTACAAAATACGTAGCGATTACATCTAAAAACCACTTTAAGACGAGCAAGTATCATGCATCTGGATGAACCCCTCAGCGACAAAGAGTTTAACGAACTCGACAAATTTTTAATGTCCGACGCCGTCGGCGACGATGGCATGACCATGGATGCCCTGCACGGCTATTTGACTGCGATCGCGCTTGGACCTGAAGTTATTGCGATGACTGAATGGCTGCCTCTTGTATGGGGTCTGCCTGATCAGGGAGAACCGAAATTTAAGAATCCTAAAGAAATGCAGAGGGTTACGAATTTAATCGCCCGCTTCATGAACGAGATTCAAATAACCTTTGAAGTAGCGCCGCAAGAATTCGAACCATTATTTTGTGTAATGGAAGAAAACGGCAAAGAATTAATTGATGGCGAAACATGGGCCTGGGGCTTTTGGGAAGGCATGCAATTACGCGAAGAAGCTTGGGAAGCGGCTTGGGAATCCCCCACCATCGCACCACTATTAGAGCCGATCTACCTGCTAGGCGCAGAAGAAATCGAAGAGGAAGAAACAAAGCTAGTTGATACACCCGAAAAATGCCATCAACTTGCCTTAAAACTGGAAGCATCTATAGGGGAAATCCGACGTTTCTGGGCGCCACTGCGCAAATCCGGTGTCGCTACCGTGAAACGCGATGCGCCCAAAGTCGGCAGAAATGATCCCTGTCCTTGCGGCAGCGGCAAGAAATACAAAGTATGCTGCGGCGCCGAGCCGACGATACATTAATGTAGTTGACGTAACGGCTTCACTAAAACGCCAGAAAGATTTGGCGTTTTTTTCTTACATCACATTTTCGTAGCGTGCGAAATCACTTTCTGATTTGAGGAAATCTTCTATAGGAAGGATGTGATAATACTGTTAAGCTAGAATGTAGAAGCAAGCCTAGATCATATGCAATTAAAAATCGCAGTTAAAGCTTCGGCCCCACCCCTTTCAAGCAACAGGAGATTTTATGAGCCTCGTCGACCAATTTAATCAAGCTCAGGCTGATTCCAAAAATTTACCGGAACGTCCTGACAATATGACTTTGCTGAAGATTTATGCACTCTTCAAACAAGCCAGCACTGGTGATGCCAGTGGCGAACGTCCTGGCATGACCGATTTCGTTGCGCGCGCCAAGTTTGATGCCTGGGCAGAATTAAAAGGCACCTCTAAGGATACGGCAATGCAGGAATATATTGATCTAATAGAGTCTTTAAAAGACTAAAAATTATTTAAGTTTCACTCTATAGAAATTAAGCTGGCACTAAGCAGAAGTGCTAGTGCCCATTTCATTTATGGAGTACGCATTTAGAATGTATGCGCATCGCGGTTGAGTAAGTCTGGTGGTACCTCACCACGAACGGCCGCGATCACGTTGGTGATAGCACGATTCACCATTGCTCTGCGAGTTCGCTCTGATGCGCTCGCAATATGCGGTGTTAATACGACGTTTTTCAAACCTAAAAAATCAGGATGAAAACGCGGCTCATTTTCAAACACATCCAATCCCGCACCCGCAATTTGCCGATTTTGCAAAGCCGCAATTAAGGCAACATCATCCACAATTCCACCACGTGCGATATTAATCAAGGTAGCGCTTGGTTTCATTTGTGCAAGTTCATTGGCGGCGATACTGTGATGTGTTTCAGACGAATAAGGCAAAGCCAAAATCAAGTGATCAGACTCACGCATTAAGGTTTCTTTATCGACATAGCGTGCGTGATGCGCGACCAATTCTTGTTCAGCGCTGAGCCGACTTCGATTATGGTAAATCACTTCCATACCAAAACCTGCGGCACGGCGCGCAATCGCTTGTCCGATGCGGCCCATTCCCAAAATTCCCAGTCGAGACCCAAAGATATCCGCGCCCACAAAAAAATCTACGCCCCATTTTTTCCATTCTCCGGCCCGCAAAAAATGTTCGGCTTCAGTGACCCGGCGCGCAGTTGCCATCATGAGTGCCCAGGCAAAATCGGCGGTGGTTTCATTCAACACATCAGGAGCATTGGTTGCCATCACCCGATACTGCGAACATGCTTGCAGATCAAAATTATCGTATCCGACCGCGATCGTTGAAATTATTTTCAATTCAGGCAACTTTGCCAGTAATTCTTGATTAATTTTGGCACTTGAAGTGCAGATCATGCCAAATTTGCCTTGTAAACGATCTGCCAGCTCCTCAGGTGAAAAGATGCTGTCTTGTTGATTTAGCTCAAGCTCAAAATATTTATTCAAGCGAACCAGCTCATCTGGAAACATCGCTCGCGCGACCAGTAATTTCGGCATAGAATATTTCATAGATTTTTGCAGTAAAAAGGCAGAATATAAGTGATAAAGTCGATTATACGGCAGTCAAATGCACTTACTAGCCCTCACTATCCAGATGTAGAAAACACAGCGCTAGACTGAAGCGATTGCCAGAAACTACATTTACTTATGCTAATTTTATCTAAGCCGCAATTGTGAGTTGGGACGATTTGCCTTAAAATACAAGGCTTTGCAGCTACGTCCAAATTTCCAGTAGCGCTTCACCTTCGATTTTCTTCTTGATAGGCCTGTTATGACCCACGTTGTGACCGAATCCTGCATCCGCTGCCGTTATACTGACTGCGTTGATGTTTGCCCTGTGGACTGCTTCCGTGCAGGTCCAAATTTTCTCGTAATTGACCCGGATGAATGTATCGATTGTGCTGTCTGCGTTGCAGAATGTCCAGTCAATGCAATTTATGCCGAAGAAGACGTACCAAAAGATCAAATGCCATTCATCAAAATCAACGCCGATTTGATTCGCAGCTGGCCGTCAATCACCAAAACGACAACGCCGTTAGCTGATGCCGATGATTGGAAAGATGTGAAAGACAAATTGCAATATTTGGAGCGTTAATTTTTTGAGCACCAGTTTTGCATGATTAGCACAGCGGTTACAGCGAACCGATTTGCCCATTTTTTAAAGAATATAAAGTCGTATGGATAACAAACAAAACTCAACAACAGTAACTGCAGCAGGCGTGATTGAGGCGGATGCCGTCATCATCGGCGCAGGTCCAGTTGGTCTGTTCCAAGTCTTCGAACTTGGCTTACTCGAAATCAAAGCACACGTGATTGATTCTCTGCCGGTAGTTGGCGGTCAATGCGTTGAATTGTATCCAGACAAACCTATCTACGACATTCCAGCAGTGCCAGTGTGCACTGGCCAAGAGTTGACAGACAATTTGCTCAAGCAAATTGAGCCGTTTGAACCAACTTTCCACTTGAATCAAGAAGTTACTTTGGTTCAACGTCGTGCCGATGGTCGATTTGATCTAGAAACATCTTTAGGAACTAAGTTCATCACGAAAACTATTTTCATTGCAGCTGGTGTCGGTTCTTTCCAGCCACGTACGTTGAAAGTAGAAGGCATTGAAGCATTTGAAGGCTCACAAGTTTTCTATCGTGTCAAAGACCCTAGCCGCTTCGAAGGGCGCAATCTGGTGATCTGCGGTGGTGGCGACTCTGCTTTAGATTGGGCCTTGGCATTGGCTGGAAAAGCGGAATCCGTGATCGTATTGCACCGTCGCGATGACTTCCGTGCTGCACCAGCGTCTGTGTCGAAGATGAAAGAAATGTGCGACAACTTCGAGATGCAATTGATTATTGGTCAAGTGACTGGCATTGAAACCAAAGATGACAAATTGGCGGAAATCAAAGTCACCGGCGCAGATGGCGTGACACGTCGCTTGCCACTCGATGATTTGTTGGTGTTCTTCGGTTTATCACCAAAACTCGGCCCTATCGCCGATTGGGGTTTGGAGATTGAACGCAAGCAATTAAAAGTCATGGACACCGAGAAGTTTGAAACCAACGTGCCAGGCATTTTTGCAGTTGGTGATATCAATACTTATCCAGGCAAGAAGAAATTGATTTTGTCAGGTTTCCACGAAGCCGCATTAGCAGCTTTTGGTGCCGCACCGTATATTTTCCCTGACAAGAAAATTCACATGCAGTACACAACGACTTCACCGAAATTACACAAAATCCTTGGTGTCGAATCGCCAGTCTTTGATTAAGCAGTTTAAATTTTCAACAAAAAAAGCGCAAAGTATATTCTTTGCGCTTTTTTTACTTTTAAAATCACACTAAAACACTTCTGTTTCACCAGCTTCACTTTCTTGATATCGCATCGCAATTTCTTTAAATTCATCTGTAATTTTCAGAAATACATCTAGAATATCAGGGTCAAAATGTGTATCACGGCCTTTACGCATGATATCGATCGCTTCTTCATGGCTAAACGCAGGCTTATAGACCCGCCTTGAAATCAGGGCATCATACACATCAGCTACTGCCATTAATCTAGCAGAAATTGGTATCGCATCGCCAGCAAGGTTTTCTGGGTAACCAGAGCCATCCCATTTTTCCTGATGAGAATACGTAATCTCAC
Source organism: Undibacterium sp. Ji22W (assembly GCF_049340305.1). Taxonomy (NCBI): domain Bacteria; kingdom Pseudomonadati; phylum Pseudomonadota; class Betaproteobacteria; order Burkholderiales; family Oxalobacteraceae; genus Undibacterium; species Undibacterium sp. Ji22W. Next base: position 1,021,960 of record NZ_JBMPOU010000001.1, on the reverse strand, counting down.
GTGCGAATCGAAGAAATTCGTTACTTTCTCCTAAGTATCGCTCAACTGACAAAATCGTCTCACGACCATAATTCGTGTGTAACTTCATCACCTCAAACTCTTCCGAAGTCAACTTCCCAGGTTTGAGTAAAATATTATCTGGAATTCCCACCTTACCAATATCATGCAAAGGTGCAGATTTATACAACAGCTCGATATTCTCATCAGTTAATTCAGCAGAGAAGCGCGGCATGAATTTCAGTTGTCTGGCCAGTGCAGCGACATAATTCTGCGTACGCCGGATATGATTTCCTGTCTCATTATCACGCGTCTCGGCAAGTGATGCCATCGCCATAATGATGGCGTCCTGCATTTTCGCTAACTTCCGTGTTCGGTCTTTGATCAATCCCTCAAGATTCTTATTTTGATCCTGCAAAAGATTACGAGCACGCACTAGGTTAAGTTGAGTCGCGACGCGCGCTAAGACAATCGGAGGACTTACTGGCTTACTAATATAATCAACCGCACCTAACTTTAACCCCATTTCTTCATCTGACACTTGACTTTTTGCTGTCAGAAAAATGATGGGAATTTGATTGGTTTGCGGATTAGCTTTCAAGTGCCGACAAGTTTCATAGCCGTCCATCTCGGGCATCATAACGTCAAGCAGAATCAAATCTGGACTAGGGTCTATCGACGCAATATGTAAAGCTTTAAGCCCATTCGTCGCAATTTTTATTTTGTATTTATCCTTCAACAAAGCAGAAAGCAAAGTAATATTATCGGGCGTATCGTCGACAATTAAGATTACCTGCTTTGCATCTTGATCGTGAGTTTCATTCATAGTGCACCTTAGAATAATTGGGTGTTCAATTCACAGTGATCAATTCATCGTCTTTAATTCAACGCATCGTTCCACCTGTTCGAAACTACTTCCCATTTTAATAAATTTCGGTTGTGAAATAGCGGATGCACCTGATTGCTTCTATATCTCTTAGCATCGCAGAAACAAACGCTAGGCGAGCGCCTTACCGCCAAAATTTCATTCAAGATTCAGTCCTATCATATGTGCATTACCTTTCATAATCGATTGAATGACATCGAAATCATATTGGGAAGCGGCACGCATAATTTGTTTTTGCACACTAGCACCAAACGCAATATTCAACTCTTCGCTAGATTCACCAAGTAACTCTAAAGCTTCTGCATCATAATTGGCCACCAATTTATAGCAGGCGCGTAATTTGGCATAAATTTCTTCCGTCGACAAATTTTTGTTCTCGCCAAATTCCGTCCCTGGGTTTCCTACATTGCCACCAAATTCAGTATTGAGACAGACTTCTATCGCGGTAATAGTAGAGTGCAGCTGACGTTCCGCAACATCTAATAGGTTCTCTATTTGTTCATATAAAACTAAGCCTTCGATCTGAGATTCAATCCTCGCTGCAAGCAGCTGCACGTCAGCACCGATCAAACCCGCTACCCCTTTCAACGTATGTGCAACCATCTCCGCGGTTCTATAATCTGAATTGTGTAAAGCTTCGCGTATTTTACTAACCGCGTTTCGCTGATCAAGGGCAAATAATTTCAATAATTTAAAATAGAGTTGCCGATCTCCCATCGTTCGACTTAATCCCAAGCGAGTATCGATACCTTGAATACTCAGTGACTTGTCAGTTATCACTGAGGTCAATGCAATTCTGTGATCCGAATTGGACACCACATAAGAACTACACCAATCAGCTACTGCCTGATACAACTCGTTGGGATTGATTGGCTTAGCGATATGCGCATTCATGCCAGAATCAAAACATCGCTCACGTTCAATCAGCAGCGCATGTGCCGTCATCGCAATGACCGGCAACTCTTGAAATCGTATATTTTCGCGAATTAGTCTTGTCGCCTCATGCCCATCCATCTCCGGCATTTGTACATCCATCAAAACCAGTCCGTAGTGATTTGGTTCTAAGGAAAATAATCGCTCGATTGCAACTCGTCCGTTCACGGCAACATCTACCAGAATATCGGCGGCCTCCAATAACTCCTTGGCGATTTGTTGATTTACCAAATTGTCCTCGACCAGCAACACGTGCAAATTTTTACACTTAAAAGCACCGTGTAATGAACTTGCCGAATTAAAGTGCCGATAAAACGAAAACATATTTACCAGACAATCGAACACATTCGACGAATTGAAAGGTTTATCTAGATACGCATCGGTGATCGTTGCCTCTTCACGATAATTAAGACTTTCACGTGCTGTCGCACCTACCAAAGCAATTTTTGGCAACATTCGGAATGGCGCAAGGCGTATCTGTGCAATCAACTCCGCGCCATCCATATCGGGCATGTGTAAGTCCACAAACACGGCATCAAACTGTCTATTTTCGCGTTCCGCGCCTGACAAAACGGCCATTGCCTCTTGCCCCGAATAAGTCAAAATACTCCGAATGCCGTAGTGTGCTAGTTTGGCCCCCAATAACTTCGCGGCATGTGGATGATCATCGACAACCAACATATTGAGTTGATCAAATAATTCGTGATTGACTTCGGTTGAAATCGGATCAACTTTAACAAAAGGGAGTTCGAAGCTAACGGTGGTTCCTAGTCCTAATTCACTACGCAAGGTAATTTCACCGGACATCAAATTCACCATGCCTTTTGAAATCGACAAACCTAAACCGGTACCGCCAAATTTGCGCGTGGTCGATTCATCACCCTGACTAAAAGGCATAAATAATTTTGCTGATTGCGCTTCACTCATGCCAAGACCTGTATCACGCACCTCAAATTGCAAACGCACTTTATCGAATTCGCTTGAGCTGACACGACAGAGAACACAAACCTCACCCTCTTCAGTAAATTTGATCGCGTTATTGATTAGATTAATCAGCACTTGCCCAAGTCGTAACGGGTCTCCCTTTAATCTTTTTGGGACCTCAGATTGAATATCAAATAAGTATTCCAATCCTTTTTGCTCGGCTTTTTCGCTCGTGACTACCGCGACACTATTAAAAACCTCGTCAAGGTCAAACTCCACTTCCTCGATATCAAGTTTTCCAGCCTCAATTTTTGAAAAGTCCAAAATATCATTGATGATCCCCATTAAAGACAAACCAGCTTTATGAATTTTTTCGACGTAATCTTTCTGCTTAACAGTCAATTCTGTTTTCAAAGCCAAATGTGCCATACCGATAATCGCGTTCATAGGCGTGCGAATTTCATGACTCATATTAGCTAAGAATAGAGATTTCGCTTCAGTTGTTTCCTCCGCATGGCGACGCGCCAACTCTGAAACTTTCAACTCATTTTGCATCTGCAACGTCTGCAAGCGCATCTGCTCATCCATACTAGCTTTGAGTTGTGACTCAAGTAATTTACGTTGGGTTAAATCAGATACAAATGAAAGCGTCGCGGCTTGACCTTCCCATTGAATCAATACAGAGGAAATCTCGACCCAAATCAGTTGGTGACTAAGCCGATTCTGCAAACGTATTTGATAATATTGCTCAACCGGTTCACCACGTAAGCGGCGCGTATGCCGCTCCACCACGACGGGGACATCATCACGATAGATGGATGAAGTAAAAGCCATACCGATCAATTCTTCATGGGTATAACCGGTCAAAGTTTGAATAATTCGATTTGCAAAAGCTATTTGTGCGTTTTGCACAACGATAATACCCTCGGTCACATTATCGATTAGTAAGCGATAGTTGTACTCGGATTTATGCAAATCATCTTCAAGTTGACGACGAGCAGAAATATCCATCACAACCCATACGGTACCGTAGGACAAATCATTCTTGTTCACCGCGCGGCCAGAGAATTGCACCCAAAAAATGGCGCCATCACTGCGTCGCATTCTTAGTTCAGTCTCAAATGCCTCACCGCGCAAGACAGCCTGACTAACTGCCGCGCCGCTTTCTAAATAACTATCTCGCGACGTATAAAATGGTTCTAAGGAAGCCCCTAAGACCTGTTCACGCTCTACGCCAAATATTTGACACAAAGGAGTATTTACCCACTGCACACGGCCCTCGCTATTTAGAAAAATCATGCCAACAATAGAGTTTTCCAAAATAGTTTCGCGTTCAGTTAACATGCGCTGCAACTCGTCCGCTAAAGATTTTCGCTCTATTGTTATGCGTTCATTCATGCGGCGATCATGTTCAGCTTCCTTGAACTCATTTCGAATTTTCAGATTTTCACTTTGAATCTTGCTAGCACGTTCCTGAACACGCAAAAACAATACTTGATGTCGTTTCTGTTCTAGATATGCCTCTTGCCAGCGCTCTAATTCTGCGTAAATTTCTGATAGCTCATTGATGGCACACAAAGGCAAGTGGTTGTAACCACTTTCACCTAATTCATCGATCGCATGTCGCAATTGCGCAATCGCTTGATCGTACTGGCCGAATTGACGGTGCAAGTAACCGCGCACCCACCAGATGTAAGGCTTCAAATGCGGATCTTCGATCGCATCGATGGTCGTCAGTGCTTTTTCGCTAAAGTCGGTCGCAGCTTGTAAGTTACCGCGCATTGCCAATGTATAAGCCGCGACGGACAAATAAAAAGATCGATAGGAGTTAATGTGCACCGCATCGATAGTCTCATTCTCTATATACGGCGCAATGACACTATATGCCTCATCAAATTTACCAAGCGCTATTTTGCATAAGGCCAACATGGTCGAACTAAACGGCAATAACCATTTTTCCAATGAAGATGGGGCGACATCACAAGCTACCTGCAAAAATTCCTCAGCATCAAGTGGATTCCCCGTCACATACAAAACTTCGCCTAGGTTTGCAGTTATTTGTGCGATCCGACTGGCTGAATTAATTTTTCTAGCCTCGTCCAGAGCCCAATAGAAACAACGAATCGCTTGCACTGTTTCGCCTCGCTCTTGGCTGACAATTGCAATAATATTCAAAGCGAGAATCAATAATCGAGGTGAAACGATTGCCAGCTTTGGTCGCAATCTTTTCTCCGATACATCATAAGCCGCGAGCACACTGCCTTTTTTTCTGAGAACAATCACTAATCCGGTGTCAGCAAAAAAAGCGCCGTCTGGAGCATCATCATTGGAAAATAAAAACGACAAACGTTCAAATGAAGCGATCGCTTCTTCCAAATTATTTTGAAAATAATCTGCAAAAGCAAAAATAATATCCGCGCCTGCGATCAACTTTTGATCATTCTTACTTTCACCCTCAGTGCGCATCGCACGCGCCATTGTGCGTCCGTCAGAAATAGAGTCTCTGAGCACATCGACGCCATCTAAAGATCGCTCTATCCAATTAGTATTAGTATCCGAAGAAAATCCGTGCATAACTTATAGAAGTTAGATTATGAGTGTCAGTTGAAAGTAGTTGCGTGGAAATGTGCACTTGATTCTATCTTGAAAGAAGTAATAAATACATTGATCCCAGTATCAACAATAAAAATACAGAAATAAGAATTCTCTAATACAACAGTCAATTAGCATTTAATTACGTATTCAATTTAAAATACATCAAACAATTCCTTTATCAATTGACCGCCTATTTTTCTGCCTTCATTTTTGAAATATTTAGTTAGATAATCGGACGCAGAAATTAACCATAATTTGAAGCTTTGTTGAATCTGACTGCAAACATTCTTCATACTTTGTTTGAGCAGATTTCTAAAACGTCTTATTGACCTTACGTTGAAACTGACTTCTTCATAGATCATGCAATTCGAGTGCAAATAAATTGACTACAGCCCCAACAACCCACCATATACTTCTGGCCGAAGACAACGATTTCAACCAAGAAATTGTGGTTGAACTACTGAATGAAGCGGGCTACGCAGTTACGGCCACAAACAACGGACAAGAAACGCTGAAAGAATTGTATGCAAAGCCTAACGATTTTTATCAATTAATTTTGATGGATCTCGAAATGCCAGTGCTTGATGGTCATCAAGCGACAATCGAAATACGCAAGAATCCTCAGTTTGAACATATTCCTATCATAGCGATGACAGCACATACGCAAGAAAATACCAAAGTTCGTTGCGCACAAGAAGGAATGCAGGATTACATTAGTAAGCCATTTGATCCAACTGCTTTGTACAAAATTATTCATAGATGGAGTAACGGAATTCGCGAGCAAGCATTTACTACGAACAATAAGGTCGATGTGAATAATTCTGACGATGAGATGCCGTGTTTCAACTTCAACACAATCGATAGCCAACGTGGTGTTCAACTATCAGGCAACAATATAAGCCTTTATTTGCAGTTGCTTCGACGATTTCAAGTGTCTCAGACAGACACTTTATTCAAATTAAGTGACCTTGAAGGAGTCGATTTTCACACGACTGAATTTAAACGAATGATTCATACGCTGAAAGGCGTCAGTGGCACGATAGGAGCATCACAATTAGCCGATCTCATAGAAGAGTATGAAGTGAGCTTAGATTCAGTTCCGGACGGTCAGTCCCCGATGACGAATGCTAATGTCTACCTACTTTCGATATCAAACCTATTGCGTATGTCTCTTGACGAGATTCGCCAATTTTTTACTTCACAAGGTCCGGCCCCAATTAAAACCGATGCTGCTTCCAGTACACCGGAAGAACTGCACTTTCTGGTTGAATCACTAGTAAAACTATTAGAATCTGCTAGCACCGATGCCATCGATTATTTCGACGAACACAGGCTGAGCTTCGAACAAGCATTTGGACATCAGCACGCCTCTCTCCTGTCCGCAAGCATCAATCAATATGATTTTGATCAAGCAATTTCACAATTACGCTCTCCTGGTACAGATAAATAGCACAATGAAAAATGAATATAACAACCTATTTATTAATCATTGTAACTTAAAATATATTTATGACGCAGTGCAATAATTTAGCGTTATACTAGGAAATATCGTTGTCCATTGCAGGTATCCACAAAATCCTGACAATCGGAAAGCAATTCCGTCAATCACCAGGAAAATGCGAACATGCTTTATCAATTCCATGAATTAAATCGCTCGTTTTTGACCCCGCTTACTAAGTGGGCTGAAGCTTCGTCCAAATTATTTGCGAACCCGATCTCACCATTGGCTTACACTCCTTATTCTCAGCGTATGGCGGCAGCTTACGAGCTTGTTTATCGCTTAGGAAAAGAATATGAGAAACCAGAATTCAATATTCAATTCACAAAAATTGGTGAAGAAACCATCGAGATTGTTGAAGAAATTACCGTTTCCAAACCATTTTGTAAGCTGATTAATTTCAAGAAAAATTTTCCTGAAACAAAACGTAAATCAGCGAAATTGGAACAGCCGCGGGTTTTGATTGTCGCACCATTGTCAGGTCACCATGCTACCCTCTTGCGTGATACTGTGCGCAGTTTGTTGCCAACACATGATATTTATATCACCGACTGGATTGATGCTCGGATGGTGCCGCTGTCAGCTGGACCATTTCATCTACACGATTATATCTACTATGTGCAGGAATTTATCCGTCAATTAGCACCAAACTTGCATGTTATTTCAGTGTGCCAACCAACAGTTCCCGTTTTGGCGGCAATTTCATTAATGGCAAGTGAGAATGACCCTGCTTTACCAAAGACGATGACTATGATGGGTGGCCCGATCGATGGTCGCAAATCGCCGACGCAAGTGAATACACTTGCAACAGAGAAAAAATTCTCTTGGTTTGAAAATTCGGTTATCTACAATGTGCCGGCTAATTACCCTGGATTTGGTCGCAAGGTATATCCAGGTTTCTTGCAACATGCTGGTTTTGTCGCCATGAATCCAGATCGCCACGCACAAAGCCATTGGGATTTTTATCAGCATCTTGTGCAAGGTGATGATGAATCTGCAGAACAGCATCGCAAGTTCTATGACGAATACAATGCCGTGTTGGATTTACCTGCGGAATACTATTTAGAAACAATCAAGACAGTATTCCAAGAATTCAGTTTACCGAGGGGAACTTGGGAAGTTGAAGGCAAATTAGTTCGCCCACAAGACATCAAAACCGTCGCATTGTTCACTGTTGAGGGTGAGCTTGACGATATCTCGGGGCCAGGTCAAACGCAAGCTGCGCATGACTTATGCTATAACATTCCCCCCTCCATGAAACAAGATTTCGTCGCGCCAGGCTGTGGCCACTATGGCATTTTCTCAGGCCGCAAATGGCGTGATATTGTTTGTCCAAAAGTAATTGCTTTTATGAACGAACACGCCTAAATTATCTTAAGGGCAATAGCATTAGAGTATCAAAAGAGCGGATTTTTCCGCTCTTTTTCATTTTCAAGTGCCCAAAATTGGCTGCATGATCTAATTCAGTTATACTCGACCCTTTCCATAAAACAAGACTGAGCAAGCATAATCGATCAAGTTGACGATTTTACTCGTCAAAGCTAGTCGAAATATCAGATCATTTTTTGAAAATTCATGAAAAAAATCAGGCCTGTTTTAGTATTTTTAGGATTGTGTCTCTACTGGCAAGTTGCACTCGCACAAACAGAGACACACACTGAAAATTCAAAGACGTTTTCTGCGTTCAAAGAATTACGAGATCGCACTTCAGATCTTACAATCAATGCCATGAGCTTACTAGGCATTAAATACAAACGCGGTGGCGACACACCAGAGAACGGACTTGACTGCAGTGGCTTCGTGAGATTTGTCTTCAAAAATTCGAACGAAACTGAATTGCCAAGAACGGCGAAAGAAATTAGCGGCAAAGGTGATCGAATTGACAGTAAAGATATCAAACCAGGTGATTTAGTATTTTTTAATACCCTGAAAAAGAGTTTTTCCCATGTAGGGATTTATTTAGGTGATAGCAAGTTCATCCATGCACCATCAGCGGGTGGCAAAGTTCGGATCGAAAGCATGAATGTTACGTATTGGAAAAAACGTTTCAACGGCGCACGTAGAATCAACGAAGAAGAAATCAAGAATTAAGATCTATTTTTCTTGAAAAGCGCGGATTTTTTCTTTAAGTTCAGGGATCAGCGCCAATGCAGCCTTTTCACCAGCCAATATAGCCAAATTGCGACCATTAAAGTCACTTCCCTTCATAGTCGGGAGGTCTGGCTTAATCACCACGTCAGCATTCTTCAGTTCGAATTGATTCAAACTTTGCCCCATAATGGTAAAGGTCTGCATCAACACCTCCAAAGAACTCGTTGCAGCCTGCCCCTCAGGAGCAGAAGAAATATTCACGGCAATTACAATATCCGCCCCCATTTCACGCGCAAAACGAACTGGAACAGGCGAGACCAATCCACCGTCTACATAATAGCGTTCGTTAATTTTCACTGGTTGAAATACGCCCGGCACCGATGAAGAAGCACGTACCGCTAAGCCAGTATTCCCACGCTGAAACAGAATTGGTGTCCCAGTATTCAAATCTGTGGCAACTGCGCCAAATGGCTTCTTAAGTTTTTCAATCGAAGACTGCCCAACCATCTTATTGACATAATTTTGCAAGGCTTCGCCTTTCAAAACACCGCTACTTTTCGAGAAAAAGGGTAATGACCAATCCGAAATTGTCGCCTCATCCATTTCTAAAGCCATTTTTTGCAAAGCAAATCCGTTATTACCGGCTGCATACATCGCACCGACCACACTACCGGCACTGGTGCCGACCACCAAATCAGGTACTATACCCTGCGCCTCTAACACCTTGATAACACCAATATGCGCAAAACCTCTAGCCGCGCCGCCCCCTAAAGCCAAGCCAATTTTTACCGGGCGAATCGATTTTTGCACCACTGACAACTCTGGTTTGGCTATTGGCTTCACTGTGGGAGTACTCAAAGGAACGGAGCTCGCACACCCCACAAGCGAAGCGGCACAAATCAATATCAGGGAAAAAGGGCGAGAAAAATAAGCGAACAAAGTACGCATAGTTTTTATGATAATGGGGAAGTAAAATGATCGTTTCCAGCACAGACTGCACTAAGGAAAGAGGGTGTTCTCTATTGAGAAAAAATAGCTAAATTGGCGGAAGCGGTGAGATTCGAACTCACGAAGGGCTCTCACCCTCGCTAGTTTTCAAGACTAGTGCCTTCAACCGCTCGGCCACACTTCCGTCTTTAGCTTTTGATAAAAAATCAGCCACTTTCGCAACCAATCTTCTAAGCCAAAAATTATATCTGATTTTTGGAAAATTGGGTGATGTTTTTGAAGATCGTAAGAAAAAATAAAAGAAATAACTTCAGTCATCAAATGTTGGGAGGCTAAATTTTTTGGAAATCAAACCTGAAAATTTTTCGACCTCCAATGGCCTCGAAAATAAATACCCTTGTATTTCATCGCACCCCATCTTCTGTAAAAATCCGAACTGCTCGCGATTCTCAACTCCTTCTGCGATCACTCTATGCTTCATCTGCTTCGCCATGCTAATAATGGCGCTAGCAATCGCACAATCATCAACATCATCAGGAATTCCCTGAATAAACGAACGATCAATTTTCAAGGTATCAATCGGAAACCGTTTTAGATATGACAAGCTAGAAAATCCCGTACCAAAATCATCTAATGCTAATTTAACCCCTTGTGCTGTAATCTCTGCCATGATTTTGACGACACCATCGGCATTTTGCATCAACATACTTTCTGTAATTTCGAGCTCTAACCAAGAGGAAGAAATCTGATGTTTTATGAGAGCCAACGCTACACGTTCTGGGAGCGATGTTGTAAATTCTTTCGCGGAGACATTCACAGCAATTCGAAACGGCAAAATTCCTGCATCTTGCCAAATCTTCGCTTGAGCACAAGCTGCGTCTAATACCCAAGCGTCAATTTGTAGGATTAAATTTGTTTCTTCCGCAACGGGAATAAATTCCAAAGGAGATATCACACCATCTTGCGGATGAGCCCAACGAATCAGTGCCTCTGCACCTAAAACCTCGCCGCTATATATATCGACTTTCGGTTGGTACAATAAAAAGAATTCATTCCTTTGCAACGCCCTACGCATCCCTGATTCCAGATACAGACGCCCAGAAATCATACGATTCATTTCGACATCATAGAACGCATAGTTACCGCTAGATTTTTCATTTTGCCGTTTTGCCTTAAACATCGCAATGTCAGCTTTTTGCAAAAGCTCTTCAGCATCAATACCATCTTGTGGATAAATACTGATTCCTACGCTAGCCCCCAACCTGAGCTCATGTCCGTCAATCTGAAAAACCGGCTCCAATGTTGCCAACATTTTTTGCGCCACCAAGCCTGTGTGGAAATGTTGCTTTATGTCTTGCAGGGCGACGGCAAATTCATCACTTCCGAGTCGTGCAATGACATCGTTCTCCCGCAATGTCGATCGAAAGCGGTCGGCAACCTGTTGCAACAAAAGATCGCCGATTCGATGACCCAAGGAGTCATTGATCGGTTTAAAGCGATTAAGGTCGATGAACATCACAGAAACCGACGCATCGTTTCTTTGACTTTGCTGTAGATTATTGTCGACCAATTTTTTAAACAATGTACGATTAGGCAAATCTGTTAACGGATCGTAATAAGCTAAATGATTAATTTTCTCTTCTGAACGCTTGCGGTCCGTGATGTCACTCAAATAGCCAATCATGCCAATCGGCTGAGACATTTCATCGCACAACATTGACAGACTCAGACTAGCCCAAAATATCTCACCACTTTTCTTACGTCGACGAACTTCCATTTCTCGCCCACCGTGTTCGAGAAAAATGTCACTCCTTAATTCATCGTCTGCATCGTTTTGCTCATACAGAAAAAGTATATTTTGACCTATCGCCTCATTTGCTGAATAACCAAACAACTTCTCCGCGCCTAAATTCCAACTCAATATAAAACCCGCTAGATCCATCGTGATCACTGACTCATGAATTTGATCTAATATTTGAGTGTGGATTGATTGCGCACGAATCGCGGCGTCGAATCGCGAATACAAAGCTAATCGAGAAGAAAATAATTTTGCAGTAATTGAAGTAAGATAATTGAGCTTTGCGAGATCTACTTCGGAAATTTTCCCTTGTTTTCCTGAAAGCACATAATAGTTTTCCGCGCAAATTTGCTGACAAATTGTACCGGCAGTGAGCGTGGGTAAATATTGAGTAAACTCAATATCGCTATCTTCAAAAATTAATTTAACGACGCGATTTAATGCGCCCGCCAAATCACTATCACTGTAGCAAAAAATTGCTTCGGAGAGTTCCACACCAAGAGAAACATCGTTTTGCAATTCAAATAACGGATACATTACATATCCTGACAAACTTGGTTAACCCAGCAGTATGCCTGGACCATAGTTTCGAAATAAGTTTCGGCACTCAGATCTGCAGTTTGAATAGCGGCTTCACAAGCCTGCGAGATAGGCCGATCCGCCAGCTCAACTAATCGCAAACAATTCCCCAACGAACCGCGCCTATCCAACAATGCGTCACGCACCTCATCTGTCAAACTTAAAGGCTTTAATATTTCCCACAATGGACAGGCAAACAGCAAATCCAATAAAGAAAACATTCCGACCATGAAGGCTGAATCTTGCGCATCTCGATCTCCGCCGTGTTGACGACAAATTTCTTCCATCATACTGGCTCTAAAAGCAGCTCTGAGCATTAATGGATTAAGGCTAGTACCCTGCCCATTCTGGCGCGCGTACAACAAAAGTTGCAACCATCGTTGTAACTGACGGCGACCGAGTAAGTTAATCGCCTGAACAAAACTATTCACTTTCACCGTCTGCGCAAATGCTGCAGAACTGACCAATTTAAACAACATAAAAGACAAGGCTGGATCTTGCTTAAACAAATTTTCCAGCTCTTTCGCATCAGCATCTTTAGACACCAAACCCAATAATTTTAAAAGGCGCGATCTTGCTGTCGGATCTGCAGTTCGTGCTTGATTCGTGGGAGAAAATGCAAAATTCCCCGAAAACAAGCTAAAGCCCGCATTATGTGCAAGCTCGAAACTTTGTACTGAATGCAAATTTTTCGCCAAGTGCTGGCTATGCTGGAGGCTAAATATCCACGGCTGTACATGAGAAGGCACACCCGATTCACAATTAACCGCAATTCCTCGTGTGTCTGGCCACAACAACTGTGCTTTAGAATTAAAATCATCGATCATCAGCCGAACACCAGACTGATGCAAGTGCTTCAATCTTTGTTGTACTTCCTTAGACTCACAATGCGATTCACGTACACACAAGATGAGCGACTTTGCATAATCACGTGTTTCAAAATCGAGAGGTAAATTCGAGGGAGTGTCGATTGGCGCAAAAAATAGGAGAGGTGCGAGCTTTTCAAAAAAACCAATTTGGCTCAAATAAGTTAGTAAAAGCAGGCACTGCTCATCATTATCTTCAAGAAAGCTCGGCATCAAACCAAGTATTTTTTGCTGCCCATTTACGATTGGCAATAAAGTAGCAATTGGAATCATTAAATCCACATTCCCCATCATCTAAGTTTTTATAATCAAGTGCTCTAAAGCAATTTATATCCTGATAGTAAGTTGGAATTTACACAATTGCAAGTGCATTTGAACCATAGCGATTGAAATGTTGATCATGTGGGAAATGCAAGACATGAATCGAACGAAAATTAGGCAAATTTGCGGTAAAAACGTGAATAATTCGAACGCCGCACACAGCACATCTACAAGAACATTTGTTGCAAGTCATTCAAAAATCGACGCCCGAATTCAGTGGGACGGATTTTGAGATGATCTCGGAATAATAATCCCCGTGTTTCAGCTTGATTGAGTGCAGATTCGATGGAGTTAAGCAATAAACCAGTACGCTCGTAAAAAAGTGCTGTGTCGAAACCCTGATTCAATCGCAAGGCATTCAACATAAATTCGAATGCCAATTCATCTTTCGCTATTTCATAACTTTCTTGAAGCAAGTTGCCTGATTTAGCACTTTCCATGTACATCTTTGGCTGCTTGTGACGCATCTGCCGGATAATACGATTTGGAAATGATAGTTTGGAATGTGCTCCAGCGCCCACCCCTAGGTAGTCACCAAAATTCCAATAATTCAAATTATGGCGCGATGCTTTGCCAGGCTTGGCAAATGCTGATACTTCATAGTGCTCATAGCCAGCAGACGCCATTCTGTCTTGAATTTGATCTTGCATTTCAGCACTCAAATCATCGTCAGGAATCGCTGGGGGAAATTTCGCGAAATAAGTGTTTGGCTCCAACGTCAAGTGATACAGAGATAAATGATTGGGATTGAAACGCAATGCCATTTCCACATCGGACATCGCTTCCGCTAAAGTTTGCTGCGGCAGAGCAAACATTAAGTCGAGATTGAAATTCTCAAAATTCTCTTGTGCGATGGCGATCGCACGTTGTGCTTCATCACCATTATGAATACGACCCAAAGCTGACAAATGGCGCGAATTAAAGCTCTGAATACCGATCGATAGGCGATTGATTCCACTTAATCGATATTTTTTGAACTTCTCAGCCTCAAAAGTTCCTGGATTGGCTTCCATCGTAATTTCAGCAGAAGAATCTATCGGCAACAAGGTTCGCACATCTGATAATAGTCGATCTAGTCCCGCCGCCGACATCAAACTGGGCGTACCACCGCCGATGAAAATTGTATAAATTTTCCGGCCCCAAATCATCGGCAATGCCAACTCCAAATCAGTTCTGACCGCGTCTAGGTAGGCATTTTCATCAAACTGATTTTTAACTTCATGCGAATTAAAATCGCAGTAGGGACACTTCTTTACACACCAAGGAAAATGGATGTACAAAGACAGTGGCGGTAACGACTGCAAATTGATTGACCCCGGACTCAGATAATTCTGCTGTACTTGGGCAGGTATCTCGCTGAGTGCAGTTTGTTTGTTCTGCCTGCGTTGCCCAGCCTCGCCTATTGCATTTGAGGTGACAGGTATAGGCTTAATTGGGATCATCTTAATTTCTTGAGTAATTCTTGTAAGGCTTGCGCTCGATGTGACAAGGTATTTTTTTGTTCAGGGCTTAATTCTGCGACCGTTTTCTTGAGTTCAGCTAGATAAAAATAAGGATCATAACCAAACCCGCCCTCACCTCTTGAACTGTGAATAATCTCGCCATACCAACGACCATCGGCAATCACTGGCTGCGGGTCACTCTCCGAACGCACATAAACCAGTACGCAATAATAGTAGGCAGAGCGATCTGCCTTATCTAGCAAGGACTCAATAAGTTTTTCATTATTACGCTGATCCGACTTTGGCTCTCCCGCATAACGTGCAGAGAAAACTCCAGGCGCGCCACCCAAAGCATTCACACAAATACCAGAATCATCAGCAATCGCTGGCAAGCCGGTGAGACTAGCGGCATGACGCGCCTTTGCTAAAGCGTTTTCCACAAAGGTGAAAAAAGGTTCTGGTGCATCCGGCACTCCCAATTCTGCTTGGGCATGTAAATCCATCCCCAATGGAGAAAATAGCTGTTGAAATTCTCTGAGCTTGCCAGCATTATTTGAGGCTAATACGATCTTTTGCTTCATGTTTTTTGTCTAATGTGCATTCAAGTATGCGTCAAACCAACATCAAATTACTGTCAAACCTAACACCTGTTTTTGTTTCGCAATAATGTCTTGTATGCCACCCTGCGCTAAATCTAATAATTGATTTAAAGTACCCCGGTCAAATGCCATACCTTCTGCTGTACCTTGCACTTCAATGAAGTGTCCATTTTGATCCATCACGACATTCATATCGGTGTCGCAGTCGGAATCCTCCAGATAATCTAAATCCAGAACCGGAACTCCTTTAAAAACTCCAACCGAAATCGCGGCCAAGAATTGTTTTACAGGAATCTCCATAATTGCGCCCTGCACCTGTAATTTTGAAAAAGCATCATACGCGGCTACCATCGCACCGGAAATGGCTGCTGTACGAGTGCCGCCATCAGCCTGAATAACATCGCAATCTAAATGCAACGTACGCTCACCGAAGCTTTCCAAATCAAATGCAGCGCGCAAAGAGCGTCCAATCAGTCGCTGGATTTCTTGGGTCCGGCCAGATTGTTTTCCTTTGGCCGCCTCCCTATCCATTCTGGTATGTGTAGATCGTGGCAACATACCGTATTCCGCAGTCAACCAACCCTGACCTTTACCCTTCAAAAAACCGGGCACTTTGTCTTCAATCGACGCTGTGCAGATCACTTTAGTATCCCCGAATTCGACTAGTACAGATCCTTCTGCATGTTTTGTAAATTGACGGGTAAAATTAATTTGGCGCAAAGCATTTGCAGCACGTCCACTTGGACGTTTTCCAACGAATACATCTGACATAAATTTAGCTTTTATTAGTTAATTTGGTTGAATTATGAATCGCATTACGAATTTCATCGATCGCTTTTTCGATTTCTTCGTCATTGAAGATATCCGATTCAGCGTCCTCCTCTTCACCATCCATGGGAACTTGTATCGTCGTAGCGATCGAACCTATCGGTAAGGTGTTGGTCGAAACAATGGAAGAGTTTTCAAGGATATCATTGCCCTCCCACATCATCGCTAATGCAGTGGCATTGTCACCCTGACGACCAGCAATTTCAACCGCGGAGCGTACCAATTCGGGGATCGCTCGTACGATAGTTTGCTCATGCAAACGTTGCGCCAACATGTGATCGGGCAACACACCCCATAAACCATCGGAGCACATCATAATCAAATCACCCGCTTGCAAAGTCGCGCGGCGCGAAAGCTCAACAATGGGAGCATTTGGCGCCCCCAGGCAATTGAACAATTTATTTCGATCCGGATGCGTGTTGCGCTCGGATGGATCAACTTTTCCTTGCTCAATTAAAGTTTCCAAACGCGAATGATCTTTGGTGCGCAATAGAATTTGCCCATCACGCATCCAATATAACCTTGAATCGCCACAGTGAGCCCAGTAAGCACTACCATTTTGAATTAAACAGGCAACGATCGTAGTACGAGGTGTTTCCGGTAGATTTTTTAATTCGCGAAAACGATGTATTTCGTTATGTGCGGATAAGAAGCCCTTTTCCAGGAATCGTTCGGGTTTATCGATCATCGGATGCGCTTGCTTTTGAAATAGACTGCCGATGGTTTGCATTGCAATTGTCGCAGCCATCTCACCCATGATGTGACCGCCCATGCCATCGGCCAGTAGCAATAAAATGGCATCACGGGTAAAGCTATAACCCATGCGATCCTGGTTGACTTTACGCCCGCCGATATGACTTTCTTGATAGACTGAAAAGCGCATAAATTGTATTATTTCAAGTATAAATTAACTTCAAAAATGCAGATGGAGTAACGAAAGGCTTTTCTGAGAATGATTTAAGAAATCGTATCTTCCTGTATCGTCGTAAAATCCTTATCTTCCGATTCCTTAGCATTCTTTCCAACAAGAGCGGAAATCTTCAATTTAGCTCGCTCAAAAAATCCTATTTCACGTTGCGGTTGTGCTTTCACGGTCAGTGCCTTTTGTAGTGCAAAAACACTTTGTGGACGCTCCATCGGATCCAACTTCAAACACATTCGCACAACATCGATCAATTCCGAGGAATACGTTCCCTCTAGTTTCTTATAATGCGCTTCCATTTTATCGTTGGTTTTGCGCTGATCGGCAGGTTGTGGTGGCGCTCCGACCATACAAGCAAACATCGACGCACCAATGCTATAAATATCCGTCCATGGCCCGAGATTACTATTCTTTACGTACAGTTCAGGCGCGGCGAATCCTGGCGTATACATCGGGTACAACTTCGGCATATCCGTCTTCAAAGTTTGTCGGGCCGCACCAAAATCGAGCAGTATCGGTGTACCATCCATACGCAGATAAATATTGGCAGGCTTGAGATCCAAATGTAACAGTTTATTGGTATGCACCTCTCGCAAACCATTCATCACCAAATTAAACATTTTACGAATAAACCGCTCAGATACCAGAGGCTTCTCCCCTTTATCGCGGCGACGCAAAATATGCTCTTGCAATGACCTCCCTGATTCATACGCCATGACCATGTAGACAGTTTCATTGGCACGAAAAAAATTGATAACGCTGACGACGTTCGGATGGGAGATTCGAGCTAAAGCTCTGCCTTCCTCAAAAAAACACTTTAAGCCGATACGATAGACAGGGAAATTTTCCGCGGAAATCGCAGGAACCAATTCGCCAGTCTGGCGTAACGCCAATGAACTCGGCAAATATTCTTTAATGGCAACCGCATTTCCATCTTCATCGGACGCGAGATAAACAATACTAAAGCCACCAGAGGCAATTTTCTTTACAATACGGTATCCGGCTATTTCTAAGCCGTCCGGCAATGGTGCGTTATTTTGTGCTGCCATAATAAATGTGGTCCCACTTTGAAAATAGCTGATGAATTATTTTATGCATTGTACAGTGTCACTTTTGTCGCATTGGTGTTTGCAAAGCAAATAGTTAATCAAACAAACAACGATTCGCATAATCACAACGAAACAAAGGAATTCAATTGAGCATTTTTAGCATGACTGGCTACGCTACCAGCACCAAAGAGACTGACAATGGCACAATAACGATAGAAGTAAAGAGTGTCAATTCGCGCTTTCTCGATCTACAATTTCGCATCAATGACGAATTCCGTGCAATCGAGCCCTTATTTCGTGATGCGCTAACCAAAAAATTAGCGCGTGGCAAAGTGGAATGTCGCTTTAGTTTTGGCAAAAAAACAGGTGACGATAAACAAAAAAGCCTGAATCAAAATGTATTGGCGCAGCTAAAGGATTTTCAGGCCACATTGAAGACGCACTTCCCTAGTGCTGCTGATTTTAGCGTCAACGATCTTTTACGTTGGCCTGGAGTGATAGAAGAGTCTGAAATCAGTTCAGAACATTTGCAAGAAACAATCAATGCCGTTATCGAGAGTACTATAAGAGAATTTATTGCTAGCAGAGAGCGTGAGGGTGCTGCACTGGCGAGCGTATTACTGCGTTGCGTTGATGAAATGGATGCAATTGTTTTAAGAATCACGCCATTATTACCTATAGTACTGCAACAATTTCAACAAAAATCGATTAACCGACTCGAGGAAGCCCTAGGTTTAGCGATAGACAAACCTGAACTCAGCACCGCCCCTAGCATTTCACGAGATGAAGTATTAGACCGAATTCGTCAAGAAGTGACCATGTATGGTATTAAGATTGATGTTAATGAAGAATTAGCCAGACTTTCAGGGCATTTGACTGAAACTCGTCACATCCTAAAGAAAGGTGGACAGGTAGGCAAACGTCTTGATTTTATGATGCAAGAATTAAATCGTGAAGCAAACACCTTAGGCTCTAAAGCCGCACTCAAAGAACTCGCGGATGCATCGATGGAGTTAAAGTTGCTAATAGAACAAATGCGTGAACAAGTCCAAAATCTCGAATAAGCTTTCAATCTCTTTTTTATCTATTTTATTTGTGAGTTGATATGCCATCCAGCACCTCTACTTCTGGCAGTCTTTTTATGGTTTCCGCACCTTCCGGCGCTGGAAAATCATCCCTCGTCAATGGACTATTAAAGCTAGAACCAAAACTCAAATTGTCTATTTCTTTCACCACTCGCCCCCCACGCCCGGGAGAAGAAAATGGTCGCGAATACCATTTCATCTCTGCCGACGAATTTCTAAAACGCAAAAACCGTGGTGAATTTATTGAATTTGCCGAAGTTCATGGCAATTACTACGGAACTTCAAAGGTTTTAA
Source organism: Undibacterium sp. Ji22W (assembly GCF_049340305.1). Lineage (NCBI taxonomy): Bacteria > Pseudomonadati > Pseudomonadota > Betaproteobacteria > Burkholderiales > Oxalobacteraceae > Undibacterium > Undibacterium sp. Ji22W. The sequence goes on along the minus strand of NZ_JBMPOU010000001.1, from coordinate 1,002,305 downwards.
TTCAAGAAGCAATGCGGGCAGGCACCGATGTTTTACTGGAAATTGACTGGCAAGGGGCACAACAAGTTAAAAAGCAATTTTCCTATGTTGCCAGCATTTTCATTCTTCCGCCTTCAATCGAGGCTTTAGAAGAACGCTTAAACAAGCGCGGGCAAGACTCAAAGGAGGTCATTACCAGAAGGATTTTGGCTGCTGGGGGCGAAATGGCGCACGCTCCAGAGTTCGAATATGTTATCATCAACCAAGATTTCGATTTAGCGTTATCAGACTTGAGTGCTATCGTAAAAGCTACTCGCTGCCGGACCTCTCAACAAACTGTGCGCAATACTGCACTTTTTGCCCAGTTAGGCATACAACTAAATACCACGTTCTAAGGAAACATCATGGCTCGCATCACCGTTGAAGACTCTCTCAAACAAATTCCGAATCGCTTTCAATTGACTCTGTGCGCGACTTATCGTGCACGTCAATTATTGCAAGGTCACACCCCAAAAGTAGAAGCAAAAAATAAGCCTACGGTTGTTGCTTTGCGTGAAATTGCCGAAGGAAAGATCGGTATTGAAATGTTGAAAAAAGTCCCGTTTTAATTACGAATTGCGCGGCTAACGTGAAACGGCTAGGGATAATCAGTTATGAATTTGCAAGACGACAAATTATCCAGTGCCGTTCCAACGCAAGCCGCGGTAACAGTTTCAATTGTGGCTGATAGTAGCGCGCCACAAAACAGTAAGAAGACTCGAATCAACAATCACTCTCCAGTCTTACCCGTCCAGAACGCATCCGTTGCCTCGATTACGGGTCTCACTACCAGACTTGCAGAATATCTCTCCCCCGCCGATCTTAAGCAGGTCAAAGAAGCCTATCGTTTTTCTGACGAAATGCACTTAGGCCAGGTTCGCAAATCCGGCGAACCTTATATTTCGCATCCCATCGCAGTCGCAGAAATTTGTGCAGAATGGAAGCTTGATGTACAAGCCATTATGGCCGCCTTGTTGCATGATGTGATGGAAGACCAGGACGTCAAAAAAGACGAACTAATTGAACGCTTTGGTGCGCCAGTCGCGGCCTTGGTGGACGGTTTATCCAAGTTAGAAAAGATCGAATTCCAAAGCCACATCGAAGCACAGGCTGAAAATTTCAGAAAAATGCTACTGGCTATGGCGCGCGATGTGCGGGTCATTTTGGTGAAACTAGCAGATCGCTTACACAATATGCGAACACTAGGGGTAATGTCACCAGAAAAACAGCGACGAATTGCCAGTGAAACAATGGAAGTGTATGTTCCCATCGCGCATCGGTTAGGACTCAACAATATTTATCGCGAATTGCAAGATTTATCGTTCGCGCATATTTATCCCATGCGTTATCGCACCTTGGCAAAAGCGATCAAAGCAGCTCGTGGCAATCGTCGTGAAGTCGTCAATAAGATTATGGCTGCGGTGAAAACCACATTAGCGGAAGCAGGTTTGCAGTCGCAAGTAGATGGCAGGGAAAAAACCCTATACGGGATCTACTGCAAGATGCGAGATAAGCAGTTGAGCTTCTCACAAGTTTTAGATATCTATGGATTTCGCGTGGTGGTTGATAACTTCCAAAATAGTTATTATGCACTTGGCGTTTTACATGCTTTATACAAACCGATGCCTGGTAAGTTTAAAGACTATATTGCCATTCCGAAATCAAATGGTTACCAGTCTTTACACACAACTTTAATTGGTCCTTATGGTACCCCAGTTGAATTCCAGATTCGCACAACCGAAATGCATAGAGTAGCTGAGTCGGGTGTTGCTGCGCATTGGCTTTATAAAAATGAAGATGCCAGCCTGACCGACTTGCAACAGCGTACGCATGCATGGCTACAATCTCTGCTCGATATTCAAAAGCAAACAGGTGACTCTGCTGAATTTTTAGAGCATGTCAAAATTGATTTATTTCCGGATTCAGTTTACGTATTCACGCCGAAATCAAAAATATTTGCCCTTCCGCGCGGCGCAACAGCCTTAGATTTTGCCTACAATATTCACACCGATATTGGTGACCAGGCGATCGCGACTCGCATCAATAACGAGCCGGTGCCGCTACGGACAGAATTGAAAAATGGCGACATTATTGAAATCATCACTTCGCCTAACTCGCGTCCGACCCCAAACTGGTTAACCTACGTTCGAACAGGCAAAGCACGTTCTGCAATTCGCCACTATCTTCGCACGATTAATTTGAACGAGTCGACGGAGTTGGGCAAACAATTGCTGGCGCAGGCCTTAGTTTCCTTGCATTTAAATCCTGAATTGCCAGACACTCTAGTTGATAAATTGCTCAATGAATCAAGTGCCAACACCTTAGAAGAGTTACACACCGACATCGGTATCGGTAAACGCATGGCTGCGTTGGTAGCTCGCCATATTCTGGATCTGGTCGAAAATGATTCACCATCGATTCCGTTCCAGCATATCGGCGACGAAAAATTGAGCAAGCCAGATCCTGTTATTATTTATGGTAGCGAAGGTGTATCGGTTCAATTATCACCTTGCTGCCTCCCAATTCCTGGTGACAATATCGTTGGTCAACTCAAACGCGATCAAGGTTTGGTCGTTCACAGCAGCGACTGTAAAAATGCCAAACGTATGCAGGTGAAAGAACCAGATCGTTGGATTGATGTGACTTGGGGTGATGATCTGAATCGCCGCTTCGATTGCCGTATTTCTGTGCTGGTCAATAATGAACGCGGTGCTCTGGCACGTATCGCTGCTGAAATTGGCGAGGCAGACGCAAACATTATTCACGTCAATATGGAAGATGGCGAATCAAAAGATATGACGAAATTACACTTCACGATACAAATTGATGATCGAATTCATTTAGCGCGCATCATTCGCAATGTAAAACACTTAAACGGTGTCAGCAAAATTCGTCGAGAATACGCCTCTAACTCTTAGTCTACGGTTAAAGTAAATCAGTTAATTCTTCGCAGGATAATGGACTTCAAGAATCACCAATTCATCCGTACCGTGCGGCGTTCTTAGAGTTACTGCATCACCTACTCTAGCTTTGGTGAGCGCACGAGCAACCGGTGATATCCAACTGATCTTGCCATTTAGGGGATCAAATTCATCGACGCCGACGATTCGAATTGTTGTGACCTCTCCATTTTGATTTTCATACGTCGCAGTCGCTCCAAAAAAGACTTGATCGGATCCATGATGTACGCTCGGATCAACGATTTCTGCCAAATCTAGGCGCTTCGTTAGGAAACGAATACGCCTATCAATTTCTCGCAATCGGCGCTTTCCATAAATATAATCACCATTTTCAGAACGATCACCATTCGATGCTGCCCATGACACTATTTTCACCACTTCAGGGCGTTCGTTATCAATCAAGTTGAGCAGCTCCGTCTTCATTCGATGATGCCCTTCTGGCGTCAAATAATTCTTCACACCGGGTGGAATTGGAGGGGCGCCAAATTCCTCTTCATCATCTTGATCAGTCTCTTTGACAAACGCTTTACTCATCTTTTACTCACATCCACATCAAATTCAAAATAGTCACTGATTTTACTCTCTTCACCGCTTCGCTTGAGGATGTCCCGCAACTAAATCACCGATACGAAAATATCCGCAATCAATGCGCAAAAAAAATCGCGTCATTCGCATTACAGAAAATTACGCATTCGCATCGCAAGATACTTTATTTCCTATGTGCATCATGCAATAATGACTCGCACCAAGCACGTCATCGTATAAGCTAACACTTGATTTAAAAAGTCAGAAAGACCTGGCATGACAGAAGAAGCCCGCATCAAATTACTCCTTGTAGACAATCACCCTGTAGTGCGTGCGGGAATACAACATTTCATACGACATACAAACAGTATCCAAGTCGTAGCGGAAGCCAACAGCGGTCAAGAAGCTTTAAAAATTGCGCGCCAAATTGAAGTCAGCATGATTTTGATAGAGATCGCTCTCAACGATCGCAATGGTATCGACATTTTAAAACAGATAAAACGCGAATTTCCAGAGATTGCTGTCATTGTATTTTCATCTCATCGCGAGGATCAATATGCAATCCGTGCATTGAAAGCCGGTGCAGCTGGCTTTCTCAACAAACATGCAACGGAAGCAGAACTACTCCATGCGATCAAACAGGTCGCGTCTGGCTTAAAATTCATCACACCTGAGCTTGCACAGGAAATGGCTAACAATTTGAATCACGAGCATGCAAATGAGCCGCATAAGACCTTATCAGACCGAGAATATCAAACGATGATTATGATTGCATCAGGCAAAAGTGTGAGTGATATTGCAAAAGAATTATCCTTATCGGTTAAGACAATCAGCGAATATCGCTCAAGAATTTTATTGAAGATGAAATTGCGCCACAACGCAGAATTAACACATTATGCAATTAAGAATGAACTGGTAGAATAAGATTGAAAGCATGGCGTTGTCGCATACAAACAAGAAAGCCATGTGCCATCTACCGCAACAATTTCATTGATTTTTGCTGAAAGCGCATCATGTCCGACAAGCAAAACACGACAGCTCCGAAGTCCCCTACCGATATCGCCCGTGAAACCTTCAAACGACTTGCATTGGAGCGTATCGCGCCAACACCTGAAGCGTACCGAAAAATCTACGTAGAGATTTCCGGAGATGTCGAAGATCCTTCTTCCAAGACGGACGTTTCAAAAGTACAGGTTCCAAATCCGACATCCTCTGAAGCAGAAAATCTATTAAGTGATTTTGCCAAATCCCTACAAAAATCAAGCGGTGACTTGGCAAGTTTCGGACATCGTTTTGGACGAGCATTAGCGTCAAAAAATTGGAGTGAATACGCAAAGGCTCTCAGCGAACTTGCGGAGAAAGTAATTGCAAAACCAAGTACCATAAACCTTAGTAGTCTTGTCGATCCGTTACCGCTTTCGGCAGCACCGCCACCAAAAAAGATCTCCTTAGTCGACGACGATGGCGCCCCAAATCAAAAAGAATCCATACTAAGAGATCTCCTTTTTAGAACCTTAAGTATGGCACTGACATCGTTACTCAAAACTACGCCGCAATTGGCGGAGGAATCAGGTTCAATTAGCCAGGCAATTAAAGTAGCAGGGAGCGAATCCGAACTTAATCACATTGGTGCGCGCCTCAAGCAGCTGTGCTTTCAGATTGAATTAAAGAGCGGCGACACAGCAGAACAACAGGAGCTGTTACTCCGGCTCTTCGCATTATTACTAGAAAATGTGCGTGAATTACTTGATGATGACAATTGGCTACGTGGACAAATTGAAGTCGTACAGAACCTGATCGCTGGGCCCATCGACCATCGCGCGCTGCAAGAAGCAACTCGTAGCCTAAAAGATGTGATCTATAAACAAGGTGTACTCAAGCACAGTCTTGCTAAATCGAAAACCTCGGTCAAAAATATGATGGCGACCTTCATTGATCGCCTCGATGTTATGACCAATTCAACCTCCATTTACCAAGAAAAAATTGATCAATACTCACAAAAGATTAGCAATACTCGTGATTTGCATGAAGTAGAAGATATTATTCACGGTATCCTGAACGAAACACAGACCATACAAAGTGAGGCAAGTCGATCACAGCAAATCATGTTGGCGGCACAGAAGGAAGTCAAAGAAGCGGAAGTCAGAATCAAAGAATTGGAAGATAAACTCGCGCAAATGAGCGAGTTGGTCAGAGAGGATCAACTTACCGGAAGTCTAAACCGACGCGGTTTGGATGATGTATTTGAGCGTGAAGCCGATCGTGCGGATCGTCGCGGCAACCCGATGTGCGCAGCCATGTTAGATCTCGATAATTTCAAAAAATTGAATGATACGCATGGCCATGCAGCGGGTGACGAGGCTCTGATTCATGTCGTCCGAATCGTCAAACAAACCCTAAGATCAATCGACGTGATCGCTCGTTATGGTGGAGAAGAATTTCTGATCGTCATGCCAGAAACAAGCCTTGAAGAGGCTGCGCGTGCAATGACCCGCGTACAACGTGAACTTACCACGCATTTTTTTACAGCCAATGATCAACGCTTATTCATTACGTTTAGCGCTGGCGTTGCGCTACGTGCACCACACGAAGCGCAGGATTCCGTTGTTAAACGCGCAGATAAGGCGATGTACGAAGCGAAAAAATCTGGAAAAAATCGGGTAACTGTGGCGAAGTAAGTTCAAACCTATTAGGGCACATCGAAACTCACAACAAGCAAAAGACGGGCCAAACGAAAAGCGGCATCATTGCCGCTTTTTTCTGCGCCCCGGTCTGGGGACCATTTTTATTGGGCCTTAGTTGATACGCTTCAAAAAACCATCCGGTGCAACCGTAATCTGTAACTTGTGGTGCATATTGGCATCAATTACAAACTCCGAATGGGATTCCAAATATTTATGCACAGCCGTCTTCGGACTATTACCTGGACTCCACGGGCGGTTATCAAATACATCAGCGGGTACGTCCTCAACAAAGGTATCAAACACGACACAATAGCTATCTTTGCTGACCAAACCTGCGTAGGCATTCAATTCTGCCAGCACGTGTTCGTGAGTGTGATTTGAATCCAAAAAGACCAACACTTTCTTTTTATCTTTGACCAGCTCATGCACTTTCGCAACGATGTCATCTGCCACGCTAGATCCCTGCAACATCGTAATGCGCTTTGACATAGGATGCTGCAAGATCGCTTCGCGATTGTGCTCACGAATGTCGATATCAATACCAATCACGAAAGCCTCAGGATTACCGCCGCAGGCAGCATTCAATTCTAATAGGGAAGCGGAATAAATAATCGATCCCCCATGCGCAATGCCTGTCTCGATGATGACATCAGGCTGCACGGTCCAAATCAATTCTTGCATCGCCATCATATCAATAGGATTTTGAATAATCGGTCTACCTAACCACGAAAAATTGTAGACGTATTGGCGACGCATGCTTTGCTCCAACCAATCTCTCGATTGTTTTTGAAATTCGACATCTTGTGCCAAAGCCTCTACACGTGCTTCTCGTTCTTTTTCGAATTGCTGTATTGGATTCATAATGTCTCACCATAATGTTGAAGAAGACTTGGCAAATCACGCACCAAATCACAAGTTCTACTACCAAATTTTGCTTTTATTTTTTGCGTATCAATACGCGGAAATTTAATTGACGGTGCATTCGACTCAAATTCACAAACCACACTGGTATTTGTCAAAAAATCGGCGATCATTTGATTCGAAACATTCACACCTGAAGCCAAGTTAAAAATGCCATTGCCACCATCTAATGCTATGTGAGGTAAAGCTGTGACGACATCATGCACAGAAATATAATCTTTTTCAGATTCTGGCGCGCTACGAAATCGCACATGTTTATGTCGTGCTGCGGCATTCAATATTTCTGCCAAAAAATTTTGCTCCGGCATCTGCAAACCATAGACGTTGGACAGACGCGCGATGCGAACTGAACGTCCACTCTGCAAACACAAGCTTTCCCCCATCAATTTAGAGAGATTATAAAGATCACCGGCGACTTCAGGATTGACCAATAAAGTTGTATTTTCAGAAGTTGATGCCGCATTTGCGTAAACACGTGTGCTTGACAAATAAGTCAATGAATCAAACTCACCCAACTTCAGCCATTGCGCCAAATAGCTAACGTGCGCTTCTACAGTATCAAATGGACGTTCACGAAAATCAGCCGTCAGACCAGCGCAATAAAAAATATGCCCCACGTGCCTTTTAGGAATCGTTAAATCTGTTCTTGAAATCACATCGCAAACCCATCCTTCAGCGCGTAAATGTGCATCCAAATGACGTCCGACGAATCCATGCCCACCAATCAATGTTGCTAGCGGCTTCAAACTCATTCACGCCACCCCAGATGTTTTAGTGGATTGCCAGCCTGAATTGAGTATGCAGGAATTTCACCGCGAACTAAAGAGCCGGCGCCGATCACACAGCCTGTGCGCAAAATCGCACCGTCAAGAATCACCACATTCGCACCTATCCAAACATCATCCTCAATCACAATACCACCACGACTAGGCAAAAATCCTTGCTGATTAATCCGACGTGATTTGTCTTTATACGCATGATTCACAGGCGCGAACGTGCAATTGGCTGCAATCGCGACATCATTTCCTATTTGAATTCCATTCCCGGTATATAAAACGCAACCGGAATTAATTACAGTTCTCTCACCTACGGTTAGATCTCCACTTCCCCCAGCAGGTTTTATTTTTACAAAACTATCCAGGCTAGCGTGCGCAGCAATCACGATACGAGTGCCACGTATCGAATCTTCGATATCGGCAAGTTTAGAAACCTTAGCAAGTGGATGAATTTCAATCAAGGCGACTACTCCCCAATAGATATCTTTTACTACCCTTCAAAATATTCTCAATTGCGGAATGGCAATCACAAACTGTGCGCCCCATTCGCGTACAAAAGATAATTCTTGCGTGATTTCCTGTTCCAAATTCCACGGAAAAATAATAATTCGATCTGGGCGCTGTTGCTTCAAGTATTCAATATCAACAATAGGCACGCGACTACCAGGCAGATATTTATTTTGCTTCTGTGGATTTTTATCGACAACAAATTGCATCAAATCGTTACGTATGCCTGCAAAATTTAAAAGCGTATTGCCTTTTGCTGCTGCGCCATATGCAGCAACTGATAATCCATCGCGCTTGAACTGAATTAATTGTTCAAGCAAAGCGTATTTCGCACGCTCAGCATTGTTTTGAAAATTAAGGTAAAAATCTCGACCTAACATACCGGCCAAGCGCTCTTGCTCAAGACAATCTGCGACACGCTCAGAAATCGCATGATGCGAACCGTTTTGTGCATAGACACGCAAGCTACCACCATGTGTACTTAACTGCTCCACATCGAATACATGCAAACCATTCGACTCAAATATTTTTTTCACCGCCGTCAAAGACAAGTAGGAATAATGTTCATGATAAGCCGTATCAAATTGATTCAACTGCACCATGTTCAATAAATGTGGAAATTCAAAAGTCGCAACGCCAGTTGGCTTTAATAAACATGCAAACCCACGTACAAAATCGTTGATATCAGGTACATGCGCCAACACATTATTTGCGGCGATCAAATCAGCTTGTTTTCCTTGCTCGCGTAAATGATTGCCCAATGCTTCACCGAAAAACTCTTCAACAATTTCTATGCCGCGCTGCTTCGCCACTGCCGCAGTGCTAGTCGTTGGCTCAATCCCATAGCATGGAATTCCTTGCGCTTGCACATACTGCAAAAGATAACCGTCGTTAGCCGCGATTTCTACGACTAAGCTATCCGCGGTCAATGAAAAACGTTCTTGCGTTGCCAGCACATAGGCTTTGGCATGCGCCAACCAGGAACTGGAATAAGAACTGAAGTAAGCGTAGTCTTCCGTGAACAATAATTCTCGTTGTGCAAAATCCTCTGTCTGTACCAAAAAACACGATTCGCACAATAACAAACGCAATGGAAAATAAGATTCTGGTAAGGACAATTGCGCTGGTGTTAAATACGAGTTGGAAGGCGGCGCAGTGCCTAAATCCAAACAGGCCACATCAAGCTGACTTGAGCAATGACGACATTTCAAAGTTTGACTCCTTCAAAATCTTCTGTAAGAAAAGCAAAAGCAAGATCGCGTTCGGATCTTTGCGCGATCGTTATTGGCCAGACTAACTGCAAGCGCGGATCTAAAATGTTCAAGCCTGCTTCGTTCAGTGGCGCATAAACCGCACTATGGCAATAAAACATATCAACGTTTTCGCTGAGAGTTTGAAATCCGTGTGCACACCCCGGTGGTATTAATACGCTGCGATGATTTTGTTCCGACAATTCGATCGTAACATGCTGTAAGAAGCTCGGCGATCCGTGTCGCAAATCGACCACGACATCCCATACTGCACCGCGAAAACACGACACTAGCTTACTTTCTGCAAACGGTGGCAGTTGATAATGCAAACCCCGCACCGCACCTTTCTGTGCTGTGAAGCTATGATTCACTTGAGCGATACCATTTTCCCAACCCAAGCTCAACATCGTTTCGGCACAAAATAGGCGTTCAAAAAAACCGCGCTCGTCACCACGCTGAACACGCTCGATCATGTACAAGCCTTGAATGGAGGTTGCCTGACTCTGTAATCCGCTACTCATGCTCACATGAATTCCCTTTGCTTCAACCAATCTGACTACAATCTAATTTCACTGCTAGCTTCAAAAAAATGGTTATTTCTTTGAAGCAGTTAAATGATCCCTATGCTGTGGCTAAATAGGATTCTATATCTGCTTCACACAAGGCAAGTGCATCGGCGCCATCTAAGTAGGCTTTATACCATTGCATGCTTTTATTAATAGCCTGTGCAAGTTGCCAGCGCGGACGTATCCCTAGTTGAGTTTGTGCCAGAGCCGTGTTTAGGTGTAACAAGTTTGCCTCATGTGGCCCTTCAATCAACTCGGCAAAATCGGTAGCACCATATCCAAACGCCTTTTGCGCATGTTCAATAACTTCGCGCACACTCACTGCATCGGCGGCATCGGGTCCAAAATTGTAAGCTTGCCCGAGCTCAGTCTGCCCACACATCCTTTGCGCCAAAATCAAATAGGCGCACAAGGGCTCTAAGACATGCTGCCATGGCCGGACTGCATCGGGTCGACGAATATCTAAAGTTTGATTGCTCTTCCAGGCACGAACTGCGTCCGGAATTAAACGATCAGCGGACCAATCGCCACCACCGATTACATTGCCAGCTCTCGCAGTCGCAACGCCAATGTGCTGCAAAAAGCATTGTCTATAGCTACCAACCAAAATCTCGGATGCGGCCTTACTAGCACTGTATGGATCATGTCCACCCAAATGATCGCTCTCTCGATACGAATGCCCTGTCTCATTATTCTTATACACTTTATCAGTGGTTACGATCACCATCGATTTGATAGAGGTTTGCGTCCTGGCAGCTTCTAATAAATTCAAAGTGCCAACAAAATTACTCGTCATCGTCTCAACGGGGTCAACATAACTTTGCCTGACTAAAGCTTGTGCTGCGAAATGAAAAACAATTTCAGGTTGTACTCTTTTTAACCATGCGTTCAATGCCGCAACATCACGTACGTCACCGATCTCGCTATCAATAAGCTCAGCCACTTTCGCACTAGTAAACAAATCCGGCGTCGTGGTAGGTGCCAAGGCGTAGCCATGCACCTGCGCACCTAAATGCGCTAATAGTATTGCCATCCAACTGCCTTTGAAGCCAGTATGACCAGTCAGCGCGACACGACGTCCGCGCCAGAAATGCGGATCTGGATTGACCAACGCAGCATTCACCAGCATTTCCAAGGTGCTCTCCCACTTTGCCATAAGTCTTCCAGCATATTTTTCTCGCGCAGCGTATCCATAGGCTGCCAAAAGCCGGCATGTTCGAAGGCCATCAGCTCCTGACTGCTTGCCAAACTTGCCAATGGCTCAGATTCCCAACTGGTCGCATCCTCAGCGATTAAATCGATAACCTTAGGCGACAAAACAAAAAATCCACCATTAATCCATCCACCATCTCCACGCGGCTTTTCGATAAATCCTTTGACGAAATCACCATCACGCTCCAACGCGCCAAACCGTCCAGGCGGCAATACGGCGGTTACGGTCGCCAATTTCCCATGCTGTTTATGAAATGCCAATTGCTCAGTGATATTCACATCCGACAAACCATCACCGTAGGTAAAGCAAAACGCTTCCTCGTCTTTTAGATACTTTGCCACCCGCTTTAAGCGCCCACCCGTCATGGTGTCGTCACCGGTATCGACCAATGTGACGCGCCATGGCTCAGCATGATGTTCATGGACTTCAACCTGATTGGTTTTCATATCAAAGGTAACATCGGACATGTGCAAGAAATAATTCGCGAAATATTCTTTGATCAAATAGCCTTTATAGCCGCAACAAATCACGAAATCATTTACCCCATGTGCGGAGTAGGTTTTCATGATGTGCCATAGAATGGGATGCCCACCAATATCAATCATAGGCTTAGGCTTTAAATGCGTCTCTTCGGAAATGCGCGTTCCTAATCCACCTGCTAAGATCACTGCTTTCATGCTGCACCTTTCTCACAATAGAGTTGCCACATTTGACGATAGGCTTTTTCTACAGACCGCGCAAATGCATCTTCGTTCATTAACATTGATGCCTCCATTTCTTGGCGCATGGTTTTACGCATTCGTATCAGCCCGTCAACGTCATGAGCCAGAATGATCGCCTTTTGTGCGTATTCCTCTTCACTCGTAGCAATCCACTCAGGACGTCCCATGCCCACTAATACGCTGGAACCAATACGTCCGACTGGTGGTCGGTCCTGCAAGGTAACGAATGGAATGCCCATATACAAAGTTTCCAACAATGTTGTCCCAGAATTATGCGGGAAACAATCCAGACCAATATCGATACGCTTTAAGACTTCCCATGACGGCGAACTAAACCCGATATCCAAGCGTGAACGCTCAATCCCATACTGCATAAAGCGCGATGCCATTTCTTCCTGCACTAAAGGGTCTTTGAAGTCACCACTATTAATCACCAAACGTGAATTTGGCATCGCATCTAAAATCGCTGCCCAAATTCGTACGACACGATGATTAATCCTAGTAGTTCTCGATAGGCTGCCGAATGTCACAATGCCGGTTTGACTAGCAGGCGAATCATTCAATATCGCTAGACGCGTATCGGGTCGGTACACATACGCAGGACCATCTAAACGCCAAATTTTTTCAGAAAACAAATGATCGCAATCGTCGGTGACACTTGGACTGTCTGTCATAAAGTAATCAACCGCACTTAAGCCAGTGGTGTAACCATACTCCAACCAATGCAAAGAAACAGGCGCAGGCTTTTGCGCGAAAATCATCAAACGGTTTGAGTTGGTATGTCCTGACACATCAATCAGGATATCGATGCCATCAGCACGAATGCGCTCTACAGCTTGATCATCCGTCATACTACGAATAGGTATCCAATGATCGACGAGTTTTTTATAATGCTCTGTCACCTCGTCTTCAAATGGAATTTGTGCATAAGCAAAGATTTCCACCTGGCTTCGATCATGCTTTTCTAGCAACGGAATCAAAAAGTATTTGCAAACTTGATTATAAAAAGATTGACAGACATACCCTATTTTGAGGCGTTTTCCTGGTACTTTATCGTTGGTAAATGCCTGCCATTTATCTCTGAACTGTATGGCAAACCGCTGATCAAACTCTCTATATGCATTGAAAATGACTTCCGCAGACAAATCAGGGTGGTAGTTCAAGCAAAATAAGACGTTGGTGTAAACTTTTCGATTGAAGGTCGAATGTTCATCTGTTCTAAAAGAAACAGCTTGAATATAGGCCTCAATTGCAGCATCAAGATATCCACCATCTCTTAACGCATCACCATAAGCCGCCCAAATTTCTGGAATTTTGTCATTTAATTGAATTGCGCTGTTGCTACAGTCGATCGCTTGCTGGATTTGTCCAGCATGTCTATAAGCCTCAATTAAATTAGGGTAAACCTGATGCAAATCAGGCTGGATCTGTAATGCCTGATGATAAACCTCTATCGCCGATTCGCATCGATCCAAAGACCGATAAGTCAATCCTAAATTATTGTATAAATAGGCCATCCCTGGGGCTAACTGAATCGCCCTAGAAAAACTCTCGATTGCTTCTTCATATCTGCCTAAGAAACGATATGCATTCCCCAGATTATTGTAGGCGGTTGCCATTTCTGGTGCTATAGCAACTGTGCGTTGCAAAATTTCCAAAGACTCGGCACAACGCTCGAGAGAAGTTAATGAGCACGCAAGATTATTCAACACATGTGGATTGTTCGGCAAGATTTTCTCAGCATGCAAAGCTGCGTCGTACGCGGCTTCAAACTTCTGTTGCTCTAAGCATGCAATTGATAAGTAATCCCAGGCGATCCCATCTTTGGGTCGCAAGTTGACCAACCAGCGACTAGCCTGCTCTAAGAGTGCATATGATTTTCGCGTTACGAAACGATTCAAAATAGTGTAATACGCCTTTGAATCAATCACCATCTTGTGCGAAATAGAAAACGCCTTCTGCAAATGCGCAATCGCATCTTCATCTTGGTCGCAATTAAAATAAACTTTGGACAACAATAGATGGGCCTCTTCATTTAAAGGGAAGCGTTGAATCACCCTTAAAGCGACTTGTTTAGCTTCTTCTAATTTGCCCGCTTTTATGCAGGCTTGAGCTTCACGCAAGACTACTTTTGGATCAAAACCAGATTTACTCATCGCATACTCTTTCGTTTATGGGTTAGCCATCAAAGTCTAGCTATCTTTTACCAGTTAATCTCTAAATTCACAATTCACGACACAAGTTGAACAACATCACGGGCGCACTACTTGCGCATCGAGAACAGAAATTGCCGACTTTTTAGCATTTTACAAACAAAGTTTCACATCAGATCGAACAAAAAGAAGCTAAAAAATTGTTCAAATCAGGCCTTAAGTATTTTTAAAAGCTGTCGTCTAACGGATTAACAAAAAAAACTTAAGCACAAAAATTAATATTTATTTTGAGCAATTTCCTCAATTTTTTTATTTCCCGCCCGTTACCTGTTTCAACGACGGTGCAATGGTCAACAAGACAGACCGAAGTTCAAGCTAAACGTCGAGTCGAATTAACCAAGTTAGGAGAACCATCATGGCTTCATATATCAATACCAACATCGCGTCTTTAAATGCACAACGCAATTTATCGACATCCCAAAGTTCATTGAACACATCCTTGCAACGCTTGTCTTCTGGCTTGCGTATTAATAGCGCAAAAGACGATGCAGCAGGTTTGGCAATCTCTGAGCGTTTGACGTCACAAATCGGTGGTTTGAATCAAGCTGCTCGTAATGCTAATGACGGTATCTCTCTCGCTCAAACGGCTGAGGGCGCTTTAACTCAAATTGGCTCTAACTTACAACGTATTCGTGACTTGGCTGTTCAGTCTGCCAATGCATCTAATAGTGTTACTGACCGTGCAGCGTTGAACAATGAAGCTTCACAGTTGATTTCTGAAATTAACCGCGTTGCTAGCAATACTAACTTCAACGGCGTTAATCTTCTGGATGGTTCTTTCTCTGCACAAACTTTCCAAGTTGGTGCAGACGGCACAGCTAATGATCAAATTAGCATCGCTTCGATCGCCAGTGCAAAATCCTCTGCTTTAGGTGTTGGTGCATCGTCTAGTTATGCGACAACAGTAGCAGGCGCAGGCGCAGTCACTACGACAGCCTTAGCCGCTGGCGAACTCTCTATTAATGGTTTCCAAGTTGGCGCATCAGCTGCAGACGGTGTTTCCTTCTCTAATTCTACTGGTAGTGGTATCTCAAAAGCTGCTGCGATTAATGCGATTAGTGGTAGCACAGGCGTAACAGCCACTGTTGGTTCAACTACTGTAGCAGGTACAGCTTCAACTAGTGCAACAGCAATTGCATCAGGCGACCTTACTATCAACGGTGTGAACTTAGGCGCTTTGAATGCATCTACATCTGGAGCACAACGCGGTGCTCAGGTCGCAGCAGCAGTCAATGCAATTAGTACACAAACTGGTGTTACAGCGACATTCAACACTACAACTGGTGCGGTTGCACTGGCTGCAACTGATGGCCGCAACATCACAGTAACAGCAAGCACCAATGCTGCTGCCGCTGCGGCGAATACAGGTATTACTGTATCTGCCACCGGTGCAACAGATGTTTCAACCTCCACTTTGAGCCTATCCTCAAGTAGCTCAGCTGGTGTGACTTTGGCAAATGGTACAGGCACTGGTTTGACAGCAGCCAATTTGACTGGCGGCTTCACTTCAGCAACAGTGACAGTTGGCGCAGGTGTGTCCTCACTGAACCTGGGTACAGCAGCGGGGGCGACCGCAGCGTTGACCACCATCGATGCCGCATTGCAATCAATCAATACGTCTCGAGCTTCTTTAGGTGCTTACCAAAACCGTTTCTCATCGGCGGTTTCGAGCTTGCAAACAACCTCTGAAAACTTGACAGCTTCACGTAGCCGTATCCGTGACGCAGACTTCGCTTCTGAAACAGCAACACTGACACGTGGTCAAGTATTGCAACAAGCAGGTACAGCGATCTTGGCTCAGGCAAATGCGTTACCGCAAGGCGTGTTGGCTCTGTTAAGAGGTTAAACAATAATGTAGAGCATCACATTATTCATTGATGTAGACTGTCCCCTGCCCAAGTTCTTTGGTCGGGGGAATTTTACTTAAAGGAAAAGATCATGGACATTCAATCGATAGGCAGAAATTCGCCGTCAGGATCACTGATCACAGAAAAACTTCCGCCCCCTCCTTCCACCGCTATCGCTAACACTCAGAACGCGACTGCAGCAGAAACATCGACTGCAGTGACTCAAGCGGCGAAATCACCTACTGCAAGTGAAATCAACAAAGCAGTAAGCGATATTAATAAGATCATACAGTCGACAAACCAAAATCTTGAATTTACTGTTGATAATGACGCGAATGAGGTCATCGTCAAAGTTGTCGATCAACAGACAAAAGAAGTTTTGCGACAAATTCCTACTCAGGAAGCGCTAGAGATAGCTAAATCACTCGATAAATTGCAGGGACTACTAATTAAACAAGAAGCTTGAGCTGCTCCGCTTACCTTTGACCATGCACATTGCTAGCTACGCGGCCAGTATTGCAAGGCGAAAATAGATAGGTAAATGTCCCTCTAAAGTCTGATTTGCTTTTGCCGTTAACTTGTATAGTAACGATACTTACAAAAGGGGAACGTGGTGGGCATACAATCAACCGGAGTTGGCTCTAACTTAGATGTGAATAGTCTCATCACTAAGTTGATGCAGATAGAGAGTCAGCCATTAACGACCCTAGCAAAAAAAGAAGCGAGTTATCTTGCGAAACTAACGGCCTACGGATCTTTAAATGGAGCACTTAGCTCATTTCAAAGTAGTTTTGTTGGATTAAATAGTACCGCTGCTTTTCAAAATCTGACTGCGAATGTCGGAGATGCCTCTATATTAAGTGCAAGCACGACCAGTGTTGCAACTGCAGGCAATTACAACGTCAACGTTACTCAACTGGCGAAAGCACAAACCATTTCGAGCGCGGGTCAAGTCAGCACCACAGATACTATCGGTTCAGGAGCTTCGACGACAATCTCATTTCAGTTTGGCACCATCAGCGGCGGAACCTCAAGCAATGGTGTTTATACTGGAGCCAGTTTCGTACAGGATGCGAATCAAGCAATTGGTACTATCACCATTAACAGCGCAAACAATTCTTTGCAAGGTATTCGTGATGCCATCAATTCTGCTGGCGCAGGCGTCAGTGCATCGATCGTTGGTGATGGTTCTGCCACGCCGTATCACTTGGTTCTAAGTTCGAATAAAACTGGTTTGACCTCTAGTTTAAAAATTGATGTGAGCGGCGATGCCACATTGCAGTCATTACTAACGTACAACCCGGCCGGTACACAAAATCTAACTGAAACGACGACTGGGCAGAATGCGAACTTGTCGATCAATGGCATTAATATTACCAGTGCGTCAAATACGGTTAATGATGCTATACAAGGTGTACCGATAACACTTTCAAAAGTCGGAAGCACGACACTTGCATTAAACAATAATACATCCGGCGTATTAAATTCTATAAACACCTTTGTTAAAGGTTATAACGACCTCCAAGCGACTTTTAAGTCGCTGACCGGTTACGATTCATCCACAAAAAAAGGTGGTGCCTTGACTGGTGATGCTGCCGCTCGTGGTGCGCAGTCCCAAGTAAGAAATGCCTTGTCTTCTGCGGTCAATGGTTTAGGTGGAAGTATTACGACACTATCATCGATAGGCATTAGCTTTCAAAAAGATGGCACATTAAGTGTTGATTCGACTAAATTACAAGCAGCAGTAAATTCCAATTTCAAAGAAATCAGTGGCCTATTCGCTACGATAGGCAAAGCGACGGATAGCTTGGTCAGTTACAGCACATCCAGCACGACAACAGCACAAGGTAGTTATGCTCTAAATGTGTCGGCATTAGCCACTCAGGGAAGTCTGACCGGCGATTTAGATCTGACAGCAGGCAGCACTACTATCGATCCGAGCACCAGCATCAATGTCACGGTGGACGGCACTAGCGCTGCCGTATCACTTGCGGCTGGCACTTATACCGCTAGCCAACTAACGACGTTATTGCAAACCTCAATTAACGGCAACAGCGCTTTCACAAGCGCGGGCATAAAAATTGCTGCCTCTACGACTGGCGGCGGTTTTCTAAAGTTGACTTCAAATAGCTATGGCAGTACATCAAATGTTACTCTGGCCAATGGTACTGGAACTGGCATATCAACGCTAACGGGAACGATTTTTAGCGGTGCACCTGGAACAAACGTTACCGGAACTTTTAATGGCGTTGCTGCGACAGGAGCGGGACAGTTTTTAACTGGTAATGCGGGTTCTGCGGCGGATGGTTTGAAAGTTATCGTTGCGGGCGGCTCGACTGGAGATCGAGGCACAGTTCACTTTTCTAAAGGTTACGCAAGTCAATTGAATAGTCTATTCGGGACTATTACGGGAAGCGGCGGCAGTATTGCCAGCACCACTGACGGCGTCAACCGCTCTATAAAAGACATCGGAAAACAAAGGGAAGTGCTCAATAGCCGGCTGATTGATACTGAGGCACGTTACCGAGCTCAATTTACCGCGTTAGATAGAATCATAAGCGGGTTAAATAACACGAG
Organism: Undibacterium sp. Ji22W; assembly: GCF_049340305.1. Classification (NCBI taxonomy): domain Bacteria; kingdom Pseudomonadati; phylum Pseudomonadota; class Betaproteobacteria; order Burkholderiales; family Oxalobacteraceae; genus Undibacterium; species Undibacterium sp. Ji22W. Next base: position 983,526 of record NZ_JBMPOU010000001.1, on the reverse strand, counting down.
TGCATTTCTGACGCAGCAACTTTCCGCATTAACTGGCAGCAGCAGTAAATAAAAAGGATTTTTATGTTTGGATCTTCTAACTCACATGGCGCAAATGCATACGCAAAAGTTGGCATCGAAACGGGCGTTATCTCTGCCAGCCCACATAAGCTGATAGTGATGCTTTACGACGGTGCAATAGTTGCATTAAACAACGCAGTTCAGCACATGAAAAATAGCGACATCCCAGCAAAAGGCCATTCCATTTCAAAAGCTATCGCTATTATTGAAAATGGTCTGCGTGCTAGTCTGGATAAAAAGGCAGGCGGTGAAATTGCAGAAAGTTTGGATGCCTTGTATGAATACATGAGCAATCGCCTATTGCAAGCCAATATGAGTAACCAGCCAGAAGGATTAGTCGAAGTACAAAATTTACTGCGTGATCTGAAATTTTCGTGGGAAGCAATTGCTCCAAACAATAATCAAATCAATGCAGAAGTCCCACCACCGCCTGCTGATCCGCTCGCTCCACGTCGCGCAACTTTTTTTAAGGCATAAACCATGAATAGTTTTGAATTGATTAATGTGTATGAAAAAGTCGCGCAGATTACTGCAGATATGCTGCTAGCGGCAAGAGCTAATGACTGGGAATTATTAAGTCAATTAGAAGACAATTGCAGTGGTCAAATCAGTACCTTGAAAGAATTTGAAGGACCGACTGAATTACCTATAGAATTGAAGACAAAGAAAATCATGATCATTAAACAGATTCTTGCAGACGATCGTGCCATTCGTGACATCACCGAGCCATGGATGCAAAATCTTGCCAATCTCATGAAGAGTTCCAGTACAAGTCGAAAACTTTCTCAAAGCTATGGTGCCAATCAAATTGGATAGTGAATGTCCATTAATTTCCCACGTTTAGATCCAAACCTTATTATTACAACTGGTGTTGAAGGTCCCACTAGCATCAAGCCAATTGAGGCGATCAAACAAGATGCGATACAGAAACTCTTTCAAAATGGCATAGGAAAACAGATCCAAGGCGAAGTGTTAGCGAAATTGGGGGACGGCAGTTTCGTCGCAAATGTTAATGGTACGCCAATGCGCTTGGCACTCCCGACTGAAACGCAAATCGGTGCCAAGCTCTCGCTCACACTTTTACACTTGACACCCCGGCCTGTTTTTTTACTCAATGGACAGCATCAAGTCGCGTTACTTAACAATGAAAAAGCGCCTCAAGCCAACAGTTTAACGCTGCGTCACGCTAAAGAAATAGGTCAAGACAGTTATCTGCAAACCTCACCAGACTTAGGTGTAGACCTTCAGAAGTCATCAACTGCTCAAGCAAACAAAAACTCTACATCGCAAACCAATATAGCCAAATCAGAAGCGCCATCGATGTCGCAGTTGGATACGGTCTCAAATTTTTACGATACAAAAAAACCAATCATTGACGCTATTTCCAATCAATTTGTCGCTCCAGAAAATGTCAGTTCAAAGACAGAACTTAGTACAGCAGGTCAGTTGATCAATAAATTACTCCAGGAAACTAGCCAATCAGCGAAGGAATTAAGCATTTCGGGGAAAACACCATTACTGACTGAGATCTCTCCCTTGCCCTCGGGAACACAGTTGGCACGGCACTTAGAAACACAATTACGTCAAAACATCAGCAACAGCGGTCTATTTTATGAATCGCATGTCGTAGATTGGGTTATCGGCAAGAAAACTAAAGATCAACTACAAAACGAACCACAAGCACAAATAGCGTTGAATTTAGAAAACTCCCTCCTTACAGATAGCGAGAATCAACAGCATACAAATTTGGCACAAATAATTCATCAGCAATTAGATGTTCTAGAACACCAAAAACTCAGTTGGTCTGGACAGCTTGCCACCGAAATACCGATGCAATGGACTATAGAAGAGTCGCCACCAGACTCCCACTCACCTCTCGCTCAAAACTCGGTAGATAGTCAGCGCTGGCATAGTTATTTGCGGGTTGAGCTGCCCAATCTCGGGATAGTCGCGGTACAAATCAATTTAGATTCTGGAAAATTTCAACTCGATATGCAAGGAGAAAATCTCGCTGCAATACCTATTCTACGAGCGCATTTTGGAACGCTAAAAGATGCTGTAGAGAGTACCGGAACAACGATTCAGTCCATCACGGCACGGCATCATGAGCAAATCTGACCAACCTATTAGAAGTGCTGTTGCTCTAAGCTATGGACAAGAAGATAAGGCGCCCAAAATTGTCGCCAAAGGAAAAGGGCTAGTGGCAGAAGAGATCATTGCACGCGCTAATGAGCACGGCGTCTTTATCCATCAGTCGCAAGAGTTGGTTAGTTTGTTGATGAAAGTCGATTTAGATGACAACATCCCGCCTGCGCTGTATCGAGTGGTTGCAGAACTACTCGCTTGGCTATACCATATTGAGAACGAGCTAAGCGCATCCAAACCGCCGCCACAACCACCATTACAATAATCAAAAGATAAGAAGCTCTATGCAAGCCACATTCCCATCATTAGGAACCGAAAACCAAAGCCCATACCAAGTTGAATCTAGAAGAGAAATCATCGCTTTGTTGCGTGGCTTCAAAGAAAAAAATCAATTAATTAGTATGTACATCAATAATGGTTCTGAAGCATTTATTACGTCAATACTTGATGTTGATGACACCAATAACACTGTGATCATTGATAGTGCCCCTAATAACGAAGCCAATCAAAGGATTGTAGAGGCGTCTCAGGTTTTTTTTGATGGTTTGCTCGACAGAATCAGCATTCAATTCTCGTCATCCAGATTGCAGAGGACGACATTTGAGCGTCGACCCGCCCTGCAAATGCCGATTCCGGCTACTTTGATCCGCCTGCAACGACGTGAAAACTATCGGATAAACACTCCCGTATCTCACCCGATCAAGTGCTTAATTCCAATTGAAATTGAATCAATCGCACAGACCGCTCGATTTTCACTCGTTGACATCAGCTGTGGTGGAATTGCCTTACTAGATGATCACCGCTTATTAAATATTACGGTTGGTTCACGCTATGCGGACTGCCAGATTAACTTGCCGGGGATTGATGCGATTGAGAGCCTACTTGAAATTCGCAACTCACAAGACTTGACGTTATTAAATGGCAGAACAACGCGCCGGATTGGCTGTGAATTTGTGAATCTGTCTAGCCGAACTCTGGCAAACGTACAGCGTTACATTATGAATTTAGAACGTGAACGCAATGCCAAAATCACTGGCATTAGCTAGTACAGATAAGATTTTTTTGATCTAAGTCGAAGTAATTCTGTGGCGCTTAAATTTGCATATTCATAATATCGTGATAGGCGCTCACCAACTTGTTCCGAACTTGTACTGTGGTTTGAAATGATATGCTCGCTTTCTGCATAGAGATCATCATGTCAGACATGCTGACACTATCATCCCCCATTGCAAATTTCTGCCCCATCTGCTGTGAGGAAAGTTGCGCTGCGTTGACTTGATCTAAGGATGATTTCAGTGCGTCTGCAAAATCCAACTTAGGCGTCGTCGCGGCTCCAGACCGTGACACCTCACCGGCACCTGCTTCCATTTTCGTCGCGGCTGCCTTTAGCTGCGCTACCATCGCATCGATCCGGCTCTTGTCTATGCCTCCGATATTCACTTGCACTCTCCACTTATTCAGATGCATGAAGCTTATCATCGAAAAAAAAAAGCTTATTTTGAATAAGACGGGTGAAATCACCGTTTTTCTCCCCTTTAAATTAGTGAACAAGCCTCACAATCTGTATCAAGGAAAAAACCTTCACGGGAATCATCATGCTGCAACTAGAATTTAAAACGCTATCTACCGGGAGTGCACATGGCAACAGCAAATGACACTACGCTAACGCCACCTGTGCCAGAACTTTTTGGTATACCGCAGACTCCTGGCGTGCGTACCATTATTTTGTCAGTCGGCGCCGCAATTACCGTCGCGGTCATGGTTGGAATTTGGATGTGGAGTCAGGCACCTGACTACCGCGTGTTATTTTCCAATTTCAATGATCGAGATGGTGGCGCGATTGTCGCATCACTTCAACAACTGAATATTCCTTACAAATATTCTGAGGGTGGTAGTGCAATTTTAGTTCCTGCAGATCAGGTTCACGACGTACGTTTGAAATTAGCGGCACAAGGCTTACCAAAAGGTGGTAATGTTGGCTTTGAACTGATGGAAAATCAAAAACTCGGTATTTCTCAATTTTTAGAGCAGGTCAATTTTCAACGCGCACTTGAGGGTGAATTAGCACGCTCGATTCAAGCAGTTTCCGCAGTACAAACTGCACGCGTGCATCTGGCCATTCCAAAAGCATCCGTATTCATACGGGAGCAACAAAAACCAACCGCATCTGTCCTACTCAATCTCTACCCGAGCCGAGTCTTAGATCAGCAGCAGGTCAGTGCCATCGTACATCTCGTGGCCAGCAGTATTCCCGAATTATCTGCAAAAAATGTGACCGTTGTTGATCAAAATGGAAATTTATTGTCAGATCCAAGCAAACAAGTAGCGAACAATAATTTAGATCCATCGCAATTGAAGTATGTACAAGAATTTCAACAAAGTGTAGTGAGAAAAGTTGAATCTATTATCTCGCCGATCGTTGGCTTGCAAAACGTCCGCGCAGAAGCCAGCGCTGATATCGATTTCTCTCGTAGTGAGCAGGCTGCTGAAAGTTATCGCCCGAATTCTCCGCCGGAAGCCAGCTCCATTCGTAGCCAACAAAGTAGTGAAAGTTATGGTAAGCCTACCGCCGCTTCAGGAGTTCCTGGTGCTTTAAGCAATCAGCCTCCCGCCCCTGCGACAGCGCCCATTTCTGGTGCTGCAAATGCGAACGCAACACCTACTACAAGCACAGCAGCAACTGGAATTACACAAAAAGACTCTACCGTGAATTTTGAGGTCGATAAGACCATCCGTTACACACAACAAGCCATGGGTGGATTAAAACGCCTCTCAGTCGCAGTGGTTGTCAACTATAAAACTGAGATCGACAAATCTGGCAAAACCATTACTCGTCCGTTAACAGAAATTGAGAAAACACAAATTACCGATCTGGCCCGAGAAGCTATGGGTTTTAGTAAAGAACGTGGCGACACTTTAAATGTAGTGAATAGCCCATTCGCAGCCCCAGAAAAAGTCAGTGCGGAAGACATTCCGATATGGAAGCAAGCGGATATTCTGCAAACCGTAAAAGAAGTTGGAAAATATATCGTTGGTGGTTTATTGTTACTGTATCTGTTCTTTGGCTACTTAAAGCCAACTTTGAATAAATTGACAGGTAAAGATGCTGCATCAGTGAAAAAAGAAAAAGAGCGTCTGCGTAAAGAAGAGGAAGAAGAGGAAAAACAAAAAGCGGAAGAGGAAGAAGCTGCGATCGTCAATATTAAGAGCGAAGCGGACGCACAACATAAACATCAACATTCGAGCTACGAAACAAATATGGATATGGCAAAACAACTGGCCGCTAGTGATCCTAAAATTGTCGCGAATGTAATCAAATCTTGGGTAAGCAATGAGTGAAGACGGCATACAAAAAGCAGCAACATTAATGCTCGCGCTTGGTGAGGATGGCGCTGCTGAGGTAATGAAACATCTCGGTCCACGCGAGGTGCAAAAAATCGGTGCGGCAATGGCGGCGATCGGTGCGATTCCGCATGAAACTATTGCCAAAGTTTTAGAAGATTTTAAGTCAGAGGCGGATCTTAGTTCATCGGTTGGGCTGGATTCAGATGAGTATATTCGTAATGTTTTGACTAAAGCACTGGGCGACGACAAAGCGTCGTCCCTACTTAATCGAATACTAGGTGGTAAAGACGCGAGCGGAATTGAAAGCCTGAAGTGGATGGACTCTGCGTCAGTTGCCGAGCTCATTAAGAACGAGCATCCGCAAATTATCGCCACGATTCTAGTCCATTTAGAAAGTGACCAGGCCAGCGAAATCTTAAATCATTTCAGTGAACGATTACGTAATGATGCCGTTTTGCGCATCGCAACTTTAGATGGGATTCAACCAACGGCCCTACGTGAATTGAATGATGTATTGACCAAGTTGCTGACGGGCAATGAAAGCCTGAAGAAAAAATCGATTGGTGGCGTTCGTGCTGCTGCAGAAATTCTTAACTTTATGAGTGGCGAAAACGAAGCCTCGATTATGGAAAACCTGCGCAAATATGACGGTGATATGGCAGAAAAAATCATGGATGAAATGTTTGTATTTGACAACATTCTCGAAATCGATGATCGCGGCATTCAACTGTTGCTACGAGAAGTACAATCGGATTCATTAATCATCGCACTCAAAGGTGCGAATGCCGATATGCGCGAAAAGATTTTCAAAAATATGTCACAGCGCGCGGCTGAAATGATGCGCGAAGATCTTGAATCTAAAGGTCCAGTTCGCTTGTCCGAAGTTGAGGCGCAACAAAAACAAATTCTATTGATTGTTCGTCGCCTGGCAGATGAAGGTCAGATCATGTTAGGTGCAAAAGGCGAGGATTCCTATGTCTAGCGCTCTACCAAAAGAGCAACAAACAGCCTTCCAACGTTGGGAAATGACCTCGTTTGGGGATGCACGTCCCGCACAAATTGAACGGGTAGCGCAGGCGGCCAAAGTGAGCCTGGCAGAACTTGAGTCCATCAAAGAACAAGCGCGCAATGAAGCCTACACAACTGCGTACAAAGAAGCATATGCACTTGGCTACCACGAAGGCCAACAAGCTGGCACACTCGAAATGCAAACTCAACTAAGTGAGTCGTTAGAAACACTGGTCAAATTAAAGAATAATTTCAAACATCAGTTAGAGCAAGCGCACAATGACATCGGTCAAGATCTTATTTCCTTGGCTGTCGATCTCGCAAACGCGATGACCAAACATCAGTTTGAACATCACTCCGAGGCGATCGTTGATATTGTGAAGGAATCGATTGAAATGCTCCCAGTGATCCATCAACCTGCGCAGATTTTTTTGCACCCCGACGATTTACAAATCATCAGAAGTGTAATGGGCGAAACACTAGAGAAAGACGGATGGCGCTTAAATCAAGATGCTCACCTCACCCGCGGCGGATGTCGCATAGAGACCGCCCAAAACCTGATCGACGCAACGTACGAAACTCGTTGGGCGCGACTGACCGAGGCGTTATTAAACAGACCGTCTGATAACCAAGCAATATGAACGACACGCTCTCGCCTCAGCATTGGAAAGATCAATTTGCCAAAAGCGCAAAGACGCTTCAACATACGCAGAGCGAAAATATCTCCGGACGCATCGTCAAGGTAACGGGCTTAGTGATGGAAGCCGTTGGCATCAAACTTCCAGTTGGGAGTGGTTGCATTATTCACTTGCAAAACAACGTCAAAATTGAAGCAGAAGTCGTCGGATTTGATGGAGATCGCTTATTTCTTATGCCACAAAGCGATTTAGATGGCGTCATTCCCGGTGCTGCAGTATTTCCTGTGACGACCCCAGTTTATGCCGGTAGCGATTTACCGCATCGGCGCAATGCTGACCGTACAAAACACTTACCAGTAGGCCCCGAGTTACTTGGACGTGTGTTAGATGCCAATGGCCGCCCCTTAGACTCGCTGGGACCGCTTAATAGTAAGGCCAGTGCTCCACTTGGCGCTCGCATTTATAATCCACTGTCACGTGCACCAATCAAAGAAAAATTAGATGTCGGGGTACGGGCGATCAATAGTATGTTGACGGTAGGTCGTGGACAGCGTCTTGGATTATTTGCAGGCTCTGGCGTGGGTAAAAGTGTATTGCTCGGTATGATGGCGCGCTATACCACCGCCGATGTCATCGTCGTTGGACTGATAGGTGAACGGGGCCGTGAAGTTAAAGAATTTATTGAAGAAATTTTGGGTGAAGCTGGCCTGGCACGTGCAGTTGTTGTAGCCGCCCCAGCTGATGCACCTCCATTAATGCGCATGCAAGGCGCTGCCTATGCAACCACGATTGCAGAATATTTTCGCGATCAAGACAAAAATGTCTTGTTGATTATGGACTCACTTACCCGTTATGCAATGGCACAACGTGAAATTGCATTGGCGATTGGCGAACCCCCGGCGACGAAAGGTTATCCACCATCAGTTTTTGCGAAATTACCAATTTTGGTTGAACGTGCTGGAAATGGACGCCTCGGCGGCGGCTCCATCACCGCTTTCTACACGGTGCTGACTGAAGGGGATGATCAGCAAGACCCTATCGCGGACGCGGCCCGTGCAATTTTAGACGGTCATATTGTCTTGAACCGGACATTGGCTGAAAGCGGACACTATCCGGCTATTGATATTGAACAGTCAATTAGCCGTGCCATGCATGGCATTACATCTCCGGAACATCAACGGCTATCCCGTAAATTAAAACAACTCTACTCCCGCTATGAACGTAGTCGAGATTTAATCAACGTCGGCGCTTACTCAGCGGGTTCTGACCCAGTCTTGGATGAGGCGATTCGAAGATATTCCGAAATACAGGCTTTTTTACAACAAGAAATCAACGAAAAATCATCTATAACCGAGAGCTTAGCCGCACTTTCGGCTCTATTCGACGCTTAAAATAAAATCTTTCTCCGTAAAATAGAAGTCAACCGAAAACATCATGGCAAGTTCAGCGTTACATACTTTGATCGGATTAGCGGTAAACGACGTTGAGACGGCAGCAAAGAATTTAGGGAAGTGCATCAAGGCGCGCGAAGATGCGAACGCACAATTAAGCTTATTACTTCAATATCGCAACGACTACGTGGATCGATTTCAAGCCAATGCACAACGAGGTCTAAATGTCACCCAATTCACTAATTTTCAAGGATTCATCAATAAATTAGATCTGGCAATTGAAGGTCAAAAAAAGATCGTCGCAGATGCCGAATATAAAATCGACATGGCAAAAAAGACCTGGCAAGAATGTGAAAAAAAACGTTTATCTTATAAAACGCTGATCGATAGAAACGCCGCGGCTGAAACTAAAAAAGAAAATAAACGAGATCAAAAACAAACAGATGAACGTGCAGGTCGCACATTGTTTTACAAAAAATAAATCGCAGAAAGTTTGCGACATTTACATTACGCAGGTGACATCATGCCCAGTTCTCAAACTATTCAGCAAGCTCTTCCGATTTTTTCCTCTACAAAAAATACAGCGTTACCTGTTGAGCTAAAGACGAGTAGCAATAACTTTAATCAAGTATTGAAGAACGAGGTAGTGAACAAATCCAAAAAGACCAGTGTTGAACAGTCTAAATATAATCCCGCACCTAATGTTAAGTCTAACCCAACGCCTAGCACCACGCAGATCAAGCCTACCGAACATGAAGACGATGCTGAAATCAAGGATACAAACAAGGAAGAAGTTGCTGATCAAGCAGAACATACCACCGGAAACTTAAGCGATCCGGGTTCAATGCTTGCATTTGTCAGCAATGTCTCAGCCCTCGCACAAGCGGCCAATAATGACATCGCGTCTGACAGAAACAATACAGACATTACCAGTATCACGCTTGCGGTAGGAAATGATGTCACGTCTTCTTCTATGAACGATGTCGAACAAAACAACAATGTCAATAGCAATGGCCTCAACGCCGCTGATATCAATGGCGATGCGCCATTGATAGATGAGATAAATCCGTCAAATTCGTCTATGAGCTCGCAGAGCAATGCGATCAACGCGCAGCGAGACATTTCCTCACCAGCGCAAACAACAGAAGTGGTCAAGTTCAGTGACGTGCGATTACAGACACAGCCAAGTTCACAAGAAAATCGCGAGACGCCATCCGCGATCCAGTCCCCACCGAATCAGCCGGAAATAGGAATTGACAAACAACTGGCTAAATCATTGAATTCACAAAAAGTAAATCAACAATCGTTGTCAAACACAGTCAATCGTCAAGAAAATTCCGCGCTAACGGTACAACAGACGAACGCCGCTGCCTTAACAAGTATGGAGGCATCAACTCGTCCAATCGATGCCCGCCTCTCTAATTCTGCAGAGACTAAAGTCTCGCTTCAACAAACGCCGTCAATAGCGATTAGCCCTCAAGAAAATACCGCGCTAAAAGTACAACAAGTACCCACTTCTTCCTTAGTAAGCAAGGAGGTATCCACCCGTCCGATCGATGCCCGCCTCTCTCATTCTGCAGGGACTCAAGTTTCGACAATAAATTCAAATAATTCCTTACCAATTTCCAATTCCACCAACAATTCGGGGCTTAACGAATCCGATCTGATTCCTATTCTCCCTGCGATCTCGGAAACTAAAAGTCATCTGGGGCAATTGGCCCCAAATCTTGCCAACACTACACAAGATCCTGCCGTTAATCTACTTTCACCAGCACCACTCAAATCAGCTCCTGCTAATTCGACTTCACAAGACCTGAGCCTCAAAAACCAAGCAAATTTAACATCACCAGATCTCACTGATCCGGCCTCGGAACAAATTACAGCGTCAAAAAATCTCAACAACATGTTCGCTGTGAATACGCAACAAAGTCAGATGCCGCCGCAATCTAATTCAATGCCATCAATACCTAAATCAGATAGGCTTGGTCAAGAAAAGAATCGCAATGGAGACATGCGTATCAACAGTGCGCCCCTCGCACAAGGATTGCCGGTAAGTGAAGATTTACCACGAAAAAATGATTTGCCTACTACCGAAATGCATGAATTAACGGCTCCCGAAAACCTACACAAGTCTGAAGAGGTCGCACAAAATGCGCAAGAAATATCATCCAGCATTCAACTTGACAAGGGTCAATTTGCCAAGGAACTCAGCACACAACTGACACAAGAGCGATTAGACATTCTCAAGTCGCTGAAAGTGGAGTCACATAATGAACAAACACTCAACATAGATCGTACTGAGCAAGTAACAGGGACACCCGTACCCGCTGCTCCCTCTGAAATCGTAAACACCACGGCGATTTCCGAGCACATCAGCCCACGTGTTGCCAACAAGGGCTGGGATCAGGCTCTGGGACAAAAAATCGTATGGATGGTTGCTGGCGGAGAGCAAAGTGCGCAACTTACTTTAAACCCACCGGATTTGGGTCCATTGCAGGTAGTGTTGAGCATTAGTGACAATTTTGTCGACGCTAGTTTTGTCTCATCACATTTGGACGTACGTGAGGCGATCGAAGCTGCTGCGCCAAAATTGAGAGAAATGATGGATAACGCAGGAATTTCCTTATCTGGTTTTTCAGTGAGTGCCGAAACTGCGCAGTCAGGTAACCCATTTAGCGGTGAAAGATTTCAGCATAACAGCGGAAGTCAACTACGCGAAATCAGGGCGGGCTCGGACGAACAAAACATGAATTCGACAAATCCAGCGCCCCTTACAAATAACAGCCGCGATTCAGGCATAGTCGATACTTTCGCCTAATTCAGTCGCCGCGTTCTAATTCTTGTTGTGAATGTGTGATGAAAATCATTGATTTTAGTCACACACCTTTCATTCGGGCATGATTTCTTAAAAACGATACTATAATTAAATATGCAAAAGAATTCCCCTAATGAAACTTTATCGTATCTACTGATCAGTCTTGCGCAGAAGTCGCGTGCGATTTAATCAGTGATAGGAAACTTACCAAGGAATTCAGATTTATTTATACGCGCATCTGACTTATCACGAGAGTTAGGCGATAAACTCCTCTCTTTTTAGAAGATAGGATGAATACAAAATGCTGCATAATTTCTTCCAATCAGACAAACACTTAACATCGGTGAAAAATCAATATGTCTAAAGCTCCAGAAAACCCAGCGAATGCCTCTAATACTGGAAAATCTAAAAGAAAACTGCTGGTAATTATTGCCGCAGCAGTGGTTCTGCTTGCCGGCATTGGCGGAGGCGCTGCCTATTTCCTGTCTAAGAAAAAGGCACCTGAAAAAGAACATAAAGAAGAAGCCAAGGCGCCAGTATTTTTGCCATTAGAACCGTTTGTAGTTAACTTGCAGTCTGAATTCGGCGAAAAGTATCTACAGGTTCAAATGACTTTACAGGTACCTGACGAAGCGCAATCAACTTTAATCAAAGCAAACCTACCTCAAGTAAAGAGTCGCTTAATCATGCTATTGTCTAGCAAGAGTGCTGAGGGACTATTAACCCCAGAGGGTAAGGACACTTTGATTCAAGAAATCACCACGCAGGTTAACTTACCATTTAATCCAAAAGCCGATCCACAGAAGGTTAGTGGTGTTTTCTTCACTTCGTTTGTAGTTCAATAGATATCGTGTCTGATAATTTTCTATCACAGGAAGAAGTCGATGCCCTTTTAAAGGGAGTCACAGGCGATCAGGATGACTCTGAGTCGCTAGAAGATACCTCGGGGGTCCGCCCTTATAACTTGGCGACTCAAGAACGTATCGTTCGTGGGCGTATGCCAACGCTGGAAATTATCAATGAACGTTTTGCACGGTTACTGCGTATTGGTTTGTTCAACTTTTTACGTCGCAGTGCTGAAGTTTCTGTCGGCACCGTCAAAGTTTCAAAATATAGCGAATTTATCCGTAACTTGGTGGTGCCGACCAATTTGAATTTGACCCATATGAAGCCGCTGCGAGGAACTTCATTAATCGTGTTAGATCCTGGTTTGGTGTTTTTATTGGTCGATAATTTATTTGGTGGCGATGGCCGTTTTCATACGCGAGTTGAAGGACGTGACTTCACGCAAACCGAACAAAGAATTATTCAAAGAATTTTAGAAATAATATACGAGACCTATGCCAAATCTTGGGAGCCTGTTTATCCGGTTCAGTTTGAATATATTCGCTCGGAAATGAATACGCAATTTGCAAATATCGCCACACCAAATGAAGTCGTAGTGTCGACTACATTTACGATCGAACTTGGCCCCGTGAGTGGTGAAATGCACATGTGTATGCCCTATTCAATGATAGAACCAATTCGTGATTTATTGACGAGTAGTTTGCAAGGCGAAACCTTGGAAATCGATAAGCGTTGGGTGCGTTTAATGACGCAACAAATTCAAATCGCCGAAGTGGAAATTGTCGCGGATCTGGGCACTACCAAAATGACATTGGGCGATATTTTAAATATGAAAGTTGGCGATATCATTCCAATTTCCGTACCTGAAATCGTCTCTGCGAAAGTAGATGGTACGCCAGTAATGGACTGTAAATACGGTGTGTTTAATGGACAATATGCATTACGTGTCGACAAAATGCTTGGGTCAAGTGTCAATGAAATAGCGCATGAGTCGCTACATGGAGAAAACAATGGATGACAATAACGACAACCCGATCAGTGAAGACGATTGGGGTGCAGCGATTGCCGAACAAGAAAAAGCCGATGCTGAAGCAGCGGCAAGAGCTGCTGCGCCACCTGCGGTCCAATCTGGTGCGAGCATGTTTCAAGAATTTGGCAAAAGCCCACCGCCACAAACGCACAACGATATCGACTTTATTCTCGATATCCCAGTTCAACTTACTGTAGAACTAGGCCGCACTAAAATCGCCATTAAAAATCTGCTGCAATTGGCTCAAGGTTCCGTGGTGGAGCTTGATGGACTGGCAGGCGAGCCTATGGATGTGTTAGTCAATGGCTGCTTGATCGCTCAAGGTGAAGTGGTGGTGGTGAACGACAAATTTGGTATCCGTTTGACCGATATTGTTACGCCTGCTGAACGTATACGTAAATTGAATAAATAATGGGTAAATTATTTTTACTACTAGTTAGCCTGTTATTTTCAAAAGAGGCACTTGCACAATCAAACACGGTTTCTGCCAGTACTGGTCTCTTACAAATTTTCTTGGCGCTGACAGCCGTTATCGCTGTGATGCTGTTGTTGGCATGGGTATTGAAACGTGTCGGACCAATCAACAACACCAACAAATTACCAGTGAACATCATCGGCGGTATCAGCATCGGGAATCGTGAGCGTGTCATGGTGATAGAAGTGGCGGATCAATGGTTGGTTTTAGGCGTTACTTCGCAACAAATAAACACACTAGCGACTATGCCAAAACAAGAATTACCTGCCTTTGAACCACACAGCAATCCATTAGCAGCACCTTTTTCCGACTTGCTCAAGAAGACCATAGAAAAGCGCAATTCACCAAAAAATTAAAGTATTTATGAAAAACGTGCGCAAGACTCTTAGCTCATCCCTGCCCTTCGCAACAATATTGCTATTAACTGGCCTTTCCCAATTGGCCTTAGCGCAAAGCGGTGGATTGCCAGCGATTAATAGTTCACCTGCTTCCGGTGGCGGGCAAAATTATTCCCTCAGTATTCAGACGCTGATCTTTTTAACTTCACTGGCATTTATCCCAGCAGTTCTACTGATGATGACCAGTTTTACTCGCATCATCATCGTTTTGTCGCTACTTCGTCAGGCACTAGGAACACAATCCGCTCCACCAAACCAGGTTTTGGTCGGTTTAGCCTTATTCCTCACTTTGTTTGTGATGGGCCCAGCATTTGACAAAATTTATGAAGATGCTTATCTGCCTTTTTCTGAAAATAAAATCACCATGCAAAAGGCGATGGAAAAAGGTGTGGAGCCATTGAAGGGCTTTATGCTGAAACAAACACGAGAGTCAGATATTGCGCTTTATGTGAAATTATCTAACACGCCGGCGTTGCAAGGACCAGAGGATATTCCACTGCGTGTCTTAATTCCCGCATTTATTACCAGTGAATTGAAAACGGCATTTCAAATCAGCTTTGCGATTTTTATCCCATTCTTAATTATCGATATGGTAGTCGCCAGTGTTTTGATGGCGATGGGTATGATGATGGTGTCGCCATCGATTGTCTCACTTCCCTTTAAGCTAATGTTATTTGTCTTGGTCGATGGCTGGCAATTATTAATCGGCTCATTAGCACGAAGTTTTTATTAGCGGAATCAGAGGATAAAAATGAATCCAGACAGTGTCATGACGATGGGCCGTCACGCAATGGAGGTGACTTTGATGGTTGCTGCACCATTGTTACTTGTGGCGCTTGGCGTGGGCTTAATCGTCAGCATTTTTCAAGCAGCGACACAGATTAACGAAACAACCTTGTCATTTATCCCTAAATTAGTCGGAATATTTGTAACATTAATCGTTGCCGGTCCTTGGATGTTAGGCGTCCTTGGTGATTACATGCGTGAGGTATTTACCAGCATTGCCTTTATGAATGGCTAATTTAAGATTATGGTTTCAATTAATAGCAACGAATTGATCGCGTTAATCGCCTCATTTCTCTGGCCGTTAACCCGAATCCTTGGTTTCATTTCAATTGCACCGCCCATCGGGAATAATGGCGTTCCTGTGCAAGTAAAACTGACTCTTGGCGTGTTTCTAGCGTTAATAGTCGCTCCGAGCATTCCTGAACTAAAACAAGTTGATTTAATCTCCATCACTGGAATTGCGGTCCTTATGCAGCAATTAATCATTGGCCTAGCTATGGGCTTCGTAGTCAGGCTAATGTTCGCAGGCGTTGAAATGGCCGGTGAAGTCATTGGCTTAACGATGGGCTTGGGGTTTGCAACTTTTTTTGACCCCCAAACAAAAGGTCGATCCTCCGCAATCTCGCAGTTTTTAGTCATTATCACGACGTTGATATTTCTTAGCCTCAATATGCATTTAGCGATGTTTGAAGCCTTAATTAACAGTTTCAAAAGCATCCCTGTTTCGACTTCTTTAAACATGGGTTTTAGCGTACAACGCATAGCAATTTGGGGAGAGGAAATTTTTAAAATTGGAATGCTGATTTCTATGCCTATGGTGGCAGCACTCCTGATTACGAATATCGCCTTAGGTATCTTAACCCGCGCTGCGCCTCAACTAAATTTATTTGGTATTGGCTTTCCTATCACCATCGCGGTCGGTTTTCTCATGCTTAGCTTAATCTTGCCTTATTTACTGCTCCCCTTAGAAAATATGTTTCAACAAAGTTTGGATCTTATTAACGGGTTAGGTTCGCCTCCGCACTATCCAGTAAAGCAACCCTAAGGATATTCCTCAGCATGCATCCATCATCAAAGATCTTTCTTCAAACTCCTGAAAACTCACCGCTGGGTTTGTATCAAACTCGACAGATCCAAGCGATTGAAGCGATAGCAAAAAAAGACTTGCCGATAGGGGCTTTGATGCGCGCAGCAGGAATAGCCGCCACAAATTTGGCTAACAAGCTTTTACACAAAAAAAGTGAAAAAGTATTGGTGCTTGCAGGTCCAGGCAACAATGGTGGTGATGCGTTAGAAGTCGCTCACTTGTTAGCGGAAGAAGGATTTGACGTTCATGTCCTTTTGTTTGGTACAGAGCAGCACTATTCTCAAGAAGCGAAGCAAAGCTTACAGCGTGCAAAACATAGCAAACTAAAATGGCCATTACAAGCCGAAGTAGAGACTCTAGCTGTCCGTTATTGGGACTTAATCATCGATGGACTATTCGGAATTGGGCTCAGTCGCCCCATCGATGGAACGATTGCGACGCTGATCGCCTACATCAATAATAACAATAATAATCAACAAGTACCAATATTGGCATTGGATGTACCCAGCGGGTTGGACGCCGATACCGGCACGATCCTCGGCGGCCAACAAAATGCTTTACGCGCTACCTATACGATTAGCTTTATAGCCAATAAAATTGGCCTACATACCTCACAAGGCAAAGACTTTGCCGGACAAGTTCACGTTGACGGATTAGGTATAGATTACAATATTTATCCACCTGCCTACGCACACCTATTGACCAGCAAAACATTCGCTGACAGCATGCCCCAGCGTGAACATGACAGCCACAAGGGAACTTATGGTGACGTGTTAGTTGTTGGTGGAAATAACGGAATGACTGGGGCACCTTTATTGGCTGGTCGAGCTGCATTATTTTGCGGCGCCGGACGTGTTCATCTAGGATTTCTCGACAAATTTAACGCTGTAGATTATTTACATCCAGAGCTGATGTGCAGAAGTGCGCAGGACTCTGACTTCATTTCTGCAGTCGTTGCGATAGGTCCGGGTCTTGGCACGACTGATGACGCCAAAATCCAATTACAACGCGCATTACAAGAGAGTACCGATTTAGTGATTGATGCTGATGCGCTCAATCTGATTGCGTGCCACCGCCAGTTACAAGATTTGGTCAGACACCGAAGTCAACAAAACCTACGCACGATTATCACCCCGCACCCTTTAGAGGCGGCGCGTTTACTTCAAACAACGGTGCTGGCTGTACAGGCGGATCGATGTGGCGCCGCGAAAAAGCTAGTGGAAGATTTGCAAGTGTGCGTAATTCTCAAAGGAGCCGGAAGTATCATCGCCGATGCTGATTTTATTTGGGTCAATAGCAGTGGTAACCCAAGTCTAGCAACTGCTGGTACTGGCGATATTTTGACGGGTATATGCGCAGCTTTTTTGGCGCAAGGATTAGGAGTAACGCATGCAGCCTGCCTCGCAGCCTATTTGCATGGAAAAGGTGCGGACGACTGCCTAACGGATGGTTTAGGACCACTAGGTATTTCTTCTAGTGAACTCATTCAGGCAGTACGTTCAGCACTAAATAAGCTAATAAGATCCAAAGGAATACCCCACTGATCTTCTCAAATTTTTCCGATTAATATTTTTGCCGGATATTACTCTTAATATTAATCGGTCAAACAAATCCACTCTTAGAGCTTCAATAAATGTAACACAGCACGCAATTCACTACGGATCTGCACAAAGCTTAACGGCATCGAATTATTTGACTCAGTTTTAACCTCATCATGTGTGAGCTGCGTTAGCTGATTATTCAATTTATTACGGGCACCATTAATCGTAAAACCCTGCTCATAAAGTAACTCTCGAATTCTACGAATAAGCAAGACTTCATGATGCTGGTAATAACGACGGTTGCCACGACGTTTCACAGGTTTCAGTTGCGCAAATTCCTGCTCCCAATAACGCAATACATGGGGTTTCACTCCACACAAATCACTCACTTCGCCGATAGTGAAATAACGCTTTGCTGGTATCGGGGGCAGTATTAAATTTTCCATGGCGGCATCACTCATAAGAGACATTAAGCTACGTTAGCGCCATTAAATTCGCTAGGGGAATGTAAATCATCGACCATACCCTTTAACTTTTGACTGGCATGAAAAGTCACAACACGACGTGCCGTAATAGGAATCTCTTCGCCTGTTTTCGGATTGCGCCCTGGCCGTTGTGGCTTATCACGTAACTGAAAATTACCAAAACCAGAAAGTTTCACCTCGGCACCTCGTTCCAAAGCATCACGAATCTCGCCAAAAAAAGTCTCAACCATATCTTTTGCTTCACGTTTATTTAACCCAACTTGCTCAAATAAAAGTTCGGCCAACTCTGCCTTGGTCAATGTTGGTAAATCTTTTTCTGCCTTAGAACGTGCTTGAGCTTCTCGCATAGCACGTTCCAAATCTTCGTCCAACAGGGTATGAAGATCAGCAGAAGTTACATCATTCATCATTGTTTACCTATTATTTTCCAATTTTCACCATGCGCAATTTCAATACGGGTGAGCTTTATTTTTAACAGCAAAGCCGCAGATAGCGAACGACCCATGTGCAGCACAATGTTTGAATTACAGTTAACGCAAACCGTTCTAGATGTTCAGCTTAGTTTAAATGCTTTGACGCCTCTACGTGCCAAAAATAAGTGGCAATCAAGGCGTCAAAAAATAAGCATGTCTAACGAAGTCTTGCGGAAACGCCAGCAGTTGCTGCAGCCACTAAAGCAGTCATCGCCAGTTCAACAGTGTCATCCTGTAGTGTATTCTGAGTATCTTGCAAGCTAAAGCGGAAAGCAAGACTTTTCTCATCGCTTTCTAAGCCTTTACCACGATATTCATCAAATAAAACAAGGTCTTGCACGATTTTGCAAGATTCAGCTTTGTTTATTTCCGCACGGAAAACGTCGATCAAATCTTGTGTGGAAACGGCTTGTTTCACAACCAATGCTAAATCGCGCGTAACAGCTTGAAACTTCGAAATGTCACGATGACTAGGTAAATTAACTGCTTGCAGTGCTGCGATCTCAACTTCAAATACGATAGGCGCTAATGGCAAGTCATATTTCTGTTGTAATCGTGGATGCAGCTCACCAATCATGCCAATGACTTTACCATCGCACTCAACTTGCGCAGAACGTCCTGGATGTAAAGCAGGATAATCAACCTTATTGAAACGCAGCACTTTCGGTGCAAACAAATTTTCCAGGTCTGACTTCATATCAAAGAAATCAACATTACGTGTCGCTTGTCCCCACTGCTCTGCAGCAACTGGTCCATAGGCTAACGCGGCCAAACGTTTAGGCTGATCGTATCCGGCAATAGTTAATGCCCCATCAGTCACAGCTTGGTCGCGCAAATATACCGCTGCCAATTCAAAAATACGCACACGATTTAGTTTGCGATTCAAGTTGTAACGTGTGTTTGCCACCAAACTTGCGATCAGGCTGGTACGCATGACACTCATTTGACTGGCAATCGGATTTTGCAGTTTGATAGGATTATCGTTACCACAGAAATCTCTTTCCCAAATCTCTTCGACGAAACTGTAATTAACGACTTCTTGATAATCTAAGTCGGCAATTTGACGACGCAAAGTAAATGCGGAGCGGGTATTTTCCGGTGCAATTAACATCGCGTTTGGTGCGACTGGCGGCAAGGATGGAATATTCTCAAAACCATATACGCGTACCACTTCTTCGATCAAATCTTCTTCGATTTCGATATCGAAACGATAGGACGGTGGTGTAACTGAAAACAAGCCAGGTTCTTGCGTGAATTGCAAACCAAGACGGGTAAAGATGTCAGCGATTTGCGCGTCAGTAAAATCTACGCCAATCACTTTATTAGCACGCGCTGTGCGCAATTTTACTGGCAGGCGCTTCGGTAAGTTAACCACGTGATCATCAACAGGGCCGACTTTGACGTGCTCGGTGCCACCACAAATTTCTACAATCAATGCGGTGATGCGTTCCACATGTTCAACGATAGATTCGAAGTCGACACCACGTTCGTAGCGATGCGCTGCATCGGTAGAGAAATTATATTTGCGGGCACGACCTTGAATTGCCTGCGGCCACCAGAAAGCGGATTCTAAATAGATATTTTCTGTATCTAATGTAACTGCAGTTGAATCGCCGCCCATGATACCAGCCAAAGATTCAATTTCTTGATGATCTGCAATCACACCAACCCATTCATCAACCGCAACCGTGTTGCCATTTAAGAGTTTTAAAGATTCACCAGCTTTACCCCAACGGACATCGAGGCCGCCGTGGATTTTATCCAGATCAAAGACATGACTAGGGCGACCCATTTCTAGCATTACATAATTAGAAATATCGACCAATGCAGAAATTGGACGCTGACCACTGCGTTCAAGACGCTGTTTCATCCAATCAGGTGTTGGCGCTTTCGCGTTCACACCACGAATCACACGACCGACAAAGCGGCCGCACAAATCTGGCGCACTGATTTTCACTGGCAGTTTTTCAGTCAAAGCCACTGGCACAATATGCGCCTCTGGCAAATGCATAGGCGTACCCGTCAATGCAGATACTTCTCGTGCGACGCCGAGCACGGATAAACAGTCGGCTTTGTTTGGCGTCAACTTGATGGTGAATTTCAAATCATTTAACTGATAATAATCGCGGAAATTTTGACCGACTTGCGCATCAGCTGGCAAATCCATCAAACCGCCGTGATCTTCGGATAACTTCAATTCACGCGCTGAGCACAACATACCCTGCGATTCAACGCCACGCAACTTGCCGACTTTAATCAGGAAAGGCTTACCGTCCGCTCCCGGTGGTAACACTGCACCAGCCGTTGCACACGGCACTTTCATACCAACCCTGACATTCGGCGCACCACAGACGATATTCAGCAACGTGCCAGTACCGACATCGACCTGACATACATTCAGTCGATCTGCATCCGGATGCTTGGCGATTTCGCGAATCTCAGCGACAAACACATTAGTAAAAGGTGGCGCAACAGCTTCCACCTCTTCGACTTCCAATCCGGCCATAGTGAGTAAATGAGATAACTCATCCGAAGTCATATTCGGATCAACCATGGTACGTAACCAGTTTTCAGAAAATTGCATAATTCAACCGTGATGTTGATGGTGTACTTTGCAGTACGGAAATTTAATCTAATTTAATTTTGCTAATGGAGCATCTAGAAATTCAATTATCGGGATGCAGATTGAGGCGCAAAACGAAGCAATACTTCAGTATTCAATATTGCGTGGCTTTGCGACAAAAAATATGCGGGCGAGAATTGGATTTATAGATGTTTCCATTAGTTAAACTGCTTTAAGAATCGCAGATCGCCTTCGTAGAACAGACGCAAATCGCTGACACCATAACGCAGCATCGTCAAGCGCTCTAAACCAGAGCCGAATGCAAAACCGATGTATTGTTCAGGATCGAGACCCATGTTTTTGATCACTGATGGATGCACTTGGCCTGAGCCGGAAATCTCCAACCAACGTCCCTTCAAAGGGCCGCTGCCGAAAGCAATATCAATCTCTGCCGATGGCTCTGTAAACGGGAAATACGATGGGCGAAAACGTACTTGCAAATCGTCAGTCTCAAAAAAAGCTTTGACGAAATTCAGATACACACCTTTGAGATCCGCGAAGCTGATATCTTCTGCAATCCACAAGCCTTCGACTTGATGAAACATCGGCGAATGCGTCGCATCACTATCGACGCGATAAGTGCGACCAGGCGCGATCACTTTGATCGGTGGTTTGTTCATGCGTGCATAGCGCACCTGCATAGGACTAGTATGCGTGCGAAGGAGTAAAGGCTTACCGGATGTATCGTTACCTTCTACGTAGAAAGTATCTTGCATAGAACGCGCAGGATGATTTTCCGGGCTATTCAAAGCAGTGAAGTTCGTCCAGTCGTTTTCGATTTCCGGACCATCTGCCACATCAAAACCAATCGAGCGGAAAATTTCCTCTACACGTTGCCAAGTGCGCATCACCGGATGGATTCCGCCCATGCCGCGACCGCGACCAGGCAAAGTTACATCGATAGCTTCTGAATTTAAACGTGCTTCCATTTGCGCGTTGGCTAATGCATCACGACGCGCCGTTAAAGCATTTTCAATTTTTTCTTTGGCAACGTTAATGACCGCCCCTTGAACTTTGCGCTCTTCAGGCGGGAGCTTGCCCAAGCTTTTCATTTGCTCGGTGATTTGCCCAGACTTACCTAGGTACAAGGCTTTCGCATTTTCTAGAGCTGCTGCATCTGGAGCAGCAGTGAAATCAGCGATTGCTTGGTTGACGATTTGATCTAAGGGATTCATGCGTTTTTTCCCACTTCGTGTGGATGATAGAAAATGACGAGTCTTATGTTGTAGCTTGAATGAAAAACTCTTCAAACTACTTCATCCCCTCCCGTTCAAGTGGAGGGTTAGAGTGGGAATAGGTCTAATTTGAGTAAACAAACAGTATCTATTACTCGAAATAGACCAATCCCCATCCTAGCCTTCCCCATACAACGGAGAGGGGAAAGGGGCGTAATTCTAAAGACTCAAACAAAATAATCAACAAGGTAAATAGAGTATTTTGTATAAGCCCTTCAGAAAAACAAACGGGGCACAGGATTGAACCTCTGCCCCGCTCATCTTGCAGATTCGCGAATGGCGAATATGCAGACTATGGCTTATTAAGCAGCCAAAGTCGTTTTTACTTGATTAACAATCGCAGCAAATGCTGGTTTGTCCATCACAGCCATATCGGCCAACACTTTACGGTCGAGTTCGATGTTCGCTTTTTTCAAGCCGTTCATGAACACACTGTAAGTCAAACCATGTTGACGGGATGCTGCATTGATACGAGTAATCCACAATGCGCGGAATACGCGTTTCTTATTACGACGATCACGGTATGCATATTGACCAGCGCGCATAACTGCTTGCTTAGCAATACGGAATACCTTGCTACGACGACCACGATAGCCTTTGGCTAAATCGAGAACTTTCTTATGGCGGGCACGAGCGGTAACCCCACGTTTTACTCTAGGCATAATAACTCCTTAAATATTGAGTATGGGTTAAGCGGTTGGCATCATGCGTTTGACGGATGTTACGTCAGCAGCATTAACGTTCGTGATTCCACGCAATTGACGTTTACTCTTTGTGGTTTTCTTAGTCAAAATATGACGTTTGAAAGCGTGACCACATTTAACTGTTCCACCTGGGCGGACGCGAAAGCGCTTCTTTGCAGAGCTCTTTGTTTTCATTTTAGGCATAACATCTCTGTCTTACGACAGCTCCTTTTATATGATGGTAGGTGGCAACAATGACGTTACTCTTGGATGCCTACTTCTCACTTAGCATGGGTTTGAAATCGAGTTCAATACCCTTTGTTGCAATCACGATTCTTACGATTCGCTTTCACTACAAATTCTTTTCGTTCGTGTGGCGGGTTGTAGCCCACCCTACAAATTATTTCTTCTTCTTCGGTGAAAGGATCATAACCATTTGGCGTCCTTCCATTTTAGGAAACTGTTCAACCTGACCGTACGGCTCAAGATCAAGTTTCAGCTTTTCTAGCATACGCATACCAATTTCTTGGTGAGCCATTTCACGACCACGGAAACGCAAAGTAATTTTAGTTTTATCGCCGTCATCCAAAAATCTAGTCAGATTACGCAACTTAATGTTGTAATCACCATCATCTGTACCTGGACGGAATTTCACTTCCTTGACCAAAACAACTTTTTGCTTCAGTTTGGCCTCATGTGCCTTCTTCTGCTCTTGATACTTAAATTTGCCGTAATCCATCAATCGGCAAACAGGCGGCTGCGCGGTTGGCGCGATTTCCACCAAATCTACTTCGGCCTCTTCGGCTAAGCGAAATGCTTCACTTAATTTAACAATGCCTAAAGGCTCGTTCTCAACGCCGGACAGACGCACTTCTATCGCTGTAATTTCGCCGTTGATGCGATGTGACTTATCGGTAGCTATCTTAGTTTCCTTCAAAAATTTAAATAAACAGGCTGTACTTTTTCGCGGGCAAAAGCTGGTTAAGCCTTGGTTTCCAAGTCGTTTTTGAGGCGATCCAAGAAGGCTTCCTGAGTCATTACACCCAAGTCCAGATTACCGCGCGTACGCACAGCCACTGTATTTGCATCCCGTTCTTTATCACCGACTACGATGATGTAAGGCAATTTTTGCATGGAATGTTCGCGTATTTTATAGGTAATCTTCTCATTACGCAAATCTGTATGCACCCTAAAGCCTTGTTTTTTCAGGTTTTCTGCGACAGATTTGGCATATTCAGCCTGAGACTCAGAAATATTCAGTACCGCAACTTGCACTGGAGCCAACCAAGTTGGCAAAGCGCCAGCATGATTTTCGATCAAAATACCAATAAATCTTTCCATCGAGCCAACAATAGCACGATGCAGCATGACAGGCACTTTGCGTGAATTATCATCCGACACATATTCCGCACTCAGACGACCCGGCATAGAGAAATCAACCTGCATTGTTCCGACTTGCCATGGACGACCCAAGCTATCTTTCAAGTGATACTCGATTTTAGGACCGTAGAAAGCACCCTCACCCGGCAACTCTTCCCAGGTCATACCACAATTGCGCAAAGCGGCACGCAAAGTGTCTTCTGCTTTATCCCAAATTTCTTCGGAACCAATACGATTTTCAGGGCGCAGTGCCAGCTTAATTTGAATATTTTCAAAGCCGAAATCGTCGTACACTTTCATCGCCTGCGGATGGAAAGCCATCACTTCATCTTGAATCTGATCTTCGGTACAGAAGATATGACCATCATCTTGCGTAAAGCCGCGCACACGCATAATCCCATGCAAGGCACCAGACGGCTCATTGCGATGGCATTGACCAAATTCACCGTAACGCAAAGGCAATTCGCGATAGCTACGCATATTCGAATTAAAAATCTGCACGTGACCAGGACAATTCATCGGCTTCAATGCGTAATTGCGATTTTCAGATTCCGTACTGAACATGTTTTCGCGATAGTTCTCCCAGTGACCGGTCTTTTCCCACAGAGTACGATCCAAAATCTGTGGCGCTTTCACTTCTTGATAACCGCAGTCTTGGTAGACTTTACGCATGTATTGTTCAACTTGCTGCCAAATTGTCCATCCTTTTGGATGCCAGAAAATTAAACCTGGCGCTTCATCTTGGAAGTGGAACAAATCCAGACTCTTACCCAATTTACGGTGATCGCGCTTCTCTGCCTCTTCCAACATATGCAGGTATTGCTCTTGGTCTTCTTTTTTCGCAAATGCTGTACCGTAGACACGTTGCAGCATTTCGTTTTTAGAATCACCGCGCCAGTATGCACCCGCCAACTTCATCAACTTAAACACCTTAAGCTTGCCAGTTGATGGCACATGAGGACCACGACACAAATCGGTAAAGCTACCCTCTGTGTAAAGCGACACGTCCTGATCAGCAGGAATCGATTCAATGATTTCCGCCTTGTAGGCCTCACCAATTGACTTAAAGTAAGCCACCGCCTCATCACGCGGCAAAACCTTTCGAGTGACTGGCTCGTCTTTTTTTGCCAATTCAGTCATCTTCTTCTCAATGGCCACCAAATCATCTGGTGTAAATGGGCGCTTGTAAGAGAAATCGTAGTAGAAACCATTTTCGATCACAGGGCCGATTGTCACTTGCGCATCTGGGAACAACTCCTTCACCGCGTAGGCCAACAAGTGAGCCGTAGAGTGACGAATAACCTCTAAGCCATCCGCGTCTTTATCAGTCACGATCGCCAAATCAGCATCGGATTCGATCAAATGTGAGGTATCGACCAATTTACCATTGACCTTACCAGCCAAGGCAGCTTTCGCTAAACCCGCACCAATACTGGCAGCAACCTGCGCCACTGTGACAGCGGACTCAAATTGTCGTTGCGAACCATCGGGCAATCGAATTGAAATCATATTCATCTCCATACGGGCCTAAGCCAAAAAAATTACTTTTTTAAAATTCAAACAAATCTTTAGACGAAAAAAAACGCGGACTAGCCGCGTTTCTTTATCGTACCTGAAGACGAAAAAACACCTCGACTAGCGTCGCTCACAAAGGAATGTGATCGTAGTTCGCGGTGTCATAACCATGATGCCTTTCTCGCTCTTACAAAGTACTGCTTATTTTTACTAAATTCTGGTGGGCGGTGCAGAATTCGAATCTGCGACCCCTTGGATGTCGACCAAGTATTCTAACCAGCTGAACTAACCGCCCGAAGAGCCGAGACTATAGCAAACAACTTAGAAATCGTAAAGTGCTTTTTGGAACTTTCTTACGAAACAGTTACTAAGTACTTACGACTGCATAGCAAATATCACACCACTCCATGCCAATTTCAGGTGGAATGAAATTCCAACCATAATTAGTTTGCCCATTCATCTAAACATAAATCCCTTACAATGCGGGATCAATCACATGACATCACTCAACTATGCCTCACGACTCACACGCCCACAACAATCTCGAGAAAAGCGCACATCTTCATGCACATCGCCATGGGGATGCCGAGCATCTGCACTATTTCGCTGATCGTAGTCAATCGATTTTGGCATGGGCACTTGGCCTAACATTATTTTTTGCCGGTGTTGAGATTGTTTTTGGATTCCTGTCAAATTCACTAGCCTTGATTTCTGATGCAGGTCACATGGTGACTGACTCTGCTGCACTTGGCCTGGCGCTACTCGCACAAATTATCGCCAAAAGACCGCCAACGGCCAAACATACATTTGGCTTTGGACGATCTGAAGCATTGGCAGCATTTGTCAATGGTCTGATCATGCTTGGCGTTGTCGCTTGGATTAGTTTTGAGGCTCTGCAAAGACTGGCAACACCTGAAAAAGTACAAGGCGGCATAGTCATGATCGTTGCTGCGATTGGCTTAGCAATTAACATTGTCGTCGCATGGGTGCTTTCACACGATAAAGACAGCATGAACACGCGCGCCGCACTGATTCACGTGATGGGAGATCTACTAGGATCTGTTGCTGCAATTGTTTCTGGGGGCATCATCTATTACACCGGCTGGATGCCGATTGATCCTATATTGTCCATTTTTGTCTCTCTACTAATCTTAAAGTCCACCATCGGCGTACTCAAAGAATCCTTTCATTTCTTAATGAAAGGTGTCCCACACCACATTGATTACGTACAAATTGGCAGCGATTTGGAAGCTACACCTGGTGTCGCTTCTGTCCATGACTTACATATTTGGGATATGTCACCAGGTCAGCCTGCACTCATCGGGCATTTAGAAATTGATGACCTAAGTGCATGGCCACGTATTTTAGAAAGCATCAAGAAAATGCTTTTGGAGAAACACGGCATTGATCATATTACTTTGCAGGCGGAGGTTTTAAGAGATGATGAATTTGATGTGAACTGACTCAATTTAAAGACTCCATTCACGCCAAGATGAGTTAGTTCAATCGTCTTCGCGTAACATCCAAGCCTTTAAGCCATTCACCCAAACAGGCGCTTGCAATTTGTAATTCACTCGCAAAATTGCAGCGCGCTGATACAAAATTTCAAAATCAATTTCCGGCGCCTTCTTAAATGCGATAGCCACGACATTGGCGTCGTGCACCTCAGGCAACCACACGACCACATCAAAAAAAGCCTGCATTGCTTCTATATTTTTTCGACGTTGCACATCACTCGCAAACAAGTTAACTGTCATCATGCCTTCGGACGTCAGACAGGCCGCACATGCTTCATAAAATTCAGCACTATCTAATACCGGCCCTTCGGCCTCAGCATCATACAAATCCACCTGGATCACATCGATTCTGCCGTGACGCGCCGGATTGCGTACGAAATCGAAAGCGTCCATTTCGAGCACATGTAGGCGCTCATCATCTACGGGTAGCTTAAATTGCTCACGACACATGGCAATGACCTTTGGATTTAAATCTACCGCAGTAACAACTGCGTCGGGGAAATGCCGATAACAAAATTTTGTCAGCGAAGCTGCTCCCAATCCTAGTTGCACAATATGCTTAGGCGCCATATTAAACAACATCCACAGATTCATTTGCTGTACGTATTCAAGTTCAATTTGATCTGGCACCGCCAGCCTCATTGATCCTTGAATCGGCGCGCAACTAGTATCAGCGTTAATCGCACTAGCCAAATGCAATGACCGCACGCCTCTAAATTCAGAAACAAATACATCTGGATGTTCGTTAACCAGCGCTTCTACAATGTTCTTTTTTTTCATGGCTATGCGACGGGAGTTTGGCGCCATGCACAATCATGCACGTGATCGTTCACCATGCCGATTGCTTGCATGTAAGCGTAAATAATCGTTGAGCCAACAAATTTAAATCCACGCTTCTTCAGGTCTTTAGAAATTTGATCAGATAAGTCGGTCGTGACAATGCGCTCCCCATTGTTAACTATCGGCGTGCCTTGCACATGCTTCCACAAATAGACATCTAGTCCGCCACATTCGGCACACAACTGCAAGTAAGCTTTAGCATTTGAAATTACTGCTTGGATTTTTAATCGATTCCGGATAATCCCCGCGTTTTGCATTAGCCCAGCAACCTTTTCCTCATCATATAAAGCAATTTTCTTCGCATCCCATGCATCAAAAGCTAGACGATAATTCTCTCGTTTATTCAAGACCGTTTCCCAACTTAAGCCCGCTTGCGCGCCCTCCAAATTCAGCATTTCAAACAAACGCAATTCATCATGGCATGGCACGCCCCACTCTTGATCGTGATACTTCAAATACAATGGATTGGCAGCATTGGCCCATCCGCAACGTTGTAAAGACATAATTCCTCTGTGAAATTTGGATAAACTTACACCCAAGTAGATTCCGCAAATCATACAAATCGATCCATTTACGAGCGAGGCGAAGTACAAATATTTCTCTCTACTCTTGTCGATAGATTTGTTTTTTAGATACGTTTATTTTTTTATCAAACAACTTGGATTATACTGCTCAGGGACTAGGCTTAGATGCCAAACAATGAATAAAACCAGCTGCGCCAGTATTGAACATCGGCATAATCAACGCGATGAACTCGAACCGGACGAAAACAATTGAGGCAAACAATGCTTAACAAACTATCGACGACAACAGCCGCACTCTCCTGTCTTTTATTGTCACTATCTTTGAGCAGTTGTGGCGGCGGTGGCAATTCGAATAGCAGTTTAAAGCTGTGCGGAAATGGCACCGGCGTGTGCTCAGTTGCGACGACGGATAACACGAATACTGGAAATAACAATTCGAGTGGAGGCAATACGGAAATTGGCTTGCCAGGTGTGTATGCAAATATTTGCACCCCAAGCGTGGAAAAATCTTGGGTCAGAGCACATTTAAATGATGTCTATCTTTGGTACAAACTGATTGTCGATGTTCCAGCGGCCAATTACAGCACACCACAAAGTTATTTTGACGCATTGCTCGTGAAACAAAATGACCGTTTTAGTTTCACTGCGAATAAAGATGAAATTGATGGATATTTTGAGGCCGGTGAAGATGTAGGTTTTGGGTACAAGCTAGTCAATCAAAACAATCAATTGCGCGTCGCCTATGTCCAACCAGGTTCACCCGCCGATTTACAACAAATCAAGCGCGGTGCGCAAATCATAGGATTAAATGGCACACCGATTGGACAAATCAGCTACGACAATCAAATCGCTGCACTTTACCCGAGCAGCTCACAAACCACGACGCGCTTTGAAATCAAAGATGTCGGTGCCAGCACGGCACGCAGCGTCGACCTGAAAGCTACCACAGTTATCACCAAACCCGTATTACAAAACAAAATCATCACCACAGCAGACAACCGTCGCTTAGGTTATCTGGTGTTCACCGATCATATTGCGACCGCATCAGATCCCCTAGTCAATAGCCTGCGCGAATTTAAAGAACAAGGAATTAACGATCTTGTCTTAGATGTCCGCTACAACGGTGGCGGATATATTTATATCGCGAATGAAGTCGCCTCCATGATTGCGGGCACCAAAGCGCAGGGTCATGTTTTTGAGCAATTGCAATACAACGACAAACATGCTGATTGGACCGCTCAGAGCAAATTCATGTTCACTAACAAATCACGTTCTGGCATGGATTTACCGCAACTTAATTTGACGCGTGTATTCGTATTAACCAGTGCGCGTACTTGTTCTGCCAGTGAATCTATCATCAATGGATTGTCGCCATTCGTACAAGTCATTACGATAGGCGGTACAACTTGTGGAAAGCCTTACGGTTTTAGCCAAACTGACAACTGCAATACAGCATATTTCGCCATTGAATTTGATGGTATTAATGATGCAGGCAAAGGCGGTTATGTAAACGGTTTTGCCCCGACCTGCCCGGCAACAGACGACTTAGAACATGATTTAGGTACACTTAATGAACGTCTGCTTGCGAATGCAGCGGCTTACAGCAAATCAGGCATTTGTGGCGCTAGCGGCTATACTCCGCCACCAGCCTTGATTGGCAGTTCGACGATCACTGACCATGAACCTCATGCATGGCGAAATAATCGAATTCGGAAGTAATTGTCGAACCTAACTGCAATACTAATTAAGCAAAAAAATCCCAAGCCACTTTGTTTGGGATTTTTTTTCACTAAATATGTAATTTATTCTCTCGTGTCTCGACTAATCGCCAAATGAATCTTTTAAAACCAATCTCATGGCGACTATGTACAAATTACTATTCAAAATAAGTGCGATTGCACTAGCGTTCAGTTTAAGCGCCCCAGTTTTTGCTCAACAAATAAAGCTTGCGCCAAAACTAGCGCTCATCGGAACCGATTACAACGGCAAAAAAATTGATTTACGAAACTATGCGGGCAAAACAATCTTAATCAGTTTTTACAGTGCGGGTTGCAGTGTGTGCGCCCGTGATTTGAAATTGATGCGCGAATTCTATCGTGATAACAACGCCAAAGATTTCATATTAATAGGCGTCAATACCGACAAGACACAGGCAAATTTTGATCTCTACACGAGAATACTTTCAGCGAGCATTCCAAAAAATCAACAATTCCCTATAATCTGGCGCGGGAACGCAGAAGCAATTACTGGGTTTGGCACAATGAATGTCGACCCCAGCCACTACCTGATTTCGCCCGATGGGCAGATTACTTTGAAGCGTGAAGGCACATTTAAAGCAGAAGATTGGGATAATTTGTGGGAGTCTCTACATCAGTAAATAGCAACATCACACGGTACTTATTAGCCAATCGATCAGTGAAAATTTACAAATGCTTGACCCAACAAAAAAACGCACCGTCATTACCTGAAGGTGCGTTTTTTTAAAATGAAAATCGTCAATGCACTAACAACTGATCGACTATTAACTTGTCTACTACCACCTTATACGACTATCGTTTGATGCTCGTCACCCTCACGAGCGCGGATAGCACCAATCTTAAATACGGTCTCGCCGGCGGCTGCTAATTGCGCCATTGCCGCATCAGCCTGATCTGCCGACATAATCACGACCATACCAATACCGCAGTTGAATACGCGGTGCATTTCTGCATCAGCGACGCCACCGTGTTGTTGCAACCATTTGAACAAAGGTGGCATTTCCCAAGATTTACTATCCAAGATCGCAGTTAATTTATCGCCCAAAACGCGTGGTACGTTTTCTACCAAGCCACCACCGGTAATGTGCGCCATGCCTTTGACTTCCATGCTCGCCATCAAGGCCAGCAAAGGTTTGACGTAAATACGGGTTGGTGCGATCAAAGCATCCGCCAAGCTACGGCCGTGGAAATCTGCGTTCAAATCGGGATTTGCAACTTCGATGATTTTGCGCACTAAAGAAAAACCATTGGAATGAATGCCGGAAGAAGCTAAGCCCAGGATTACGTCACCTGGTACGATTTTGCTACCGTCGATGATCTTAGATTTTTCTACAGCACCGACTGCGAAACCAGCCAAATCGTATTCACCTTCTGGATACATAGAAGGCATTTCAGCCGTTTCACCACCAATCAATGCGCAGCCTGCTTGTTCGCAGCCAAATGCCACGCCTTTGATCACATCGGTCGCCGTTGCCACATCTAATTTGCCGCAAGCGAAATAATCAAGGAAGAACAAAGGCTCAGCGCCCTGCACCAAGATGTCGTTGACGCTCATAGCGACCAGATCGATGCCAACGGTATCGTGACGATTCAGGTGAAAAGCCAATTTCAGCTTCGTACCAACACCGTCCGTACCAGAAACCAACACTGGCTCTTTATATTTTTTGCTGACTTCAAACATCGCACCAAAACCGCCAATACCGGCCATCACGCCTTCGCGCATCGTGCGTTTTGCGAATGGTTTGATCGCATCGACCAGCGCGTCGCCAGCAACCATATCGACACCAGCGTCGGCATAAGAAAGAGAAACAGGAGTATTTGTGCTCATAGGATATTCGTCAGTAGGGGCTTGAGGCGGTAAAATAGCGGAATTGCCAGAAACGAGGATGTTCAAAATCAGTTGTTTCACACTAAATTCATGAAAAAAACGATTTTCAGCACATCCAAAACCGCTATTTTAACAAATTGACCTAGGTTTTACCTAGTTTTTAGGCAAACTAGCGGTTTCAACATTTGCTCAACCAAGAAAAGACTATGCCCTTTAATCTGACCAGCAATCAAAAGCAAACCATCACATGGTTGAGCGTCGCTTTCGCTTTTATACTTTTGCTATCTTTACTTGGCCCGATTTTGATGCCGTTTATTGTGGCGGCAATCTTAGCGTATGTCCTCAATCCTTGGCTCGACAAGCTGTGTAAAGTAAAAATCAAAGGGATCCATCTGCCTCGCCCGATCGCGGCCACCTTGATGATCCTATTAGTTGTTGCCTGTATCTTGGCGATTGTTTTAATCATGGTGCCAATTTTACAAAAGCAAATTCCCCTTTTACACAATCAAATTCCCCAGTTTCTCGATCGCTTCAACGCCATGCTTGGCCCGATCCTGCGCGACTTTGGCATACAAGCCAATATCGATAGCGAAGGCATTAAAGCCATTATCAGTGATCATTTAGCCACCAGTGGGGACGTTATCGGCAAAGCCGTGCTCTCCTCTATCCGAGTTGGGGGTACCGCAGTGTTGGGGATGTTAGCCAACTTTATTTTGATCCCCATTGTATTGTTTTACCTGTTGGTAGATTGGCATGCTCTCATGGGGCGTCTACGTAATTTCATCCCCCGTCGCTGGTTAAAACAAACGCAGACCTGGTTCAAAGAAGTGGATGAATTGCTGGCGCAGTACTTACGCGGTCAAATCATGGTGATGGTGATCTTGGCGATCTACTACACTCTTGGCTTAGCAATCGCTGGTTTTGATTTGGCGTTACCGGTCGGTATTTTGACTGGTTTGCTGGTATTCATTCCCTACCTAGGCTATGGTTTGGGCCTGTTTCTCGCCTTGGTCAGCGCGGTACTGCAATTTAACGATTTACATGGTTTGATCGCTGTCGGTATCATCTACGGCATTGGTCAAGCCTTAGAATCCTTTATTTTGACACCAAAATTGGTTGGTGAGCGTATCGGCTTACATCCGCTGACCGTAATTTTCGCTTTAATGGCTTTTGGTCAGTTGTTTGGTTTTATTGGTATTCTGGTCGCCTTACCTGCATCTGCAGTAATCTCGGTTGCTGCGAAAAACTTACGCCTTTCCTACCTAAATAGTTCCTTTTATCGTCAATCATAATTCATCCCTGATGAGTGATACGAAATTGGTTTTTTGACGATATTCATGATAATGAGACAGCTTTTACTTGATCTGGATGCGGAGAGCCTTCCGTCCTTAGATACTTTTGTAGTGGGACAAAATGCAGAACTGGCACAGATTTTGTGCCTATTCTCAGAGCGCATCGCCAGTCAATATGGCGAGCGCTCCGTGTATTTATGGGGCGAAGCGGGCGCTGGCAAAACGCATCTACTGCACGCAATTGCGCAAGCGCCCAACACTCGCTATATCAACGCCGACGCGCCTGAGGAGCAATTTTGGTATAGTCCAGAGGTAGATCTTTATCTGCTCGACGACTGCGATCAATTGTCAGCTGCGGCACAGATTGACGCTTTTGCGCTATTCAATGAAGCGCGTGCCAATGGTGCTTTTTTTGTAGCCGCTGGCAATCACCCACCGATGATTTTGAATGTGCGTGACGATCTGCGCACGCGCCTTGGCTGGGGCTTAATTTATCAAGTAATCGGCTTATCAGATGAAGACAAAATTGATGCCTTAGAACGCGCGGCACAGGCAAAAGGCATAGGATTAGCACAAGGCGTGTTACCCTATCTTATTACACACTACCGCCGCGATATGCGCTCTTTGACCTCGATGCTGGGCGAACTTGATCACTATTCGCTGGAAACCAAGCGCCCGATTACACTACCCTTATTGCGCGAATTATTACAGAGAGATCATGCAGATTAATTTTTTGAATTGCCTGCATAGTGAACATTTTGAGCATGCTTATGACTAAACAATCCACGCAAAACATCGCACTTTTTGATCTTGACCACACGCTATTGCCGATTGATTCGGATTACGAATGGGGTCAGTTCCTGTGTCGTATCGGTGCTGTTGATGCTGAAGAGTTTGGACGCCGCAATGCGGAATTTTTCGCACAATACCAAGCGGGCACCTTGGATCCTGTCGAATATTTGGAATTTGCATTAGGCACGCTGGCACAATTCTCACGCCAGCAATTAGACGATTATCACGCGCAGTTTATGCAAGAAGTGATCAACCCTGCCCTCTTGCCAGCTGCACTTGATTTAATCAAACAGCATCAAGATCAAAACGACTTAATCGCCATCATCACGGCAACCAATCGCTTCGTCACACAACCGATCGCGCAAGCCTTGGGCGTTGAGCATTTATTGGCAGCTGAACCACATTTGGACGAACAAGGCAATTTGACTGGTAAACTGCGCGGTGTGCCGACTTCAGGTCCCGGCAAAGTCACGCATTTAAACGCATGGCTGGCGGGACAAGGTAAGCAACTTAGTGATTTTGATAAGAGTTATTTTTACAGCGATTCACAAAACGATATTCCCTTGCTCTCTATCGTGACTCACCCGATTGCGACCAATCCGAATAAACTACTACAAGCCCATGCAAAAGCACATGGCTGGCCGACCTTACAATTATTTGAGCTGCACAACTAAGCATAAAAAGCATGATTAAGAAATTTATACGCAAAATCCTAGGCGTTAAAAGCCCTGACGACACCATCGATCAAGGCAAAGCGAGCGCTAAGAAAAATAAGCCAAAAGCCTTGAGCGCGAAAGAACACGGCATCGATCCAGAACTGGTATCGAATAACGCGATACGCGTCACGCAAACCTTGCAAGACAACGGCTTTAAAGCCTTCATCGTCGGCGGCGCGGTGCGTGATTTGTTACTCGGCGTAAAGCCTAAAGATTTCGACGTCGCCACTGATGCAACGCCTGAGCAAGTAAAACGTCTATTCCGCCGCGCCTTTATCATTGGTCGCCGTTTCCAGATCGTGCATGTGATGTTCGGGCAAGACTTAATCGAAGTCACAACTTTCCGAGGTGCAGCTAAGCACGAAGCGCCAAAAGATGAACATGGCCGCGTCTTGCGCGACAACACTTTTGGTGAGCAACATGAAGATGCGGTAAGGCGCGATTTCACCATCAATGCCATGTACTACGACCCTGCTAGTCAAACGGTGCTCGATTACCATGGCGGCATTGCCGATATTCGTAAAAAAACTTTGCGTATTATTGGCGTGCCAGAATTGCGCTATCGTGAAGATCCTATCCGCATGTTGCGCGTTGTGCGCTTCGCTGCCAAGCTCAAATTCACCATCGATGCCGAAACCCGCGCACCAATCAAAGTGATGGCAGCGTTGATTAATAATGTGCCAAGCGCCCGCGTGTTTGATGAAATGCTCAAGCTCTTAATGAGCGGGCATGCGATGGCTTGCTTACAGCAGTTACGCAAAGAAGGCCTGCATCACGGTTTGATGCCCTTACTCGATGTCGTGCTCGAACAACCTTTAGGTGAACGTTTTGTCACGCTGGCTTTGGCGAATACCGACGAGCGTGTACAGCAAGGTAAAACAGTATCCCCTGGATTCTTATTCGCTTCTCTGCTCTGGCATCAAGTAGTGGAAAAATGGGAAGCTTATAAAGTGTCAGGTGAGTTGCCTATTCCTGCTTTGCATTTAGCGGCCGATGATGTTTTGAATACGCAAACAGATGCCCTCGCCTTGCAACGCAAAATCGGTACCGACATGCGCGACATCTGGGCGATGCAACCGCGCTTTGAAAAACGCATAGGCAAAGCACCCTACAAGCTCTTAGAAAATAATCGTCTGCGCGCTGGTTACGACTTCTTATTACTGCGTTGTGCTTCCGGGGAAATCGACGCAGAATTAGGCGAATGGTGGACCGACTTTATCAATGGCGATGAGCAAGACCGCGTACGCTTACTGAGCATTAAGCCAAAAGCGAAAACTGCGGAAAGCGCACCAGCAAAAAAACGTCGCCCACGCCGCAGTCCGAACCGAAACGCTAGCAGCAAACCTAAAGCGGATAACGCAGAATAAAGCCATGACGATCAGCGCTTACATCGGTATCGGTGCCAATCTCGGTGACGCACGTGCGATGGTCGAGTATGCAATTGAAAAATTACGCAGCTTACCGCAAACACAGTTCAAGCAAGCCTCGTCGCTATTCATCACCGCACCGATAGACTCCAGTGGCGACGACTACATTAATGCCGTTGCAGTATTGGAAACTGATTTAGAAGCGCAGGTTTTACTAGAACATTTACAAGCATTAGAACTCGCCTGTGGTCGTGAACGCCCGTATCGTAACGCGCCACGCACCTTGGACCTCGATTTGCTACTGTATGGTCAGCAAACAATCAATACCGAACACTTGACCGTGCCACATCCACGTATGACGGAGCGTGCCTTCGTGTTGATTCCTCTGTTGCAGCTCGATCCCTTTATTGAGATTCCCGGCAAAGGTGCTGCGCATCAATTCGCTCAAGCCGTCGCGGATCAAGGCATCCGCAAACTTTAGATCCAAAATCTAAACGCAAAAACGATCGTCATGCAAATTCCCGTCATCATGCAAACCACCGGGCTATTGATACTATCAAACGTCTTCATGACTTTTGCATGGTACGGTCACCTCAAAAATCTCAACAGCAAAGCCTGGTATATTGCGGCGTTTGTCAGTTGGGGCATCGCACTTTTCGAATATCTACTCCAAGTACCAGCGAATCGTATCGGTTACACTCAATACAGTTTGGCGCAACTCAAAATCCTGCAAGAAGTTTTGACGCTCTTAGTCTTTGTGCCTTTTTCGATGATATATATGAATCAACCGTTTAAGTTAGACTATGTATGGGCGGGGTTTTGCTTAGTAGGCGCTGTGTATTTTATTTTTAGAAGTTAGGCTTCCAAGTCAATCCACTTCACACCAAAGGAAACATCGTGGCTGAATACTTACAAGACCGCAAAGCGGTCACCATCACGACACTCAACACATTACGTGAACAGAGTGAAAAAATCACCATGCTAACCTGCTATGACGCCAGCTTTGCGGCCATGATGGATCGCTGCGGTGTCGAAGTTTTATTAGTCGGTGACTCACTCGGCATGGTCTGCCAAGGACACAGTTCCACTTTGCCCGTGACCAACGCCGATATTGCGTATCACACCGCCAGCGTAGTCCGTGGGAATGACAAAGCTTTTGTGGTAGCCGATATGCCTTTTGGCACCTACCCAACACCCGAAACCGCCTTTACCAACGCAGTACAACTGATACAAGCCGGTGCACAAATGGTCAAAGTCGAAGGCGGCGCATGGATCGCCCCTATCATCAAATTCCTCACTGAACGCTCCATCCCAGTCTGCGCCCACCTAGGATTAACGCCACAGTCTGTACACCAATTAGGCGGCTATAAAGTTCAAGGAAAAACCATCGCTGCAGCTGATTTGCTCAAAGCCGACGCACACTTATTGCAAGAAGCTGGCGCGGCCTTATTGGTTTTAGAAGCCATCCCAGCGGGTTTAGCACAAGAAGTCACTGACCTTTTACAGATCCCAACCATAGGCATAGGTGCTGGCCCCGATTGTTCAGGTCAAGTCTTAGTCATGCACGACTTACTCGGCGTTTTCCCAGGACGAAAAGCGCGTTTTGTAAAGAATTTTATGGATGGTCAAACCAATATTGATGATGCGATTAAGGCTTATGTGGCAGCTGTTAAGGACAAGAGTTTTCCTGCGGCTGAGCATTGTTTCTGACAAATACCTAACATCAAGGCATCGCAATGACTTCTAAACAACAAGACCACATCACCGTCGCCCTAGCCCAAATCGCACCGGTCTGGCTCAACCGAGTCGCAACAACCGCGAAGATCATCGACTACATACAGCAAGCCGCGAAGGAAGGTGCGCGCTTGGTTTGTTTTGGTGAAACTCTATTGCCCGGTTATCCATTTTGGTTGGATCTCACTGATGGTGCGCGTTTTAATGATGATGTGCAAAAAGATTTGCATGCCTTCTATGTGCAACAAGGTGTGGATATTGAAGCTGGTGATTTGGAGAGTATTTGCTTGGCCGCGAAAACACATAAGATCGCTGTCATGCTCGGTTGTTTGGAACGGCCAAAAGATCGCACTGGTTATAGCGTGTATTGCTCTTGTGTGTACATCGGCACAGATGGCATGATCGGTTCGGTGCATCGCAAGCTAATGCCGACTTACGAAGAGCGCTTGACGTGGGCTGCCGGTGACGGTCATGGTTTGCGCACCCATGCATTGGATGGTTTTACCGTTGGGGGTTTGAATTGCTGGGAAAACTGGATGCCTTTGTCGCGAGCCGCTTTGTATGCACAAGGTGAAGATTTGCATGTGGGAATTTGGCCTGGTAATTTGCGTAATACAGAAGACTTAACCCGCTTCATTGCAAAAGAAGGCCGCAGTTTTAGCATTGCTGTGTCAGGTCTGATGCGGAAACAAGATATTCCGGCTGATACGCCGCATCTCGATAAAATTCTCGCACGTTGTCCTGAGATGTTAGCAAATGGCGGATCCTGTATCGCCGCACCAGATGGCAGTTGGGTCGTTGAACCTGTCGTTGATCGGGAATGTTTGCTGATCGCTACGCTGAATAGAAATCAAGTTCGACGTGAACGCCAGAATTTCGACGTGACCGGTCATTATTCACGACCCGATGTCACGCGATTAGTGGTGAATCGCCAGCGTCAAACACTGGCGAGTTTTGAGGATTAAAAAATTCAGGCTAGTTCTGCAAATTCAATTCAGCTGAGCTAGCCAGTTTCACCACACTCTCCTGCTGCATGCCTTTTAATATCTGCACCGCTGCTTCCAATCCTGCATCTTTATTCAATAATAAATCTGCCCGCGTGACGCTAATGGCTTGATCTGGTATGACGCCCACGCCTTCTATGCGTTTGCCATTCAAAGGGGCGAAATCCAATTCGCTGTAGGCTAATGCGCCACCGCCCGGGACATTGGCATAGCCCATATAGCCGAGCAGGCATCCGCAACTGGTTTCACCTATGACTTTTGCACGACCTATGCTTTGCAAGCTCCCTGCAAAAAATTCGCTGGCACTGGCGCTGTCGCTATCGACCAAAACTACCACCGGCCCCAAGTAAGGATTTTTCACGCCTTGTAATTCTAACTCTAATTTTCCCGTACTAATTAAGCCGAAAAACAAAGTGGCTGGTTTGCCTGTGCGGGTGATACGCTTACCAATCGCGATTTTTCCATTCACTAGCTGATTCATCATCGCCAATGACAAGTTGAGCGCTCCGCCGCCATTGCCGCGCAGATCAATCACGAGTCCTTTGGCAGTACTGACTTTGTCATAAGTCGCTTCCAGTTCTTTACCTAGCGCGGCATCAAAGCCTGTCAATCGCAGGTAGCCAACTTCATCAGCGAGCATTTTGCTAGTCAAGCTATCTTTGCGTGGTAAATCTGTGCGCAATAGAGTGACTTCAGTTTGCGTGCCATCATTGCGCTCAACTTGCAAAGCGATACTGTCTGAAGGCGCGTCCAGATCGCCACTATTGAGAATCCGTTTCACGGTCTTAAAACGCGCGCGCTCTGTTGAATTCTTGCGCGCCTTGCTCAACTGTAGCTGCCACCAATCATTCGCTTTAACACCCTCCACGCTGACGATTTTATTACCTTTAACGATGCCTGCTTTTTCGGCTGGTGAGTCTTTCGCAACGCTAGTCACGATCAGCTCACCGCCCAAATCAGCAACGCCCAACCCTACGGTATAACTGCGTTTGTCTTTATCGTAGGCATATTGTTTCGCCGATAGTACGCGCGTATGCGCATCACCCAGTTCGCCCACCATGCTATCCAAACTCTTCCAAAACGCTTCGTCGGTCGTTGCACTTAAAACTTTGGGTTGATACTCTTGTCCGACTTTTTTCCAATTGACGCCATTTAAATTAGGATCAACATAGGCGTCATTCACACGATTCCAGACAAAATCATAGGCACGCTGTCTAGTATCAGTATCGAGTGCGACACCAACAGGTGGTGCGTCATTACCAATACGGCGAGTCAAAATGTGATTCGGATCGATGGCTGCACAGGCGAGCAAAAGCTGCAGCAAGCCCAACGACAGACCACGTTTGCACCAGGTTTGAAAATCTATTTTCTTTACGGACAAGTTCAATTTCATGAAGTTTTCTTTCAAGCGAATTAGACAATCACTACGATCATCATACAAGAACTGCATTCTACTCGCGCCATTTACCAAGGCAAGCGTTCTCCGTTATAACTGACAAAGTTCGCACTGTCTTCCGACTGCAAACCATCTATGACTCCAAGCATTTCGTTTGCTGCCTGCGCGGGTGGTCTACCGATTTGCTCACCACGAAACGGTCGCGACAATGCCGAATTGACTGTACCCGGATGCATGGCGATCACAACGGTATTGGGCTGCGACCGTTTGATCTCAATCGCTGCCGTTTTGATCATCATATTCAAAGCCGCTTTCGAGGCTCGATAACTGTACCAACCACCTAAGCGATTATCTTCTATGCTGCCAACTTTCGCTGATAACAGCGCAAACACACCGCGCTGTTTGTCGAGTAAGTGTGAGAAATGGCGTAGTACCATAGCTGGGCCAAAGGTGTTCACCGTGAAGGTGGCTTGCATTTGCTCCATATTCAAGTCACCCAGCTTTTTTTCGGGCATAAAATCTTGCTGATGCAAAATACCTGCGGCGTGAATGATGAGATGAAATGGGCCTTGTGATTTGATGTGTTCTGCGGCTGCTTCGATACTATTCGCATCGCTTAAGTCTAGTGCGGGCACGGTGTTTCTATGCAGTGCTACTACTCTGGCGCAACGAGCGTCGTTTTGCAGTGCTTCGACAAATGCTGCACCAATCGCACCGCTCGCACCGATGACGCATGCGCGGAAACCGTCTGGGAATGAATGTAATTGCATGGGTGAACCTTTTTTCAGAGATTAAAACCTTGGAACAAACGAGTAAAATTCATGATCATTCCTGCGCATGCAGGAGACCAGTGGCGTTCGTCGATCAAACTAAGACACTGGATTCCTGCTTAAAGCATGCAGGAATGACGGCGATACGATTGCGTTTCCGATGACAAGTAACACTCTTTCGTAGGGCGGGTGAAACCCGCGCTGCACATGCATCGATCTCGCTAGGTCTACGTTTAGGCGGCGCGGGTTGCACCCGCCCTACTAATTTCTCCATTGCGCTAGCTATCCTTACACCCAACCCTGCTTCCAACGCGAGCTATCTTGTAATTCGCGCCAGAAAATAATTCGCTTTTCGCCCGAATAAACCGCTTCAATCTCAATCTGGGTAATTGGCAAATTAAAATCTTCAGGCTGCACTACGCGACTCACCAGATAATGTTTTTGCTTTGCGACCACCTGCACCGCCGTCCATTTACTGAGCAAGAGTTTTTTAGGATTCAACTTGATAAGCTTGCTGACCTCTGACGGTTGATTTTGATTTATTCGACTCATCTACATCTCACAATTCATTTAAATTTTGACGCAAATAATTGGCGCGTTCAGACAAATCATGGCGCGCCTCTTCTCTCATCTTGCGTAATTGCGGATACACCATGCCTATGCGTGGATTGCTCGATAATTGTTTTTCATTGCGCTGAAAAAAATCCCAATATAGCGCATTGAACGGACAAGCATTTTCCGTCGTACGTTGCTTTTTATCGTAGTGACACCCCTTGCAATAATCGCTCATTCGATCAATGTATGCGGCACTCGATACATAAGGCTTAGTCGCTAACACACCACCATCGGCGTATTGACTCATGCCCAAAGTATTTGGCAGTTCTACCCATTCAAACGCATCGATATACACGCCGAGATACCATTCATGTACGCGTTGTGGATGCAAACCTGCGAGCAATGAAAAATTCCCTATCACCATTAAGCGTTGGATATGATGCGCATGCGCTTGTTTTAAAGATTGACCGATGGCATGCGATAAACAACGCATCTTGGTCTTGCCCGTCCAAAACCATGTAGGCAATTCAGTTTGATGATCGAACACATTTTCTTG
The DNA here is from genome assembly GCF_049340305.1 of Undibacterium sp. Ji22W. Taxonomy (NCBI): domain Bacteria; kingdom Pseudomonadati; phylum Pseudomonadota; class Betaproteobacteria; order Burkholderiales; family Oxalobacteraceae; genus Undibacterium; species Undibacterium sp. Ji22W. The sequence goes on along the minus strand of NZ_JBMPOU010000001.1, from coordinate 940,919 downwards.
CGCGTAATCGGGCATGAAATGCCAATACACGCCACGTACATATTCACGCCAGCCGAGGATTTGCCGTATGTATCCTTCTGCTGCTGCAATCGGCACATCGCCGCGAGCCCAGGCAGCTTCGACCGCATCGATCACTTCACGTGGACTGATCATCTTGACGTTTAATGCGAATGACAATTGCGAGTGAAACAAACGCCACGCCTTACTACTCATCGCATCTTGAAAATCACCAAAATGCGGCAGTGCCAATCGTATGAAAGCCTGCAATTGCTGAAGCGCTTCATCCCTGTGCAAAGGCCAAGCAAACTCGGTCGCATTGGGTTCACCGAAGCTTTTCACGCCAGCGTTTTGAATTATTGCCCACAGCAGACTATGATCATGACGCGACCGAAAATCTTCTGGCTCCCACGGCAATCCGGGCCAGGCTTTACGATTATCATGGTCAAAATTCCAGGCGCCACCTGCGGGATCTTGATCGGTCATTAAGACTTGATGCTTCGCCCGCATTTGTCGATAAAAATGCTCCATCAACCACTTTTTACGGCCGTCGAAAATCTTGTTAGCTTCGTCTCGCGCAGTAAAAAAGTGTTCACTGTCGAACATGTGACAACGCAGCGCTGTGCTTTGCGTAAATACTTGCAATTGCTGATCTAAACGATATTCATCCGGAGATTGATATTGAAACTCTTGGGCTTGATAAATAGAGACTAATTTTTCAATATTCGCGGGAATCTCATGCTGGTTTTCAACATCATCGATCGCCAGATAATGCACACGATGCCCTGCCATTTTCAAACGCCGTGCGAACTCACGCATGGCCGCAAAAATCGCGATAATTTTTTGCGCGTGATGTAAGACATAATCAGTTTCTTGCCGCACTTCCATCATGACGTACAGCACGTCGTCTTGCTGGTGTTCAAACCAGCTATGTTGTGAATTAAGCTGATCGCCCAAAATCAGGCGCAAGGTCTGGACTTTTTTCTTGTGATTTTTCATAGTGCTTTTGAAATTGTATTCCACAGCCGGCGATATACACCGTCAGCATCATGTTGCTTCGCCTGCTTTTGCGGATCGAACCAACGCCCACCCAGGTAGCCGCGCGGGTCAGTACCTAATCCGGCCAAGTACAAGCAATTACCCTGATTACTATAGATATCGTAGTCAAGTAATTGCGATTCAAACCAAGCTGCCGCAACCCGCCAATCACCGCGAAGCTCATGCAGCCAATAACTCACTACTTGCTGCCTTAATCGATTCGACAAATAGCCCGTAGTGGCAAGTTCGCGCATTGCAGCATCGATCAACGGCTCACCCGTTGTGGATTGCGTCCATGCTTGAAATTTTTGAGCATCGAAGGCTGGCAAACTCACAGGTGTTTTGGATAAACCACTGGCACGATAAAGCCATACGCCGTATTTGCAGTGCAAAAAGCGAAAATAGTCACGCCATAACAATTCAAACCAAATCCAATAACTGCTATCACTCTTGCCCTTTTCATCTTCGAACACACGCAAGGCCGCCATAATCTGGGACGGCGACACAGCACCGCTTGCCAGCCATGGAGAAAATTTTGTGGAAAATTCTGTTCCGTGCAACTGGTTACGCGTTTGCTTATAGCTGTGTGCTAAATCTGTAGAAAAGTAGTGCTCTAGATGCTGCAAAGCTGCCTGACTTCCACCACAAAATTCGGCAGTTCTATAGGGGAAAGAGGAACGACTATCTTGTTCAAGATGCTCGACAAATACCTCTTCCTCGCTTTGCATTTGCACCGACAACGCTTGTAAATTTGGATCATCTAAGGCGAAATTTTTTGACAATGTGCAAGATAGTGGCTGACGACAAGGATAAGCGCCTTGCTCTACCTTATGTCTAAATGCGGTGAATTGATCAGGCATCTGTGTCAGAGCAAAATCAAAATCTTCGGGCGAGTACATCGTTGACTGCCAAACCGTATGCACGGGTAATTTCAATGCTCGCAAAGACCGAACCTGCGCCACTTCTTCAGGTGCAGCTATCTCCTCACAGACGAGAGTCTGCAATTCATAGTGTTGCGATAGATATGCCCAAAACTCGGTTTGCGCGCTCAATTCTCCATCTAGTTCAAGCAAAGAAAATTCATATTGATGCAATTGACGACGTAAATCTTTCAAGCTATCGCACAGAAATTTTTGTCTATGGGTAGATAGGCGAACGAAACCCCATTTGGTTTGGCTAGCGCGCATTGCACCGTACGCTGAAGTATGGCAAAACACCGTCAGTAACTCAGCGCCAGTTCGTTCTGCTAATGCACAGGCATAATTCAAAGCTGGATTATCGTCCACTCGAAGATCATTCCGAAACCAATAAATAATCAACTTTTTCATAGCGACTTCGCCGATACTGGAACCCGCGAGCGACTGCAACGTTCGGAACAATATTTGACTGATTCCCAATCCTTTTCCCATTTTTTGCGCCAACTAAACGGCAAGCCGCAAGTGACACATAGCTTACTTGGCAGGTCAGATTTTTTGCGCATTTTCATGTTGTTGCTTTCAGAGAAAATGCCATCTCAATATTGTATGCCTTCAGCCTGAGCGACTCGCACCAAGGCTTGCTCTAAGGCCGAACGCGCGTGTGCCGCGGTATAGTGCAAGTCGCGATGCAAACTCGCATCATCTTCATTCCGATTTTCGCATTGCGCGCTATAGCGCTCGAAACTGGTGAGCATCTGTAATAAGTCAACCAAGTGTCTTGGACATTCACAGTGGATGCTGGTCGCAAACTTGGCTATGTGCATCAGATTATCATCATCAAGCAAGCGTGCAGGAATCGCATTTGGACGTTTAATGCGAGAAGTATCGGATTTCGTCACGCTCTTTTTAGCTCGCCCTATGCGACCTTGCTGTTCGACTAGCGTCAATGCACGTGCCAAAGCCACCCGGCACAAATGGTCAATCTCCAGCATGTCGGCAGGAATACGCGCGACATGAAACCCTGCGAGTCGCATTTGACGAATCGCATCGCTCGATGCGAAGCGATATAAAATCAAAACAGCCGTTGCTTGACAAGCCTTTTGCGCGGTGTTCAAAAGTGGAATCTGTTCTTCGGGTGCAGTAAGTTCGCCTTGTTCAACAACCAGCACATCGACCTTCACGTCCTTTAGCTGCAACTCTGCTTGTTTCAAATTGAAGGCAGTTTGAACTAGGCTCAGCTTACTTTGTTCCGGATTGAGATTAATCAGAGACTGACGCAACATGACACCGACTAAAGCAATACGCAAGAGTCCATTGCTCACTTGGACTTGTGATTGGGTCGCTGGCAAATTCGCAACCGCGCTCAACATCCCCAGTAGTTGTTGCAAGTCCAAGTGCGCAACTGCGCCGATCGAATTACCCGCATCGACGAGTTGTTTAATCAGGCCAAGTCGCCGGACATCTTCAAACGAGTATTGGCGTTGACCACGTTCTGAGCGCGTCGGATCGGTCACACCATAGCGTCGTTCCCACACACGTAGGGTTTCTACCGGTACGCCAGACAAACGAGCAGCCGCGCCACTACGGTAGGTGGAGTTGGCATCATTTGCAGAGGACTTTTGCGATTCATTGTTCATAGTGACTCACTTTAGGTGCAGGTTAAAACAGCGAAACGGAGAGAAGATTCGGCACGACTTTGATGAATCATCAAAAGAACCGACATTGAACCGAATAAATCAATAATAACACAAGTTTTTACGGTTCACTTGTTGGACAATTATTTCACTTTGGTCTAAGCTAAAGGCATTGAATACATTTTGTGTTCACATTGATTAACACTTGTTAGTCCTAATAGAAAACCAAGGTAATTCTGTATGAGCAAAGAAATAACCAACTTACATGCCAATACCGCGAAGGTATGCACTATTTATTTCGACGGTGCCTGCCCTTTATGCGCGAAAGAAATTGCCACCTATCAGAATTGGCAAGGCGCAGAACGAATTGAATGGATTGATGCCAGTCGCTGTGCAGACATAGCTTTGGGAACACAGCTTGAGCGAACGCAAGCACTAGCCAAATTGCACGCTCGTGATGAAAATGGAATGCTAGTATCCGGAGCCGCAGCATTCGTCATGATGTGGCGGCAACTACCTGCACTAAAATGGATCACACCTTTTTTGGGCCAAGCATGGATGATTCGTGCATTAGATTATCTGTACGAAGGCTTCTTAAAAATTCGCCCACTATGGCGTAAGCCGGTCCAGTAAAGAAAATTCACAAACTGATCGACAAAGTCTGCACTTTACACACAACACCGCATCAACAAAGCACTTTTATCACTCCACAAACTAGAGGAAATCATCATGAATTCACGTCGCCAGTTCCTAATTCACACTATTCCAGCTGCCTTGAGTCTGGGAGTTGCTCTCAAAGCCAGCGCCCAAGCAAACCACATAGACGAAAATGCGCCAGCTGCAACGGCACTAGGTTACAAGCATGACGCAAGCAAAGTCGACACCAAGAAATATCCAGCATACGCTGCCGGCAAAAACTGCAGCAACTGCATGCTTTTCCAAGGCAAGCCGGCAGACGCATGGGCGAACTGTGCCGCATTGGGTGGCAAGCAAGTGAATGGCAAAGGCTGGTGCATGGCGTGGGCGAAAAAAGCCTAAACGACGATGCAGCAAATCGATCAAGCTATCGTCGATAGAATCATACAAATGGCGTGGGAAGACCGAACCTCTTTCGACGCCATTCAACGTCAATTCGGCTTAGATGAAAGCGCCGTGATCCGGCTGATGCGCAGCGCCATGAAAGCATCCAGCTTCAGAATGTGGCGGGCAAGAGTGTCTGGTCGCAAAACCAAACATCAGGCGTTGCGTGGTGCTGAGGTCATGCGGTTTAAGTCTAGTGATCAGAAGAATCGTGATTTTTAGACCCGCATCTTGGTAGGCACCAATACAAAGATATACTGAAACTATTCGTCCAGCTCTACGCTAACACTTGCACCTGAAATCATCTGCACAAAGGGTTCAGATACGCATATCGAACCTTATTCGCTTAAAATAAATATAGATTTCAAATCATCTACTCGGCATCCTAACGCTAGTAATGTCGACAACTGCCGACTTTAAATTTGCCTGTTGTGTTTTTTGCTCGGCCCCAACAAACCGTCATGAATCAATAAAAACACCGGCTCAGGCGGTACAACTTGATGTTGGTCAATAAAACACGGTAATTAAGTATTTTTCTAAATTCTGTGTCCTGTCATTCACAGACGATGGCTTTCCCAAAAGCAATCTCCTATACTAGCCTCAGGGTTCTTGCATTTTGAGGATGACCTAGAAGTAATTCTAGGTACACCTTCATCCATCAACCTAGCCTCGTAGTTTTAGAAGCAACGGACAATTTTTTTGTTGGTTGTTAAGTTTGCCCATTTACTTTGGAGACAAGTCATGAGTACTAAAAATATCAATCAATATTTAAAATTGCTGTTAAGTATGTGCGCCATGTTTTACGTTTCGCTGGGTCTTGCGTTCGCGAGTGAAAAAGGCACTGCACCTGAAGCAGAGGCAATGGTGAAGAAAGCCGTCGCCTATATCAAATCAAATGGTGCAGAAAAGTCTTACGAGGAATTCACCCATGGAAAATTATTTAAAGACCGTGATTTATACATCATCGTCTACGACTTGAACGGCAAAAACTTAGCGCAAGGCGCAAATCCTAAATTAGTCGGCAAAGACTTGATCGGATTAAAAGATCCGGATGGCAAACCACTGATTCAAATGTTTGTGGATCTTGCGAAAAGCAAAGGTAAAGGATGGGTAGAAGGCTATAAATTTCTTAATCCTGTAACTCAAAAAATCGAATCCAAGGCGATGTATCTTGAACGCGTTGGCGATACTTTGGTAGGTTGTGGCATTTATAAAAACTAGGCAACAACCATCCAGGAAATGAATCTTTGGTCGTTGACATCAACGACCATTCTAAAGCTTCGATTCCAGCGTCATATGACAAGCTAGGTGCAAATGCGCACTATTTCGCAGCCCACTAGCTTTGATCACTAAAACTCAAATTCAAGAGTGAAACATGAAACTACGAAATTTCAGTATTGGGCTCAGACTAGGCTTGGGATTCGGCATCACTTTATTAGCCGCCACTGGAATGTTAGCCGCCGCTTTGTATAGCCTACGCGAAAGCCGTACAGCATTGATTGATAGTTTGCAACGGGCCAACCAGCAACAAGACCTTGCCGTCGAAATGCGCGACAACCTGCTAAGTAGCGCTGTTTCGGTACGCAATATGGGGTTGCAGACAGATACAACGGCATTGCAGAAAGATGAAGCAGAGTCCAAGCGCTATCGCAACCAGTATCTCACCGCAAAAACAAAACTAGAATCATTAGGATTAAATAGCAAAGAAAAAGAATTGTTCGCGCGGCTCGCAGAAATTGACAAGCAGATGGATGCCTATTTCAAAGAGGCAGTTGATCTCGCAGCTCAATTTAACACCGAACAATCAGCTGCAGTCATCACAAAAAAGATTGATCCTATTTCAGTCAAAGCGTCGGCTGAATTGGCAGCTTTCATTGGGATGCAAAAACAAAGACGTGTGGAAGTCATTGAGCAAACCAATACCAGCAATCGTTCTACGGTTTTGGCGATCAGCGTAGCTGGTCTCTTCATGTTAGTCGTTGCAGCATATTTAGCATGGCGCATGACGGTCAGTATCACACAACCACTTGGATCGGCTTTAGAGGCAACTGCACGTGTTGCGAGCGGTGATTTAGTTTCGGACATCGATGTCGACGGTAGCGACGAAGCCGCACAATTACTTAGCGGCATGCGCGACATGCGAGATGGCTTGTCAAAAATGGTGGGTGAAGTGCGAGAATGTGCAGAAAGCATATCTACAGGCTCCAGTGAAATTGCAGCGGGCAATTCAAATTTATCGCAGCGAACTGAAACCCAAGCGAGTAATTTGGAAGAAACCGCTGCGTCCATGGAAGAATTGAATTCGACGGTCAAAACAAATGCAGAAACTGCGCGTGAAGCAAATAAATTGGCAAGTGCAGCGAGTGATGCCGCGGTGAACGGTGGTGTCGTTGTCGGCCAAGTGGTCGCCACGATGCAAGAGATTACTGGTGCATCGAAGAAAATTGCAGACATTATCGGCGTGATTGATGGGATTGCCTTTCAGACCAACATCTTGGCCTTAAATGCCGCCGTAGAGGCTGCACGAGCAGGCGAACAGGGCCGTGGATTTGCTGTGGTTGCCAGCGAAGTACGCAGCCTTGCCGGACGCTCTGCCGAAGCTGCAAAAGAGATTAAGAACCTAATTGGCGCCAGCGTAGAGAAGATAGAAGCAGGTAGCCGTTTAGTTGGAAGTGCTGGCAATGCGATGGAAGATATTGTGACACGCGTCAAACAAGTAGCAGGTTTAATTGGCGAAATTAGCGCAACTGCCCATGAACAAACAATCGGCATTGAACAAATCAATCAAGCGATTACCGAGTTAGATGATGTCACGCAACAAAATGCGGCCTTAGTAGAAGAAGCAGCGGCTGCTGCCGAGAGTTTAAATCAACAGGCGGCCCGAATGGTCGAAGTGGTCAGTGTCTTTAAACTCGCATCGGGTACGGTGATTCAGCGTGCAACAGCGTTGCGACCAATGACAAATGTAAATACGCGCCAGTTAACATAACAATGAATGAACCCACCAAGGCGAAATACGTTGCAGTAAAACTGCTAAATGAAAATTCACTTGGTGGAAAACCGATTTGGGTAAAGAGAATTAAATTCAGCACAATTCAAATTTAACGTAGAAGCTTAAAAAATCTTAGCCATCTCTTGTATGAGCTTGTACACCGAAGGTTCTCAAACAGCATATCGAATCTTTCGATGATGCAGGTATGCATCTACCCTAAAAATCGAAACCCAACTGCGATGCTGCTCCTCTCTCAGAACTGGAATTAGAGTCGCCCCTTTCCTCGGTCGCCCCGCGTTTTGCGTGCTTCGTTTTACGTACCGTTCTTGAAGCATGCTTTTTTACGATAGCCGATTTACCCGCCCTAACCTCTGACTGGCCTCGTACCGCAAATAATTTGGCCTTGGCTTCACGTGTCGCATTCTCAAGATCGACCACAGGAATCGGTATATCGCGCCCCAACTTAACACCACATGCGACCTGTACATCCGCCGGCATCGTCCAAGGCTCAAACAAAAACAGATCTGGTACCTTACGCATCGCAGGCAACCAACGTCGCACGAATACGCCTTTCGGATCATGATCATGCGCTTGCTTGATTGGATTATAGACACGTGGCACGTTGATGCCCGTCGTGCCAGATTGCATCTGCATCTGGCTCCAGTGAATGCCGGGTTCATAGTCTAAAAACTGAGTTGCCAACCACGCGCCTACTTGACGCCAATCTAGCCATAGCGGATACGATGCGACAGACACCAACATCGCGCGCATACGAAAATTAATCCAGCCCGTTTCGCGCAACATCGCGATACAAGCGTCGACCATAGGCCAGCCAGTACGCCCTTGCGTGAATGCCTGAAAATGCGCCTCGTTAAAATCGTTTTCGCGCAAACCATCGTAGCCACGATGCATGTTTTGATATTCAATTTCAGGCTCAGATTCCAGCTTTTGGATGAAGTGACAATGCCAGTACAAACGACTGACGAAGGCATTTAAACCTTGCTTCATCCGCGTGGCCGATGGGTGTCTTGAAAATAGAGGATCATCATGCAGTTGTTCCATGCGCTGTGCAGTGGCATGGACGATTTCGCGCAAACTCAGACAACCGAAAGTCAGATAGGGCGAGAGCCTAGAGCAAGCATCCGGCGCGGACAAGGGCGAAGAAATTCCACCGCGATAATAGGTGCTACGCTCATGTAAGAATGACGATAAAACTGCTAGGCCCGCTTGTCTCCCGCCGCGTTGTCTGCGCGGTGGATCGGGTTGATTCAGGTGAAGTCGATTTGCCGAGGGTGGCACGGTATCTTGCCAGGGTAGATCTACAAATTGCATCTGCGCTGGGATGGGTAAACAAATTTGTTCAACATGCGTATCCCAACCCGCCTTCCAATGATCGCGATCAGCCAAGCGGCGCACTACGCCGAACTGTCGAAACTCCTGCCAATTAACTTGATGCGCGCGACACCAGCGCCCTACAGCCAAGTCGCGTTGATAAGTCCATGAATTTCCGGTTTCTTCATGCGCGCATAAATTTTGAAAAGGCGCTTGATCATGCAAAGCCGTGAGCACTTCAATGATATCGCCAGTCACTACATGCAAACGACCACCATGTTGTTTCAAAGCGATGTACAGATCACGCAAGCTTTCTAAGATAAATTCAAAGTGCTGACGTGCCGCATCAGCTTGTGCCCACAAACCAGGCTCAACCACATACAAACATAAAAACGGTCCACGTGATGCAGCCTCATACAAAGCAGCATGATCGTGCAAACGTAAATCGCGTTTAAACCAGACAACGCTATAAGACATACAGAAACACTAGAAATGACTAAGAGCTCTAGTATTCCAGATCGCTACGAACAGTTTGCCAAGTAATTCGGGTCAGGGCGAAAGCCCAACTGGGACAAATTCACCTTTATTTGTAAGGAAAATAGCGATCACGTAATCGCATGAAGGGTGTTTCCACAAGGCGATACAGAACATACGTCGCCAGCAAACTTAGCACAAACATGCTACTTATGCCTATCCAAGATTTGACGGATATGCCCCAAGCTTCAAAAGGACGGATCAAAGCATTCATGAGCGGTTTATGCACCAAATACAGCGCGTATGACCACAAGGCCAAAACTGAAGCACCGGGAATACGCCAACGATATAAACGCGAATTGGGACTAAGTCCTGCCAAAGTCAGTAAAGCAAATCCGCCAGCCAATAAACTATAGCCAAACGTCGTGGTGAACCATAAAAAGCCTTGTCCTTCCACATAGCTATAGAAGGTGAATAAATACATGGCGACACCGGTCAGGACGGCGCCACCCAATAAACTCAAGTGCCCATATTTAAGCGAACGCGTCCAGATTTGTGGATGAAAATTTTTCAGTAAAGCGAGCGCTACGCCAGGCAATAATTCATCAAAACGACACCAAGTTGAATAGTAAATATGTACGTAATACTGCGTATAGTCGTCACCGACTTTCTGCCACATCAGATAACGCATGCATGCAGCAGCGCTCATTGCACCGACCAAAACCAACCACATTGCCCGCGCCGATTTCAAATAAGTAATAGTCGCGATGGCAATTAAGGGCAAAGCGACATAAAACTGTTCTTCAATACTGAGCGACCATGCATGTGAAAACGCCGAACCCGGCTTTAGGTCAAAGTTCTGTGTGAATGTTAAAAATTTCCAAAGTGGGGTCACAGCTTTACCTCCCGCCTCGATTGGAAATAGGAAATAAATGGCGAGTACTACATAAAAATTCGGCAGTGTGCGTAGTGCGCGGCGAATATAGAAAGTCTTGAGCGAAAATCCGTATTCACTTTTTAAACCAGAAAAGATCTGATTACCAATCAGATAACCGCTTAAAACAAAAAACAGATCGACACCAACCCAACCGATTTCACTGAGAAACCCGAAACTAGGTTCGTGACTTACGAAGACCATATAGTGATACATCAATACCAGTAAGATAGCGCAGGCACGCAGCGTATCAAGACCATTGAGGCGAGAATTGTTTACTGATAATTTCATCGAGAACAGTGGAAATGGAATGTAAATTAATAGCGACAATCGCCATCAAGAAAAGCTCGCTATTGTCTACGATCAGCGGATATTTTGTCTCGGCATTTTAAAAATATTTTTACCCTCGAATCACCAGGTGTCGACAATGCTCATCAATTATTGATCCAACAAAAAAGCGAAGCCCCTTAATACGGATGCTTCGCTTTTTTGTTTGTCGCATTCCCTACTAAATCGAGAATTTATTCAGCGTAACGCGCCAAGCTACGTTCCAGATGTGGCGCCAACATTTGCGGGGACTTGATAGACATACCGAGTTCATTTAATAAACCGTCTTGAATGCCATATACCCAGCCATGCACTTCTACAGACTGTCCACGCTCCCACGCGTCTTGAATGATCGTGGTTTGGCATACGTTGACCACTTGTTCAATCACATTCAATTCGCATAAGCGATTAACGCGATCTTTTTCTGGCAACACTTCACCCAAATATTTTTCATGTTTCTGATGCACGTCCTGCACATGGCGTAACCAATTGTCAGCTAGCCCTACACGACGACCAGTCAAAGCCGCTTGCACGCCACCACAACCATAATGTCCACACACGATGACGTGTTTTACTTTCAACACATCCACCGCGAACTGCAACACAGATAGGCAATTTAGATCAGAATGCACGACCAAATTAGCAATATTGCGATGTACAAACAATTCACCTGGCAATAGCCCCAATAATTCATTCGCGGGAACACGACTGTCGGCACAACCTATCCATAGGTATTCAGGGCTTTGCTGTTCCGCCAATTTATTGAAAAAATTGGCGTCCCGGCTCAGTATCTCCGCAGCCCAATCGCGATTATTTTCAAATAGTTGATCTGGTGTAACGCTTCCGCGTATGACTTCTCTCATATTGCTCTTTCCCTATTTTGACCGACGACATTCTACCTTTTTTAGAGTATCTCATCGAATTTGACCTTACAAAATCAATGCCTTGAAATTGCCGCCCAAAAAAAAGCGCGGATAAAATTCATCTGCGCTTTTCTTTTCATCATCAGAAATTTTCTTTATTCAAAGAATTTTTTCACTTTATCCATCCAAGATTTACTTTGCGGACTATGTTTAGAACCACCTTCTGTCGTCAGTTGTTCAAAACTACGCAATAAATCTTTCTGCTTCTCAGTCAATTTTACCGGTGTCTCTATCACCACGTGACAGAACAAATCACCCGCATAACCAGAGCGCACGCCCTTTACGCCTTTGCTGCGTAAACGGAAGGTCTTACCCGATTGCGTACCTTCTGGAATCGTAAACGTTGCCTTACCACTCAAAGTAGGCACTTCGATATCACCACCCAAAGCAGCTTTTACAAAGGAAATTGGAATTTCACAATGCAAATCATCGCCTTCACGCTGAAATACGGCGTGTTGTTTGATGTGAATTTCTACATACAAATCGCCAGGTGGACCACCATTGATGCCAGGCTCGCCATTACCAGAAGAACGAATACGCATACCGTTATCAATACCGGCAGGGATCTTCACTTCCAAAGTCTTATTGCGTTTGATACGACCCGTACCATTACATGGATTACATGGGTCAGGAATCATCTTGCCTGTGCCGTGGCACTTAGGGCAAGTTTGTTGAATGCTAAAGAGACCTTGTTGCATACGTACCTGACCATGCCCACCGCAAGTGGTACAAGTGACAGGAGACGTTCCTGGTTTCGCACCGGAACCATGACAAGTGTCGCACTCATCGTAACTAGGTACACGGATCGTTGTATCAAAACCATTCGCAGCTTGCTCAAGAGTGATCTCAAGGTTATAGCGCAAATCTGCACCGCGATACACTTGTGGACCAGCACTGCGACCACGACCACCGCCGAAGATATCACCAAAAATATCACCGAAAGCATCCGCAAAACCTGCGCCACCACCGCCGCCGCCACCCATATTCGGGTCGACACCAGCATGTCCATAGCGATCATAAGCTTCGCGCTTTTGTGCATCGGAAAGCATTTCGTAGGCTTCTTTTGCCTCTTTAAATTTTTCTTCCGCAGTCTTGCTATCCGGATTACGATCCGGATGATATTTCATCGCCATCTTGCGATAAGCTTTTTTGATTTCATCTTCCGAGGCGTTTTTCGCAACACCCAGAATTTCGTAAAAATCACGCTTCGCCATCTCGATTACACCTTGTTTTTATAGAGTCACATTACGCGAAAACGCCGAGTAGAGCATCGCGGCAAAGCACGATCACACTACCCGGCGAGATACCGACATTGAGTCAAACAAATTCAATGTCGGACAAGTTTCAATTACTTGTTATCTTTCACTTCTTTAAAGTCAGCATCTACCACGTCATCGTCTTGTGGTTTCGCATCTGCACCTGGTGCGGCACCTGCAGCACCACCGGCAGCGGCTTGTTGTGCTTGCATGTCTGCATACACTTTTTCACCTAACTTTTGAGACGCTGTCGACAAATTGCCGAGTTTAGTATCGATTTCTGCTTTATCGCCAGATTTCAATACGTCTTCCAACTCTTTGATCGCTGCTTCAATCTTCTCTTTTTCGCCAGCATCTAACTTATCGCCGTGCTCTGCCAATGCTTTCTTTGTTGAATGAACTAAGGCATCACCTTGATTGCGGGACTCAGCCAACTCTTTGACTTTTTTGTCTTCTTCCGCATTCAATTCAGCATCTTTCACCATTTTTTGAATTTCATCTTCAGTCAAACCTGAGTTTGCTTTAATGGTGATTTTATTCTCTTTACCAGTCGCTTTGTCCTTTGCACCTACATGCAAAATACCGTTGGCATCGATATCGAAAGTAACTTCAATTTGTGGCGTGCCACGTGCTGATGGTGGAATACCTTCCAGATTGAATTCGCCCAAACCTTTGTTACGTGCAGCGATTTCGCGTTCACCTTGGTAAACCTTGATCGTTACCGCTGGTTGATTGTCATCCGCAGTAGAGAATACTTGGCTGAACTTGGTTGGAATCGTGGTGTTCTTTTGAATCATCTTCGTCATCACGCCACCCAAAGTCTCGATACCCAAAGACAAAGGCGTTACGTCCAACAACAAGACGTCTTTACGATCGCCAGACAAGACAGAACCTTGAATCGCAGCACCAACTGCAACCGCTTCGTCTGGGTTTACGTCTTTACGAGGTTCTTTGCCGAAGAATTCTTTGACCAATTCTTGAACCTTAGGCATACGAGTCATACCACCAACCAAGATGATGTCATCGATGTCAGAAGTTTTCACGCCCGCATCTTTGATCGCCATGCGGCAAGGGTCCATCGTCTTTTGGATCAGTTCTTCAACCAAAGCTTCTAACTTAGCGCGTGTGATTTTCAAATTCAAATGCACCGGTGCGCCATTTGCCATCGCAATGTACGGCTCGTTGATTTCTGTTTGCTGTGAGCTAGACAATTCAATCTTAGCGCGTTCTGCAGACGCTTTAATACGTTGCAAAGCGATAGGATCTTTAGACAAATCCAAACCGTTGATCTTTTTGAATTCGTCGATGATGTAATCGATGATACGTTGATCGAAATCTTCACCACCTAAGAAGGTATCGCCGTTCGTGGACAATACTTCGAATTGCATTTCGCCATCTACGTCCGCGATTTCGATAATGGATACGTCGAAAGTACCACCACCCAAATCATAGACCGCAATCTTACGATCGCCTTTTTCTTTTTTGTCCAGACCAAACGCCAATGCCGCAGCCGTTGGTTCATTGATGATACGCTTAACGTCCAATCCAGCGATACGTCCGGCGTCTTTCGTTGCTTGACGTTGTGCATCATTGAAGTAAGCAGGAACAGTAATGACTGCTTCTGTCACTTCTTCACCGAGGTAATCCTCAGCAGTTTTTTTCATTTTGCGCAAAACTTCTGCGGAGATTTGTGGCGGCGCCAATTTCTTGTCACGCACAGACACCCATGCATCGCCATTGTCTGCCTTAGAAATGGTGTAAGGCATCAGACCGATGTCTTTTTGCACTTCTTTTTCATCGAACTTACGACCGATCAAACGCTTAACAGCATACAAAGTGTTCTTTGGATTTGTTACCGCTTGGCGCTTCGCAGATGCACCAACCAGAATTTCGCCATCCTCTTGGTAAGCAATGATCGATGGCGTCGTACGCGCGCCTTCGACGTTCTCGATTACTTTTGGCTGGCCATTTTCCATGACTGCAACGCAAGAGTTGGTTGTACCCAAATCAATACCGATCATTTTTCCCATGATATTTCCCTATCTTTAAAAATTATATTTTTGAACTTGGTGAGCACTCAGTAAGAAATCAATGCATTACTGGGCTCGTCTGTTTCTGATGTATGGCAAAAAACCTGTTTTTCAAGTCGCTTTTTACTATTTACTAGGTTTTTATGCGTTTTATCTAGCTTTTCAACTGTTTTATCTACTGTTTTACTAAGTTTTTACTTTGCTTGTGCAACAGTAACTAAGGCTGGACGCAATAAACGATCTGCAATCATGTAACCTTTTTGCAAAACAGTAACGATCGTATTTGCTTCTTGTTCTGCTGGCACCATAGAAACAGCCTGGTGTTTGCTCGGATCTAGCTTGTCGCCCTGTTGTGGATTAATCTCTAGCAGGCGATTTTTCTCAAAAGCAGAATTCAATTGCTTTAGCGTCATTTCTACGCCTTCTTTAATTGCTTCCACTGTTTGCGTTTCTATCTTTAAGCCCATTTCCAGACTATCTTTGACAGGCACTAAAGACTCAGCAAAGCTTTCAATCGCAAATTTGTGCGCCTTTGAAATATCTTCTTGAGCGCGACGACGAATGTTTTCACCTTCGGCTTTTGCGCGCATGAACGCATCTTGCAATTCCAGCACTTTCGCTTCTAACTGCGCTAAAGTATCTGCAGAAACACCCGGTTCGATCACCGATTCGGGTTCAACCTGATTTTCAGCAACAGCTGCTTGCAGCGCTTCGGCATCGATAGTTGTTGCTATTGTTTCAGTATTTTCTACTGGTTTATCTTGCTCTTGCATTAACAATCTCCATAAAAATCAACCATTGCCCATGTAAATGAGGTGGGTATTCCACAATTCAAGAGTGAAATGCTGTTTTTTTTCGACTGGAACACGAAAAATACCGATCGCCTCAAATATCAGTCAAAACACTATTTTTTTTACAATTAAATTAATGTTCCAAAAGCAAAAAAAGCGGCGCAATTCTGACGACTTCGGACGCAAGTGGCGTAAAATTGCGGGTTTTCATTGAAAATCTCATTGGTAGCTTAATTAAAAGCATCAGTGACAACCTCAACAGGATCGGAACTCCGCATGATTTTAGTCACTGGTGGCGCAGGCTTCATAGGCGCAAATTTTGTTTTGGATTGGTTGGATCAAAGTCAAGAAGCTGTCATCAATTTTGACAAATTGACCTATGCAGGCAATCTCAACAATCTAGCCAGTCTAAAAAATGATGAACGACATATTTTTGTCCAAGCGGATATCAATGACAGCGAAATCCTGAAGCAGCTGCTGCAGAAACACCAACCCCGAGCGATTGTACATTTTGCAGCAGAAAGCCATGTAGATCGCTCCATTCATGGCCCAGCTGCGTTCATTGAGACAAATGTGAATGGCACTTTTAGCTTACTGGAAGCAGTACGCGCGTACTGGCAATGTCTCGAAGAAGACCGAAAAGCGGCATTCCGCTTTTTGCATGTTTCAACAGATGAAGTCTATGGCAGCCTGGAAGCGCATGACCCACCGTTCACAGAGACGACTGCTTACGCCCCGAATAGTCCTTACTCCGCATCGAAGGCGGCGTCCGATCATTTAGTACGCGCCTATCATCACACATATGGTCTGCCGACACTGACAACTAATTGTTCCAATAACTACGGCCCCCTGCACTTTCCTGAGAAACTCATCCCTTTAGTCATCACAAATGCGCGGGCTGGCAAAGATTTACCGATCTATGGCGATGGTAGTCAGGTCCGTGACTGGTTATATGTAAGCGACCACTGTACTGCGATACGTCGCGTCTTAGAAGCTGGTCGCCCAGGAGAAACCTATAACATTGGTGGTTGGAATGAAAAGACCAATCTCAACGTCGTCCATAGCATTTGCGACCTGCTCGATGAATTGCAAGCTAAACCGGCTGGCAGCTACCGTGATCAGATCCGCCACGTTAAAGATAGACCGGGACATGATAAACGCTATGCGATTGATGCCCGCAAAATCGAGCGTGAACTAGGCTGGAAACCTGCCGAGTCTTTTGAAACTGGTCTGCGTAAAACAGTGAGTTGGTACTTGGCAAACGATGCATGGACTGAGCAAGTTTTGTCTGGAGAATACAAGAACTGGGTAAGTTTGCAATACCAAACAAAAAACTAATTAGAACAAAAACGAGCATAAGAGACGAACATGGCACAAGCACAACGCAAAGGCATCATTCTGGCGGGCGGCTCCGGCACAAGGCTGTATCCTGTCACCAAATCTGTATCCAAGCAGTTACTGCCGATCTATGATAAACCAATGATTTACTACCCGCTGACATCATTGATGTTAGCCGGTATGCGCGATATTTTAATTATTTCGACACCACAAGATACACCACGCTTTCAAGAGTTACTCGGCGACGGTTCGCAGTGGGGCATCAATCTCAGTTATGCAGTGCAGCCCTCACCTGATGGCTTGGCGCAGGCATTCATTATTGGTAAAGAATTTGTCGGCAACTCACCATCTGCCTTAATTTTGGGCGACAACATCTATTACGGACATGAGTTCGAAGCCATGCTGCGTAGCGCAGACGACAATCAAAATGGCGCTACCGTGTTCGCCTATCACGTCCATGATCCTGAGCGCTATGGCGTCGTTGACTTTGACGACCAACGGAATGCACTCAGCATAGAAGAAAAGCCGCTCAAGCCAAAATCAAACTATGCCGTGACTGGTCTGTATTTTTACGATCAACAGATTTGCGATATCGCGGCCAACATCAAACCATCAGCACGTGGCGAGTTAGAGATCACTGATGTCAATAACGTCTATTTGCAGCAAGGTCAACTCAAAGTTGAATTGATGGGACGCGGTATGGCATGGTTAGATACTGGTACGCATGACTCGCTATTGGAAGCTGGTCAATTTATCGCCACGATCGAAAAGCGCCAAGGATTAAAAGTCGCCTGTCCGGAAGAAATCGCTTTCCGTAAGGACTATATCAGCCCGGCAGAACTTGAAGACTTAGCTCAACCTCTGAAGAAAAACGAATACGGCCAATACTTATTGCGCCTGTTGAACCACAAGAGTTTTTAAATATCCGCGAAGCACCTGCTATGAATATTATTCAAACAGATTTACCTGAAGTCTTGATTTTAGAGCCCAAAGTATTTGGCGATGACCGCGGCTTTTTTTATGAAAGTTTTAATGCAAAAACTTTTGCCGCTTGTACTGGTGTACATACCGAGTTTGTGCAGGATAATCACTCCCGCTCGGCCAAAGGTGTGTTACGTGGATTGCACTACCAGATTCAACAGGCGCAAGGTAAATTAGTGCGCGTGATTGCAGGCGAAGTGTTCGACGTTGCAGTCGACCTGCGTCGCAGCTCACCGAATTTTGGCAAATGGACATCGGCTGTTTTATCCGCTAGTAATTCACGACAAATGTGGATACCGCCAGGCTTCGCACATGGCTTCATTGTCACCAGCGAATATGCAGAATTTCTCTATAAAACAACCGATTATTGGGCACCTGAACACGAACGCTGTTTGCTATGGAACGATCCTACATTGGCAATCAGCTGGCCGCTGGATGGCGTGCTCCATGGTGCGCCATCGTTGTCCGGCAAAGATCAGCAAGGTAAATTATTCGCCGACGCTGAGGTTTTCGCATGAAAATCTTGTTGACGGGCACCAGCGGTCAACTTGGTCGTAGCTTAGCAAAAGCCTTGCAAGATGTGGGTGAAATCATTACGCCGCAACGTGCTGAATTGGATCTATCAGATATCGCATCCATCGCGCCTTACATTCAACAATGCAAACCGGATTTGATCATCAATCCTGCGGCATACACTGCCGTCGATTTGGCAGAAAAAGAAAGCGAACTCGCCTTTCGCGTCAACGCGGAAGCACCGGCCATTCTCGCTCAGGAAGCAAAAAACCTGGGGATAGGCTTGATCCATTTTTCGACCGACTATGTGTTTGATGGTAGCAAGTCAATTGCCGTTGGTGAGCGCGCATCCTACAGCGAAAGCGATACATGTGCCCCTCTAAATGTCTACGGTGCGAGTAAGCTAGCAGGTGAACAAGCGATTGTGAAGAGCGGATGCGCGCACTTAATTTTTCGCACCAGCTGGGTCTATTCCGATTTTGGTAAAAATTTTCTGTTAACGATTTTGCGTTTAGCGAAGGAAAAAACGGAACTCAATATCGTCAATGATCAATGGGGAACACCAAGCTCTACTTTATTTTTAAGTGAAACCGTCAAACAAGTTATTCTACAATTGAAGAACGACGTGACGCATGCAAAAACACATGCGGAAACCACGGCGGCATGGTGGCAACAACATCAAGGCATTTACCACTTAACTCCAAATGGCTACACCAATTGGTGCGAGTTCAGCCAGCGTATCGTTGCTCACGCAGCGCAATTCGGCTTGTTGAGCTTTCCGCTTCCCAAGATACAAGGCATTCCAAGCTCAGCCTATCCAACTCCTGCGCAACGCCCTAAGAATTCATGTCTCGACAAAAGAAAATTCAGTCAAGAATTTGGCATCCCATTGCCAGACTGGGATCTAGCATTGCAGAGTTGCCTTCAAAGTATGGCGTCAGAAAAATTGCAAAGCACAGCCAACTAATATGTCACTCAAAAAGAACACTATCTGGAATCTGGTTGGTAGCGGCTCTCCTTTATTGGCGGCGGCAGTTTGCATTCCTTACACGCTCAAGCAACTAGGTGCTGAGGGCTTCGGTGTCTTAACTTTGATTTGGGCATTAATCGGTTATTTCAATTTTTTTGATTTTGGCGCTGGCCGAGCACTAACCTATGAAATAAGCCGTTTGCGGACTGCCATGCTCGACGCTCTGCCGGAAGCGCGGCGAAGCGCCATTCATAACATCTTAAAAGCAGGCTTACTACTTACCGCAGTCACCGGTGTATTGGGATTTTTTCTGATTATGGGTTTCGCTTACCCACTCGCACACGACTGGCTAAAAATAACACCAGCGTGGCAGCACGATACAAAAATCGCTTTACAGATAACGGCTTTAGGCGTGATTCCGGCCACACTCACCAGCGGTATGCGCGGTGCACTCGAGGGTTTAGGGCAATTTAAAGAATCCAATATCAATAAGATATTTCTTGGATTTTGCATGTTTATTCTGCCCGCGCTATCCATCATGATGCATGGTTCTAGCTTGTGGAAAATTACGGTTTATCTGGTACTAGCCAGATTGATTACGGTGGCGTATGGATGTTTTCAACTTAAACACTACTTAATCATTCGCCATAAATTAACACCCATCAAACAAGATTTTGGCGGCATCAAGCTACAAATCCGGCAGCTAGTCTCCTATGGTTTTTGGGTCACCATCACCGGCATTGTCAGTCCACTCATGGTGTATGGCGACCGTTTCTTTGTCAGCGCTTTAGTGGGTGCCGACAAGCTATCGGAATATGCAATTCCGCAAGAAGGTTTAATGCGTTTATTGATGATTCCGATTGCGATTTGCGGCGCCTTGATGCCAGTTTTTGCCACCATCGCTTCGCGCACTGACTTACATCAGTCATATGCGACTAATTTGCGCCGCATGGCAAAAATCATGGCGGGTCTATGCTTATTGACCTTGCTCGTGGCCTATCCCGGATTCGCATGGTGGATTTCACCAGAATTTGCACAAAAAGCCTTTCCAATCACTGTGGTATTAGTATTTGGCACCTTCATTAACGGCATCGCTGTAGTACCATATACTCTGTTGCACGCGACAGGAAATACCAAGACGACCGCGCTGTTCCATGTCTTCGAATTATTTTTCTATACGGCCTTGCTAGTAGTGCTGACCAAGCAATTTGGCTTAATTGGCGCTGCCTTTGCCTGGGTCTGCCGCGTTACGGTGGATTGGGTACTTTTACACTTCGCAGCGCAACGGCTATTTAAACAAAATAAGACAACTTCGCAGGATCAAGAATGCCCTCCATCATGATGCAAAGCCAGGCTAAGCAAAAAAATTCAGTGAGATTGCCTGCATGATACATGTCGCGATTATTAGTCATGGTCATGAAGACCTGTTAATTAGCAGTGCGCTAGGTGGTTTGCTGAAGGCACCGGCGGGTCTGACTATCTGGATCAAGGACAATAAACCTGCCGCAAATTTAAAAGCGTATTGTGCGCGACATCAGGTGTTTTATACTGATGCAGATGCAGGTTTAGGCTTTGGTGAAAACAATAATTATCTGTTCGATCTGATACGGCAAAAGTCAAGTTTTCAAACGGATGATATTTTCCTAGTCATGAATCCAGACATTACAGTAGCACCCGAAACTGTTTTTGCACTAACAGAAAAAATGCAGCAGTCTGGCCATGCGCTCGCGACACTCAATTTGTATCGCGATCAGGCGATGACTATGCCGGATAAAAATATCCGCCACTTTCCAGGCATGCTCTCAATCATCAAAATGCCATTGATCAATACCTTTAGCGAAACCTACGATAAAGATCGGATCGCAGTGGCGCTTGAAGACATTCCAGTGGAATGGGCATCTGGTGCATTTTTGGCTTTCACACCGGCTCTGTACGAGGCTTTAGGTGGATTTGATCCCAGCTATTTTATGTACTTTGAAGATGTTGATATCTGCTATCGCGCACGTCGTTTACATCAACAAGCCGTACACTATTACCCGCACTTAAAAGCAATTCATACCGCAGCACATAGGAACCGGAATATTTTTTCGCGGCACGCGCTGTGGTTCTTCCATAGTTTTTCTAAGTTCTTGCTGCGTCGCTATTTGCGTTTGAACGCTGCCTACTCGGCCAAGAGCGCGCAACGCTCACAACCCTAGTTGCCTCAACATGAAAAATAATATTCTCATCACTGGCGCAACAGGCTTTGTCGGATCGCACCTATTACAAATGGCATTGGCGCAAAATCGCGAAGTCATTTGTCCCGTACGTGGAAGCTCAACATCCGATTCACAAACACCCGTTATCGGCACCATCGATCGCAATACAGATTGGCATGTGTATTTGACGAACGTGCATACCGTTATTCATTGTGCCGCGCGAGTACACGTGATGAATGATACCGAGGCAGATCCGTTAGCTGCTTTTCGTGAAGTCAATTTGCATGGAACACTACGCTTAGCAGAACAAGCAGCTGCGGCTGGTGTCGGCCAATTCATTTACCTTAGTTCGGTCAAAGTGAATGGCGAGATGACAGCACTGGGAGAGGCATTCACAGAGAGTGATAAGCCGCAAGCCAGCGACCCTTACGGCATTTCCAAACAAGAAGCAGAAGCGGCATTGCTAGCGCTAGGTCAACGCACCGGCATGGCGATCACGATTATTCGTCCACCTTTAGTGTATGGCAGAGGGGTGGCCGCCAACTTTTTAAGTTTATTAATTTGGGTCAAGAAACAAATTCCCTTACCGTTAGGCAGTATCCACAATCAGCGCAGCTTTGTGTTTGTCAAAAATCTGACAGATTTCATTTTGCATTGTGTGCAAAATCCGCAAGCTTACAATCAGGTCTTTTTGATTTCTGACGGTAAGGATTTATCGACCACGGAACTCTTGCGCGAAGCGGCAAAGGCATTAGAAGTACCTTCACGTTTACTTCCCTTCCCTGCCGGTTTAATTAACTTTTCTGCCACCTTAATTGGCAAAAAAAATATCGCTGATCGCTTATGCCAGTCCTTAAGCATTGATAGCAGTAAAGCGCGCGACCTTATGCAGTGGACTCCGCCGTATTCTGTGCAGCAAGGATTGCGCGAAAGTGCTGCCAGCTTAGTATCAACCAACAACAAATAAAAAGAGAAACCGAGAGTTCGAATTTATGAAACGATTAGCCGATTTAGTCCTCGCATTCATTGCTGCAGTTATTCTGCTATTGCCATTCATCATTGTTTCTCTGATGGTACGACTGACGTCAAAAGGCCCCATCATCTATTGGTCAGATCGCGTCGGTCGTTACAATCAGATTTTTAAAATGCCAAAGTTTCGCTCTATGTTGATTGACACTCCAGCAGTCGCAACGCATTTACTGACAAATCCGGATCAATACTTAACACCCGTCGGTTCTTTTCTACGAAAGTCCAGCCTCGATGAATTACCGCAATTGTGGAGCATTATTAAAGGCGATATGAGCTTCGTAGGTCCACGACCAGCGCTCTACAATCAAGCAGATTTAATTGCCCTCCGTACAGAAAAACAAGTTCATACTATTGTTCCCGGCTTGACAGGTTGGGCGCAGATCAACGGCCGCGATGAATTGCCCATTCCGCAGAAAGTCGAATTAGATGCCTATTACTTGCAGCATCAATCGCTAATATTGGATATTAAAATTTTGTTTCGCACTTTTTTCAAAGTAATTAAGCGTGATGGCGTCACCCATTGATACGCGACAACGGACAAGAAAGAACAGGCAAAAACAACTTGAACCGACCATCCCATCATGATGCATATCTTAATTAATCTTCCACGCATCCATAAGCAAATTATTGCTGGACTGGTCGATGCTATTTTTTTACCGCTGGCATTTATTCTGGCAATTTTAACGCGCTATGAAACGGTCAATCTTGAATTAATCAAACACTACGCATGGCTAATAGCCGCCGTGCCTTTGTTCGCAATTCCTATTTTTATCAAGATAGGCTTGTACCGCGCTGTCATACGCTATATCGATCAAAAGATGGTTAGCGTGGTCGTGATTGGTGTAACGCTATCTGTTTTGGCACTGGCGTTTCTCAGCTTCATGTTGCAGCTAAACGCGATCTCGCGTGCGGTCTTTGTCATTTACTGGTCTGGCGCCATTCTTTATGTGGGTGCTAGTCGATTGGCTGCACGCGCTTACCTCGGTGGGCTAAGGCGCAATCCAAACGCAATCAAAATTGCGATTTATGGTGCTGGCACCGCAGGTATGCAACTCGCCAACGCTTTGCGAGCAGGACATGAACTCGATTGCATTGCTTTCATCGACGACAATCTCGCGATGCACGGCTCCTCAATTGCCGGGATCAAAGTCTACCCAGTTGAGGCGATTCCACAATTGGTCAAAAATTTTGGCATTAATGAAGTCTTGCTCGCCTTGCCCAGCGTTTCAAAGGCTAAACAAAAACAAATTCTCGATCAGCTAGAAATTTACAAAGTCCGTGTCAAAGTCACGCCCTCGATCAAAAGCTTGATTAACGGTGAATTACGCGTGCAAGATATTCGTGATGTCGAGATTGAAGACTTGTTAGGACGCGATCAAGTTGAACCAGACGAAGCTTTATTGGCGACTTGCATCACCAATAAAAACGTTCTGGTCAGTGGCGCGGGCGGTTCAATCGGCTCAGAATTATGTCGTCAGATTTTGCGACAGAAACCCAACAGCCTGATGCTTTTAGAAATGTCGGAATTTTCTCTGTATTCCATAGAACAGGAATTGTCGGCACTGCGCGATCAATTGCAACTGGTCTGCGAGATAAAACCTTTCTTAGGTTCAATACATGACAGCGCCAAGCTCGATAAAATTTTCCGTGGTTTTCAAATTGATACGGTGTATCACGCAGCAGCTTACAAGCATGTGCCGTTGGTCGAACACAATCCTATCGAAGGCATACGCAACAATGTTTTCGGCACTTTTAAATTGGCACAAGCTGCGATCGATGCAGGCGTTAAACAATTCGTTTTGATCTCTACCGATAAAGCAGTGCGTCCTACCAATGTAATGGGAGCAACTAAGCGCTTAGCTGAATTAATCTTGCAGGCAAATGCGCGCCGTCAAAAAAGCACCCGATTTTGCATGGTCCGATTTGGCAATGTGCTAGGCTCCTCAGGGTCGGTCGTCCCTTTATTTCGCAAGCAAATTATGCAAGGTGGACCGATTACTTTAACCCATGCAGACATCACGCGATATTTCATGACCATACCCGAAGCAGCGCAATTGGTTTTGCAGGCCGGAGCGATGGGGCAAGGCGGTGACGTCTTTGTGCTCGATATGGGCGAACCAGTGCGCATCATCGACTTAGCGCGTCGCATGGTCCATTTATGTGGTTTAGAAGTGAAGTCGGCAGACCATCCGGAAGGCACGATAGAAATCCGTGAAGTCGGTTTGCGTCCTGGTGAAAAACTATATGAAGAATTACTGATTGGTGACAACGTAGAACGCACCACACATCCACTGATCATGCGTGCCCAAGAAGCAGAATTAGCTTGGGCAGATTTACAAGCTGCCTTGGAAGAATTAGACCTGGCATGCAGCAATTTCAATTATGAAAAAGTACGCAGCCTGATACAGAAATTGGTGGTTGAATATCAGCCTCAGTGCGGTATTGAAGATTTTATTTGGCAGATAAAGAACAAAACTTAGGCGCAGAGAAAACTAACGCCGTTCTGTTAAGTTCAAAATATCGATGTGTCATCCCTTCTTGGGCAGCGATCCTGTGACGTTCAGCTTTTAGGCCACCGGGTTCGCGCCTACGCGGGAAAAATATCAACTGCCGCAAAGTTTTTTAAGAAAAATTTGTATTTTTTAGATAGAGAACATTATGTCCCTACTTTCCAAAAGTATTTTTAAAGCCTACGACATCCGCGGCATCATTGATAAGACCTTAGACGCGGACGTCGCTTACGCGATCGGTCAAGCCTTTGGTAGCGCCGCATTGGCAAAAGGTGAAAAGACCGTCGTGATAGGTCGCGATGGCCGTTTGTCTGGTCCATCTCTGAGCGCTGCATTAGCCAAGGGCTTACAAGTCACAGGCATCAATGTTATTGATCTGGGTGTGGTCGCTACGCCTATGGTGTATTTCGGCACCAATGTGTTGGGTGCGACATCCGGCATTATGGTCACCGGTAGCCACAATCCACCTGACTACAATGGTTTCAAAATGGTGCTGGCGGGTGAAGCGATTTATGGCGATACGATACTCGCGTTGTACGACAGAATCGTCGCAAAAGACTTCGCGGTTGGCGAAGGTAGTTACAGTACTCACGATATCAAAGCCGCCTATCTCGAGCGCATCGTCAGTGATGTCAAGCTCACGCGCAAAATCAAGATCGCCATTGATTGCGGCAATGGCGTTGCTGGTGCATTCGCTGGAGACTTGTATCGCGCCATGGGTTGCGAAGTGACAGAATTATTTTGCGAAGTCGATGGCAATTTCCCGAATCATCATCCCGATCCAGCACATCCAGAAAATTTGCAAGATCTGATCCGCTGTTTACAAACCACCGATGCGGAAATTGGCTTGGCCTTCGATGGCGATGGTGACCGCTTGGGTGTGGTGACGAAAGACGGGCAAATCATTTATCCCGATCGCCAACTCATGTTATTTGCCGCCGATGTTTTGAACCGCCATCCGGGCGAACAAATTTTATACGACGTGAAATGCACGCGTCATTTATCGAGTTGGATCAAAAATCATGGCGGCGTTCCATTAATGTGGAAAACTGGGCATTCGCTGGTCAAAGCCAAACTCAAAGAAACTGGTTCCCCCTTGGGCGGTGAAATGAGTGGTCATATCTTCTTCAAAGACCGCTGGTATGGTTTTGATGACGGCATGTATGCTGGTGCGCGCTTACTAGAAATTTTGAGCAAAGTTACGGACATGACGGCAACCCTCAATGACTTGCCGCAATCGACCAGCACGCCAGAATTGCAATTGAAATTGAATGAAGGCGAAAACTTTGCCATCATCGCTGAGATGCAAAAGAATGCAAACTTTCCCGGATCAACTGAGATCATCAATATCGATGGCTTACGCGTTGAATATCCTGACGGCTTTGGTTTGGCACGCTCATCGAATACGACGCCAGTCATCGTGATGCGTTTTGAAGCTGAGACACCGGACGCTTTGGTAAGGATTCAGGCGGCGTTGAAAGCGGCAATTTTGGCAGTTAAGCCGGATGCTGTTTTACCCTATTAAATTAAACTGAACATCCCCTCTCCCGTAGGCGGGCGAGGGGTAGGATGAAGGTAATTCAGTAAACCGTAGCGTAGTAATATAAAATAGACTTGCTGAACCGTCCTCATCCCAGCCCAACTCCGACAACTCGCCGCAAGTGGGAGAAGGGAGTAAAACCCAAGTGCGCTACCATAAACTAGTCGTACTTTTTGCAAATCAAATTTACTACTTACCGTGAAAATTTTATTGATCCGCGTTTCTTCTTTAGGCGATGTCCTTCACAACATGCCCATGGTAGATGACATCAAAGCCCACTACCCCAATGCACAAATTGATTGGGTAGTAGAAGAAGCCTACGTGAATCTGGTTAAGCTACAACCCAAGGTCAACAAGGTTATAGCCTATGCGCTGCGACGTTGGCGTAAAAGTTTAGGCAACAAGGAAACACGCGCCGAGTTTAAACATTTCTACCGCACGCTGCGTGAAGAAGCTTACGATTATATTTTTGATACCCAAGGTTTGCTAAAAACCGGCATCATCATGGGTGTGGCACGCACAGCGCCAAATGGCAAAAAAATCGGATTAGCAAATGGTACCGAAGGCTCTGGCTATGAAGGTATCTCAAGAATTTTTCACGACTTGAGTATCCCCGTTGATCGCCGCACGCACGCGGTCTTGCGCGGACGTCTGGTCGCGGCAGCAGCACTCAATTATCAAGTCGATACACCGGCCAGTTTTGGTTTGCAAAAACTCGATTTACAGCCAGAGTGGATGCCCGCCACGCCCTACATCGTGTTCTTTCACGGTACTGCGGGTGAGTCAAAAAAATGGCCGCGCCATAACTGGATAGGTACTGCGCGCGATCTACAAGTAACAGGCTGGCCCATATTGCTTCCATGGGGTACCGCCGCAGAAAAAGCCGAAGCGGAAGCCATGGCTGAGCACATGCCCAACGCTAGCGTCTTGCCTAAGCTCTCGATGCAAGAAGCAACAGTCCTTGCGCAACGCGCTACTCTAGTCATTGGAGTCGATACCGGTTTGGTGCATATTGCGGCGGCTTACGAAACTCCGACCATCGAAATTTACTGTGATTCGCCGCGATGGAAGACGGAAGGAAATTGGTCCGACAAGATTATTAATTTAGGAGATAAGGGCAATCCACCGAGTGTGGCGGAAGTTGAGATCGCGTTTGAGCGTTTGCTCAAAGCCTATTAAGGGTTGAATAAATCGAATTTATTTAATTCGTTTTAGCTGCGGTGACTTTACCTTGCACCTGAGGCTTACTCTCTACCTTGCTACCCGCGTCCAAAATCTGCACAAAAATTTCATCTTTTTTGATCATGCCGAGTTCAAAACGCGCGCGTTCTTCAACGGCAGCAGTCCCGGTTTTCAAATCCTGCACTTCAGAATCGAGTTTGGCATTGCGCGCTTTGAGACCGTCATTATTGACACGCGCTGCAGTGACTTGTTTATCGAGCTCCCAGACGCGCAACCAGCCGCCCTTACCTAACCACAGCGGAAACTGGATCAGGACTAACAGGGTTAATAAGGCGATGGTAATTAGACGCATGCGATCTTAGGTAAAGGTCAAAACAAACGATGTGACTATATTTCATAACGATAAAAAGGGGAAGCTGACTTCCCCTTTTTTACGACATTAATTGACTACTTTAATTGACTTCTCTTGATGCGTTCACTTCAAGTTATAAAACGCATCACGACCTGGGTAACTTGCGATTTCACCCAAATCTTCTTCGATACGCAAGAGTTGGTTGTATTTCGCCATACGATCAGAACGTGACATGGAGCCAGTTTTGATTTGCAATGCGTTCATACCGACAGCGATGTCGGCAATCGTGCTATCTTCTGTTTCGCCAGAGCGATGTGAAATAACCGCTGTGTAGCCAGCGCGCTTTGCCATTTCGATCGCAGCGAACGTTTCGGTCAAAGTACCGATTTGGTTGATCTTAATCAGAATAGAATTGGCGATACCTTTTTGTATGCCTTCTTTCAAAATCTTGGTGTTCGTTACGAACAAGTCATCACCAACGATTTGAATTTTCTTGCCGAGCTTTTCTGTGAGAATTGCCCAACCTTCCCAATCGCCTTCGGCCATGCCGTCTTCGATGGAGATGATAGGATATTTGTCGCACCAAGTTGCCAACAAATTGGTGAAATCGGTAGAGGACAAAGTCAAGCCTTCGCCTTCCAAATGGTATTTGCCATCTTTGTAGAATTCGCTAGCAGCACAATCCAAGCCCAACGCGATCTGTGTGCCAGGTGTGTAGCCAGCAGCTTCGATCGCTTGAATGATCAGTTTGATCGCTTCTTCATGATTTTCTACTGACGGTGCGAAACCACCTTCATCGCCAACCGCGGTTGTCAAACCTTTGTCGTGCAAAATTTTCTTCAAGCTGTGGAACACTTCTGCGCCATAACGAATCGCTTCACGGAACGTTGGTGCGCCAACCGGGATGATCATGAATTCTTGAATATCCAGATTATTGTCTGCGTGGGCACCACCGTTGATGACGTTCATCATCGGCACTGGCAGTTGCATCGCACCGGAACCGCCGAAGTAGCGATACAAAGGCAAACCAGCTTCTTCTGCGGCTGCTTTAGCGACTGCCATCGACACCGCCAACATCGCGTTGGCGCCTAAGCGTGCTTTGTTTTCTGTGCCGTCCAAGTCGATCAGCGTGCGATCTAAGAAAGCTTGTTCATTCGCATCCAAACCCATGATCGCTTCAGCGATTTCTGTGTTGATGTTTTCACAGGCTTTCAAAACGCCCTTGCCCATATAACGGGACTTGTCGCCATCGCGCAATTCGATCGCTTCACGTGAACCTGTCGATGCGCCTGAAGGCACAGCTGCACGGCCCATCACGCCAGATTCCAACAACACATCACATTCCACAGTTGGATTGCCGCGTGAATCAATAATTTCACGACCGATAATATCAACGATAGCACTCATGCAAATTCTCCTAAACAATCAAATAACAAAAATATTGGTTCTAAGTCTGGTGCGAAAATCACAAACTATCGGGTTCGATCTTGTAGAAACCGCGCGCGCAAATCGAGCCTCTCGTTTTGTCTGCACCTGCTTTCTTCTCCAAAACACATTTATGGTTTTGCAGCGATCATCATCTACCCACACTTTGAAACCGATGATAAAAATTTGCCCCGCAAAGTCATTGAGCTCTGCGAGGCATTTAGTATTAATTAAAACTAGATTCTAAAAATCCGTTTTTCTTGACGATGCGATCTAAATCTAACAAGGTCGATAACAATTCTTTCATGCGCCCAAGTGGTACTGCATTTGGACCATCTGACATCGCTTGCGCAGGGTTCGGATGTGTTTCCATGAACAAGCCTGAAATACCCACCGCGACCGCAGCACGCGCCAACACCGGTACAAATTCACGTTGACCACCCGACGACGTGCCTTGGCCACCTGGCAATTGCACGGAATGCGTAGCGTCGAATACAACTGGGCAATTGGTTTCGCGCATGATTGCGAGTGAGCGCATATCGGACACCAGATTGTTATAGCCGAAAGATACACCGCGTTCGCACGCCATGAAATTATCTTCTGGCAGCCCTGCTTCTTTCGCAGCTAAGCGCGCTTTCGCGATGACATTGATCATATCGTGTGGTGCCAAAAACTGACCTTTTTTGATATTCACAGGCTTGCCAGATTGCGCACAAGCTTGGATGAAATCAGTCTGGCGGCACAAGAAAGCAGGTGTTTGCAAAACGTCGACGACCGCTGCGACTGGTTTGATTTCGTCTATCGCATGGATATCGGTCAGGACATGAACGTTTAATTGCTTTTTCACGTCCGCCAAAATTTCCAAGCCTTTTTCCATACCCAAGCCACGGAAAGAAGTGCCGGAAGAACGATTCGCTTTATCAAAAGAAGATTTATAAATGAAAGGGATACCCAATTCAGTCGTAATTTCTTTCAATGCACCCGCAGTATCCATCGCCATCTGATGCGACTCAATCACGCAAGGACCCGCGATCAAAAAGAAAGGCTGATCCAGACCAACGTCAAATCCACATAATTTCATGCTGTTTTCCTTTAAGCTGATATCGCTTGATTACGCTTGTTGAGCCTGCTTGTGTGCAATCGCAGCTTTTGCAAATGCAGTGAACAGCGGATGACCGTCACGTGGTGTCGATTTAAACTCAGGGTGATATTGCACGCCTAAATAGAATGGATGCACACTCTTCGGCAATTCAATAATCTCGCACAGGTCTTCCGTTGGGGTACGCGCTGAAACCACCAAGCCCGCATCTTCAACGCGTTTCAGGTAATGATTATTCGCTTCATAACGATGACGATGACGCTCAGTCACAACATTGCCATAGATATCGGATGCCAGCGTATTCGGCTGAACAGCACAAGTCTGTGCGCCTAAACGCATAGTGCCACCGAGGTCAGAATTTTCATCACGTGTTTCGACTTTACCGTCATGGCTTTGCCACTCATTGATCAAAGCAACCACTGGTTGCTCGGTTTCTAGGTCAAACTCAGTCGAATTTGCCATCGCCAAACCGGCTTTATTACGAGCATATTCGATCAAGGCAACTTGCATACCTAAGCAGATACCGAGGTAAGGAATCTTGTTTTCACGCGCATAACGTGCCGCCAAAATTTTACCTTCTACGCCGCGTTTGCCGAATCCGCCAGGTACCAAGATCGCATCGTATTTTTCCAATGCTTTGGTGCCGTGCGCTTCAATTTCTTCGGAATCGACATACTCAATATTCATCCGACTTTCGGTGTGAATACCTGCATGACGCAAAGCCTCCGTCAAAGATTTGTACGATTCAGTCAGATCAACATACTTACCAACCATACCGATCGTGACTTCTTGTTTTGGATTTTCCAAAGCATAAATAAGCTTATCCCACATGGACAAATCGGCTGGTTTTGGATTCAAACCTAATTTATCGCAGATGATTTTATCCAAGCCCTGATCATGCAACATTTGTGGAATTTTGTAGATAGTATCGGCATCCCATACCGAGATCACCGCTTCTTCAACCACGTTGGAGAACAAGGAAATTTTTGCGCGTTCATCATCTGGAATGCGGCGATCAGCACGGCACAATAAGGCATCTGGGAAGATGCCAATTTCACGCAATTTTTGTACACTGTGCTGGGTTGGTTTGGTTTTCAATTCGCCAGCAGAAGCTAAGAACGGAACCAAAGTCAAATGCACGAAAGCAGCTGCATTGCGGCCTGCACGCAAACTTAACTGGCGCGCAGCTTCGAGGAAAGGCAAGGATTCGATATCACCGACCGTACCACCGATTTCGACCAACGCGACGTCAAAACCAGCCGCGCCACGATGGATGTACTCCTGAATTTCATTAGTGATGTGTGGAATGACTTGGACAGTTTTGCCCAAATATTCACCACGGCGCTCTTTACGAATCACGGATTCATAAATCTGCCCGGTCGTGAAATTATTCACTTTTTTCATCTTAGCGGTGATGAAACGCTCATAATGACCCAAATCCAAATCCGTCTCAGCGCCGTCATCTGTGACGAATACTTCACCGTGTTGGAATGGGCTCATGGTACCCGGATCCACATTAATGTAGGGATCGAGTTTGAGCATGGTAACTTTGAGACCGCGCGATTCAAGGATAGCAGCGAGTGAGGCAGCAGCGATGCCTTTGCCTAGAGAGGAGACGACGCCCCCGGTAACGAATACGAACTTAGTCATTGCAGAAGGTGCCCAACGGCACAAGCGGGAAATTCGAATTATACCTCATGATGCCCTTGGACGCACGCCATGGATAAGATTTTTTGCGCTAGTGGTGAATAGAATTTGATGATAAATTTCATTTATTTGCTTTACTTAAATTGCAATAAAAAACTGAGCAGTTTTACTTTCTACCAAGACTAGTATCAAAAGAAAGATCAAGGATAAGATGAATTACGGTCATGCAAACTCGCATTACACGCATTACACGCATCTGTCGCAGAGACAAGGACAAATCTCGGCAAATCCTTTTGCCGTGCATCCACTGCCTACGTTGAATATCAACGGATATCACTTACGACCAATTCGTGCTGAAGATTTAGTCACTTGGTGCGCCTACCTTACGCGACCTGAAGTGAGTGAGCACTGGAGTTGGCAAGTTCACTCCCCACAAGATTTACAACAGTTTATTCAGGTTCAAGATTGGTCGCAAAACTTGGCACAAATTAAATTTGCCATTGCGGATCACGAAGATCAATTGGTCGGGACGGTAGGGTTTCATACCTACTCCAAACCCAATTTGAGCGCGGAAATCGCCTACGATCTGGCACCAGCTTTTTGGGGGATTGGCATCGCTAGCGACGCGTGCCGTAGTTTGACCAACTGGGCGCATCAAGAAGTGGGCTTGGTGCGTGTACAAGCCTGCGTACTTGACACCAACACACGCTCACTGCAAGTACTACAGCGCTGCCAATTTGAAAGCGAAGGCTTACTCAAAAGTTACAAACAAATCCGTGGGCAGTCGCGTGACTTTTGGATATTAAGCCATATCAAATCAACAAAGCGCTAAATTGAACCGCTTTTGTCCCGGCATGAAATCAACGAGCCAATATAAATTTCGGCAAAATTAAGATGCGAACTTGCCGTTTCACAAATGAATTGATCGGCAGCGAAGGAAGTCAGCAATTAATTTAAACTTTCTTGCATCCGATTCATACTGAGGTTCGTATAAGTATAAGTAGCCCAAATGCAGCACGAAGTGACCCTGAGCACCAAATGACACTGAGCACGCTGTAAACCTGAGCCAGTTTTAAACTTTAAGCATAACTTCCTTCAATAAAGGATATCCCTTGTCAAATGCACACACAACGACTTCGGCCTCTGATCCAGCGTATCTGCATCTATGCTTAGTGGCAGTCGCAAAGCAAGATGCAAGAGCTTTCAGAGATTTATATGAATCTAGCTCCCCCAAGTTATTCAGTTTTATTTTGCGCATACTACAAAATCGCGAGTTAGCCGAAGAAGTCTTACAAGAAAGCTTCGTCAATATCTGGAATAACGCTGCGAATTATCAAAGCAGTTTGGCGTCGCCAATGACGTGGATGACGACCATCGTGCGCAATCGTTCCTTTGATTTATTGCGCAAACTAAATAACGGGCAGCATTTAAACGTCAGCTATGACGCTGACCCATTTGAAAATGAAGTCTGGCAGGCAATGGAAAGTCCCGATGCGACACCCGCACAAGCACTGGAACTCAGCCAAGATGCAGCCTCATTGGCACGCTGCATGACCAAGCTAGAAGGTCTGCACCGGCAAGCGATGAGCCTAGCCTATTTCCACGATTTATCGCATAGCGAGGTGGCGGAACAAATGCAATTGCCGATGGGAACTGTAAAAACTTGGATACGGCGCGGCCTAGAAAAATTGCGCCTTTGTCTTAATACTGGCACCGCGAATGCGGCCAATGTCGGGGCTAAATCATGAATATCCAAAACAACCATCGTTTACAACACAAGCTTGCCGCTGAATACGTACTCGGTACTTTACGTGGTGGAGCAAGACGCCGTTTTCAGACTTGGTTAAATAGCGATCCGCACTTGCAGCAAGTCGTCCGAGAATGGGAGCAACATCTTATGCCTATGATGGAATTTAGCCGTAAACAAGTGCCGCAAGCGCAGGTTTGGCGCAATATCGAACAGAGACTCAAGCTGAGCGCAGCTCGCGGTTCAAACGAATTCTTTAAGTTCCTCGACAGTTTGAATTTTTGGCGTAATTTAAGCTTAATTGCTAGCACCGCTTTGATCTTCGTCGCGATTTTTGTCATGAAACCACAATCACCGATTTTGGCACCGGATTTATATGTTGCTACCCTGTCAGACGATAAGTCGCGGCCAATTGCAGTAATTTCTAGCGACGTACAGCAACATCAGATCATATTGCGTTTTGTCGATCGCCCACAATTAGCAGACGACAAGAGTTTGGAGTTGTGGTCCATCTCAAAAGAAGGAAAGGTTCGCTCCTTGGGCTTAGTCAGTGGCGTTAGTCAGGATAATGTCTTACGCATCACCTTGCCTGCCGATATCACGAGCGAAACACCACAATTGCTGGCGATCAGTCTGGAACCCAAAGGTGGCTCTGGTGATCCTGAAAAACCTAGCGGCCCTATCCTATTTAAAGGAAATTGGTTAAAAACTGC
The DNA here is from genome assembly GCF_049340305.1 of Undibacterium sp. Ji22W. Taxonomy (NCBI): domain Bacteria; kingdom Pseudomonadati; phylum Pseudomonadota; class Betaproteobacteria; order Burkholderiales; family Oxalobacteraceae; genus Undibacterium; species Undibacterium sp. Ji22W. Next base: position 905,950 of record NZ_JBMPOU010000001.1, on the reverse strand, counting down.
GTAATCCTCCCCAACAAAGCCACCAAAAATCATTGATTTTGGTGGCTTTACTCGCTCACCATCAACGCGGCCAATACATTGACACATCAATCGATCCGCATTTTTGCAGCCTGCACAAAGTTTCATACACAAAAAAATATTTCTGCATTTTTCAAATAATTTTGAATCTGATGTGAATCCGATTGGGTTTTTGCTTCGTATAAGTCAGCAACAGCCAATTCAAATGATCGTAAAGGACTGTAACGACAATGCGTCATTCAAACAATCAGGAGCTACTATGTACCAATTTATTACAGATTACCTCACCAAGCAAAGCACTGGCCGCCTCATTCTGACAGCCAGTCTGGCGCTCAGCACCGCCTCTGCCTCGCATATTGCAAATGCACAAGATTCGCGTATGCCAGACATGGGCAAGTTAACGGCAACTGGCGGCGTCAGTCAGGTCGAAGGTGCCGGCGGCGGTGGGCTCACACCATGGGCATTAATTACCGGCTATGGCACGCGTGATAGTTACGGCGCGAACCTGCATTACACTCAAGCTAACACCCAAGACTATCGTCTGAAAACGTTTGGCGCTGCTGTAGGTATCGCGGATCAAGTTGAGTTTTCGATTGCTCAGCAAGAATTTACCGGCAGCCTAGCACCACTCAACGCACTCAATCTTAAACAAGATATTTTCGGCTTGAAAGTCAAACTCGCGGGTGACGCGGTGTATGACCAAACTGGATGGATGCCACAAATTGCTGCGGGCCTGCAATATAAACGCGATGCCAGCATCGGCGGACTAGGTGCACTCGGCGTGACTAACGTGAAACAACTTGGCGCTAAAGACGATCATGGGATCGACTACTACGTATCTGCCACCAAGATTTATCTAGCACAAAGCTTGTTAGTTAATGGAACTATCCGCATGACCAAGGCAAATCAAATGGGCTTATTGGGTTTTGGTGGTGACAAAAAAGATCAATATCAAGCGCAACTCGAAGGTTCAATCGCCTACTTGATTAATCGCAAACTGGTCATCGGTGCGGAATATCGCATGAAGCCGCGCAATCTGGGTGTCGACAACGAAAAAGATTTTTCCGATGTTTTTGTCGCCTACTTTCCTAGTAAGAATTTCTCCGTCACGGCTGCCTACGTGCAATTAGGTGACATTACCGTCTTTAATCCCACTAAGCAACGCGGCTGGTATTTGTCTATGCAAGCAGGCTTCTAAGCCGCGCAAAGACCAATCCATATCACCATATTTTTTGAAAGTACACAATCATGAAAAACTTCTTTAAAGTACAAACACTTGGTTTCATCGCTGCCGGCTTATTTGCACTGTGCACCAGTATATCCGCCAACGCGCAAGACATGAAAGGCGACGATAGTATTTATCAAGCATTAGGCAAAACTGAAGGCATTAATAAGATCGTTAATGACTTCATTCCGTTAATTCAGGCAGATCCACGTATCAGCAGCTTCTTCACTAAAATCAAAAAAGAAGAATTCGGCGCACTCCTAGTGGCACAATTCTGCGAACTCGCTGGCGGCCCATGTCAGTACAAAGGTAAAGATATGTATGACGCGCATCAGGGTATGCAAATCAGTAATGCTCATTTCAATGCATTAGCAGAAGACTTGCAAATTGCGATGGAAAAAAATGATGTGCCGTCCTCGGTCTCGAATCGCTTGGTAGCAAAGCTAGCGCCAATGCAGCGTCCTATCGTGAGCAAATAAGGTTCAACGCGGACCGTTGAGGCGAATCATGTATTGCCTTTCTGTTTTGATGCCACTACGTAGCAACGCTGCTACGTAGATTGCACTCATCGGCCTATCGTCTTCGTTTCGCCCGATTCAACCATCTCACCAAGGAAGCGGTATGAGCAACAGCCTCGCCCTACATGACGCGCTCAGCAATTTGCGCCCACAATTATTACGATTTACGCGCCAGCGCATCCACGATGAAACAGTCGCGGAAGACGTAGTGCAAGAATCATTGTTAGCAGTGCTGGAAGCGCCGGAGCGCTTTGCAGGAAAATCTTCCTTGTCGACGTATGTAATCGGCATTTTGAAGTTTAAAATTATCGACAATTTTCGTCGCGTCAAACATGCACAGCATTTACATAGCGATACCAGCCTTCATGTTAGTCGCGAAATGGAAATCTCGCCCTCCAGCAACGCTGAGCGTTATGGCATTACTCACAGTAGTTTGTGCGAGGAATTTAATCCACTTTCCGCGCTCGAACAGAAAAGTTTTTTTATGCATCTGGAAATCGCGCTTGAACAATTGCCAGAAAAAAGCGCGCAAGCATTTACTTTGGCTGAATGCTTAGAGATCGATGCAGAGGAAATTTGTACAGAATTGGGCATCAATAAAAATAACTTGATGGTGACAGTGCATCGTGCCCGCCATGCATTGCGTAAAGCGTCTGCGCTACAACATTTTTCACCGGCACCAGCAATTCATTAATTCACCACTGCTGCTAGTGCCTCTTTTAGATTGATCACATCGAATAAATCAACTGCAATTTTGCAAAATTTTGCGCTGCTTTGGCATTGGATAGCTCTTTGATTTCAGTGCCACGACGTAAGACAGAAGCATAAAACCCCCACGCCTCACCCCGATATTGATAACCGAATTCAATTTCGGGCACAACACGCTTAGGGTGCACGGTCAGCACCTGTTCGTTGAAATAACCACCTTGCAAAGTCGCGTTATACACAATCGCTCTCACTTCGGCGCGCACGAATACGAAACTGGCTGATTCATCGCGTACCAAATTTAAACGACCATATCGCCACAGCAGCTCCGCTTTGGCGTCGGTGAAAATATTCCCTGCACGCAGCTTAAAGCGCGAACTAATATCTATCTCAGAATTCATTTGCCAACGAGCAGGTGCGACTTCTACATGAGCGACAACGCCCCACTCTTGCTTAAGTTGCGTGCTCCAAGCTTGCGGTAACGGCTGATTTAAGAGTTGATGTAAATGTGTCTGCGTCCATTCACCTCCAGCGCAAGGCCCTAAGCATCCAATATCAACCCCCAAACGAAAGTCGCTACCATCATTCTGCTGCACTTCACGATAGGCACCAGCGTATAACCAGCCAGCATAGGGATGATCGATTGCATTGAGCTGATACGCCTTAAGCTTAATATCAGACGCGGTGTACAGATCTTGTCCCACATGCCAGCCATAAGTAACCGCGTAATCTCTAGTGCGCAAAGTTTTGTCGACGATTAAATGATTACCGCTAGTGTAAAAACCATCATCTCGTTTGAGCAGTAAGCTATCGTTTTCGACATCCACAGTCAGGTAAGAACGTCCCTGCGTATTCACTCGATCGAACTCAGAGAGCGAAGGAAAGGTCGTCGCGGATGAGGCTGATCTAGTGGATAAGTCTTCTTGTGCCTGCACTTGTAGGCTGGCACAGACAAGAGCCATCGCAGTCGCGCAAATAGGTAATCGCATAGTCAATCCAGAATCAATTCAATTTAAATTAGGTACTATTTTACGCGACTATCGAAGGCAGAAAACTGTCGAGTCAAACTGCCTTATTCAGTAGTTTTTGTATCATGGCATGGCAAGCATGCGCAGTTTTTTCGGGCATTTCCATAGGCAGTAGATGCCCTGCGGGAAGCTGTACAAAATTCTCACCACATAATTTGCGGGTCGCGCCTAAGCCACCTTGTCGGCACTCAATAGACTCGGTGCCGCCGACGAAACCAATTGGCACTTTTAAGCCTTTGCGCGCGATCGTCCCTAAATTCCCTGGCAAGGTCACATAAATTTTACTCTCTACCTCGCGGGTAAATTTCAAGCAGATACCTTCAGGATGCGGCTGCATACCGGCATCGATATAGTCATGCAAGACTTCTGGTGGCCAGATAGCGAATTTTTCTTTTGAAGAAAAATGCGCGAAAGCTTCTTGCGGATCACGCCAGATCATTCTGCGCTTGAGTGAGAATTGTGCTGGTGAATATTTTTCCAGTAAGCCCAATGCGCGAAAAGTTTTCAAAAATCCGGCCCGCCAGCCAGTCACGACCGGTGAGTCTATCATGACGATACAACGCACCAAATCGGGACGTAAACTGGTTGCCATCAAAGACAATATCCCACCTAAAGAATGCCCCAATAAAACGACAGGTTCTTGATACCGCGCTTCTAAAGTGTCGATTAATTCCTGAACCAGATACGGCCAATCGGTTGTCACCGGATAAATTGGATTGTGTCCGTGCATTTCTAAAGCCTGAATCTCGTAGTGCGGCGCGAGTTCTTTAAACATTTGGCGATAGCTTCCCGCGGGGAAACTATTACCGTGGCAAAAATGAACGATGGGTTTAGACATGAAATTCTGAAAAACAGTGAGGTTTAGTCAAACAAAGACTCAATTGCGCAATAGACAGGCAGGCGATACTCAAGATATTCAGACAGAGCGTCTGCACCGGAATGCGCAGAGACCTGTCATGGATACCAATAACGCGCATGATAACCACGATATTCGCTCGCACTGATTGCGCTGCCAAATTGTAATGTGATTGCACCGCTTGTGTCCGTCCTTAGAGGTTTTACTCCAAACTCAATATAGCGCTGCATCACTTCGGCTTTTGGATGGTGATAACGATTCAAATAGCCAACCTGAAACAAGGCTAACTCGGGCTTTACCACCTTTAGAAAAGGCAAAGTTGAGGAGGTTCCACTCCCGTGATGTGGTGCTAATAAGACATTGGCCGCGAGTTTATCCGGAATACTATTCACCAGTTCATCCTCTTGAATCGCCTCAATATCGCCCGCCAATAACAAAGAGTGTGTTTTAGTTGATATTTTTAAAGTGCAACTTAACGCATTGGTCTTCCATTTATCACTGGTGTAAATCACCGGAACCGGATGCAGGATTTCAAACTGCACCCCATCCCATTCCCAGCGCTGACCAGCTTCGCAACGTTGCGATTTTGACGCTGCACTCACGATGGGATGTGTCACCGGCAAGGACGACGACAACTGATCGATTCTCAGGTTTTTCAACAAGCTCAATGCACCACCAGAATGATCGTTGTCGCTATGCGATATCATCATTTGATCGAGGTGCGTAATTCCACGCGCTTGAAAATAGGGCAGCAAAATTCTGGTGCCGCTATTCGCATCCGGTGAAAATCCAGGTCCGGAGTCATACAGCATCCTATGCTCGGCGGTTTCAATCAACACTGCGGCACCTTGTCCTATATCAAATACGGTCACTTGCATCTGATTTTGATCCGGTGCTTGTATCGGCTGAAAAAACAAAGGCAAACAACACCATACACCTAACCAGCGCAAAGGAATACCACGAGGAGCCAACAACATCGCCACACCAACCAGGGCTAAGGCAAACATCCACCAACTTGGCAAAGGTGCCTGCCACACAGCGAGAGAACTATGACTAAGCCATTCCAACAATTGCACCAAATAACTGACACAGGCATGGGCAATCTGCAGACATGGAGTAGCGATTACTGCAGGCAATACACTACCGATGAGCGCCAACGGTGTGACGACAAAACTAATGAGTGGAATGGCAATCGCATTTGCCAACGGACTGATCAAAGAAATCTGTGCGAAAAGTAGTAGCGTCAAGGGCACCAAACCTATCGTTATCGCATATTGAGCCTGCGCCGCTAAGTAGAGCTGCGGGCGAAGACGCTGAAAAATACTTGTCTGGCTATCTTCATCTTGCACCAATACGCCACGTCCCACGCTGACGTATAACAGTACGGCAACTGCCGCAAATGACAACCAAAATCCCGGCCAGAGTACTGCCCACGGATCAATCAACACGACGATTGCCAGCGCAAGACCCAAGACCTGTACGCTATCTGGAGCTCTGTTAGTCCACAGCGCAATTGCCAGCACGATCAACATCCACAATGTCCGTTGCGCCGGTACACCAAAGCCCGCCAGTGCCACGTAAACGACGGCGGCAATCACTCCCGCCAGCACAGCAATCTTTTGCGCAGGAATCAACAAAGGTAATTGCGCGCGAGTGAAAAATGAATGACGCCACAAGAAATGCAACAAGCCGGCAAACAGCCCAGCGATCATCGTGATGTGCAAACCTGAGATCGAAATCAAATGCCCGATTCCAGTGCGATTAAATACCGACCAATCGGCAGGCGCTATATCACGTTGATCGCCAACCACTAAGGCACTCAAGACTCCCGTATAGCGCGCATCAGGTAAAGCTTGAAAGATTCTTTGATGCAGAATATAGCGGGTTCGCTCGATTAGATTATTCATGCTCCACACGAAATCATCGCGTTTCTGATTTGCGCTAGTATCCGACCGTTGCGTACTACGGACGGTGCCGGTTGCACGCAAACCCTGCTCCAACAACCACACCTCGTAATCGAAGCCATAGGGATTTGCATTGCCATGAGGTCGTTTCAAACGCACCTTCAGCTGCCAACGCTGTCCCGGCATTAACACTGGGAGCACACGGATTTTATCGGCGTCTTCATACCACGCTAATGCCAAACGTTGCGGAAATGCATCCGTCACATCATCTGGCAAAAGATATTTTTCGACCTTGAAATTAAACTGCGATCCACGCTCAGATTGTCCTGGTAAGCTATCAATGACGCCGATCACGTCGATATCACGGCCTTCCCATTCGGCTGGTAGTTGATAGCGTAAATGTTGATGCGCGATGACCCCGGCCCAACAAAATCCAAAGCTCGCTGCCAAAATAAAGCGCAGACCTAGGGACCAAATTGCATGGGCATGGCTAAGAAATCGGCTGCGGCGAAAAAATAACAGAGCGCTCACACACAAGAGCACGACAAGACAGATCAGAAAATAATTGAAACTCCACAGTACAGCTTGTTGCTGTAGCAAGGCGATGCCGAGAACTAAACCGAGAATCGCCGTACGCACTAATTTATCTCAAAATGAAGTGTGCACGCATACGCGGCAAGACAGCCAACACGTTTTGACTTGTTTGCTTCGCTGTCTCAAATTGACTCAAGCCACGCAGGCTGGCAAGTTCATGACCGATCTGAACTAATTCCCCTGGCGAATTAATGCCGGGATGACACCAACGCGGCGCAATATCTGGAGCATCAGTTTCAAGCACAATACTCGACAGCGGCAAATCGCTGGCTAAACGCCTTATTTGTAAAGCACGCGTAAATGTCATCGCCCCACCAAATCCCAATTTAAATCCTAAATCAATAAATTGCTGTGCCTGCTGCACACTGCCGTTGAAAGCATGTGCGATTCCGCCTGGAACAACTATTCTGCGCAATTGTTTTAATATTTTATCTTGTGATTTTCGCACATGTAACAATACTGGCAAATCAAAATCGCGTGCGATCTTTAATTGTTCGCTATAAAAATATTCCTGCTTTTCTTTTAATGGTGATTCACACAATGCAGGGACAAAATAATCCAGTCCGATCTCACCCACTGCAACCAAACCCTGACCATGTACAGGATCGACTAATAGACGGGCAATTTCGGCTCGTAAAAAAACCAGATCCTCTTCCTTGGATGTGGCGACATACATGGGATGAATTCCCAGTGCAAAGAAACAGTCGGTTCTTTGTGACGCAAGCTGCGCGACCACCGAGAAATTAGCGCGGTGCACAGCCGGAATCACAATTGCTGACACACCCATGCGCGCAGCTTCTTCCGCCAATGTCAGAGATTGCCCGACAAATTCACTGGCATCGAGGTGACAATGACTATCTATCCACATACTTGATATCTCACGATTCTATCTATAAAAAACGGCAACTGGGAAATCAGCGTCCCCCTAAAGCAAGCGACAATCACATCGCAACTCTAGAGTTTTCAAATTAATTGAATGTAACACGACCATAAAATACGCTGAGGCTTTAATCGCAAGCCTTTCCTCACTTTGCTGCTAGGGTAAGGTGCCCTACCTGACTCTATGATAAGCTTTCTGCGATCACCGTTTGTAAGCAAATCCAAATCCGACTTTAGCATCAAGTCATCACCGATAAAGCAAGCACCATGTCACACAGCCAAATGAAGTCGCATCATGTCATTACCGCCCTGATTGTCATCGTACTGTGGGGCATGAATTTTGTGGTGATAAAAATTGGCTTAAAGGGTATTCCACCACTTTTATTGGCGGCTCTACGGTTTATGTTTGTCGCCTTTCCAGCGATCTTCTTCTTAGCGAGGCCCAAAGTTGAATTGAAATGGCTCATCGCTTATGCCGCGACAATCAGCTTTGGCCAATTCGCTTTTCTGTTCTCAGCCATTGCGGTTGGGATGCCGGCAGGCTTGGCCTCTTTGGTATTGCAAGCACAGGCATTTTTTACGGTTGGTTTATCCGCCCTAGTCTTTGGCGACAAACTAAAAACCAGTAATGTACTCGGGATGTTAATAGCTAGCCTTGGCTTGGTATTGCTCGGTAGTGCTAGCATCAGCGCCAATGCGAGCCAGGTAAGCCTAGCAGGATTTGGATTAACCCTCTGTGCGGCCTTGTCCTGGGCTTGCGGTAATGTCGTCAGTAAGAAAATCGGCTCAGTCGATATGCTCAGCTTGGTTGCTTGGAGTGCTTTACTGCCTATCATTCCCTTTGTCGCTTTGTCGTGCATGCTGGATGGGGCGACTGTCGTCTGGCATAGTCTTACACACATTAGTATGAGCGCGGTACTGGCGATTTTATATTTATCGGGCGCTGCCAGCTTAATCGGTTATACCTTATGGGGAAAACTGCTGGCTGCACTCCCCACCCATGTGGTAGCACCACTCACGTTATTAGTGCCTGTAGTCGGATTATCCTCAGCTTGGCTACTTTTAGATGAATCTTTAAACGCCGTCCAAATTGTCGGCGCGCTGGTCGTGATGTCGGGCTTGATCTTCAATGTCTTCGGCCAACGCTGGATGGACGCGATCCGTCGCAAAATGTCAGTGTAAGGTGTACTACGATGCCAAACACAACGTTAGCACTATTGCTGTTGTTGCCGCTGTCGCTGCCTAGCACAAAAAATGTCCTGATTTGACCGAATCTGGTCATTCCAAAGTCTTTTCACTTTCTGGCAGCATGGTAAGCTTGCGTCTATCCTGACATCGTATAGGGCTCAAGCCACTTATGATTTCCTCAACTCTGAGAGGTATCCATGCTAGAACTACGCCCCAATTGTGAACACTGCGATAAAGACTTAGCGCCCAATGCTGAAGACGCCATGATCTGTTCATTCGAATGTACATTTTGTCTCGATTGCGTCAAGAACGTGCTGCAATCAGTCTGTCCCAATTGCGCAGGAGGTTTCACGCAGCGACCAATTCGACCTGAAAGACATGGAAGAAACGAGAATGACCTAGTTCACTATCCCGCTAGTACAACACGTCACTTTCGACCTGTCGATGTTGCAAAGCATCTAGACCTCCTCGCAATATAAAATTCTGCTGAGGTTTAACGCTTCCAAAAACTTTCAATCCTTCCAGCGCATTACCACTGCAAGAGTTTTCACATGAAAACACAAACCGTCTATTTTTTATTACTGCCAGATACACTACTAATCGATTTGGCTGGCCCGGCAGATGCCTTTTTATTTGCAAATCGTCGGCTAGGAAAAACACATTTTGTATTGCACTACATCAGTCCAACCTCCAGTATTAACAGTTCGATCGGTTTGTCACTCAGCAACTTATCCGCACTGCCGGAGCATATAGAATCCGATGCTTTGGTGATGATCCCTGGCACGCTGTGCGATCAATTTGATGCGGATACACCCTCGACACTTGAGACGATACGATGGCTAAAAGAAACTATTAACAGTCAACGTATCGCCTGTGTTTGTGCCGGTGCGTTGTTAGCCGCACATGCTGGACTCTTAAGAAATAAAAGTGCAACCACACATCATAGCCATTGCCTTGATCTAGCGAAAATTGATTCCAGCATACGCGTTGAAGATAATAGAATTTTCGTGGAAGACGGTCAAATCTTGACCAGCGCCGGTGTAACAGCAGGCATCGATTTAAGCTTGCATTTAATCGCCCAATTATGCTCGCCACAAATCGCCATGGAGGTAGCACGCGCCATGGTGATCTATCTTCGTCGCAGCGGAAATGATGTACAGTTGTCGCCATGGTTGCAACATCGAAACCATTTGCACCCAACCGTACACCGCATTCAAGATCTGATCAGCAAAAATCCTGCGCATCCGTGGAATTTAGAGGAACTGGCGGCGCACGCTTGTACCAGCACCCGTCATCTGACACGTCTGTTTAAGTTGCATACGAATACGTCCATACTCGATTATTTGACGGGCTTGCGCTTGAGTCTGGCCGATCAATTTTTACGCCAAACGAACTGGTCGATAGAGCGTATCGCAGAAGCCGCTGGCTTTGGTTCTAGCCGCCAATTTCGACGCCTCTGGCAAGCCACTTACAACATCTCGCCTTCTCATTATCAAAATTAACTGAAACGCGAGCTGTACTTCCTCCCCACATCAATAAAGTTATCTGCCATGCATACAAAACATACCGCCCTTCTACTAGTCGATGTTCAACAGGCTTTCGATAACCCCTCATGGGGGGCGCGAAATAACCCCGAGGCCGAACGGAACATTGCCAGCCTGCTAGCGCATTGGCGCGCACAGCAAATGCCAATCATACATATACGCCATTTTTCGGTGCATGCTGATTCCACCTTGCATCCAAGTCAGCCAGGAGTTGCCTATAAATCAGAAGCCTCGCCTGCCGCGGGCGAGAAAGAATTAACCAAATCCGTGAACAGCGCGTTTATCGGCACGGGCTTGGAAGGTTATTTACATCAACAGCAAATTGAGTGCTTAGTGATTGTTGGCATCAGCACCGATCACTGCGTTTCAACCACGACCCGCATGGCGGGAAATTTAGGTTTTACGACCTACTTGGTCAGCGACGCCTGCGCCACATTTGATCGGCGACGCGCGGATGGCAAGTTATTTTTAGCAGAAGATATTCATCAAATACATCTCTGCAGCTTGGATGGAGAATTCTGCACCGTGCGTACCACCGCCGAAATTCTCCGCACTGAATTTGCTTAAATTCAAACCTTAGGCGATTGAAGTACGCTCACCTAGTTTTAATCACGCAGCTTTGTGATCTTCCGGCGTAAAACCCCACTGCGGACTCAGGAGCGTTGCCAGTACCGAGACAATGGCAATCGCGATTGAGATCCATAAAGCGATGGTGTTATCATTCAAGCGATGTGGGTAAATTTTTACTACTGCGCCTAAGCCAATCAGATTGCCACCAGCGATCAACACGGCGGTCGCATAATCGTGAAAGCGGCGCGCTTTATTCGCATCTATCGACCATTTTTGATGCGTGTTATAGCTAGGTAAAATATCGTGTGCATTATCGAGCTGCTCTAGCGCCGACAAAAATCGCCGTAGATTAGTAATCGCCCGCTCGGCCTTGTAGTTGAGAAAAACCAGACTCAAAGACGCGACCGGGAAACCCAACATCAGCCACTCGATTGGCGCTTCTGTTTTCCCATCAGCCGACTTCAATGCCACCAAGGCTGCCAATAAACTGACGACCAGACTCACATACAAAGCCAATGCCTGTTGACGCTGACTAATACGAGCGTTGACCTCGTTATAGGCAGCGATAAACCGATAATTCGCATCGACTATCAAGTTCTTTGACATATTTTCTACCTAAAAAAAAGAGCACCAAAATTCTGGTGCTCTTAGTGTACTTTTCTATCGCCTTACTTTGCAACTTGTGATTTGCAGCTAAAGCTATTGGTTGTTACTTTGTCGACATTTCCTTGTCCACATGTCGCAATGGCCTGCTGCGACATAATCGCAATCTGCTTACCGCTTTCCATATTGCTCTCGCTCACGGAAATACATGCACTTAAACTGCATACTGCCAACAAGATAGTCAGCGTGGAAATGATTTTTTTCATGTTAATAATTCCTAAAAGATTAATGAAGTGAATGTTTGCCAAGGTCCAGCATGACCAACATTGTGCTCGCTCTGCATACTATAAGACTGTTGCGGGATCAGCAAGTCCAATTCGAGCCTGACTCAAATCTAATGTAAATTCAGAAGTTCGCATCTTTACCCACAATGTGCACGCCGAGTACTTGGTTGACACTCACCCTTGTTACCATTCTCATTAAATTTACTTAATTCCAACCTTACTACGAATATCTGCTGGAATAGCATCTTTATGTACCATGAAGTAAATCGTCTTCATGCGAATATAGTTCTTACTCATGTGCAGGTGACCACTAAAGGGACCGCTACTCGTGCCGTAACTGTTCTTAGTCAAGAAGAATTGATTACCTTTTTCATCCTTACTCAATCCCACGATATGCATACTGTGATCATCGGTACTACGCCAGTCATCAAAAGCATCTTGTCGATTCGCCTGCGTAATTTCTTTAGCCTCATCATCCAGTACAGCGTAGCCCTCTTTCACGTTAAAGCCTTTTTCGCTGGTGTCGCCACCCCAGGAAATCGTATAGCCCTTGCTCAAGGCATTCGTCATGATTCTTTCCATGTCATCCAAAGGCACGTTCACATAACGGCTATCATGCGACCAGTTGTCGGGGATCTCTAAGCGCATACGTTGATAGAAAGGATGGTGGCTAAAGCTGGTAATTTCTACATAGTCATCCGGATTCAGTTTCAATACCTGATCACGGAAAGTCTGTGGTGTATAAAGCTTACCTTCAAACATAAAGTTAGCTGGTGGCGTGCCAATATAGGCATCTAAAATTCCGTCAAACGCCGGACGCCATGACTTGCTTGGGCGACCAATCTTAATCACTGCATCTAAGAAAGATTTCGTAACGGCGGCCAATTCCGCGTGATCTAAGTTCGTTTCGCCCTCCTTCAGGCCGGTGTAATTAACTTTCGGCACCGCACCATAGCGCCGGAGCATGTCCATGGCATCGTGATTATTACCACCTTCCCAGAAGTTCGCGCGGCCTTGCGCCCGTACATAGGAATCCGCTTTGAGAGGATAGGCATAACGCACACCAAACACTTCTGACAACTCTAACAATTTGCCCCCTTGACGCGCGACTTCACTTTCCATAAAAGAGGCAGTCGCGAAGTTCCAGCACGTATTGGTGTACGCTTGATTCTTGGCAGCGGTGCGCTGTGCTTCATTGGTAATCGTGAAATTTTTTTTCGCTGCCCCCTGAGTATTCGTGGTCGCTTGCTGTGCGTTGCCCACGAGTGGCGTTAATAGGAGTGCGGAGCTTAAGGCGATGGTCGCTAGTGTCATGTCTATCCTTCTTAGTTTGTGCTGTATAAATTCAATGCAAATAGAACGCTAATTCAAATAAAGAAATTAAATAAAAATCGGCATCATAGCTGCTATGAGCCGGTACGGACAGCGGAAGTTCCAGAAAACTGAATTGATAGAAAGCGGACTAATTCGGGACACGCAAAAAAGGCCATGAAAAACTCATGGCCTTTTTTGATTTTTAGCGATAATTTTAGAATCTGAATCACAAGCTCATGTGCAACCAAACCACGTAAGCCCAGACAATCTTTTGGGGTCGACTAACAATTGAATCTTACCCGCCAGATGCTTAGCAACGTCACTGGTATAACGTTGATAATAGTCTTGGTTGTAAGGTCCAACACCGTGCTCGGCACTGAAACTACCTTGATAGCTATACACAACCAGATCATAGATCTGTTCGCGAAGTTGTTGAACGAGTTTGGTATCAAATGTGTTTGCTGCGTCCGCTGGCCACACCAAGTTAAAATGACATCCACCATCAGCCCAATGTCCAAAATCCATACACTTCACCCAGGGATAATTGGCTTGAATGACGGCACACGCTTCCGCTCTAAATTCCACTATTGCTGAGCGTGGCATAGAAATATCAAAGGCGATGATTGTTCCCTCATACCGCAATGCTTCACTAATGGAATGTCGGATACGCCACAAATCTTTACCCCTTCCGATCACGGCATTATGTACTTCGTAATCCAATAGCGGCTCCAACATACGCATCAATAGCGCATCTAAAACAATCCCGGAAGTGTCTTGGCTGGCGCTACTACTTAATTCCAGCAAGATACAATAATCAGGGCAAACTTCTGGTGCAAATGGATTTTGTATATCTGGAATATGGCGCATAACGGCTTGCAGAGCAGCGCCAGATATCCCCTCAAAAGCCGATAAAAATTCACCGCAATCACGCTCAAAGATGCGTAAGATTTCTAATACTGCGGCCTGATCGCGCGGCACGATTAAGGCAGTCGCAGTTTGCCTGGGCAAATGATGTAACTGCAACACCGCACGCGTGATAATGCCGAATGCACCACTACTACCAACAAATAATTGTTTAAGATCGGGTCCCGTATTATTTTTGCGCAGCGCTGTTTGCAAATCGAGTACCGCGCCCGCAGGATCTAGCAATACCGCCCTTAAGCCCAAGAGATTTTGGCGCACGTCGCCATATCTGATCAGTTTAGCGCCACCGGTATTCGTGGCAATCATGCCGCCAATCGAGGGATTGGCGGCCAAGTCGATAGGAAAAAAGAGACCATGGGGCAGCAATGCTTCGTTCAGTTCTTGTAGGCACACCCCAGCATCGACTTCCACCGAACGATTAATCACATCAATCACGAGATGTTGCTTTAATCGTTCAAGACTCACCACGAAAATGCTGGCACTAGCATCTGGCGTACTTGCGGCGACTAATCCGGTATTGGCACCTTGCATCAGCAATGGCTGCTGAAACGTGACGCACAAGCGCACAAGTTCCTCCACCTGCGCATGCGAATTTGGCCGCAACACGGCAACGGCCTTTCCTTCCCCATATCGTGCGCCTTTGCAATACCTTTCACATTCACTAGGATCCAGTAAAACGCCACGTTCACCAAGCAAGACTTGCAATGCCGTTAGCAACTCCGCTTGTGTTTGTGTATCGACAAAGGGAGCGGCTATCATCACCTCGATATCGTTAGAATTAATCTCACGCATTTGCAGTCATCTTAAAGATCGCCTGTGCATTGCTGGTATCAAAACCTAAGTCCAAACGCGGCTTGTTATTTTGTTGGTTGTTTTGGTAGTTTTCGCCATTCATGCCCTCTGCGATCACATCACGGGTAATGAATTCATAAAACGATCCGGGCACTTGTCGCTCGATCAAAAAACCATCGGCATTGATCATCTGACGCGTCACCATATCGGCTTTGAAAGCAGTTTGCTTCACACGTCCAGAAGCTGACACTTCCACTTCTGCTTTGATTGGACGACCTAAGCGCTTTTGCTCCTCGTTGACTGCAAACACATCAACAACGCGATCGGTCGCGTGATTAAATGCATTCCCTTCGGTGGCAATCCACGCCATTTCTGCCGACTCCGCCAGCAATATTTCGTAGTCATTTTCCGAAAAAATACCATGTTGACGCTCAAAACAGTCTCTGAGATTAGCCAACAGAATTTGTGCCTGAACCAAACTCAATCGACCATCACGTTCCAGTTCATGCAACATGCTGAGCGCTGCTGGACTTAAAGGATCTGTTGAATCGGCTAAGACGCGCGTCACCGCATCTTGAAATGCCGGGCTAAATCGTTCTGGATGTAATTCGCTCACGAAGAATTGAGAAATATTCTCGGGATCGTCGACCTGCACATAAGAACGCCCTGTCATTTTCAGGCGATCCAAAGGAAATACGCCATTTAAACGATATCCCAAGGGCTTCAAGATACGGGTGATCGCAGCCTCCCCGGGCGGCAACGCACCTAATCCCAACCAACGCACAGTACGTAATGCACCATGATCTAACATCACTTTCGCACCGCGGCCGACGACCTCTTGCGTATAAGCACGGCCTATTGGGACCCGCTCCAAAATTCCCGCAAATAGCAG
Source organism: Undibacterium sp. Ji22W (assembly GCF_049340305.1). Lineage (NCBI taxonomy): Bacteria > Pseudomonadati > Pseudomonadota > Betaproteobacteria > Burkholderiales > Oxalobacteraceae > Undibacterium > Undibacterium sp. Ji22W. The sequence goes on along the minus strand of NZ_JBMPOU010000001.1, from coordinate 890,112 downwards.
CATGTTTAATGCCTGCGCCAATTCAGCGCGAGTAATCACACCCTCTTCCCACATACGAAATTGGGGCGATATATGCATCAAATTCACTAAGTCTTGATACTGCACATCTCCCAATACATGCATCAACAAGGCTTTAATATTGTGATTCATCTTTCAGTTGCCTTCGATAAAATTGATTTGAAGTCGACACGACATTTCACTATCGTAATCAATTTGGCGCAATGGGACAAAGGAGTTAAAATCAAGACTTAGTGAATAAATGGAATACATACCATGCGCCGCAAAGTCCCAAGCCTGAATGCCCTATTGGTATTTGAAGCCGCCGCCCGTTTGCAAAGCTTCACCCAAGCAGCTGACGAATTGGCACTGACACAAAGTGCAGTGTGCAAACAAATCGCCAACTTGGAAGATTGGCTAGGACTTGCCTTGTTTGCGCGCGTCAAAAAACGGGTGCAATTGAGTAGTGCCGGACGCGACTATGCAGAAAAAATCCGCCGCCACTTAGATAGGATAGAGCGCGACACTTTAGAATTAATGGCACACAAAGAAGGTGCAGGCGTGTTGGAATTGGCGGTCATTCCTACTTTTGCCACACATTGGTTGATTCCTCGCCTGGCCGAATTTCAACGCCTGCGACCTGATATCACCGTAAATTTAAGCACCAAGACTAGTGCTTTTTTGTTTCCTGACACTTTATTTCACGCTGCGATTCATTCAGGGACGACTTTATGGCCAGGTACCAGTGGCGACTATCTGATGGCAGAAGATCCCGCGGTTCCGGTCTGCAGTCCGGCTTTATTACAACGTCATATAGGACGCAAAAAGCATGCAGCGATCCAAGATGTCGCGAACATGCCCTTACTGCATCTGAATACACGCCTAGAAGATTGGCGACGTTGGTTTGAATTGCATCAACATAGCAACGATGTAAATGCAGTCAACGGCGCACGCTACGAATTATTTACGATGTTAATAGAAGCTGCAATTGCCGGACTCGGGACCGCGTTGATTCCGCGTTACATGATACAAGCGCAGTTGGATAGTGGAAAACTAGTCGTTCCTTCGAACCTGAGTTTACCTGAGCAAACTGGCTATTATCTGGTTTATCCGGAAGAAAATGCCGCGTTACCAACCTTACAGGCATTTCGAGAATGGCTATTAAGTCAAACCAGTCAAACCAATCCAAACAATGAGACCAAACGGAAACCACCTTAATTTCTCAACTCCACGTAATTACTTGTTAGAATAATCCTGTTTAATTTTTAGATAATCGAATTACCATTTTTAGCGATGACATTGCCATGAAAATAGCCACCAAAAAAGTTCTCGGTTTCTCATTAATGGAGGCCATGGTTGCGGTCGCCATCATCGCCATTCTGGCGGCGATGGCCTTGCCCTCTTATCTCTTCAAAATCATCCGCGAACAAATTGAATCATCGATTCCTATTATCGAAATTGCCAAAACACCGATTGCGATTTCGTGGAAAACCGAACAGACTTTCCCTCTCGATAATAATGCCGCAGGCTTACCTCCAGGAGAGAAAATCGTTGGAAATTTTGTCAAAAGTGTGACGATAGAAAATGGTGCGATCCATTTAAAATTTGGTAACCGCGCAAATAAAGCATTGCAAGACAAAACGCTCACCTTCCGCCCTGCTGTAGTCGAAGATGCGCCAATTGTGCCTGTAACCTGGGTTTGTGCGAACGCAGGTGCCCCGGAAAAAATGGTTTTAAAAGGCGTAGACAGAACAGATGTCGACCCGCAAAATTTACCCTTAATGTGCCGTCCACGCGACAAACCAAAACCATAACTAATTGCTTCATCATAAGCTAAAAGAATAAGGGCGCTGCAACCAAAAAAAGTTGCAGCGCCCTTTCAGTTTTCAATCTTGATCTAGTTCAACCAATCAACAAAATCTGCTTAAAATTTGTGTTCGAAATTGACCCGCAATGCCAAGTGTGTTTGTGAAGTATTCGTACGAACCAAAGATCCTGTGGCATCTGCATAAGTACTGGAGGACACGTTATCCTGATGCAGCGCATTACCCAAAGCCACACGTAAATTTGTTTGGTTAGTAAACTTCCACAGTGCATAGACATCTAACACACGCTTAGGAATACCATAGGTACTTTGATTTACGGAAACGCGCACTGGACCGGCATTTTGAAAACTGAGATTACCACCCAGCGTCAATGGTACATCGTCGAGTTTGTAGTCAACACCAAAATTCGCACTCACTGGGGTCTGTGAATCTAAGCGATTGTTCGGTCCAGGAACTGAATTGACCGAGGAAGAATTAAAAGCCAGATTGGCACGAAAATCCACCGCAGGAGCATCCGCCATCACACTACGTAAAGGTAATTTAGCATCAAACTCCACACCGCGCGTTGTCGCTAAGCCGTCATTCGTCGGCATTGCCACCCAACGGCCATCGTTCACGATTGAAGTGCGTGTAAAATCTTCAATTCTGCGCAAGAAAAAGTTCACGCTCAGAATCCCACCATCGGTCAGATAATGTTCAAAACCAGCATCTAATCCCCACGCCAATTCCGGCTTGAGATTAGGATTACCCATATTGTCAGGGCTAGTCGCACTATTATTCGTCGACAAGAAGCGACGTGGAATCAAGCGGCCAGTATCCGGTGCTTTGTAGGTGCGAGTCAGGCCAACACGTACTTGATCATTTTTGCTGCCAGGAATTTTGTATAGCGTCTGCAAAATCGGACTTAACACACTCGAGCGATTTTTGATTTCAGAATAAGTATTACCCTGACTGCTGGTGTCGATACCTTCCCAACGTACGCCGGCATAAATCGACAAAGCTTTGCTGTAATTCCATTCATCTTGCACAAATAAAGCGAGGCGATTGACATCGGCAGAATAAGCTTCATCGGTATTAAACGGCGTAATTGGACCATTGCCAGCAATCACATCACGGCGCGTATTGCTATCGCTACGTTTGCTAAATCCGCCATCCCACCCAGCGGCTAAAGCGTGATCTTCCACGAATGGTGCAGTGTACTTACCGCCGTAAGTAAAACCATTATCTGTACTATCCGACAGGTAACTCCGTGCTAAAGTTTGCGATACACCCTGCGCATTCGAAATATTTTCGCCGTCGCGTTGATTGTAATTAGCACCAAAACGCACATCGAGTTTAGCGCTGTCTGCCAACTTGTGAACGTAATTCAAATTGGTTCGGATCGATGTACTGTTTGAGGTATTACTAGAATTTTCATTCAAAAACAGAGGTTTTTCACCGATCGATGTCGTTGTAACTTGTTGATTATGGTTGGTAAAACGATTGGCATTCACAAAACTTTGAGAAGTCAACATATCGCCATTTTCGAGCAACCAGTTGATCCGTGGTGAAATGCCAATTGACTCGAACTTACCTTCGCTCTCAGTCGTCGATGCGCGCGACAATGTGACCAGACCTTTGTTATCAGTAAATACTTCTGTACTGGAATCAGGGCGACCAAATTCGCCAGACATCAAATTTCCAGAAACTGAATAAGATAACTTACCAACCTTATCAGACAACTGCAAACTGGCATTCACGCCGTATTTACCATTTTCTTCACTCATGCCCAATTTCAATTCGCGCTGCGCCGTCACAATCGCTTTTTTCAAGACGATATTGATCGCACCCGCAATAGATTGCGTACTCAATTCGGCCGTCGCTGCACGAATTACTTCGATGCGTTCGATATTGTCTGGCGATAAAGAATCAAGTGAGAATCCCGGGGGGCTTGGTTCGCCATTCAACATAATCTGCGTGTAACCAGCACCAAGACCACGCATACGAATCGCGCCGCCACGTCCTTGTACTCCACCGATCGTTACACCAGGCAAACGCTTCAACACATCGCCAATATTAGTGTCACCATAGCGAACGATATCTTCCTGAGTCACCACGATTTTGCTGGCGGTATCTTGACGTCGCTCGTCATAACCTTTGGCACCACTAACTTGTACTTTTTGCACAGCTGGTGCCGGCGTTTGCGCATTTGCGGGGGCTGTTTGTTTTGGTTTCGTTTTATCGGTTTCTTCTTGTGCTTGTTGTGCTGAAGCCGATGTGCTGTATGCCAACAAGACTGACAAAGGAATTAAGGCTAAACGAAATTGCGATGGAACTGAAAACATAGTATGACCAATAGTGATTAAAAGATGTAGCTTCGACTTAGGCTAGTTCAATAAAGTTCAGCAAAATACCCAAAAGGAAACACTTTGATACAAAAGCTGCTGAGAGTGAAACATGGGGAGATCAGAGGAAACTTAGGCGCCGGAACACAGACAAGCGATTGTCCGGCGCGCATTATACCTCGCAATGGAAAATCGCTTGAGGTCATGGAATTGTCAGGGCAAGGCGGCGACAAAAGCCTACCGATGCCTATTGAAATACTACAAATTTTGCAAGGCCTTCAGCAACGGCAAGCAAGCATCGGCTACCCGATTGATGCTCTGTTCACGTAATGCATTCAAATCCACCTTAACATCACTTTGCAAACCAGCCCACCGCAGCAAGGCCTGACAGGCTTCCGGATGATCAAATAAACCATGAAGATAGGTACCCAAAATCTGATCATCAGGTGAACGACTTCCCTCGTCTTCCTTTGCGGCGCCATTGATCAACACAAAGGCGGGCAAAGTGTCATTGCTCGCATAGGTAATTCCCATGTGGATTTCATAGCCTTCGACTTTGGCCGTCTGGTCATCACCAAAAACGCAGGTTCCCTGTACCTGTTGCAGGCGTTTTTCTTGGGTGAGTTCCGTTGTAATGTCTAGTAGACCCAAACCGTCGGAGTCCCCTGCGCGACCTTCTACGCCATGCGGGTCACTCACCACTTGTCCCAACATTTGATAACCACCACAAATGCCGATCACCTTGCCACCGTACCGCAAATGTTTTTCCAAAACTTGCTGCCAGCCACGTTGCTGCAAAAATGCCAAGTCATCGCGGGTATTTTTACTGCCGGGAAGAATAATCAAATCCGCTGCAGGAATCGGATGATCAGGTCCAATGAATTGCAGATCAACATCAGGATGTGCACGTAAAGCGTCGAAATCTGTGTGATTCGCGATACGCGGAATCGCGGGGACGATGATGCGGAACTTACCCGTCGTGTTTTGTTTCACTTGAATCGCATCTTCTGCATCTAACATTAAGCCATGTAAATAAGGGAGAACTGCCAACACTGGTTTGCCGGTCTTTTCTTCCAGCCAATCCAAGCCAGGTTCAAGCAAACTAATATCGCCACGAAAACGATTAATCACGAACCCTAGAATACGTGCACGTTCAGTTTCAGATAAGCATTCCAACGTACCGATGAAATGGGCAAATACACCACCGCGATCAATATCTGCTACTAGAATCACCGGACAATCAACTGCTTCGGCAAAACCCATATTAGCAATATCACGTGCTCGCAAATTAACCTCAGCAGGACTTCCGGCACCTTCCACGATAATTGCATCGTATTGCTGCTGCAGACGTGCATACGACTCGAGTACAGCCGACATAGCAACAGTTTTATATTGATCATAATCACGCGCATCCATGTCAGCTCTGACCTTACCGTGCACAATAATTTGCGCACCGGTATCGGACGATGGTTTGATCAATACGGGATTCATATCGGTATGCGGCACCAAACCTGCTGCTTGCGCTTGCAAGGCTTGCGCTCGACCAATTTCACCACCATCTGAAGTGACTGCGCTATTTAAAGCCATGTTTTGCGGCTTCATCGGTACGACACGCACCGCCTCGCGTTGCAATAGCCGACATAGCGCAGCAACGACTGTCGTTTTACCGGCATCGGAAGTGGTCCCTTGCACCATCAAAGTTTGAATTTTCATAGGCGTATTAGTTCAGTCGTGTGTTGAATTTTGTGTTGCGGTTAAAAACAAATTCGCGCTCGCGACGTAATTCGAAGGAAAGTAGGCATGAAAGTAAGTCGCTTGCAAACTACCCAAACAATAAATCGCTTCGCCTTGATCCTGTGTCTTTTGTCTGCTGGTATGCGCTGCGGGGGTCAGTGGACAAGCAAAAGTGGAATAGTGAAAAGTATGACCGCGCAATTCACCCTCTGACGAGTGCCAGCTTTGCATCCCTAGAGCGGCTAAGCGCTTTTGCAACGTAATCGTACCGCTGAGGATGCCAGCCATTTTCCACGACTCGCCATGTTGATCGATCAGCTCATCGACAAGGCTGATCATACCACCGCACTCTGCATACATCGGTTTCTGCGCGGTCAAGAATGCCTGTAAAGATGCTTGCCAGTTTTTCGCCTCACCCAATTGTTGGGCGTGCAATTCAGGATATCCACCAGGCAGATAAACCGCATCGGCATCGGCTGGAATCGACTGATCAGCGACCGGCGAAAAATAGATAATTCGCGCGCCCATATCTTTTAATGCTTGTATATTTGCGGGGTATAAAAAAGCAAAAGCGGCATCCTTAGCAATCGCGATACATCGCCCTTCTAATAAACGCGGAACAATTGGCATCGTCAGATCTTCATCGGAAAACTCAACCCCGGCGATTGCATTCCAGGCAGGTACATCAATGGTGACGCTCGCGGCTAATTGATTCAAAATTGTATCAAGATCGGCCACTTCATCTGGCAGCACTAAGCCCAAATGTCGTTCCGGCAAAGCCTGTTCTTGCCGCGCCAAACTGCCTAATAGTGGGATGTCGCGCAAGGCGCTCTGTATCATACTCAAATGTCCAGCAGTGGCGACCCGATTGGCGACTACTCCCGCTAATCGCACTGGCCCAAAATCACGCAGTCCAAGCACAATTGCACCCACAGTTTGTGCCATAGATGACGCGTCTATCACAGCCAACACCGGAACCCCAAAGGCATTCGCCAAATCAGCGGAAGATGGCGTGCCATCATATAAGCCCATCACGCCTTCAATCAAAACCACATCACTTTGGAGTGCCGCTTCCGCTAATAAAGCGCGGCACGCGGGCAATCCCAACAACCACAAATCCAGCGATAAGACTGGGCTACCGCAAGCTTGTTGCAGCATCATTGGATCTATGAAATCAGCGCCGGTTTTAAATACACGAACCTTTTTACCTGCTTGGGTAAAGTGACGGGCTAAAGCCGCGGTGACCGTGGTTTTACCCTGCCCTGAAGCAATCGCTGAAATCATCACAATGGGTGCTGAGGTAGGTTGCTTTGACATCTAAACATCTCCTGCGTGCTGACCAAGATTGAGATCAATTAAGCACGCGTACTGATTGACAAAAATGGGGAAACTACCTGAACTTAGGCAAAGGCTACGATAATTATTGCAGAGAGCACGACCGCTGCCGAAGCAACTAAGATGATGCCACCTTCGTACTTGGCAAGAACAGCACCTGCTCGTCATGTACAAAGCGTTCAATGGGATGAGCGAGGCAAAGACTTAGATTATCGACAGTCATCACGTGCTCTTTGTCGCCACATAAATAAGAACCATCAGGCATCATCAATAAAGCGTGACTTGCGATGCCATATGACAAATTTAGATCATGGCTAACCATGATGACCGCTTTTTGTTTTTGGGCGCATTCACCGGCCAGCAATTGCATCACACTCACCTGATGACTAAGGTCGAGTGCATTCGCGGGTTCATCTAATAACAGCAAGCTTGCATCCTGAGCGAGTAAGGCGGCGATCGCCACGCGTTGGCGTTCACCGCCAGAAAGGCTACGCACATCGCGCTGCGCAAATTCTGCGACATCTAACAAACGCAAAGCATCCAAAGCGATTTCGTGATCTTGTTTGGACTCCCAAAAATGGGTGTCATGGTAAGGGTGGCGTGCACTCAGCACCGTTTCTATCACCCGATAGGCAAAGGCGTCTACCCGAGATTGCGATAAATAAGCTCGTTGTCGCGCCAGTTCTTCTAAAGTCCACCCATTCAGATCCCGACCATGCAATTGAATTGTTCCTGCATCAGTCTCACGCAATCGCGCTAAGCTGCGTAGCAGTGTACTTTTGCCAGCACCATTGCGACCAATCACGCACCAGCATTCTCCACTCTGAACTTGCCAATTCAAATCACTGATCAACGTCTTATTGTCGCCTCTTGTGCCGGCACCGGAACCCACACTTAAGCTAACATTCTGGGTTGTCAATATCGCTTTCGTCGTCATCAATTTCTCCGCAATTGGTGTAATTGAATCAGGAAAACAGGAACACCGATCAAAGCAGTAATCACGCCAACCGGCAACTGCTGCGGCGCGACCACGGTGCGCGCAAGGGCATCAGCACAAACTAAGAAACATCCACCAGCTAGGCTAGCAACGGGGATTAATAAACGATGATCAGGCCCTAACGCAAAGCGGCAAGCATGCGGAATAATGAGACCGACAAATCCAATACTACCAGCGGCGCTAACCGCACTTGCGGTCAACAAGGCCGCACTGACAAATAAGAGTTGTCGCAAGCGACCGATATTAATCCCCAAGGTACTGGCATTATCTGCATGCATTGCCGCGACATTGATTGCCCGGGCATTCTTCATCATGAAAACTAAGACGACAATCAAAATGATCCACGATAAATAACGCGGCTGCGTATTTGATAAATCACCGATCATCCAGAACACCATGCCACGCAAACTGGTATCAGGCGCAATCGATAATAATAAGGTGACCACAGCACCACAACCAGCGGCAACGATCACACCCGTCAACAGCAAAAGTGGCGCACTACCTTCTGAGCTGCCAGAGCCACGCAGATCTCGATAGGCCAACAAAAATAATAATGCTGCGACAGAAAGCGCGCCTCCAAATGCGGCGATATCGACCATGACTCCAGCACCAAAAAATAAAATCGTCGCAAGTGCGCCAACCGAAGCACCACCCGACAAACCCAACACATACGGATCGGCTAAAGGGTTGCGCAATAAGGCTTGCATCAATACGCCAGATAAAGCCAGCGTCGCGCCAGTAACAAAACCAGAGATCGCACGAGACAAGCGCAAATCAAGCACACTAGTAGCCAGCGTTGTATTTTGCCCATGCAGCAGTTCAATCAGGGCTTGCTGCAATTCACTCAAAGATAAGGGAACGGAACCGATTAAGCTAGCGAATATCAAACTCAACAAGGCGAGCACACTCATTCCCAGAATCAGGGAAAATGCGCGTTTTTGCGAGTTAATGATCACGATAAAATTCCTTCAAACCACTTCTTGGTTTATAAGAATCGATATTTTTCTCTGAGAATAATATCGATTCCCGCCCTACTGGTTCAAGCCTTCATAAGGCTGCAACTTACTTGTAGCCGTAACTCAATCCAACATAGACATTCGAACCTGGCGTACGATAATTTTTCGCCAATTCATAATCTTTATCGGCAATGTTATTCCAACGAGCCAATAAGGACCAATCTGAAGCAATCTTATACGTAGCCACCAAATTAACAATGCCATAACCAGCTAAGCGATTACGATTCGCTGCGTCATCAAAACGCGCGTCAGATAAAATCGTTTCTATGCCAAAAGTCAAATCATCGATACGATAGTCCACACCAAAACTCGCATGCTGTTTAGCACGACGTGCCAGACGTTTACCAGTGGTGTCGTCTTTAGGATCTTGAATGTCGAGGGTCGCACGTAGGTTCCAGACACCCAAACGCGTTGCTGCACCCATCGTCACACCAGACAAAGTCGCCTTATTTACGTTGTAAGCACAGCCATAGCGGTGTGTTGATAATTCAACCGGACAAGGATTCGTGCTGACCAATAAGTCAGTGATCTTATTTTGATAGTAAACCGCGCTCAACTGCACAAGGCTGTCATCAAAGAACACACCGATTTCTGAGTTCTTTCCTAACTCAGGTTTATTCGATGCGACGCCAAAGCCAGGGTAATACAATTCATTGAAGGTCGGCGCGCGGAAACTAGTGCCATAACTTGCATTGACACGCAAAACATCATTCAATTTATAACCGTAAGCGAGGCTACCAGTGCTATGTTTTCCGTATTGAGAACTATCATCGAGACGGGCACTCACACTCGCCAAATGCGCGTCTTGTTTCATCACATACGCGACTGCATAGGATTGTGTATCACGCTTACCGCCGAGACCTGATGTATTCGTTCGTACGTCTTCTTCGCGATCTTCAACCACAAATTGCAAAACATCTTTTCCAAAACTCACATCGTTCTGCCAAGTCCAGCCACGTTGTGCAGTATCTGCATTTCCCTTGCCATACGACGCGTCGGTAAAAACACGATCGGTATTACGTGAGAACTGCAAACTGGAGTTCCAGTTTGGTGACAACTTCGCTTTCGCAAATGTCGCGACATTATCAAACTTCTGCTGACCACGATCACGGTAAGATGGGCCTGCATCAAAATCCACATCCAGCGTACTTTGTACAAAATTCACACCAACGGTCAATTCTGACATCAGCTTCCAGGACAAATTTCCGTTGAAACTTTTTTGCGTATATCCATCTTTATCGGCATTGTAAGTATAGGGACCTGCGCCTGGCTTGGAAGCGGAAAAGCCATCACTACTCTCTTTGGCGGTATTCAAACTATACTGAAAATCATTCGCAGAAGAGCCGAAAACGCCCGCTTCGAATTTACGCAAATGATTACTGCCCATTCCGAAGTTCAAACTAGTGCGTGATTGCGGACCAGATTTTTTGGTAAATAACTGAATTACGCCACCCATCGCATCCGCACCATACAAGCTAGATAGCGGGCCATACACTATTTCTATGCGTTCAATTTGCGACAAGGGAATGCTGCTCCAAGTTGCACCACCGGTAGTCGAAGAACCGATTCGCACACCATCAACAAACACCACGCTTTGAGCATTCGCCGCGCCACGAATAAATACGGAAGAAACAGAACCAGCACCACCGGTCCGAGAGATTTCAATACCGCGTTGTTGTTGCAGCAGGTCGACGATGCTAGTCGCACCGGACTTCAAAATTTGTTCGGCGGTAATGATGACGTTATCTGCCAACACGTCTTTTGCAAGCTGTGCTTGGCGGGTTGCAGTGATCAGTACTTGTTCTTGAGAATTTGTCGTTTGTGCGGATACTGGTGTAGAAAAACAGGCGGCAATCGCCAAGCCCAAGCTAAAAGGTTTGAAATGTTGAATCATCATAAAATCACGTTGATAGTTATCCGCAGGCCATCATTTCAGATCTGCGGACAGCAAGTCGCAAGTCACCATCATCCCCGTCAGGTGCTTGAATACAAAATATGAGGCGAATAGAAATGCAAAGGCTAGTCAAAAATTTCTGACCCACCATTACTGAAATTACTAATTCACTGAGTTAGTTTTAGAGAAAACCAGCGCAAGAAAAATCATCACAGAACATCCCCGTTCGTAATACTTCACTTATCTTGGCCGGTATCCGGGCTGACAAACATCACCATCACACCTTCCCATGCAGCAAGCACAGTGGTAATGAAGGATGGCTGGCCTAATCATCACTAAAGCAAAATTAGACGTTTGTACACCGTTGCGGGGGCAGCACATTTATGCATTTAGCATCATGTTTCCCGTTTAACCGCCAACATGATTATGTCGGCGAGCACCAAAACGCGAGCATTTTAGCCTTTAACCGCATTCAGGACAAGCTGCGTCTGAGCCGAGGCAAAAATAGACCGGCAATTTCCTGTCCCTCATCAATTCGGTTGAATTACTTGTTTTTAGTTTTCTTTAGGAGGATCGAATTTTTTCGAGAGCGATACCCAGGCATTAATTAAGTCACGATGTAAGTCCGCGATCTCCAGTATGCGCACCCCAACTCGGAAAAAGTTTCCGCTCAAGATCGCGTGAGAAACCACCACCTTGCAAGGAACTTTGTAAGGAATCATTGATTCTTGATCGATATGAGGAATTTCCAACATCAATTGATATTCTTTATCAATAGTCAAAACCTGCTCACTCATGATAAGTATGCCTGTTTCCGAGATATTAAAGACGCGGATAGGAAAAACCTTGCCCTCACCCAGTTTGATGAGCCCGCGCCATGTGACATTGATTCTAGGACTTCTACGTAGTTCGATCATGAAGGCTCTACAAGTGGCGAATGGCAATTGCAGCGAATATTCGCAAGAATGGCCAAACTCAAGAAAAGTATCGAGAGAATATTGATATTAGACAATATATTACGATACTTTACGCCAATTGTTGCTATTAAAATGTCACAGTCAATTAGGAATTTTTCCAACGCGTGTAGAGAAAGCCTATAAAAATGGCCGCAACTGCAATTTCTAATTGCATGATTACTTGAACACCAGTCGCCACAGCATTGAAGCCAAAAATATCCAACATAGGCGCTTTACTAGCTTGGGTAGCGACATATAAAGTGAACAGGTATAAGGACATAAACGTTTTTGACGTTCTGGATGTTTTTCCCAAGCAGGTGGCTAAAGCACTCATACTAAAAATGCCAATCGCCAAAACTAGAGCCATGAATGGGTTCGCGAAGCTCAAGCGAAACAAAATAACGCCGACAAAGAGAAATCCCAAAACCATAGTCGCGCTCAAGTGTCTAAAATAACGGCGTTGCGCACCACCATTCACCGCCGCAGTCATGCCCTCGATCGCGGCCTGAAAATCACGTGTACTCACGTCACTCGCTAAGATACCCCAGAATGCCACCGCAAATACTGTCAATCCGGGCAATGAGTGAAGTGACACCAATGCGCCCAACCCAGTCACGACAACCAGCACCAAAATCGCAAATGGTGCATTCACAAAAGTGAGAGCCACATCTGCTAACACTTGTCCGAAAAAATTCGCAAATCGCGCCGACCAGACAAACAAGACTTGCGCCTGCTTTGCGAATGGTCGTGACCAACCATTGAGAATTTCCAACGGTGAACGACGCTTGCGTGCGTGTGCTTGTTTGACTTTATCTGGTGAAAATCGATGAAATAATGGAATTGCTGGAAGCAACAAACATAGTGCCAAAGCGGCTGAACCGATACGCATCAGCGCCATCTGCAGTGACCACATCACCACTGGCAACGTAATTGGCGTCACTTGTGGATCAAATGTGCTGGCCCCCAAAGAAAAGTGATTTGTCATCAAATGGGTCTTCAGCGTGAAAATAGTCGTCACCAGACCGCTAAAATCTAAAAATAGCCAAGGGGATATCGCCCCCGCGCTCAATTGCTCAATTTTGGAAATAATCGATATTTGCATGACCCATGCAATAAAATACAAGAAGTCACCTGCTTTTCCCATTAGAACAGGCACACTATCAAATAAGATCGCAGCACCGACCGCAAACACAATCATTGGCCCTAGCACCAATAAATAGGTTTGCAAATAAACCCATAACTGTATCGGACCATCACCACGGATCGCATGCAAGACGATGATCGAACTCATTGCCACCAGGACCAAAGCAAGCATATAGACAGTCCCACCTAACCAGCGGCTAAACAGAAATAAACTATTACTGACAGAAGTGGATGCGATCACACTTCCTATGCCACTGCGCAAGTCCTCCACAATCCGGCCGCGCACGAGATAAAAACCTATCAAAGCCAATAAGAAGCTCAATAAACTAGCGCTTCCCATAGCCAGTGCGGAGCTTGTGTACAGCACCCGCGCATTGTTAATCGCCATCATGCTAGATCCCGTTTGGGGATCAACTATCATTGCCCAACTAATCGCAATCATCGCCATCACGGCAAATAAGGTACTGAGCCTGCGCATACGCAATCTAACTTCATTCAAACATAGCACACGAATTAAATGCCACGTGTGGCGCCATCCCAAATTCGCAGAAACGGGCACATGAATCCTCGCAGATTTGGCCTGTGCGGAATCTGCCTGCAAACCTGAACTCAAGGAAGAATTCGTAGAAAAAGGGGTACCAGACATCATGCCACCTCTTGCAAGGAGTAACGCTGCGCCATCAAAGCATCTTCCAAACTAGGGATAACCAACTGTGCGTCAGGATGTGGTTTATTGAGGTGGGCAATTCGCAGCGACATGTATTCCCCCTGTCGCTGTGCTTGCAAGACTTGGAACTTCTGACGCATGATTTCGGCTTCGGCATTCGCTACCTGGACCGTCCAGATTTGCCCATGTGCTTTAGCAATCATCGCCTCCGGCGTTTCAAACCCAATCAACTTTCCGGCGCGCATAATTGCTAACTCGCTGGCGACACTTTCAACATCAGAGACAATATGGGTCGACATAATCACCAATTTCTCAGTCCCTAAATCTGACAGCAAATTTCGAAAACGTAAGCGCTCTTCCGGGTCTAAGCCAGCCGTTGGCTCATCCACTACCAAGATATCCGGATCATTGAGTAAGGCTTGCGCAATCCCTAAACGGCGGCGCATACCACCCGAAAATGAGGCAGCAGAACGATGCGCATGTTCTGTCAAGTTAACTAGCTCGAGCAGATAACGTATGCGTTCTGGATCGCGTACTCCTTTCAGTGCGGCAAAATATTGCATAAATTCGAGCGCACTCAAATTAGGGTACACGCCAAAATCTTGCGGCAAAAATCCCAGTCGCGTACGAATCGCGTCTGGCGCGTTAACGATATTCACGCCTTGAAAAATAATTTCTCCACTGGTCGGTTTGGTAAGGGTTGCGATCATTTGCATTAGCGTGGTTTTCCCTGCGCCATTGTGTCCAATTAAACCCAAAACACCACGCTGCAAGCTCAAGCTAACATCATCCACAGCAGTCACAGTTTTACCGAATTTTTTACTGACATTGCGTATCTCTAACATCATGCATCTCCTCTTTCTTGTAGGATTCAATGGCGAATTAGCATCGCATCTGAATGTAATTTGAAGCGAGTTCAGAAGAAATAAATCGCGGGGGATAAATCCAATTCGAACCTGATGAACGCAGAGTAATTGAGGTCGGAGAAGCTGACCCATGGTTTGAGACAAACAGCACAAAAACTGGCATAGCCTGTCAAAATTCATACATTAATTCTACGAAACAATTTTGTTTATCTAAATTCTCTCGGCTTGAATTTCAAGTTATGCGTCATCCCAAGAGGATGTATGGCCGCCAATCTGAATGGGGAAGCAGACATGTGAGACGTGCGACAAGAATGACCGATTCTTCAATCACAAAAATTTTACAAAACAGTAATCAAAAAAACACCTACGGATAGACTTTGCAAAAGAATGTTATCGAGTGTTATCTCGCCGCAACAATTGACGAGAGAAGTAGTGCAAAATCGAGACTATCCCTAACGAATATGTTTGAATCTAAGAAACTTCTCTATTTACTTCCAATGAAGACACCCTCGCTCCGGTTTTTTGAACACGAATCACGTGGACGTCGCTGGCTCGGGCGAATATTGCCAATAGTTGTCTTTGTCGGCACGGGTTGCGCGACCGAACTGATCTTATTCGAAGAAGATCGACGTCAAGAAAGCATTGCACGTGAGAACATGATGAGCAATGCGGGTGAGTTACGCGCGATTATAGAATCCGAATTGAACGCGACTATCCACTTGGCCTCTGGCTTAGTTTCTTTCATCAAGTCGAAGAACGGAGAATATAAAATAAATGAAATCGAACCTTGGTTACTCGACCTACAAGCATCCGAGCCTAGTATACGCAATATTACTTTAGCACCGGGGAATCGCATTCAAACCGTCGTACCGCGGCAAGGTAACGAATCAGCACTCGGACTTTACTATCCAGATAATCCACAACAATGGCCGGCGATTAGGAAAATCATTCAAAGTGAGCATCCGGCGTTGGCAGGACCTTTCGAATTAAGACAAGGCGGATTAGGTTTAGCCTATCGCGTCCCTGTTTTTCTTGCGGATGAGAGTTATTGGGGAATGATCAGTACCGTATTAAATGCAAAACAAGTATTTGCGCTGGCGGAGCAAAGAGCGCAGCAACTAAAAATTGATTTCGCAATTATCGACCTTGAGAGTCTGAGCAAATCGCAAGCAATTTATGGCAAAGAAGATCTTCTAGTAAACTCGACAAAGCAGATCACTTCGAAGTTAAAGCTAAATATTTCTGGACGCAACATAGAACTTCTTGCGTCAACTAGTCACTTGAGTTCAGATTTCATTTACACCCAGTCGCAACGTCTTGCAGGTTGGTTGATTGCCTTATTATTGGGCTTTCTCATCGCGAAAACTTTGCAATCCTATCGTAGACAGACGCGCGCCTATTTTGCCCTCAATGAAAGTCAACAGCGCTTCTTACGCGCCTTCAATACTGCGCCGCAGGGAATGGCACTGGTCGATGTTGATGGAAATTGGATTAGCGTAAATCCTATGTTGTGCAATATTCTGGGCTACGAAGAATACGAACTATTACAAAAGCCAATTACCGACCTATCTTCTCAATTGGCAGCGCCTAAGCTCCATCAACAATGGATAGCACAAGGAAAGAATAGCTTACAATTTGAACTAAGTTTACGTCATCGCGATGGCAGAGCAGTAAGTTGCTTGCTCAGTCTGGCTCTCATTGAATACGAAAAATTAGAGAAGACTTATTGGATCTTTCAAGTCATCGACATCAGCCGCAGGGTCACAGCAGAAAGCCAATTGCTGGCGAGCGCAGAATATACCCAGACGATCTTGAATAAAGTTGCGGAAGGGATCGTCAGCACTAGTTTAAATGGCGCTATTCGATCGATTAATCCCGCGGCAATGGCGCTATGGAAATTACCAGAAGCGGCGTATCTACAAACTAATTTTTTTAACTTACTTTGCGGTGAAAACAATCCCGTACTGCTGGCGGATATCGAGCACTTCATTCAGTCGCCTCAAATAATGGATGCCGTCCAAGAAATCGAACGCAATTCTTTCTATACCAGGGAAAGCACTATCACGGACTTCCACGGCAACCAGTTACACCTAGAATTTAGTATCTCATCGACCCAGCAAAAAGAAGGCCCCGAGCTAATCATCGTGCTCCGTGATATTACCGAACGAAAACACTTAGAAATCATGCAGAGTGAATTCGTTTCCATCGTGAGCCATGAACTCAGGACACCCTTAACATCTATTATTGGCTCGCTAAAGCTCATCGAAGGCGGTATTTTTGGAAACTTGCCAGAATCACTCGCCCGTATGATTCATATAGCATTGCAAAACGGACAGCAATTGGCGCTGATTATCAATGACATTTTAGATATGGATAAATTGGTTGGCGGCAAAATGGAATTTAACACACAAAATTTCGCTATCAATCAACTTATTGCAGAAAGCATCGACAACAATCAAAGTTTTGCACATGAATACCAGGTGCAATTCAAGTTCATGCCTTTGACGCAGGACAGCATGGTCAATGCCGACCCTTTGCGGGTAGGACAAATAATGTCCAATCTTTTATCCAACGCCGCAAAATTTTCCCATCCAAATAGCAAAGTCGAAATCAATATTTTAAAAGAGCTTAGGCATGTCAAAGTCTTGGTAAAAGATGTCGGGGAAGGCATCCCCGAACAATATCAAGATCGCCTATTCAAAAAATTTTCGCAGGTCGATGGTAGCAGTACTCGCAAAAAAGGCGGCACGGGTTTGGGCCTTTCAATTTGCAGACAAATGGTCGAACGTATGCAGGGAGAAATTGGCTTTGAGTCGACCGAAGGAGTAGGATCGACGTTTTACTTCACCTTACCGATTGCGGGCACAACGACAGATCTGGTTGAAAATAGCAGCATGTCTGATAACAAATCTGATAACAAATAACGAGATGATTGGTGTCACAAGCATATAAAAAAGGCGGCCACAAAAACTGTGCCGCCTTACGTATTCACCAACGAGTAAGCGAGTTCGTCAACAAACCAATTATTCGCCGATCACAAGCCAGTATGTTGCGCGATATATGCTTTCATCTTGATCACATCTATACTCATCACTTCAAAGCGCTGTGACAAACTTTCAATGTTTTCAAATCCCGCTGGCCGCTCGGCATCGCGACCTAAAGCTTCTTGTATAGTCTCATTAAATTTCGCTGGCAATGCGGTTTCTAACACGATCATCGTGACATTTGCTTGCAAGTGTTCTCGTGCTACCTTGATGCCATCTGCGGTATGCGTATCGACTGTAATACCGTATTCTTGCTCGACCTGACGTATCGTCTGCAATCGATCTGCATGCACCGATTTCCCTGAAACAAATCCAAATTGTGCTACCTTTTTAAATTCATCGCCATCACTGCCTGGCTTGCCTGATAAATCAAAGCCGCCTTCGGTTTCAACCTTTTTGAACAACGCGGCAACCCGAGCAGTGTCGCCGTCGAGTAAGTCATACACAAAACGCTCGAAGTTGGACGCTTTAGAAATATCCATAGAAGGACTAGTCGTATGATACGTCTCAGCCGACTTACGCACGCGATAAACACCGGTTCGGAAAAACTCATCAAGCACATCATTTTCATTGGTCGCCACGACCAATTGCGCGATAGGCAGTCCCATCATGCGGGCAATATGGCCTGCGCAGATATTGCCAAAGTTACCCGATGGTACCGTGAAAGACACTTGTTGCTCATTGCTGGTAGTCGCGGCCAAATATCCACGGAAATAATAGACAACCTGTGCCACTACTCGCGCCCAGTTAATCGAATTAACGGTACCAATCTTTTGGCGGCTCTTAAATTCCAAATCATTGGAGACCGCTTTCACCATATCCTGGCAATCATCAAACACACCATCGACGGCGATATTAAAAATATTGGCATCTTGCAAGCTAAACATTTGCGCGGTTTGAAATGCACTCATTTTTTTATGTGGCGACAGCATAAAGACGCGGATACCTTGTTTCCCACGCATCGCGTATTCAGCCGCACTGCCGGTGTCTCCAGAAGTCGCGCCAAAAATATTCAATTCCGCCTTATTTTTTGCCAAAGCATATTCGAATAAATTGCCGAGCAATTGCATCGCCATATCTTTAAATGCCAAAGTCGGGCCATTAGACAATGCCTGCAACACTAACTTGGTGCCATCCTTTTCTTGCAAAGTTCGCAGTGGCGTAATCGCCTGAGCAGATTCATCGCTACGCACATTTTTGTACACTTCTGCTGTGTATGTTTTGGAGGTGATCGCTTTTAAGTCTGCTTCTGGAATATCCGTTGCAAATTTTCGTAAAACTTCAAACGCCAATTCAGCGTAACTCAAGGAGCGCCATGCATTGAGCTCATCAGCTGTTACTTGCGGATTAGATTTCGGCAGATATAAGCCCCCATCAGGTGCCAAACCGCCTAGTAAAATTTCAGAAAATGAAACAGAGGAATCAGAAGATGCTGCGTAACCGCGGGTGGACAGGTATTGCATGATTGAGAATAAGGATAAAAGTAAGCAAAGAAGAGGTTCGGCTTAATTATATCTTGCATTGCAGCAGGAAATTCGGAAGGAAGCGATTTTCCATAAAAGAATTGGCAAATTTTCCATGGAGAGCGATTGAGTGTGTGCAAAGTCTTAATGAAGTGACATATAAAACGAAAACTTTCATCAACTCCGAGGCAAATTACGCAAAAAATCTTACAAAATCGCATACTGTAGCAAATGCAACGTGAAAGCTAATTGACCAATAAGTGATCCACATAAACGCAACAAGCAAGTGCAAGTCTAACGGTGAGTGACAACCATCAGCGCCTTTGCTTCCGTTTTGCCAACATTGCGTATCGCATGAATACGATCAGCATCGTAACGGGCGGTGCCGCCTACTTTCAGCTTCTTCTTCAGCCCATCTACTTCCACTTCGACATTACCGGCGATCAGTGTCAGATGTTCGGAAGTGCCAGGATCATGGGGATTAGAAATCAATGCGCCACCGGGTGCTAGGATCAACTCATACCACTCAAAGCGCCCTGCCAACTCCATAGGGCCGAGTATCTTCAAGACATATCCAGAATGTTCGCCCGGCAAAGTCGGTGTCTCATGAGGTTCTAACATACGGATCAAATCCACCTTAGGAACCTCCGCTGTGAGCAATTCTGCCATGCCTATTCCAAGCGCATTCGCCAAACGCCATGCTACTGCAATGGTGGGATTGGCCTTTTCTCTTTCAATTTGCGACAGCATCGACTTCGATACTCCCGCAGTGCGGGATAAGTCTTCCAAAGTTAAACCTCTATCTAGCCGTAAACGCTGTAAGGTAGCCCCTACTTCAGGCGGCGTTGCGGGGGTTATCACGGGGGCAATCACTTTTTTCATAGTTTCGCTTGCAAAATTAAATGAGCATAGATAATATTCGCTATATTGAATTTTAGTTCGATATATCGAATATTTCACAAAATTAAGAATTTTCAAGAAATTTGATATATCTATACAGAGAATCAAATTTCAGCTTTTTTCCATCATACCAGAAGCCACTTTCCTGCCAGGAGATAAATATGAGCAATACCATGAGTACTAAGAAGAATTCTTTTTTTACTGGTTTAGCCAGCAATCTGGACAGTCTGCGCGAACAAGGTCTGTATAAACCGGAACGAGTAATTTCATCTCGTCAGGGCTCATTAGTGCAATGCGATGATGGTCGTCAGTTAATCAACCTGTGCGCAAATAACTATCTAGGCTTATCGGGTGACGAAGCAACAGTACAAGCGTCGATCAAGGCAACTGAGCAATATGGTTATGGCTTATCGTCAGTCCGTTTCATCTGCGGTACACAAACTGTACACAAACAATTAGAACGCGCAATCGCTGACTTTCTCGGGATGGAAGATACGATTCTGTATGCGGCAGCTTTCGATGCAAATGGTGGCGTTTTCGAACCATTGTTTGATGAAAACGATGCGATAATTTCTGATGCCCTAAACCACGCGTCTATCATTGACGGCATTCGCTTATGCAAAGCCGCACGTTTCCGTTACGCCCACAACGACATGGCCGATCTGGAAAAACAATTGCAAGCCGCCGCAGACAAACGCCATCGCGTGATCGTCACGGACGGCGCGTTCTCTATGGATGGCACGATTGCCCAACTCGACAAGATTTGCGATCTCGCAGATAAGTATGATGCTTTAGTGATGATCGATGAATGCCACGCATCTGGCTTCCTCGGAAAAACTGGCCGTGGGACACATGAACACCATAATGTGATGGGGCGAATCGACATCATTACGGGCACTTTAGGGAAGGCTTTGGGCGGCGCAATGGGTGGCTTTACAGCAGCGCGAAAAGAAGTGATCGATACCTTGCGTCAAAAATCACGTCCGTATTTGTTTTCGAATACATTGGCACCTTCGATTGCTGGCGCGTCTTTAGCTGTGCTGGAACGTCTATCGAAATCCACAGAATTGCGTGATCGTTTGCACGAGAACACGGTTTTCTTCCGTAAAGAAATTGAAACGCTTGGTTTTACCATCAAACCTGGCACACACCCTGTCGTTCCCGTGATGCTATTTGATGCGCCAGTAGCGCAAAAATTTGCGGCGCGCATGTATGAACTGGGTGTTTTGGTGACAGGCTTCTTCTATCCAGTCGTGCCTATGGGTCAAGCGCGTGTGCGAGTGCAGTTATCTGCTGCACATACTAAAGAACAATTAGAAACAGCTCTCGCCGCCTTTGCGCAGGCTGGTCGCGAATTAGGTTTAATCAAGTAAAGAATAAAAGTTTTTGCCGCAGAGGCCCCGAGTGCGCAGAGAAAGTTTTGATTTATGCCTCTGTGAACTCTACGCCTCCCCGGCAAAAAAATGTCATCCAATGGAAAAGTAAGGAATACAAATGGAACGTATTTTAGTCATCGGTGCTAACGGTCAAATTGGTAGTGAATTGGTCGATGCTTTGGCAGCGCAACATGGTGCAGATAATGTGATCGCCGCTGATATAAGCCCTAGCAGTTTATATGGCGCGAAAATCTACGAAGTCGTGGATGTATTAAATACTGAACGTCTGGCGCAGATTCACGATCAATATAAAATTACGCAGGTATATCAACTCGCGGCACTACTCTCCGCGACTGGTGAAAAAGCGCCATTGAAAGCCTGGACATTGAACATGGACGGCTTGCTGAACATATTGGAATTGGCACGTATCCGTGGTGAAGCGGGTCACCCCTTAAAAGTTTTCTGGCCATCGTCGATCGCTGCATTTGGTCCGAATACCGAAGCTGTGAACACACCGCAATATGCCGTGATGGATCCAAACACGATTTACGGCATCAGCAAGCTGGCTGGCGAACGTTTGTGCGAATACTACTTCCAGAAATACAATGTTGATGTCCGTAGCATCCGCTATCCTGGCATCATCAGCTACAAGTCTCCGCCAGGTGGCGGCACGACCGATTATGCGATCGCGATTTTCCATTCAGCGTTGAAAGGTGAAGCATATTCTTGTTTCCTCGAAGCGCAACAATCTTTGCCAATGATCTATATGCCTGACGCTATTCGTGCGACGATTAGTTTGATGGATGCCCCTGTAGAAAATATCAAAATTCGCTCTTCGTATAACGTTAGTGGTATGAGCTTTAACCCACAAGAACTCACAAGTGAAATCACTAAAAACCTACCAAACTTTCAGGTACACTACGCGCCGGATAGCCGCCAGGCAATCGCTGCAAGTTGGCCGCAAAGTTTGAATGATGAAGCCGCTTACAAAGATTGGGGTTGGAAGGCAGAAATTGATCTCCCGGCACTGGTGACTGACATGCTTAAAAACGTGAAAGTCGCCAATTGATCAGAATGAAAATATTCTAAAGCGGAGATCAATTTCTTAGCAAAAAATTTTCTATAGTGGTCTCGGATTAAGGAATATTGGCATGGATATGCGTGTGTTTGATTTATTTAAAATTGGTGTAGGTCCGTCCAGCTCCCATACAGTTGGACCGATGATTGCAGCTCGTCGTTTTTTGCTGGAATGTCCGAATTTAGAACAGGCGCACAAAGTGCAAGTGGCCTTATATGGCTCACTTGCACTTACTGGTCTCGGTCACGCCACCGACAAAGCCGTATTGCTAGGTTTAATGGGCGAGACACCACAAGATGTTGTGCCTGACACTGTGGATGACAAGTTGGCTGAACTGGCACGATCAGGGGTCATGCACTTGCTAGGCAAAGTCAACCTTGATTTCGATATTTTGGATGATGTGCTCTGGCACAAAAAGGAAGTATTGCCTGGTCATCCTAACGGCCTACGATTTACTTTGACGCGCAAGGATGGCAGCGAATATAGTCAAACCTTCTATTCGACAGGTGGTGGCTTTATCTACACCGAAGAAGAATTGAATGCCAATGCAAGTACCATTGCGGCACCTGCGATCAACGTCCCCTACCCTTTCGGCACCATGGCAGAGCTATTAGACCATGGCAAAAGCACTGGACTCTCGCTAGCTGCGCTCTTGCGTGCAAATGAACTCAGTCACTGCAGTGAGGCAGAACTCGACGCCGGCCTCGACAAAATTTGGGGAGTGATGAATTCATGCATAGAACGTGGCTTGAAAATCACCGGTGAATTGCCAGGTGGTTTACACGTACAACGTCGTGCCGCAAAACTCTGGCTGACCGCAAATGAAACGCATAATAGTTTGCCGCATGATGGCATGCACAAAGTAAGTTTGTATGCGATGGCTGTCAATGAAGAAAATGCAGCGGGCGGTCGTGTCGTTACGGCACCAACCAATGGCGCGGCAGGCATTATTCCCGCTATCATTAAATACTATTCACAAGACTGTCACCCTAGCGACCCTGTCAAAGGCATACGTGAATTTATGTTGGTGGCTGCTGCAATCGGTATGCTGTGCAAGAAAAATGCTTCAATTTCGGGTGCAGAGATCGGCTGCCAAGGGGAAGTTGGCGTCGCTTGTGCAATGGCTGCGGCCGGTTTAACCGCAGCATTAGGTGGGACGAATGAGCAAATCGAATCGGCTGCTGAAATCGGGATCGAACACCACCTTGGCATGACTTGCGATCCTATCGGTGGCTTGGTACAAATTCCTTGTATCGAGCGCAATGGTATGGGCGCAGTAAAAGCAATTACCGCCGCATCCTTAGCCTTAAAAAGCGACGGCACCCATCATGTCAGTCTGGATCAGGTGATTGAAACCATGCGCGTGACAGGCTTCGATATGCAGGCAAAATATAAAGAAACCTCCTTGGGTGGTCTAGCAATACATGTCGTGACGGTCAATCACGCGGCCTGCTAATTTGATCTCGGATGGACTGCCAGTTTTTCACTGGCAGTCATGAATTTAACATCCGATACTCAATCCCAATAACGCCATGTATCCCAAGCAAAATCCAAACGTGAAGCGTGCCAAAAGCGCAAAAAGCTGATATTTCAACGCACCAAACTCTTAATCACAGGCCACTGGCGGCGCGAAATTGGTAAGCGCTCGGCGACATCACGGATGATCACTTGCCATGCGTCCACAGTTTTATCACCGTCTGTCTTGTCCATTTCCAGCGCCGATTCTATAGCGAGGCTTGATCGTTCAACTCCCACAATCGCATCACGTGCAACCAAAGCATTTCTGTGCGCACGCACAAAAATTTCACCCAGTTCGGATTCTATCGACACTAATGATTCTTCGGTCAAATAGGAACGTGTACGTGTTTGTATCGTGACATATTTTTGCTCGGCCTTCAAAAACAAAACATCGCGCACCGGAATTAACAACACGCGATTCTTTTCTAGTACAGAAAAATTTTGTCTGACTTTAGGGATCGTCTTCAACGAATCGCGTAATTTTTCCTGCTGAGCTTGTACACTTTGCTGTTGGCGCAATGACTGCACGCGCTGCAGTGCATCTTGCAAGCGAGCAGCACGCACTGGCTTTAATAGATAATCCAACGCATGCACTTCAAAAGCTTGCAATGCATACTCATCATAAGCTGTCACAAAGATGATAGCTGGCTGGGATGGCAATCCTGCATCGGCAATATGCTGAGCCAGCTCTATCCCTGTCATACCGGGCATTTGCACATCAAGTAATAAGATATCGACTGACTGCGCAACGAGCACATCCAAAGCCGCCTGACCATCGGCGACTGCACCGATCAATTCGCAAGGACAACTATCCTGTATATCTTCGATCAAGGTCTTCATCCGCGTTCTGGCGGGCGCTTCATCATCGACAATCAAAATACGCAGATTCGTCATAGGTCTCAAGTATTTTCAGGAAAAATCAATTGCACCACAAACTCACCATTCGCTTGTGTGGTCTGCAATTGTGCTTCGATATCGTAAAGTAATTTCAAGCGCTGGCGAATGTTGTCCAAGGCCATATGATTTCCTTTGGAAAGTTGCGCATGAGGATGATAGATGTTTGTCACTTTAATTTCAATTTTATCCAATCGTTTTTCAATAGAAATATGCACTGGCTTGTGGTTTATGGCAGGCTCTACACCGTAGTGAATCGCATTTTCTAATAAAGGCTGCAACAACAAAGCGGGCATTTTAGTAGTGCTTAGTTCTTGCTTAGTAAGGTTTTGAATATCCCATTCAACTTGTAAACGTTCGCCCAAGCGCAATTTTTCAATCGCCAGATATTGCTGACATAAAGTGATTTCATCCCCAAGTGTCGTCAAATTTCTGGTGTCGCGCATGAGGGCACGAAATAAATCTGCTAAATCTTCCAAGGCTGTTTCTGCTCTGAGCGGCTCGGTGCGAATAAGGGACAAGACTGCATTTAAGCTGTTAAAGAGAAAATGTGGTCGTATTCGCGCTTGCAACGCTTGTAAGCGAGCTTCTCCCAAGGCGGGTGAAAATGCCTTTGTGCGCATCTCAAAATAATGTTGCAAGGTCAGGCCAATGACAAAACAAAACAAAACTGCTTGTCCAATATCCAAATTGGGAAAACTATAGATAAACCACTCCATTTGCCTAAAGCCCAGTACGATCAGAAAGCAAATAATGGCAGGTATCGTTCCACAAACAATTCTTTGCATCCATGCAGTAACAGGTTCACGCTCCACTAATCGTCTGATACCACACAACGCAAACAACGAAAGCAAGCAAATTAATTCCACCAACATCGACGTTTCAACAAAATCTTGCAATGTTTGACCCCATCCTTGTCCGCGACCAAGCAAGCATAATAAAATTAATAAATTGACAGCAACGAGCGCCCTGACAACGATCCCCAAATTACAACAATCGGGGATATAGAGCTCAGATTGTGACGTTTCTTTGTTTGTCTGCATACCCATCCAAGTTTAAACAAGCAATTGATTCTTCTAATTTTTACTAACCAGTGCTTTGCTAACAGTTAGCGAAGTTAACCTCGCCGCTTAGCGTTATCGTTCTCAATGCAGTTCACGCGATATAAAATGTACTTAGAAGATTATGCGGTGAAATCTAAAAGGCGAAAGCGAGTCGCGGTATAATCTGCGACGAACTTTACACTACAAATCAATTTAACTGGCATTTTCGATAACATTGCTCATTAGGGCAATGGCAACATCGCGCGACACAATCGCAGTGAAAATCGGGAGGTAGCTTACCTATTCGGACAAGCAACGACAACTTGCGGATTGACCGCCCGTCGCCAACTAAAAACTTTTTGTGGTCTCATCATCTCTCTTATTTTATCGCTACTTTTACATCCACTATGACATCACAATTTTCTAAAAAAAGCGAGGCTTGGTCAGCGCGCTTCTCTGAACCTGTCTCTGATTTGGTGAAACGCTACACCGCCTCGGTGTTTTTTGACAATCGTATGGCCGCAGTTGATATCCTGGGATCGCTAGCACATGCAGAAATGCTGCAAGCACAAAACATTATTACGGCACAGGATTACGCGGACATTCAGCGTGGCATGGCACAGATCAGTGCGGAGATCGAATCGGGCAAATTTGAATGGTTGTTGGATTTAGAGGATGTGCATCTGAATATCGAAAAACGTCTGACTGAATTGGTCGGCGATGCTGGCAAACGTTTGCATACGGGGCGCTCGCGCAATGATCAAGTGGCGACCGATATTCGCCTGTATATGCGCACTGCGATTGACAATATCATCGACTTGATCGGTGCATTCCGTTTAGCATTATTAGATCTGGCGGAAAAACATAGCGACACCATCTTGCCCGGATTTACCCACATGCAAGTCGCGCAGCCAATTACGTTTGGTCATCACATTCTGGCCTATGTAGAAATGTTTGGGCGCGATGCTGAACGCATGGCCGATTGCCGCAAACGCGTCAATCGCCTGCCTTTGGGAGCAGCAGCACTAGCCGGCACGACTTTCCCGATTGATCGCCAACGCGTTGCCCGTACACTAGGATTTGACGATGTTTGCCATAATTCTTTAGATGCGGTGTCTGATCGTGATTTTGCGATTGAGTTTTGTGCCGCTGCTTCCCTCGTCATGACGCACATTTCTCGCATGTCAGAAGAGCTGATTATCTGGATGAATCCTCGCGTGGGGTTTATCGACATCGCAGATCGCTTTTGCACTGGTTCATCAATCATGCCGCAAAAGAAAAATCCTGATGTACCAGAATTGGCACGTGGCAAAACCGGACGCGTGAACGGCAATTTGATTGCTTTGCTCACTTTAATGAAAGGCCAGCCACTCGCCTACAACAAAGATAATCAGGAAGATAAAGAGCCATTATTCGACACCGTCGACACGTTGGTTGACACTCTACGTATTTTTGCCGATATGGCGACTGGCATCAACGTCAAGCCTGAAGCGATGCGGGCGGCGGCTTTGCAAGGTTATGCCACTGCGACCGACCTGGCGGACTATTTGGTGAAGAAAGGCTTACCGTTCCGCGATGCGCATGAAGCAGTGGCCTTGGCAGTGCGTACTTGCGTAGACAAAGCTTGTGACCTCAGCGATATGTCATTAGCCGAATTGCAGGCATTTTCTGCCTTGATTGAAGCGGATGTGTTTGAAGTATTAACACTAGAAGGTTCAGTCGCAGCACGCGATCATGTTGGTGGCACTGCACCAAATCAAGTGCGCCTGGCCATTACACGTTTGCGCACACAATTGACGAAATAAAACCGCCTCTGCACAGATAAAACTTTGCCTGCAGCTTTTAAAAAGACCCATTGATAATATCCGCTGATAAGGTCAACAAACATTAGTGCAATTCATTTATCATAGCAAATTAATAAAATAAATACCCTTCACGTCTTGTTGCAAACCAGGCAGCAAGACGTGATGACGTTTTGGATATTGGCATTGATGATTCACCCCATTTATACCGTTCGTATTCATCAGAAAATTTTGACGTAACACTAAAAACAAATAAAAAATAGGGAGACGATACATGCAAATTTTGATTGCCTTATCGAAAAAAATTGACCGTTTAAATGAAAGAGTAGGCAGTGCCCTGAACTGGGCGCTACTATTGGCAGTACTGATCTGTACCGGTAACGCCTTAATACGCTACAGCTTTAATAATAGTTCTAACGGTTGGTTAGAAGTCCAATGGTACTTATTTGCAGCCGTCTTTTTGCTTGGCGCACCGTACACCTTACGTCGTAACGAACATGTCAGAATTGATGTGATCGCTGGTCGATTCTCCAAGCGCACTCAAGTTTGGATTGATTTATTCGGTTTTCTATTCTTTCTGATGCCTGTCGCCGGACTCATACTCTATCTCGGCACACCGTACGCGCTACACTCATTTACACGTCAGGAAATGTCCAGCAACGCGGGTGGGCTGATTGAATGGCCTGCAAAATTCCTAATACCGATAGGCTTTGGCTTACTGGTACTCCAAGGCATTTCCGAAATCATTAAGCGTGTTGGCTATTTGCGCGGCCTTGTTGCGGCCAGTGAATTCGACAAGCACGCCAAAACGCCTGAAGAAGAAATCGAAGCTATCCGCCTTGCAAATGCCGACAAGCTCAATCAGCAAAGTACAGGAGCATCTGAATAATGGAAGCATTTTTGATCGCGAATCTGGCACCGATTATGTTCGCAGCCTTAGTTCTTTTTCTGCTGTCCGGCTTCCCTGTCGCGTTTGCTTTGGCCGCAAACGGACTCTTTTTTGGTTTAGTCGGTATCGAACTCGGACTTCTTCGACCTGAGCTGTTACAAGCTTTACCAAACCGTATCTACGGCATCATGTCGAATGACACCTTGCTGGCAATCCCCTTCTTCACCTTTATGGGCTTGGTCTTGGAGCGCTCAGGAATGGCGGAAGACTTACTTGACACCATCGGGCAACTGTTTGGCCCTTTACGTGGCGGCGTTGCCTACGCTGTGATTTTCGTCGGTGCTTTGTTAGCGGCGACGACGGGCGTTGTCGCCGCCTCCGTAATTTCTATGGGCTTGATTTCGCTGCCCATTATGCTCAAATATGGCTACGACAAAAAAGTTGCTTCCGGCGTAATTGCTGCATCAGGCACTTTAGCGCAAATTATCCCTCCGTCACTAGTGTTGATCGTGATGGCGGATCAATTGGGTCGCTCAGTCGGCGATATGTATCAAGCCGCTTTCTTACCAGGTTTGCTGCTAACGTTGATGTACGCTGGTTACATACTACTCCTCTCATTTATCAAACCTAAATGGGTACCAGCCTTGCCACCAGAAGCACGTAATTTACGTCAGGCGAATGGCGATAGCGGTGCAATTTCTCTTCTACTGTTGCTGATCGTTAGCACAGCGGCGGCACTGGCATTTGCACGTTACTTCAAATCCAGTCATCCCGATGTCGCTGCGGATGCCTTGGGCATTTACGCTGCAAGTGTCGGTATCGGTTTTGCATTTTGTTTTGCCTTCATCAATCGCCAATTAAAAATCGGCCTCTTATCGAAGATGGCAGAGCAAGTCACCTTTGTTTTAATTCCCCCACTCGCTTTGATTTTCTTGGTGCTAGGAACAATTTTCCTGGGAATTGCCACACCAACCGAAGGTGGTGGGATGGGAGCCTTTGGGGCGATTATCTTAGCCTTAATGAACCGCAGGTTAAATTGGAAACTGACGAAACAAGCACTCGATTCAACTTCACGTTTATCTAGTTTTGTGATGTTCATCCTGATCGGTTCTACAGTCTTCTCGCTGGTCTTCCGTGGTATCAATGGTGACTTGTGGGTGGAACATTTGTTGACAGGACTACCCGGTGGTCAAATCGGCTTTCTAATCGTGGTTAACATTTTGTTCTTCGTTCTAGCCTTTTTCCTAGATTTTTTTGAACTGGCGTTTATTTTGGTTCCTTTGGTTGGTCCAGTCGCAGAAAAATTAGGTATCAACTTGATTTGGTTCGGCGTTTTACTCGGTGTGAATATGCAAACCTCGTTCATGCATCCACCGTTTGGATTTGCCCTATTTTACCTGCGTTCGGTCGCGCCAAAAACCGTCAAAACCAGCGATATCTATTGGGGCGCGATTCCATTTGTGGTCGCGCAAATTATTATGGTTGGCTTAATTATCGCCTTCCCTAATTTGGTGTCAGTCGATAGTAAAGAAGCGCAAAAAGAAGAATTGCAGCTCAATCTTACCGTGCCAGATAGTGAACCGCTGATGTTAGATCCTCCAAGCGAACCTAGCAAAGAAGATCAAAGTGAGACTCAAGCAACACCCGCTCACATTCTTTAAGCAACTTAGACCTAAACAAAACAAAAACCGCTTAAACGAGAATCTCGTTTAAGCGGTTTTTGTTTTGAAAATAGCAAATTTATTACTTCAAACCATTTCCGTCTATTTCAACTTATGCATACTGTTAAAGCGTGAAAAGGTATCTTCTGCAAAACTAAACCAGGTCGTTTGATTTTGACGGAAAGCGACCCAATCGGTATAAATTTTCTTGAATTTTGGATTAACCGCGGCTTCTTCCGTAAACACCTCTTGCGCTGCATTGAAACAGGCTTCCATCACGGTTTGCGGGAATGGTTTCAAGACGATCTTACTTTGATTTAAGCGCGCCAAAGCAGAGGGATTACGCGCATCGTACTTCGCTTGCATATTTACATGCGCCTCCAAACTGGCGGTTTCAATCGCGGCTTGATATAGCTTAGGTAATTTATCCCACTCTTTTTTACCCACATAGAATGACAGTTGCGCGCCGCCCTCCCACCAACCAGGATAATGATATACCTTGGCGACTTTATTGAAACCTAATTTTTCATCGTCATAAGGGCCAACCCATTCCGCAGCATCAATTGCGCCCTTTTCCAAGGAGGTATAAATCTCACCGCCAGCGACCTGCACCGGCACGGTACCCAGTTTTGCAAGAACCTTACCGGCAAATCCACCGACGCGGAATTTCAATCCTTTTAGATCATCAACGCTCTTAATTTCTTTGCGGAACCAGCCGCCCATTTGTGTGCCGGTATTTCCGCCCATAAAATTGACGATATTGTGTTCGGCAAAAAATTCACGCATTAATTTCATTCCGTTGCCGTGCATCATCCACGCGGTTTGCTGACGCGAATTCAATCCAAATGGCACAGCACAATCGAATGCGAAAGTAGCATCTTTACCATAGTAGTAGTAAGAAGCTGTATGCCCCATTTCTACAGTGCCGTCTTTAACCGCATCTAATACCGCGTTAAAAGGGACTAATTCAGGCGCTGCATAAGGACGAATATTGAACTTCCCATCGGTCAACTCCTTTACACGACTACAAAAGGTTTCTGCTGCACCGTAAATTGTGTCCAAATTTTTTGGAAAACTTGAAGCCAAGCGCCAATTCAAAGTCGGTAGGGCAGCATCTGCGGCCAAACTTGGCGCAGCTGCACTAGCAACCGATGCGCCGACAGCAGCTTTTTTCAAAAACGAA
This sequence comes from Undibacterium sp. Ji22W, assembly GCF_049340305.1. Classification (NCBI taxonomy): domain Bacteria; kingdom Pseudomonadati; phylum Pseudomonadota; class Betaproteobacteria; order Burkholderiales; family Oxalobacteraceae; genus Undibacterium; species Undibacterium sp. Ji22W. The sequence goes on along the minus strand of NZ_JBMPOU010000001.1, from coordinate 858,506 downwards.
CGACGTTCCATGCAATCTCCATTCTTTTTGGTGAAAATGAGTGAGAATTAGTAAAAATAGTGAGTTGATAAACCCAAACTGGCAAATCAACATTTACAAAATTACAGGGCATTCTATTAACAACTTACACTTTAAGCAATCGCCAACTGTTGTGCATTGCGATGTTTCATTTTGGCGCTTCGCTTTTACGTAAAATTGACGCAAATTAGCTTCCAGCAATGGTCATACCATCGATCAAAATCGAACCCGTAGTTTTAGTTCCACGTGTCAAGATATCATTTCCTATCGCTACAATGTTTTGAAACATTTCGCGCATATTTCCCGCGATCGTGATTTCTTCAACTGGATACTGAATCACACCGTTCTCTACCCAAAAACCTGATGCGCCACGTGAGTAATCGCCCGTCACGTAATTCACACCCTGCCCCATCAACTCTGTGACCAACAAACCCGTTCCCATTTTCTTCAACATTTGTGCGAAATTATCACTGCGCTTAGTCAAGTTTGAAATTAAATTTAAATTGTGTGAACCACCAGCATTGCCGGTCGTTTGCATACCCAATTTACGTGCGGAATAAGTTGAAAGGAAATAGCCATTCAATACGCCATTTGTGACAACTTCGCGCTTCAAAGTCTTAACACCTTCGTCGTCAAATGGAGAGGAACCAACGGCGCCCAAAACATACGGGTCTTCCAGTATTTGAATATGATTCGGAAAAACTTGTTTTCCTAAAGTATCGAGCAAGAAGGTCGATTTGCGATACAAAGCACCGCCGGAAACAGCCTGGACAAAAGCGCCCAATAAGCCAGCAGCCAAAGGGGCTTCGAACAAAACCGGGCACTTACGCGTATCAATCGTGCGTGCGTTTAAACGAGCCAGCGCACGTTCCGCCGCATAGCGTCCAATGGCTTCTGGTGTCGCAATTTTCTTAGGATTACGATGTGAACTGTACCAGTCATCGCGCTGCATCCTAGAACCTTTGCCCGCAATTGGAGCGACCGAAATCGTGTGTCGGGAAAACGGATAGCCCCCCACGAAACCGCGAGAATTAGCTGCGACAAAATGAGATTGCTGCGCGTGTACACTTGCACCTTCGCAATTAGTGATACGCTTATCTACAGCATAAGCCGCGGCTTCAGTACGACATGCCAGATCAATTGCCTCTTCGGCAGTGACTAACCAAGGGTGAAATAACTTTAAATCTCGAGGATGCATTTCTAACATCTCTGCATCTGGCAAACCAGCACAATCATCTTCGGCGGTAAAACGTGCAATGTTATAAGCGGCCTCGACGGTGTCTTCCAAAGATTTACGTGAAAAATCCGAAGTGCTGGCATTTCCGCGCTTCTTGCCGACATAAACCGTGATTCCTATGCCTTTGTCGCGATTCTGCTCTATCGTCTCAACCTTGCCTTTACGTACACTAATCGACAAACCGCCGCCTTCACTGACTTCTACCGCCGCATCTGTTGCACCTTTGTCACGAGCAATGCGCAACATATCCTGGGTAATTTGTTTAAATTGATCCTGAGTATGGGTAAAAACTGGTTTAGACATAGCTTCTGTTTCTTTAGCTGAAAGGATAAAGAGAGTATCATAGCAGTCGTTTCAATAAGTTTATAGAAGATTTACCAATGCCAAATCCGAATCGAGGCTCTTGCGGCTATCAGTCCAATGAGTTTGAACCAGAATACGACCGTCCATCCAAATCCGAGCTCAAGCGTCAAATGACCGCCCTGCAAAAAATGGGGCAAGAGTTAGTTGACTCCGCACGCGATCGCGTCAAACGCGTTCCTATGCCAGAAGATGTACGTGACGCCATTCTGGAATGCCAGAACATCACTAACCACGAAGGCCGTCGTCGCCAAATGCAATTTGTTGGCAAAAAGATGCGCACTTTAGATGAAGCCGAAGTCGCGCTGATTCAAAAGACCATCGATAGCTGGAAAGGTGCTTCCAAGTCCGAAACTGCCGCCATGCATTCATTAGAACGCAAACGCGAAAAGCTGTTGACGAAAGATGAAGCCTTGACCGAATTGCTGGCGGAAAATCCTGAACTCGACGTACAACATTTGCGTACCTTGATTCGCAATGCACGCAAAGAGCAAGCAGAAAACAAACCACCAAAAGCCTATCGTGAAATTTTCCAGATTTTGAAAGAAATCCAGGCAAAGAATAAAGCCGCTACTGCATCCGACGATGATGCAGAAAACGACGAAGATGCAGAAGATGACGACAATTGATTTTGATCGGCCACTACGTATCGGGCTTGTTTCAATTTCTGACCGCGCCTCAAGCGGCGTGTATCAAGATCAAGGTCTTCCTGCATTACAAGCGTGGTTCGGCGCAGCACTCAGCACGCCTTGGGTAATGGAAACACGTTTGATTCCCGACGAACGGCCCGCTATTGAGCAAGCCTTAATTGACCTGGTCGATCATGCGCGCTGTGACTTAGTGATTACCACTGGCGGTACTGGCCCTGCGCGACGTGATGTGACACCGGAAGCGACCCTAGCGGTCGCCACCAAAGAAATGCCGGGTTTTGGTGAGCAAATGCGCCAGATCAGTTTGCAGTTTGTGCCGACAGCGATCTTATCGCGTCAGGTTGCGGTCATACGCGAAACCGCGGATCACGCCGCACTAATTTTAAATTTGCCAGGTCAGCCGAAGTCAATTAAGGAAACCTTGGAAGGTCTGAAAGACACTGATGGGAATCAATTGGTCGCTGGTATCTTTGCCGCAGTCCCGTATTGCATCGACTTGGTCGGTGGCCCTTATGTCGAAACCCATGAGGCAGTTTGCAAAGTATTCCGCCCGAAATCGGCGCTGCGCGTAAAGACTTCTGAAGTATAAATTTTTCTGAATAAATCATGACGACTGAACTCTTAGAAACTATAGAAATCGAAAGCGGAAACAACCCAACAGCCGCAGTCATTTGGATGCATGGATTGGGTGCCGATGCGAACGATTTTGTGCCTATCGTTAAAGAATTGGATTTACGTAATTGCCCGGCGATTCGCTTTGTTTTTCCAAATGCACCCCAGATCCCAGTCACTTTAAATGGTGGCTACATCATGCGCGCCTGGTATGACATCGCTGCTGCCGGCACGGATATCAATAAGCGCGAGGATGAAGCTGGCTTGCGGCTGTCACAGCAACAAATCGATGCCTTAATTGCGCGTGAAAACGCACGTGGCATTCCAACTGACAAAATCATTCTGGCCGGATTTTCTCAAGGCTGCGCGATGAGTTTGCAAACAGGCCTACGTCACCCACAAAAATTAGCTGGCATTATGGGCTTGTCTGGTTATGTACCACTAGCAGACAAAGTCGCCGCCGAACGTCACACCGCAAATCAAGGTACATCTATTTTTCTGGTGCATGGCACGGTTGATCCTGTTATTCCTATTCAACGGGCGCAGCAATCACGAGACTTGTTAGTGAGCCTTGGCTATCCTGTCGAATGGCATGACTACTGGATGCAACATTCTGTGTCACCGCAAGAAATCACTGACATAGGAAATTGGTTGCGCAAGGTGTTAGCTTAAACCGATGTCAGGTTTGCACTGAGTTAAAAAAAAACGAAAGGGCAAGGTTATCGACCTTGCCCTTATTTTTTATATTATTGTCTTTGAAGATAAAACTGCAGTTAACACCAAAACTACATTAACGCCAAATTTGACGTCAAATTAATTCTTAAACGCAGGCACTTTCCAGTACGTAATCGCGCGCCACAGCCACTCCATCGGTCCATAGCGGAACTTACTCAACCACCAATGACTAAACAGAATTTGTAAGATCACCACCAACGCCACAAACACCACTTGATGTGCGCGTTGCATGCCATAGTAACCAAGTCCATAACTATAAAAAACCGCTGAACAGATGATGGATTGCGATAAATAATTCGTCAACGCCATACGCCCGTATGGCGCCAACACCGCCACCTTTGAAAATACGCCTTTGCTATGTAGCATTAATACTAGGAGGCTGACGTAACCTAAGCAGGCTGGCAAGTTTCCGAGATATAGCAAACCCATCGCCAATAGATAAGGATCATTTTCCATACCTTGGACTGGTGCGACCGATAGCAAACTGCCCAAGACACCCAGTCCTATGCCAAACGGTAAACCGAATAAGGCTAATTTCTTAAACATTGATAAGTAGGCTTGGGTGTTAGCCATAACGCCTGAATGCACAAACCAAAAGCCGATCAAGAACATACAGTTGATTAGCACACTGAAAATTGCCACCTCTGCCCATTTTTCGGCAAACTCATGCGCGCGAAATTTCAAAGCTTCAAGGTAAGTCCCTTTGCTCAAAATTTGTGCTTCTAAACGATTGGACTCTTCTTTCTTTTTCAGTCGCTCATCTTCTTTTTTCTTTTGATCCGCGAGTTCTGTTGCTTTCGATTTTGTGAGAGATGCTGCACTGACTGAATTTGAAGCTGTAGCTGAAGTGGAGGCAGCCGCTAGGACTTCGGTTGCGGCAGAAGCAGTTTCAAGTTTCGTGGAAGCCTGGGACATTGAGGTGGCAGATGCAGCAGCTATCGTCGCCTGAGAGCTAGTTTGAATACTGGTCATTTTTCGATCAGCAGCACTTTGTCCGGCACCAAAGTATTGCGCCGCGCCGCCCATCGTCATCGATAAGAATAATGTGCAATACAACAAACTACCGATCTTCCAAGGCCTGTCTTCCTTTGGTTGATGTGAACGTGCTAACAAGTATCCCAATAAAAAGCACAAGAGGCCGAACACCCATGCGCCGCGTAACTTAGCCATCGCAGGAATCGCAAAAGATATTAAGCCAATCAAAAACAATAATCCGCCCAACAAAGCAAAAGCCACCGTAATCAGTGGCAATACTTTGCCACCTATCTTCAAAGTCTTCTCACTGCCCAAAAGCAATGCGATACAGCCATAAATGGCGAGGGCAACAGCAAAAGCACCAATAGGATTGATAGCAGGTATTGCCGAAAGTAGGCCCACGACAATCGCGGCAGAAAAAATCCAACGTGGTTTGCCAAATAAAATCAACAGCAATCCACAGGCTGCGATGGCATAGCTGTACAAAATATCGCCAGGCCAGATAAGCACGTGGTGCAAAATTCCAAAAATCCCTAAGGCGAATAAGCGTCGTAAATAAATTTGAAAGAAGGCTTGCCCTTTCACCTTACTGCGCGTCAACATCAGGGCAAATCCCATTCCAAACAAGAGTGAAAAGATGGTCCAGAATTTTCCTGCAACGAAATAAGCAACGGCATAACTTGCTAACCAATTCAGTCCGCTTAATCCCGCAGGCATACCATTTCCCAAATCACCAACTGGGCGATTAAAGAATTCAATATTCATCAAGAAGATGCCAATTAAAGCGAAGCCGCGAATGACATCCAATACGGCAATCCTCTCGGTCGCGGCAACGGGAAGCAGAATGTCCCTTGCTGTTTCAGTTTGTGTGACCGATATTGCATCTGACGGACTGTTGTCCGCTCGCTTAATCTCGTTGTGCATAAGGTTCCTCATTTGAAGGGCTCAGGGCTCAGGGCTCAGATCTAAGGACACAGATCTCTAGACTCGGAAAAATTAAAAAGCGCTTCAATCGAAATTGAAGCGCTTTTCACTTACCTCTTGATTATGCCTGAATGAGTATCAAAGCTAGATTTTTTTGATTCAATTCATCAAAAATTAAGTCATTTGATGGTTCAATGCGACACGTTCAATTTTCAACGCAGGGATATGCCAATACGTGATTGCTCGCCATACCCATTCCATAGGACCGTAACGGAAGCGGCCCAACCACCAGTGACTAAACAAAACCTGCAAACAGATCACAGCAATCGCAAAACCAAGTTGTTGTGCACGGCCCATTCCGAAATTACCCAATCCCCAGCCATAGAAAAAACTCGCCTGCACCAATGATTGCGTCAAATAGTTCGTCAATGCCATACGTCCGAACGGCGCCAAAACTTTGATTTTTGAGAACACTGAACTGCTATGCACCATTAAGACGACAATACTCACGTAAGCCAAACAAGTTGGCAAATTTCCCAAATTCAATAACATTTGCGTCAACTGCCATCCATCACCCGATACGCCGGGTGTATGACTGACTGCGATACTGCTGGCGAACAAACTTAAGCCCCAGCCAATCGGCAAACCAAACATCGCGATCTGACGGAACAAGTGCAAATTGTCGGCAGCTTTCGTGATGACTTTAGCGCGCACAAACCATACCCCCATCAAGAACAAAGCAATCGCTGAAAAAGCCTGACCTGCTGCATTAAATGGACCGTCTAAGAACTCCTCCCAACGATGTTTCACCACGTCGGTATAACTACCCTTAGTCAATACAGCGACGTCTTTTGCCATTTTCTGTTGGTTCTCTTGAATGCGATTGATGGTGTCGGCATCACGTTCAATTTTTTTCTGATCATCGGTCTTCACAACTTTCTTGTCGTCTTTTGGTTCTGGTTTTTTCGGAATCGGTTTTCCGCTGGCCTTCGCCAATTTTTCGGCCGCCTCTTCCGCATTCTTAATTACCATTTTTTCTGCCGCAAGCTTCACGGCTTCAGGTGAATTAAACACGCTGCGAATTGGCTTTTGATAAGCGATTACGCCAAACACCACACCAATCACAAACGGCAAGCTATAGATCAAAGCACCTGCGCGCCAGAATCTGGCTTCTGCGGGTTGATGAAATCTCGCGGACAAATAAGCCATAATGAAAAATGCGGCAGCACCACCAGTTAAGCCATTACGCGCTTCCTTCATAGGCGGCAAGACCCAGCTCGCGATAGCAGCGATTGTCATTAATAAAGCGATTGTTGTCGCAATCGCGGAAAACAATGGCATTTTTTTGCCAAGATAATTCACGATTTTTTCATTCCGGGTAAATAGCGCAATTAAGCCCATAAAAGCGATACCACCCACTACCGCACCAAATGAGTTCATACCAGGAATAAAGCACACACCAATCAAGGCAAATAGACTTGCGACTACCCACTTCCATTGTCCAAACAAAACGATTAATAAACCAGCAGCGGTGAATGCATAGCTATAGAGAATATCGCCTGGCCATAACAAAATAGTGTGCAATAAACCAAAGACACCCAAGGCCACAATACGGCGAATATACGGTTTCACGAAGGCACGTCCACTCTCTTCCGAACGTGTCAGCATCACTGCAAATCCCATGCCGAATAGAAGAGAAAAAATCGTCCAAAATTTGCCAGCAACAAAGAAATTGACAAAGTAAGTTGCGAGCCAATCGATGCCTGTGGCGCTAGCCGGAATACCTGAACCAAAATCTAAAAAGGAACGGTTAAACCATTCCACATTCATGAAGAAAATGCCGATTAGCGCAAAGCCGCGAACGACATCCAAAGCTTGTATGCGTTCGTTATCGGCGACGGGTTTAAATTCTGGAAACGGCTTAGAGGCCGCACTATTGCTTGATTGTTCCATTATTTGTTCATTTTCAGGTTGGGTTGAACAAAGACACAGTGGCTTGCGCCGGAGATGATGCTTAAATGTGTCAGCTTTTTTTATTGAAACGAACATGATCGATGAGCTTAATGCAAACCAACGAATACAACGCACAAGCAAGACGTTCGATAAAAGCAAATACTAAACTTCACACACTACAGAAACAAACAAGTTGCGACGAAACGTAAAATCAGCGGAACGAAATCCATTTAATTGGACTTATACTAAGGCCAAAGAATAGCAACAACAAATATCCCCAATCAAAACTAGTCCTCTTTCACTTCCATTGACCATGACTAACACAATGACATCGAGCAACGCTGACACCTGGCTTCACACTGTAAAACACCACTACACCTTCAAGCGACTTGCTAAGCTTAGCTTAGCTTTGCTCAGTCTACAAATTTTTTATCCTACAGAAGGTGGTGCGGCGGAACTTAAAAAGTATGATGCCGCAAAGCAAGTGAGTAAGATCCTGGCAGCGCAACAGTCGTGGCAAGTGAGCGGAATACAACAACCAGTACAAATATTGGTCGATCACTGGGGCGTGCCGCACATCTATGCAAAGAGTCAAGATGATGTGTTTTTCGCGCAAGGCTTTAATGCTGCGCGCGATCGCTTGTTTCAACTCGATTTATGGCGACGCCGTGGATTAGGGCAATTATCAGAAGTATTTGGAGCCAACTATTTAGAACAAGACCGTGCTGCACGTTTATTCCTATACCGTGGCGACATGCACAAAGAATGGGCGGCCTACGGTCAACAGGCTGAACAACTAAGCACACGCTTCGTAGCAGGGATAAATGCCTATGTTGATTACGTTCGGAAAAATCGTGATGCATTGCCGATAGAGTTTAAAACGCTCAACTATTTACCAGCGCATTGGTTAGCAGAAGACGTGGTACGCATACGCAGCCATGGTTTGACGCGCAATCTCACCTCTGAGGTCACACGTGCCAAATTTGCTTGCGATGGAAATTTAGGCGCTGACGAAGTACGTCAACGCCTGTCACCAAGCTGGATGACCAAAGTTCCAGATGGACTTGATCCTTGTTTACCAGATGGCATCTTGCGCCAATTTATTTTGGCAACTCAAAATGTCGAATTCGATACTAACACCTTACGACTCTCGCAAACATCGACCTCAAGTAGTGACAATCTTGTGCATCAATCGCCAGCACTGACTGCCGACGATGAGCGCCAGGAAGGCAGCAATAACTGGGTGATTGCCCCCACAAAAACCAGCACAGGTCGGGCGATTTTAGCGAATGACCCTCATCGCGCATATTCGGCCCCATCTTTGCGCTATATTGCCCATTTGAGCGCGCCGGGATTGGATGTCATTGGCGCCGGCGAACCTGCGCTGCCAGGAATTTCTATAGGCCACAACGGAACGATTGCCTTCGGCCTGACGATTATGAGCATCGATCAGGAAGATTTATATGTCTATGAAATCAATCCTGCCAATAAGATGCAGTACAAATATCGCGGCAAATGGGAGAATTTTAGGAAACAAGTAGAAGTGTTTCAGGTCAAAGACCGCGCAGCTCTGCAATCAGAGCTACTGTTCACTCGCCACGGGCCGGTGATTTTCCAGGAAACCAATAAGAACCGCGCATTCGCCGTACGCACTGGTTGGCTACAGGCCGGCATGGCACCCTATTTTGGTAGCATTGACTATATGCGTGCACAAAATTTCACCCAATTTAAGAAAGCCATGTTGCACTGGGGCGCACCAACCGAGAATCAGGTTTACGCCGATATCAAAGGAAATATCGGCTGGGTACCGGGTGGTTTGACACCGATACGTCCTAACTGGGATGGCTTATTGCCTGTGCCAGGCGATGGCCGTTATGAATGGGCAGGTTTTTTACCTGGCGACAAATTGCCGTCGAGCTACAACCCCAAAAGTGCTTGGTTTGCTTCTGCCAATGAAATGAATCTGCCGAAAGACTTTCCTTATCGCCAACGAAAATTAGGCTTTGAATGGCCTCATCCGGCACGCTATCAACGCATTGCAGATGTTTTATCGCAAGATAAGAAATTCTCTTTAGAAGACTCTATGCAATTGCAAAATGATGTTTTATCTTTGCCCGCGCAACGTTTGACCGCTATCCTCAAAACCTTAAAAGCGCACGATGACGCCACGCAAAAAGCACTACAAGTTTTACTCAGTTGGAACCACATCGAATCTGTCGACTCTGCCGCTGCAGCCTTATTCCAGGTCTGGCTCACCCAAACCCTGGCGCCTGCGTATAAGGAATTGATGCTGGATCACTTAGCAGTTCATGTCACCAGTATGCCGGACATGACGCGCATGTTAGATAACTTAGAAAGCACGAATGGCGGTGTTAGCTATCTGACACAGTTTGGCAACAATCCGCAACAAGCGAAAACGGCACGCGATGCGCTATTGCTCACTAGCTTGGGCACGGCTTATAAAAAGCTAGAGCTATCACAAGGCATGGATAACAAAAACTGGCGTTGGGGTAATCTGCAAAAAACTCTGTTCGCCCATCCATTTTCCAAAATGTTGGATAGCGCTAGTCGCACACAATTTGATGTCGGCCCTCTCCCGCGCGGTGGCAGTGCAAATACCGTCAATCAATCCACTTACCGCTTAAGTGATTTTATTCAACTGAACGGTCCTTCATTTCGAGTCGTAATCGACGTAGGCAATTGGGATAATTCCCGTGCCGTCAACGCGCCCGGTCAATCCGGTGATCCAAGCAGCCCGCACTATAGAGATCTGGCGGAGCAATGGGCTAAAGGAGAGTATTTTCCTTTGCTGTACTCGAAGCCGGCTGTTGAAAAAAATACGCGTCAGAGGTTTGAATTGGTGCCACTAAAATAATCATCATACAGAAAAGATTCCGTTGCTTGAGGTGCGAACACACTATCTCACCCAAAAACATATAAGAATATGATCTTATAGTCGTTTGAAATTGCTACCGCTTCGATTATTCTCCTCACTCGTCTTAGTTACCTATTTGGATTGAGAAACTTATGCCTATCTATCAAAGCAATGCCGACTCTATAGGTCGCACTCCACTAGTCAAACTGCAGCGCATCAGCGATGGTGCTGGTGCGACTATTTTGGCCAAAATTGAAGGCCGTAACCCCGCATACTCAGTGAAATGCCGGATCGGTGCGGCGATGGTGGCGGATGCAGAAGCGCGCGGTCTGTTAGGTCCAGGCAAGGAATTGATTGAACCAACCAGCGGCAATACGGGTATTGCGTTGGCATTTGTGGCTGCAGCCAAAGGAATTCCTTTGACCCTAACTATGCCAGAAACCATGAGCGTAGAGCGTCGCAAATTGCTGCTCGCTTTTGGCGCAAAATTGATTTTGACGGAGGGCGCAAAAGGCATGAATGGCGCAATCGCCAAGGCGGAAGAAATCCGAACCAGTGATCCTGATCGTTATGTTTTGTTGCAGCAATTCAAGAATCCCGCCAACCCTGCGATCCATGAGAAAACTACAGGTCCAGAAATCTGGAATGATACCGAAGGTCAAGTCGACATCTTCGTTTCTGGTGTAGGTACAGGCGGCACGATTACTGGCGTTTCACGTTACATCAAACAAACTCAAGGCAAGGCGATTCAAACAGTTGCGGTCGAGCCTACTGCTAGCCCGGTGTTGACACAAAAGCGTAACGGTCAGGAAATCAAACCAGCGCCGCATAAAATTCAAGGTATAGGCGCAGGCTTTGTGCCGGATGTATTAGACTTGTCGCTGGTCGATCTAATTGAACAAGTCAGCAATGAAGAAGCTGTGGAATACGCTCAACGCTTGGCAAAGGAAGAAGGTATTTTAGCGGGAATATCATGTGGTGCTGCGACAGCGGTTGCGGTGCGTCTGGCGAAGTTGCCGGAAAATGCAGGTAAGACTATCGTCGTGGTGCTGCCAGATTCGGGTGAGCGTTATTTAAGTTCTATTCTGTTTGATGGCTATTTTGATGCTTCAGGTGTTGCACTAGCATAAGCGGTAACTCTCACGACAAAAAATAAACAATGCATCGTTAGCCGCCACAAAAAAGGTGCCCAGCAAGTCTAATTTTCGACAGCAAAACCAAACTTGCCCGGCGCCTTTTTCATCATCCGAGAGCTTTCTTCTTTGCGCTATTTAGCCAAAATCTTTAAACGTCTCTAAATCAATCTGTACCGATTGATCTCCCGCCGACATCCAAATCTGTCCGTCTTGTATCGTGCACTGTAATTGCATGGTGCGTTCCGCCATTTTGGCGAGTTCTTGGCTAGTTTCAGACGCGATATTTTTTACACACAAATTCTTAGCCCGATCTAGGCGGCTATTGATTTGCTTCCACCAAATACTACTGGCATGTGCGAAACTATAAACCACGACTTTTTCGGCGCGGCCACAAGCCTTCAACAATCGGCGGTCGTCGGGTTGACCAACTTCCCCCCATAAGAGTATCGCGTCGGTATAATCCTTTTCCCAAAAATCTGGTTCCTCGGTATCGGAAATTCCCTTACCAAAGCTTAGGCGTTCTGTGGCGTGAATCGCGAAGGCCACGACTCTGACCATCATGCGTTCGTCGGTCTCTGAAGGATGACGAGCAATCGTCAAGCTATGATCGGCGTAATAGCCGCGATCCATATCGGAAATATTCAGTTCTGCTTTATAAATTGTTGATTTCAGTGCCATTATTGTTCTTAGCGTTTCAAATAAATTAGTAGAAAATTGGGAATAAAACGATGATGAGTTCCAGTAGGAACCAATCAGTTAAAAACCACCGTCTTATGTCCATTAAGTAAGATGCGATGTTCAACGAAATAGTTGACTGCGCGTGCGAGGACCACGCATTCAACATCACGACCTATCGCGGTGAGTTTTTCTGGGTCCATCGCGTGATCAACGCGCTCGACATCTTGTTCAATAATCGGACCTTCATCCAGATCACCTGTGACGAAGTGCGCCGTTGCCCCAATTAGCTTTACGCCGCGATCATGTGCTTGGTAATAAGGCTTTGCACCTTTAAAGCTGGGCAAAAAAGAATGGTGAATATTGATTGCACGTCCATTCAAAGCCTGACACAGAGAGTTCGATAATATCTGCATATAGCGTGCAAGCACGACTAATTCAGCTTGATTACCATTGATGACATCGAGTACTTTTTGCTCTTGTTGTTGCTTCTGTTCCGCGCTAGCACCTGCAGCCAATGGCAAATGATGAAAGGGAATATTGTAGCTCGCAGCTAATTGATAGAAATCCGTATGATTCGAAATAATCGCCTTGATTTCCACTGGCAATAAGCCACTCTTATAGCGGAACAATAAATCATTGAGGCAATGTCCTATTTTTGACACCATCAATACCACCCGTGGTTTATGGTGCGCGTCGTGTAATTGCCAATCCATCGACCAGCTCTGTGCGACTTGTGCAAATTCATCGCGCAATACCTGTTCACTGATCTGATGGTCTTCTTGCGAAAAATGCACACGCATAAAAAACAGCTGTGAATGCGCATCACCAAATTGTGCGGAATCGATGATGTTGCAGCCATGATTGGTCAAGAAACCGGAAACGCCATGAACGATGCCACGTTGGTCGGGACAAGACAAAGTCAAGATATATTCTGGACGCATAAGTTGCTTAATAGTTAAATTGGATCAAAGTGAATCAAAATGAATTCTATAATTCAAAAGGACAAGCTGCTCTATGAAAAATTTACACCGTCATTGTCTCATGTTCACGCCGTAAATTTTTGCTCCGCAAAATAAAAGCACAGTCGTTCTATTTGATGTATAGTCACTAGTCGACATCAATTGATCATCATTTGACGATCACTTCAGCGTATTTTTATCAGGAGATTGCCTCATGCCTTCCACTATGAATCGTCAAATCCGATTAGCCTCCCGTCCAGTGGGATTTCCCACTGCTGAAAGCTGGTCACATACTACCGAGCCTCTACGGGAGCTCATCGAGGGTGAGATACAAGTTAAAACACTCTATTTATCGATAGATCCAGCGATGCGTGGCTGGATGAATGGTGGTAAGTCGTATATTCGTCCGGTAGAAATTAATGAAGTCATGCGCGCTGGTGGTGTAGGGATTGTGGTCGGATCTCAATCCGAACGATTTGCAGTCGGCGACTATGTCTCTGGCAGCATCGGTGTACAAGAGTACTGGACCGGTATGGCAAGTGATAAGTACGCTGGTTTCTATAAAATTGATCCCACCCTAGCACCACTACCAGCATATTTGAATGCCCTCGGTATGCCTGGTATGACAGCCTACTTCGGTTTGCTCGATGTCGGTCAGCCTAAAGCAGGCGAAACCGTAGTGGTTTCGGGTGCGGCCGGTGCAGTAGGACAAACTGTGGGGCAAGTCGCGAAACAAAAAGGCTGCCGTGTAGTTGGCATTGCTGGTGGCAAAGAAAAATGCGATTTCGTCGTCAATGAACTTGGCTTTGATGCCTGCATCGATTATAAAAACAACTCGGTTAAAGATGGCCTGAAAGAGTTTTGCCCGAACGGCGTCGACATCTATTTTGACAATGTAGGTGGAGAAATTCTAGATACAGTGCTCACTCGAATCAATCTGAAAGCCCGCATCATTATTTGCGGCGCAATCTCTCAATACAACAATACAACAGCGATCAAAGGTCCTTCGAATTATCTCGCTTTGCTGGTGAATCGCGCGCGTATGGAAGGCATTGTGGTCTTTGATTACGTCAAACGTTATCCCGAGGCTGTCAAAGAGATGGGGCAATGGATGGCGCAAGGACAGTTTCACACCCGCGAAGACATCGTGCAAGGTCTAGATCAGTTTCCGGCTGCACTAATGATGCTATTTGAAGGCAAAAATTTTGGTAAGTTAATATTACAAGTTGGCAAAGCAGATTGAGGCATAAATAAATCTACGGAATAGAGCAAAAAGCGGACTGTACACAACCTTCAGTCCGCTGATGTATAAACAGAAACGACAAATTTAGCACTAGGAAAGCAGTACTACACACGCTTATATACAATGGCATACGCGTCTCTGATTTGGTATAAATTACGATATCGTCTTATTTCCGTCGCTCCAAAGATTTTTACACTGTCAAGATTGACACACCGCCCCAATAAGACATTGCCAGCTTAATTGCTACTGTGTAATATGAATTTGGGCATGTCTTAGCGTCTCTCTACGCATCTTTTTAGCTATATTTATCGCGAAATGCTGTGTTCTCGGCGGGGTTATATGAAAGCTTGTTCTCAAAAGCATCCAGTTCTCCGCCCGATTCATCGTCGCTTGTGGCTAGTTTGCTTGTTCATCGGCCTGATGCTGAATGGCTGGATACCCACAAAATTGCATGCACAAAACGTACAGTCATCAACCGAAATCGCGCCGACTGCACAGACTAAAAATACGGGCGACGCTCAGATCCCAGACTACAATATTCTAAGTAACTCTGACGAAGCAGCTTTCAAATTTAGCGGCTTCGGAACGCTAGGTGTCACCTACAACACCAGCCAAAAATTCGATTACTTGCGCGACTTATTACAAACAAAAGGCGTTGGATTTAGTCGTCGATTTGACCTCGGGGTTGATTCTCTACTCGGCTTACAACTGTCAGGCAGTATTAATGACTATCTGGATGCCACTGTACAAACCGTAGTTCGTCGCGGGAACAGAAATCTCCAACCAGATCTGAGTTGGGGATTTTTTAAATATTTCCCTAACGACAATCTCGATCTGCGCCTGGGTCGCATGGGTTTTGATGTCTATCCGTTAGCCGACTCCAGAAACGTCGCATATTCTTACACTTGGGTCCGTCCACCTGTTGAATATTTTGGTGGTCTGATCGTTAGTTATATCGACGGTGCAGATCTTGTTTATAAATATGCGGTCGATGCGAATCAGGTCAAAATCAAACTCTTTGCAGGCAGAGCAAACGAACGGATATTGGTACAAAGTCCGGACATTTATTTCTCCTTAAAAGGAGCAAAGATATGGGGTGGGCACTTAGAATTTCAATCGCAGAATTGGTTAACTCGTTTGGGCTACACTTCACTACGCTTCAATCAAAATTTTGTAAGCATACAAGGTCTGATTGATGCGTTGCAGTCTCCCCTATTTGTCCAAATTAGCCCGACAGCGCCCAAGTTGGGTGAGAATTTAAGCTTCAAGAACAAAGAGATACATTATTTGTCAGCAGGCGTGGTGTATGACGATGGTCCACTACAAGCACAACTTATGCTCAGTCGCCTGCATTCGCAGACTTTGAGTTTTAACTCTAATGTTGCTGCATTTTTTACGCTGGCATACCGGCTTAGGTCCTGGACGCCCTATTTCACACTTGCGAAAACACGTCCACTTAATTCCAAGAACGTCAACACCGGTCTGCCCGCTCATGTCCATCCTGCGATCGATCAGGTCGAAGCAGGTATACAAGGCTTTCTAAAAGCAACTCGCAATGAGCAAAACTCAATGTCCGTAGGATTGCGTTACAACTTGAATCAAACCAGTGATATTAAATTTCAGTTAGATCATCTGCACAATCAAGAACGTCTGATTATTCGCAATGCGCAACCTAATTGGGATGGTAAGGCCAACATTCTTAGTGTCAGCTATAACTTCATTTTTAACTGAGCAAACACCAACGTCATGTCGATCATAAGACAATCATGGATGCTGTTATTACTGCTAGCGGCTACTAGTTATAGCGGCTCACTCAAAGCGTCGAATGATTTCGTGGTGGTTGCTAACCCGCAGGCGGGTATCGACAAGATGAGTAAGGATGATGTCATCAATGTCTATATGGGACGCAATCGCAAACTCGCTTCAGGTATCAACGCACAACCAATTGACCTAGAAAGTCCACTAGCGGAGAAAGCAAATTTCTATAGCGTGATGGTGAATAAAGAACTTCCAGAAATCAGTTCCTACTGGGCGCGCCTAATGTTTTCGGGGCAAGGTTCGCCACCCAAGCAAGTCATGACAACTGAGCAAGCGCTGGAAATTGTTAGCAATGTCAAAGGCGCGATCGCCTATATCGATAGAAAGAAAATCGACAAGCGGGTCAAGATCGTATTTGATCCGCTGCGATCGTAGACACTTGTCACCTCTAAGAATTAGGCAAAAATATTTTATTTTCCGAAAGACAGTGTCCACGACAATTTATGCTCAAACCACGCAGACTTCTCCAATTACTACGCACCAGCATCGTCTATCGCAGCAGCTTTATCGTGCTGACGATAGCTTTGTGCGTCGGTGGTTTATTCGCGGCAGTAACCTATCTGTGGGAATCCAATACAGAGCAAGAGTTAGTCAAAAATCGCATGGGAACGCTGTTAAGTACGGTCGAAAACACCGTCAGTATTGCGTGCTACTTGTCCGATGCAAATCTGGCAAAAGAAGTTGCGCAAGGTTTATTAAAAAACGAAGACGTCGCCAGCATTCGGATTTTTTCCAGCAAACAGGTTTTAACCAATCTGCAAAAAAACAAATTTCTTCGTAACAGCAATCCTTTAATGGCGAACCTAAAAAAGGAATTACTGATAGAACGTCCGATTTATTCGCCTTTCAATCAATCTGAATCAGTTTGCCAGATAGAATTGAAGCCAGACATGGCTTTTATCCGCGCCCAAGTCAATCACAAAGCGCGCTTTACGGCCCTGCTCCTCATGTTGCAGGCATTAATCATGGCGGGCGCCGTCGTAGCCATCGTGATGATATTAATCACGCGACCGATTAAAACCATTTCTGACCGTTTACATCACTTGCCAGTGAATGCTAACACCAGCCTGCCATTACCGCCTGGGAACCAAAGAGATGAAATTGGACAATTAGTGCGTGACGTCAATACGCTGTTTTCTAAGCTCTCGCATATTCTGGCAGAAGAGCGAGATCTACGCATACAACACCAAATCGGTGAAAAGAAATTCCGCGCGATCTTTGATAATTCTGAGACAGGTATTTTTTTATTGAAACCAAATGGCGAAGTGATCTCGTCTAATCCAGCGTTCCTAAGACTATTTGCGATCCCGTCAGACGCCAACAATGAAACGATCAAGAATAGCCTGCTGCAAAATTTAAATGATTATGCTTTACGCCTGCAGGGAATGCTCGAAAATGCCATGTACGAAGATCAAGTATCGTCCGAAGATTTTGAATTGGCTGTTGGGTCGCCGCTGCAAAAAAAGTGGATTAACCTAGTGATCAGCACGGTAGAAGACAATGTTTTACAAGGACTAGTAAACGATATTACCGAGCGCAAGCAATTAGAAGAATCAGCAAATTATCTGGCAGTGACTGATCACTTAACTGGTATTGCAAATCGGCTAGGGTTTGACAAGGCGATTGCACGACTACAATTTGAAATGCATGCTACCTTGATCCAAAGCTTCTATGTGTTGATGATAGATCTGGATGGTTTTAAAGAAGTGAACGATCAATTCGGACACGATATTGGTGACAAAGTGTTGATTCATTTCACCCAACTACTTAGCGGTATAGTACGCAAATCAGACTTTATTTCACGAGTTGGTGGCGATGAATTTATCGTCATACTCAAAGACATTGAGGAAGTCAGCAAAGTACAAGAGATTGCTGACAAGATCATTGCTGAAGCGTCGAATATCATTCGTTTTGGCGACGCCATACAGATCAAGATCGGTGCAAGCATCGGCATCAATTTTGCAGACACAGCTGACTATGACATCACAAAAATAATGCATGGCGCCGATGAAGCCATGTATCAAGCCAAAAAAGCGGGTAAAAATCAATACTGTCTGTACAAGGCCTGAACAGTTTACATTCGAACCGATCAGCCTACGCTACCATTGGTATCACGAGATGAACGCTTGGATACATATCTGATAAATTAATCAAACAGTTTACGCAAATGATTCTTATGGCTTTATGCTAGCGACTTTTGCATCACTCGTATGATTATCCTTCAAGATGTTTTATACAGACCTCCAACAAAACCCGCTCTGCATGCCGCGTTCAAATGGGCAACGACTGTTCTCTGCCATTATGGCTGTCGGAATCTCGTTATTTTTTTTGATGCAATTGCACCGTGACTTTCTAAAGACAGCGTTACCGGCTGCAGGTCCAGTAGCGCGCATAATGTTACTTAGTTTTCAAGCGGAAAAAGCTAAGGCGAAAATTATACAAAAGGACGTTGTTGCAATCACTCCGCCTTCGCCCAAGCGCATTAAGACAACATCACAAGCAACTGCAATTCCACACACTACGGCGTCAACGATAGATCACAGCACAAAAAGCAATGCTGAAACAAAATCTACTACCGAGTTGGTGAATGTTTTCCCTGAAACACCAAACAGCACAGCGGCGACCAAACCTGTCGATCCAATGTCAGCTACCGCGCGTTTCAAGTACGACAGCAACAGCGTACGGCAAGCGTATGAGGCAAGCAAATCTGACATACAAAAATTAGCCGAGAAAAGCGGAACAAGCTTAGAAGATCCAAAATCGAGCAAACACGATAGATTTCAACAGGCCGCAAATCGTGCAGCTAAACCGGATTGTCTGCGTCAGGGTGGCAGTATCTTGTCACTATTTGTGGTCGCTTATCAGGTCGCAACCGATCATTGCAAATAGTCGTCGATGCTCGCTAACAATCTCGCCAGTAATCCCGCCAATAATCTCGCTAACAATTAGTCGTCGTCACCATCCGGCAAAGTCAAACGTCCCGTATGGTAATCGTACTCATAGACCTCTCCGTAACGACCCCATTCAATCGCTATTTCCAAGACGCGTTTAGCTTCATCTTCCTTCATAAATTCTTCAAGCAATTCCAGCAGTGGTGCTTCCGCCAAGCTTCCATTTGTTTCGGTTTCCAAATGGCGTCGGATATGACTCGCCAATGGAACATGCGTCAATAATTGCTGTCCAAACAGCTCTTGTTTATTTTGTTTGTCGGCTTCAACATAACGACTACCAAGAGGCGTCAAACTGATATCCCCTTGTTCTATCGTCGCTAAGCCAAGCAAGCTCAAAGCCTCATAAGTTGGGAACAATTCTTCATCCGACAATTCAGTTTCTTGCGCCAATTGCGGTAAGTCGGCACGGCCATGGAAGGGTGAATCGGCGAGTAAATCAAGAACCCCTTCAATCCGGCTGATATCCGTATCCGGCAAGCGATAGCCGAGATGATGCGTCGTTTCGCCAACACTGGCGTCATGTACATGACGCATGGTCATCAGACCGTATATTTCATCAATTAAGGTTCTCACCTCTAAAGACTCAACATCACGCGGACGTGGAAGATCGATCTTGACTTCGCACCGTACGCGACCTGGATCGCTCCCTAAAATAATCACACGATCCGCCATCATCACAGCTTCTTCAATATTATGCGACACCACCAAAATACCTTTAGTGGAAATCTTGCTGTGCTCCCACAAATCCAACATATCATTACGCAGGGTTTCGCCGGTGAGCACATCCAAAGCGGAAAACGCCTCATCCATCAATAAAACATCAGGGTTGGTCACCAAAGCACGGGCGATACCTACTCGTTGCTTCATGCCGCCGGACAATTCACGTGGCAAGGCGCCACCGAATCCTGCCAAACCGATGAGCTCCAACACTGCATCTGTCCGCAATTCACGTTCTGCCGCAGGCACACCTTGCGCTTCCAATCCTAATTCCACGTTTTGCTGTACCGTCAGCCATGGAAACAGTGCAAAAGACTGAAACACCATCGCCACACCTGCGACCGGTCCATCAATCGCTCGGTCGCGATAAGTCATTTGTCCTTGATCGGCCGGAATCAAGCCCGCCAATATGCGCAACAAGGTCGATTTTCCAGAACCAGATTTGCCAAGCAAGGCGACGATTTCACCTTCCTTTAATTCAAAATCAACTTGATCCAAAACCAATCGAGCAGTTCCATCTGCGGCTTTAAAGGACTTATTTACACCCGCTAATTGCATTACATTTTTTTGCGTCATTTCCTCGCTCCTTCATTTCTCGGTGTATTTCGTTTGTGCACAAGACTAAGTTAGCTCGCTTAGCTACGTTCATCCGCTAGCAAATACAATTTGCGCCAGAAAAATCGATTCAGTAACATCACAAAAATACACATCACACTCACGCCCAAAGCGATCCGGTGAAAATCGCCCGTCTCGGTCATCTGCTTGATATAACTACCCAAACCATCGGCGATTAAAGTCGTCTTTCCCCAAGTAACATATTCGGCCACGATACTCGCGTTCCAAGAACCACCACTTGCCGTGATCGCGCCAGTGATATAGGCGGGGAAAATCGCTGGCAGATAGACACGCTTCCATTTAAGCCAACCGCTTAATCCCAGATTGTCCGCCGCCAAGCGTAAATCATTGGGAATCGCGGCCGCGCCAGATACCACATTGAATAAGATGTACCACTGCGTACCAAATACCATCAAGGGACTAAGCCAGATATTCGGGCTCAAATCGAGACTGACCATGGCCAACACCACCACCGGAAACATCAAATTGACAGGGAAAGCAGCTAAAAATTGCGCCACTGCCTGCACTCTTTGCGAATACTGCGGGCGCAAGCCTATCCAAACTGACACAGGTACCCATACTAGCGACGCCAAGCCGATCAAAACCATCACCCGCAACAAAGTCAACGAGCCTAAGAAAAAGACATGCACCACCTCGCCCCACCCAACATCACTATGGATAAACACGATCAATCTATACGCGGCAATGAGAGCGACAAGTATTAACAAGCCATTGCCCAACCGTCCCCATACCGGAGATAAAGACAGGACGGACGAACTTTTAGATCCCCCGTCATGTGCGGTCTTAAACCAGATCAATGCTTTGCTTACCTGACGCCAGAAGCGACGCGCGCCATCACGAAACCATGAACTATTTCGCAGCCAATCCAACAACCATGACTGTTGCGCAGTGTCTCCCTGGGTTTCTTCAAAACGAAACTTGTCTGCCCATGCTAGCAAAGGTCTGAAGAACAATTGATCATAGAGCAAGATGCCCGCCAGCATAGCCATGATCGCCCAGGTGATCGCGAGGCCATTTTTGGTTTCGATCGCGAGCGCGATATACGACCCGATTCCAGGCAATTTGATGTCTTGTCCAGCGACAGAAATCGCTTCCGCAGCGACCAGAAAAAACCAGCCACCAGACATCGACATCATCATATTCCACAACAATCCTGGCATCGCAAACGGTAACTCCAGACGCCAGAAACGCTGCCAGGCGGATAAGCGAAAAATTTGAGCAGCTTCATTTAACTCAGAAGGCACAGTGCGCATCGACTGATACAAGCTAAAGGCCATATTCCATGCTTGCGAAGTGAAAATCGCAAAGATCGCGGCGCATTCAACTCCCAGTAAATCCCCCGAAAACAAGGCAATAAATGGCGCAATCGCAATCGCCTGAAAACCCAAAATCGGCACCGATTGCAAAATATCCAATAAAGGAATCAAGATACGTTCAGCCGCTTTATATTTAACGGCAACCGCAGCAAACACTAGACTAAAAAGCAAAGCAAACGCCAGCGCTGTGAACATGCGTAAGATGGTGCGCAACAAGTAGTACGGCAAATAACTAGGGTCCAAACTAATCTCTAACATTTGACCGATCATAAATGGCCGACTCATCTGCATCGCTGCAAATCCAAACGCCGTGATCACTGCCAATACGATAGGTAATAAAGCCCAATCCCAACGATTTGGCCCTTTTTCCTGCAATGCATGAAAGGACTTTTGCGGATTGAATAATTCAAACATAAACACTCCCTGATCGCACACGCTGTAGGCTCAATCGAGCGCCAGCATGCGCGAACAAACATCCGAGTGCGATCAGTATGAACTGTTAAACAGCTCAGGTCTTCGCACACAAATGTATGACAATCAATAACAATAAATTAGGGGGAAGTAGAGAAACCAGAGAAACAGCCAGAAAGGCTTTATCTACTCGCCAAGGACTGGCAAGTAGCGACAGAAAGTCTGCGATTAGCTTGCCAGAACCACATCAATAAATGATCGACAACTATAACTATCCACAGTGAACTCGCTGAAAATGATGAAGCGCGAAGGATAACACGGGCGAAATTTATATTGCAACGCAAAAAGAATTGGGAATTGAAAGAATTTGTAACTGATCAAAAAACGGCCTAAAGTTCTAAGCAGAAAAAAAGACGATTCACAGGCATCAAAAGTATTCGCAGCAGGATTACGCCTTGCTATTTTTATGTTCATTCACATTCCCAATATTTCTGTCTTGACAGAAATTTGAGAAATACCTACACTGCAAGCATGGAACTTACACCTGTCAAACAAAAATTCATACTTCACTGGGGCGAAATGGGCACTCTGTGGGGCGTCAATCGCACGGTCAGTCAAATTCATGCGCTGCTTTACATCGTGGGCACACCGCTGACTGCGGAAGAGATCGCTGATACTCTGGGAGTTGCCAGATCAAATGTATCAAATTCACTCAAAGAATTACAAAACTGGAAGCTGATCAAACTTGCGCATGTGATGGGGGACCGACGCGCCCATTTTGAGACTTCACTCGATGTATGGGAACTATTCCGTACGGTGGTACGGGAACGTAAAGAGCGCGAATTCAATCCTACAATTGCAACTTTGCAAGCCTGCTTAGACAGCCCCGACATTGATCAAGAAGACCGCGCCAGCAAAGCCCGTATTGCAGAAACATTGGCGTTGATGAAAACCTTAACGAGCTGGACAGATGAAATGCTGCGTCTAGAACCAAGTACCTTGATGAAATTGCTGAAAATGGGAGCGAAGGTACAGCACTTTGTACGCGGGGACGAAAAGTAGAACGAATAACAAAGCGCATCCGCAGAAGTAGTGATGCGCATTTTTTTAAACCTATATTTCTGTATTGACAGAAATGGCAGAAACAACGGAAATTAAGTAATCCTAAAAAATGCTACAGACAAGATCTGGATAAAAATACCGATCGAGAAATGATCATCAGTTGATAACCCAAGGAAACATCATGAACGACTACCCACTCACCCTGCTCTACGACGAATCATGCCCGCTCTGCAAATTGGAAATCGACAACCTGAAAGCGCGCAACGATCGAAATTTACTACGTTTTATCGATGTGTCTGCCGAAGATTTTGACGACAGCCAATATCTCGCCAGCAAAAAAGAAATGATGGAAATTATTCACGCTATCCGCCCCGACGGGAGCATCGCCAAAGGTGTCGAAGTCTTTCGGCTCGCTTATGGTGCCGTTGGTTTGGGCTGGATCACGGCTCCTACAGGATTACCTCTACTTAAACCACTATTCGACTGGGCTTATGTGCATGTTGCCCGCAATCGCTACCGTCTATCAAATCGTTTCTCTGCTTTTCTATTCAAAATCGCAGTAGATCGCGCTGCGCGACGCGCACAAAAGCAAAGTCAACAATGCAAAGACGGCGCTTGCCGCATCCCAACTGAGAAAGAGTAAATTCACTTGGAACATCAATGCAATGAACGAAGGAGAATAGTCTATGAAAATACTACTCTGCGGTGCACATGGTTTTGTCGGTCGCCATTTAAGTCGGACACTAGAACAGGCCGGACATACCGTGATTCACGGCGTGCACCAATTCAGCACCAATACAACAGAGCAAAGGCGCGAATTACTCATCGATTATGCCAAAGATACATATCTTGAAATCTGGGAAAAACGCTTCGCGGCATTAGGCAAAATCGATATCGTTATAAATGCAGTCGGTGTACTCATGCAGTCTCAGAAAACACCGTTCTCAGCACTGCATTGCGACGCCCCTATCGCCTTATTTCAAGCAGCAAGCTCAGCGGGCGTAAGAGGTATTTTGCAAATCTCCGCACTGGGTCCAGATGACAGGGAGCCAGAAACCAAGGCCAATTGCAAACCGCTTAGCGAGTACCTGCAAACTAAGCGCGCGGCAGATCAATTCTTAAGCCAGCTACACAGCCCTCATTTGATCTTACGTCCGTCCCTAATTGTCGGGATTGATGGAGCGAGCAGCCAGCTTTTCCGCAGCCTCGCCAGTTTACCTGTCATCGCTTTGCCGGGTCGTGGTGAGCAACAACTTCAACCCGTTCATATCGATGATATCTGTCATTGCGTGCGCACTTGGGCAACACAGGTTGCCGCCAATACAGCGGCACAGCATCAAATGATTCGCGCTGTTGGGCCACAACCGATCACGTATCGCGAGATGCTTCAACACTACCGTGATGTGATGAATCTATCGCCAGCCATGTTCATTCACGTACCCATATCAGCCATGCGCATCGGTGCCCTTCTTGCGCGTTATTTGCCACAGAAAGTTTTCGCACCAGAAACCTTGCAGATGTTAGAACAAGGTAATGTCGCCGACAGTGTTGCTTTTACTCAGTTTTTGGGCCAAGCGCCACGAGGCGCCAATACTTGGTTTGCGGATCAACAGGCAGAGGCTTTGGCGTCGGTAGCAATTGCTAGTTGGTCTCAACTTTTGTTTCGACTGATCCTCGCTTTTTTATGGATCAGCACCGGTCTTATTTCGCTTTGGATTTATCCGCGTGAAAACAGCCTGCACCTACTTTCCCAAGTCAGCATAAACGGGTTAGCGGCAACCATGGTTTTGTATCTAGCAATTAGTTTCGATGTGTTACTTGGCATCTCTACCCTCAGCCATCCTTCTAAAAATTTATGGCTATGCCAAACAGTCCTGATACTCACCTACTCCTTCATCATTGGCGTGTGTTTACCTGAGTATCTTGCACATCCATTCGCACCGATTCTGAAGAATCTTCCCATATTGGCGATCTTGTTCGTCTTGCTTGCCAGCGAAAAAAATAGCGCCAAATTCAATCATCCAAGAATAAAAACAAGGACTAAATTGAGGATCAAGCAATGAATACCTATCTCTTACTGAAAACCTTGCATATCATTTCGTCCGTGCTTTTGGTTGGCACTGGCTTTGGCTCTGCGTTTTATCTCTTTTTCATCAATCGCAGTAAGAACGTGGCAGCAATCGCCATCGTTGCGCGACTCGTGGTGTTGGCGGACTGGAGTTTCACCACGCCAGCAGTCATCATTCAACCTCTTAGTGGAATAGGATTAGCCTATCTTGCCGGATGGCCATTAGACACACCATGGATTTTATTGTCATGCGGCTTGTATACCTTCGCAGGAATCTGCTGGCTGCCCGTCGTGTGGCTACAAATCAAAATGCAAGCGTTAGCACTATCCGCCTGCAACCAGCAGCAAGCGCTACCAACGCAATATTGGCGATATACGCGCTACTGGGAAGCGTTAGGTTACCCTGCATTTCTGGCAATGCTGGTGGTGTTTTATTTGATGGTCAACAAACCAGTGTTGTGGGCGTAATCAATACTCAGCTTGATTAATCAACGCGCACTAAAACAATACCTAATCAAGCATCTCCTTCATCTCCACCTTCCCCATCCTCTTCTATCCCCAACAAACTCTGTGCTGCATCAGTCGGCAATGCTTCAACCAATTTCAATTTGCGTGTCATCTGGCGCGTGCGCACTTCGGCTTTGTCGATATTGTCAGCGGCTTTAACGAGGGCATTCTTGGTAGCTGCCAATACATCGCCAAATTTGCTGAACTCGGTTTTGACTGCACCCAATACTTGCCAAACTT
The DNA here is from genome assembly GCF_049340305.1 of Undibacterium sp. Ji22W. NCBI lineage: Bacteria > Pseudomonadati > Pseudomonadota > Betaproteobacteria > Burkholderiales > Oxalobacteraceae > Undibacterium > Undibacterium sp. Ji22W. The sequence goes on along the minus strand of NZ_JBMPOU010000001.1, from coordinate 832,425 downwards.
CTGACGAACGTTTTTCCAGAACAAGCGTTCTGAAACCCATTTGCAAGCTATTGAGTAAAGCGGAAAGCGTTGATGGTCCTGAGATAGAAACGCGGTGCGTGCGTTGCAGCTCATCGGCTAGACCCGGTCGGCGCATCACTTCAGCATAAAGGCCCTCGGTTGGTAAAAACAGTATCGCAAAATCAGTCGTCAGTGGTGGCGATAAATATTTTTCCGCGATGGTTTTCGCTTCGTTTCGGATGGCGCGTTCTAACTCTTTTCCAGCCTGTGCTACACCTTCGGCATCGGCGCGTTCGGCAGCATCAAGTAGGCGTTCGTATTGTTCTTTCGGGAACTTGGCATCGATCGGCATCCAAACTGGAGCGCGCTCATCGTCTTTGCCAGGCAACTTAATCGCGAACTCGACACGCTCGCCACTATTCGGAATTGTTTCCACATTTTTTGCATATTGATCCGGCGTGAGCATTTGCTCTAAGACCATTTCTAATTGCACTTCGCCCCAGGTTCCACGGGTTTTGACATTGGTCAGCACGCGCTTCAGGTCACCTACGCCTATCGCCAATTGCTGCATTTCACCCAAGCCTTGATGCACCTTTTCTAAACGCTCAGAAACTTGCTTGAAAGATTCGCCTAGACGTTGTTCTAAAGTGGCGTGTAACTTCTCGTCGACGGTTTTACGCATTTCTTCCAATTTGCCTGCGTTATCGGCTTGCAGCTGTTGGATTTTTTGTTCCAGCGTAGAACGAATCTCTAACATGCGTTGTGCATTTGATTCGGTCATGCTGGTTAAAGTTTGATTCAAGGTATCCGCGAAACGTTTCAAGCTTAAACCTTGCTCATCGCGTGCGGTCTGGCCTTGTTGTATTAACGCTTGACGCATTTGTTCTAACTGCTGCGCATTGGTTTCGTTCAGCTTCGCCAATTGCTGTGAGAAGGCGTCGATTTGATTATTTTGCAGTGTCGCGACGCTAGTCAATTGTGCCGCTAGGGCTTGTTGAAACTGGGTGAAATTCCCGCCCAATTCTTGACGCGTGGCTTGCGCCGTTGATTGCACTTGTTCGCGTAAACCTCGCTCAGTGCGCTCTTGTGCTTGCTGTTGTTGGTTTAAGGCTTGTTGCAATTGCGTTTGCAAAGCCAGTAACTGAGCAGTCGAATCGCTGCCAGACTTGCGGAGTAATAAAGCAATTTGCAGGCAAACGACGATGCCTATCGCAATCAAGAGTATTGTTTCTGTGCTGGACATGGTGATGGCGATCAAATGAGGGAGGAAAACAGAGATGCCTATTATCCCTCAGTCGCGCTGGGAAATGGATTTATTCGGTTGGGAATTTGAGAGATGGGTGCTTGTTTATATTCGGTAGTGTTTAATCAAAAATAAGATTTTTATCGCAACTGAAACACCCTCACCGTCAACCTAGCCCTCTCCCGCTGACGGGAGAGGGGGGACTCTCAGCAAATTTTGCCCAAAACCACGAAGTCCTTCTATTGCCCCAGTTTTTTAGGCATAGGCGGTGCGACGCGCAGCTTGGTGTCACGATAGGTTTTCAGTCTATCGGTAACATCTTTAATCGCGGCATCTAATTGCGGATCTCGGCCTTGATTCACTTCTAGCGGATCAAGATCAACATCAATGTCTGGCGCGACACCTTCGTTTTCAACGCGCCATTCATTATCCGGCGTGAAGAAACGGAAGAATGGTACGACCAAATTGCCGCCATCGATGAGATTAGGATTGGCAGAAATACCGATCAAGCCACCCCAAGTTCGTTTGCCTATCAACGTGCCTAATTTTAAACGCTTAAATGAGTAAGGCAAGAAGTCGCCACCAGAGCCAGCATCCTGATCGATCAACATTGCTTTCGGCCCGTAAATCGCTGCCCCCGGCGTTTCGTAGATCATGCCGTCTCGGTCTTTCCATCCTGCCAGATACGGGCGACTCAACACGTCAGTAATGTAGTTGGCAGCTTGTCCACCGCCGTTGCGGCGTTCATCGACGATTAAGGCAGATTTTTCGGCTTGTGCGTAGAACATACGATTGAAGTATTGGTAGCCTTCAGCCCCCGTGTTTGGCAAATAGACATAGGCAACTGTTCCATCGGTTTTTCTCTGAACATAATCGCGATTTTTTTCTACCCAATGCCATTGACGTAAATCAGCCTCACTCGCGATCGCCTGAACGACGACTTCATGTGTTTGCTTACTCGTCAAATCACGTGTGATACTCAAACTCACTTGCTTGCCTACTTTATTTTCCAGCAGCGCATACAAATTTGTTTTTGCATCTAATGTCTTGCCATCAATCGCTAGAATGTAATCACCTTCTTTCACATCCAAACCTGGCACTGCCAATGGCGCTGGCGAGAAAGGGCTCCAGCGATCCCCTTTTAAAATAGTTTTAATACGCACGTGGCCATTTTCAAAACTAAAGTCAGCGCCCAGCAAGCCGACCCCCACTGGAGCCTCTTGATGAATATCACCACCGCCGACGCGATTATGTCCAACCTGCAATTCGCCTATCATCTCCACCAGCAAATCGTTCAAATCTTCACGTCTTTGTACGTGCGGCAGCAAGGCGTGATAGCGCTGATAAATGCCGTCCCAGTTGATGCCGTGCAGATTAGCGTCGTAGAAAAATTCTTTCTGCATCCACCAAGTTTCGTTGAAAATTTGTTCCCACTCGGCGCGTGGATCGATGCGCATTCTTAAGCCACTCAGATTAATAGGCTTGGGATCAATTTTCTCTGCTGCATCGGCGATCTCTAATTTGGCTCCCGTTGATTGCAACAATAATTTCTTGCCATCCGCGCTGAGACTGTAGTCAGCAATTCCCGCTTTGACCAATTTCGCTTTTTTATCTTCGGCATTAAAGCGCATCAAATTGGCAGTATTGCCGTTGCGATCGGCAGGTGGTTCATTGCTGCTGCCCGGTTGTGGCCGCTCTAAGAAAAATAGCCCGCCGTCACTCGCGACTTGCAAAGAACCATTGTTGCGCTCTGCAATCGGCAAAGCGACAATCCGTTGCTGTATCCCAGCCAAATCAACTTTAACTGCTTTTGCAGGCTTGACGACTTCATCCTTTTTATCATCCTTTTTATCATCCTTTTTATCATCTTTTTTTGCATCTTCTTTTTTGCCATCGGTACTAGCGACCTCGGCTTTTGACTCTTTCTTGATTTCTTCATCACCCATCTTTGGCAACATCGGTGACTTGCCATCTGCCGCTAATACTACTGCGTAAATCCCATTACGTAGCGGTCGTTCTTGGGAAGACATATCCAATCCAACATGCGTGGGCCCTGCATTGGTGGATGCCGTAAAGTACAAATAGTCTTGCTGTGCAAAAGCAGGATTATCGGCATCGCTCAATCCATCGGTGAGCGTGGTGGATTTTCCTGATTGGAAATCATAGAGCTTAATCTGAGAAAAATGATTCGCGCCAGTGACGGTATAAGCTAGCCAGCGGCTGTCACTTGAAAAGGAAGTCGCGAACCGTGCGCGTCTTGCGCTTTCATCTAATTTAGTAATCTTTCCCTGTGCAATATTCAAACTGAATAACTGCAAATGGTTATCTTGAAATACGATCGTCTGACTGTTTGGCGCCCAGTCGAGCAAATTGAAATAACCCGCTTTTCCTAGCGCGTAGGTTTTCGGGGCGCCTGCGCCAGTCTGATCGCGAATGACAATTTTATGCTCGATGCCAGCATCAGAGATATAGGCAATATTTTTTCCATCTGGACTCCAGATCGCATCCTTCTCACGGACACCCGCGCTCTCGGTCAAATTGCGTACCGAACCATCTTTGACTGGTACGGTAAATACATCGCCACGCGCCGTCACCACGACACGTTTGCCAGTCGGTGACAAATTAACAGAGGTGATATTTGCAGTCGCATCTTTCCACTGGGGACGTACTTGGTTCGCCTGCCCGGTTTGTGCACTTAAATCAATCGCAAAGGTTTTCGTTTTGCCACTTTGACTATCGAATTCTTTGAGTACGCCACCCGCTTCATACACGATGCTGGTGCCATTCGCGCTGATTGTACGGATATCCCACAAAGTCTCTTTTGTCACTTGTTTGAGAGTCTTGGTCTTACGATGGTAGCTAAACAAATTAGCTGCACCATCATTGCGGTCAGAAATAAAATAAATCTCATCACCGATCCACACAGGAGATTTGTCTGAGGCATTTTCATGCGGAATTTTGTCAAGCTTCTTATTTGCTAAGTCGATAATCCAAATTGGTGGCGTGGTACCACCACGATGTTGACGCCAGCCACTAGCCCCAGCATAGGCCTGTGGAAACGGACGATATGCCAGCAATTTTCCGTCACCAGACCAATTGCCCTCAAAGGCAATCGCCTCCATCACTTTTTGTTCTTGCCCGCCTTCTACGGCCACTTCGTACAAATGCGTACTACGGCTTACGCCAATTTCACGTCCCGATGAAAACACAATTCGTTTGCTGTCTGGACTCCACCCCACCACCATATCTACACCTGGATGCCAAGTCAGGCGACGCGGTTCACCGCCACTTACCGGCATCACATACACATCCGTATTGCGATCATACGAGGCAGAAAATGCCAACCACTTTCCGTCTGGTGAAAAGATAGGCGAAAATTCGGAAGCCGGATGTTGCGTCAGACGCTTAGGATTTTTACCATCACGGTCACTCAGCCAAATATCACCGCTATACACGAACGCGAGATGATCTTTGGAGACACTAGGTTGGCGTAATAATTGCGTGTCAGCTGCGGCAAAAGATGCGACAGACAACATCGCACCGCCAAAACAGGCGGCAACCAACACGCTGATGGAGGTTTTCGATGAGGTTTTCGATGAGGTTTTCGATGATTTTTTTATGAAGGAAGAAACTCGCATTGCACTCTCCTGTTAGGAACAATACTGCTGTAAAAGATAATTCTCTCAACCGGTTCGACTTTGGTTAACAGAAGATAGAGTAAAAGCGTGGCAGGAAGTTCAATCGAAATACCGCTGTTGTCAGATTACGTCGCCAGGCTGTGTTATTTTGTGCAATGCGAAAAGCTTGTTACACAAGTTGCACTGCAACATTCATCGCAGTGTTAAGTTCATCTCATGGCATACTAGGAAAAATTTTGATGAGAAAACAGGCATGTTCAGAAACACACTAAAAATCGCGCCAAAAGTCATACTAAAGCATTGCACACACCTTCTAAGTACCCTGAGTTTGCTGCTAATGATCAGCGCCAGTTTGACTTTAACGGCGAACGCACAAAACACACTTCCACCTTCGGTAGAAAATTTATTGAAGAAAGCCGGACTTAAGAATCAACAGATGCATTTGCTGATCTTGCCTGCCAACCGAGACACACCCATACTAAATTATCAGGCAGAAACTAGCGTCAGCCCCGCTTCGACCTTGAAATTACTGACGACCTTTATTGCGCTCGATGAGCTCGGCCCCAACTTTCGATGGAAGACACAAATTTACACCGAGGGCACACTGAAAGATGGCATCTTGATTGGGAATCTCTATATCAAAGGCGGCGGCGATCCCAATTTCACCTGGGATAAATTAAGCCAGTCATTACGTCAATTGCGTCAACAAGGGCTGCGCGAAATTCGCGGCAATCTGGTACTTGACCGGAGTTATTTTCAACCAAGCCGCCCCGAATTGAATGCTCCGATTTTTGACGAAAATCCCGATGCGTACTACAACGTCATCCCGGATGCTCTGCTTTTACATAGCAATATCAGTGCGTTTTCCATCAATGCCGACAGCAATACGATAGATGTGAAATTAAGTACGCCGATGAATAATGTGCAGATCACCAATCAAATGACGCGCAGTAATGCGCCTTGTAGTGAGTGGAAGAATGGCTGGTTATCACCAAAGATCAGCGTCGATGCACAACGCAAAATTGACATCAACATTAGTGGAGCATTTCCGAAAAATTGTCGTGTCGATGTGTACTTAAATCTGATCGAACGCAACGCCTACATTGCCAGCGTATTCAAAGCCTTATGGCAAGAACTCGGTGGCAACTGGGAAGGAAGTATCATCGATGGTGTCGTACCAGCGAATGCGAATTTATTCTTGCAAAAAGAATCTGACAGCCTAGTCGAAACCATTCGTATTACCAACAAATACTCGGATAACGCGATGGCGCGTATTCTATTTTTAACGCTGGGCGCCGAATCAGCATCAGCAAAAAACTTTGCGGATACGAGTCAAACATCGAATGCTGTCGTACGTGACTGGTTTGCACGGCACAATATTGATTACAGCAATTTGACGATAGAAAATGGCTCCGGCTTATCGCGTTTCGATCGTATCAGTGCTTGGCAATTAGCCAGTATTTTACGGGTTGCGGCAAACAGCAATTGGTATCCGGAATTTGCCAGTAGCTTGCCGATTGTTGGTATTGATGGCAGCATGCGCAATCGATTAAAGGCAAGTAAGGCCGAGGCCAGAGCCAGGATCAAAACGGGTTATTTGAAAAACGTGATGGCGGTGGCGGGATTTGTGCGCGATGTGCAAGATAAGGATTGGATCTTAGTCGCGATTGTCAACACAGATGAGGCGGTCGCTGCCAAAGCCAAACCAGCCCTAGACGAAGCGATCAACTGGTTGGCAAATGGCAGACCATAGTGTTTACGTGATCGAAGAATCGCTCTACCTAAAATATCGTCAATGAGTTCGGCAATCATTTTTCAACTGAGGCGGACTATTTCACCATTAAACCCCAAAATTTGTCGCCTGATCAGATAGTTCAGGCAGATCAAATGCAAGTCCGCTATATTGGCAGCATCACCTTTATCGATATACAGGCATTGTTTGCGTCATTTTGAAAATTGGGAAATCTATCATGATAGGCTTTTTACTCTGGATCATCCTCTTCATCTTGTGTTGGCCAATCGCTTTGCTGGCACTCCTGCTCTACCCGATTGTCTGGCTACTATTATTGCCACTCCGGTTGATTGGAATTACGTTGGATGCGGTGTTTGAATTGATACGCGCGATCGTATTTTTGCCAGCACGGGTTTTGGGTGGTAGACCACGCTAAGTGCTCATTTGGTGATGACGCGGTCATCGCCAAATGTGAATTCCGTTAGAAAATCGTAACGACGCAGAGAAATAGAAGTACGCTGAAATACGAGAGCGGTACGATGCAACCGCAAAAGAATCAATGCGTGGTATTAAACAAGTCTTGCAACTCATCACACCAATCTTCCGCATCTTCCAAACTGATGCCAAGATAATGGCAAACCATGACGCCGCCTTTATGCCATTCGGCAGAACGCTCTTCGCCTTCATATTTTTGAATCGCGTACTCAGCCAGCGTCGATAGCGCAATGAGGCCGCGTACGCCATCATCGGTTGCGGTATCTTCTAATGTTATGTAATCGTGATGCAGCAAAATTGCTGTGGAGACTTGTTCAGGCAAACCCCAAGTACGTGCCATCAAAGAGCCTATCGACGCATGATTAGTGATGTGATGTTGATCCTCAACTTCGGTCAACGGCACATCAAATTCATTATTCGCGTTTTTCCAGGTATTCGCATAATCCGGAAATCTTTCCATCAAAATCGGGACGCCGATATCGCAAAACAAACCAAAGGTATGCGCGACATCGGGTGAACAGACCGGAATACGGCGCACCATCGCACTTAAAGCCTGCGCCCGTTTACTAGAAAAATCCCAAAATTTTGCCATCGAACTGGCACTGCCAGGCACTGCCTGACGCGCAATAATACCCGTCATCAAAATACCGGTTTGCGTTGTCCCAATCAGATTGACCGCATGATCCACTGACCGAGCTTTGAGACGCAAGCCGAAGAATGACGAGTTAGTCAGCTTCAATAAAGATGCTGCGAGTGCGACGTCGTTGGCAATAATCTTCGCCATCCCTTTTGCACTGGGGTCGTCGCGATTTAATTCTTTTTGCAAATCAACCAACAAACTCGGGCGCGGTGGAATGCGTATGGTTTTTAACAAGCTATCCACAGCTTGTTTATCAGACACCACGGGTTGAACAGATTGATTCATTTGAACGTCAAATTGGGTTAAAAAATGCGGTTTTAGAAATTTCTAGCATTAGACATTATTTCCAGGTGGAAATCAATTCTAGAAAACCTTCTAAAATGAAATTTTAGCAATCAATAGTTATGAATAGTTATATTAAGACAATAATATGACAATAACTTGAGCTTACTTCATCGGGATCGGTGTTTGTCTATCGACGGGAACAGCAGTCACGCTATTTTGTGGTGAGCCTTCAATTAACTTGTCTGAATAAGTTAAATAGACCAAGGTATTACGCTCCACATCCACCATTCTGACGATACGTAATTTCTTGAACAAAATAGAAAGACTTTGATTAAATACTTCTTCCTGCTGTCTGAGTGGTTTTTCAAAACTGATTATTCCAACCTGCCGACAAGATATCGAAGCCTCTGCTTTATCCTCTGCCAATCCCAAACCACCTTTGATTCCGCCTGTCTTGGCACGAGAAACATAACAGGTAACACCTTTCACCTTTGGGTCATCATACGCTTCCACGACAATTTTATGATCAGGTCCTATCAATTTAAAGACCGTATCAACGCTACCAATTTTTTGAGCAGAGGCATAATTTACGGAGAGCAATAAACTGATTGCTAATAATTTCGAGAGCTTCATGGTGATCCTTGGTTGTATGAACTTGTGACTTAGTTACTCTACCTTAGTTACTCTACCTTATTTACTCTACCCTAGTTACTCTAACTTGCGCGCTCTACATCTGTTTGAGATTTTCGTAAATGTTCTGGCCTTCTACCACTTTTTTCATTGAACTGCGACAGCAGTTTCCTGCTACAATCGCGCCCCATGTTCTCCGTCTCCCTATTCCATCACTTACGCCGCGCTAATAAGCTCGTGATCGCAGTGTTATTCCTATATGGATTAACGCTCAGTGTCGCGATGGCTGCGCCTATGGTGGCTGGAAAAGGCATCAGTATGGTGTGTACCAGCACGGGGATCAAATTCGTCAACGAATCAGGTAAAATCGTTGACGGCAAAGCGACCACACACACTTTAGAATGTTCGTTCTGTGTTCCCACTGCGATTGCGCCTGAACTCCCCGTGTTCGATGTATGTCCACCCGCGCACACTTTATCCTACGCAACACAATCGATTCCCGCAGCACGACTCGCTGCGATAGTCTCTGCTCCCCTGCCCGCTCGTGGGCCACCGCTGTTCAATTAAATCAACGCTTAGTCGGCGCTTTAATTCGTTTTAGCGTCGCACATCGTTTCGAACTTTGCTCGCTGCTGGACTATTCACTTTGAATCTCACATTGAATTGTTGACGCGCAAAAGCACTGTTCTATTTTGATTTTTTCTGCGCGCAAATGCCAACGTCATTTGCGGCAGATCTTGAACACTTAGCTCATGAAAAATTCATTTCAACACAATGCCATCGCATTAGCGATTGCTGCCGCCTTCCCACTTTTCTGCACAACTGCATTAGCCGCAGACGATGACAAAACCAAGGACGACCAACAAAATCACAAAGACCAAATCGAACGTGTCACGATTAAGGGCGATCGCCCAACAACTCTGCCGACTGAAATTCCGACCACGATCGAAGGCATTAATGCCAAAACTTTAGAAACAACCATCAATGCCATCGATGCTGAAGATGCGCTTAAGTATCTGCCGAGTTTGCTGGTGCGTAAGCGGTATGTCGGCGACTACAATCACGCTGTTCTAGCGACCCGCGCTTCCGGCACAGGCAACAGCGCGCGCTCTATGGTGTATGCCGATGGTATTTTATTATCCAACCTGTTAGGTAACGGTGCCTCTTTTACGCCGCGCTGGGGCTTGGTCACGTCAGAAGAAATTCAACGAGTTGACGTCCTCTATGGTCCGTTTTCTGCGGCTTATTCAGGCAACTCCGTCGGTGCGGTAGTTGACTATGTAACGCGTATGCCAGAGAAATTTGAAGCTCACGCTAAGTTACTCGGCTTCTCAGAAAATTTCCAAGAAGGCGGCACTGACCAGCGCTACAGCGGTAAACAACTCAGTGCCAGTCTCGGTGATAAACAAGGCGCGTTTTCTTGGTGGGCGAATATCAATCGACTCGATAGCGATGGTCACCCGATTGCTTTCGCCAATAAATTACTTTCTGCTGGTATCGCAAGTACCGCAGGCACAGTTGTTACGGGTGCGATTCCTGGCAAGAATCCGCAAGGACTCGATTGGTGGCTAATCGCCTCAACCAGCCAATACCATACGATACAAGACCACGCCAAGATTAAACTGGCCTATGAGATCACGCCAACACTACGCGCTAGCTATACCTTGGGCGTCTGGCGTAACGGCATGAATAGCGGTGTCGAAACTTATTTGCGCGATGCGGCTGGCAATCCAGTTTATAGCGGCGAGGTGAATATCGCAGGCAAAAAATATACGATCAATCCTACCGATATTGCCAACAGCAAAAATCAGTTAGAACACGTCACGCATGGTTTGAATGTAAAGAGCAATACCAAGGGTGAATGGGATTGGGAAATGGCGGCTAGTTTGTATGACTACCAAAAAGACATCGCCAGAGCGCCGACTGTGGCAATACCGGTCGCCGATACTGGCGGCGCAGGACGTATCACGAATGGCAGCGGCACAGGTTGGAACACGCTGGCAATTAAAGGCATCTGGCGTCCCAATCCGCAACATACAACCGAATTTGGCTACCAACGCGAAGCCTATAAACTGCGTACCGTGGTATCGGATACCACGGACTGGATTAGCGCCGCTGCGACCAAACGTTTCTCCGCGTTTCAAGGCAATTCAGAACTGAACAGTGTCTACGTACAAGACGCATGGCGTATCAACACCGACTGGAAATCTATCTTTGGTGGCCGTTTTGAACAATGGTCTGCCCATGATGGCGCGCTTTCGAATGCGACCACCACTTTGCCTTTTGCCCAACGCGATGAATCTTACTTCTCTCCCAAAGCAGCGCTCGCCTATCGCGCCAATGATGAGTTGACGTTGAAAGCGTCGCTCGGTCGCGCGATTCGTATGTCTACCGTGTCTGAGCTGTATCAAGGTACGGTGTCTACCCAAACGATTGTCAACAATGATCCCAATCTAAAACCAGAAAAATCCTGGACTAGCGAGTGGAGTGCCGAGCAGTCATTAGGCAATGGCAAAGGCTTATTGCGCGCCACCTTCTTTCACGAAGATACGCAAGATGCCCTGTATTCACAAACGAATACCTTGGTCACACCCAATATCACGAATATTCAAAACGTCGACAAAATACGCACCAATGGTTTAGAGATCGCCTATCAAGCCAGCGATGTCGGATTGCAAGGTCTGGATCTGGCGGCCAGCATGACTTATGCAAATTCAAAAATCGTGAAGAACGATAAATTCCTCTTGAGCGTCGGCAAGTGGCAGCCCCGCGTCCCAACATGGCGCGCCAATTTTGTCGCCAGCTATCGCTACAACGATCAATTGAGTACGACGCTGGGCGTACGTTACAGCGGTCGCCAATACGGTTCGCTCGACAACAGCGATACCAACGCGTTCACCTATCTAGGCTTCTCTAGCTTTTTGGTGGCTGATCTACGCGTGCGCTACAAAATCGACAAGCAATGGAGTACCGCCATTGGCATCGATAATCTGAATAACAAAAAGTACTGGGCATTCCATCCTTACACCCAACGTAGTGTGGTGGCGGAATTGAAGTTTGATTATTGACAAAGCTGACACAAACAACAAATCGTAGGGTGCGCCGTGCGCACCATATCGCCACTATTTGCCACCGGTGCGGTGCGCATGGCGCCCCCTACTTATTGTTGTAAGCGCTGAATAACCAGAAGTACAGAGAGTTCCATCTTCACCTGCAACGTAGTGTGGTGGTGGAATTAAAGTTTGATTACTGACAGGACTAACATCAACGGAAAATAGTAGGGTGCGCCGTGCGCACCATATCGCCACTATTTGCCACCGGTTCGGTGCGCACAGCGCACCCTACTGACAAAGTCACGTTTTTTATTTGAAGAATTTATGCAAAATCAATTCAATCGCAGTGCCCTCTTACAACGCGTCTTTTGGCGACTGCATTTTTGGGCAGGCCTGATCACCGCGCCTATTCTACTGTTCGCAGCGATTAGTGGATTGCTGTATGTATTCACACCACAAATTGAAGCCTGGCGTCATGCACAACTCGATACAGTCGATGCAATCGCACCAGCACAAAATCTAGATGCACAAATCGCCGCAGGACGAGCGCAATTTCCTGGTGAATCTGTCCGTACTATCATTCCGGCTTACACCGAAACGCAAACAACCCAAATCATTTTTGGCGAGAAGAAAAAACGCAACGCACAGATTAGTCAAACTGCAAAAAACAGTGAATCAGTCGAGCATCAACATCATGCAGAAGCGACGACGCAAGCAAGTCCCTTCATTGCTTATATCAATCCCGGCACCTTAAAAATACAAGGCAGCATCGCCGAAGATGGCCGATTTAGGGAATGGGCGCGCAAATTACATTCCACCATGTTACAAGGTGATAGCTGGCGTTGGATTATCGAACTGGGCGCTAGCTGGATGATCATGATGCTCATCACGGGCATCTATTTATGGTGGCCGCGTGGCAAAGCTAGTTGGGCTAGTGTGCTGCGTTGGAATAGCAGCCAAAATCGTCGCGCCAACTGGCGCTATTTACATAGCATCATCAGTGTTATTCTCAGTATCGTGACTTTGGTGATTATGTTAACCGGCATCACTTGGTCTAAATACGCAGGTGAAAATTTTCGTGCTATGCAAACGGCATTAGGACAAAGCTCACCAAAGCCACCGAAAGACTTATATTCGACCTTTGTAGACGGCATGCCCGCGTTAAGCGCTCAGGCCATTTATCTCAAAGCGCGCCAACTAGCGCCCGCTGTGCAAATGCAGCTCACACCACCCAAATCAGCACAAGGTATTTGGCGCATAGAAAACTATGATCGCAGCCAACCGGAAAAACGCTTTCAGCTCCTACTCGATGCCTACACCGGTGCCGTGCTCTATCAATCTGGCTGGGGTAGTTTACCGCTACTAGTGCAAGCAACTGCGGTCGGTATTCCTTTTCATCGTGGAGAATTTGGCTGGTGGAATCAAGCGTTACTAATCCTTGTCGGATTCTCGGTCATCTTCTCAGTCATCTCTGGCTATGTCATGTGGTTACAGAGGCGCAAAGCACGTAGTATGTCGGCACCGGCCATCAACACCACGCATGCCATTGCAATTCCCTGGTGGATCTGGCTATTGCTACTCGCCTTGGGATTCGCGCTACCTGTGTTCGGCATAAGCTTATTTATTTTGATGTGCGTTGAAGCTGCGCTGATGTTCAAGCAAATTAAATCGACTACTGAGTCCAAATGATCATGACGCATACCTTACTTCAAGCACAAAACCGTCGCGCCTTTCTGCTTAGTGCGCTGGCACTAAGCCTAACGGCATGTGAAAAAAATGTCGTCAGTTTCAATAGCATCGACATTACAGGTGCCGACTATTGTCGTGATTTCAAACTGAGTGATGGCGATGGAAAACAGCGCCAACTCGCCGAGTTTAAAGGCCGCTATGTATTAGTCTTTTTCGGCTTTACACAATGCCCCGATATCTGCCCGACTGCGCTAGCGCGAGCAACGGCAGTCAAACAAAAACTAGGCAAAGACGGCGACCAATTACAAGTGATTTTTATCAGTATTGATCCCGAACGTGACAGCGCCGACCTGATGCGCGCTTATACACAAAATTTTGACCCTAGTTTTATTGGACTACGCGGCACCGCAGAGCAAACAAAACAAGTTGCTGAAGAATTTAAAGTCTTTTATGCTAAGGTCGCAACAGGCAGTAGCTACACCATGGATCATTCCACACTCAGCTATCTGTTCGACACCCAAAGCAAAATCAGATTAGCCATGCGGCACGAACATAACGCAGATCAATTCGCTGCTGATATTCGCCAGTTGATGAAACGAGCATCTTGAATTCTTTAGCGCCCATTTGGCAGTAAACTTATTTTTATGTAGTCCCCACCACCGAAAGGAAAGACCATGAAACACATCATTACGCCACTCTCTTTAGCACTTAGTGCACTCAGCGCACTCAGCTTAACGATCAGCGCGGCCGCGTTTTCTCAAGTCGCCGTCAAAGATCCGTGGGTACGCACCACCGTGCCACAACAAAAAGCCACAGGCGCCTTCATGCAGCTAACCGCTACGCAAGATATGAAAATCATTTCTGCAAGTTCGCCTGCTGCCAAAAACGTCGAAATTCACACTATGGAAATGGACAAAGACGTCATGAAAATGCGCCAGGTCATGAGCCTCGATCTGCCAGCAGGTAAACCAGTTGAACTCAAACCAGGCAGCTATCACGTAATGCTATTGGGCTTGACGGCACCAGTCAAAGAAGGCGATGTTATCCCACTGACCTTGACCGTTGAAGGCAAAGACAAAAAGACGCAAACGATAGAGGTGAAAGCGGTTGGCAAGGCGATGGCTGCTACGGCGCACAAAATGTAATTACCGTTCTTTTCGCAAATTAGAGTGGCAATTTGCGAAGCGGAGGTCTACGAATTCTAGACCTCATGCGTGTTCGTGCTGTTATACCTTTTTCTCAAGGTTATAGCAAAAAAGAGCGAGACACCATGCGGGTTTCAAGACATTTGGGACTTTGTTGCCTATTTTTTACGAATATGTTGACTTCGGTTTCTTTCACTTTAAAACAAGTTAGTTCTTATGGAGCAGATACTTGAAATTGCCGCGTTGGTTAGAACGCATTACCTTGAGAAGATGATTGCATCGTTCGAAGACTTTCGCGCATTGCATTCTCCGTCAGCATTAGAGGTTTTGTTTGAATTTCAACGCGAATGTGCTTATCCATTTAGACTATATCGCGCCGATATGGCGTCGAACACAGAAGATGGACCGAAACTCCAAGATGTAAATCCTGAAGGATATTTGAACTTCAGTGCGATCACTGAGAGCATCTCTGAAACTTTGCAAGTTACGCTTAATCCGATTGCGTGGCATGGAGTAGATTTTGAGTGCGACAAAGTGTTAACTGTGACTGACTTGGAGGGTTGGGCAATGAGGTGGCTCGACGTCGAAGATGAACATATACAAGATAGCGTAGGACTTCAAGGAGTTATTCATTCGGTGACAGCTCCGGAACTTCAAGGTTCGCCTACTGAATTTTCCGTTGACTTTGGTTCAGCTCCAGTTGAGGCGCTCAAAGAATTATTGGATTTGCTTTCGTCAATCGGCGCGACCTCGGTGAAAATCTGTTCCTCATGCTTAGGTTAAGATCTAACTCAACAATCGACACGGACGCTTCGCGCCCGTCATTTCAGCGTTGACCATGATGAATCAAGATGTGCTTTTAGAACGTTGGATTCCTTATAAACTACAAGCTGTAGAAACGCTTCAATTTGCTTGGGAATGGATAAACGAAACTAATGAAGTTCGCGATTTGCATATTATTGTCAACGGACAACTAAAGCTTCGTGGTAATGTGGCCACAGTTGCGAATCCCATGATTGAGGTAGGCCTCATTCACGCGAGGTCTTTGCTGGAGTTTTTAGGGCTGTGCGTACAAAACGGCAAACTCGCTCAAATTAAGAAACGCAGGCCCGATGACGTCGCGGTAGAGGACTTTTCAACTTCGCAGTACCCACTAACTAAGGTTGACCCTTACACGATACTTGCGGCCTATCCAGGTCCCACTCAAGAAGCTGAAGATGCTCTCATTGCAATATTTGAACTCGCCAATAAGGGCCTCGCTCACATAACTAAAGAGAATTTCTCCAAACTATGGACAGACCAACACCTCGATATTGCTTGCCGCGGCATTCCTGTCTTGCTGCATAATCGTCTCTATGCAAAACTTGGTCGCAACATTCCCAAAGCTCCCGAGGCAATTTCTAAACTATTTGACGCGTAAGGAAGAGTGACTTTACACGTTAATAATCATCGATTACGCAATCAACTTCATTGGCGAACTCAAATTCGCCGCCGGCGTCTTTGCCTTATGAACCGACATAGAAAGTCGATTAGAAGCGGGGCTAAGATGTTCATTGAGCTTAAAAGTATTAACCAAACTACTTAACTGTTCAGCCTGATCTTCTAAAGCGGCGGCCGCCGCGGCGGCTTCTTCAACCAGGGCGGCGTTTTGTTGGGTCACATTGTCCATGCCTGACACTGCCACATTGATTTGATCGATGCCTGAAGACTGTTCAGTACTGGCGTTACTAATCTCGGTAATAATATTCGATACGCGTTGAACACTATTCACCACTTCTTGCATGGTCACGCCTGCTTCATCGACCAATTTCGCGCCTAAATTGACTTGTTGCACTGAGTGGTCAATGAGTGATTTGATTTCCTTTGCGGCACTGGCAGAGCGCTGCGCCAGATTTCTGACTTCGGACGCCACCACTGCAAATCCACGCCCCTGCTCCCCTGCCCGTGCGGCTTCAACCGCTGCATTTAAAGCGAGAATATTGGTTTGAAATGCAATGCTATCAATAACAGAAATAATGTCGACGATACGTTTTGATGAGGCGTTAATCGTGCCCATTGTTGAAACCACTTCTGCGACGACGCTGCCACCTTTGACGGCGACTTTGGAAGCAGAGCTCGCCAATTGACTCGCCTCGCGTGCATTATCGGCATTTTGCCTTACGTTGCTAGTTAACTCTTCTAAGGAAGCCGCCGTCTCTTCGAGCGAGCTGGCCTGTTCTTCTGTGCGCGATGACAGATCCATATTACCCGTCGCAATCTGGCTAGAAGAAGTCGCAATGATGTCGGTGGCACCACGAACCTGACTGACGACGTTGGCCAGATTACTATTCATTTCCTTCATGTTATAGAGCAGACTTGATTGATCATCGTTTTTTAAGGCAATCTCTTGCGTTAAATCGCCTTGTGCTATCGCTTGCGCAATCCGCGCCACATCGATAGGTTCGCCACCTAGTTGACGACCGATGTAACGCACTGTCATCCAGCCAAACGTGATCGCACCCATCAAACCCAAAATCGTGACGACAATCGCCGTCAATCGGATTAGCTCAAAGCGCGCAATTGCCGCATCAAATTCTTCTTTGGCGACATCCATCTGCAGTTGCAATAGCGCATCGCCTTTCTCTTTCACTGGCAGCATGAGCGGACTCACTTTGTCTAACATGAGTGCATGCGCTTCAACAAAATTGCTGGCTCGCAGCGCACTGATCGTCGGACGCAAACCTTCTTGTAGGTACCGCGTTCTATAGGCCGCAAAATCGTGCGCCAGTGTCGCTTCATCGGGCGTCAAGTAAGTGGCCATATAGGCGTCCCACATCTTATTGGCGCTGGCAATATTCATTTCTAACTGCTGCACGGCGCGCTTTGCAGAATCGGGTTTTTGTTCCAACAAAGCCATCGCTATTTCCAGTCGATTGCTGACGACTAAGGATTGAATTTTGCCGATATCAACCGCGGGAACCGTCCTGTCTTCATAAATAGTCAGAATTGCGGCATTCGATTTGATTAAGCCATACATGCCTATACCACTCACAATAAAACAGACTATCGCCAAACTGGTGATTAGAAGAATCAGGCGGGTTGCAATTTTCATATTTTCGTCCTTTGTTTGGAGGTGAATGCGTGTGTGCACAACGACAGCACAGAATTGAAAATCCACCCTATTTCAATTTACATCTAAAAATACTATGCATATTCACAAGCAAATTTCACACCTAAGCTTGACCAATCCGTGATTTGAACGCACACTAGTCATTACTAGTCACTCGCCTAATAATTAAGTTTTATGGCCAGACCCTCGCAAAACATCGACCAGACCCTGCTGCAAAGTGGACGCGAACTGTTCCCCCATTGCGGCTGCTGCGACCTATCACTACGCGCCCTGACTGAACATGCTCAGGTGAATATGGGCATGTTTCACTATCATTTTCGTAGCAAAGACAATTTTTTGGCGATCTTGCTGCAATCGATGTACGAAGACTTATTTCAACAATTACAGGCAGAAACTCTGCATCCCGGGACAGCACTACAACGTTTGCGCCAGACCATGTTGTTATTGGCACGTTTGCTACGCGAACACGGCGGTTGGCTGAGCAGAGTGTGGACGGACGCTAGCCGGGGCGATGCCGCAGCAAATCAGTTTTTACAAAAAAATGGCGCGCGTCACATGCAGTTGATTTTGAGTCTGATTCTGCAGGCGATTCAGGATAAAGAACTTGAAGATATCGCACCGATGCAAGCCTTCACCTTTCTAATGGGATCGATTGCCGCGCCTATGCTGATTGCGCCGCGCGTCATGCAACTCGGGTTTGCACCCGATTTTTTTCAAGAACAAATGAAGGAAACCGTGCTCAGCGACATCGGCATCGCTGAGCGTGTCGATCGTGCTCTTTTCGCTCTGAAACAAAGAGCCGACAGCATCGCCCTTCCGCCCGAAATTTCCGTCAAATAAATCAATTAAGAATGAGAGTCCGCTATGTCCCTATTCCGTTCTAGAGCGTTACTAGTCAGTTTGAGCTGCTTAATTTGTATGTCCCTGGCCGCTTGTCAGCCCACACCATCGACCAGTTGGTCAGGTTACGTCGAGGGCGAATACCTGTATCTCTCCGCGCCTATCGGAGGCCGCATCGACAAACTTGGGGTCACAGCGGGACAACAAGTTGACGCAAACGCTTTCTTATTCCAGCTCGATAAAGAAGCCGAAGAAGCCAGTCGGGCAGAAGTCGCTGCCAGATTGATTGTCGCCAAAGCACAAGCAGAAAACGCGAACAAAGGCCGACGTCAAGATGAGCTAGCAATCACACAAGCCCAACTGGCGAATGCGCAAGCACAGGCTACGCTTGCGCAAAACGATCTGCAGCGTCAACAGCAATTGCTAACACAAGGCTTTATCTCCAAAGCCAAACTCGACGATGCGCTCACCAATGTTAAACTCACCCAAGCGCGTATCAAAGAATTGAATGCAGCATTAGCCGTTGCCAAACTACCTTCCAGAATCGATGAACGCAAAGCAGCAGATGCCAATTCCGACGCTGCGCAACAAGCATTGCGACAAGCCAACTGGCGCAGCGCGCAGAAATCGCAAAATGCGCCACTTGCAGGACAAATCGCCGAGGTATTTTTTCGCCCGGGTGAAGTAGTCGCGGCAGGCCAACCAATTTTATCTCTGCTACCTCCCGCGAATATCAAATTACGTTTTTTTGTACCGGAAGGTGAACTTGCGACGATCAAAGCCGGCCAAGCTGTGCAGATATCGTGCGATCAATGCGGTGCAGGAATCACCGCCACGATCACACGTATTTCTACCCAAGCCGAATACACACCACCGGTGATTTACTCGAACTCGCAACGCGCCAAACTTGTCTTTATGGTCGAAGCAAAACCCAACCCAACTTCAAGGCCACTGCTTCCGGGCCAGCCGATAGATGTGACGCGAATGAAATCTGAGGCGGAGAAAAAATCGTGAACCCGCTGGCGATAGATGTCAGAGGTTTAAGCAAATCCTACGATGATCGCAAGGTCGTCGATCAAGTCGACATTCAGGTAGCACAAGGCAGTATCTGTGGATTTCTTGGGCCCAATGGCAGCGGCAAAACAACCACGATACGCATGCTATGTGGTTTGCTGACTCCCGATGCAGGCAGTGGCACCTGTCTGGGTTTAGATATTTTTAAAGACGCAGCGCAGATCAAACGTCAAGTCGGCTATATGACGCAAAAATTTGGTTTATATGACGATCTCTCGATACGCCAAAATCTTGACTTCATTGCCCGTTTATTTGAACTACCACAGCGTAAAGAGGCCGTCGATGCTTGCTTAGAGCGTTTAGGCTTAACTGCACGCCAATCACAATTAGCAGGCTCGCTTTCAGGTGGTTGGAAACAAAGACTAGCCTTAGCTGCCTGCTTAATTCACCAACCGCGCTTGCTCTTACTCGATGAACCAACCGCTGGTGTTGATCCACGTGCCCGCCGTGAGTTCTGGGATCAAATTCATGATCTCGCGGCACAAGGCATCACTGTTTTAGTCTCAACGCATTACATGGATGAAGCTGAGCGTTGTCATGAGCTGGTGTACATCGCTTACGGTAAAATTTTGGCGCGTGGTACTGAAGCTCAAATCATCGCAGACTCCGGGCTGAAAGTGTGGACGCTGCAAAGTCAAGGTCGAGGGCAAGGGCTAGCTGCTTTACTAACGCCATTAAAGTCCTCGCCAGGCGTGCTGAGTGTCGCTGCCTTTGGTAATGCCGTGCATGTCGCCGGCTTGGACGAAAACTTAGTGTTAGCCGCGCTCGACAAAGTTCGCAATGACAAGTTAACGATTACGCCCAGCTCCGCGAATTTAGAAGATGTGTTTATTAGTATGATCGCCACCGCGCCGGACAATTTCACACTAGATAAAATTCGTACACAGGTGAAATCATGAACCGCTTCTCTTTTGCCCGAATGTTGGCGGTCTTCATCAAAGAATTTCAGCAGATGATGCGCGACCGTCTTACCTTTGCGATGGCGGTCGGGATTCCCATCATGCAGTTGATCATGTTTGGCTATGCCATCAACACCGATCCGAAAGGCTTACCCACAGCCTTAGTCAATCTAGATCATGGTCCACTAGCACGCAGCTTTTCTGTTGCCTTACAAAATACTGGCTACTTTCGGATTGATCATGCTGGCTTTAGTGAACGCGAAGCCGATGCCTTAGTTGAAAATGGCAAAGTGCAATTCATGGTTGTGATCCCGCCTGACTTTAGCCAAAAATTGATACGGGGCGAAAAACCCAGCATCTTACTTTCGGCTGATGCAACCGATCCTTCTGCTGCCGGCAACGCCATTTCCGCTTTGAATGCCATTGTGCCACTGGCCCTGCGACATGACTTAGTTGGGCCATTACGCTACTTACAAAACACCGCACCAGCTTATGAAGTGCGTGTCCATAAACGCTATAACCCGGAAGGTTTATCACGTTACAACATCGTGCCCGGCTTGATCGGTACGATACTCACCATGACGATGGTGATGCTCACATCGTTGGCAATGACCCGTGAACGTGAACGCGGCACCATGGAGAATTTACTCGCCACACCGGTGCGTCCGGCTGAAGTCATGGTCGGTAAAATTTTGCCCTATGTCTTGATCGGCTATATCCAATTGACCGTCATCATCAGCGCCGCGTTTGTGATTTTTGATGTGCCTATGGTCGGCAGTTTGCCGCTACTTCTAGCCTTGATCGGTATCTTCATTATGGCTAACCTTGCCGTTGGCTTCACGTTTTCGACCATCGCCAAAAATCAATTGCAGGCGATGCAGATGACCTTCTTTTTCTTCTTACCGTCGATACTCTTATCGGGATTCATGTTCCCTTTTCGCGCCATGCCCGTGTGGGCGCAAAACATCGGAGAGATCCTGCCACTCACGCATTTCTTACGCATCGTGCGCGGCATTTTATTAAAGGGAAATTCCATCACACAACTCACACAAGAACTTTGGCCTATGCTGGCGTTTCTATTTGTCGCAGGATTTATTGCGCTCAAACGCTATCGTCAGACGTTGGATTGATCACCGCAAGCCTTTCGGATAAAGTTTATCCTCATGCGGTGAAGAATCACGTGAAGCCAATAAAGTAAAGAAAATTGATTATTTTTGCACAGACTGATGTGGCAATTTTTTCCCGTTTAGCATCGCCCAAGTCATTGCCGCCATGACTTGGGCATTTTGGATTAAATTATCTTTCGCCACATGATCCACAGTATCGACCTGGCTATGCCACGTATGCGAACGATAATCGAGAGCGTCTTGAATTGGTGCAAATGCAGGTATACCTTGTTCAAAAAAAGCCTGGTGATCAGACCCACCGCCGGCCGCATACGTGATGTCCAAGCTGCTCAATTCTTTCGTTTGTTCTTTCGCGTCATTTAATGCGGTAAACCACTCATCGACCTTCATATCCAGAAAACCTGTGATGCGCCCACCGCCCGCATCTTGCGTGAGCATTGCCTGTATTTTTGCTTGCTCTGCTACATGCGCTTTCAGATAGGCTTTGCTGCCCAACAAGCCCTGCTCTTCTCCCGAAAACAATACCACACGCAAGGTCCGTTTCGGTTTCAACTTCAGTGCATGCATAGCACGCAATACCTCCATCGTCACCACCGTGCCGACACCATTATCCGTCGCACCCGTGCCTAAATCCCAGGAATCTTGATGTGCACCTAGCACCACCATTTCATCAGCTAACTCTGTACCAGGAAAATCAGCGATCACGTTATAAGCTTGCACGGCATCTTTACTCAAGCGCCCACCGAATTCAAATTCCAACTTTGGTGTAATGCCACGTGCGATGAGACGCTGCAATAAATTCGCGTGTTCTTTGGTAATGATCGCTGCATTCTTTTTATAACGAGTGCTGGGACCGCCATGCATGTCTTGCAGATTGCCCTCACGGCCAGAGACAAAAAATATCGCAGCGAAATTCGCTTCGAGTATCGCTTTATTCAATTCATCCGAATACTGTTTGAAGTTTTTTTCTTGCTCCGGCGTTGCTTTAGGTGTCGATAGAGCAAGCACAATTTTTCCGCGCAAACGTGGTGAAATTTGTTTAAATTCTTCCAGAGTTTTAACGTTCATCACCACTACTTCAGCAAACATTTTATGCGGACTACTTTCACTCCATGCTTGCTGTTGAACATCTAAAGCCATTCCATTCGCATTCAATAAGCTAACGCGTGCTACACCCCGCGTCCAGGCTTTACCGAATTCATAGGGTTCTTCATGCACATTTACCGCGCCATAAATTTTCAGCTTTTCCATCGCCCATTGCTGCGCTTGACGTAATTTTTTCGAACCGGTTAAGCGTGGACCTATACCGTCACACATTTCTTCCAGATTCAACATCAACTGATTGTTCTGGGCAATTTCAGTAAGCAAGTCTTTAGATGCATTCGTAGTATTAGTATTGGAAGTTTGAACAGCAATTGCTTGATTCTGCGCATAGACTAAGCTGTGCGGTAAGAAGATTGCGCTCACGGCGAAGGCGATGAGATTAAGTGGGCGTGAAATGAATGCGAACATAGTGGTCTCAAGTAAATACGATCGATTAAAAAGCGACGCTTGTCTACCGAAAGAGCGAGCCGAAAACCCGCTCTTCTCAAACAAAATTAACGACTAGGCATGGGTGGCATTTTCTTGACAAGTTCTTCCAATCCCCCCTTGTTGCGCGCCACAATCATTTCGTCAATTGCTGCCACACGGTTATCAGCATTCTTTACTACCAGAGATTCATATGCACGTAACACACCTTCTACACCGGCCAAAGTTTTAGCGTCGTTATCAGCTTCATTTTTCATCGGATCTTTGATCTTCTTTTGCAACTGAAAAGCGGCTGTACTCACTGTATGATGAAAGCGTAAAACTCGCATCAAATCACCCTTGGCAACACCATTATGAAACCAGAATACGCCTTTATCCGGGCCGAACATATAATCAGGCACGTCATCAGCCCATTTTTGAAACCAACGACCTTCGGCAGAATTCATTGTTGCTAACGGATCTTTGTCTGCCACCGCCGCCAATTTAACGATGCGCTCGCCTTCCTCCGCTGTCGCCGGACCACGTTCTGCTTGTGCAAGACCTGCGCCTAGCAAGCTACAAGCCACCACTGCGCCGATGCAAAATTGTTGAAGAGTTTGAAAAGTTGTACGTAAAAATGTCATGATGATTCTCCTGAAAAGTATGTATGGGAAGTCTTATGTCTAAACAAATCGAACAGCTGATTTACACGAACTATCGATGAGTGTGTTCTGAGCATAGTCAGGAGAGAGGAAATTAACTTACGAATTCCGATAAAAGCCACATTCGAGAGATGAAGGCCAAAAAATACGGCGTGAATTTTATGGCTAGTAAGTTAGAAAGCTCGGCATCGCCATGCGTTTTCGGTACGAGGCAATACGCAAAATCATGACACCTGCTCAATTTGCATATGAAGATGAAGCCCTTGCCCCCCTGACTTCTTCGTTGCGAAGCGAAAGCTAGCGGATCTTAGACAGCTGGAATGAGCTTCTTACTAAAAGCAGTATCAAAAATCGTGAGGTGCAAGCTTTTTGAAGGCAACTCATCGTTCGCTTCGACTTGAACATACAAAGATATCCCCATATTTAGAAAAAATCGAAAGTGATTTACAATAATACCAACAAAAATATACCGAAGCGAAACTCACTTTCAAGGAAAACTATGTCTCCAAATTTTCAGGCTTTATGCTATTTGAGCGCATGGGAACAAGGTTTGGTTTTTGAGGGTGGCTTGGCATGGGAATCTCAGTTACGCAAGTGCAAGTTAGATTATTCCTGGGCAAGCTTAGAGCGAATTGATTATTTCTTGGACATGCTACGTACGCAGAAATCTCCAGTATATGCAGATTTTCTAGCTAGGCAATCGAACGTAAATTTACTGCTATTTCTGGCATTTTATGTCGTCGAACTACGTACCAGAGTGAGTGGCGAAAATTTTCATCTGCGTTCCTATCAGGATGCACTTGAAAAAGATGCCGACATAAAAATATTTGGTGAGGGCTTTCATAGCTTGCTAATTGAAGAACGCGAAAATGGACAGTTCTTACCGTTAGTGTCGATCTGTACGCGCCTGTTTGAAAGCACACCGGATAAAAGCGTGGCATTTAGCGCAGGGATGCATATTCAGGCACCTACAGATAAGAAAAAACAGTTTGACGCTTTGCCACAAAAATCACTGATTCCTAATTTTAACGAACAATACGTAAACTTAGATCTCCCGGCAAGCTACAAGCGTTGGATAGAATCGCCAATCCCGCCAGAAATGTCTGCCACCGATCCACTCCAGCGTTTGAACCGCGACGTACCGAAACTACTACGATCTGGCCGCGTGGTTTGGGGTGCACTGGTACAGGCGAATAACCGCTTATTCGACCCTAAATTTTTTGGAATAGCACCAGGCGAAATTTTATATGATCCGTTAGGTAAAGTAGATCGTGGTGACTTGTACAGCATTGCTGCGCGCTTACTGAATATGAAATCGGATCAGCAGTCCGACCCTGCTTTGGAAAAGTACAGAGAACATTTACTCGCTGAAACCACACGGATTTTCGCTTGGTGTACGCCACCCTCATTGCTGCCTTATCCTTTACTGGCATCGACTACTATTTTTAACAGCGAAATAAATTTTCCTGGATATGCCATGGTTAACCCGGTCATCCCCATTTTGGTCAGTGACGAATGCCCAGGTTGCATTATCATCGCACCTTGGCAGCTATGGCCAAAAGCAGTATTCGATGAATGGAATGAGATGCTCCGCAATAAATTTGGCAGCGGCGCTAAAATGCACAACCAAGCGCCCAAGAAACACAATCCAGAAAGACCAACTCCGAAGGAACTATCTTCAGACTTAAATGCAAGAGCACAAGCAATCATTGATGCCAATCGCTCGCAACCCAGAAAAAGCTTTTGGAAACGACTTTTTGGTCGGTAATGTCGACTTAGACTCCTAGAACGATAATCGCGACGAATTACACCGATCTCATATTTGATCTCATATTTGATCTCATATTTGATCTCATATTTGATCTCATATTTGATCTCATATTTGATCTCATATTTGATCTCATATTTGATCTCATATTTGATCCCATATTTGATCCCATATTTGATCCCATATTGACGAATAGAATATCCTGCCTCAATCGTTCGCTGCGCACTGTCACACATAAAAAACGCCGCAGAACTTAAGTCTGCGGCGGTTCTTATTGAAGCAAGCTAACTTACCTACGTAATTACTTCGCTTGGCTATCCAACCAGACGCGAATCGCAGGCATGCGCTCTTGCCTGACTTTGATGCGATAGTTAATTCCTGCGATCACCGTCTCCAGTTCACGCCGTGCGCTTGGGTCTAAATGGGCATTTGCATAGGCGTTCAGTTTATCGATCATCTTGGGATCGGTCGATGTACTGCCAAGTCCTGGAAAGAAACGGCTGCGTGATGTGGCATCAACTCTCTCATTGACTTTCGCCATATTGGCAATCGCAAAATCAAATGCTAAGTCAGCATGATTGCTCGCAACTTGACGTATCATACCGGCGCTAACCGTAAGGCCTGGTTCTTCGGTCAGTGCTAAATCCAACGCACGTTGTGCTAGTGCCTTGTCTTCGCTAGAAGCTAACAATGAATAAAGACTCTGGCGTATCAACGAAGACTTTTCCGCAGCCGCTTTGGCATGCAAAACATCCCACGTTTTTTGATCGGCATTTTCTGCAACGATGCTGAGGATTATTATACGTAAAGCGGCTGGTGCTGCGCTTGGGTCACTGTCCATGAGATGAAAACGTCGTTGCGCTTCAGCTAGTACACCTGGTTCTCCGAGAGAACCTAATACCCCAATCAGATTGGTGCGGAAGCTTGAAATATACTCGGCTTCACCTGCTTTTGCGTCCCAGCCCAGATTTTGCATGATGGGTGTTAAACGTTGCAGAGCAAATTGTTTGAACGCTTTTTGACGCGTAGTATCGTCTTTCAGGATATCTCGTACACTCGCAAAATTTCCAGCGATATTATCCCAAACCTGAGTACTTGCCGTCACTGGCGTTACTTTCGCCAAGTCCAGATAGGCAGTGATGTCTTGCTGACCTACCAAGCCTAAAGACCAGCTATCGGACAAAATACCGACTTGATCTATCGCAGCAACCTGTGAAAAATTCTGCGCCAATTGTGCAAATACTTTAGGCGCGTACAAAGTACGGTAGTAACCTTGTTGTCCCGCATTCACCACCACCGTGCCACAGGCTGGCAATTGCAAACTGCCCTTGCCATTGACCACCAAGGTATTGCCGATGATTTTTGTACCGGCGATTTGTGCTACGACAGGGACGCGCCAGTGCAGAGGCTTCTTATTCGGTAGATCTTTAGAAAACTCCCCCTGACGCAAGCTCACGATCGCTTTGCCATTTTTGCACACCACATCATCGACATAAATCAAAGGTACGCCAGCTTGTTCAGTAAAATCTTTGGCAATCGCAACGATAGGTTTGCGCGCAGCTTTTTCGACCTGCACCCACAAATCACGAGATTGCGTGTTGCTGTAAGCATGCTTCTTCATATAGGCACGTACCGCATCACGCCAAGCGTCAGCTCCCACGTAATTCTCTAACATGCGAATCACCGCTTCACCTTTTTGATAAGTGATGGTGTCAAAGGCTTGACTAGCTTGATCGACAGTCTTGATTTTTTGCACCACAGAATGCGTCGTCGCCAGTGCATCGCGACCTATCGCCTGTTCACGTACCGAGATTGCATTAAATTCTGGCAGCCATTCTGGATGCAAGCGCATCATAGTACGGTTTTCCATCCACGAGGCAAAACCTTCGTTCAGCCACAAATCGTCCCACCATTGCATCGTTACTAGATTGCCAAACCATTGATGGGCGGTTTCATGGGCGGCCGTAACAAAGGCTAATTCTTTGTTCGCGTGAGTAGAGATACTCGGGTCTAACAGGATGGAGCTTTCGAAAGTAAAGATCGCACCCCAGTTTTCCATCGCGCTAAAAAATTGGCTGCTGCCAGGTGCCGCGATGTTGTCTAATTTTGGCAAAGGGTAGCGCGTACCAAAGTAGTCATTAAATTCACGCAAAATTCCTTTTGATTCTTCCAACACGTATCGCGCCTGATCGAGACTTCCGCGTTTCGCGATAACGCCAATTTCTGTGCCTTCGGCCATCACCGTTGCGCGCTCAAAATCACCGACACTCAAGAACAGTAAATACGTCGACATCTTAGGCGAGGTTCCAAACTTCACCAGACTAGTGCCATTACCCAGATCTGTCTTTGATAGCACTGGCATATTACTCACCGCCATTTGTTTACTTGGCACTATCACTTCCAGATTAAACGTCGCTTTAAAAATCGGTTCATCCCATGACGGGATCACGCGCCGTGCATCTGAATTTTCAAACTGTGTGTAGAGTGCACGTTGTTTGCCTTCAGCGTTTTCATAGTCGAGTGAAAACAAACCGACGGCCTGTGTCCCGATTAGGCCATCGTAGTCCAATTCCAGTTTGTATTCGCCTTTCTTCAATGGCTTTGAGAAATGAAAGCTCGCTGTTTGTGCTTCTTTGTCGAGCGTGACTTTGGCGTCGTCGAATTGCGTTTTGGTTTTCAGTTCAATCAAACGTACTTTTTTAAAACTGAGATCGGTCGCATTCAAAGTAATGCTATCGCTCGCTTGCAACAGCGATAAAGTAATTGTGGCTTTACCAGAAAAACTGGCATTCTGCGCGTTTGGCGTTAAAGCGATATCGTAATGGCTAGGCCGTATACCGCGTGGTAATTGGCTTGTGACCTTGCTGTAGTTAATTGAAGGTGCATCTTGATGTCGGTGCAATGATTGCGTCACTTGTTGCTTTGCTTTGGCTACATCTTCTGCAGCCCATGTGGCCAATGGCAAACTACCGCTGACGAATGTCGCGATTGCCAGTGAAATCAAACTTGGTTTCATTATTTTCCCTCACATCTGTTCTTTATAACACTTACGCCTTGAATCTTGCGATGGATCGCAACTGTTGGCGTGTGTTCTGATTTTTATAATGGTAAAGAATTTCGCATTCTTTATAGCTATTTATTAATTGCCAACTCTTAGTCTACACGAAGGCGAAATTAGTTCCGCATTGTGAAGAGATTTACATTTTATTTTGCGTAAAATTTGTTTCCGGCTTTGCTCCCTAAATCCACTCACAATTACTCCGACAAGCTTGGCGGCGACATGTTAACAAAATCTCACATTTCAGCAACTGACAGCCGTTTTGTATAAATTCAGCAGAATTTGGCATGCTTGACTTGACGACTAGTACCACACTCTGCCCCTGAACCGGATGGCCGGGAAAATTATCATCAGGAGTAAACATGCTACAACGACGTCCGATAGCACAAGCTATCGCCCTATTATTTTCTGGTTTTGCAGTGATGCCAGTGAGTGCCCAACAAAGCGACGATAAAACTACCAGTAACACTAACCAAAACGCAACCCAGCGGGTCGAAGTAACCGGCAGCCGGATCAAACGTGTCGATGCAGAAACTGCTTCAGCGGTACAAGTCATCAGCAAAGAAGAAATTATTCGTAGCGGCGCGGTTACCTTGACCGATGTCTTACGCACGATACCTGCAGGTAACGCCGGCGGTTACAACACTGAAGGACCACCAACCCAAGCTTTCGGCGCAGCGGGCATTTCTTTGCGCGGCTTAGGTGTTGGCTCAACCCTGGTATTAGTCAATGGCCGTCGCACCGCCCCGTATGGCTTCGGTACAGCATCTTTTGTTGATACGAATTCGATACCTGTCGATGCCATCGAACGTATAGAAACTTTGCTCGATGGTGCCTCCGCAATTTATGGTGCCGACGCGATCGCGGGCGTCATCAACATCATTTTACGCAAAGATTATCAAGGCAAAGAAGTTTATGGAAGCCTCGGCACCAGTGGCTATCGTGATGCAAAATCCCGTTCTGCTGGCATCAGTTGGGGACAAGGAAATCTGGCCCAGGATGGTTATAACTGGATGATCAATTATGGCCATCATGAACAAGATCCCGTCTTAGCCAATGCACGACCTCGGACGAAAGATGCTGATTTCCGTCGTTTCAATATGACAGATTCTCGCTCTAGTTTCTATCGCAATGTGTATCAAACGGGCGGCTATTATGGAGGCAGTTTTATTGCGCCATTAGCTGGTTGCATCCCAGTCAATGACCCAGCAACGCCCGCATTGAATGGTCGCTGCGTTTTGGACAATACAAAAAATGTCAATGTCGTTTCCGCCTCAACCAATGATGCCGTGTACGCAACCGCTAATTTAGCGCTGGGATCCGATTGGCAATTATTCAGTGATGCCTCATTTAGCCGAGTCAAATATGCGGCCAATACTTACAGCTATGGTACGTCCGCCTACGCTGCTTACACCTATGATTTAGTCGATGTAAAAGGTGAATTCGGCAATGCCCCAGGATCCCCAATTGCCTATCTGGTGCTGCCCGTTGGCCATCCACAAAACCCTTTAATGGATAAGCCTGTAGCGGTACGCTATAACTTTGACGACATTCAAAATCGCATTCATTCTGCCAATGACAACTCGCGTTTGACATTAGGGATACGCGGCAATCTCGGTGAATGGGATACAGAAATTGGCGTGATGGTAGCGAAAGCCAAAGGAGCAATTCGTTACCGAGGCTATATTCAAGATGCAGTGCTGACGGGTGAGGTGTTAGACAAAAACGGCTACGTGAATAAGAGCTTCATTTTAGGCGATGCCGCCGCGAATGATGCTGCGCTGATGGCACGACTCTATCCAGCCATGCGTAATGTATCCGATACCAGCACCGCATTAATTGATGTAAAAGCCAGCCGGGAACTGTGGCAATTGCCTGGGGGGCGGGTTGGTGTGTCCGTGGGTGGCGAATTCCGCCAAGAAAAATTCAGCTCGGTTCCTGATGACTTATTTTCTTCCGGTGCGATTCAATTATTTTCGATTACCGGCTCCGTTGGGCAGCGTAATGTCGCCGCGATGTACGGGGAAATTGTGGCTCCCGTCTTGAAAGAGTTGGAGCTCAACGCTGCCGCTCGCGTCGATCGATACAATGATTTTGGTGCAGCAACAACACCGAAACTGGGCATCAAATGGAAAGTTTTGCCGCAATGGGCTGTGCGTTCGACATTTGCACATGGTTTCCGCGCGCCGACTTTGCCAGAAATGAATTCAGGCACCATCGCCGGTTACATGAAGGTACAAGATCCTAAATTCTGCCCGACACTGAGCTCTGACAATCCGCAATGTGATAGATACGTGCAATATGAAATTGGTCAAAATCCCAATCTAAAAGCAGAAAAGTCCAAGAGTTATACCTTGGGAACGGTCATTGAGCCGACTACGGGCTGGTCACTTGCACTCGATTACTACGCGATACAACGACGCGATGAAGTATCACAAATCAGTGCGAAGTATTTGTTAGATCACGAGAGCGCGTATCCAAATCTGGTGATTCGTCACGCTGGTACAAATGTCATCGACAAACTTCTATTACTCACTTCCAATCTGGCGCAGACCGAAGTTCGTGGGATTGATCTGGATGCACGCGGCGAAGTCAACATGGCTGACTACGGAAAGCTACGTCTGAACGCGAGCTTGAATAAAGTACTAAGCTATAAATCAGCGGAAAATTCCAGCGTCGACAAAGTCGATTACGCCGGTTATTACACAGTCCCTAAAAATCGTGCTCGCTTTGGCTTAGGCTGGGAACAAGGCAATATGAATATGGGCTTTAGTTGGAACTATGTTGCAGGCTATTCTTTAAAAGCGACACCAGAATCGAATTGTACTTATCAAGAAAAAAATCCTTCGTATTGCCAAATTAAGCCTTGGCTGACGACCGATGCCTATCTAACTTATCGCTATCAGAAAAATCTTAATCTCAGCTTGACGGTGCAAAATCTGGCTAACAAAGAAGCCCCATTTGACGCATCGATGATCGCCTATCTGCAAGGTTTTAATGCCGCCTTTCACAATCAATTGGGGCGTTTTGTGCAAATTAGCGCTAAGTATAGTTTTTAAGTCTTCGAGCTTAAGGATGAAAAATCATCAACTCACAACGCTGAGGCGCTAAGCCGCTATGCCGCTGACTCGCAAAGAATCAAGAAAGCTCATAGAAAGTCTCGACGAGCGCTTACATCGTTTCCTTGCATATTTTATCGCTGCTTCGACTTCTCAGCGTTGTGCCTCTTTATTTCTTACTTAGTCCACACGGAACCAGCACCGACACATTCAGTGCCGGTCTTTTTGTTTATCGATCTATGTCACATCTACACAAAAATAATTCACCACTATCTACAACGCTAGCAAATCAGATGGCATTTGCCACCGCGTTGATTTTAAGTGCCTGTAACACCGCGCCACAAAATCAGCTTATTCCTAACCCAGCGCACAATGACAGTATGCGCACAGAATGCCCTGGTGTCATACGTGCATACACCGAATTGCCTGATCCGACTACTTTGTCTGCACTAAAAATTCGTGCCGAGCAGGCATTGGCAAACCACGGACTGCGCGTTCTGTGGGAACTACACAGTCCCCACGGACAAGGATTGGCATTCACCGAAGAACTTAGAGATAGACAGCGTTTAACCCGCTTACTCGATGCCATACTGCCAGCCTTTACTCGCTATCCGTCCAATTTTTTTCAGCGCATGCAAGTGCGTGACATTGTCCTCGTCAAAGATTTTCATGTCGGTGATCAGTTTCGTTTAGCCATGCCTGCTCCAGAAAGCGACAGCTTAGTTTATGCCGATAATGGTCATCCACAACTTTGCATGGTCGGCATGGAAATGCGCGCGCATCATGAGTTTTATCATTTGATCGAACATCGTTTAAATAAAGATTTCTATTTTCGCGATCCTGCCTGGCTAGCTTTAAATCCGACAAATACCAATTATGGTCAAGGCGGTGCAACAGCTTATGGCAAACAATTTCAAAACCTCGGTCATCCACGCGCTGGGTTGGTGAGTCTGTACGCCGGTTATGGCCCTGAGGAAGATAAGGCTGAAGTATTTGGCTGGATGATGACACCTGGCTATACAGAACGTCTGAATGACTGGGCTCAGCAAGATAGCTCGCTAGCGGAAAAACGCCAGTGGATGCAGAAGTTATTAACTAGTCCATCGCGCTGACTTTTCAACTTCGTTTGCGCTCTCGAGTGAAGTGAAATGACTGAACATCTGAAATGACTGCGTTCGCTTCTGAGCTCTTAGAGACACGGGTATCTACGCAAACTCAATAGCTCAACAAAGACGCATATACTCCCTTCTTCCGCAAGCGGGAGACGAGAGTATTCCCCATCTCGACTTGGGTATTTTCGTCCTTAATCCAGAGCCGCCGTGCGATAGGGATTGATCTCTGAAGCGCCAATTACACTGCCCTGATTCCCCCAAGCATTACGAATATAGGTCAATACCAATGCTACTTCAGTATCGTCGAGAAATGGTGCGAAGGGTGGCATGCTATACGGGCGTGGATTGGCTCGAGTTGCAGGAGAAAAACCACCCGCCAAAATCACTCTGACGGCGTTACTGATATTCGGCATCTGTATTGATCGATTTCCGATCAATGCAGGATAAATTCCAGTCTTGCCCTCACCCTGTTTGCCGTGACAATCTATACATTGCGCGCGATAGATGGTTTCACCACGCAGCATAATGTCTTGCATCTGCTCTTTGCTCACACTTGATCGCGCCAGCGCCTGATCAAACATATCGGGAGTATTTTGTTTCTGTTGCGGTAAAGCGTGCAAATAACTAGCAATCGCCTGGGCGTCTTGATCTGTCAAATACTGCAGACTTTCTTTGACAACTTCTGCCATTGGACCATTCACACTAGAAGATGCATTCACGCCATGCTGCAAGAGCTGCGCGATGTCGGTTGTTGTGACAGACAGATTTAATTCTTCCTTCGCTGTGAAGGAAGGTGCGTACCACAGCAAACCTGCCATCTCGCCACCGGAAAAATCATCACTGCCGCGATTCGCACCTAAACTATTGCGCGAACTATGACAAGCACTGCAATGTCCCAAACCACGCACTAAGTAAGCGCCGCGATTCCACTCTAGACTTTGTGACGACTGTGCAGGCAAAACTCCCGGCTCAAAATAAAAAGCGCGCCAAATCGCCAGTGTGCCCCGCAAACTATACGGAAAACCTAATTGATGCGACGCATTTTTCTGTGTTACTGGCGCCTGAGTCTGCAAATACGCAAACATTGCATCGGCATCAGTTCGTGTGACATGGGTGTAATTCGGAAAAGGAAAAGCCGGGTACAACAAGCGCCCATCTTTACCCTGACCGTTATGCATTGCATTCCAAAAATCTTCTGCCGTCCAACTACCTATGCCGGTCTGTTTGTCTGGCGTGATATTAGGTGTAATAAACTGACCGAACTCCGATTGCATGATTCTGCCACCTGCAAATGATGCGCCACCACGTGCGGTGTGACAAGCCATACAGTCGCCGAGCTTTACTAAATACGCACCACGTTCAAGCACAGACTCGTTAACCAGATTTGAACTACCTAAACCTGTCGGTGCAAGTTCACTCGTGTTGGAGGCAGACTGATAGGTATCTCCTACGCGATAACCATACCATGCCAGTAACAGGATAGTAACGACTGCCAAGGTGAGGAATAACAAAATAAACTTACCGATTTTTTTGGCAGAAATCTTCATGGCAGCACACTCCCGCAAGCAAGTGGCAATTTGAAGTCTTGTGTCGCGAGTGGTGCTTTGGTATCGACTGGTAAGTTCTGAATCGCGAGCCAAGCAGAAACCGCAGCGATATCGATGGCATCCAATTGTTTTGCCACGCCTTGCATACAATCAGGTGCTGTAGCATGTCGACTACCGGTCTGCCAGGCACCTAATTGGGCAACCAGATAATCACGCGGCAAGCCCAATAGACCAGGAATAAAAGGTGCGAGGCCAGTCATTTTGTCACCATGACACGCGATGCACGCTGGCAATTTCTTACTCGTATCACCCAGTTTTACTAACACACGACCTCGCTCCATCGCTGCGGCGGATATCTGACTCGGCTGTGGTGCGGCATACGGCGGATTTAGGCTGGCAAAGTATTCCGCAATTTCTTGCAAATAACTTTCATTCAAATGCGTGACCATATACGTCATCATCGGGTAAGTACGCTTAGCATCCCGAAAATTACGCAGTTGATTTAGCAAATAACCAGCAGGCTTACCAGCGATACGTGGATAAAAACCATCCGTAGTGGCACGGCCTTCTTGACCATGGCAGGCAACGCAGGCCTTCACGCGTTGCGCCAAAGTATCTGGCACAGATTGGGCAGCAGCTATATTGAAAGTGCCGAATACAAACAAGACACTCCATAATCCTGTTCGACTATTTTTTAAAAAATTTTTCATCGTCTTCTTTAATGTCAAAGACGCTTGCCGTTTGCGCCGATCCCATCGATCCGATAGAAAAGCACATCCTGCAAGCGTCTTTAAATTGCGCTAGGAGCAAAGCAACAACCTACAATTGTTGCCAGAAACTTTCTCCTTTATTTATCCCAACTAGCTATTCCATATCCTTCGCTTTAGCACTCGTACTTGCTTTTGAAATCGTTTTGTCAGCTAAACGCTTACTCGACTTTATCAATTCAATTTCATCACTCAAGATATGCGCCGCTTCGATCAAGAAGACATCTTTCGCTTCCTTACTAGCTTTTTCCGCTGCTAATTCCGATGCTAAGCTGCGTTCGCTGCCTTGCAAACCATCATCTTGTGCAGACAATTTGCTGGCATCATTTTTTCCACCGACCTTGACTTTGCCGTCTAAAGAAGCACGAACTGCTTCACGCTCTTTATTTTTCTTTTCACGCAGATCACGCTCAGTGCGGCGTTCTTCTTCATTCAAAGAAATCACTTTCTTCTCTTTTTGTTTTTGGAACTCGGCTATATCTTCTTTGATGAATTGAAATTCCTTATCCTTCGCAATGCGCATTTCGTGACGTACTTGCAGCATTGCTTGCACATCTTTCAAATTGCCCACGGCATGATAATTTGCTGGCTTAATCTGCACCCAAGGCAAGGCATTGTCATAGCTCGATTCGCCATAACTATCCGCATCCACAAAACTAGGATAGGCAATATCGGGCGTCACGCCACGCAATTGTGTAGTGCCACCATTGACACGGAAGAACTGCGCAATCGTCATCTTCAAATCACCATATTGCGGCTTATCGCTACGTGCCATTTGATCGAGGCTAATCACCGTTTGTACTGTCCCTTTTCCGAAACTGTTTTCACCAATAATTAGGCCACGACCGTAATCCTGAATCGCAGCAGCAAAAATTTCTGAAGCCGACGCAGAGCCACGGTTAATCATCACACCAAGCGGGCCATCCCAAGCCACCACACCAGCGCTATCGCTTTCGATATGCACTTTACCTTGCGAATTGCGCTGCTGTACCACAGGACCTTTACCAATGAATAAGCTAGTCAATTCCACTGCTTCATTCAAGGAGCCACCGCCGTTATCGCGCAAGTCGATTAAGACGCTATCGACTTTTTCTTTTTTCAACTCCACTAGCAACTTCGCCACATCGCGGGTTGCACTCTTAAAGTCTTTATCGCCGCGACGGCGCGCATCGAAGTCCTGATAAAAAGTCGGCAAGGCAATCACGCCAATTCTGCGTGTTCCTTCAGCGGTTTTCACTTCCTGAATAGTTTTTTTCGCCGCTTGTTGTTCCAGAGTGATTTTATTACGCACCAACACAACTGATTTGTGCGCACCATCGGGACCCGCATCGGCTGGCAAAACATCTAATAACACGGTCGTATCTTTAGGGCCACGAATCAGTTTCACGACATCATCTAAACGCCAGCCCATCACGTCGACCAGCGTACTACCAACGCCTTGGGCTACACCGACAATACGATCACCCACTTTCAACTTACCAGATAAGGCCGCCGGACTACCGGGAACAAGCTCACGCACTGTCGCCATTTCATCACGGTCTTGCAATGTTGCACCGATACCCGTCATCGACAAACGCATAGAGATATCAAAATCTTCTGCCGCCTTAGGTCCGAGATAATTCGTATGTGGCTCAACCGACATCGCATAGGCATTCATGAAAAGTTGGAAGACATCCTCACTCTTCAATTTATTCATCCGCGTTAAAGTGGTTTCATAACGCTTGTCCAAGGTGGATTTAATCGCGGCAGCATCTTTGCCAGCCAGTTTCAAACGCAGCCAGTCATTCTTAACGCGTTGACGCCATACATCGCGCATTTGTGCTTCGCTTTGTGGCCATGGTTCTTTATCACGCTGATAGCGATAGGCCTCTTTTTCAGAGAAATCAAAATTGGAATTCAGAAGCTCACGTGCATAAGTCAAACGTTCGCGGAAACGTTGGTGATACAAGTTAAACATTGCGAAAGGTGTCGTCAAATCCTGACCCAAAATCGCATCGTCCATCTTGTCACGCGCAGCGGAAAACCGATCGATATCCGATTGGATGAAAAAAATCCGGTCGCCATCCAAGGATTTCAAATAACGATCAAAGATTTTTTCTGACATCGCATCATCCAAAGGCACTGCTTTGTAATGGAAGCGTGTAAAAAATTCTGCTGTCATATTCGCGGCCTGGATTTGCTGCGGCAACGGTTGGAAATTTAGTGCGGTCTTTGGATTACTGGCAGCGGCACTATTATCGGCAAGTGGCGTAATCTGCGATGAGCCAGAATCTGCAAGCGCAAAATGGGTAGAAACCGCTAATGCCGCAATCGCTAAGCCGATCAATGTTTTCTTCATGTTCATTCTCCAATTATTCGTATTGCTATGAGCATTCATCATGTCTATGCGAAAAGTCTATAAACATGCTCTAAAAATCAATACTTTTAAATAGCAAAATACGAATATATCTCAATTTTTACTGCGCAGGCATCCAAAACGAACAGCATCTGGATCTTTGCATTACGTGTAGCCAGCATATCACTTGTTTACCTTTAATACAGCCCGTGAGCCCTGACTAACCCTCTTTTTTGGCGCATTTTTTGTAACGATTTGTTGTTCTGACCACCATCGGTATTTTAAGTTCCAAGCTGAAGTTCGCAGCACTTAGGCGCAAAAATAATAAAGTTATTCTGAATCCGTGTCATCGCGAGATATGGGTCAGCGCGTTATTCACATAAATGCACAGGCTTTTCCACTCTTTTCATCGTATGAATGTCACAAAATTTTGCCTGCAGATTTTTATTTTTCGCCTACACTAAATCTAACTGCTAGTTTTCCTCTCGGCAACGAGCTAGAAGAAAAACTCATTGCAAGTAATCGATCAACCCAAAATCGCAACGCAAATAGCAACCGAAATCGCAACTGAAATCGCAACGCAGAATGTGCACGCTTACAGGAGATCAAAATGACTATTTTTGACAACTATGCAGCCCGCTACGAAAAGACCCGCGAAGAAGAATATTCGTTGCAAGAATTTTTGGATCTCTGCAAAAAAGACCCACTCGTCTATGCCTCAGCGCCAGAACGCATGCTCGCGGCCATCGGTGAACCAGAGCAAATCGATACTCGCAACGACTCGCGACGTTCGCGCATCTTCTCCAATAAAATCATTAAAATCTATCCTGCCTTCCGCGAATTCTACGGTATGGAAGAAGTGATAGAACAAGTGGTCGCCTACTTCCGCCACGCTGCACAAGGGCTAGAAGAGCGCAAGCAAGTGCTGTATCTGCTCGGGCCAGTCGGCGGCGGTAAGTCTTCCATTGCGGAACGACTTAAATATTTGATGGAAAAAATTCCCTTCTATTGCATCAAAGGTTCCCCCGTCAATGAATCACCACTGGGTCTGTTTAACGAAGAAGAAGACGGTACGATTTTAGAAGAAGATTTTGGCATCCCTCGCCGCTATCTCAGGACGATCCCTAGTCCCTGGGCAGTCAAACGTTTGCATGAATTTGGCGGCGACATTAATCAATTCCGCGTCGTGCGGCGCTATCCCTCGGTCTTGAAACAAATCGCCGTGTCCAAAACCGAGCCTGGCGATGAGAATAATCAAGATATTTCCTCATTAGTCGGCAAAGTCGATATCCGCAAACTCGAAGATTATTCACAAGACGATCCCGATGCTTACAGCTACTCCGGTGGACTCTGTCTGGCGAATCAAGGATTGATGGAATTTGTCGAGATGTTCAAAGCACCGATTAAAGTGCTACATCCTTTATTGACTGCGACGCAGGAAGGGAATTTCAAAGGCACGGAAGGTTTCGGCGCGATTCCATTCGAAGGCATCATCTTGGCGCATTCGAACGAATCGGAATGGAAGACCTTTAAAAATAACAAAAACAACGAGGCGTTCTTAGATCGTATCTACATCGTCAAAGTACCCTACTGTCTGCGCGTTTCGGACGAAATTAAAATTTACGAAAAACTGATACGCAGCTCGTCTTTGTCCAAAGCACCTTGCGCACCAGGCACCTTCAAAATGATGGCGCAATTCTCGATTTTGTCGCGCTTAGTCGAGCCAGAAAATTCCAGCATCTTTAGCAAAATGCTGGTGTATGACGGCGACAATCTCAAAGACACCGATCCCAAAGCCAAATCGCGGCAAGAGTATGTTGACTATGCTGGTGTCGATGAAGGCATGAACGGCATCTCTACCCGTTTTGCTTTTAAAATTTTGTCTAAGGTCTTTAACTTCGACAATACCGAAGTCGCCGCCAATCCAGTGCATCTACTCTACGTATTGGAACAACAAATCGAGCGCGAGCAGTTCGCACCAGAATTGGAGCAAAAATATCTGTCCTATATCAAAGAATATCTGGCTGCGCGTTATGCCGAATTCATAGGCAAAGAAATCCAAACCGCCTATCTTGAAAGTTATTCTGAATACGGACAAAACATTTTCGATCGCTATGTCACCTTCGCTGACTTCTGGATACAGGATCAAGAATTCCGCGATCCCGACACTGGCGAAAGCTTTGACCGCGAAGCTTTGAATAGCGAGCTGGAAAAGATCGAAAAACCAGCGGGCATCTCGAATCCCAAAGACTTCCGCAACGAGATCGTCAATTTCGTTTTGCGCGCCAGAGCACAAAATGGTGGCAAAAATCCGACCTGGACCAGCTACGAAAAACTACGCACAGTCATCGAGAAAAAGATGTTCTCCAATACCGAAGAGCTCTTGCCGGTCATTTCATTCAATGCTAAAGCCAGCAGTGATGACGCCAACAAGCATCAGGAGTTCGTCAACCGCATGGTGGCAAAAGGCTATACCGCGAAACAGGTTAGATTGCTGTGCGAATGGTATTTAAGGGTGAGGAAATCGTCTTAGAGAAATATTGGGCAGGTACAAAATAGCCCCTCTCCCGCAAGCGGGAGAGGGGTTGGGGTGAGGGAGGTTGAGCAAGACTGAATTTATT
Source organism: Undibacterium sp. Ji22W (assembly GCF_049340305.1). Taxonomy (NCBI): domain Bacteria; kingdom Pseudomonadati; phylum Pseudomonadota; class Betaproteobacteria; order Burkholderiales; family Oxalobacteraceae; genus Undibacterium; species Undibacterium sp. Ji22W. The sequence continues at coordinate 792,388 of NZ_JBMPOU010000001.1, read as the reverse complement.
CTCAATGACTAAAGTTTCAGCGACTGAAGCTTGCAGGCAATGGGGAAACGGATATCTGAATCCCCCTCATCCCCAACCCTTCTCCCGCCTGCGGGAGAAGGGAGAATGCCAAGCAAACAGAACTTGTTCGGGAGCACAACGTGGTACATCTAATCGACAGACGAGTTCAAGGTAAAAACAAATCCGCCCCGAATCGCGAGCGTTTTTTGCGTCGCTATAAAGGTCAGATCAAAGACGCAGTCACACGCGCGATCAAAGGTCGCTCTATCACCGATATGGACAGCGGTGAAAAAATCGCGATCCCCGTCAAAGACGTCAACGAACCCAACTTCGGTCACGCTCACGGCGGCGTATGGGAAAGCGTCAACCCCGGCAATCAAGAATACCAAACCGGCGATCAGATAGAACGTCCCAAAGGCGGCGCGGGTAAAGGCAAAGGTCAGGCTGGCAATAGCGAAGAGATCAGCGAAGACGAATTTGTATTCCAAATCAGTCGCGAAGAATTTCTGAATTATTTTTTTGAGGATTTAGAACTGCCCAATTTAGTCAAAACCCAGCTCACAGCCATCACCGATTTTAAAAATCAACGCGCAGGCTATAGCACCACGGGCACAGCGTCATCATTACACGTATTACGTTCATTACGCGGTGCTTTAGGCAGACGCATCGCAGTGGGCGGCAAATCCAGTAAGCGTTTAAAAAAAGCCGAAGAAGAACTCGCTGAATTATTAGCTGAAACCAGTGATAACCAAGACCCCAGAATTCTCACACTGCGCCAAGAGATACATCATTTACGCACACGATTACTGGCGATTCCTTTTATCGACCCTTTCGATCTGCGCTACAGTAATCGCATCAAAGTGCCCAAGCCCAGCACGCAAGCTGTGATGTTTTGCCTGCTCGATGTATCCGGCTCTATGGATGAAAAGAAAAAAGACATCGCCAAGCGTTTCTTTATTTTGCTTTATCTATTCCTGCAACGCGCTTATGAAAAGATCGAAGTTGTCTTTATTCGCCATCACACCGCAGCCCTCGAAGTCGATGAGAAAGAGTTCTTCCATTCGCGCGAATCAGGCGGCACCATCGTCTCCTCTGCCCTGCGCTTATTAACCGAGGTGATACAAAGCCGCTATGCCTCCAGCGACTGGAACGCCTATGTCGCGCAAGCATCCGATGGCGACAATTGGGACAATGATTCTGTCATCTGCAAACAAATCTTAATGAACACCATCATGCCCGTGGTGCAGTACTACGCCTACGTCGAAATCACCGAGGGCGAGCCGCAAAATCTGTGGCATGAATACACGCAAGTCAAAGAACAAAAGCCCCACTTCGCTATGCAAAAAATCGAGGAGCCAGCCGACATCTATCCTGTGTTTAGAGAACTCTTTAAAAAACAAAGCAAATGAGGCTGAGAGGACATCCGTATGAATTGCCACAATGCCAATCAGGAAACCATGAGGGATGCCGAATTGAATAAGGTCACGGTCAAGACGCACAATCCCCGACGCTTACCCGATCAATCCGAATGGACCTTCGAACTGATAGAACAAGCTCACGAAGAAGTCGCACGTGTGGCTAAAAATTTCCAGTTAGATACTTACCCCAATCAATTAGAAATCATCACCGCCGAACAAATGATGGATGCCTACGCCTCAGTCGGCATGCCGGTGTCCTACAACCACTGGTCTTTCGGAAAACACTTTTTGTCCACAGAAAAAAGCTACAAGCGCGGTCACATGGGACTGGCGTATGAGATCGTCATCAACTCCAATCCCTGCATCGCCTACCTGATGGAAGAAAACAGCCTCACTATGCAAACCCTGGTGATCGCCCACGCCGCTTACGGGCACAACTCCTTCTTCAAAGGCAATTACCTGTTCCGCACCTGGACTGATGCTGACGCCATCATCGACTACATGGTCTTCGCCAAGCAATACATCAGCGACTGCGAACAACGCTATGGCATAGAAGCGGTCGAGCTCTTAGTCGATTCTTGCCACGCTCTACAAAACTATGGCGTTGACCGCTACAAACGTCCCGCCAAAATTTCGCTCGCCGAAGAAAAAGAAAGGCAAGAAGAACGTGAGCGCTACCTGCAATCACAAGTCAATGATCTATGGCGCACCGTTCCTCGGCGCGAAGATGTGGTCAGTGAAGAAGAAGTACGCCGCTTCCCCGACGAGCCACAAGAAAATCTACTCTACTTCATCGAAAAATATTCGCCACTATTAGCGCCGTGGGAAAGAGAAATCGTTCGCATCATCCGCAAGATCTCACAATATTTTTATCCGCAAAGACAAACGCAAGTGATGAACGAAGGCTGGGCGACGTTTTGGCATTACACCATTTTGTATCAGCTGTTTGAAGAAGGCATCGTCGGCGATGGCTTCATGATGGAGTTTTTACAAAGCCACACCAATGTCATCTACCAACCGCCCGTCAGCAGCAAATACTACAACGGCATCACCCCCTACGCGCTAGGCTTCGCCATGATGAGCGACATCCGCCGCATCTGCGAACATCCGACTGAAGAAGACAAGCAATGGTTCCCTGATATCGCAGGCGCAGACTGGCTAAAAACCCTGCACTTCGCCATGCGCAATTTCAAAGACGAAAGCTTCATCGCCCAATATCTGTCACCCAAACTGATACGCGATTTTCATTTCTTCGCAATCTTAGATGACGACAGCAAAAAGACTTTAAGCGTCTCCGCCATCCACGACGAAGCCGGCTACCGCAGCATACGCCAACAACTGGCAGGCCAATACAATCTAGGCAACCGCGAACCGAATATCCAAGTCTGGTCAGTCGACCTACAAGGCGACCGCGCCCTCACCCTACGCCACAACCAATACTTGCGCAGACCATTAAATAATCAAACATCAGAAGTCTTAAAACACGTAGCGCGACTATGGGGATTTGACGTGTATCTAGAAACCGTGGATAGCAATAATCAGATTATTGCTACGCAGGAGTGTAAGTTGGAGAAACGTAAGGGGCGGAGGGGGTGAAGATTCAACAGGCTTTGTTCGACCATTTGAATTTATGAAAATCCATCGCAAAAAACACCTCTATAAATATTTCATCTTTATGCTCCTCAATCGATTCCACATAACGAACCAATCCTTTGCGAAGATCTCCATCTTAAATTGAGAACACATCCGTAATCTTAGGTGCCATTTTGCAAGACTAATCGTAATCACCAGCTAAGATAAACGTAAGGTCTCATTCTCAAACCATTCGATGAATTGACCGATTGCCTCGTCAACATCCGATAAATTCGCATACAAAGCGATCTTTTTTTCATCTGGTAATGATCGATTCAAAATCTGAACAAGGTTCCCTGGTCGACAAAAGATAAACGACTTACCATCGCGATCAAACTGCTCGCCCCAACTCGTCAGAAAGTTAAATTCGCCATACTTGTCCCAATCACTGCGGCACTCCTCCACAGTTCTTGTGTCTTCCAGATCCAAGTCACCATGATAGCCATACAAATGAGCGTCCAAGTGATTCCACAAGTCTGTATTTTCCAGATTCTCAAATTCGACACGCCAGAGATCAGGAAGGAAATTTCTTAAGCTCTTAAACTCACTATAAGAATCAAACAAACCACAATGTTCTTCAGAATAATCGCCAATCGATACGCCCTGACACCACACTTGCATCCGTCCCCAAACACTCGATGGTCGAACCAAATGCGGTTCAACCATTGCCTCAATACCGAATTTTTCTTTCGATCCAAATAGCATGTTTAGCTAGCCTCTTACTTAAGCGTTACAGGTGCGATTAGCATCATGTATTCGCACGCAAGTCATCTCTCACTCTCGGTCATATTCAACAGAACATGGCAAACCGCATTCTAAATCAGCTTCTCAAACTAACCTCATTAAATTTCACTAATTGAAACATCGCCGTTATGCCGTTGCTTTAAATAAGCGCACGAAATTGCCCGATCCACAGGTAATGCTGTTCAGTTAAGCCTAATTCCATGTATCGTCATTCCCGCGGAGGCGGGAATCGAGCGGCGTAAAAGCCTAAAGACACTGGATCCCTGCCTTCGCAGGGATGACGCCTCGATATTTTGAGCTAAACTGAACAGCATTACCGATCCTCAGGTGTTTTTCAGTGTTGACACCGAATTGATTTTCAATTTGATGTATCAGATTTTTTCAAAAAATCCAAAAAAGCGTACCGTGCCGTCATGGCTCAGGGCGGCAACTAAAGTCGAAGCAGAAATCTCAGGAAAGAACCCAATAGCAAGTGGCAAATTAACAAACCACTTGTGCAGTCTGACATAGCTCAGGCCTACGTGCTTCCCATGAGAGCAACCACGATGGTATCTCGCCAACCGGTAGTGCTTTTGAAATGAAATAGCCTTGGGCGACGTCGCAGGCTCTATCTTTTAAGAAGTCCCAATCCGCCCTATCTTCAACTCCCTCTGCAACAGCTTCCATGTGCAATTGCTTCGCCAGACCCAAACTCGCATCGAAGGCGGCGCAACGGGTTGCGTCGATGTGGGCACCATGAACGAATCGCTGATCAATCTTTAATTCGTCGAAAGAAATTGCCGTCAATTGACTGAGCGAGGAATTGCCCGTCCCAAAGTCATCGATCGACAAGCGAAATCGATTGATATGCAAGCGCGTTAGTATCTCTAAAGGTATTCTCAAGTCTTCTGCGCGGTAGCTCTCTGTTACTTCAAGCTCCAGCATCTGTGGTTCAAGACGTGCTGCCAACGTCATCGACAAGATTTGATCCAGAAAGCGCAATGAGGCGAGATTTTTCATGGAGATATTGACAGCAACGCGCCATAAATAGCCAGCATCTTGCCACTCTCGCGCTTGTTTCAAGGCGCTCTGCAGCACTTGCAAGGTCATGTCGTTGACCATATCAAACTCTTCAGCAACACTAATAAATTGGTCAGGAAAAAGTAGGCCTTCGCTTGGGCTATTCCACCGCACTAAGGTTTCGAATCCGACCACTGCGCCGGTCTGCAGATTGACCTTAGGTTGATAATAATTGATTAGTTCACCATCGGCGATGGCGGCGCGTAATGTCTCTGGTTTCACTTTCGAAAGCGGTGCAATTTCTTCGCTCGGTACCGAGGTCGACCATGTCTCAAAGATGTCATGCAATGCGACGCGGTTGATCGGCTTCATGAGGATACCTATGCAACGAAGATGATGCGCCGCTAATAGCGTTTGAATGGATTGCAAGACCCGTAAATCCTCCCCGCTGACTAAGATGATCGCGCCATTGTATTGGTAGCCCACAAGATGTCGTATGAATTCGATGCCGTCCATACCGGGCATGCTGATGTCTAGCAAAATGACCTGCGGCTGCGCTGCGCCTTGACCCAGGATCGCCAAGGCATCGGCGCCATTGTCGCAAAGATCAATGCACGCATATCCCAATTGCGTCAGTAGCGTGCGAATAATTTTCAACATCAACACATCGTCGTCAAGCGCCAAGATTCTGATCTTTAATTTGTCTATCACTTTAGTTTCCCTATGTGCCTGAATACGCTTTATTAGATGAAATCAATGCCTGTATTTGTTCTTAATATTCGCGAAGAAAAATTTCGACCTTAGCGAGCTCCTTCTTAAGTGCAGCGATGAGTTCGGTTTGCACGATTGAGGGCTCTGCTTTGCCGGACGTCTCAATTGCTTGGCAGATATCGCCCAATGCCATCGCACCGATAGACCGTGAGGATGACTTCAATTTATGGGCTAAGGCCGCAGCCTCTAACCCTGACCCTGACTGCGCTTTTATACAAATCTCAGAGCCGATCAATACAGCGCTGGCACGAAAATCTTGTAAAAATTCGCGCACCAAGTCTTCATCATTCCCAATCAGTGCTCTTAAGACGCCCACATCGATAACGCTGTACGCAGCGCGTTCATCAAGCGTTCCTGCGCTCATTCCAAGAATAATCGGTACTGATATAACTACAGGCCGCCACTTTTCCAACATCATTTTCAAACTCTGCAATTGCACAGGCTTACTTAAAAAATCATCCATACCAATTGCCATACAACGCTCAGACTCACCTTTTAAGGCGTTCGCAGTAAATGCGATGATAGGAACATGGGCATTCCCCATTTCCTCCGCGCGAATCGCTAAGGTCAGCTCATATCCATCCATTTTCGGCATGTGTAGATCAGCGAAAACAATTCCGTAATCACCACTACGCCAGTGATGTAAGGCTTCTTCACCGTTATTGGCAATATCCGCGGTCTGCCCCAGCAACATCAGTTGTTGCAAAATGACTTTTTGATTGATTTCATTGTCCTCTGCCACCAAAATTAAGCTGCCTTTCAAACGCGCTTCTTCCCGACTCAGTTGCTTAGGGGCTGCTTGCATTTCTTTAAATGCCGATTCTCGTATTTCGACAGAGCTGAGATTGGCAGCGATGGCAACCGCATCGAGGAAAGCCTTCTCGGTGAGAATATTGGCATCGACGATGACTAAATCATAGTTTTCTGGTCGCGGACGGCGGCGGCGGCCTCTGCCGATTAAGAGAAAGTGAACAGGAAATTGGGGACATTGATTGGCAATCTTACGTAATTGCGTGAGTTCACTTTGTCCATAAATTGTGTTATTCGACTTTTCATGCTCTGCCTCATCAAGATCGACCATATCGATCACAATAACCCGCAGTTGTTCCGACCCTTGTGCGATCCATGCATTCGCGGCGGCAATTGTTTTTTCGCGCTGCACCTGCACCTTATGGAAACGCAGGTAGTCGCTCAGATCGTCAGCAAATCGGTCTAGATCACTCAACACCAGACACTGAAGATGATCCAACTTAGGTAAAATCGAACCAGACTGCTTGCCGCTCTCGCCACTTTCCAGCTCAGTCAATTCTGTTTGCGTAGGCAAGCCAAAAGGAATCAGTACAGAAAATTGACTGCCTTGATTCACTTCGCTATCAACCCGAATCGATCCGTGCATGAGTTCAACCAATTGACTCGTGATCGCCAAGCCAAGCCCAGTGCCGCCAAAACGTCGTGTGGTCGAGGTGTCTGCTTGAATAAAGGCACTGAATAGTTTGTCCCTGGTAGCAGCATTGATCCCGATTCCATTGTCGGTGATCTGAAATGAGATGACCGTGCGATCAGGCGAGCTTTCCGCTAGTAAAGCTCGAACCGATACTTTGCCTATACGCGGTAGTCCGGCAGAAAATTTGATGGCATTGTTTGCGAGATTGATCAAGATTTGGCGCAGTCGACCGGGATCACCAATCACCAAGGCAGGAATTAATGGGTCTACAAACAAAGTGAGTTCAACGGACTTTTTAAAAGCCAGATGTCCCATGTTTTCGCAGGCTCTCTCAATCACATCGGGAATCGATAGAGGAATAGCCTCGACTTCCAGTTTATTCGCTTCAATTTTTGAGAAGTCCAGAATGTCATTGATGACGGTCAGCAGCGCATAAGCTGATTCATGAATAATATTCGTCATCTCTAACTGTGCTTGATTGAGTTTGCTCTGTTGGAGCACATCGATCATGCCAATCACGCCATTCATCGGCGTGCGAATTTCATGACTCATCGTTGCCAAAAATTCGGATTTGGCAAAATTAGCGCGATCAGCAGCGTCGCGCGCTTTTTCAAGCTCCACATTCTTTTCTTGCAAAATAGCTGCAAGGCGTTTTCCTTCCGTAATATCCCGTGCGACTGCTACCACGCCTTTCAATTTCCAGTCTACATCGTAAAGCGTACTGGCATTATAGGACACGACGGTTTCCACACCATGTTTGGCATGCGCGGTGAGTTCAAAATCCCGCACCATTTTTTCTGTCAATACCTTTTGTATGCCAACTTCAGCGCGCAGAGGATCGGTGAAATAGTTTTTGAATGGTGTACCAATCAAGTCGCTTTTTTCATAGCCTGTCAACAATTCCATTTGATGATTCACATCGGTAATCTCGCCTTTGAGATCGGTCGTGATCATGGCATCGATATTGGTTTCGATCAGTGAGCGTGTATAGAACTGCAGGTCTTTTAGATTCTGGTCCATTACCCGTTGTGCTTCCTCCATTGAGGCGCGTGCGGAAATATTCCGCAGAATACCTGTGAAGTATCGCTCACCACCAATCGACATTTCGCTTATTTCGATTTCGAGAGGAAATTCAATACCATCAACGCGCCGCGCCACATAGGTTTTTGGTATCGTCGGCAAATTCATGCCTAACTGGTCGGCTTGAGTGAATGAGGGAAAACCAGGAACCAAGGCTTCTATGGTCGTTTGCTTTAGATTTGCTTCGCTCTCGCCAAATAAATGCAACATCGCAGGATTCACCGTGTTGATCTTGCCATCAGATAGGCGAACCGTAACGATGCCATCGGCCACCGTATTGAGGATGGTTTGCATCATGATGGTGTTATCGAGATCTTTCTGACGCGCAGCATATTCTTCCGTCACATCTCGAAACACCAACACTGCGCCGACGACACGACTGTCCTTATCCCGGATAGGCGCGCAACTGTCTTCGATCGCGTACTCTTCACCAGATCGTGCGATTAATAAGGTGTGATTGGCTAAGCCTTGTATCGTGCCCGCTTCTAAGGTTTCCCGTACTGGAATAGTCGCAGCTTGTCGCGTGGTCTGATTGATAATATGAAAAACTTCCTCGATCGGGCGACCTCTCGCTTCGGTCAGACTCCAACCAGTAAGTTTCTCTGCCATCGGATTTAAGAGAGTGATGCAGGTCTGATCATCGGTCGCGATCACCGCATCGCCTATCGAATTGAGTGTCACAGCGAGTTTTTCTTCGCTGATACGCAAATTCAAATAGCTGTCACTCAATTCTTGATTGGTGAGGCGCTGCAAGTCGAGCATGCGTTGCGTTTCGAGATGGAATTTGTTCTGTTCACGTTGCTTCCATTCCTTATAGGCGATATAAGTAAACATCAGCACCAAACCCATGATGAGTGCACTTGCACCGATGATGATGATGAACAAAAGGCGCATCGTTGATTGAAATGCCTGCTCCTCTTGCCTGAGTACCCGATTCTGCTCTTGAACGAACTTCGTTATTTCAATCCGTATTTTGTCCATCAAGCGTCTGCCGTAACCATCACTTAAGCCTGAAATCGCCCCCTTCGTATCGCCTAAACTTCTTAGTTTGATGGTTCTAGCCGACTCCGCCATTTTCTCATCGATCAATGGCGCGAGATTATCCAGGCTAACATGACTGACCTTGGTAATATTGGCTTTTCGCAAAGCCTTAAAATCCTTAATAATATTCGGCAGCACCGCGTTGTAGGGCTGCAAATACAATTCATCGCCAGTAATGATATAACCACGCTGGCCTGTCTCTGAGTCCCTCAATTTGGATAATAATTCTTCGGCGTCGTTAATCAAATCCGCCGTGCGTTCCCGCGAAGCGCCCAAAGCTTCAATGTCTTTGAAAGTTGAAATCGTCAGAGCGATCCCAACCGATACAAGTATCAAAGGGAATAGCAACCACAAAACAATGTTTCTTTTCATCTTCTTCATTTTCATCGCTAAGAACAGTTCTGTTAATTCTCACAATCTATATTGAGTGGGCGCTGTCCATCTGTGCGTTTTGACACAGATGGAAGATAGGAGGGAATTGAAATGACTGATTTCTCAATAATCGTGCATCGCGCTGGTCACCCTTCGGTTCACACCTATATTTGCATGGCCCTTGTTGCGAAAGCTCGCCAAGATAACCATTACGCTTATACGAACACTCATCGCTATCCTTACAGAGGCGATGTATTTCCGCGACTTGGTTCGATAGCGAACAGAATGAAAGATTTAGCTCGGAGAAAATACGATCAGAATGTGTGTTGATGCTGATCACACTCAACTTGAAGTAAAACAATCAAAAGGTGAAAAAATGCAAGCTCGACTTCTTCGGATAAACAAATCTGTCTTCACGAATAAATTCAATATGCGTATTGTCTACTTACTCTCGCTATTCATCGGCCTCAATCAACAGGCTTTCGCCGCGACGGCCACGGGCGTGATGACGGTGACGGCGACGATCACTTCAACATGTGCGGTTGGTGCTTCGAGTTTGGCGTTTACCAGTGCGACTAGCGCTGCGATTGCTGCTGGGAACGTGGACGCGATTGGCACCGTATCCGTTAACTGTACGACAGGTTCGCCTTACACCATAGGCCTCGATGCTGGCACTGGGGTAGGCGCTACGATCGCTAGTCGAAAAATGAGCGCGGGCGCGCAACTACTCTCGTACACGGTGTATACCTCCGCCGCACGCACCACAGTATGGGGTGATGGTACGGGCGCAGAAAAAGTTTCTGGGATAGGTAACGGTGCGGTTCAATCAATCTCCGCCTACGGACGCATCTTTGCAGGGCAAGTTGTACCCGCTGCTGCCTATGCTGATACGGTCAATGTGACGGTAACCTATTAGTACTCTGCTTGCTCTGCGCATATTTCACGATTGGCTCAATCGCAGTTGCAGGGCAAATTCTAAAAATTTTCGAAGGTAAAAAACAATGTCTATTCAATCTCGCTTGTGGTGTGTCCTCGCACTGTTACTTCCTATCCTACCGGTCTCGGCAGGGTCCATACAATTAACGCCAGTGAGTCTCAAATTATCACCCAAGAGCAATATTGCGGTGCTGACGGTGATAAATACCGGTACCGAGGAATCGGTCATGCAGGTGAGCTTAAATAAATGGACGCTTCATGAAGGTCAATATCAATATCAACAGACACAAGACTTGGTCATTACACCAGCAACCTTTCGATTAGCACCAGGTGGAAAACAAATTGTCCGGGTTGGTCTGCGCAATCACAAAAAAGTAACCGAAGAAATCGCTTATCGCATGTTGGTCGAAGAAGTGCCAAAACCAAGTACTACTAACTATCCACAAATGCAATTGGTGGTACGGCATGATTTGCCAGTCTTTGTTGCCCCAAATGAGGTGAAAGCCGTTTTAGACATGAGCTTGATTTGCAAAGCCAATGTGCCCAACTTACGAGTGACAAACATCGGCAATATTCACTCACAGATAAAACAAATCTCAATAAAAGATAGTACAAAAAAACAAGAGCTAGGAAAATGGAATAGCGCAGAATATCTGCTGGTAGGCGCGCAAAAATCTTGGGATGTGAAGGCACAATTTGGATCCAAAAACTATCCATTGGATCAAAAGACCTATGCCGTTACCGCCTTGACTGATGTCGGCTCGTTTACAGCAAATGTCGACAACACATGTCTTTAATTTTTACTTGATTGGTCGCCTTATTGGTCACCTTAATGGTTTCCTTAATGGTTACCGCAATAGTCGCCTCAAAAAGCGACTTAATGGAGACCTATACAGGCGACTGAACAGGCCAGAAATCAGAAAGCTTTATGGCCTTTTCTTAACTTCTATTTTTCTCTCAATTTCGGGTGCTTTGATGTTGCCAGCCGCGGCAGCGTCGAATATAGCCTTCAATAATGCAATTCAATCGAACTCTGCGATGCAGACCGTTTTGTTGGCGGTAATCATTAATGGCTTGTCGGTTGACTCTGGCGCGCTATTTCTAACTGACGGTCAAGGACGTTTGTTGGCGCCACGATCTTTTCTCAATCGTTACAATTTTAATCCTATCGATGACGCCTTAGAAATCGTCGAGGGAATCGACTATTTCGATCTAGAAAAAATCCACGGTTTGCGGTTTACTTGGAATCATGAACGGGAAGAAATTACGATCGTGGCGAGTCCCGATGCCTTTTCCAAAAACAAACTCAATATCGGTGCTGTAAACAAAAATCGCCAATCACCTAGTCTATATTCTCCTGGCGCATTTCTGAACTATGACTTTTCATTCGCCAGAAGCGCTGGCGTGATGTCGAAACAAGCCCTGATCGACGTCGGTGTTTTTGGTGGAACGGGTTTATGGACTTCTAGCGTCAGTTTGAATGACCTCGCTTTAAAGCGTTTAATGACCACCTATTCCGTCGATGATACCGACAAGTTGAGAACGCTCAAACTCGGCGACGCGGTGAATAATACGGGCACATGGGGTCGTGCCTTACTGTTTGGCGGCATACAGTACAGCACGAATTTTGCGATCCGTCCAGACTTCATTTCAGTCGCTATGCCTAGTATTTCTGGGAAAGCTATATTGCCGTCAACCGTCGATGTCTACGTCAACAATACTCTCCGCACCCGACAAAAAGTCGACGCGGGTCCATTTTCTATACAAAATCTCCCACTCATAACGGGAACAGGTGAAGTGCAGCTAGTCGTCAGAGACCTGCTTGGACGTGAACAGGTGATCACGCAGTCATTTTTTTCCAGTCCCAATCTGCTGCGCGTCGGCTTAGTCGAGGACGCGTATGAATTAGGTTGGGTGAGAAAAAATTATGGGCAGGCCAGCAATGACTACTCGAATCCATTTTTTGCCGCTACTTACCGAAAAGGTGTAAGTGATACGTGGACAGGTGAAGCTAGGATAGAAGTGCAAAAGCAAGTGCTGACCAGTGGAGCCAGTCTCGCGACCACACTGCCGACGATCAATAGCACGATCGAAACCAATCTAGTTGTGAGTCGCGATAGTAGCGGCCAAGCTGGCGCCGCAACATTGACGGGTAGCGCCGTTGGTACAAGCTTTAGTTATCTTGGGCGTCGGTGGTCCGCGAATACCAAAGTCCAATGGAATTCGATGGGATTTCGTCAGCTCGGTAGTGATACCAATCATCTCATTCAGCGGGTAACGAACGCGCAGTTTAATGTGCCTTGGGGTGGCGGCATTATGGCGCTCAATTATTTTCAACAAAAAAATTATGGATCATCTTCGTTGAAACTAATTAACTTAGCTTATTCGCGCAGTATCAGTAAAGAGATATACGCTTCAGCAATGGTCGTTAAAACTTTCGGTGAAGTGTCATCTCTTTCAGTTGGACTGGGAGTGACCATTATTTTGGACGCGCGCCACTTTGCCAGTGCCACTACCCGCTTGTCAAAAGGGGCAAATACTTTGTATGCCGATGTACAGCAGTCAACACCACATGATCATGGGATCGGTTACCGTTTGGCAGCGCTGTCCGGCTCAGGTGTGACGAGACAGGAAGCTAGCCTCAATATGAATCAATCTTTTGGCGGTTTCCAGGCGGATGTGGTGAATCAATATGGCACCTTAAGCACGCGAATCGGATTGCAAGGCGGTGTCAATTACCTGGCTGGCGATATTTATTTTTCCCGTGGATTTGATGATGCGTTTGCAGTCGTGCGAACTGAAGGTTTGAAGGGGATTCCGATTTATCTCGAAAACCAAGAAGTCGCGCGAACCGATAGCCATGGTAAAGCGATTGTGAGTAATTTACAGTCCTATCAAAGAAATCACATTCGCATTGATCCCTTGAGTTTACCCATCGATGCCTCGGTAGAACAGATGGAAAAGACCGTCATCCCCAGATTTAAAGGCGGCGCGATCGTCGATTTTTCAGTGCAAAAAGTACGTGGCGCTACACTGATCTTGCGCTTAAAAAACGGGGAACTACTGCCCGCTTGGAGCACAGTCGAAGTCAATGGACTTGAACGTCAATATGTTTCTGGAAAACGAGGCGAGGTTTACGTCGAATTCTTAAAACAGAAAGACAATCATGTGAACGTCAGCTTGCAAGATGGGCGTCTGTGTGAACTCCGTGTTGATTTGCCAGAAGATGCAACACTCATCCCTTATCTGGATAATTTAATCTGTTTGGAAGTGGTGCAACAATGACATTGACTACATCTAATAACGCTAACGCCGTTCTTGCAGTCGATAGCAGGCGTTCAAGCCTGCATCAGCTATTTAAGTACATGTTAGGCTTGGTCCTGTCAATCGGCAGCATCAATGCCTACGCTGATAAGTCTTGCTCCGTCACTGCCACAATTGCGTTCGGCGCTTACGATCCTGTTGGTAACATCGATCTCAATTCGATTGGCAACATCGATTTCTATTGCGACGGGAATACCTCAGTCGTACTTAAATTGGGTCTAGGAAACGGGCAAGGTGCCAGCTTTTATGGTGGTCGCCGTATGAGCGCTTCAAGAGGTAGTTCACTGATCTACAATATTTACACCGACGCGGGGCATCGCCATGTATTAGGCGATGGAACCGGTGGAAGTGTCACCCTCGCTGTGCAAGGAAAATTTGGTTTCTCGCGTGCTATTTACGGTTCAATCCCTGCAAATCAAACGGGGCTTTTGGCGAACAATTATTCAGATATGCTGGTCATCACCATCGTGTATTAGAGTTTAATAGCAGGTAAATCGGGAGCCTTGAAAAGTACGCACGCTTTTTATACCAACACGGTTTGCATAGTTTGCCGACAAAACTCTCTCCTTGTGTTTTATGCTTTTCGCCTAATTCATCCCTAACGCGTGGACACGGTAAGGCCGCACCCGCCCCACGATTCCGCTCTCGAATTGGTGCGCATAAAAACCAACATCATGGCGCTTTACCCGTCGCAATTTCTGCTTCAAACAACCAAAGCATAGCTCGCCGATAGATCTCACCTATAGTCGCAGCATGCGTGCCGCCTTCCAGTCTGATCGGTTTGACAGCCCAAGGCGCATCAACACGTGATGACCATGTTGTTCCCCACTCCGTCGCATTACGCTGTCTTTGTTCGGTATCTCTTGTGCCGGAGGCGATGACGAGCTTTAAATCTTTCTTGGTGTGTCTTGCAGCTGCTTCAAAAAAACGCGCGCGGCCTGGCGTTAAAGCAGGATTGCTAGCGATGCGCCCCCAAAATAAGTCGGGATCCTCCAGCGCCGACCATAATACAAAATAGCCGGCGCGTGATTGTCCGACCAGAACGCGTTTCGCAGCATTGGCGAGAAATTGATTTTCGATTTTTGGAATCAATTCTTTTTTCAAAAAATCTAAAAATCGCGGCGCTCCATCTTCGCCCAGAACGGAGTCGGCCGCGGGTGCTGAGAAGTCGGTGTTGCGTTTATTGATCACCGGATCAAAGCTTCCATAACTGATCCCTACCAAAATTGCTTCAGGAAGTTTTTCGTCGTAATGTAGAAAAAGATGGGTTGGTGCCAGCAACGGAAACAGACTATCGCCATCCAGAACATACACCACCGGATATGTCTTGGCATCCGTAGCTTGATAGCCTTCAGGAAGTCGAACATTGATATGGAACTCTCTACCTACATAGGTCGATTTGATTTTGAAATAATCGCCTTGTAGTGCTGGTAGATGATCGTAAGCTTGCGTGGCTTGCGGCAGTGTTATCGTTTGATTGTTGAATGTACATGCGCTAATGCAGAGGCCGAAAACGAGGGTGAGAAAGATTTTCATTTTTTTATTTATCACGATGAATGATTTTTTTCGCAAGAAAAATGTGTAGGCGGCTGCAACCCGCGTTGATCATAGGAGAAGCTAGCGCACATGACGTTCTGGCGGCGTGGTTGCCTCCACTGCGAAATCTGACTAGTACATGGACGCCATTAAGTTTCAACATTCTCATCATCACTGCTGAGGCTATCCTGGTTTTGTGCATGCACCAGACGAAACCCAAACACAAACCCGACACCAGCCAATCCCCACACTATTGCCGCCACGATCTCGAAAGTATTGCGCAATTCTGGGTGATTGATCATCAAGGGCCACAACACCAATGCACGTAGCAAGCAGACGATCGCAATGCCAGCAAGACCCGTGCGTAGCAATGGCAAACGGCGTATTACGCCGAGTGCAGAAAATGCGTAGGCAGCACAGATTGCCATTAAGCCCGCAATGATGAGAGCACCGACAGGAGCGAGCAAGGTGCCTTCACGAGCTGATCGCACAACGCTAGGAGGCGCACCAAAAAACGCATACCAACTAGGACCACCGAAAATCGCCACAATGTGGATCGCAACACCGATCAACGCAATGATGCCTGCTAAGTAAATCCAATTTTTTTGAGAATTTTTCATGTAGTTTACATACCGAAGGAGAACGCTGCCTAGCGCAGATCAAAACCAATAATCAACAACGCATTTTCCATCACGCGGTAAATCATCAAAAGTATCAAGTCCATCAAAGTGATCAATGGGAATGAGCGCGACAGCACCTGGCTCGGCCAATCGTAAATTGACTGCGATACGCCGGCGCCCCTCTTCATCCAATTGCAAACCGCGCCAAAACGCCATACATCCACAACTAGGGCAAAAATGAAATTCAAGCGCTTTGCCGCGTACATAGGCTTGTGTTTCTCCGCGAATATGTACGCCCTCATTTTCGTAGTCATAAGCCCACAACACGCCATAGCGCCGACAAGCAGTGCAATTGCACGCAGTCGCGCCATCTGGCTCGCCAGCGAAAGTCCAATGAACCGCGCCGCACAAACAAGAACCTTCAAGTAGATGTTTCATTCTTAACTCCTCCTGTGTGATGTTGAAAATTGATGCTGATACGCTTTTTTAGACGCTCATTCTATACACTGCAACCACGGCCAGCGTTGCTGATACGAAAGTGCTTTCTGTTCGTATAAAGGTCGATGCGGCGTATGCGGGTTCATACGCAATACACCTTGATACAAAATATCAAAACCATTCGGCGCATATACTTCAAGCGGATTCATACCAACGCAGGTTGAGGGAATCAAAAAACGATCGATGCCGTCTTGTGAGCTGCTGAGTTTGGGATAGCGATGCCCGAAGTGCGATTCATACCAAAGATGTACTCTGGCTTGGTTACATACTTCCAAAGTGATGTTCAAATCGGCAAACACTTCTTCGGCGCATTGCTGCCTGGCTTGTTCGGCTTCTGCGGACAGATCGCTGGGGTCGTAATAGAAGATGTCGTAGTCTTTGATGCCGGATTCAGGGGGCTGATTTGAAATACAGTTCCAAATAGTTTGAAATAAACATCCGGCAACTAGCCAGCCATCAGGTAACGAAAGCGCATCCCAACGCGCTAGGATTTGTGCGTTGTTGTAGTTGGTGAGTACGTCTTTGATGAATTGCTGTTTCATGGGTCAATCGATGGTTTATGGGATGAATCATGTTGGGCGGGTGAAACCACGCCACGCAAAATCGGCTTCATGTACACCACGTTCTGGCGGCACGGGTTGCACCCGCCTTACCAAACTAGGACAGCACTTATTTTCGCCAATAAAAATATAAAAATGTTGCCATTGGAAAGCCCAAACCACTTACCGAGATGATGATAGTAAGTACACCATTCACGGTTGGATCTAACCAATTCTAGATCATCGGTGACGACAAATAATTCAGCCTAAGAAACGGTAATGTTGCCCACGCCAACATGAAGATATCCATGCAATTTATTTTAAGCAAAAGACGCATAATTATTGTAGAGTCAGCGTGACCGAATAGTGACTTCAAGCTTGAACGACAACATTTTTCGCCAAGGTTTTAAAACGTTCGCCACTTTCTTGCACAACCGTAATCGTCAAATGACCTGTCTTGCTGGTGTTAATATCACGCACGGTGCCGGATTTTCCCTTGTGCGTTCCACCGACAACCTTGCAATAATCGCCGTCATTAATGGTGTTTTTTTGATCGCTAGCCATATCGATGGTTCCTGATTTTATGTTGATGTATTGACGTCCGATCACATATCGCTTTTAGCTCTTTCCAAACTAAAACTCACTTCACGTTGATTCTTCATTTCACCTCTGATCCATCCTTGTGCCAGATAGAAACGCTCTGCTCTTGAATTAACGCTAGTACCAAGATTGATGGAGGTCGCACCAGTTTCAAACAACCAGTGAGTCGCCAAATGAAGCAATTTCTTGCCTGCACCCAGGCCTTCAAAATCGGGGTCAACAAACAGTGCCCAAATCGAATGATCTAAGATGGCGGCATACGAGAAACCTATGATGCGTCCATCGAGCTCGCAGACCCAACCGCGCCCTAACAATTCCAAATAATCCTCATACATTTTTTGCGTGACGAAGGCTGGATTGGACAAAACATTTTCACGTACAGATAAACGGATCTTTGACATTGCCGGAATATCTGCATTGGTGGCAGTTCGAAACGTGAGCTTATTCATTGTTACTTTTGATTCTTTCAAAATGGTAGTCATGTTGAGCAAAGGCAAGCTTCACTGGTCTCTTGTGTTCGCCAATAGGCTTGAGTCTGGTGGCGCTGGCCACCTCCTCCCGACAAAATTATCTCACTTTATAATGGATGCTTTGATGCGAATTCAACTTCGCCAATCAAGTTGATGTCTTCATCGTTCGCTCGATAAAACACTTTGCGTCTTCCCTCTACCGCTGATCCGACGACCGCATGCCCACATTGCGCTGTGCGACCAGATCCAGCCGATGTCACGAAAATAGTCAGATAAATCGACTCTCCTTCAACCACAGCACTTACGCGCTGACATGCAAGTCCTGAATTCAATGTGCTTGGCGTGGTTGTGACTGTTGTTAGTCCACTGATATCAACCTGAATAGGTAAACGCCAAAGCTCTCCTGTCTTGACTGGCATACCAACCGCTATACCCCCAACAGATTGAAGAAATTGCCAATTCACAGACTGCTCTAGTAAAGAACACGCAATGCAGACAGTTCCCAACAATAATACTAATACGCATTTTTTCATTGTATATTCCATTACGCACTTGCTAGCATAAAAAACAAAGGGAACTTTGTCCAAGCCTAGCGGCCATATTTTCTTTTTATCCGCATTACAAAACTGCGTCAATTTTATGCCTACGACGTCACTGGCAAAGT
Organism: Undibacterium sp. Ji22W; assembly: GCF_049340305.1. Taxonomy (NCBI): domain Bacteria; kingdom Pseudomonadati; phylum Pseudomonadota; class Betaproteobacteria; order Burkholderiales; family Oxalobacteraceae; genus Undibacterium; species Undibacterium sp. Ji22W. The sequence continues at coordinate 773,700 of NZ_JBMPOU010000001.1, read as the reverse complement.
AATCTCAATACGCGTACCTTCACCCACCTTACTGTCCAATTCAAATTCACCACCCCAAGCCAGCACGCGTTCACGCATGCCGCTGATGCCGATTCCAGCGGCGACTTGTTCTGTCTCGAAGCCTATGCCGTCATCAATTACCTTGATCAACAGATGAGATTGATCAGGGTTCATTTGCAGCGTAATCTCGACATTTTTTGCCTGAGCATGTTTCAAAATATTCGAACAGGCTTCTTGCACGATGCGGTAGGCAGAGATGGCGAGGTCGCCATCTAATTGTGCGAAGTCACCTTCAGACGCGAAGTCAAAATGGCAGTCTTCATGAGCAGCGTTATACAGGCGCAGCATTTCTTCAATCGCGCCTTCCAGACCAAGCATGTCTAAGACTTCGGGGCGCAGGCGACGCACCAAATTTCTGCCGTTGGCGTACAAATCCAAGGCGAGCTTGACCACGGCTTTCGCTCTTTCTTGAATTTCTTGAAGCACAGGTGCGAAGCGCTCATCGTGCTCGGCTTTGGCAGCAATCTTGGCGATGCGCTCTGATTCCAATCGTACGGCGATCAACGAGGCATTTAGTTCGTCGTGAATTTCTACCGCGATGCTCTGACGTTCGTTTTCGACGATGGCGTTAACTTTGTGTATCAGTCGACGCTTTTCCGCATCAGCTTTCAATGCGTCGTTACGCGAGACGATTAGTTCTTTGGTGCGTTCGGCAACGGTGTTTTCTAAATGTGTTTGCGATTGATGTAAATTGTGCGCCATCTCGTTGATCGAGCTTTGCAACTCGCCAATTTCACCGCCATGTGAAATCGCGATTTGGGTTTCAGTACGACCTGCGCTGATGTCGCGCAAAGCTTCAATTGCACCATGCAAGGGTCGCGTTAAGCCTCTGGACAAGAACCACGCCAACCACGCACTAACTGTCAGTGCGAGAACTGACATCAAAAGTTCTATCGAAAAGCGATAGCGCTGTTTATCGAGTAAATAAGTCTTTGTCATCGTCACCCGCACATACCCTAAGACAGCCTGATTTTTTTCTTTTGCCGGATCAAGTTTGTATAAAGAATCGTGTATTTCGGTATGTAAGTTGACCCAGACCATGTGGCGTTTGATCGGCAGTTCCACATAATTTTTTTCAGGTTTCGCTCGGCCCGCATTTTCTACATGGCTGAGTTCTTGTTTATTCGCATCAAAAATATCAATACGATAGACGCTGCGATCGGTCTGAATCACACCATAAATCATTTGCTTAATGCCTTGCACATTCGCTGCAATGACGTTGTATTCGACGCCTTCGGCTAAGGCAGTGGTAATGGTTTTGGCACGCGCAGTGAGTTCTTCTTCGACTTCTTTCAAGCGTGCGTAGTACGAATAGGAAATCAAGGAGAAGAATAGATAGACGACTGGAAAAACGGCGATCACCAGCAAACGCGTGCGTATGCTCCAACTGCGCCATTGCAATACACTGCCAACAAAACCAGAGGTATTTTTGATTGCCATCGCTAACCTATGGCTCAATCAGGCCATGTTTCATCGCCAACTTCGTGATTAAAGCTGGTCGATGGATCCCGAGTTTTTCTTTGACTGCCTGACTGATATTGCTGATGGTTTTTTGCGAGAGATCGAGTTTTTCGGCGATCTCGACGTTGGTCAGCCCTTCCGCCATGAGCTTGAATATCTCCAAGCTACGTTCATCCAACAAGGTCTGTGGCGAGGCATCACCGCGAACTGAGAGATTTGCCAGGCGCTCTGCGATCTGCGGCATGAAATATAACTCGCCGTCACTCGCACGGTGTACCGCCACCGCTAAGTCTGCAGGATCACAATCTTTGGTGACAAAAGCTTTTGCGCCTAAACGATAGGTTTCTTTAATTAAGGCATCTTGATCGAATTGACTTAAGAAAACGATTTGGGCATCAGGCTGTTTTTCCAAAATATGACGAGCGGCATCAAGCCCCGTCATCTCGGCCCCAAAACGAATATCCAAGACGACTACATCTGGCTGCAGCGCCATAAATTGTTCTACCGCCTCTTGCGGTGTCTTCGCCTGCCCGACCACTTCCATCCCCTCGGCCGCTAACGACATCGCAAAACCTGTCATCACAATGGGATGATCATCTGCTAGCAAGACCCGTATGGGTTTCCTCTCTGGATTTATTTGCACCGCGGTTGGCTGCATAGTTGTCATTCATTACTCCCTAAAAATGCCGTTTTGCACATCTGGATACGTACACATAGAAACCATTTTACTAGCAAATAGCAATCTAGCTGAAGTATTTTTGCTAGTGACTGGCAAATATTTCACACATACTAAGCACACCTAAGTCCTTGATTTATTGCAAAAAAATAGTGATAGGCAATCAAATTAATACACTTAAGCAGAATAATTACATAAATTTTCCTTTTATTTTGCTAGTTACTAGCATATTATATTTCCAACGATGTGCAACAAAAGATCGAAGCGCACCGTCACATTGCCAATAGCTGAGTCAGCGGCTGAGTTTGTAGATAAATGAGCAAATGAAGTCACAGGCGATACATTTAGTAGTCAACCGCAACCTTTCACAATTTCGGGAGTTCATCATGAGCACGTACAACTATGGACAAGCACCAAAAAGAAAAATGTCCTCTTTATTGATTACGGGCGTCTTGCACGCCGTCGCCTTAGGTTTAGGTTTACAGGCAACGAATGTGATCGATTTTCGGCAACCCCGCGTGATCGAGATGACGCCCGTTGCGCCGCCACCGAAAGTAGAAGAGCCACTCAAAATGCAAGAGCCAACCAAGACCATGCCTCTGCCGACTTTTATTGAGCCACCAATTATTCCCACTATTTTCGATGACCGCGCCATTACGGCAGTAAAACGCGATCCAATAGAAAAGCGCGATTTTGAGCCGACCAAACCTACGGAAACAGGCTTAGGTAAGACGGAGATCGCACAACCACGCGCTCCCGTCCATGTCGCAGCGCAAGTCGACTCGAATGCCTGCGAAAAACCAGAATATCCGGCCAGTTCAATTCGTACAGGTGAAGAAGGCACGGTGAATTTAGCAATGTTGATTGGTCCCGATGGCCGCGTATTAGAAAGTCGCGTCGAGAAATCTAGCGGTTCACGTGCGCTCGATAAAGCTGCAATGCAGGGTTTGAGTTTATGCAAATTCAAACCTGGCTCAATCGATGGCGTGCCCGAAAAATCTTGGGCGAAGTTGCAGTATGTCTGGACGATTAACTAAAACGACTTTCAAAAACTGACCTTCAAAAACGAAACACGAGGACACATCATGAAAAACTCACATTCTCCAATACCAAAGCATCGTGCACTTAGCTTGATCATCAGTTGCGCGTTCGGCATCAGTCTGATCGCTTGCAGCTCTTCGAGCAGAGTGGAAACGCAGAATGAAGCAAAAGCAGATCTCGCCTTGCAGATGCCTGCCAAGACCCAAATAGCAGAGATGGTCGTCGCTGAAGCCAAACCCAATGTGTATATGCCACAGCCATTGGAGGCACCTATGGCTGCCATTCCTCCACCTGCCCTTATCGTCAGTACTAGAGAAATGTCGACAGTCAGCAAAGTTGTAGATCAACAAATGCAACAGATGCCAGCCTACGTACACAGTAATGCCGGAATGGATAGTGCGCACGCGCCAATTGTCAACACCGCCAAGTATCAAAAAATCCAAGAAAATAGTTGGAAGTTGGTCACTGAAGAACCCGTTTCTACTTTTAGTGCCGACGTTGATACTGGCAGCTATGCGAACGTGCGGCGTTTTATTCAGCAAGGACAATTACCCAATCCCGACGCGATTCGCGCCGAAGAAATGGTGAATTATTTTTCGTATGACTATGCCCTACCGAAGAAAGACAATGCGCATCCATTTAGTGTGCATACCCAATTAAGCGCCTCGCCGTGGAATGCCTCACGTCAGTTATTAAGAATTGCGATTAAAGGCAAAGACCTCGCGAAAGAAACTTTACCTGCCGCAAACCTAGTTTTTCTGGTGGATGTTTCTGGCTCTATGGATATGCCTGATCGCTTACCTTTGGTTCGTTCATCGCTTAAGCTCCTGGTGGCACAATTGCGTCCACAAGATCGTGTGAGTTTGGTCACTTATGCCAATGGCACACGCGTCGTACTGCCCGCCACGGCTGGCGATAAAAAAGCCAAAATCAATCTGGCGCTTGAACAACTTACTGCAGGCGGCGGCACGAACGGTGAGGCAGGCATCAAGCTGGCGTATGCACAAGCCCATGCGGGGCAGATTCAGGGTGGCATCAATCGCGTGTTACTCGCCACCGACGGCGATTTGAATATCGGCGTCACGAACGACGGCGATTTAAAAGCGCTGGTCGAACGTGAGCGAAAAGCCGGCATTAGTCTGAGCACACTCGGGGTTGGTGATGACAACTACAATGAAGCTTTGATGAAAAAGCTGGCCGATAACGGCGATGGTAGTTATCACTATCTCGATAGCTTACAAGAGGCGCACAAAGTCCTTGTGAATGAATATACGTCGACCTTGGCGACCATTGCACAAGACTTGAAATTGCAGGTGGAATTTAACCCTACACTAGTCAAAGAGTATCGTTTAATCGGCTATGAATTACGTGCTTTAACACGCGAGCAATTTAACGACGACAAAGTGGACGCTGGCGATATTGGTGCAGGTCATACTGTCACTGCGCTCTACGAAATTGTTCCTAAAGGTAGCAAGGGGAATATGGACGCACTGCGTTATCAGCCAAGTACGAGTGACAAAATGCCAGCCAAAGAATCTACTAGCGATGAATTGGCATGGTTAAAATTGCGCTACAAAACACCGGGCAGCGATCAAAGTCAGTTAGTAGAGACACCGATTAAACAGGCAAATAGGGTCGACAACATCAACGTAGCCGATCAAGATTTTCGCTTTGCGACAGCAGTCGCGGCATGGGCACAATGGTTACGTGGTAGCAGCTTGATTGCGAACTACGGCCCTAAAGATATCCTGGCATTGGCGAATTCAGCGCGCGGCGATGATCGCTTTGGTCATCGTGCAGAATTTATACGCTTGGTAGAATTATCTGCAGCCTTGCATCCAGCGCAAGTGAAAAAAATGAGGAATAAGCCTGCCAAGCCATCAGCTGCTGAAACCGCAGTCTTTGAAAGTGACTGAACGAGAATCCGATGAAGTCGATTGCTCATCAGGCGAGTAAATAGATGCTTGCATGAGCGACACAGATTTTTAAAAATCAACAGGGCAAAAATATTTGCCCTGTTGATCTGAAAGGAGGATAAAAATATCTTAAGTTTCTTAAATACTTGGTGTTCCAATGTTCCGATCCAAGCACTGCAATACAAAGTATTTAATTACCGTGGCAAGCTCAACCATGCGCGTTCTTCTACCCGGACAGTCTGTGAACGACCACCACCCATGGAGTAAGTTACCCACAAAGTTTTTGCCACGCCAGGTACCGGATCTCCGCTTCCTAGGCTGTCATTTTCCACTTTCAGCTCCAAGCGTCCATCGCGAACATAAGCGCGCACTGCGCGACTGACATCAATCTTGCGAGACTCCGTTCCATAATAGGCACTAACAATAGTGAGTTGCGCAAACTGACCTGATTCGTTGCGTGCTTCATCACCACGGCGGTTGCCTTGAGAACGTTCGTTGTTGTTCCCGTTACCATTGCCCCAGCCACCTTTGTAATCACCACGATTGCCCCAGTCGCCGCGCCCCCAGCTCTTAAACAAAGCTCCATCAATCACGCTGCCCTCGGTATATTCAAATGTACGTACATCACCCCGATTACCACGGGCATAAATGCGCAGTGTTTTAACGCGATTTGGATGTGGATCTATGCCAAAACTGCGATTACCCATACGGAAATTACTATCACTACGCGCTAATTCTTTCAAACGATCTGTGACGTCAACATTGCGCTGCTCTGTGCCATAACGTGCACTGAGAATCACATATTCGCCGTCATCACGATTGTCTTTGCTGGCTGCGTTTGCCCCCTTCGATCCGCGATCTTCCCATGCGCCGTGATAATCACCAGAACGTCCCCAATTACCGCCACCCCAACCTTTGAACAAACTGCCATCGATTAAACTGCCTTCACGATATTCAAAGGTGCGAGTTTCACCACGATCACTGCGCGCATATATCCGTAAAATTTTGATCCGGTTAGGATGTGGATCGATTCCAAAACTGTCATTCCCCATCCGGAAAGTACGATCACGACTCGCTAGCTCTTTCAAAGTCTCGGTGACATCAACATTCCGTTCAGCGGTGCCATAGCGTGCCTGTAGGATCTGATATTCACCGTCGTCGCGGTGAGCAAAAGCGGAACTCATCACGCCGCACAACAACGCGAACAAGACCAAGCTCTTGACATACATTTTTTGGAAAGTCATTTTAAGCTCTTTTAAAGTAGGGGTAGGTTCATAACGCGTGGCCCAATCAATTGGTGCACCTGTCTGAATTTATTCAAGAAATATTCAATAATAGAATCGATCAAACAGGATCACCGTCCACGTTGCTACTGCCATCAAAAATGTCAGTAGGACTGCCGCGCTGCCAAAGTCTTTTGCATTCTTTGAGAGTTCGTGACGCTCTAATGAAACACGGTCGACCACAGCTTCTATCGCCGAGTTGAGCAATTCGACAATCAACATCAACACCAACACTGCAATCATCATCAATTTTTCAAATGCCGAAACTGGCAAGCTCAACGCGATAACGGTACCAATCACGACCAATATCAGCTCTTGCCGAAACGCATGTTCTTGACGCCATGCTGCTTGCAAGCCTTCTAATGAGTAAAAAAATGCCGAAAAAATTCGTTTCACGCCACTTTTACTCTTGAATTCGCTCACTTGGTTTTCCGGTTGGGCACTGCCCTGCTCTTGCGGTTGCTTTGATTCACTCATGCAAACTTTCCTTATTCTTCACTCTATTGATCGGCTTGATGGACGCGTCGATTCTATCAGGTGTCTATGACATAGAGAATAATTTGCGGCGCGTACCGACGCCAAGTCAAAAAATATGCCAGCGCCGCCAATATAACAATCAAACACCACGAAATATGTACGAAAGCCCACATGTCATTTCTTTTCAATTAAAAGTAGTCTAAGCTTGCTTTACAACAACGAAATAACTCACTTGCTCCGCCAAATATAGCTAAGGATGTGCGAATGGAAAACCGCTTACAGCGTCTGGAAGCCGTGCAAGCCATGGTCTTGGAGATAGGAAAAATCTCAGCCGATACGAATGATTTGCGTGAATTTTTGCACGCGATTCATATCGCATTGAGTCGTATTATGTATGCGAAAAACTTCTATATCGCGCTCTACAATCCCGATGATGCGTCAATCCAATTCGCCTACTTTCTGGATGAAGTCGATCCGTCACCAGATCCCAATAAGCGCTTCAAGTTAGAAGCGCCCGGCTCTTCCTTAACCAAGTGGGTAATACTGAACCAAAAGCCCTTGACAGCAGGCAGCGCAGAAATGGCGCGCATCACCGCGGAAGAGGAAAGCACCATAACAGGTGCACCATCGGAGCACTGGATGGGCTATCCCTTAGTTGACCATCAAAAGCGCACTCTGGGTGCGATGGTGGTACAAAGCTACGATAAAGACGTTTTATATTCTGAAGAAGACCAAGCCCTGTTTGAATTGATTGCACGGCATGTTTCCAATGCGTTGGAAGTGTTTCAAAGTGTTGATAAACTTGAACGTGCCGTGCAGGAAAGAACTGCATTGTTAGCGCATGAAATAGCAGAACGACGCCGTTCGGAAAAAATTCAAAGCGCCCTATATGCGATTGCTGAGTTGTCTTTTTCAGGTGAAGAAGCGAGTAACTTGTATCGAAAATTACACCTCATTGTAGAAAATCTCATTGTTGCGAAAAATTTCGTTATTGCGCTTTACCATACCGAGACAGAAGAAATTAGTATCCAATATTTTGTCGATGAAAAAGATATCGTCCCTAGCCATACGCGTTTCCCACTTGGCGTCGGCATGACCTCGTTTGTGATTCGCAGTGGTAAAGCACAATTGATTGATAAAAATCGTTTACATCAATTAATCAACGCAGGTGAAATCAAGCAAGTCTTAGGTGGGCAAGGCGTAGAAAGTTGGATAGGCGTTCCCATCCTGATTAAAGACAGGATCTACGGCGTCATCATTGTACAAAGCTATGACCTTAATATAACCTATGGCGATGCTGATCTGGAATTACTGGCCTTTGTTGCAAGCCATATTGCAGTCGCGATTGCAAGGATGAATGCCGACCGTGAACTACGCCAAACCAAGGTCAATCTGGAACATCAAAACAATGCTTTAAACGAGGCCTTGCTGGCGTTGCAAGAAGCGCAGACTGAATTAGTCAGGCAAGAAAAACTAGCTTCATTGGGCAGCCTAGTCGCTGGCGTCGCACATGAAATTAATACGCCCTTAGGGATTTGTGTGACCGCGACTAGTCATCTTCTAGAAGAAGTCCGACTCACGCGCAAAGATATTCTCGCTGATGTCTTTGACACTCAGCAACGCGATCAGTTTTTGGATATTCTCGATCAAAGCTTGCGCATCTTAGGTACGAATACGAAACGTGCTGCCGCATTGGTACGCAGCTTCAAACAAGTTGCCGTCGATCAGACTTCTAACGACAGGCGCAAATTTCAATTGCATCCGTATCTAAATGAAATTTTAGTATCACTGCAACCTAAACTAAAAGGTCGTCAAATACAGATTGATATTCAATGCCCTGAAGATTTGTTCATCGATAATTATCCGGGTGCAATTTCGCAAATTCTGACTAACTTCGTCATGAACTCACTAACACATGGATTTGAGAATTTGCTTGAGGGGAAAATTGTTATCCGCTTTGAAGTCGAGGGTGAGGATTTACTGTTCCACTATGAAGACAATGGTCAAGGGATGGAAAAAGAAGCACTGGGCAAATTGTTTGATCCCTTTTATACGACTAAACGCGGCCAGGGTGGCAGTGGTCTGGGAACCCACATTGTATACAATTTAGTCACAGGATTATTGGGTGGCACGATAAAAGCGCAATCCACGCTACAACAAGGGCTGAGCTATCAACTCCGTTTTCCTGCCAATATCAGTCACAACACCAAAGTCAACATCAAGCCCAACTAAGCATCTGGATAGCGCATATTGATATCAATTGCCTTATCCACATCTTGAACCAAAAGGTTGACGAACTGGGGGTCGAGATGACTACCGCTGACGCTTTTTAGATGTGCAATCACCTGCTCTACTGGCCAAGCAGTTTTGTAGACACGAGCATGCATCAAAGCGTCGAAAACGTCAGCCACCGCCACGATACGCGCATAGACATGAATCTCTTCTCCAGCTAAACCTTGCGGGTATCCGGAACCGTCATATTTTTCATGATGCTGATGCGCGATAATCGAAGCAGCGCGCAATATGGGGCGGTGCGATCCATCTAATATTGACATTCCGACTTCAGGATGCTGCTTCATGATGTCCCATTCAAGCTGATCGAGCTTACCGGGCTTCAGCAATACCGCATCCGGGGTCGCAATTTTCCCTATGTCATGCATAGGCGCAGCTTGCTTCAAAATAGCCGCTTCATCGGGATCCATGCCCGAAGCGGTTGCAATCAAATAGCACACTTCTGCCATGCGTCTGACATGATTGCCCGCTTCTGAAGAGCGCGACTCAACCACATCGCCAAGTCGCATAATCAGCTCGCCTTGGGTATCACTGATTTCTTGATTAAGCAAAATATTATCGAAGGCAATCGCCACACCGGATGAAAATACTTCTAACAGTTTCGCATCGATTTCACTGACGCTTTCAACCCCTTTTAGGACCAGCAGGGAAGCCTTACCACTTTCATTCGGAAAGTAACCAACGTAAGTGTCGCCAAACAAGTGCGAGATGCGATTCACCGTGACTTGATGTAGGTGATCGAGCAATTCTTGATTAAATAGTTTATCGTCGTCATCAAAGTTACCAATCTTTGCAAGAACCTCATATGACTTTTCACCCGAGACACCACTTGCACCTCGTAAGCGCAGCAACATGCTTTTTTCCAATCGCAACAATGCAACCACTTGTTGCAGCAAACCATTCGCAAAATCATGCATATTTCTTTGCTGATAGATATGCGCCGAGGCTTCAATCACACGCTCTAAACCTTCGCGATAAGTCACTTGAAAGCGACGTGCTTCTTCCACTGTGTAAATATCACGATAGGCTCGCAAGGCCGCAAAAGTCGTGGTAAATAATTTGGTGCGGTCGAGTTCGGTCTTCTCTTTATAATCATTGATATCGTAATCAACGATGACGCTTTCTTCGGGTGCCTGACCTGGCTGTCCAGTACGTAACACAATACGGGTAAATTGATTTTTTAAATCTTGGCGCATCCAGCGTGCGACTTCCAATCCGCTATTTTCGGCTTCCATCACAACATCCAAAAATACGAGGGCGATGTCCGGTTCTGTGCTCAGAATGGCCTTTGCTTCCGGCCCGCTATACGCATCAAAAAACTGTAAGCGCCGACCATCCAATTCAAACCGATGTAGTGTCAACTTGGTGACATCATGAATATCCGGTTCATCGTCAACCAACAATATTTTCCACGGTGCAGATTTAGATGAAGCTGGTGAGGTATTCGACATAAACCGCATTTCCCTGAATAAAAATGAAGCAGAAGAGATGACCCGGATGAAAAATCGACGTAGAAATCAGTATGTTGAAATATTGTCCTAAACGAGCTGAAATCTCGCTATTGATAGTACACCGAAGCAATACTCTGGCGCCAATAAATTCCAGTAAGCAAGAGGACTTTTCATAAGTTAACAATGTAAATACACACAATAAATATTAAGCCTTCTTTATTTAACACTAACTTTGGCATTGACACGGTTCATTTGCAATGTAGTTTTTACTTATTTGGAACTCAGTTGGAGCTTAGTTACTACTTAGTTTTAGTTCATTTGTGCAGTACTGCGGCTTATTTGAGCTCAAAATCACGCAACAATTCCAAAAAATAGGATCGTTACTTCAACACAGTCATTTCACATCATGGTATAAAGAGATTTATTGCAATGCACCATCCACATTATGAAAAACGACGCTCCTATTTCTGCTGAAAAAACATCGATTCAAGTCATCGAGCGCATGGTCTCGTTATTAGATGCACTGTCTCGCTATCACGATCCAGTCAGTCTGAAAGAATTAGCTAGTGTGACGGGCTTACATCCATCGACCGCGCACCGCATTTTGAATGACTTATGCATCACACGTTTTGTCGATCGCGCAGACACTGGCACGTATCGACTTGGCATGCGTTTGCTGGAGCTGGGCAATATTGTGAAAAGCCGGCTCGATGTACGAGAAGCTGCATTGGAGTTTATGCGTAATCTGCATAGGATTACCAATCAAACCATCAATTTGTCGGTTCGTCAGGGTGATGAAATTGTCTATATCGATCGTGCGTTTTCTGAACGCTCAGGGATGCAGGTTGTGCGCGCGATTGGTGGTCGCGCCCCACTCCATTTGACCTCGACTGGAAAATTATTTTTGTCGATTGATGAACCGAAGGCGCTACGTGCCTACATCACGCGCACAGGCTTGGCGGGACACAATAAAAACTCGATAACCGATGTCGCAAAATTAGAGCGCGAATTAGCCTCGGTACGCAACAACGGCTATGCACGCGACAATGAAGAATTGGAATTGGGTGTGCGTTGTATGGCTGCGGGAATTCGTGATGACAGCGGCAAGATGATCGCAGGTTTATCGATTTCGGCTCCTGCGGATCGCCTGCAAGAGGCATGGTTAAGCGACCTGATCAGCACCGCTGATCAAATTTCAGCGGCACTTGGCTACGTCGCTAAGCCAGTAAATTAAGGCCTCTTTAGATAACTAATTAGGGATTTAATTTAGCGCCGGTACGCTCAAACCGCGGGATATAGTAATTGTCATAATCGAGCGAGAACATCAGGCGATTGACGCGTCCTGTGATTAATTCTCGCTTCACAAAACCATAAAAACGCGAGTCATTACTGTTATCGCGATTATCACCCAACATCATGTAGTGTCCAGCGGGAACGGTCACAGGATCAAAAGAACGCAAAGCCGAACGTTCTGGCATCACGATAATATTGTGCTGAAAATTCCCTAAGGATTCGGTGTACATCAATTGCTGATTCGGGTATTCACGCTTTGGTGTGAGGAAAGTTGGATCAGGCGCATCGACTTGAGCATAATCAGCTGGCTGCCCATTAATAGTCAATTTTTGATCACGCATTTCGACCACATCCCCCGGCAATCCAATCACACGTTTTATCAAACGTACGCCATCGGCGGGAGAACTGAAGGTCACTATATCACCACGCTTAGGCTCGCCGACGTGCTTCAAAATCACATCGGTGAACGGCACTTTGATGTCATAGGCAATCCGGTTAGCAATCACACGATCACCTTCCAACAAATGCGGATACATCGAGCTCGACGGCACCACATACCAATCAGCAAGTGCGCTACGCATCAAAATCATGCCCGCAACGAAGAACAAGAAAGTCTTGTTATCGGCGATTAATTTGCGAGGATTTAAGTCCATGATGAACTCCTTAAGTGAATAGCACATTCATATGACAAGCAAAAGCCCCGAAAGTTCGGGGCTCTTAAATTTACTTCAATGCGTTGCTAATTACTTAGCGTGCATCAATGCAACCGTCGTATCCAACATACGGTTGGAGAAACCCCACTCGTTATCGTACCAGCTGGATACTTTGACCAAACGACCATTTACTTTCGTCAATGTTTCGTCATAGGTAGACGATGCTGGGTTGTGGTTGAAGTCAACAGAGACCAAAGGCGCTGTGTTGTAATCCAAAATACCTTTCAAGGCACCTTCTGACGCTTCTTTCAATACTTTATTGATTTCTTCAACAGTCGTATCGCGTTTTGCGATGAAAGTCAGATCAACTACAGAAACATTGATCGTTGGCACGCGCATCGCATAGCCATCCAATTTGCCGTTCAACTCGGGCAAGACCAAACCAACTGCAGCAGCTGCGCCAGTTTTAGTTGGGATCATGCTCATGGTTGCAGAACGCGCACGACGCAAGTCTTCATGCATCACATCGGTCAACACTTGATCATTAGTATAAGCGTGGATCGTTGTCATCAAACCGCTTTCGATACCGATCGCATCGTTCAATGGTTTTGCCAATGGTGCTAAGCAGTTCGTTGTGCAAGACGCGTTAGAGATAACGGTGTCAGTTGCTTTCAATACGCCGTGGTTCACGCCGTAAACTATCGTTGCATCAACGTCTTTACCGCCTGGTGCTGAGATGATGACTTTCTTTGCGCCACCAGCGATGTGTGCAGATGCTTTTTCTTTCGTTGTGAAAAAACCTGTGCATTCCAACACGACGTCCACGTTCAATTCGCCCCAAGGAATATTCGCTGGATTACGTTCCGCAAATACTTTGATCTTGTCGCCATTGACGATCATCGTGTCGCCTTCGACCGTGACTGTGCCTGGGAACTTACCGTGGGCTGTGTCATAACGTGTCAAATGCGCGTTAGATTCTGCGTTACCCAAATCGTTAATCGCAACGATTTGAATTTCATTTTTAAACTTACCACCTTCGTAATGTGCACGAAGGATGTTACGACCGATACGGCCATAGCCGTTAATTGCGACGCGAATCGTCATGGTTCAATCTCCAAAAAGACAAACAGCAACAAAAAATAAAACACAAAAAAATCTTAACATCTCGCCGCACAGGCGCAGAGCAAGCAGAGAATTACTTAAAAAAACTCTGCATGCTCTGCGCCTCTGTGGTTAAAAGTTTTTCCACTTCAACGACAAATCATTGAAGCGCTTTCGGAAATGGCAAGGCATCCGCCGATGCCATCATCACATTCAAATCATTCCAACCATAACCAACTTCGGTCAGGTCTAATCCATCCCAGCTAAAATCTTGCTCGATGAGGATCTCTCCACCGAGTTCTTCGTAAAAATTGCGCGCCTGTGCATTGCCATCAATGACCCAGATCACACAACTAGTGCAGCCCATCGCTTGTAGGGAGCGAGCCGCTTTATGCAACATACGTTTGCCTATCCCACAACGTTGCCATTGTGGGCGAATGTAGATCGCGTTAATTTCACCATCTTTATCCAACTTCGGCTCAGACAACTTTATCGCCGAGACAAAGCCAACTATTTCATCTTCACTCACAGCAACATACACGCACAAACTGTCTTCTTTCACTGGCAATGCCTGCAAAATCGTGCGCCAATGGAGTACGTTTTCGTTCATGTCCATCTCATTGAGATAGCTATCAGGGATCATGCCGCGATAAGTCGTGCGCCAACCTTCAATGCGGATCGCTGCAATCGCTTCAGCATCAGCGACTGTGGCACGACGTAATTGGATTTCCTTGATTTTATTCATATTGAGTCTGGATCACTTGCGTTCGGTCAAAACAATGTAACTTTAAAAAGAGACTTAAGCCAAAACCGATTTGACTTTCGCCACCACGTTCTCGACCGTGAAGCCAAAGTATTTAAACAAAACGCCCGCTGGTGCAGATTCACCGAATGTATCGATACCGACCACAGCGCCTTCTAAGCCAACATATTTGTGCCAGAACGCCGTAACACCAGCTTCAATTGCCACGCGTGGCAAACCTTTACCCAACACGCTCAATTGATAAGCCTTATCTTGGCGATCAAATACGTCAGTTGAAGGCATGGATACGACACGCGCTGAAATGCCTTGTGTAGCTAATTCAGCAGCAGATTTCACTGCGAGTTCAATTTCAGAACCGGTCGCGATCAACACGACTTTGGCATCTGGCGCATCTTGCAGAATATAACCACCACGTGCGATATCTGCGATTTGTTGCGCAGTACGTTCTTGGAACGGCAAGTTTTGACGAGAGAAAATCAAAGTCGATGGGCCATCAGCACGTTTGATAGATTCAGCCCAAGCCACTGTCGATTCTGTCGTATCGCATGGACGCCAGTTATCCAAATTTGGAATCAAACGCATGCTGGAGATATGTTCTACGGATTGATGTGTAGGACCATCTTCACCCAAGCCGATTGAGTCATGCGTGAACACGAACAGCGTGCGAATTTTCATCAATGCAGCCATACGAATCGCATTGCGGCTGTAATCAGAGAAAGTCAGGAAGGTCGCGCCAAACGGTAAATAACCACCATGCAAAGCGATACCATTCATGATCGCGCTCATACCGAATTCACGCACGCCATAATTGATGTGATTGCCGGCTTGGTTTGCGCGTACAGCCACGCACTCTTTCCAGTTGGTCAAATTCGAACCAGTCAAATCGGCAGAACCACCGAGGAATTCGGGCAAGCTTGGGGCAAAAGCTTGAATCGCATTTTGACTAGCTTTACGCGTTGCGATCGTTTCTTTTTTCTCGACTACTGTTGCTAGAGCGGCTTTAACGACTTCGTCGAAATTGGCGGGCAACACATTGTTCATACGACGCGTCAATTCAGCCGCTTTCGCTGGTTGAGCCGCGCTATAAGCAGCGAATGCAGCATTCCATTCCGCCTCATCTTTTGCGCCATTTGCTTTCGCATCCCATGCGCTGTAAACATCTGCTGGCACTTCAAATGGCGGATAGTTCCAATCTATATTCGCACGTACAGCAGCAACTTCTTTATCGCCCAATGCAGCACCATGTACATTGTGCGTCCCTTGCATATTCGGCGAACCTTTACCGATGATCGTACGGCAGCAAATCAATGTTGGTTTATCAGACGCTTTGGCAGCAATGATCGCTTGGTTCACGGCATCGACACTATGACCATCAACAGCGCGAATCACATTCCAGCCGTAAGATTCAAAACGTGCTGGTGTATCGTCAGTGAACCAACCTTCCACATGACCGTCAATCGAGATACCGTTGTCGTCCCAGAAGGCCGTCAATTTATTCAATTTCCACGTTCCTGCTAAGGAACAAGCTTCATGGGAAATACCTTCCATCAAACAGCCATCGCCCATGAATACATAAGTGCGGTGATCTACAATATTCGCGCCATCCACATTGAATTCTGCGGCGAGTAATTTTTCAGCCAATGCCATGCCAACGGCGTTCGTAATACCTTGACCGAGTGGACCGGTCGTTGTTTCCACGCCTGGCGTGATGTGAACTTCTGGATGACCCGCCGTCTTAGAATGCAATTGACGGAAATTGCTGATCTCTGACATAGGTAAATCATAGCCAGTGAGATGCAATAAGGAATAATGCAACATCGAGCCATGACCATTCGATAAAACGAAACGATCACGATTGACCCATTTAGGATTAGTTGGATTATGGCGATAGTGACCTGCCCACAGTGCCACTGCGATTTCGGCCATTCCCATAGGAGCACCTGGATGACCAGAATTAGCTTTTTGAACAGCGTCCATAGACAATGCGCGAATTGCATTGGCCATCTTAGAGGTATTTTCAGGCTGGAAAGTGGATGTCATAGTGGCAGAGGAGATAGGTTTATAAAATCGTGCAGGAGAATAAAACGTGTTTTAGCCGAGATGCCAAGCAAAATTATTACTTTATATTGCTTAATATTGCCTGACGACATCGTTTTATTCTATAAAGTCCGTTATTTTACCAGAGCAGCGCGCCACAGAATACAATTGCGACTTTCACATCATTTTTAGACGGATTTATGGAAGGTTTGCACCTCACTGCAGATTGCTTTGATTGTCTATGCAATCCTATGCTGTTATTTGAAGAAAATCGCTTAAGCGAATTAGTCCGAGCGCTGACGAATCAAGCGGGCTTGACTATCGTAGGAGAAAAATTTCATGCATTTAGTTATGCCGATGGTAGCGCTGCGGGTGTCACGGGCACCTTGCTCCTGGCCGAATCCCATGTCGCCATTCACACCTGGCCTGAACGTCAGGCAGTGACGCTGGACGTCTATGTCTGCAATTTTGAAAACAATAATAGCCAGAAAGCACGGCATATCGTCGACCGGTTGATCGCAGCTTTTCAACCGCAACAGGTTTCGCGTCAAGAATTACAACGCGGCTCACGACTAGCGAACACAGCTGGACAAGCCGTAGAATATTTAAGTCCTTACACGACGATGCAAACGCAAATTGATCAAGTGTTGGCAGAAGTTCAAAGCCCTTATCAGCACATACAAATCGCCGAAACGCCTGAATTCGGCAAGATCATGCGTATCGATGGCGCCATGATGACGTCAGAAAAAGATGAATTCTATTACCACGAATGTCTGGTGCACCCAGCTGCAATGGCTCACGGCAAGCCACAAACTGCGCTCATCATAGGCGGCGGCGATGGCGGATCGACCGAAGAATTATTGAAACATTCGAGTATACAAAAAATCACGCTGTGCGAAATTGACCAGGAAGTTATCCAGCTTGCACGTGAACATTTAGTCTCCATCCACAAGAACGTTTTTGATTCGCCAAAAGTACATCTGATTCATGCCGACGGCTTCGCTTTCGTTCAAGAGACCAAAGAAACATACGACCTAATTCTGCTGGACTTAACTGATCCTATTGCACCCAACGGCACTAATTTGGCTGAATCATGTATGAGCGAAGAATTTTTTCTGGCTTGTCATACGCGATTAAATTCACATGGTTCTCTTGTTCTGCATTTAGGGAGCGAGTTTTATCATGCTGAGCGTTACCAAAGCACACTCTCCCATCTAAATAAAGTTTTTGAGCTAGTTCGGCCCTATGCCGTTTTTATTCCTTTATATGGCGCCTTATGGAGCATGGCGATCGCCAGCAAACCTGATGGTTCTGGGCATTGCATCGATCCCGGAAAATTAACAACTGAACAAATTGATACCGCACTCAAAACTAAGGAAATTTTTGATTTGCAATACTACAAACCTGAAATACATGTGGCTTTATTTGGGCATAATTAAGCCCTATCGAGCACGTAATCCAACTAAGAAACAACAAGCCCGCCGCAACGGTAAAACAAAAGAACGAAGACCATTACAAGCCAGCTGCACGGTATTACAATGGCAACGCACTGAATTTAAAACTACTTAAAAATCCTTGAAAATAGCAGGAGTGCTGATGAGCAGCAAACAAAAAGCGCAGCGTCGTGTCTCACAATCCCTCCCTTTAGTATTAGTCACTTCAGCCGCCGTAGCTGGGCTGACTGCGTGCGGTAGCAATGATCCGAATGCAGGACTCGGTAGCATCCGAGATGAATATAAGAGCCTAGAAGATTGTCAACAAGACTGGGGCAGTACTGATCCCTGTCAGCCACAGCCTG
The DNA here is from genome assembly GCF_049340305.1 of Undibacterium sp. Ji22W. Classification (NCBI taxonomy): domain Bacteria; kingdom Pseudomonadati; phylum Pseudomonadota; class Betaproteobacteria; order Burkholderiales; family Oxalobacteraceae; genus Undibacterium; species Undibacterium sp. Ji22W. The sequence continues at coordinate 755,398 of NZ_JBMPOU010000001.1, read as the reverse complement.
CCCCACCAAATAGCAATACGATTGCCCATACCGGCAATTCTTCCGGTGGTCATATTTATAGCGGCCGCTATTGGGGGCCAAGTTATTACGAAGGCCAGCGAGATACTGCACAACGTAATTTTTTAGGCAGCCGGTATGTGGGAAACAGTTCACAATTAAACGATCACGCCGTCAGTCGCAGTATCACCCGAAGTGTCAGCCGTGGTGGTTTTGGATCAAGTTCGCGCGGTTTCTCTGGTGGAGGTTAAGCCGTATGATTCGTGAATCATTAACACCAAGGTCTGGCTGGCAACGTCAATTTGAAGACCTAGGATTTAGTTATCATTCAATCGACGGCTTGTATTGGGATGAACGCTACGCCTATCGCTTCAATAGCGCGCAAATCGACACATTGGAACAAGCCACCATCGATTTGCATGACATGAGTTTGCAAGCCGTCGATCACGTCGTTCGACATGGACAATATGAGCGCTTTGCAATTCCTCAAAGTTTCTGGTCACAAGTAGAAGAAAGCTGGCGCGAGCAAGAATTTTCTTTGTATGGTCGTTTCGACTTGAGCTGGGATGGTACGGGCGCACCGAAAATGTTGGAGTACAACGCCGATACGCCGACAGGTCTGGTTGAATCGTCCGTCGCTCAATGGTATTGGTTGCAGGATGTTTTTCCCAACGCTGATCAATTCAATTCTCTGCACGAAAAATTAATTGAACAATGGAAGAAGTTTGAAGGTAAAGGTGTCGTGCATTTCGCTTGCGCTGACAGCGAGGAAGACATAGGAAATCTGTCTTATTTACGCGATACAGCAATTCAGGCGGGCTTTGCCACTAAACAATGTCTGATCGGTAATTTAGGGTGGGATGATGCGAATGCGGAATTAGTCGATGAAATGGATGTAAAAATCGACAATCTGTTTAAATTGTATCCGTGGGAATGGCTGTGCCGCGAACAGTTTTCTGCACATTTACTACAACGCCCGGCACGCATCATAGAACCAGCCTGGAAAATGATTTTATCGAATAAGGCTATATTGCCCGTGCTATGGGAATTATTTCCAAATCACCCTAACCTGTTACCTGCCTATACTGAAGCATGGCGTATCAGCGGCAATTTCGTAAAAAAGCCACTACTGTCTCGCGAAGGTGAGAACATTTCCATCTACGCTGATGGAAATGTCTTGCACACAGAAGGCGAATACGGCCATGAAGGCTTTGTCTATCAAGCTTACGCACCGCAACCAAAGTTTGATGACGGCATTACGCCCGCCTTTACGTCTATCGGTGCGTGGGTAGTGGGGAATGAAGCTGCGGGTATTGGTATCCGCGAAGATGAAAGTTTAATTACCAAAAATACCAGTCGCTTTGTGCCTCATTATTTTGTCGACTAATATCGAAACAACACCTGTGTAAGATCGTCCTGAGCTGAGTACATGCGTAACACCAGCTCTAAGGATTCGAAGAACTGCAATTTGAAAGATTACTATGGATATTCAATTTTTAGCCTATGGCGTTCCCGCATTTTTCAGCCACTTCGGTGCGGCGCTCCTATTTCTATTTATCTTTATCGCGATTTACGTACACATCACCCCTTACAAAGAAATTACCTTGATCCGCGAAGGGAATGTAGCCGCGGCTGTCAGCTTATCTGGCGCGGTTCTCGGCTATTGTATAGCGTTGGCGTCTTCCATTGCGCATAGTGTAGACTTGCCTGACATGCTCATTTGGAGCGCTATCGCTTTGATCATTCAGCTGTTAGCCTTTTTTGTCGCAAGAGTGTTATTACCGGATTTGGTCAAAGATGTGCCGAATAACAAACTAGCCTCTGGTGTGTTCTTAGGTGCACTAAGTCTGGGCATGGGCATCTTAAATGCTGCCTGCCAGTCGTATTAAAATGTTTTTTACTGAAGTCGATGTATTGCCGTTTGTCGACGTCACTACTGATAAAAAATGCCTTTTTTAACTAATCCTGATTACGCGATTCACACTCATGCCAAGATTTTTTTGCCCTCTCACGCTCACTATTGGTGCACAACTGGAATTACCTGCTGAAACTGCGCATCATATTTTTGTATTACGTTTAAGTAGCGGTAATCAAGTGACTTTATTCAACGGCGAAGGCGGATGTTATCTAGCAACGCTGGTGACTGTCGGCAAAAAACAAGTGGTAGCCGACGTCAAAGTGTTTTTGCCAGACGAAGTCGAATTGCCATTTAACCTCACCTTGGCACAGGCTTTGCCAGAGGGTTCAAAAATGGATTGGATTATTGAAAAAGCGATTGAATTAGGTGTCAGCCATATTCAGCCACTAGCGGCGCAACGCTGCGTAGTCAAACTCAATTCAGAACGCGCCGAAAAGAAAATGCAGCACTGGCAAGGTATTATCCAATCCGCCAGCGAACAATGTGGACGTAACCGCCTAGCGCATCTTGCCGAACTAGAAGACGTGCAAAAGTGGCTCGCCCAACAAGATCTACATAAACGCATATTGTTATCGCCACGCGCAGAAACTTCCCTAGCAGATTGGGCACGCCATCACCCACCGCAAGCAATAAGTTTAATGATAGGCCCGGAAGGCGGTTTTTCAGAACAAGAAGAACAGGCTGCGATCCACCATGGTGCATTAGTTTTGCGTTTGGGCCCACGTGTTTTACGTACAGAAACGGCTGGATTAGCAGCAATTAGCGTACTTAGTGCGGCCTGGGGTGGATTATCCTAATCCTTTGTACGTACAAACGTGTGCGCCACTTGTTACAACTTGGAACATTTATAAGACTATTTTCCGCAGATTCACCAGCGATTCATCGCTATAATGTGCGCCTTATATCAATTTAATGCAGGTGATCAGCAATGAAATTAATGAGCAAAAACAATATCTTAGCAATTATCATTTTAGGATTAACGCTGACACTCAGTGCCTGTGGCGGAAACAGTCAAACAAGTACGTCACCATCGGCTTCCAATCAACTCAGCGGTCCACCTGCTGCAGCACCAGCGGACACAATTGCCAACTTCAATGCATCGCGTAATTCTTTTGTTATTAAGCGCACTGGCCTCAGTTTCACTGTAAGCGATAAAGCTAGCACTCCGAATGTGGTCAATTTGCAGCCCACACAAACAACTGTAAAATTTACGGATTTTACAGTGAGCCTGCTGGTCGGAGACAAGTCAAAAACTATCGCGGCTACAGACTTAAATACCTTGATCGAACTCTATATTGCGTTCTTCAATCGCGTTCCTGATGCCGAAGGCATGATCTATTGGATCTCCGAAATCAAAGCAGGAAAAAGTATTGAGCAATTGGCGGATAATTTTTATACTGCTGCGATCGCCTACTCTGACTTAACCGGTTACTCGGATACCATGTCGAGTACTGATTTCGTCAGAAAGATCTACAAGAATGTGCTAGGGCGTAACGAAGTTGATCAGGATGGGCTAACTTACTGGAGCGGCGAAATAGATAGTCGTAGAAAATCACGCGGCAATTTAATTCGTACTATCATCAACTCTGCGCACAGCTTTAAGGGAACTGCGGATTATGGCTGGGTTGCCGATCTGCTAGACAATAAAGTTACAGTGGGCAACTATTTTTCGATTCAGCAAGGCTTGACTTACAATAACCAAACGGATTCAATCACCAAGGGAATTGAAATTGCAGCGGCAGTCACTGCGACCGACGTAAACACTGCAAAAAACATCATCGGTGCGACTGATACTTTGCTCGATCTCAGAACGCCACCACCACCTGTAGTCAAAATTGCGACATCTCTCGGCGATATCTTGGTGGAATTAAATCCAAGCAAGGCACCAATTACTGTAGCGAATTTCTTGCGTTATACCGACGTTGGATTCTATAGTAATAAAATCTTTCACCGTGTCATCAGCAATTTTATGATTCAAGGTGGTGGCTTCAATGTTGACTTGGTACAAGCATCAACCTATTCACCGATCACATTAGAAGCAAATAATGGCTTAAGCAATGTGCGCGGCAGTATTGCAATGGCACGTACCAGCGTACTTAATTCAGCAACTTCGCAGTTTTTCATTAATGTTGTCGACAATGTGTACCTCGATACCAGCAGTGGCGGCTATGCCGTTTTTGGTCAAGTTATTTCTGGTATGGACATCGTCGATAAAATTCGTGTAGTACCGACTGCAACAAAAAATGGCTACACCGACGTACCCGTCACAGCAGTGATGATTACATCGGTCACAAGAGCGAATTAAGCTCATAACAGACTAAAATAATACTTACGCGAATGCAAGTGACGGGCAGATAATTCAGATTATCTGCCCTTTTTTATTAGGTCATCCACATGCTTAGGTGCAAAGCAAACATTGTTCACATTTCATATTTTCAGTATCGCATATCATAAGAACCCTATTCATTCAGAAAGGAAATACCATGGGACTTTTAGACACAGCTTTAGGTATGCTAGGCAACACCCCATCTGCAACAGAGAATTCGAGCAACCCACAGCAGATGTTGATACAAGCAGCGTTAAGCATGCTCACTCAATCACAGAATGGAGGATTACAAGGCTTGATTGGCTCATTCCAAAATGCCGGGCTCGGTGAACTCGTAGGCAGTTGGATTGGAACGGGTCAAAATTTGCCAGTATCGGCGGAACAAATTCAACAAGCCTTGGGCGGTTTACATTTGGATCAATTGGCACAAGCAAGCGGGCTTTCACCTTCTGCTACTGCTGGCGGTCTTGCCGATGTTTTACCTGGGCTAATAGATAAATTAACTCCCAATGGCAATGTCACGGATGCTGAAGGATTTGACTCCAGCGCAGTATTGCAACATTTTTCGTCTTTATTTGGCAGCCGTTAAATCGTCCTATGGGCACATTTTCCAGTAAGGATCGACAGTACATGACGTTAATATAAACAATGACAGAGGTGGGAATCGACACAGAGCATTCACATTTTCAATTCCTGTGATATTAAATCGGCTCTTTTGTCTTTTTCGCCAGCTGATTTGTTACACTGCCGCCTATTCGCTTCAGTATGTTTTTCTCCATACAGGCTTTCATCTTAGAATAGGCATCACATGGACTCTTCATCACCCGTCATACAATGGACAGAAAATCAAGGCAGCCATAGCCTGCCTTGGCATTCCGAAAATGCCTCACCAGCACCTAAGCGGGTGCAACTCGCCGATGATACGATGAGTGCAGAGACCGCATATCGTCTAGCTTGCGAAGGTACCGCCCTATTCTGGCGTGGTGATTTTCAAAACGCGAAAAACCTCCTACAAGCAATTGCTCGTCGCATTGACAAGAAGCCAGCAAAAACAAAAAAGACTTCCAAATCGATCACCACGGGAGCCCAAGCTTTTCATTTACACCGACAAGCTCAAGCTCAACGAGCTCGGGTATTAGCGATGTTGATTATCCAGATCAATTCCGACTTTTCTATTCCACTACGACGAGCACCAGATGTTTCAGAAGCCTGTCATGAAGTGTATGGTGAGGTCGAGCAAGCATTTGCAATTTCTCTCAGGGAATTACTAGGTATCATTGGCGCCCATGAATGGCGCAAAAATGGTGTGCAGATTCCTGCATTGGCGGCCAAAATTCATCCTCATTACGGCGTTTTTTCACCTGTACGGGGTGAATATCTTGATTTGATAGCCAAAGCCCCCTTACCTACCGATCAGCTTGCTTTCGATATTGGTACGGGTACAGGAGTCATTGCGGCCCTGCTCGCTCGCCGCGGCGTCAAGAAAATTATCGCCACCGATCAAGACCCACGAGCATTGGCTTGTGCGAAAGAAAATCTCCAAAAATTGGATGTTGCAGATCAGGTCGAACTACTCAAAGTTGATTTATTCCCAGAGGGACGAGCACCATTAGTGATCTGTAACCCACCCTGGATTCCCGCCCGCCCAAATGCGGCGATTGAATACGCAATCTATGACCCTGATAGTCGTATGTTAAAAGCATTTTTGATGGGTGTCGCCAATCACCTTACTCCATATGGTGAAGCTTGGTTAATTATGTCAGATCTAGCTGAACATTTAGGCTTGCGCAGTGCAGAGGAGTTCTGGGCTTGGATTGAAACCGGTGGTTTGACGGTTATTGGCAAAATGGATATTCGACCACAACATGCAAAAGCCAACGACGCCAGCGATGCTTTGCATCTAGCTCGCGCAGCAGAAATTACCTCATTGTGGCGCTTGCGTCTTGCATAATTATATGTGTGCCTCGTGACAATTATTTTGTCTTTACTTAATAGACCTTCTCGCATCCTCAATTTCAAATGCAAAAAGTACAGCAAACAAGAGAAAGTAGTTCTACAAAAAGTGTCTACCTGCCATACATTCAGTCATATCAAGGTCTCTGCGATTATGGTGAAATAATGAAACACTCAGCTGGTAACGAGGAGGCGATCGAATCGTACGTCGATTCAAGTGATCTCCAATAGTCACATCACCATTTAGTCAACGACAAAGCACTTGAAACTTACTTCATTTATCACCTGTAAAATCTATGCAAACATTACTCATAATTGACATGCAAAATGCCTGGATCGATGAGCATCCTCGCTTTGATCTCACCGCAATTACTCAACGAATAAATCAACTTTCAGAAAAATTTCGCCAATCAAATCTTCCTGTTATTTTTGTACAGCATCAAGACGCAGATGTACGACCAGGAACCAAACCATGGGAGATATATCAGGGTCTTCATCAGGAAAGTAGTGACCATTCCATCAATAAAACTGCATGCGACGCTTTTGCCGATACTGATCTAAAACCACTTTTAGAAAGATTGGGAAGTACGGCTTTGGTGGTTTGTGGTCTTGCCACAGAATTTTGTGTGGACACAAGTTTACGTGCTGCTCTTTCTCATGGATACGATGCGATTGCGCTGTCTGATGCACATACCACAGCAGACCGCCCGCACATGAAAGCTGAAGATATCGTTCAACACCATAACTGGGTGTGGGCACACCTCGCAGCACCGCATAATCGTCAAATTCAAGTAATCAATACGCATGACTACTTAAATACGAGGTAAGAAATTACAATCAAATCTCAAGTGCCTCTCAGTTGTTGTTGAGGTCTCGCGTTAGACTATTTCTGCAGCACAAAAAAATAAAAAAGCCATCGAAAAAAATCGACGGCTTTTTGTTAATTCATGCAAAAAACTTAATCAGACAAATGCACGATCCAATTATTTTTCACATCAAGCAAGCCCAATGACTTGGACCTGCTTGAATCCTACTTCACATTTTATTGCACTACAGCTTTCACACTTGCAGCACTTGTTGCGGCATAAGCATTCACTAACAAATAGTAAGTACCAGCTGCTGGAGCACTGAACGTGATCGTTTCTGTATTAGTGGCACCATCAGATTTCTTAGTGTAGCTAGTCGTTGTTGGTGCTGTTGTCATACGAGCATACAAATCAGAATCACCTGTACCGCCAGACAATGTGAATGTCAAACTAGTTTTACCTGATGGAACAGTAATGTAGTACAACTTCGATGCATTCGCAGCCAGAGTCACACTTTGTGCTGTACCACTCACCAATGCTGTACCAGTCGGCGTAGTACCAGTTTGGTAACTAGCAACGATAGAGGCGCCACTTACTGCAGACGCTGCATTTGCCAACAGGTAGTAAGTACCAGCTGTAGGTGCCGCTACAGTAATCGTTTCTGTATTTGTAGAACCGTCAGATTTCGCCAAATAAGACGTTGTCGTTGGTGCAGAACCCAGTTTTGTGTAGATGTCGCCATCGCCCGTTCCACCTGACATCTTGAATGTCAAATTCGACGCGCCAGTTGGTACAGCAAATGTATAAGTCGCGGATTGACCAGTTGCGCCAGCGAATGTCACTGCAACATCTTTTGTCAAAACACCGCCAGCTGGTGGCGTTGTAGTTCCACCGCAACCGCCATTAACACCAACTGAAGCAAATGCAGCAGTGACATCAGCAACTGTATAACCACGGTTGATAGCTGCTTTTTCTACACCACAAGCACCTTGATTAAATGTGCTGTTCGCAGTCCAATACAAACGATTCGCGTCAGCCATAACTTCAAATGCTTTACGTGTATTCCAACCAGCTTTTGTTGCCAACAAATAGAAAGCTTTATTGAAAACACCGCTAGTATTGTGTACATCCTTACTACTAGTGTACTGACTTGCGTTATCGATTGACGCACCGTCTAATGGTGGGTTGTACATGTAACGCAATGCACCGCTTGCTTTGAAAATATCTGTACCAACTTTAAAATCGTTAGTGCCGAGTACATAGTATTTCGCAGCTTCACCAGCCATATCGGAGAACGCTTCGTTCATACCACCAGACATGCCTGAATACACCAAACCAGAATTTTGTTCTGTGAAACCATGGCTAACTTCATGGCTAGTCACATCCAATGAAACCAATGGGTAGAATGTCGTTGCGCCATCACCGTAGCTCATTGCAGTACCATCCCAGAATGCATTTTCGTAGCTTGAACCGTAATGCACTTTCATGACCAATTTTTGACTAATTGGACGGATACCTAAGTAATCCATGTACATGTTAAATACTTTGTTGCCATAGTAGTGTGCATCATTCATTGGAGAGTACGCTCCGTTGATCGATTTCACTGTGTTACGTGGGCAAGTAAAGGAATGCAAAGTACCAGCACCGCTAGTTGCGCCGTTCATATTGTAAGTATCTACGTTAGTGCTGCTCAACTTACAAGTAGAGCCACTAACAACGACGTCTAAGAAACCGTAACCGGCTGTAGTGCCGAATTCATGTTGGCCAGTTTTTGTGTTACCGCCAGGACCTGTGCCAGTTAAGGAGTGCGTAATACCTTCCCATTGTTCCAACACTGCACCTGTATTTGCATCGATTAATGCATGTGGGCGGCTTGGTGTGCCATCAGCTGCAATTGTGACGTAAGAAGACAAATAAACTAGTTTTGCAGTGCCATTAGCAGCTTGTTTTACGAACAATTTTGATTGTTCGTTAGATGTGCTAATTGCGCGCTTAGCATTTTTTAACAAACCGAGGGCTTGCGTTGCTGAGTACAATGGCTTGACTGAAGGTAAGTCATTTGCCAAGTTAGTCAACATTGCGCCGTGAAAAGAACGAGCTGCAGTACCTGCTAAGGATGGTGTGCTATCTGTATGTTCAACGATGGCCTCACCCCAAACTGGAACGCCTTGGTATGACTGTTCGTAGCGAGTAACAAGTTTGTTACCATATTTTTGGCTACGCACGGCTTTCAGATCATTCGCACCCAAACCAAGCGCTTCGTGCGCTTTGCCAGAGGATGCTGTTAATGAGCGATTTGCACTTGTGCTGTTTGATTGCAATTCGATACGGTCAGCCGCTGCTACGCCGAAAGAAGCCGCGATCAATGTTGCTAACAACGTTGGACGTACTACTGCTTGTAATTTCATACTTTTTTTCATCTTGATTCCTACCTTCTAGTCGAAAAACTCCCTAAGTATTGAATTGACCAAAGCTTTTGACTTTAGTCTCCATTTTTCTATTGCCAGTTTTACTACAGTTAGTATGGGTTGTAGTGGCAATACGCTCTTTTTATTTGAGTTTGTCGTTAATTTCTAGAATTTTTGACAAACCTCAAGCGGCAGTGCTAGTAGAACAGAGCAGGAGCTGATTGAAAACATACATATTTGACTATACAGGTAATTTTTACACTAGATTAAAAAATAACAACAGAATTAAATGCTGAAATTTTTCAAAAAAATAAACAAAACATTGAATAAAGCCGCTATTTCTTACTTTTTAAATTTATATAATGCATATTTTTATCATAGGTGTTTATACTAAAAAATACGGATCAAAAATACAACAGCGAAAGTGGTATTACCACAATTGAGAAATACAAACATTTCCCCTTGGGAATTTAAAAAAATTTCCGTAAAGAAATTACAAGTGGTATTGTTGACGTATTTAACACACCAAAACTAGTAAGGCATTTTTGACACGAAAAAAAACCGCCAAATAGTTGGCGGTTTTAAATGATTATTTCTGTCTTTTAACGCTGAGCCACCGCATCAACAACACACAAAGCTGTCATATTCACAATTCTACGCACCGTTGCAGACGACGTCAGAATATGGACTGGCTTTGCGCACCCTAACAGAATTGGTCCGATTGCGATATTGTTTCCGGCAGTGGTTTTCAATAAATTATAGGCAATGTTCGCAGCATCAATATTAGGCATTACCAATAAATTAGCATCGCCTTTTAATGTCGAAGTTGGCATCATTTTTTGACGGTAATTTGAATCCAAAGCCGTATCCCCATGCATTTCACCATCGATTTCCAAATCGGGGGCATCGCGTTGAACGATCGCCAATGCTGTTCGCATCTTTTTCGCTGATTCACTGTTACTCGAACCAAAATTAGAATGTGACAACAATGCTGCTTTTGGCTGCAAACCAAAACGGCGCATTTCTTCGGCAGCTAAGATCGTGATTTCAGCAATTTGTTCTGCAGTAGGATTTTCATTAATATGGGTGTCAACTAACACCAATTGACGGTCAGGTAGCACTAAACCATTCATTGCAGCATAGACGTTGACGCCCGCGCGCTTGCCGAGCACTTGATTAATATAAAACAGATGCAGACTACCTATACCAAAGGTTCCGCAAATCATCCCGTCCGCATCGCCCTTGTGTACCATCATCGCGCCGATTAAGGTATGACGGCGACGCATCTCCAACTTGGCATATTGCTCGGTGATACCTTGACGGCAAGTCATTTGATGGTAAGTTTGCCAGTAATCACGATAGCGCGCATCCATCTCTGGATTGATCGCTTCAAAATCAACACCCGCGCGCAAACGCAATCCAAATTTTTCTATGCGTTTTTCTAAAATATGCGGCCGTCCAACCAGAATCGGTTTCGCCAGCTTTTCATCGACGACAACCTGCACCGCACGCAATACACGCTCTTCTTCGCCTTCAGCAAAAACAATACGTTTACGAGCATCGGGTGCCTTCTTCGCAATTTGAAACAGCGGCTTCATGAAAGTGCCGCTGTGATAAACGAACTGCTGTAGTTTGTCGCTATAGGCTTGCATATCTTGAATTGGTCGCGCAGCTACGCCACACTCCTCTGCCGCTTTTGCAACGGCTGGCGCGATCTTGATCATCAAACGCGGATCAAATGGCTTCGGAATCAAATATTCAGGACCGAACGACAAATTAGAAATACCGTAAGCAGAAGCCACCACATCAGATTGTTCGGCTTGCGCTAAGTCGGCGATTGCATGAACTACGGCGATTTCCATTTCGCGTGTGATTGTCGTTGCACCACAATCTAAAGCGCCACGGAAAATATATGGGAAACACAAGACGTTGTTGACTTGATTTGGATAATCAGAGCGCCCAGTTGCCATCACGGCATCATCACGCACTGCTTTGACTTCTTCGGGCAAAATTTCTGGCGTCGGATTTGCTAACGCTAAAATCAATGGGCGTTCGCCCATGGACTTGACCATGTCTTGCTTCAATACACCGCCAGCGGATAAGCCCAAGAAAATATCGGCACCCACAATTACTTCTTTGAGGCTTCGTGCAGAAGTCTCTTGAGCAAATCGCTCTTTATCCGGATCCATCAACTCCACGCGGCCTTTATAAACGACGCCAGCTAGGTCGGTGACAAATATATTTTCAATTGGAAAGCCCAGATCAACAATCAAATCAAGACAGGCCAGCGCTGCAGCGCCTGCACCAGACACGACCAGTTTGCAACGATTGATATCTTTTCCGACGACTTTCAAACCATTCAAAATCGCCGCACCAACGATAATCGCAGTTCCATGTTGATCATCATGGAACACGGGAATTTTCATGCGATCACGCAATTTTCGTTCAATATAGAAACACTCTGGTGCTTTAATATCCTCTAAATTAATACCACCAAACGTTGGCTCTAAGGAGGCGATGATATCGACTAATTTATCCGGATCAGATTCACTAATTTCAATATCAAAAACATCAATACCCGCAAATTTCTTGAACAAGACACCTTTACCTTCCATCACCGGTTTGGACGCCAATGGACCGATATTTCCTAGGCCTAGCACTGCTGTTCCGTTCGTGATGACACCGACCAAATTGCCGCGTGCTGTGTACTTAAACGCCGCTGCGGGGTCAGCTACAATTTCCTCACATGGGGATGCTACTCCCGGCGAATACGCCAACGCTAAGTCACGCTGATTTGTTAATTGTTTAGTTGGCGTGACGCTAATTTTGCCCGGAGTCGGAAACTCGTGATACTCCAACGCTGCTTGACGCAATTGTTGACGAAGTAATTCTTTTTGATCTGCTGAATCCATGCGAGTTGATTCCTTCTTATGCTAACAAATGAGGGGGTTAATGATTCTAGCAGACAGGCAACAATTGCTTCATACGTATTTATACGCGTTCCATTACTTTTTTGCATAAGCAATCACGATTATTTGTTAAAGTTAGACAAGAAAATGACTTTTGATTACCAAGATAATAAATTAGAATCTCTTATTAACATGATCAAGCGCGCGCAAATCAAATTTATTATGTGACTTGCTGAATAACGAACCCAAAGGTTTCATCGAAACTTGGGTGCATTCGGTTTTTTAGGTCTCACTTTGAAGCGCGTATGTGTTGTTTTCAATTTACATCTGCACAAAAACTTCATTTGCGTAATCGACAAATTTACAGTATTTTCCATTACTCAATTCCTATTGCCAAGAAACCAATCTTGGCAAAATCAATAATGATAAAAAGATTTCCTTTCAAGCCTGTTTTTCCACGGTCATGCAAAGATCTTACAGAAATTAGCGCCAATCGCAGCTTTGCCACAAATAGCTAATTTCAAGACAAATGACATAAAATAAATAGAGCAAGCGATGAAAGTCAGCGAGGTGAGAGATGTACACAATTAATGTAACGAAAACACAACCCCAGGGTGAAAATCAATTCACCGACCTCGCCAGTGCCAACTGCAAATGCATAGCCGTCTCAAACATGACATTGAGAATGGTGTAGCCCGATGGTCAAATTATTCAACCGAGAGAACAACCTGGATGCCTACATCGCTGCCAGTGCTGACGAAGCACAGGTTGCGAATATGCTGCATAACTCCACTTGGCGGCTGGGAGAAGAAAAATCTTGGCACCTAGACCAAAATAATGGACAGCTGCTTTTAAGTTTTGAAGATGGCACGTTCGCTTTGGCAGCAGCACAAATCGTTGGCACTTTTCATCATAAAGATAGCACTTTTATGTGGGGCTGGAATCATCCTTCAGTTTTACCAGGGCTAAAGCGAAACGCCAGCATAGTTAGAGAATTTGGTAAAGAACAAAAAGCTAAGGAGCTGACGCGTGGAAGCGTCACTTGTACCGAACATCGCGCCTGGGAATTAACCGCATTGGCGATGCGCTTAAATAAAGCAAAAGGTGCATATCGTGTCGAGGTGAAACCTGGCGTCAGCATGTTCTTAAATTTTAGTGACATTCAAATTGCGCATGAAGCACAAACTTAAGCACGCTTCGAAATAATGGTTTTTGACTTCAGACCTCAATGACATTTTCACCCGTGCACGAAAAGCTTTAGTTACAATGCAGGATGCTTTCAGAATTCGACCTCATCAAACAGTATTTTGTGCAGGATTACTCTAGTGATTCCCGCTTTGCGTTGGGCATTGGTGACGATTGTGCGTTATTGAATCCCAGTACAGGTATGCAATTAGCGATTTCTAGCGACATGCTCGTATCTGGCCGGCATTTTTTCCCTGATGCAGAGGCGATAGGCCTAGGACACAAAAGCTTGGCGGTTAATTTATCTGATCTTGCAGCCATGGGCGCTAAGCCACTGGCATTCACTCTAGCGCTGTCTTTACCTGAGGCAAATCCAGCCTGGTTAGCTGGATTTTCACAAGGATTACTGGACTTAGCAAGGCAACATCAGTGTCGTTTAATCGGGGGGGACACGACGAAAGGCCCGCTCAATATTTGCATCACTATATTTGGAGAACTACCTCCGGCTTCTGCATTACGCCGCGATGCTGCGCAAGTAGGCGACGACATCTGGATCTCTGGAAATTTGGGCGATGCACGCTTAGCCTTGGCATCCTATTGTGAAGAAATAGCACTTTCTGAAGAGGACCATTTGCAAGCTGCGAGCCGCATGCATCGACCCACACCAAGAATTGCACTAGGCATGGCTCTACGTGGAATAGCGAATGCGGCATTAGACATTTCAGATGGATTAATCGGCGACCTCGGCCATATTCTGGAACGCTCACATGTGGGTGCCAGTTTGGATGTGGATGGTTTGCCTGCTGGCCCTATATTAGAGAAACAAACACAAGAAAAACGTCGGGAATTTACGTTGAATGGTGGTGATGACTACGAACTATGTTTCACCGCGCCAAGCGATCAGCGTGAAGCCATCATTGCAGCTGGCTTAGCAAGTCAAACCGCAGTCACTCGTGTTGGCATAATTGAGGCAGAAATTGGCTTACGTTTGCGTGATATGAATGGCGAAACCATAAACTTGTCTTTAAATTCCTTCGATCACTTCACCACACCGTAACAATTATGGACGTCAATCCTAATCCCATCTTAAAACCAACACCGGCATTTATGCTCGCCCATCCCGCACATTTGTTGTCGCAAGGATTCGGAAGCGGTCTGTCGCCTATCATGCCGGGCACTGCAGGGACACTATTTGCTTGGTTAAGTTTTGTCGTTCTTAGTATTCGTTGGCCGCAGCTATTCACTCAACTTAATTGGGGAATTATTATCGTCATTGGTTATTTCGTAGGTGTATGGGCTTGCGAAGTTACCGGAAAAAATCTCGGTGTTGCTGATCACGGCAGCATGGTTTGGGATGAAATTATTGCATTTTGGCTAGTCTTACTCTTGATTACACCTGCGCCAATCACAACCCAATTCTGGGCCTTCATTGCTTTTCGTTTTTTTGACATGGTCAAACCGCCGCCGATTGGCTATTTTGATCGCCAATTCAAAGGCGGATTTGGCGTGATGTTTGACGACATCGTCGCAGCCTTCTTCGCACTATTAGTATTTGCATTTTGGCGAGTTTGGTGAACAAGCAATTGATTCCAAGCAGGAAAAATACATTCGATAAATCACCTTAAATACAGTGCTAGGTGCTAAAGTATTCCCTGAGATAGTAGATGTAAATGGTCAGACTAAATTCAAGGAGACAATTCATGGCGGACATGATTGAACTAGCAGAAAAAGTAGGCAATGCGCTCAAATCTAAGAAGCTATTACTTTCGGTCGCTGAATCTTGCACAGGGGGCGGTGTGTGCTGTGCCCTGACAGAAATCGCTGGCTCTTCCGAATGGTTTGATTGCGGTTTTGTGAGTTACTCCAATTCGGCGAAGACTGAGATGCTGGACATTTCTGCCTCGCTAATTGCGCAACATGGTGCAGTTAGCGAAGAGATCGCAGCGGCAATGGCCGAAGGTGCATTAGCGAATTCTGAAGCACACGTTTCTTTATCTACCACCGGCATTGCCGGGCCTGGCGGCGCAGTACCGGGAAAACCCGTTGGTACAGTGTGTTTCGGCTGGCGCGTGGGTGGTGTGACGCATACTGAGCGTAAAGTGTTTGCGGGTGATCGACATGCAGTACGGGAGCAAACCGTGGCACACGCACTCAATAAATTACTACGGTATGTCGATGAGATTTAGTTTCGGGAAAAACTGAACTGAAAAGCATCATTTAAGAACCAAAAAGGCGCGAAGAAATTATTCTCCGCGCCTTTTTAATTTTTTATTCTTAAGAATTACGTCTATCAAATTTGATCAATGCACTTGATAAACTAAGATTATTAACGGAACAAATTAATAGCATCCCGCGTTTCCAATGCAACACGGCGTGCCGCCTGTGCATAAGTTTCATCAGCTACCGGCTTGGCATATAAAATCGCCCGAGAGGAATTAATCATCATTCCCGAGCCGTTTGCAGTACGACCAGCTCGCACCGTCGATTCAACATCGCCACCCTGCGCACCGACACCAGGAATCAATAAGGGCATATCCCCTATCAAAGCACGCACTTGAGCAATTTCATTGGGAAATGTTGCACCGACGACGAGCGAACATTGGCCATTGGTATTCCATTTATCCGCCACCAATTGCGCCACATGTTGATACAAAGGCTTTCCACCCACATCTAAAAATTGCAGATCAGAGCCACCCGCATTTGAGGTACGGCACAAGACAATAGCACCACGGTCTTTCCATTCTAAGTACGGCGCGACTGAATCGAAACCCATATAAGGATTTACCGTGACCGCATCAGCATCATACCGCTCAAAAGCTTCACGTGCATATTGCTCAGCAGTGGCACCGATATCACCGCGCTTTGCATCTAACACAATAGGAATATTCGGATAGGTCGTTTTGATATAACGACAAATCGCTTCCAACTGATCTTCGGCGCGCAAGGCGGCGAAGTAAGCGATCTGGGGCTTGAAGCTACAAGCTAAGTCGGAGGTTGCATCAACGATCGTTTTACAAAAAACATAAATCGCATCGGACTGCCCTGCCAATTCCGCAGGAAATTTATTCACATCAGGGTCTAAACCCACGCATAACAGGGAGTTATTGGTGGTCCAAGCATTGGAAAGTTTTTGTAAAAAAGTCACGGTATATCTCTATCGTCTGTAATGAAATCGCGGACGTGATCTCAATAAAAAAGGGACAAAACCCGTAATTTCAACAGGTTTTCATCCCTCCATTATAAACCATGACTTTTTCATTCCCGCCAAATGACAAGATCAACACCAATTTAGAAAGCAGCAATCCCTGTTTGCGCACGCCCTAAAATTAAAGCATGAATGTCATGCGTACCTTCATAGGTATTCACCACTTCCAAATTAACCAAGTGACGCGCGATACCGAATTCATCCGAAATCCCATTGCCACCCAACATATCACGTGCTGTACGTGCGATATCTAAAGATTTGCCACAAGAATTGCGCTTCATAATAGATGTGATCTCGACCGCAGCCGTGCCCTCATCTTTCATACGACCAAGACGCAAGCAGCCTTGCAAGGCCAAAGTGATTTCGGTCTGCATATCAGCCAGTTTCTTCTGTACTAATTGATTTGCCGCCAAAGGCCGACCGAACTGGATGCGGTCCATCGTGTACTGACGTGCTGTATGCCAGCAAAATTCAGCAGCCCCCAACGCGCCCCAGGCAATACCGAAGCGTGCAGAATTCAAACAAGTGAATGGACCCTTCAAACCTTCAACGTGTGGCATCAGATTTTCTTCCGGCACAAAAACGCCGTCCATCACAATCTCGCCTGTGACCGACGCACGCAATCCCACCTTGCCATGAATCGCTGGTGCCGTTAAGCCTTCCCAGCCTTTTTCCAAAATGAAGCCACGGATACGACCATCATCCGTTTTGGCCCAGACCACAAACACATCAGCGATCGGACTATTCGTGATCCACATCTTCGCGCCGCTTAGCAAGTAACCGCCATCAACCGTCTTAGCGCGTGTCACCATACTGCCGGGATCAGAACCATGATCTGGCTCTGTCAAACCGAAACAACCAATCCACTCGCCAGTCGCAAGCTTAGGCAAATATTTGCGCTTCTGCGCTGCACTACCAAACTCATTAATCGGCACCATCACCAAGGACGATTGCACACTCATCATAGAGCGATAGCCAGAATCAATACGTTCCACTTCACGGGCTACCAAGCCATAACAAACATAGTTCAAACCTGCACCGCCGTACTCGGCTGGGATCATTGATCCAAGCAGACCGAGTTCACCCATTTCACGAAAAATAGCAGGATCAGTGCGCTCGTTGCGGAAAGCATCCAAAATTCGCGGTGCCAATTTTTCTTCGCAATACACGCGCGCAGCCTCTTGTACCATGCGTTCATCATCGCTCAATTGCGAACTCAACAACAGTGGGTCTTCCCATTGAAATGATGCTTTTGCCATATCAATCTCTCAAATTCTTGTGGTTTGTCTTAACGTGATCGCGATTGGGATATCCAAGGGCATCATCGATTGTTTTCTTAGACCGACATGCTAACCGATTTAGGCGAACGTGGAAATTTGAACTGTGCCAATTTACTAACTGAAACTGACATAAATGTGGAAAATGTGAAAGTTTGGTCCCTCCGACAAGAATCGAACTTGTATCCCACGCTTAGGAGGGAACACTAACAAGTTAAAAAACTACTTATACAGCAACTACTTACAGTGGTGATGTACGCTATTCTAGCCATAATGTTCCAAATTTGTTCCAAGTTCCAACTTGGACGTTCTAAAAGGAGTGGTGAAGATGGCGGGGAAGTTGATCACTGAACGTGTTGGCGTCAATGGCGATGTGTCGTTCTTGGTGCGTGTGCGCGAAGCTGGTGTTGCTGTAAGCAAGACCTACAAGACAAAAAAAGAAGCTGAAAAATTCATTCGTGAAGTCAAGTCAAAAATTGATCGTGGTGAGTCGGTAGACATCACCAAAATCAAGAAGCTGACTTTGGCTCAAATTTTCACCGAATATTTAAAGCACAACACAGTTGCCGATGGCAAGCGGTATGACCTTCAAAAATTGAAGTTGGAGATTGGAAAAGTTCCGCTTGGAAATTTCAAATCTGGGACGTTTGTCAGTGAAGAAGGTACATGCAGTGGCACGTGAGGTCCTAACGTCTCGCGTTAGGTCGAAAAAAAAGCACCTTATGGCGCTTTGTCTTGGTTGATTAAATTTTCTCGCAGGATTTTTATTTACTATCGTAAATCTCTGACGAGTTAATGATTGTTTGAGGATTGTTAATCTAATTTGCTGATGTACCATTCATCATTTATTGGTTTTTGATAGTACACAGCTTTGTATTTTTCTAAAGAAAAAGACAAAGCCTAACCCTAACGATCTTGAGAAAATCGTTTTGCTTTTGTCTCTTTTCATTCAGTTGAAAAGACCCCAGTAAGCGGTTAGCAACTCACTGAAACCGTAGTCGTTTTCTGCCAATCTAACAGCAGTGTGCAGGATCTCCACGGCATCCATATTTCTATGAACTAAGCTTTAACCTTTTGCTTTGCACAACCCAACTTCTTGCCTTGAGGAATCGGCATGAATAATTCCTCATCAGTAGTCTGAAAGAAACTCCATTGTTCGCAAACAATGGCATTTGTGCTATTGGGCTCGTTCATTTGGCGTGGTTGCAACTTCTCGCCAGTTGCATTCGGACTTATCTTATGCCGTATCGCTGTAATTTTGCCAAACTACTACACTCTAATGAGCCATGCTATTTTCGTCACACAAATGACTGATTAAATACTTTCAGGATTTTGAGTCTGCTTGTTGTTATAGGCGCATGGTTGTTATTAAGTGCCTAAATCATTCAAGTTCTGCATTTGTTCGTCGCTGTATTATTCAACCATGAACAAGCATCCTCTATTTTCCTAACTTCTTCCTGGATTGATTGAATGCTGATTCCAAGGTCTTATGGTTGCCTTGTGACATATAACATATCAATCCATCTTTCATTCAGGCATAAAAAATGCCCTTGTTTTACCAAGAGCAAATAATCAGTTTCGAGTTATTGACAATTAAAAAATATCTAATATGATTAGTTTGTTCGCGGTAGTACACTTCTAATAAGAATTTCTTAATTGTCAAGTGTACTGTTAGAAACCGGGTGGTGCCGAATCTAACGACAATAAAAAGGCTAGTCTTAATGACTAGCTTTTTTACTGTCTATTATGAAAGAGTAGTGCGGTCGTAAAAAATTGCGGTTCCAGATTGTCATTGAATAAAATTTAAAATAGCTCTGTAGCCTGCTCTACTTTTGAACCTAAAACTAATTCCTTGAAAAAAAATATTGTGACGTTCTGATCTATACGAGACTGCTGTATGTTGATATCATTTCCCCATATTTTTTGGGAGATTGAAATGGCTAAGGCTAGGTTTTTGCTACAGGCAGTGACAGAACATGATCACTCTTCACTCATCAAGGCAACGTTTGATAGAGAGTTGGATAAATTACTAATCAGTGTTGCTTTTGCGAAGAGTCAAGGCGCTGCTGTAATAAAGTCAGCACTAGAAAAGAACAAGGAAAAATGTTTTGTCTTTGTTGGAGTAAGAAATGATATTACTTCTTATCAGGCACTTGAGATTATCCTTGAAACCGGTGCAGCACTTTATGCCGTTGATACTGGTTCACGTACTACTATCTTTCATCCAAAAATCTATCTATCTAGATTTAAAAAATCTGCTACAGCGATAATTGGAAGTGCAAATTTAACTTTTGGTGGTCTTCATAATAATATTGAATCAAGTTCAATTCTTGATCTTGATTTGAATTCAATTGAAGATAAAACGTTTGTTGATGATGCAGAAAGAAATTTTAATGACTTGATTAAAAATTATCCGAATCACGTAATTAAAATTGGTGACAAGAATGATATTAAGTCTCTTTTTGATACCGGAAGAGTTGTTGATGAAACTGTTTCTATAAAGCAGAAAAACTCTAGATCATTAAAGGATAATGGCGATAAGCTACCTTTGATGAGTTTGCATAGAAAATTTCCTGCACCAGTCAGTAAGAAAAAGAGTAAGGAGGGTTTACTTGATGCAATTGTTTTTAATGAAGATGGTCAGGATAAAGCAACATATCTTCCAAGTATTGGAATTCCAAACATAGATGACTATTATCTAGTCTGGCAAAGCAAGGAGTTAAAAGAAAGAGATTTGAATATTCCAAAAGGTGGAAATACAAATCCAACTGGTTCTATGCTGTGGAAAAAAGGGGCAATGGATGGAATTGATCAAAAGCATGACTTTCGTGATGACATTTTTTCTGATGCAAATTGGACTGTAGATTCTGCGTTGCCGCATTATGAGCGTGCAAAAATAATTGTCCATATATTTACAAAAGGTGAATATAGAGGGACTTTTAATTTAAAAATTTCTCATAATACTGATGCAACTTCAAAGTCGTATATGCAAAATAATGCGATGACTAATATTAGTTGGGGCGATGCAAAAAGTCTTATAGCTCAAGAATACTTGTTGGGTAGAGTTATGACTTTGCACAGGAAAGACACAACTCCACCTGAATTCATGATTGAAATTGATTAATCAATCACTGATTCGTTGCCGCCTATTTTTCAACCTCTTCCAAGCATTCAATAGCATTGCTTGTTGATCATTGGTAACACCAAGTGCTCCTAATACAATTCTTGACTGTTGTTCGAGAATTGTGGGGGCACTTTCCTTTTTGTACGTCGAATTTAATGTTTCTAAATCAAATTCAGAAAGATTTTTTGGATAGGCAATAGTTAGCTCTTCAATTTCAGAAGGAACTAATTCAAGAACACCACCGCCATAATGTCGACCTTCAAGTTCGGCACTTAAAGCAGTCAAAGCTGTTCCAAAGCAAAAAACGAGTTTTTCACCATTAATATCTTGCTTGGCTGTAATCCGATATGCGGTATCTGTCGTGTATGCCTCAAGAGTATTGAGAATTAATTTAGGTATATCATGGCAGCGTTTCAACATACCAATTTTTGTTGAATGCACAGATGGAACTGTATACCAAGGCTTCCTAATCCTGCATTTGTAGCGCTTATGTAGTTCTTGTGACTCACCGAATGCAATGTACTCTTTGACTTTTTTGGGCAATTTAGAAAGTTCATCCTTAATGAGAATGAAATTTGTTGGATTGCCTTTAATGGCATTTTCACGATGTTGCACTTCATCATAAATAAGTCCCGGGCAGTGTCCACTTCGTCCAAACATCGGGTGAGCATAGTTCTTCAAGTCATATTCTTGAACTACTTCATTAGTAACCAAGAAAAAATTATTTGCTCCCGTAACAATTCCAACGTCTACTTTTGCGATGTCGTGAAATTTATGAACATCATCTAATTTTAAAAGTGATTTAACAAGTTCTCGTTCTTCTTTTGTTAACAGAGCTTGCGTCCATTTACCTTCAACAGTTTCACCATTGATACGTGGTGTTTTATTGAATACTTCTTCTGGATCTTCTTGGAGGAAATGTTTTCCAACAACTTTGTAAATTCCCAGTCCATAAGAATGATCCTCAATTTGTTGCTTTTTCTCAGCAAACAAAATAATGGCACCTTGGAGTGTGCCCTCAAACCAAATTTCTTCTGGATCAATAATAAGAAGTTTACTGCATTGTTCGCCAAGATAAGTTCTTAATGATTGTGCATGCATTACGTGAATAATTTCTGCTGGCAAAATCATTCCAAACCTGCCGCCGGGTTTAAGAATTTTGATGGCTGCGATTACAAATGGGACCCATGCATTTGTATGCTTAGTAAATTTTAGATTTTCGCTTTTAAAGATGATTTCAGATTTTTCTTGAGACTCTTTAGGTAAGTATTGATAGCGAATAAATGGGGGATTTCCAACAACTGCATCATATTTTGATTTTCCAGAATTCATGACCTGAATTGCATGATCAAGAAAATCACTGCAATTTATTGTGCTTTTGATTTTTAAGTCATCGGCTAGTTCTTTTGCTTTTTGAGCTTCGCTGTCTAATAATTCAAAACCATGAAAATGTAATTTCTTTTTGTATTCAAGATTTTTAATTGCTTTAATAAAAATTCCATCCCCGCAGCTTGGTTCTAGAATGTTGCTTGGAGAAGAATTCGTAACCCATTTTGCAATGTATGTTGCTAAATCTTCGGGCGTATAATATCCGCCTCGAAGTTTCTGCTCGGATTCATTTTCAATGAAATTCATTTTTTATTGTTATTTAAGGTGTAGATTTCTGGATGTTGATTCTTCATATGCTCTTGCGCAGTCTTGATGAACCAATCTTTCAATGTCATTTGTTCTAGTGCTAAACATGCATAGAGCTTTTTCTTAAGTTCAGGTTCTATTTCTAGAACTATTCGCCCTGAATCACCGATGGCCATTATGTGCCTTATGTTATGTTACATAGATCACATGATCATAGCGTGTGCTGTGTGTTGCGTCAATAAAAAAAGCACCTAAAGGTGCTTTGATTTTTCGTTGCGTCTAATTAAATACGGTATTTTTCAAGGTCTTCACCTGCTGCTTGTGCTGCCATAACCCATTTGGGCTTTCTTCCACGTGCCGCACCTGACCAAGTTAAATTACCATTCTGATACATAACAACGGCTTCTTTGGTGGAAGAAGAAGCCTTCTTGATAGTCTTCTTTGGTGCAGTGGTAAACCCCAGTTGATCAGCAGTCAGACCATACTTTTCAATATTGGCTTTCATGTCTTTCAAGACAGTTTCAATCTCAGTCTTCTTAACGGCTTGGGCCTGTTCAGTAAGCTTCTTGATCTGAGCTTGAAGTTCATCAAAGGTTGGGGTTGCTGTTGCCATTGGTTTTGTTCTCTTGGAAGTTGATTCGTTCATTTTGACATCCTTTTATCGGTTTGATGCGATAGAAGGAGTTTCATTCGAAAGTTCTCCAGCGTCCAGGATTAAACGTGTTCTTTTCAGCTTGATCCTACTTTTTTACAACAGGTTCTTTTGAACCTTTTGTTGGGAACTTCAGTTCAAAGCGATCTTTCATTTCTTTCTTGTTGGCATAGTCTTTTAAGTTCTCTGCCAAGTTCAGCATAGCCGTTGCACGTTCTTCCAAAGACTTTGCAAAAGCTCTGAGCATGAAGATATGGGATAGGTCCTGAACTGGTGCTGTGGACTTGGTTGGCTTCTTCTTGACGGTGATCTGTGGTGCTGGCGCTTCTTCTGGAACTTCTTTAGTTGGTGTGGTTTCACCATTCAAAAGGAAGTTAGCCACGTCATAAACTGAGTAATAAACGAGTCGTCCAATGTTCTTGAAGGGGATTGGAAAACGGTTTTCTTTTCGCAACTTTGATTGCTGCTTGGAAGTAAGTGGAATTACTTCAGACAGTTGTTCAGGTGACATCAACAACTTGCCTTTGGTCTTTTCCTTCAAATTATCAATAAGTTGTTGACTTACCATTTTGTATATCACTTCTTGTCTAAAGACTCGCACACATGCTACAGTAGTTGGCTGATCGTGTGTCCCTGTAGTTCAATGGATAGAACAGGTTCCTCCTAAGAATCAGATCCAGGTTCGATTCCTGGTGGGGACACCACCGATTGACGCCACATAAAAAAACAGGTAGCTACATGCTACCTGTTGTCGTTTCTGGCCCTTACTTTTCCATCTT
This sequence comes from Undibacterium sp. Ji22W, assembly GCF_049340305.1. NCBI lineage: Bacteria > Pseudomonadati > Pseudomonadota > Betaproteobacteria > Burkholderiales > Oxalobacteraceae > Undibacterium > Undibacterium sp. Ji22W. The sequence continues at coordinate 731,224 of NZ_JBMPOU010000001.1, read as the reverse complement.
CGTGTGCCAAATTTGTTCCAAGACTACCTTGGATCAAGGTGGATTTCGAGGGATTAGCAGAGCCTGCTTTCCATATAAATCAACAACTTAGCTTTGGTTTAGCACCCTACCAAGTCGCTTAGGAGGCATGTGCACTATCCATTGTGCTACGGAGAGACTTTCGGACTGCTCGCAAACCCCTTAATCGGGCACAATTCTGCGTTGGTTGTCCTCGCAATACTTGTGTATTGCTGCGGGAACCGCCTTGCCTTGCATCCCGATGAAGGGCTTTTCAAGCCGCCCTCGTTTCGTTAACGTCTATGTCAAACGAAGCCAGACATCTTACCTGACAGAGCAACAACAATCAACGCAAACGATGAAACCGAATGCAACTAGCGTACAATAGCGCCTTTCCTCGTTTTTAACGATCTTCATCTACACGCATCGGCTCTTTTTAGCTCGACAGAAGTTTTTTATGGCAGTCATCTCTCTCAGTAACGCGCAACTGGCATTTGGTCACGTCGCCCTCCTCGATCACGCAGAATTTTCCATCGAAACCTCAGAACGGGTTGGTTTAATTGGGCGTAACGGTACCGGTAAATCCTCTCTTCTCAAAATTATCGCAGGCACCTTCAAGCTTGATGATGGACTTTTGGTGATGCAACAAGGCATCAAGATCGCCTATGTCGAGCAAGAGCCGCAATTTGACCCTGATCAAACCGTGTTTGACGCGGTGGCATCTGGATTGGGTGATTTGCCTCAATTGCTGCAAGAGTACGAAGCGATTACTGGCCAATTTGGTGGCGACAATGATGACGCTTTAATGGAGCGTATGCACGACATTCAGGTACAACTTGATGCAGCCAACGCCTGGAGCTTGGGCAATACGGTTGAGACGACTTTGGAAAAATTGAATTTATCCAAAGACGCGATCATGAGCACCTTGTCTGGCGGTATGAAAAAACGCGTAGCCTTAGCTTGTGCTTTAGTCAGTGCGCCTGACGTTTTATTGCTCGATGAACCGACCAATCATCTGGATTTTTCTTCGATTAAATGGCTAGAAGGCTTGTTAAAAGACTTCAAAGGCAGCGTACTGTTCATCACGCATGATCGTAGCTTCCTCGACAATGTAACAACCCGCATCATCGAATTGGATCGCGGCAAGATCACTTCTTTCCCTGGCAATTTTACGACCTATCAAGTACGCAAAGAAGAACAGTTAGAAATCGAAGAAGTCGAAGCGGCGAAGTTTGATAAATTCTTGGCGCAAGAAGAAGTCTGGATACGTAAGGGCGTGAAAGCCCGTCGCGTGCGTGATGAAGGTCGTGTTAAACGCCTCGAACAATTGCGTCTGCAACGTGCAGCTCGTCGTGATCAACAAGGGCAGGTGCGTCTCGATGTCACGACTGGTGAACGCTCGGGCAAGATCGTGGCGGAACTCGAAAACGTCTGCAAGAGCTTTGGTCCTAAAAATATCGTTGATAATTTCTCCAGCATTATTATGCGTGGCGATAAGATCGGTTTGATCGGTCAAAACGGTGCGGGTAAAACCACTTTACTGAAAATGATTTTAGGTGAAGATCAACCGGATAGCGGCACTGTGAAACAAGGCAGCAAATTGCAGATCGCCTACTTCGATCAGATGCGCACGCAACTCAATGAAGAAGTCAGTCTGGCAGAAACAATATCTCCAGGTAGCGATTTTGTGGAGATCAATGGTCAGCGCAAGCACGTCATGTCTTACCTCGGCGACTTCTTGTTCGCACCAGAACGCGCCCGTTCACCAGTAAAAACCTTGTCCGGTGGCGAGCGCAATCGTCTCTTATTAGCACGCTTGTTTGCTAAGCCAGCAAACGTCCTAGTGCTCGATGAACCGACCAATGATCTCGACATCGATACCTTAGAATTATTGGAAGAACTGCTGGAAGATTACGACGGCACCGTATTCTTAGTCAGCCATGACAGAACTTTCCTCGACAATGTAGTGACCCAAGTCATCGCTTCCGAAGGTGATGGTCTCTGGAAAGAATACATCGGTGGTTATACCGATTGGGAAACTTACAAAAATTCGCCTGCAGGCAAGGCAGTAGCTGCACCGGCTAAACAAAAAAGCGAGAACAAGTCACCAGTCAGTAGCATGACTGCACCAGCAGCTAAAGTTGAAGCCAAACCGAAAAAGCTCAGCTACAAAGAGCAAAAAGAATTGGATGAATTACCGACTTTAATCAGCAATTTGGAAGCCGAACAAAAGACGATTTCTACAAAACTTGCCGATGGCGATTTCTATAAAGATGCAACACCAGACGCTATCAAAAAACTCAATGAGCGTTTCGCAGAAATTGATGAATTGTTGATGGCCGCATTAGAAAAGTGGGAAGCCATCGGTGGGTAAAATCGCCTGATTACATTCATCCGCTCCAAATAAAAAGAGAAGCCAATTAGCTTCTCTTTTTTTACGTCAGATCTAATTGAAGTAACAACCTACTACTAACGCGAGACTTTTCTAAAATCCCGGACACGAAATCCCATCACAAATAAGGTAGCAAAGTAAATTAGCATACAAGTGGCGATCACGCCCCCCATCAATCCTGCCCGCATCCACTTATGACCTTGAATACCTAACCAATCAACCTGCATCGATAATCCCAACGCCACCGCTGCCATCAATCCCAGCGCGACAAGCAATTTCAAAAAGAATGTCAACCATCCAGCCTCTGGCACATAAATCGCCCGTTTGCGCAAACCGCGATACAACAAAAAAGCGTTAACACAAGCGCCCAAGCCGACCGACAAGGCTAGTCCCGCCTGCTGAATGAAAGGCACAAATAGCAAATTCAAAACCTGCGTCACCAACAACACAATCAGCGCAATTTTCACGGGCGTACGAATATCTTGCTGCGCATAAAATCCCGGCGCCAGAATTTTCACTAAAATCAAGCCCGCTAAACCTACACCATAAGCCGATACCGCTTTTGCCGTTTCATGCACCGCATGCGCATCAAATTTACCATTATGGAATAAGGTCGCAGTTAAGGCATCTGACAAAGTCAGTAAACCCACGGCCGCGGGCAAAGCCAATAAACAGGTCAAACGCAACCCCCAATCGAGCAGTGCGGAATACTCTTTCGTATCTGCATTCGCTTTGGCGCTCGACAAACTCGGCAGCAACACGGTTCCCAAAGCCACACCTAACATCGCAGACGGAAACTCCATCAAGCGGTCGGCAAAACTCAGTTGAGAAGCGCTACCATCGGGCAACCAAGACGCCCACGTTGAATTAATCATGATACTGATTTGCGTCGCAGACACCGCCAATACGGCCGGCCCCATCTGACGCAAGACCCGACGAACTTTAGGATCGCGTAGAGCAAAGGCCGGATTCGCTGTAATTCGCGGCAACATGCCGATTTTGATCAAAGAAGGAATTTGTATCGTCAGTTGCAAGACACCGCCAACAAACACCGCAATTCCCAAAGCATAAATCGGTTGGCGCAAATGACTAGTCAGCAATAAAGTAGCACTGATAAAAGAGAGGTTCAACAGAACAGGCGTAAAAGCCGGAATTTTAAAGCGACGCCAGGTATTCAATATCCCGCTAGACAAAGCCACCAACGACATGAATCCAATGTAAGGAAACATAATGCGCGTCAAATTTACCGTCAAATCAAACTTGGTCGGGGAATTCAAGAACCCCGAAGAAAACATCACGACTAAAACAGGTGCACCGACTACACCAATCACGCAAGTAAACAGTAAAGCCCAGACCAATACGGTTGCCACATGATCGATCAGCTCTTTAACCTCTTCCTCTCCCTTTTGATTGCGATATTCAGCCAAAATCGGCACAAAAGCCTGAGAAAAAGCACCTTCTGCAAATAAGCGCCGAAAGAAATTAGGAATTTTGAATGCCTGTACATAAGCATCCATCATCGCGCCGGCACCAAAATACCAGCCAAACAACACGTCACGGATCAAGCCAGTGATACGTGACAACATCGTCATGCTGCTAATCGCAGCGAGTGTTTTTAATAAGTTCATGGGGCGAGATTATAGCCTTAGGCCCAACGAATTCAGAGGTGAAACCACAATTAAAAATCCATCGCAAATAGATCGACCTCAAGCACCGACGCTTAGCTCCTTGGAAGAAAGGTTTTACAAACGGCGTTTTGACTGCTATACTCTCGAGCTTCCCAAATGGCTTATAGCAATCTAAGGCGTTTGACGAATTCGGAGAGATGGATGAGTGGTTTAAGTCACACGCCTGGAAAGCGTGCGTAGGTTCATAGCCTACCGGGGGTTCGAATCCCCCTTTCTCCGCCAGAATTTAAAAAGCCACGTAAGCAATTACGTGGCTTTTTTATTTCTTAAGCCAAAAGAAGTCGTGACTGATATTTATTGAAAATATATTTTCTAAAAATGCAGACACCTTCAACCTCTGCCATCAATTTCGTGAATTTGTATTTTCCACAAATTACGCCAACTGATACGCTAGCTCCTTAATTTCGCAATGCCAAAACTCTGCTGTCACGCCTGATATCCCCATTCGACACAACTTTAATCTGAATATTTATTGATTACCAATTTCAATTTCATTCGGCCTGGCAATAAAAATAATTTTTCATTTTATGCTCTTCGTTGACAATAAATAAGTTTGCATTCATGCTTGCCGTGCAATGCTTTTTTTCACAGAACAACTTATTTAGACAAAGTAAATAGACAATGAAAAAGATTCTTTTCAGTACGCTCGCACTGACTTGTGCGTTAGCGGCACCAGCGGCATTCGCCGATGTTCAATATCAAATCAAAATCACCAATCCGACCCAGCATTTGGCCGAAGTTAAGATCGACTTCCCTGCTGTCAGCGGAAAAACCTTGGATGTGCAAATGCCGATTTGGCGCACTGGTCGCTACGAAGTGCTCAATCTCGGTAAAAATGTACGCCAATTTGTAGCGACCAACAGTAATGGTAAGCCTTTGAGTTTTGTAAAAACGGACAAAGGGACATGGCAAGTTAAAACGCAGCCAGGTGAAGGCGTGAAGATTTCTTATGAAGTGTATGCGAACGCACTCGGTGAGCGCACGCAACATATTGACGATACTCATGCTTATCTGGATGCGAGCGGAATCCTAATGTATGCGGCACCATTTCGCAGTCAGGCAATCAAAGTTAAATTAAATACGCCAACGACCTGGATTTCTCGTTCTGGTATGGACAAAGGCGATTGTGACCATTGCTTCGTCGCGAAAAATTATGATGTTTTGATCGACTCCCCTATTGAGACTGGTGAACATGAATTCCATAGCTTTGATGTAGAGGGTCACACGATCGAATTAGCCATCTGGGGGCGCGGAAACTATGATGGAAAAAAAATGGCGATTGACCTAAAGAAAGTGGTTGAAGAAGGTCGCAAGTTATTCGGTGCCTTCCCCTTCAAACGTTATCTATTCATCGTGCATGCGACTGATGGCGTTGGTGGTGCAACTGAACATATCAACTCCACAGTGATTCAAAAATCACGTTGGGGATTTGCGCCACGCAAAGAGTACCTGGGCTTTATTCGCACTGCGGCACATGAATTTGTGCATACATGGAATGTGAAAGCTTACCGCCCCAAAGAAATGGTGCCATACGAATATCAAAAAGAAAATTACTCACGCTTAATTTGGATGGCAGAAGGCAATACTTCCTACTTCGAGGAGCTATTAACTTTACGTGCCGGTCTACAAAATCGCGATGAATTTATGGAAGAGTTTGCTAAGGCCTTGCAAGCTTACGAACATCAGCCCGGGCGATTCCAACAAAGTGCCGCGGAATCGAGTTTTGATACTTGGATAGACGCTGGCGGTGAGCGTGCCCGCAATGCCTCTGTGAATATTTACAGCAAAGGAATGCTATTGGGATTGGCAATGGATATCGAGATTCGCCATCAAACCAAAGGGACGAAAGGTTTTGAACATGTACATCAATTTTTATATCAACACCATACCGCGGATAAAGGTGGCTATTCCGAAGCCGATGTCCGCACTGCTCTCAAGCATGTTACGGGTAATGATTGGGCAGGCTGGTGGGCGAAATTTGTCGACAGCACCGGAGAAATCCCGTTCGCGGAACTATTACCGAAAGTCGGTCTACGTTATCTCGTAGAGGGTGGTAAAGAGGACGAGCAAAAAGAAGAATGGTTCACTGGCTGGCGCACCCGTGACACCGCGGATCATCCAGTCGTGATCGAAGTCGAACGTGATAGTCCAGCGTGGAAAGCAGGCGTGGTGGCTGGTGATATTTTGGTCGCCGCGAACGGTTTGCGCCTGACGCCGAAAGACATTAACGACAAGCTTTGGCTGTTACAACAAACACCGATCAAACTGAGCGTATTCCGCCGCGATGAATTGCGCGAGATAAGCTTCGCACCTAGTCGCCAAGTAAAAGGGAAAGCAAAACTTAAAGTGGTCGATACCGTGACGGATGAACAAAAAGCCCTGAACGCCAATTGGACAGGTATCGCGTGGCCAGCCACAAAACCGATATCAAGTACGGGCACCGAAAAGGCAAAAGAGTAATCGCAAATCACTAATTATCATATTAGCGTTAACAAAAAAACGTCGGCAGATGCCGACGTTTTTTTTGCACATCACATATAGTCCGTTATTTACTACGCATCATTTACTACGCATCATTTACTACGCATCATTTACTACGCATCATTTACTACGCATCATTTACTACGCATCATTTACTACGCATCATTTACTACGCATCATTTGCCACACATTATTTATTCTCTATTTTTGCATCAAATAGTAGCTTTACCAATGGATCAAGATTGATACCTTTTGGCTCGAATTGCAGAGGAATACTAAAGTCATGCTGCCGCTTATTGATCCTCACAGTGTGCAATTCCAGCATTGCGTCGCGAGACTGCAGCGCAATGTCTAATGGAAAGTCGAATTGTACCTGAGATTGCAACTGCTCCACGTGCAATGTTAAGGTTTTCGTAGCCTTATCAAATTTCCATTCGACGGCTAGATTCGGATAGCCAGCCTGATACAGCCATTGTTGAAAAAATGCCGACAAATCCTTACCTGAGACCTGCTGCATAACTATTTGAAAATCTTCACTCAGGACATTTTTACCAGAAAATTTCGCATAATAACTTCGTATTCCTTCCCAAAATATACGATCACCCAATGCCTGTCTGAGCATATGCAGCATCCATGCGGCCTTCTCATAGGTATTGGGACTCAGAACTAAATTGGGATCTTGAATCGTGGTATCAATAATCGGTCGCATCACTTTTTGATGATAACGAATCACTTTTTCACGATTTGCTAAGAGTTGCTTGACGAACACTTCGCGACCAAAGGTATGTTCGAGATAAAGATTCGCAAAATAAGTCGCAAATCCCTCACTTAACCAAACATGATGCCAATCGTTTTCTGTGGTGGAATTACCAAACCATTGATGTGCAATTTCATGCGCAATTAAAGCCTCTTGTTCTCCCTTACCATTTACGGAGTTTTCAAAATAGAAAATCGTATTGGCATTTTCCAATCCGCCAAAACGCGTCTTTGACTGTACATTGGCTAATTTCTTGTAAGGATATGGTCCGACATTTTTTTGAAAATAGTCGAGCGCCTTGACTGCTACTTGGTAGTCGTGAAAACCTTCTTGTCGATTCTGCGGAAATACCCAGCTAGTCACTGCAATGTCGTTCAAACGAGCACTCTCTTGCATCGCAAATCGCGCCACACCAATCACCATGACTTTTACTGGAATCGGCACATCCTCACGCCAGTGTGTGAGCTTACGATTACCATCTAGGCTGCTCTCCTCAACTTTCAAACCATTGGCAACCACCGAGTACTGCATCGGTGCAGTCACAATAAATTCCACCGCGGCTTTGTCACTTGGATGATCTATGCTGGGTAACCATTGATGGCCGTGATCCGGCCAGTTATCGGCAAAAAATACACGCTCGCCAAATTTATTATTACTGATAAAAAGACCCGACTTTGGCTCACCTTGATAATTGACTGTGATTTCAAACACCGTATTTGCTGCCTGAATTTCTGGCAACTTGATCGTGAGTTTATCTTGTTGCTGAGTTGTGACCAAAACGGTTCCTGCCATGGTCACTGTAGAAACTTGCATCCCTTTGCCGGTCTCATCACGTTGTCCCAAATCGAGATTAAATTCGCTCAGCGCACTAAGTGCATGAATACGAATAATTGCTGTTCCCTTGATTTGCGCATTTTCATCATTCAATTCAAGAAAGTATCGGTAACGCTCAACATCGATCGCAGAATTTTTGACATAGAAGTCTCTGGCCGATGCCAGTTCAAACGCACTCAGCAAAGGAAAGCAAAAAATAATAAATAATAGTTTTTTCATAAATGAGACAGATATTTAAGTAGTTCTTGAATTGATTGAACAACAAGTGAATGAAAGTTACTGGGTACACTGAGCCAACATCCCAAATAATAATGATTTATGTGAACTTATCAGAGATGATTGACTCAAAGTAGTAACAATTAATTTCTTTGATAGACTGCAAATTTAGTCGCTCATGTACAATCTCTTCAGATTTTACTTTTTTTCACAACGAAAGACTTGTCTAGGCACCTCGTATCACATATTATTAATTTGAAGTTTGTAAAAACATCCACGTTCAGGGAGCTACTGATGGAAACTCGCCATAGCAGTAAACAGCCCGGCTGGAATTCGCACAAATCGCGCCCGATGTATTTCAAGCAAGGTGTGATGTCAAGTGATAAACGAGCTAGACTCTATACTTCAGCAGACATCTGTGAAGAAAACATTTTGCTGTCGGATGAGGACAGCGAAGACAATATCGTTTTTTTAACCGAAACCGATGAAGGAGGCTCTGCTAAGTCGACGATCTCCCCATGGAAAATTCTGATCGCGGATGACGACAGTAATGTGCACGACACGACGGTCTTAGCTTTAAGTGGTGTTGAAATTCACGGCAAACCACTTGAGTTTTTACATGCCTTTTCAGCAAGAGAAGCACAGCAAGTGGCAGAAAACAATCCTGATACTTCGTTGATTTTGCTAGACGTTGTGATGGAAACCGTTGATGCAGGACTTAAACTCGTGAATATTTTGCGCGACGATTTATCCCGCAAAAATTTGCGTATCGTATTAAGGACAGGCCAGCCTGGCTACGCGAAAGAAAATATCATGGGTAGCTATGCAATTGATGGTTATGCAACAAAATCGAAGTTGACGCGATCCATCTTGATTAGCATGCTCAATGAGGTGCTTGATTCAGACGTCGACTCGGACACACTTCCCAACTAAGGTGCCTTAAAGTCACCAAAGTCAGGAATAGCCGTAACGATTCCTGACTTCATTATTCTGCGTCAGGCTGCGCTGCTGGTGTAGCGCGTTGGAAGGCATCTAACTCTAAGCATCGTTGGTTGATGCTCATAAGAATCGGCATACCACTTAAATCGCATTGAAAGCGTTGTGCATTGTAAATTTGAGGGATCAAACAACAATCTGCCATAGTCGCTTGATCTCCAAAGCAAAACAAACCTCGCCGCGCTTCTTGCTTCAGGCGCTGTTCAAAAGACTGCAAACCCAGTTCACACCAATGGCGATACCAAGCATTTTTTTGTTCATCGGTTGCTGCAAAATTCGCGCTCAAATATTTCAAAATGCGCAAATTGTTGATGGGATGAATATCGCAAGCAATTGCCAACGATAAAGCGCGCACATAGGCGCGATCAGCAATATCTTCTGGTAATAACGGTTGCATAGGATACTTTTCTTCAAGATATTCAATAATCGCTAAAGATTGACTTAAAGCGATCTGTTGACCTTCATGATCATCCACTAAAGCTGGCACCAACGATTCAGGATTTACAGCTTTGAATACGTCAGAAAACTGTTCTCCACCATTTTTCACCAAATGCACCGGGATTTGTTCGCAACTCAGACCTTTTAGATTGAGTGCAATGCGCACACGGTAGGACGCAGAACTACGAAAATAACTATACAACTGCATAATATTCCTTTCCAAAGCACTAAAATCAAGCGTTGATTTGAGCTAAATCCAAGTTGGTCATCACCTTATGCAGACGCTCCCTGCGCGTCTCACTTTGAATTACTGGCAAACCTAGAAGTTGAAGCAGTAGCTCCTGTAGTTGCGATTTACCGTCCGTGCTTTTTAAAGCTGACTGTAGCACTTCGACTTGTTTCTTCAAGCGTTCCTGACTCGCGACCGTTGTGCTTTCTATGCCCAACAATATTTCGATATGCAAACATAAGGCATCGTATTGTTGCATGTTCCCTTGCAATTCCTTCTGGTACAGCGGCAACTCGGTCGAAGTTAAGTTTATTGCGCGCTCATAGCGGGAGGTCAAAGTCTTTGCTAATTTGCTGTTTGGCAAACTCAGCCCTTGCCAATCAGCGATCAAACCACTCTGAGCCTCCGTTGACAACGCATCGCCTTCCAATACGGTATCGAGCTTTTGACAAGTCGCTATCGCAACGCCGATTTTTTGTTTTTCCAATTGTGACTCTTGCAATTGCAGTTGACCAATCTCGGTTTGTAAGCGCTGTAGGTGCCGTTGAAACTCATTCTCAATAGCATGTTCTTGCGCACGCGGTACATGGCCAACTTCACGCCAGGCCAAGTTTGCGTTATCAATCGCTCGGCGTAAACCGGATTGGGTTGAACAGTCAATACTTGTCAATTCCTGACAAATTGCCTGTTTTGCTTTGAGGTTAGTCTCACGCTGCTGATCGGCTGACTCAGCAAGTTGGCGCTTCTTCTCGAATACGCCATCGCAGGCTGCGCGAAAACGTTCCCATAATTTCTGCTCATCTCTTCGTTGCAACGGCACAGCAATCGCTTGGACCTGCCAACGCTGTTGCAGACTTCTGAGTTGATCCTGCGAAGATTTCTGAAAAATATCTAAGGCCTCGACCTCTGAGATCATTTTTTCACGAGATTGAATTTCCTCTTGTTGCCTTTGTTCTAAAGGTGCCTTTAATGAAACCAATAGATTTTCAAATTCTTTATCCAGACGTGTCCGTTCTTTGCGATCGACATGGCCTATTTTTTTCCAGGTCTGCTGCATTTCCAAAACCCTTGAACGTAACAATTTCCAATCATGTAGATTATTTAATATTTGTTCGGCATCTTCGGCATACTGACTTAATAATGCCTCCGCCTTAATCAAATTGTCTTTGCGTAACTCAGACTGCGATTGAAAGTAAGCGGCAGCGGGCGCATACACTAGCTTACAGGCCGCATCAAAGCGTATCCATAACTCCTTCGGCCCAGCATTGCCTGTACTTTCCATTTGTTTCCATTGTTCACGCAAAGCAGAAACAGTATCGACGATTTCTTGCGGACTAAGGCTAAGCGTGGTCAATTTTTCCGCTGTCGCAATTAGCTCATCACGCGAGACAGCACCACTCCATTTTGCCCAAGACATCAAATTCGCGAGCTCTTTTCGAGCGATATTTAGTCGCTCCTTCAAACTATCACTGAGAGGCAAACGACGATCAGGCCTTTTCGTATCAATCTCACGCAATTCTTTTTCAATTTGACGAGCGCTCTGCGCACTTCCCTGCGCTAATGCAGCTTCAAAGCGACTCAACAAATCTTCGATTTGAGCCAACGTGAGACTAGGCGTCGGGACTGCAAGGGGCATGACTGGCGTCTGACTGGTCAATGTAATCTGCGCTGGGTTGTTTGGCTCAACCGAAGCTGCGGTGTCAACATTCACAAACTCTTGTTTGGTCGATGCTGGTATTTTCTGTAGCTGTACAGATCTGTGTTTCCACTTTTCCCATGACGCTCCAAATTGTGCCAGCTTATTTTGTGCATCCTGCAATAATGCTTTAGGCAAAGCACCTGCGCCAGGGCTGGAAAGAGAAGTCTGCAGGATTAGCGTCCACGATGCCAAAGCAGCATCTCCGTCAATTTCAGATAAATCCTGTCCGCGTTCAATATCGTGAACCAGTTGCAATAATTGTCGTTGCAAATCAGCTTGCGCATTTAAACGTTCTTGTAGAGCTAAGCGCTTTTCCTCAAAGGAAGAAAATAATTCTGCGGGAAAAGTACGAACCGCTGACGCTTGTTTGTCCAGCTCAACCAGCTGGTTAGCCAATACTATTTGTTGCCCCAACAAGCTTTCCGCCTGTTGCAAACATGTCTGCGCGAGGTGCTGTGACTCTTGTTGTTGTCGAATTTGATCTAGGCGCGTTTGCATTAATTTGAACACACGGTTATCTTGCTTCCGGGTGATGAGCAATGCTTTTTCCAAATATTCTTGCGTATGTATATGTTGTGCTGCCTGAAATCGTCCATCTGCAAAATCACAGGCAGTTAACAAATCTAAAAGATTTGCCTCGTTGTTGATACTGGCGGATATTTTTTGAAGATACTGTTGTCGCTCATGCTCTGTTGTTTTTTTCTTTATCTCATTGATATGCACTTGCGATATCGTTTGGGCAGCGATCTGCGCCTTGGATTGATCGGATGAACGGCGAGAAACCAGTTTAGATAAAAATTCAAACATAATAATTTTTATGAGTGCCTGAGAATGAATAAAGTAAACATCATAGCAAGACTTACACCATTCCCGCAAAATTCAATCACTTAAATAATGAAGTAAAGCTCTTTGAAGTGCACAAATTCCATGAAGACTAGCGACAAGTATTGAAACATCTTGTTGCAACTTCACTAGAAGTTCTTGTCGGCGAATTGGGAGCAAAGCCGTTAAGGATAGACCTAAGCCTTTTTGGAGCAAGAAATGAAATCGAATAATTTCAAACAAAGTCTGATGTGCTTACTCGTGATTATGAGCAGTTCAATTTGCTTACAGGCTGCAGCGCATGATCGCAACGACTACAGATCAACTTATACGCCTAGCAACATTCGCACATACGATCATATCTATTACCCAGAATATCGCAGCTATTATTCGCCACATTCGCGCACATGGTTTTGGTTGGACGGTTCGCGCTGGAATTCTGGATTACGATTACCATTTGGCATCAACATGCGAATTGGAGGCATCCCAATTTCACTCAATTCAGCCATTCCTTACTACGAGCACAATTACGTCGAAACCCGCTACGCTCAGCCTATCTATGTTATTCGCCATGGTCGTCGTCATGATTACCGAGGCAATCGCAATTACCGTGAACGTGATGATGACAATTACCGCCAGGGTGGTCGCGAACATCAACGTTGGTAAATTGAAAAGCAAGCAGTATCAGCTCCACCTACTTGCTTGTTTAATTACCAACGATACCAGCGGCGATGTTAATAGAAAATCCCAAAATCGCCGCATTAAACATGAAACTTAAAATCGAATGCGCTAGCACAGCACGGCGCATTTCACGAGAAATGACAACGATATCCGAAGTTTGCATGGCAACTGCAATCGTGAAAGAAAAATACAAGAAATCCCAATAATCAGGGTGCTCTTCCTGATCAGGAAACCCAAGTGCACGTTTGCTTTTCGGTGATCGGTAATACAAAACTGCATAGTGAAAAGTGAATATCGTCCCCAACAAAAACCAAGCTCCAAGTACTGTCACGCCAGCAAATAGATATTTCATCAAACGCAATTCAGCAGTTAATTCATGCAATTGCGTTAATTCAACAACGATCGCAAGCAAACTGACCGTGGCTGCTGTCACCAAAATCAAGAGCACCGCCAGTGCACTACTGTCTTCACGTTGCGCAATCTTGATGACACTTTCATGGTTAGAACCAAGAAACAAAAAAGTCAGTAAGATTAAATAAGTCCAAATAGCAAGATTCCATCCTAGTAGCGAGCGGGTGATAACACTCCACTCATTGGGAAAAATGAAATAGCTTACAACCCCCAAGATGAATGTAAATATAAAACGTGGGCGATGTGCGATAAAGTCTCGAAAAATAGTAGTAATCATTACTTTTTAATTTATATTGAAGATAGCAAGAAAAAATATCAGCCGACGCATAGTGTTCATCAAAAGCATCAGAATACATGAGGCCAACCGATAACTAACTTAGATATCGTATGCAAAACACTTGTTTCAACCTCACCAAATTACAACAATGTTTCATATTTGAACTTAAAAATCATTACACTAGCGTAACAGGAGATTTCCCCTTATGAACAAGAAACTTCTTTACGTCGCATTGGAACGCATCAAACCAGGCGCTATCCTCGCGGAAGAATTGCTGGACAAAATTGGTCACGTCTTACTTCCAGCAGGAACAGAATTGACTGCGTCAATGCTGAAAGCTATTAGCAACCATAATATTCATCAACTCCCGATACTAGATCCCGCAAACACCGACATCAATACTGTTGAAGAGTCCAACGCAAATAAAGAGCATCAATTCGAGCGACTTAATCGCTTATTCAGGCACATGCCTTATGACGGCCCCACTGAAGCGTTAAGAACATATGTCGAAAAATATCGTCAAAGGGAACAATCATGACACCATTCCTAGGCGATTCAAACGACGATCAAATCTCGATTGAAGAAGTCATCAATAAGATTAATACGCTACCAATGTTGCCCGAGCTTGCTCGTGAAATGTTAAATGACTTGAACAATGATGACATCAGCTTGGAGACGATTGCGGAAAAAGTCTCCATGGATCCATCAATCGCTGCAAAAGTAATACAACTCGCAAACACCTCGTATTATGGGAACAACTCCAAAGTCGTAACGATTCAACAAGCCGTGTCGATGTTGGGAACAAAAATTCTCAAAAACCTGATTCGCACCAATATTTTCACCAATAATCTCCCAGTCGCCCGTTGTCGCGGATTTGATAACAAGGCATTTTGGCGCCATAACATTGCCACGGCGATTTGCGCAGAATTAATATCGCGCACGCTGCACATGAAACAAGATTTCGCATTCACAGCAGGTTTATTGCATGACATAGGCCGACTAGTACTGGTGTCGAAATTTCCTCAAAAATATGAACACGTTATTCGCTGCGCCAAAGAAAATGACTGTAGTTTGCTGGACGCCGAACGTGCAATCTTGGGTGTTGACCATGTCGGTGTTGGTCTGATTTTGGCCTTACAATGGAATTTTTCTGATGCAATTCAGGATGCAATCAGAGGACATCATGCGCCCGACGATAAAGAACTCAATTCTGTCGCATCCATTATCCACGTCGCCAATTCTATTGTACATGCGCTCGATTTGAGCGAATCGGAAGACGACTTGGTGCCAATTATTTCCCAATTTGCTTGGGATACTGTTGGTCTTAATGAGGATGCTTATCTCGCTATTTTCCATGAAACTGAATTACGCTTCAATGCGATGAATCAAATCCTCCAGTAATGCCTCACCTGTACAAAAAAAATTTGAACATTTGCTGACTGGTGCCTGAGGTTTGCACATAAGATAGAATATCAACAATGAAGAAAAAATTAACTGCTAAAAATTTGAGGTTATTTTGGAACATATAAAGGATTTTAAGCACACCGGTTTCAAAGTAAGCGATATCCAACTTTTCAAAAACATCAATAAAGATGAGTTAAACCTGATCAAACAACAATTAGATTCCTGTCCTGTTGTTCGTGTCAAATCAGGAGAAATCGTACTCGACAGCCATAGCTCCGGGGCTTGCTTATATGTTGTTTTGTCTGGAACACTTGCATTAAGCTCAAACACCGCGCGACGCCAATTAGAAAACGCGAGCACACAATATTTTGCTGGCGAATGTGTCGGTGAAATATCCGTATTGGATGAGGAGGCCAGCACCGCCACGATTGCAGCAATGACCGACGCAGAATTATTGCTGATCGATGCGGTCGTGATGTGGCGACTGATAGACGAAGCGAATGGCGTGGCCCGAAACCTTCTACAACTATTGTCTTTCCGTATCAGAACGACTAATGCTCAGTTGCGAAATCGTCAAAAAGTTGGTGAGTTCTATCGCCAGCTGTCAATGGTGGACGGCTTAACCGGACTCCACAACCGATCTTGGTTAAACACACAATTACCAGGCCTGATCGAGAATGCACACGCAACTGAAACTGAGCTCAGTATCATCATGCTTGACCTCGATCATTTCAAGAAATTCAATGATCAGTTTGGCCATGTGATGGGAGATGAAGCCTTACAAGCAGCTTCAAGAGTTGTCAGCGCTGGCTTACGCCCAAGTGATTTTGCTGCACGTTATGGTGGTGAAGAGGTCATAATTATCTTGCCAAACACCAGCAAAGAATCTGCGTTGATTGTGGCCGAACGCTTATGCGACCGCATTCGGCACACACAAATTTTCAAAGACAATACAAAACCAATGCCGCATATCACTGCGTCATTAGGCCTCGCGACACTGAGCGCGGGACAAGATGGCTTGGCGGTAATTGCGACTGCGGATGCCGCCTTATATCGGGCAAAAGAACGCGGACGAGACCAGGTCGCTCTGTAAGGCCTCGGCATTGACCTAAATCAGCCTCAGTCAGGCTTAGGCAAGTACGATTTATTCTAGAATAAAAAAAGAGCGCATTTAATTGCGCTCTTTTTTATAGTGGCTACACACAAATCAATTCATCTAAATCCTTACATCAGAAGCGATGACGAATACCAAATTGAAATGCACGCCCAGGTTGTCCTGGTAACTCTGTAAAACCACCTGAGGCACTAGCTGCACCTGGCGCATACTGACCGTCATTTTGATTCTTAACGTATCCATAAACGGCGTAGATATCAGTACGCTTAGACAAATTGTAATCGTAGCCTAAACCGTATTGAGTCACATCACTGTTTGACAAAGTCTTGTCATCTTGGTGACTGTAAGAAGCCATGACACGACCATTACCCACTTTGTAATGCATACCCAAGCTGTAGGTGTTCGCGTTCAGCTTAAAGTTCTTAACAATATTTGTTCTGAAGATGCTCGTCCATGCTGCAACAACTGGCGCTGGAACACCACCGGCTTTCAAACCAGGTGTAATTTCCAAATCCCATGCATCAAAGAATACTGGCAACAAAATCGAATTTTCATTCTTCATGATTTGATAGCCAGCAAAAAATTTGAAAGCATCAACACTATAAGAACCACCAATGGTTGTTGTCTCCAAGCCCGTAGTACCGTCGGTATTTGTTCCACGGTTATAACCGATACCAACGTCAAAACCATTTGCTTTGTATTTAATGTTACCGGCCAAGAAATCCTTATCTAAACCAATATAACCTGAATTTTTAAAACCATACATCAACGCGCCGCCAATGCCATTGGGCAATTCAATCCGATATTGCACAGATTTGTTTGAGCGAATTGCCATACCGGTTGTCAGCAGGCCACCAGTGCCGCCTGTAATGCCACCCCAGCTGCCTGCCATTCCACTCTCAAATGCGTCTGCCGCATTAAAGACTTCGTAGGCTGGTGTATACATACGGCCCGCTAACACAGCGCCAACCGGAGTTATCAAACCAACCATCGCAGTACGATCAAAAATACCACCATCTGGACCACCGCCACGCGACAATACCAATGGAGAGGTCGCATTCACGTTGTACTTTGGTTGGAGCGCTGAGCGTACGCCAGCCAAAGTCTGTGCTGCTGCGCCTTTTAAGGCGGCACTACCAAAGTCTGGGAAGTCCATTCCTTTTGTTAAAGCATAACCTTGGTAATCACTTAAGTTACCTGCCTTATTGCTGCCAGTATCAACTTCAACACGTGCTTCTAAATTAAAAATGGCCTTGTAGCCACCGCCCATATCTTCAGTGCCTTTAAAGCCGATACGAGAACCATCAGCAATACCGCTCACCATTTTGGTTTGCGTACCCTTACCATTATTGCTTACTTGAATACCAGCATCGAGGATGCCGTATAAAGTCACATTGGTTTGAGCCATAACAGGCGCTGCAAAGCAGGTTCCTAACGCAATCGCCAAAACTTTAATTTTCATTTTTTTGTCTCCATATGGGTGCTTGAATCAATCTAAAACGAACGTACGTACTAATTTCATTTGTCAAAATATGACATTGATCTAAGTGCTTGTATAGGATCTTAGTCAAGTGATTGTCGCTTGTCGCAATTTTTACATAGCAAAATAAACAATTTACTTAAACACGATTACCCAGCTCAAAATACCTGCGTCTTCCTATGAAAAACACGATGTTTTCGATTCTCAACTGGACTTCCAAGGGACAGAAAACAGGTCAATTTCAATTGTTTTTTTTCGAATAGTTCTTCTAATTTTTGGTGTCGTTTAATTGCACTTCGTTTCCCCCTTTTCTATTTCCATGACATATAGTGAAGCTCTCAAAAAGCACAATCGTTCGTTTAGCATTAATTCATAATAGACCAGGAGACAAAATGCGCCATTTACCTTATTCACTTTCACTTGTTGCAGCAGCGATTTTAGTTGGTTGCGGCGGCGGTGGCAGTAGTGCCACTGATCCGGCACCGAAAATTAAATTCAGTGCACAAGTGACATTTGGCGATAGCCTTAGCGATGTTGGCACTTACAAAGTTGGTACCGTTGCAGCATTAGGCGGCGGTAGATATACGGTTAATAGCGCGACCGCAAGAAACTGGACAGAAATCGTGGCTTCTGATTTGGGTTTATCCGCTCCATGTGCAGCCCAGACAGGTCTCGATGGTTTAGCCTCTCAAGGTTTTAGCGTTCCAGTCAAAAACAATGCCGGTTGTACTGGCTATGCACAAGGTGGTGCACGGGTCACCAACCCAGTTGGTCCTGGCAATAAATTATTAGGCGGCAACAATGTCATCCTAGGTCAAATGACAGTACCTGTTATGAAGCAGATTCAGAACCATTTGGATGCAAATGGTGGCAAATTTACAGGAACTGAAGTCGTGTTCGTCAGTGGTGGTCCAAATGATGCATTCATTCAAGCTGGCACTTTGTCTGCAGCAGCAACTGCAGCAGCGACAGCAGCAGTGACAGCAGCCGTGCCTGGGCAGATCCAAAAAGATATCGCCAGCGGTGCTTGTAAACCTACTGATGCGCAAGCGAGCAATTGTATTCCTGGCGCAGTCGCCGCATTAACTCCTACCGTTGGAGCAGCTGCTGGTGCAGCCTATGCGAAAGCCAATGCACAAACCTATGTTGATGCTATGGGAACTGCAGGCACTGAATTGGCAAGTTACGTCAACAACATGATTCTGGCGAAAGGTGCAAAATACGTTGTTGTCGTAAATATGCCAGATCTGAGCAAGACTCCAGATGCATTGAAACAATCTGTAGATACACAAACCTTATTGAACGGTATGACGGTGACATTCAATGCACGCTTGTTGGCTGGATTGGCAGGTAACGACAATGTATTGTTCGTCGATTTATTCACACGTTTCCGTGATCATGCTGCGAATCCAAGTGCCTATGGAATTAGCAATGTCACGACACCGGCCTGTGACTTAACACCTGCAAAAAATCCATTGGGTTCTTCCTTGGTGTGTAGTGCGAATAATTTGATTGCTGGTGACACGAGCAAATACTACTTCGCCGACAGTGTGCATCCAACACCGCTAGGCCAATCATTATTTGCTAGTTATGTCTCAGAAGAATTGGCAAAACGTAAGTGGAAATAAAATTAAGGCCTGCGTCTAAGCATTGAAAATAAAGGCTAAAAACAAAAACGGGAAAATTAATTTTCCCGTTTTTTTATTTCTAAAGTCGATTATTAACTCTTAAAAAGCTTCGCCAGCCAGTAGTCGATACTAATGCGTCCGGCGCCAAAAACTATGTTTACACAAAGTAAGATGCCCCAATAGAAATGATCATTTAATGCTGCGGGACAATCGAGATTCCAGAGTATCGGATAAGACACGACCGCCATAATATTAACCAATAGCAAACCCACAGCTGACAGCCGAGCGAACACACCTACAATCAACAACACAGAAAATATTAACTCACCCGCAGTTCCTGCGAACGCAGCAAATTCTGGCGATAAAAAAGGAACCTGATATTCATCTCTGAACAATTCTATCGTTGCAGTCCAATCGCCTAATTTAGCAACGGCAGATTTCAGAAATTGCCATGAGATGAAAATACGTAGCCCAAGACTGAACATGTCAGGACAATATTTTTGCAAAAAGCGATCAACATGAAGGCTGACTTGGTGTACTCGTAAGAATGATTTCATAAGTTTTGAAATGCGTAAAAGTTGAGTTACTTAGTCGCCTGAAGGCCCTGAATCCTTACAACGAAATTCAATAAAAATACCGCGTTGAAACCAGTTTTGCAGCGCCGCTGCTATGTCAAACTCTGGATCAAGTTCCAACGCTTTTTCCAATGCGGCGCCTAGACTATCGCTTGCACGCAGCGCTAGCAGGGCGACATATTCTGCCTGACTTAATTGCGTCAAATCTACTCGCCAATCTTTGCGGCTGACTAAGGCATAACTTGGCGTATTAAGTGGTAGATCAAACTCTTGCGTCAGCCCAGCTTGATGTGCAAGACAGATCTGAACGGAAGGGAAATTTGACTGGACCAAAGCAACTCCAGGATGAAAGTCAAAACGATACTGTGCTGCTTTATCGCCTGCAATTGATAGGAAGTTCGTTAGATCAAGCGCAACCACATCGGCAGCGTAATATGCCAAGTGCTGTTGCCACTCCAACACCGCGACAGCCGTGAAATACGGAAACTCAATCACACTAACTTCATCACGCAAAAAATCAGCAAAGTCTTGACCGAAAATATTCAAATCACCGGACCGCGAAGGAGATTGAAATCCATACAAAATCGATAACTGCTCAAAAAACGCATCGCCAACTAATTGGTATATGACGGGATAGGCATTTTTTAGCGCATTGGTCCACACCGCATGCAAGTTTCCACGATATATACGCAATCGCTCTGCGCACATTGCCTGGTCGCCAGAAAACATTTCAGTCGGAAGCGTTTGTTCGCGATCCAGCAATAAATCTACAAATACTTCCTGGGCGGATTGTAGAGAAAGAGGCACTTTATTAACCATGATGCAAGCGGACTTCTTGGCGTATTATTTCAAGCTTTTGTGCTTCGCCAAGCAAAACCGATAACTCAGGAATGTGCGTGTCCCACTCTATCAATGTTGGTATGTTGGGACTAATCGTGCGACAGAGTGTGTAATACAAATCCCATACAGCGGGATCGACACAGCTGCCATGATCATCAATCACGCAAAGCTCAGTCTTTGTATGCCCAGCCAAATGGATCTCACCGATAATATTTTGAGGCAATCGCGCAAACGCGGCAATTGCTTGTTGGGCATCTTCCTCGTGATTGCATTGGTTGACGTAAAGATTATTTACATCCAACAAGATGCCACAGCCTGTCTTTTGGCTAAGTGCAATTAAGAATTCCGCTTCCGACATTGCATCATCTGCGAAGCGAAGATAAGTCGAGACATTTTCAACCAATATCTGTCGTTGTAAATAGTGCTGCAAAAAATCGACTCGCTCACTTACCAGATTCAAGGCTGACTGCGACAAAGTGAGTGGCAGCAAATCATTCATGTGTCGATGCGCGATACTGCTCCAACATAAATGTTCTGACACTAAGATAGGTTGAACTCTATTCACAAGACGTTTAAGCTTCTGCAAATGCAACTCTTGCAAAGTAGTCGCAGAACCTAAACCCATTCCGACGCCATGTAAGCTTATTGGATAGCGCCGTGCTAGCTGATCCAACACATGCAAATCAAAACCACCATCACCGAAGTAATTTTCTGAATGCACTTCTAGCCAGTCAATGGCGACGGGTTCTTGCAAAAAATGATGGTAATGCGGAGTGCGCAATCCTATGCCATTACCCCTTAGCGCATGCATAGGATTGCCACGATTTTGGCTAATTGAATTCAAAGAAGCCGAACTCAACAAATTAGGCGCTCGGTGGCGTTAATTTCCCGCCCATTTTTTCACATGAGCCTGATGGTACTTTCTTCCACTCATTGGGATCCATATCTTTCTTGCCTTGCCCAGCGCAAGAATGACTACCATTCTTAGTTGCACAATCATTTGCGCCAGCCTTTGCTACACCGAAACACTTCTCCGTCTTCGCTGGCGTATCCATTTTTTTTGCGTCTTGAGCCAATACATTTACAGAGCCAACCAAACCCGCTAAGGCCATTGCAATCATCGCTTTGTTACTCATGTGCTTCTCCTAAAAATAAAAATAAAAATCAAATTAAATTTGTATTACATGTCTCATTGAAGACATTTCTAAAAACTACAACTGGTAGTCGGAGCAATTACAAGAACCTTACAGATCACACAAAAAAATTTCTGTTTTTTGATTCTGCCTCGTTTTCCACAGAGAGTAAAGAACTGAAAATGGTGTATCCTGCCATTTTTATTAGTTGAATTTGGATTGGGTAATCATGCAAGAAATTTCATTCACCGTAGAAGGCGAATTTGTGGAATTAAATCAACTTCTTAAGTTAGTTGGTTTATGTGATAGCGGCGGTGCAGGCAAAGTCATCGTCGCCAGTGGCGATGTGACCGTGGATGGTCAGCAAGAATTACGCAAGACAGCCAAAATTCGCCCAGGGCAAAAAGTACGATTAGGCGATATTTGCATCCATGTTTTAGCGCCATAAATTATCAGTAAATTTTATAAAGAGCCGAAAAAGATCAATCCACCTCAGCTCTTTATCTCTAATTGTTATCCAGCGAGCGAAGCACTCAACTTGCCCTCTTCTTTGCCAGCAAGTTGATTATTAATCAAAAATTGCGCCAGCATATTATCCATCGTATCAACATGATGTTCGAACCACAGCGGCAGCTCCTCAGCCAAACTTTGTCCTAAGTCACGCTCGCCTTCCATATATCGTCGACGGACTTCTTGCATTACTTGCAAAACCGCATCATGCTCCCCCTGATGACACCCGGCTGGTGGAAATGCAAAATCGCGCATCCACGCATTCTCTTGTTCAAAATGTTCGATTGAATGGGCGATCAAAGCATCAAGACGGGTCAGAAATGGGGAATGTTCTTCCGTTAGTGAGAGCGCTGCACAAAGTTCGACAAATTCTTGATGGGTTTCATCCATTAATTCATGTTTTAGGCTCAAACGATCAGACCAAGCCCACTGTTGCGTTGACATAAATACCTCTTTTTGACAACTGACCCACACTAAGTGTTCAGTAAAATGATGAAGGCAACATTATTACGTATTGTGACGAAATCCGCCTAGCTTTAAGTAGAGGCAACTGATCACGCTCAATTCAAAACCGCTGTATCAGAATTTGCCCTGCTCCTTAAATTCTTTTCATTTATTATGACGAACACCATCCACAGGTTCGCAATACAGCAATTCTTTACAGCGCACACAAACGATTTGCACAAACAAAAACAGCGCTAAAAAGCGCTGTTAGGTATTCAGATCAGAATTTATTATGCGGTCGTATTGATATTGCGACCAAGATTAGCGGGCAGATTGGGTACGTTGGCACTAGAATTAGGAATCGCCTCAATCAAAGAAGTCGCACTCTCCTTGCTGACATCGAGCGCTTTTTTCAATACCGCAATGCTGACTTCTTGACTTACGCCAACATCAGCCATTGTTGTTGATAATCTTGCTACACTAGACACATCCATGACAATACTCCTTATCTACACTTCTGATAACGGCCAGAAATTAAGGATACTTTAGGCCTTTACGAAAATATTTATGCTTGATTGAATTCGCTCGCAAAAAAACATTCTAATGTGTTAAATATTTCCCAAATCACAAAAAAAATCATTTTTGTCTAGACCATCTTGTATCCAGAATAGGACTTCTTCGGGGCAGTTTAAATTTAGCCAACGTATTTCAGCGGGACAATCTGCAGGTCTCCCCAGATCCGAGGCAACCGCGACAATATGCTCATCGTTAGAGTAAATCGCCGGTTTACCCAAACTTGGTCGATACACTTCCAACTTGCTGAGCTTGGACCATTTATAGCCTTCAACCAAAGTGAGATCTGCAGGATCTAGCTTCACCAACAAGTCACTTAAACTTGGCTCTGGAGTAGCGCGTAATTCCTGCACAATCGCATAACGAAATGGCGAAGCCAATAACACCTGACCTGCACCGGCTTGACGTAATCTGGCGCTGTCTTTATGCGCAGGCTCTATAATCACGTCATGATGGCTATGCTTAACGACATTGATTGATTTTCCTGATAGCGCCAATGCCTTAATGAGATATTCAAGTAAAGTTGTCTTACCACTGCCTGACCAACCAACCACTCCTAAGATCGCCGCGCGCATAGTTATGTCCATAAAAATAAAGGGGAAAGTATACCGAAATACTTTCCCCCGTTTGCAATACGTACTTAATTCACATCAAGAATTGAAATAAATCGCGCATGTGTTTACTTATCTACTTGCCTAACTTCTGACCTATCCACTATTTCGTAAACCTGCGGCGATGCCATTGATAGACAGGTGAATTCCGCGACGCACCCTTTCATCTTCATCACCTTGGCGATATCGCTTCAACAATTCCACCTGCACGTGATTCAAAGGAGACAGATAAGGGAAACGATTGACGATAGAGCGCTTGAGCAATGGGTTGTCAGACAGCAAATCGTCACGACCTGAAATCTGCTTCAAGACCGCGATCGTCAAAGCATGTTCTGCTTCCAGACGCGGGAAAATGCGATTGCGTAATTCTTCGTCTTTGACTAATTGCGCGTAACGACTCGCAATGCCGATATCACTCTTGGCCAAGACCATTTCCATGTTCGACAATACCGTTGAGAAGAACGACCAGTCTTTAAACATCGCTTGCAAGGTCTGCAACCCGTCGTGAGGATTAGCATCTAAGAACTGCTTAACTGCACTACCAAAACCAAACCAGCCCGGCAACATCAGACGGCATTGTGACCAGCTAAACACCCAAGGAATCGCGCGCAAATCTTCAATCGCCGTCGACTTCTTACGCGATGCTGGACGACTACCAATATTCAAGCCTGCGATTTCAGAAATCACGGTCGATTCCCAGAAATATTGTTCAAATCCATCAGTCTCATAAACCATGTTCCGATAGGCTTTAAAGGCGTTTTCCGATAAAGCTTCCATAGTTTTGAGAAACTCTGGACGCGGCGCGACTTCAGTATGTGAGAGCAAACTTGCTTCCATCGTTGCAGCTGCTAAGACTTCCAGATTACGACGACCTACTTCCGGATTTGCATATTTAGCGGTAATCACTTCACCTTGCTCTGTCAAACGAATCTGACCTTGAACCGCACCCGCTGGTTGCGCCAAAATCGCTTGGTAGCTAGGGCCACCACCACGACCAACTGAACCGCCACGGCCATGGAATAAACGCAGACGTACTTGATGCTTAGCGAATACCTCAACCAGATCGATTTCTGCTTTATACAATTCCCAACCAGAGGTTAAGAAGCCACCGTCTTTATTGCTATCAGAATAACCGAGCATCACTTCTTGCGCATTATTCCGACTAGCCAACAAGCGTGCATAAGCAGGAATACCAAACAATCTATCCATCGCTGGCGCGCTATTTTGCAAGTCACCAATAGTTTCAAACAAAGGAATGACATTCACATCTAAGCGACCTTCGGCCGGGTGTAATAAGCCAGACTCCTTCAACAGCAAGGCCAATTCCAACATATCGGAAACACCATCCGTTTTAGAGATGATGCAATTGGGGACAGCGCCTTTTCCGTAACGCTGCTGTGCTGTACAAGCGGCGCGGTAAATCGCCAATTCGGATTGTGTTTCTTCAGAATACGTCAAATAGGGCGACGCTAATGGGCGCGACGAGCTGATTTCTGCGACCAAGACTTCGATACGCTGATCTTCATTCAATTCTAGATACTTCAATGAAGGATTAGCAGCTTGCAATAACTCAGCGACGACGCGTTCATGCACGTCAGAATTTTGACGCAAATCGATAGGTGCAAGATAGAAACCAAACACGCGAACCGCACGACGCAAGTGACGCAAACGGCCGCGTGTAATGCCGACCGAGCCATTGTCGGACAAAGATTGATGAATGGTGTCGAGATCTGCCACCAAGTCCTCGGCACTTGCATACGCATCAGCAACACCGCACGGAGCGATCACTGGATCTAGTCCCAACAAGTTCTTAAAAGTGCTAGCCAAACGTGCATACACGCCACTTACTGCCAATCGATATGGCTCATCCGCACGATGTGGAGAATGATCAGGAGACCGTTCAGAAAGTGCGACCAACTCTGGAGAAACCTTTACCAGCAGAGTCGCCATCGACAACTGTGAACCCAAGGTATGCAATTCTTCCAAATAAAATTTGAAAGCACGCGTGGATTGCATCGTTAAGGTTTTTTCTAGAACGCTTGCGGTCACAAATGGATTGCCATCGCGGTCGCCACCGATCCAACTACCTAAACGCATGAAGCTAGGCAATTCCGTTTTTTCAAAACGCTGATCTTTACTTGCCAGCAAATCTTCTAGGCCTGCATACAAATGCGGCAATTCACGCAAGAATGTGTAATCATAAAAACTCAAACCATTTTCGACCTCGTCTAGCACAGACAATTTTGACATACGCAGCATCCGGGTCTGCCACAGGGTCAAGACCGCACGTTGTAAGGCATCTTCATTCGCGCGTGATTCTTCTGGGGTCAATTGCATACGATCGCGTTCATCGAGTAAGCGCGTGATCACCATCTGGCAATTCAAAATACTCTTACGTTGCACTTCCGTTGGATGCGCAGTCAGTACTGGACTTACTTCAGCGGTCTGGAAAAACGTTTTCAGATCCTCCGCACCATTCTCGCTAGCAAAGAGTGTTTCAATAGTGTGCGCCAAGCTGCCACGACGTGGCGCAGAACCCGCTATTAAGTGAGCGCGTGTACGGCGGATATGATGTTGATCTTCCGCCAGATTCACCAAATGCGAAAAGTAACTGAATGCGCGAATCAAATGCGTGGTTTGATCATTGGTGAGTGTGTCGAGCGTATTTTCCAACTCTGCGCGCGCGGCAACATCGGCATCACGACGAAAACGAATCGAATTTTGACGTACCGTTTCAATGAGAGAAAAAACTTCTTCACCATGTTGGTTACGAACCGTGTCACCCAAAATGCGGCCGAGGCGGCGGATGTCTTCACGGAGGCTCTGGTCTTTATCGTCGGCGATATCGTTCATGATCGTGTTTTTCAGTCAAGTCTAGATGGTGGTAAAACGAGGGTAAATCAGCAAAACTATAAGTGTAGGGGAAACCCTTGCACATAAAAGTCAAAACATCTTAACAAAGCCGATAGCCCTACGGCAGGTTTATCAGCTTCATTCAATATAAATCAAATACCTTCAATTCATGTTGAGGGAAATTGGTGTTCGCTCGGCTCTGTAGGGCGGGTGCAACCCGCGCCGCACAATGGTCAATCACGGTTGCTCTACGATTTGGCGGCGCGGGTTTCACCCGCCCTACATCGAACACACTTAACGATGACGCTTGGTCAAAGCCTTTAGCAAGCCCTTGGTCGAGCTATCGTATTCTTCTTTCACCGCAGCAGGATCAAGACTGATCAACTGTTGAGCAAGTGATTTACCCAATTCCACACCCCATTGATCAAAAGCATTTATATCCCAGATCACCGACTGCACAAACACTTTATGTTCATACAAAGCAATCAATGCACCGAGTGAACGTGGCGTTAAAGAATCGAGCAGCAAAGTGGAAGTCGGACGATTGCCTTCAAACACTCGCGGTGCCAACATTTTTTCTGGTAAATCACCGAGTTCTGCACGAACTTCATCAATATTTTTACCCCAAGCCATCGCTTTCGATTGCGCGAAGCAGTTCGCCAGCAAAGCTTGATTGTGGCCGGGCAAGCCAGCATCATCATCTGCGACCACGATAAAGTCAGTTGGAATAATTGTCGCGCCTTGATGTAACAATTGGAAATAAGCATGCTGACCATTGGTACCAGCTTCACCAAATAGAATCGGTGAAGTCGTGTAATCAACCCTTTGACCTTCGCGTGTCACCGACTTGCCGTTGCTTTCCATTTCCAGCTGCTGCAAATAGGCTGGCAAGCGTGTCATGCGCTGGTGATAAGGCGCAATCGACAGAGCTTGCAAACCGAGGAAATTAATATTCCAGACCCCGATCAATGCCATCAAAACCGGTAAATTTTGTTCCAGTGGCGCTTGCGCAAAATGTAAATCCATCTCATGTGCGCCGGCCAGCATTTCTTCAAAGCGGTCAGCACCGACATACAAGGCAATCGATAAACCAATCGCGCTCCACATGGAATAACGGCCACCCGCCCAATTCCAAAATGGGAACACATTTTCTTCTGCGATACCAAATGCTTTAGCTGCCTTAACATTGGTACTCAACGCCACGAAATGTTGACGGATTTGATCCTCAGGACAACCGTGATTCAACATCCAGTCACGTGCAGTACGTGCATTCGTCAAAGTTTCCATCGTAGTGAAAGTCTTAGACGCCACCACGATTAAGGTTGTTTCAGGGTCGGCATTTTCCAGCGAATCAGCAACGTGACGACCATCGACGTTTGAGACAAAATGCAAGGACAGATTTTTTTGCGACCACGGTGCCAAAGCGATACATGCCATCTGCGGACCAAGATCAGAACCACCAATACCAATATTGATAATCGTACGAATCGGCTTGCCGGTGTAACCTAACCAGCGCCCTTCTCGCACCGCATCACTGAAGCTACGCATTTGCGCCAACACGCTGTGAACATCGGCCGCGATGTTCTCACCGTTCAACATGAACTTCTCGCCCTTTGGTAAGCGCAATACGGTATGTAAGACCGCACGATTTTCTGTGTTGTTAATCGCTTCACCGCGCAACATCGCATCACGGCGAGATTCCACTTCCTGCTGACGTGCCAGTGCTAATAAATTGAGTTTCGCAGTGGTGTCCATGCGTTGCTTGGAATAGTCCAACAACATGCCGCAAGCAGAAGCAGAAAAGTGCGTAAAGCGCTGTGGATCAGCGCGAAACAACTCTTTTAAGCTCGGCATATTATTTGCGCGTTGCTGTAACAAACACCACAATGGAGTACGAGAAACTGAGATAGCCATGATCAAACAACCTGAGAAAAATGAATTGAGAACCAAACTACTAAAATTTACTTACCTGCCCCTGCTGCCTGCGCTGCCAATTGTCCAATTGCCGCCCAATCATTAGCACTGATCAAATTCGCAGGACACATCCAAGAGCCGCCCACACACAAGACATTCGATTGCTGCAACAAGGTCGGCGTCGATTCCACCGTCACGCCGCCGGTCAGACAAAATTTCACATCGGGGAATGGACCGCCAAGTGCTTTTGCCATCTTCACGCTACCGACGATATCGGATGGAAATAATTTGACAACATTAAAGCCATGCTCCAATGCCAGCATCAAATCACTCGCTCCGCCTACGCCCGGAAAGTAGGGCAAACCTGATTCGGCAGCCGCTTTTGCTAATACTGGCGTGATCCCAGGACTAATACCAAACGCAGCACCGGTATTACGTACAGCATCGAGTTGTGCTGGTGTCAAAATCGTACCGGCACCGACAGTCACTGTTGGGCAAGCCTTGATGACTTCTCGCAAAACGGTCATCGCATTTGGCGTGCGTAAAGTAATTTCAACCGCTGGCAAACCATTTTCAGCCAGTGTTGTCACGCAACGAATTGCTTGGTCAACATCATCAGTCACCAAAATAGGCAACACACGTACTTGTGCCAGTTGGGAAATAATCGCGGCGGTCGTCATAGTCATCTTGGTCTCACTTCAAAACGGTAAATTAATAAATTCAAAATTACGATGGATTTTCTTAAAATCAAACAAACAAAGTCGAAGCACCGTGCTCTGGCGATGTCACAACACTACGTTGCGCGACGAATAAATCTCTTCCATAGCCATAGCTACTATCTATACTGACTGTTGGGCTAGTCCGTGCTGCCCAAATTGTTTCTTCGACCAAAGCACGCAATTCGCCGGTGTGTACATTCAATTCAATCATGTCGCCATCGCGTACTTTGCCTAGCGGTCCACCTTGCGCAACTTCAGGACTGACATGCAAAGCTGCAGGAACTTTGCCTGACGCACCTGACATACGACCATCAGTCACCAAGGCGACTTTGTAGCCAGCCGACATTAAACTGCCCAGCACTGGCGTGAAATGATGTAGCTCTGGCATACCGTTCGCCTGTGGTCCTTGGAAGATCACGACGGCGACGAAATCTTGGTTCAATTGCCCAGCTTTGTAAGCCCCCACTAAGGCGTCTTGCGATTCAAATACTTTGGCGGGTGCGCGCACAATCCAAGCATCTTCTGGCACAGCAGATGCTTTAACAATCGCACGACCTAAATTGCCTTGCAATAAACGCAAACCACCGGTTGCGGCGAAAGGTTCGTCTACATTACGTACGACCGTTGGATCACTGGATCTTTCTGGATGCGCGACGAACGCGACTTTTCCATCTTGCAATTCTGGACGTGTCGTGTGCGATGCCAGACCTTGTTTACCGAATACAGTCATCACATCTGCATGCATCAAACCTTGCGACAATAATTCGCGAATCACAAATGTCGGGCCACCCGCCTCTTCAAACGCATTCACGTCCGCTGTACCATTCGGATAAACACGCGTCAACAATGGGATCACCGAAGACAATTCATCGAAATCTTGCCAGTCGATGAGGATGCCAGCAGCACGTGCAACCGCGATCCAATGTATCGTATGATTGGTAGAACCACCGGTCGCCAACAAAGCGATGACGGCATTGACTATGGTTTTTTCATTCACAACATGACCGATAGGACGATAGTCACCACCGGCTTCAGTCAATTTCAATACTTGCTCAACCGCCGCATCTGTCAATGCATGGCGCAGAGGTTCAGAGGGATGGACGAAAGCGGCACCTGGTAAATGCAAGCCCATGGCTTCTAACAACATCTGGTTACTGTTTGCTGTGCCGTAAAAGGTACATGTACCAGCGCTATGGTAGGCAGCGCTTTCTGCCGCCAACAATTCTTCTTTGGTCGCTTTACCTTGAGCATAGCGTTCACGCACAGCGGCTTTATCTTTATTCGACAAACCTGATCCCATAGGACCAGCTGGAATAAAAATCGTCGGCAAATGGCCAAAGGCTAAAGCACCAATCAATAAGCCTGGAACGATTTTGTCGCAAATACCAAGGCACAAGGTCGCATCAAACGCATCGTGCGACAAGGCAATCGCAGTTGCTTGTGCAATCACATCACGCGAGAATAAGGACAATTCCATGCCTGGGCGACCTTGTGTTACACCATCGCACATCGCAGGAACACCGCCAGCGACTTGTGCGGTGGCATTGAATCGTAACGCCGCTTCTTTGATTTGATCGGGATAAGTCGCGTATGGCTGATGTGCCGACAACATATCGTTGTAAGCAGTCACGATACCAATATTCGGTTTCTGCGCCTGATTCAGCCAGATTTTGGTCTTACTATCTGCTGCTGCATTGGCATGTGCTTGATTCGCACATGACAAGCTAGCACGGCGCGGACCTCGATTGCGTAATTGCTCCAAGCGCGCCAAATATTCCGCACGCAAAGTCTTACTGCGCTCAGTAATCCGCTGTGTGACTGCATCAACTACCGTGTTGATTGCAACTTGATGTGTATATTGTCCAGAAGTCGTCATAGTTTTGTGGGGGTATCTAATTCGAATAACTGAAAGATAGCACAAAAACAGAAAAAAACTGTAACAAACTTTCAGAAATACGATATTTTTCCGTTTAAAAGATGAAAACAATCAAAAATATCGTAATGAAACTACATTTTTGAAGAAATATGGTTTAAGCTATGGCATAATTTATTCAATCGAAGAACAATTTTTTAAGCTTAGGTGCATGAAGTAGAACCTCGTAGTAATCTCTGCGATCTCCAAGCCTCTGCAATCAATAAAGCTTTATGTCCTTCAGTTACAGTTTCTTCCTCACTAACTAGAATTATTCGGAGTCCACATGACTACTTTTGTATTGTTTGGCGGTACCGGCGATCTGGCGAAACGCAAGATCATTCCTGCACTGTACAGCGCGTTCGTGAATGGACGTCTCGATCCCGAATTTAGTTTTATTGGCGCAGCGCGTGAGGCGTTGAGCGATGATGATTTCCGTACCCGCGTTGCAGCGAGCATTGAAACCTATGCAGCAAAGGCGAATGGATCAGCAGAACAATTAGCCGCTTTCTTGGCGCTGACAGGTTATTCAAAAATTGACGCGAAAGTGCCGAGTGATTTCGACGCCTTAAAAGCGCGTGTGAGTGCCGATACGACCAAAGCAAAATTATTCTATCTGGCAATCGGCCCAGATATTTTCATTCCGGTGGTAGAACAATTGTCGAAGCACGGTTTAGTGGAAGGCAACGCCCGCGTTGTGGTCGAAAAACCTTTGGGTCGCGACGCGAAATCAGCTAAAGAAATCAATTCGGCTCTGCGCACCTATTTGAACGAAAATCAAATCTATCGTATCGATCATTACCTCGGTAAAGAAATGGTACAAAATTTGTTCGCACTGCGTTTTGCCAACTCCTTCCTCGAACCATTGTGGAATCGTAAGTGGATTCAAGACGTACAAATTTCAATTTCCGAACAAGTCGGCGTAGAAACACGCGGTGATTTTTATGACAAAACCGGTGCATTGCGTGACATGGTGCAAAACCACTTGCTGCAATTGGTGTCTATCGTCGCAATGGAACCACCAGTCAACGCCAATCCCGATGCAATTCGTGATGAGAAAGTCAAAGTCTTGCGCGCTTTGCGCAAATTTACGGCAGATGATGTTGCCAAGAAAACCGTACGCGGACAATATCGCGCTGGAGCGGTCGATGGCAAACCCGTCATCGGTTACCAGCACGAACCAGGCGTCCCGACTTCCAGCCGTGCCGAAACCTTTGTCGCAATTCGCGCCGAGATCGATAACTGGCGTTGGGCGGGCGTGCCCTTCTATCTGCGCACTGGCAAACGAATGGCAAGTCGCTGCGCGGAAATTACGATTAATTTCAAACCGATTCCCTACTCCATTTTTGGTAAAGGCCAAGGCCCATTGCGCTCAAATCGTCTGGTCATCACTTTGCAACCCGAAGAAAGCGTGCAATTGTTTATGAAGGCGAAAGAGCCAGGTGAAGGCATACGCTTATCGGATGTGGCCTTGAATCTGGACTTTGCCGAAGCGTCTAATTTACGCCGCGTCGAATCGTATGAACGCTTGTTACTTGATGCTTTGCATGGCGATCTAACTTTATTTGTACGCGATGATGAATTGGGTGCAGCATGGGAATGGATTGATCCGATTATGTCCGCTTGGGATAATGACGCAGAAGGCTTGAAAGCGTATATCGCTGGCAGCTGGGGCCCTGCAGCAGCTAGCTATTTGTTAGCGCAACATGGAGCAGCGTGGGGCGAAGAGTATGTGGAAGGCTAAGCAGACAATGGAAGCAGTGATGGACTCAGTGGCAACAACAACGCAACGCCTAAAGACTATGAATGCCAATGCAATGACAATCGCCAACCTTCATAGTAAGACTCAATTTCGTCCCTTCGAGAATTTTGCTGAGCTAAGCAAAACATTAGTGAACGAATGGGTCAATCTCATTGATAGCGCAGCAGCTGCGCAGCGCCCTGCCGCTTTTGCGTTGGCGGGAGGCTCGACACCTGCACCTATTTATCGCGAACTCGATCAAGCACTGGCACAGCGCGCGCCATCTGATGTGCGCTTGACCGCCACCGATGAACGCTGGGTGCATGACAATGATCCGCAAAGTAATGAGGGATTATTTAAAAAATGTCTGCCATTAAGTTATGGCAAACAATGGAATTTAGTCTCATTGAAAAATGCCGCGAATACGCCAGAAGTCGCGATGGAAGCCATCAACGAGCGCTTACATCAACAACTGCCTGAAGCGTTCAGCGCAGTCCTTTTAGGCATGGGTGCAGATGGGCATATCGCCTCACTATTTCCGGGTGCACCAGTCCAAGCCGATGGCTTAGATTGCCTGGCCGTGGTGCATCCACAAACTCACCAGACGCGCATTTCTCTATCATTACCGCGTTTATTACAAACTGAAAAAATCTGGCTAGTCATAACAGGCAATGAAAAACGCGAAGTATTTGAAAACGCATTAATGAACAATCTGCCTATCACCAACTTACTAAAGCAGGCACAATGTCAGATTGAGGTTTTTTGGTGTCCGTAAGCACCAAGTCTGTTTTGAATTTTCGCCTAAACAATGTCGAAGGTGCGTCCCATAAGCTCGCACTTTCAATAAACGTATATTCATTTTGACTTGATCAGCAAAACCAATCGCAAGAGACATAAGGCAATCACACTATGGTCAACGTTCTTTCCAGCAAAAATGCAACGACCAACAATCCTCCTGAAAAAGGATTGCTGGCACGCATACGCGTCGCCAGTACGGCATTAAGTCGCGCCGAGCGACAAGTCGCTGATTTTCTTTTACAAAAACCGCATGACGCTTTAGAAATGTCGATTCGCGTGTTAGCGCAAGTTTGCAACGTGAGTGAACCGACGGTGGCGCGCTTTGCTCAGTCCTTAGGTTTTGACGGTTTTAAGTCCTTCAAACTGGCGTTCGCCAAAAGTCTGGCAACCGGCATCCCGTATTTACATCTCGATGTGAATCAAGCCGATCAGGTCAAAGACGTTTTACCAAAAGTGTTTGACCGCACCATCGCAGCGTTGATGGAAGCACGTAACAATGCGAACAGCGCGACGTTTGAAGCTGCCGTGAATTTGCTGGCACGCGCTCGTCGCATTGAATGTTATGGCCTAGGCTACTCTGGCGCATTGGCAATCGATGCGCAGCTCAAATTTTTCCGCTTCGGCATTCCCACCACCGTATTTTGCGATGCTCACTTACAGGCTCAATCAGCAAGTTTACTTAATAGTGATTGTCTGGTCGTTGCCTTCTCTCGTACGGGTCGCACTCGTGATTTGATACGTAGCGTGCAACTTGCCAAAGACACTGGCGCCAAGGTTTTGGTGTTATGCGCAAGTGGCGGTCCTTTAGCGGAATTAGCTGATGTACATATCAGCGTGGACGTGGAGGAGGATCCCGATATTTATACGCCAATGACCTCGCGTCTGGCGCATTTGACCTATATCGATGCATTGGCTGTTGCAGTCACATTATTACGTGGACCAGCGGCAATTGATATGTTAGAGCGAGCGAAAGCCAGTATTTCGGAAAAACGTTTAGTGTCAAAATTGGACTAAGAGCGTTGAGGGCTTAGTCGTGGCTCATACATCGCAAGCCCTGATTACAACAAAGTAAGAAAATTATTCAAAAATCAAGCACTAGATCTGCAATTTCTGGCAAGCTATTCCCATCTACAAAAGAGGCTAGCTTTTATGACACAACTCAGTCTGCAACAAGTTACCGATAATCTGAGAGATTTACCGACGCTTCCAGCCGTCGTCATGGAATTACTCAATAGCCTTGATCAAGAAGACGCAGATATTTCCTTACTGGCAAAAAAAGTAACGCAGGATCTGGCGTTGACTGCAAAAACTCTACGTTATGCCAATTCCCCTTATTACTCCACACTGATTAAAGTAACGACAATACAACAAGCTATCTCCTTGCTGGGAATGACTACGGTAAAGCAGATGGTTTTATCAGCGGCATTATCAGGTTGTTTTCCAGAAAACAACTGCGAAGGCTTTAATCACAAAGCGTTTTGGCGACATTCAAATGCAGTCGCTTTTATTTCGAAGCTGATTGCCCGCAGAATGAAGTTTAACGAAGACGTTGCCTTCATCGCAGGCCTTTTACATGATATTGGATTACTCGCTTTAGTCACTCTCTATCCTAAAGAATTTGAAGAGGTGATTGCATATCGCAAATCCGGCCTGGCAACGCAATTTGAAGCCGAAAGAAAAATCTTAGGAATAGATCACGCTGCCGTTGGTGAGGCTTTAGCTATCGAGTGGAATTTTTCTGATGTAATGAAACATGCGATTAGCGGGCATCATCAGCCCGATAAAGCTGGAGTAGGATTTTTGGCGTCAATTATCCATGTTGCCGATGGCGTTGCTCACATGCTCAATCGTAGCGATACTCCAGCGACACAAACTATTTCTGTGTCGTTAGTTTCATGGAATAGTCTTAACCTTGATCAGGCATCATTGGACACACTAATCGAAGAAGCCAATATCAAACTTAAAAAAATTGATCAGTTTGACCTATAGACTCACTAAGCATTCACTATAAACTCAACACTTAACGCTTGTTAATCACTACGTTGATCTTGCAAGAGTACTTCTGTGACCATGACAGCCTCAATTTTGTCGGTCTTTAATACCTGATTAAACTTTCGCTGCAATTCGCTTTGTAACTCTATTATTCCATCCTTAGTCCGCAAGGTCTCCAGATCAATGACGGTCAATTCTTTTTGAAACTGATCATTTAAAGCAACTTTATGATCTGCTAACCAGTCTTTATCGCCCTCATTGACTTGGATAGAAACCATTAATCTACCCACTAAGCCCCGATCATTCACATACGACTTCTGCAGTTCCAAGTAAGACAAATCTGCCTCGTTATGTCCTGAATTGCGTGCCACATATATAAAGAAAGCAGCGATACAAAAAAATCCCAAAACAACCACGGCCGCATACATCGAAAACCGATCAAATCCTACTTTTTTCTCGCTCTTTTTTATCGTTTTCTGCTCGGGTTTCAAAACAAAACTCCTCTTTTATTTGGGTAATTTTTCCATGCTGAGATCTTTTTTAGCCTGCATCTGCCCGGCATCAAACTGCTGAGGGTTTTTTCCGGTAAAGCCTGCATAGAACTCACGAATCAAAACCATATCCTCTTCAATGTTGCCGCAAGGATAGAACAATTTCCCGACGCCGCCAATCTTTTCTTTGAAATCGACATACGCCAAACCCAACGGTACGCCTGCCCCAACGGCGATATAATAAAATCCTGTTTTCCAGCGAGTCACTTTCCCACGCGTTCCTTCGGGCGGAACAATCACTAATAGTTTTTCATTTTGATTAAACGCATCGATCGTACCTTGCACCAAATTGCCCGATTGTGAACGATCAACAGGAATACCTCCCAACCAACGCATGATCGCTCCAAATATCGGAGGAAACAAACTCGCTTTCCCCATCCAGTAAACGTCTAATCGCAGCACAAAACAAATCATTAAAGCAATCGGAAAATCCCAGTTACTCGTGTGAGGCGCTCCGATCAAAACACATTTCTGCACATCGGCAGCGGTGCTATCGACGCGCCAACCAAGCAGGCGCAAGATCAACGCGGAGATCCAACGCATCACAGTGTTGATCACGGGGGTTTTGAAGATAGTGAAATGCATAAATTATCTCTACGCAAGCGGTTTCAAAACGCGAGAGTGAATACTGTGCGAACACGGCTTCAACCAAGGTTTAGCTTGCCTTTTCAAGGTAAGGAATTTTTATATTTTTTTTGATTCTATGGATTGCCATCTCGCCTCTCGCATAACACGGTGCCGATTACCACCAATTTCTACAATCGGCTCTCCATCTTCATCGAGACGACTTACTTATTGTCCACTTACTTATCGTCCACTTACTTATTGTCCACTTACTTATTGTCCACTTACTTATTGTCCACTTATTTATTGTCCACTTATTTATTGTCCACTTATTTATTGTCCATTTACTTATCTAACATTTACTTCTTACCGATCCACTGCAATAGTCCATCCCATTGCATCAAATCTTTTTCAACTCTAGAAGGTGCAACATCCCAGAGTGTTGCGCCATGTGCAGCCAATTGAATATAGTTTTGTGTATCACGCAAATATCCCAACACGGGCAAACCGAGTTGCTCCACATAATGAGCCAATTGATCAGCGGCCTTGGTGCGTGCATTGACTCGCATTCCTAACACCCCAACATCACACTTCTCTTCACGTTTGGCTAATTTTTTCAAAAAATCTTCAGTTGCCAAAATATCGAACATAGAAGCTTGCAAAGGGACGACGACCTTATGCGCAATTTTTAAAATCGCGTCCAGCTTGTTATCTTTGATTCCCGCTGGGGTATCAATCACTACATGCGTTGTACCCTTTGGTGGTTTAGCAATATGCCCATCGGAGATTTCCCAACCCGTAATCGCCGGCAAATTGGCGGGACGTAGTGAAAGCCAAGCGCGCGACGAGTGCTGCACGTCGGCATCTCCCAACATGACCTGATGTCCTTGCGCTGCAAAATAGCCAGCCAGATTGGTAGAAAACGTGCTCTTACCAACACCACCTTTAGGATTCATTACCGCGATTACTAGCATAGGTTTTCCTTATCGACGGAAACAAGCAAGAAAAGATACGGGCCCAAGTACTCCCAACCTCACCACACTTCAAAAACGCATTCACTTTTCCGCATCGGATATCAACAGTGCCAGATGCTCAGGCTCAAGATAGCACCACTCTCCCTCTTGCAATCCTAAGC
This sequence comes from Undibacterium sp. Ji22W, assembly GCF_049340305.1. Taxonomy (NCBI): domain Bacteria; kingdom Pseudomonadati; phylum Pseudomonadota; class Betaproteobacteria; order Burkholderiales; family Oxalobacteraceae; genus Undibacterium; species Undibacterium sp. Ji22W. The sequence goes on along the minus strand of NZ_JBMPOU010000001.1, from coordinate 692,815 downwards.
TAGATAGATTGAGCTGACCAATAGCGGTGCGGGTTAACGCAGCACAATGATTACCAGCGGCTGCCAACATACGTTTTACCTGATGATATTTTCCCTGTTCCAACACAATTTGCAACTGAAATTCACTCACTTGAACACAACTTTGTGCAGCTAAGGGTTCGGGTTCATCATGTAATTGCACGCCTGACAATAATTTCTCAACAAGCGCTTCTGTGATTGGCTCAGCGGTCGTTGCTACATACAATTTAGGAATGTGACGTTTGGGTGAGGACTGCGCATGGATAAAGGGACCGTCGTCTGACATCAATAACATGCCGGTTGTATCATGATCGAGGCGCCCAACCGGCTGCACATCGCGCCAACTTAACTGCTCAGGCAATAGTGTGAGTACGCCGGGATGATGTGATGGTTTACGTGAACACTCAAAATTGCCTGGCTTATTCAAACATATATAAACATGCTCACGGTAAGTCCACTCTTCATCAAAAATCGTAAAAATCAGGCCTTGGGTTTCTAACAATTCTTTGTGGTTATCATGCACTACGCCATTGATGGACACATCGCCATCGTCAATCAATTCACGACAATATTTACGGGTACCGAAACCTTGGGATTGCAAGATGCGGTCAAAAGACAATTTACTCATGGTAGAAAACTTTAAAATTGCAAGCCTGCATTTTAACCGTTAAGGATGCTCAGAAGCAAAAAAGCCCGAACTTGCTGCGCAACTTCAGGCTTTCATCTTGTTCTTACGTTCAGGTACCAAATCAGGCGCCGAAAGGAGCATCCACCGCATGACTTTGTCCAGTAAACCATTTTGGCCCATTCTCAGTCATGTAAAAATGATCTTCGAGACGAATACCGAATTCACCATCCAGACAAATCATTGGCTCGTTGCTAAAGCACATACCCGCTGCCAATGGTGTCTTATTCCCTTTCACCAGATAGGTCCACTCATGAATATCAAGACCGATGCCGTGACCAGTCCTATGTGGCAAACCAGGCGTTTTATAACCGGGACCAAGGCCTGCCGCTTCAAGTACACGACGTGCAGCGGCATCCACGTCTTCGCATGACACTCCAATTTGTGCTGCATCAAAAGCAGCAGCTTGTGCGGCTTTTTCCAAATCCCACATGCTACGTTGACGAGCAGTCGGTTCGCCAAAAACATAACTACGCGTAATGTCCGAATGGTAGCGCTCGATCATGCAGCCAGTATCAATCAACACCATATCGCCTTCTTTCAAATATTGCACACCATCAGGACCATGTGGAATCGATGTCGGCAGACCGAAACTGACGATACAAAAAGTCGAACTGCTACCACCAAAGGCGCGATGTGCCTGATTAATAAAATCAGCAACCTCAACAGAAGATATTCCTTCGCGCAAAATTTTTGCTGTACGTCTCTGTACTTCCAGCGTAATGTTTTTTGCTGCCTGCATTAGCGCAATTTCATTCGCTGACTTATGCATGCGGCATTCCGCCGTGATCACCATACCGTTCACAATGGAATACGAAGTCAAGGCTTGACGCAATCCGTCGGTAATGAAAAACGGCGCAGCCTCATCCATGGCAATACTGCCACTAAGACCTTCATCCTTGAGAATTTGCGCAACTAAGGAGTACGGACTTTCATCTTCTTCCCAAAGACGAATCTCAGCTTGATTGCCAAGAGTCTCGCGGAGCTTCGAATCTTCAAACGCCGGACTAACAAAAATCAGTTTACCTGTATGTGTCAGCACGGCACCCACCAAACGCTCACTTTGATACCAAGATAATCCAGTGAAATAATACAAACTAGTACTCGCACTCAAAATCAATGCTGCGATACCACGTTCCTGCATCAACGCAGTTGCCTTTTCGCGTCGACGCTGACGCTCATCACCGGCGATAGGGCGAACATGCGATAAATCTTTAACGATGCTGGCTAATTCGGTTGCAGCGTTTGAGCCACCTATGGAAATCATCATATATTTTCCTTCAAGTCGGTAATCGAGATCAATCTAGAGAATCGGGATTCAGTAATAACAGGACTGTAACAAATTTAAATTACGCAGTCTTGATAAGCTCCAGAATATCCGTGACGAAATCTGCATAACAAAAAAGGCTAGTCATTTTCTGACTAGCCTTTCATCTCTCTCGCCATTAATGTAGCAAGCGTCTTACCAGTTTATTTGCTTGATTACATACGTGCTTTTATCAAGTTACCGATTTTCTCAATACCTTCGTTAATTTTCTCAGGTGAAACGGTCACAAAACTTAAACGGAACGTATTGGTTTCTGCTTCATTGGCGTAGAACGGACCGCCAGGTACAAACGCCACATTGTTCGCCAGTGCATCATCCAACAAATCTTTACTATGGATATGCTTAGGCAAAGTCGCCCAGATAAACATGCCGCCCAATGGTCGTGTCCACGTCACGCCTTCTGGAAAATGCTTAGTCATCGCCGCCAACATCACGTCACACTGTGCTGAGTAAAAACGACGAATACTAGGAATATGTTCGTCTAAGAAACCATCTTTAATCACTTCATACACCGCCATCTGCGTCAGTGTTGACGTATGCAAATCGGTCGCTTGTTTTGCCTGTTCCAACTTACGAATCAAAGTCACGGGTGCAACCATGTACCCTAGGCGTATGCCAGGTGTCAATATTTTTGAGAATGAGCCAAGGTAAATCACGCCATTTGGATTCATGTTCAACAACTTAGGCAAAGGCTCGCCGCTGTAGCACAAATCGCCATAGGGATTATCTTCAATCAGAGGAATACCCATGCGTGCGCAGGTTTCCACCAATTCTTTTCGACGTTCAACAGACAATGTTCGACCAGTAGGGTTTTGGAAATTAGGCAAAGCATAAAACAACTTTGCTCCCTCCCCCTTGGCTGCAACCGATGCGGGTACAACGCCATCGTCGTCCATCTCGATAGAAACAAATTCTGGGCGGTAGACGGAGAATGCTTGTAAAGCACCAAGGTAACTTGGCGTTTCCACCAAAATTTTGCTACCTTCATCGACCAATACTTTTGCCAACAAATCCAAACCTTGCTGGGAACCAGACACCATCATGATTTGATCAGCGGTGATCGTACAATCGGCAGTTGACAATGATTTAGCGATAAATTCACGCAGTGGTGCGTAGCCATCCGTCGTCCCATATTGCAATGCCGTTTTACCATTTTCTGCCAAGACTTTATCAAAAGCGGCACGCATACGATCGACCGGAAAAGTTTCCGGTGAAGGCAGCCCACCTGCAAAAGAAATCACTTCTGGACGCATCGTCACTTTGAGGATTTCGCGAATTGCCGAACTTTGCAACTGTTCTGCACGTTCGGAAAATTTCCACTCTATTGGTTTTACATTTTGCAGGTTCATACTTGTTTCACTTCAAAAAAAGTTTCAAAACTGGTTGATTGACTGAGCGCTCATGACATCTGCGCCATATAGCAAAAAAACTACACTCAGACAATCTCAGCAATCATTTCGATTTCGACACAAGCGCCCAAAGGAATCTGTGCAACGCCAAACGCAGAACGTGCATGTTTCCCCTGTTCGCCAAAAATTTCTCCGATCAATTCAGACGCACCATTCGTGACCAAATGTTGCTCCGTAAATTCTGAGGTTGAATTTACCAGACTCATCAATTTCACAATACGTTTAACACGGTTCAAATCGCCACCACAGGCATCTTGCAAGGTCGCCATCAAATCAATTGCGATCAATCGTGCTGCTTCTTTACCTTCGGCGGTTTCCATATTTTTACCTAATTGTCCAACCCAGACCTTGCCATCTTTCTTAGCGATGTGCCCGGACAAAAATACGGTATTACCCGTTTGTGCATGCATTACATAAGCGGCGGCAGGCGCAGCTACTGCTGGCAATTGAATGTTTAAAGCTTTTAATTTTTCGTAAACTGACATGACAATTCCTAAACAAAAGTTAATCCGTAACGCGGTTACGGTTAATGGAGAATGCTGAAGTGCAAAAAGCGAATTAATAGCGTCATTGTAAGGGGCAAGGCTTTGCAAGACCACCCTGGAATCCAAAAACAACTCAAATGCCGGCTGTTTTTTGTATTCTTTTGACTGGAAATGAAGGTAAACCAAGAAGTATCTGCAAGATACGCGTCAAAACTGTTTAGCGTAGATACCACCCAAAAACCACTTGTGTTTGCCCTGTCAAAAACCAAAAGCACTTGTTCTTTATGCTATGCTACTCGCAAAAACCAATACAGTACCAATACAATTAACAAAATAGATTTCACACTGTCATGGCACTTTTACCGATACAGAAGAGGATGAGGAAATGCGCTCTAGTTCTAAACTCACAATAGGCAACATGGTGTCGCGTGATTCTGGCGGTTCTTTAGTCGAACAAATCGTGCGTTCGGTCGCCTGTCGGATCGATGACAAACTATTGCGCACTGGCTCACGGATGCCCTCCATTCGCCAGTTTGCAGATGAACAAAAAGTGTCACGCTTTACGGTGGTGGAGGCTTATGATCGCTTAGTCGCGAATGGCTATTTGGAGTCGCGTCGAGGTTCTGGATTCTTCGTACGAGAACGCGCTTCACTGATTAATACCCCTACCGCTCATGCACAAGAAATTCCCAGCTCGCAGCAACCAGATGTCGTTTGGCTGGTACGAAATATGTTGCGTCAGCTTCCACCGCAAAAAATGCCGGGATCTGGACTATTGCCGCATGAATGGCTAGATGGAGAATTGGTTGCTAATGGCCTGCGTGCAGTCAGTCGATTAAATCAAAGTCTGTTACTGCATTACGGCACACAGCAAGGCTTTCTGCCTTTTCGCCAACAGCTGCAACTGAAATTGGCTGAACTCGAAATTGCTGCAGCACCGGAACAAATCGTCACCACGAACGGAGTAACGCAAGCCCTGGACTTGGTCGCTCGTGAATTTACCCAGCCAGGTGACACAATCTTTGTGGACGATCCCGCTTGGTTTTTAATGTTTGGTACCTTTGCTACTTTAGGAACCAAAGTGATTGGTATCCCGCGTTTGCACGATGGTCCAGATGTCGCCAAACTTGCCGAATTGGCCGCCCTACATAAACCCAAACTTTATATTATCCATTCGGTCTTGCACAATCCAACCTCCACTTCTTTGTCAGCAGCAAAAGCTTTTCAGGTCTTAAAAACTGCCGAGCAGCATGATTTTATGATTGTGGAAGACGATATCTATTGCGACATGCATCCTGGCTCTGCAGTGCAGCCAGCTACGCGGGTAGCTGCGCTCGATCAGCTCAATCGCGTAATTTATTTGGGGGGATTTTCTAAAACTCTCGCTGCGAATTTGCGCGTAGGTTTCATAGCAACGTCGCGCGAAACGGCAATACGTTTGGCAGACCGCAAGATGCTATCGAGCCTGACGACCAATGAAATCAGTGAACGCGTGGTTCACAAAATTCTGTCCGAAGGGCATTACCGCAAGCACGTTGATCGCATACGCGGCAAGCTCGATAGCGCACGCGATGAGGTCACTAACCGGGTCGAAAAAATCGGCATGCAAGTCAAGTACCGCACACCCGCAGGAATGTTTCTTTGGGTCGATACTGGCAAAGATACGATAGCCTTAACCGAAAAGGCTTTAGAAAAAGGTTTCTTACTTGCCCCCGGAAGTTTGTTTTCACCACATCAATTGCCATCGACCCACATGCGCTTGAATGTGGCTGCGATGGCTGATTCTGGCGTGTGGGATTTTTTAGAAAAGGAATTGAAGTAAGTTGCACTCCTTACCGTGATCTGTGCAACTTCCTAAGAAAAAATTGTACCGATGAAAATTGGCGCTGCAAACAACTTAACTCTGCTTACTAGTGAATGCAAACAAAAATCTATCCATAGCGGCAAATAGAATCTCAACGCTATAACCGGCCAAAAATGCCAGGGCGAATGGCGACAAGGACTTAAATAAACCATCGCTCTGATCCGGAATGACAAACCACGCAAACACCATCCCACCTAAGGTCCCCAAATACAAGCGTATCCGAAATCCTATATTCGATGCTTCCGAATAAGTACGCGTAGAAATCTCAGACGATAGCGTACGCAAAACATACACACAAGTGCCCAGCAAACCGTATAGGAGCGGTAGCAAATAGCGCTGTAAAGCATCTAGTAACAAATTCGACGATTGCAATAAAATTGAATTATCATAAATTCTCCTCTCACCGGGATCATCGACTTCAATTTGTGGATTCGGTAGAAAAATTGCCCAAATACGACTCCAAACATGTAAGGATTCATAGCTAGATTTCTTATGAAGCAAATAGGTTTGTTCTTGCGCTTTCAATGTAAATAAACTGGTATCTTGCACCACATTTCCGCTACTAATTGCGACGCTGCTGGACTCTTGCGAAGCTGTCTCCGCAGAAGATTTATTGTTATTCTTTACCGATGAACTCATCGCTTGCAAACGTGCGGCTTCCCATTTTGCTTTGGCCTCTGTATGCTTTTCGGTAATTGTTTGTATATCGCCAGTAATCTGTTTTCCGAACAGCCAATAAATCTGGATCGTCAATAAAGTACAAAGCGTCACAATCGCCAATGTGGTGTACCAACGCACTGCGCTACGTGCCAAAGAAATCATCGAGAGATGTAAGCCCCATACCTTTCTGGTAGCACCTGGCTGGGGATCTAAGACCGCTTGCAAACTATTCACGGTGACTGGCGCCACAGCTTTCGCCAAGGTGTTGTAGGCGAGCCAAAATGCGGTTTCAGCATCGTCATTCATGGATTGTGCGGCGTAAGCACTGCCACTGCTGATAATCACGTGTATGACATTTTCGTCGACAGAGCTGCCACGTTCTGCGGCATAAGCAACCAAAATCTGCGCATCTTGAATGGCTGCTGCCAAGCGTTGATTATTTCGCGTATTCTTCGTCTCCTGAACAGCGGGACTCGTCATATCAGCAACGGTTTGTTCTACACTCATCGTTTCACCTCAAAAGAAAATTTACATGCTTTCTGTTTATTTTCTGCCGTTGGACAAAGTACCGGATCGCCCGTCGCGTACACCAAGTCGACACGCCACCATCCACTACTCAGATGTTCTTTACCACTCCAGACACGCCAACTAAAGGCACCATCGGCTGTTAATTCATACGACAATCTCTGCAAAGCATCTTTCTTGCCAACCGACAGGTCAACACTCAAATTCAAGACATCTGGGGCCTCTGCACTAATTTCATCACTTTGATATTTGTACCACTCATGACGAATGGGTAAGCTCCCGTCACGACTCAATTTCAGTTCCTCCAAGAGTGCAGCGGAACCACGCAACTGCATCCATAAATACGCTTTTTTGCCACGTACCGGAGAAGATAATTTATTCTTAAATTGTCGACTACTCCGCTCGATGCCGTCGGTCAAAACCATGCGTTCAAGTTGAATTTTTTCTTGTGCTGGTACGTTCAAAGCAAACATACACATCACGATCATCGACACTAGTCTCAGAATATTTTGCATGGCCCTTCGCCTCGTTTGTTTTACTTTGCGCTCATTCGCATAAATAAAAAAATATTTTTTATAGTTTATTTTTACGCAAAAGTATTCAACAAAAACAGGAATGAAACAAGCAAATTTTGAATTATCAAATGAAAAGCAACAAAGATACTTTTTTACTTTAGCTAAGCGAATGGTTTGAACTTGTCGCTGCCAATTGTTGGACAATTAGACAAGCAAAAAAACGCCTAGATACCGGCGTCCTGATGGGGAGGGAATGATAAATTAAAAACTAGGCGGACGCCATGATCTGCGGATGATCCGCCACCACGACTGAAGAAGTTCTGACACGCCGCAAATCGTCTTCAGCGCGTTTCAACATACTTTCCACGCTGTCCGCTTCTTGCATGGTAGCGATACCAACATTGGCACTGACGCGGACCTCTCGACCAGAGATAGGAATCGGTATCGCAGCAATCGTGTTGAGTGCCCTATTTGCAACTTTATTCGCAATTTCAGCTTCGGCTTCAGGCAATAGAACGACAAACTCTTCAGTTCCATATCGCGCCAGACAATCATAATTGCGGGTAGCCCGTTGCATCCGTTTGCTAGTTTCAACTAAAACCATATCAGCGGTGCCAGTACCAAATTGTGAATTGATGTGCTTAAGATCGTCGACATCAAATATCAATACTGACAAGGACTTCCCCAAACGAAGATGCCTTAGCATTTCGTTTTCGGTAATTCGCAAAAATTCACGCCGATTAACGACCCCGGTGAGTGGGTCAGTAATTTCTTTGCGTTGCAATTCAAATTCAGCACTAAGCAATTTCAAACGGTATTTGTGGACGGTCGCCGCCACCATTTGGCCAGTGTAAGTACTTAGCAACAACACACAAAACACGATTACCTGATAGGTTGCGCTAGGGAAAATTTTTGTCAGACACAGTATTGTGACGAAAAACAAATACGTAAGAACCAGACGCTTGACATAGACACCACGTATCGGCAAAACGATCGAAGCCATGACGCAAATCCAAGCATCGATTGCAAAATGTCCAAGATAAGTTAGCGGAGATAAAAAATCGCCGACTAATTGTGTCGTCAAGACCAACGCCGACCAAAAGAACAGATGCTCTTCAAGATGAACGAACGGGGATGCATGATTCGATTTGCGTAAAATCCACCAAGCATATGCCATGATTGCCAGACGCATTAAACCTAGCCCAGCAAAAGCGCTCCCCTGACCGAGTAGCGTGAAATCGACGTACAAGAGCGGAGCGTTAACATACAACATGAATTGCAAAATTCTTTGCGCCCGGAGCTGATCTGGTTTTTGATACTGTGCGCGGAGCTCCGCGTCAGTGACTTCTGGATATGAAGTAGTCATAGATCCCCCGCGCTTAATCTCATTTTTATAATAGGAATTATCACCAACCGGATAATTGCTTAAGAGTATGAATTCAGTGTAGCGGCTTCAGGGCCAATATCAAATCAATTGGTACAATTTAATTCACTTTGTATGCAAACCCTTGCGCGCATCAGACAAAATTAACAATTCAATACAAAAAACACGCCGAATTAATTACTGCACTACGGCAAGAAGTCGAATTAAGCGATAATATCGTCCTGCCGAAAACTCTGATCATTTCACTACAACGATGAAATCAGGAACCACTGGCAAAACTACCTTTATTACTTCAAATAATCCATGACCATGCAACTTTACGATAATTGGGAACGCTCCCTACGCCCTTTCTCTCCGATTCATCAAGACTGGGTCGGCTTGTATTGTTGCGGTCCAACGGTGTATGACTACGCCCACATCGGCAACCTGCGCACCTATCTATTTGAAGATGTTTTACGTCGAGCCTTAGAGTTCAACGGTTACAACGTTCGACACGTCGTGAACATCACCGACGTCGGACACCTCGTTTCCGATGGCGACGACGGTGAAGACAAGATGGAAAAAGGCTCGCGCCGCACCGGCCAAACGGCGTGGGAGATCGCCGAGAAATACACTGTCGCGTTCAAAGAAGATGTGCAACGCTTAAATATTTTGGAACCAAAAATCTGGTGCAAGGCGACCGACCACATCGTCGAACAAATTGATTTCATCAGCGTCATCGAAGGAAAAGGCTATACCTATCGCACCTCCGACGGCATCTATTTCGACACCTCGAAACAAGACGACTATGGCTATCTCGCTCGCCTCAACCGCGAAGGCTTAGAAGCAGGCAAACGCGTAGACATCGGCGAAAAGAAAAACCCAACTGACTTCGCGCTATGGAAATTCAGCCCAGCAGATAGCACCCGTCAAATGGAATGGGATAGCCCTTGGGGCCGTGGTTTCCCAGGATGGCATATCGAATGCTCGGCCATGTCGGCGAAATATTTGGAACCCTGGTTTGATATTCACTGCGGCGGCGAAGACCATATCGCGATCCACCACAGCAACGAAATCGCACAAAACCAAGCCTGCCACGGCACACGCTTAGCTAACTTCTGGATGCATGGCTACTTCTTGCAAATCGATGCAGGCAAGATGTCGAAATCGAGTGGCGACTTTTTGCGTTTGCAGACTTTAATCGATGACAATATCGACCCACTCGCTTATCGCTGGTTATGCTTGTCTGCCCACTATCGCAGTCAACTTAATTTCAGTTGGGAATCCTTAAAAGCCTCGCAAACCGGTTTGAATCGTCTACGCGAAACCTATTTCAGTTTGCCTGCTGGCGGGAGCATTAACCAAGACTATGCCGACCGTTTCAAAGCTGAAGTTGATCAAGATTTGAATTTACCGAAGGCGATTGCGGTGATGTGGGAGATGTTGAAATCAAATGTCAGCGACGCCGATAAAAAAGCGACTCTCGATTACTTCGATCAAATGTTAGGTTTAAACTTGAAGGCATGGGAACCGAAGAAAACTGAAATCCCTACGCACATTTTAGAACTCGTCGAACAACGTAAGCTCGCTCGTCAAAACAAAGTGTGGGCTGAATCTGATCGTTTGCGTGATGCGATTAAAGCTGCGGGGTTTGAGGTTGAAGATACGCCCGCTGGGATGGTGGTGAAGGCGTCTACCTAAAGAGACACCATAGCTATCAAGGAGCGCAAAGAATTCGAATTCTTTGCGCTTTTTTTAGCGGTAACAAATGTGCGTCTAAGAATTTCCACACATTCCTAATAGCAAAAAATACCCCAGCACAGGCCCAGCACCAAAGCCAATTAACGGCATAGGCGTCAACCCTAAGTACGCGCAAATCATGATCACGATGTAGTACAGCGCAATCGGCATCAATTCTGGGGAGCTACGTTTGATACCTGCATAAAACAAGCAAATCGGAATTAGTGCTACGCTCAATATCGCCGCTAACATCGGGGCGATTCCCGCACTCCCCGCCAACTGAATCACACCTTCAACATAAGACACGGGCTGCAGCGGATCTGGCTGCTGCCGGCACCAGTAACATAGCAATCCCAATACCAAACTAATCCCCAATTTCAGCACCAAACCACCCGCTCGATGCCACACAACGAACAAGACCGCTAGCGAGAAGGCCATGAGTTGTGAAACATCTGGTTGTAAAGCCAGTAGTGCTGCGAACACTAACACAAGCAACACATTGGCGTACGCGGAAAACTGTAAGCGCCAATGGAGGTTAGCGAACACGTATAAAGCCAAAGGCAAAACTGCTGCTGAAAAGTATAAGCGTAAGCCACCGAATTTAAGCCAACGACTTGGACTTTCAGCTTTAGAAAATACGTAACAAGCGGCGAAGCCGATCAACATCGATACGAGTATCAAAATCGAATTACGGACTAGCCGTGGCATCGACGAACCGTTCTCCGCATCTTGATTTCGGCGCACTTTGTCCATCCAAAGCACGAAGGCGATGCCTATCAAGGCAACCACAATCTGCTGCACTTGCAGTGCCTGTCCCGCCCCTGCCAAGCGCACCAGTAGAAGACTGCCAATGAGGCCTGGCAGGGCAAACAGAATCAATAACCAACTTGTGCGCACCAATTCTCTCCCCACATTTTGCAGATTAAAACGAGGCTCTATTTACTTAAGGTACGTGAACGTAGATATCGCATAGCTGGCGTACTGATCCACCGTTCCAGCAACGCACCAAACAACAAACAAGCCACTACCACGGGCACATACACCACAAACGTCCAACGCATATTCTCACCAAAATAAGCACGATAAGCGCTGCAAACCGACAAGACGATGAACATATGGCTCAGATAGATTTCATAACTCAAATACCCCATCTTCGCCAACCATTGCCACCCCCAACGAGGGCGTGGAGCGAGTCGCTGAGCTGCGAACACTAAGAGGCAAGCGGACAGGCACAAGAGCAGCATGCTGTAGCCATGTATCACTTTCCACACCTCGCTGCCGAAGAAATAAATCGCGATCAAGCCAATGCCACCCAATACAGCAATCGAACGCGCAAACTGTTCGCTGGTTTTCCAGATTTGTGCAAGCAGCGCTGTCAATACGCCGAAAGCAATGGCCGACATGCCTGGCAAGTAAGCTTTTTCTTTCCAAATTTCGTTACTAACGATCGCTTCACGGGTCCATGGCAATGAGAATGCCAAAATCAACAAAGCGGCGACCAACCAGCGTCTTGGTAAGACTATACACAGCAAGGGAAACGCGAGATAAAAAACCTCTTCGATAGACAAAGACCACAAGACATCCCAAGCGGCTGGCAGCCAAGTCGTTTGTCCTTCGTACCAATTCAAGTGCAAACCAAGCGCAGACAATAAAGCGCGCCATAAAGTTTGGCCTTTTTCTTGGACCACGTAGCCGTCAACACCAAACAAATGCATGAGGCTCAATACAACGAGTAAAAGTGCGAGCAATGGAAAGATACGGCTGAAACGTTGACGGTAGAACTGACGCCAATTGATCGCACTGAGTTCCCCATAAGTTTGCAAGCATCGCTGTGCAATCAGAAAACCAGACAAGACAAAAAACAGAAACACCGATTCATAGCCATTGAAGCTAATGCCATTAATGATGCGCTTACTCAAAAACTCCCCCGCCAAGCTCGGTTGCAAGGGCAAACGAAAACTCATGGCGAGATGATGAATGACGACGAATAGAATGGAAAACCCGCGTAGCAGGTCGATACCGAAATTACGTTGACTTGAACTAAGTTTAGTTGAAATTGCGTCTTGAGTCGGATGCATGAGGAGTAGTAAGCGTGAGCGAACCCGCATCCTACACAAAGCGCGAGGATAAACCAAGCACCGACTATTTGCTGCCGACAACGCCCGCAGATTTATCGTAAAGTGGTTTGTTCTTTTCGACGATATGAACAGTGAACAATTTCAACGAGGTATCACCAACAACCTTGAAGCCGCCATGTGGCACCATGCGTAAATTCATCAGGCTAGCACCCGTAGAGAGACTAAGCGACTCTTTTCCTGGCATTTGAATCTGAGCGCCCTGCACCACATACAAGGCTTCGATGCCGTGATGAAGATGCAAATCAATACCCTCGCCTGGCTGATATTCTGCGACGGACGAAATTACTTCCATGCCGGTAGCAATGCCATTAGGTCCTAGCAGTTCAACTCGTTGTTTTTCTTGGCGCTGCGGAGAATCGCTCAAGGCTTGCGCAAGTAGAGTCCCGCCGCTGCCAATCGCGATCAAACAAGCTGCCACCAACAATTGCCGTAAATTAAAACTAGCCATGAAGTACCTCCCGCTGATCTCACTAAAATATGCGGCTAAAAGCGCGAACTATCTTCTTTCAGAAACTCGATTTCTTCCGCCGTCGATTCGCGTCCCAAAATCGCATTGCGATGCGGGTAACGCCCGAAACGGTCGATGATGCGCTTGTGCTTTAACTCGAATTCGTAATTACCTTGAGGGGCATGTTCATGAAACAACTTTTCAGCAAAAGCGTGGATAACACGAGATTCACTATGCATGAATGGCATGTACAAAAAATTTCTTTCAATCGGGTTTAAGCCATGATCTGCCTGCGCCCTGATCGCCTCTTGTGCCAGCACCAAGGCCATGGCATCCTGCGCAAAAGCTTGCGGGGTATTGCGATACATATTGCGAGAGAACTGATCGAGGACGATGATTTCTGCGAGCCGACCATGGTCATCAGAACGCCACTGATAAAGCTCGCCTGCGGCGGCCTGTAGCATCAAGCTGTGAAAGCGACTTTGTATCAGTTGATCAAATTCAGGATCAACACTCCACCATTTTTTGCTGTCGATTTCTTCGAACCAGAAGTGAATAATGTCTTGAAACATGAGAGGCTTTCATGGGGAATCAATCCGCTCATTCTACCCGTGAAAGCTAAGTCAAGACAGCAAAGTTCAGTGTTGATCAACGGTCGAAATCAAACGCTCTGGCGCCAACACACCAAACTCTTGCAACTGTGCCGAGCCCAGTAATTGTCTCGCTGCTTGTTCAGGATCAACGCGATAAACTCGCACTCGTCCGAGCTCACTTGGATGAGCGACAGCTTCTTTCGCCAATGAAATCCGTTGTCCTTGCAAAAAGCGTTTAGATAAATCTTGGTTTAAGAGAACCTCAGGAAAACTCGATAACAAAGCATCGACAGGCGCCAACAAGGCATGACGTTGCTCTTCACTCATTTCTATCAATTGATCGAGCGTTACGGTATTTTCTAAAATAAGATGACCAACATGGGTGCGGCGCAATGCGTTTAGGTGCGCACCGCAGCCCAAAGCATTGCCGATGTCTTCACCTAAAACACGAATGTAAGTGCCTTTGCTACAGCGTACATTTAGGGTGAGAAATGGCGCTTCGTATTTAACGAATTCAAGTAAATGAATCGTCACCGGACGCGCTTCACGTTCAAGAGTGATGCCTTCGCGTGCATATTCATAGAGTGGTTTGCCATCGCGCTTGAGTGCCGAATACATAGGCGGGACTTGTTGGATGTCACCTTTGAATTGTTCTAAGACCGTCTGAATTTGTGCTTCGGTGACGTGCACTTCGCGGGTTTGTATGACTTCACCTTCGGTATCACCTGTGTTGGTGCTGACACCCAGATGCACCACAGTTTGATAGGTTTTGTCGGCATCCAATAAATCAGCAGAAAACTTGGTCGCTTCGCCAAAACATAATGGCAACAAGCCGGTGGCAAACGGATCTAAGGTCCCAGTGTGGCCGGCCTTAATCGCATTGAGCAAACGCTTCGCTTTGATTAATGCATCATTGCTCGACCAACCCACAGGCTTATCTAATAACAGCACGCCGTTGATGGGTAGGCGTGTTTTTTTCTTAATGGGTTGGTTCATATGCAGGTTAGAATTGGAAATTCAAAAAGTCTCTACTCAGCACTCATAAGGCATGTAGGGCGGGTAAAACCCGCGCCGCCAGCCTATCGAGCACCTGATCAGCGCGGGTTTCACCCGCCCTACGAAAACTGCAGTCTCTAAGTCTCTGCGGTTTCAGCTTCTTAAGAACCGAATCAGTCTTCGTTGTCGTTCTTATCTTCTGGAACGTGAGTCGCGTTCGCCTCATCGATCAACTTCGACATCGCGATACCGCGCATAGTGGAAGTATCATGGACGAAATGTAATTGCGGCAAAGTGTGAATGCGCAATTTCAAACCTAGCTGATTGCGCAAAAATCCTGCTGCCTTGTTTAAGCCTTCTAGGGTATTTTTGATGGCGGCGGGATCGTCCGCCAAGGTCGTGAAATACACTTTGGCATGGGCGTAATCAGGCGTCAATTGCACTTCAGTGAGGGTAATCATGCCGACACGTGGATCTTTCAGTTCCGACCAAATGATTTCGGACAAATCACGTTGGATTTGATCAGCAACGCGCAAACCGCGAGCTGGGATGGATTTACTATTTTTTGCCATAAGGATTACCGGTTACTTCTTTTATGTTCTATCAATCATTGAAGAAAGCTCGCTGCGCTTTTCAATGTTCGTCGCCATGATTCTTTAGGAAAAAGAATTGGCTTTTACTAGCATTGCATGCTGCCACTTAGACCTTCACTCTTCCGGCAAACGGTGCTTGCGAGGAAGATGCTACATTGTAGGGCGGGTGCAACCCGCGCCGCCATCGCATCACATATCTGAGCAGCGCGGGTTGCACCCGCCCTACGAGATCTAGAATTTCTCCCATTATTCTACAAAGGGAAGGAATTTTCAGTCTCTTTTCAACACTACAAAACTAAAGAGGAAGCTTGCGCTTCCTCTTTAGTCTTACTTCTTAATTGCTTACAGAGTACGGGCAATTTCCTGGATTTCGAAGATTTCTAAGAAATCTCCAACCTGGATATCGTTGTAGGATTTGAGTGAGAGACCGCACTCCATACCTGCACGTACCTCTTTGGCGTCGTCTTTGTAACGCTTCAAAGAATCCAACTCGCCAGTCCATGTCACCACATTGTTGCGCAACAAACGAACCGACGACGTACGCTTAACAACGCCTTCTGTAACCAAGCAACCTGCAATGGAACCCACTTTGCTGACGGAGAAGACTTGGCGAATCTCGACCATACCAATGATCGTTTCGCGCTTCTCTGGTGCCAACATACCGGACAGAGCAGATTTGATTTCGTCTACTGCATCGTAAATGATGTTGTAGTAACGGATGTCCACGCCATTCGATTCAGCCAACTTACGAGCGGAAGCATCAGCACGAGTGTTAAAGCCGATGATGACCGCTTTGGAAGCAACCGCCAAGTTGACGTCGGATTCGGAAATGCCACCAACTGCCGCATGTACCACTTGTACGCGGACTTCGTTGTTCGACAATTTGACCAATGATTGAACCAAAGCTTCTTGCGAACCTTGAACGTCGGTTTTGACGATGATCGGCAAGTTTTTGAGTTCGCCTTCGCCCATGTTTTCGAACATGTTCTCGAGCTTCGCTGCCTGCTGTTTCGCCAATTTAACATCACGGTATTTACCTTGACGGAACAAAGCGATTTCACGTGCTTTGCGCTCATCAACCATGACCATGACTTCTTCACCAGCCGCAGGGACTTCGGTCAAACCTTGAATCTCTACCGGAATCGATGGTCCAGCTGTGTGGATATTCTTACCGTTTTCATCCAACATCGCACGAACGCGACCATAAGATGAACCAGCCAAAACCACATCTCCGCGTTTCAAGGTACCAGATTGAACCAAGATCGTTGCAACAGTACCGCGACCTTTATCCAAGCGAGATTCAACCACCAAACCTTTAGCAGGTGCATCAACTGGTGCACGCAATTCTAAAACTTCAGCTTGCAACAAAACTTGCTCTAACAACTCGTCGATGCCCTGACCAGTTTTCGCTGAGACAGATACAAACGGTGATTCACCACCGTATGCTTCTGGAACGACGCCTTCAGCGATCAATTCTTGTGTCACGCGATCTGCATTACCACCTGGCTTATCAATCTTGTTGATCGCTACCACCAAAGGTACACCAGCTGCTTTTGCATGCGCAATCGCTTCTTTCGTCTGTGGCATCACGCCATCGTCTGCTGCAACGACCAGAATAACGATATCGGTTGCTTTCGCACCACGGGCACGCATAGCTGTAAACGCTTCATGGCCTGGCGTATCCAAGAACGTGATCATGCCACGTGGCGTTTCGACGTGATAAGCGCCAATGTGCTGCGTAATACCGCCCGCTTCACCGGAAGCCACCTTAGCGCGACGAATATAATCGAGCAATGATGTTTTACCGTGATCAACGTGACCCATCACCGTAACGACTGGCGCACGTGGTGATGATTCGTATTCTGCATGTTCAGCAACATCCGTCAGCATAGACTCAGGATCATCAATCTTCGCCGCGAAGGCTTTATGGCCCATCTCTTCAACCAGAATCATCGCTGTTTCTTGATCAAGAACCTGATTGATCGTGCACATTTGACCGAGTTTCATCAAATGCTTAATCACTTCAGAAGCCTTGACTGACATTTTATGTGCCAGTTCAGCGACAGTTAAAGTCTCTGGCACATAGACGTCTTTAATAACGGCTTCAACTGGTACCTGGAAATTGGTTTCTCTATCATCATGATGATTATTACGACGACCTTTAGGACCGCTTTTCCATCCATCACGACCAACTGGTGCTGCACCACGTGTTTTCAAACCACCAGCGCCGCGTTTTTTCGCGTCTTCTTGCCATGTAGAGGACACATTGGCAGATTTGATGGCTTTTTTGTCGGTTGGTGCGGCTACTGCCGGCTTCACTTCTTTCTTGTCACCAGGCTTTTTCTCACCAGGCTTTTTATCAGCTGGTTTATGTAACGTACCTTCTGCGACTTTAGATGGTGCAGCAACAACAGGAGCTGGCGGCTCGACCACTTTTGGTTTACGCGCTGCCAGCATCATCTCTTTAATCTGTGCAACTTCGTCAGCAACTTTCTTGCGAGCGTTTTCAGCATTGGCAGCACGTGCAGCCGCTTCTTTCACCGCCTCTTTGGCTTCAGCTGCAGCGGCAGTCGCTTTTTTCTTTGCTTCCTCAGCGGCTAGACGTTTTGCTTCTTCATCTGCTGCAGGTGCATCAGAAGCGACTTCCGAAACCGCTGGAGTTTTGCTTGCTTTCGCACGTTTCTCTTCCGCTTGTTTCGTTTTTTCTGCTTCTGCTTTTGCCTTCGCAGCAGCTTCCGCTTCGCGTGCCGCTTTCGCTTCTGCTTCTTTTTCTGCTTCAAGTTTAGCCAGTTGCTCTTGCTTCGCTAACAGCTCAGCTTCACGACGCGCTGCCAACTCTGCCTCGGCTTGCGCTTCTGCCTCACGACGCGCCATTTCCGCTGGATCAATTGCTATCTCAGGTTTCGCATTGTCTTCTGGAGAGCTTTCGTCCCGCTTCACAAAAGTGCGTTTTTTACGTACTTCAACTTGTACTGTGCGTGTTTTGCCTGTCGCATCAGCTTGTTTGATCTCGGTCGTTTCTTTCCGAGTCAAAGTAATTTTTTTCTTATCGGCATCAGGAGCCACGCCGTGCGAACGGCGCAAATGTTCCAACAACTTGTCTTTATCTTCTTTAGACAAGACGTCGGACGCAGACGCTTTTGTAACGCCTGCGGCATTCAATTGCGTGAGCAGTAAATCCGCTGACATTTTCAGCTCGGTGGCAAATTGAGCTACATTATTACTCGCCATTCAGTCCTCTTTCTTTGTTTGCGCTGTGATTTAACGCTATAAATTTAGTTAAATCCACGCTTAAATTATGTTGTTAACTCGTGATTATTTTGCTTCAACGAGTTTCCATGCTTTTTCCAATAAGGCTTTAGCATGTTCATCATATTTAGCGTCAATGAGTTTCATCTCATCATCAGTCACATCTTCAAATGCATTATCAATTAATTGACGCGCACGGTCTGTAGACAGAGCCAAAATCGCACCAAATTCATCGTAAGCTAAGCCACCGAAAGCAGCGAGGGTCTTAATACCAGCCAAGCCCAATTTACCTGCTGTTGCACGGCTCATACCTTCCAGATTAATCAATGCGTCTTCCACACCTTCTACACCTTCTTCAGAAGCAATCGCTTCTGTCACAAGTGCATCACGTGCGCGATTGCGCAATTCATTCACTGTATCTTCATCTAAGGCGTCAATTTCCAGCATTTCGCTAATTGGTACATAAGCGATTTCTTCTAAGCTAGAGAAGCCTTCGTCGACCAAGATGTCTGCAACTTCTTGATCCACGTCGAGTTTTTCCATGAACAGAGCACGGATGCCAGCAGATTCTTGTTCTGCTTTATCCGCAGATTGCTCTGCCGTCATGATATTAATTTGCCAGCCAGTCAATTCTGCTGCCAAGCGTACGTTTTGACCACTACGGCCAATCGCAATCGCGAGGTTTTCATCATCGACGACCACGTCCATTGCGTGTTTTTCTTCATCAACCATGATAGAAGAAACATTCGCCGGTGCTAATGCACCAATCACGAATTGCGCTGGATCTTCAGACCACAATACGATATCAACACGTTCGCCACCAAGCTCGCCAGTCACTGCTTGAACGCGTGAACCACGCATACCAACGCAAGTACCGATAGGATCAATGCGTTTATCATCCGTGTGAACCGCAATCTTAGCGCGCACACCTGCATCACGTGCTGCAGATTTAATAACCAAAGAACCTTGTTCGATCTCCGGCACTTCCAATTCAAACAATTTCATGATGAATTCTGGCGCGGTACGAGACAAGATCACTTGTGGACCACGTGCATTGCGGTCAATACGCAAGATGTAAGCACGAACGCGATCACCAACACGCAAGTTTTCTTTTGGGATCATTTGATCGCGCGGCAAACGTGCCTCGATACGACCAGATTCAACCACCGCTTCGCCGCGCTCCATGCGTTTGATCGTACCCATCACCAGGGAATCACCACGCTCTAAGAATTCAGCCAAAATCTGTTCACGTTCCGCATCACGGATACGTTGCAATACGATTTGTTTAGTATCTTGTGCAAAACGACGACCCAGTTCAACAGATTCGACCGGCTCTTCGATGTATTCATCGACTTCGATATCAGCGTATTGCTCAACAGCTTCGAAATGCAAAATTTCTTGATCTGGCAATTGCAAACCTGCCTCGTCAGCCACCACGTGCCAACGGCGGAATGTACGATATTCGCCCGTATCACGGTCGATTTCTACACGAATATCAACTTCACCTTCATAACGCTTTTTGGTAGCCGTTGCCAAAGCATGTTCCAATGCGCCAAAAACGATATCTTCATCAACGTTTTTTTCACGCGCCAGCACATCAACCAATAATAAAACTTCGCGACTCATGCTTTGCGACTCCTAAAATCCACTTGCGGCACTAAGCGTGCCTTATCTAAATCAGCGAGCGTAAACTCAAGCATCGCCGCGCCATCTTTTGTTTCAAATTCGAGCTTCAGAGTTTCCCCGTCTGGCTCATGCAATACACCTTCGAAGCTCTTACGATTCGCCATGCCTGGCATAGGCAATCGCAATTTCACATTGGCTTTTTCGCCGACAAAACGGACGAAATCAGCAATCTTCTTCAATGGTCGATCCAATCCCGGAGAAGAAATCTCCAAGCGTTCGTAAGCTACTTCTTCCACAGTCAATACGTGTGACAATTGATGACTGACTTTCGCGCAATCCTCTACTGTGATATGACCCTTTTCTTCAACATCTTCAGGCAAAAGGTCAATATACACACGAAACAAACCGCGCTCTGCCCGCTCAAAATCGACCAGATCATAGCCTGTCCCATTGACAGTCTTTTCAATTAATTCCAACAATTGCAAGACAATTCTCCGATAAACACAGATCTCGATTTTGCAGCAAATCAATTTAAGTTCAATTAACTTAATTTCACGCTCAAAAACGATTCGCCAAAAAAAAATGGGCACTAGCCCATCTTCTTAGCGCCTTAAACGAATTTAAGATAATGGTTAAAAACCAATCTAAAACCAACCCAAGGAAAAATCTGCTAACTACAAGATTATAAACGATTAATTACTCAATCGCAATGAGAAGTCGGTGAAAAACACAGCCTGAGCAACATCTTTCACCCACTTCCAGGCATTTAATTTTATGTGCCGCGGCGACGGCGTGCTGCAATCGCCTGACCAATCGCCGGCCCACTACCACGCTCAGTTGGCCCGCGACGATTTTGATCACGACTTGGATAACCTAAGGCTGTTTGCAAAGGATCTGGCTGACGACTGCGCGGCTTTCCACCATTTGCATTTGGCTTAGCAGTTTTACCACCCTGTGCACCAGCATATCCACCAGTACTTGCACCACGCGCTGGACGACCATTTTGAGGATTAGCAAAACCACCACGCACCGTAGGCTCAAAACTTCTTTGCACTGGTGCATCAAATGGATTCACATTACGTGGCACTTTGCCACCTTGCACGCGATTACCATTTGGCTTGCCCATAGGTTTTTCGGATTTTTCACCAGCAGTTTTTTCCAAACCACTAACTTTGAGCAAGCTACGCACTGCATCCTCGCCTAACTCATCCCAACGGCCGCGTTTCAAGCCAGAAGGCAAAGTCATCACACCATAGCGAGTACGAATCAAACGCGACACAGTCAAACCTACAGCCTCGAACATACGACGCACTTCGCGGTTTCGGCCCTCTCCAATGATGACGCGATACCATTTATTCACGCCCTCACCACCACCATCAGAAATTTTGGAGAATTGCGCCAGACCGTCTTCTAGCTCAACACCGGCCAACAGTTTTTGACGCATGCCTTCTTCCAAATCACCCAAAGTACGCACGGCGTATTCTCGCTCAATGCCGTAACGTGGGTGCATCAGGCGGTTTGCGAGATCACCCGACGTGGTGAACAACAACAAACCTTCAGTGTTGTAATCGAGACGACCAACTGCCAACCATTTACCCACCTTCATTTGCGGCAAACTATCAAACACCGATGCGCGACCTTCTGGATCACTAGTACTAACGATTTCACCGGCTGGTTTGTGGTAAATCAGCACGCGTGGCGGTTTTTTACTAACCTTACGCTGAATTAGTTTTCCGTTAATCCGCACTTGATCTTGCGGCAAGATCCGCTGACCAATATGCGCTGGCTCACCATTGACGGAAACGCGACCAGCAATAATCAACTCTTCCATATCACGACGCGAACCGAGACCAGCTTCTGCCAAAACTTTATGCAATTTTGGCGCATCATCATCGGCCGTTAAATCACGGCGCGGCTTCTTATTTTTATCGTTGCGTAATAGCTGAGTATCATCTGCTGCGTCATAGGCATCAGAAGTCACGAATGAAAACACATCATCCGCATCTGGTACTGCGCCACGACTATTTTGCTGACCCGGACGACGTTGAGTATTTTGGTTGCGCTGATCGCCGTTGCGATTTTGACCACCTTGTCCAGGTTTAGCCTGTTGACGATTACGTGGCTGACCATCGCGCGCCTGCCCATCACGAGGTTTCGCGTTACGGGAATTTGTTCTATCGCTTTGCGGACGACGTTGGCGCTCATTACTCTCTTCAACACCAACTTGATTCGCTGACTCCAACTGGGGTGCATTTTGCTGCAATGCATTCACTTCACGCGACTCAACTTGACGTGGCGCGCGCGGCTGACGTGGCGGACGCTCTTGACGCGGCGCTCTGGCAGCAGGCGCTGACCGCTCTGCAAAAGCTGATGCTTGAACCACTTCAGCACTGTCTGCTTCTGGCTTCAATCTAGGCTTGCGCGGTGCACGTGGCGCTTTAACAGCTGGCGCGCCGTCACTCACCGCATTTACAGCATCGGCAGTTGCATCATCGGTCTTTGCGACTTTTGGACGTGCAACGCGTTTTGCACGAGCACGCGGTGCGTCGGTTTCAGCACCAGGATTTTGCTGGCTAGAAGTATCGTCTGGATTATTTGTGTTCATTATCTGATTCTGGTTTGAAAGGTGTTAGAGCTTCAGCATCTGCTTCCACTACTTCATCTATATTCGTATCAGCCATCATTGCAACATCATCCAAGATCACATCACTGGCTGCTTCTTTTTCTAGAGCATCTGCAGCATTGCCTTCCGCTACAACATCACTCAATTCTTCTTGCGCACTTATTTGCACACTTATTAGCGCATTTACTTTAATTTCATCTTCAACTATTTCAATCGTATTATTTTCAACGACAACCGCAATAACATCTTCTTGAGAAACCTCGACCTCAAGCTCGCCATCTACATCAACATTAGAAAGCAAATCATCACCAAGCGTGTCAACATTCACCACAGGCGCATCAGCAACCTCAACCAAAGCCTCAATCCCGTCGAACATATTCAATTCTGGAGAGTCATCTTGAGAAGGAAGCCCGTCCTCAGCCTCTTCTTGACCAATCTGCTGCAAAGGTGGCAATTGATCAAGCGATGCCAAACCCAAATCACTTAAGAATTGCTTGGTCGTCGCAAACAAAGCTGGTCGCCCCGGCACTTCACGATGACCAATGGTTTCTATCCATCCACGGTCTTCAAGCGTCTTTACCATTTGCGAGGCCACTGCAACACCGCGTATTTCTTCAATATCACCACGCGTCACTGGCTGACGATAAGCAATGATCGCTAAAGTCTCCAAGGTCGCACGTGAGTATTTGGGCGGCTTTTCTGGGTTCAAACGATCAATGAAAGCACGCATCTCAGGGCGACTTTGAAAGCGCCAACCGGTCGATAAGGAAACCAACATAATTCCTTTATCCGACCAATCTTGACGCACTTCTTCCAGCATTAATTTGATCGTATCAGCACCGACCAAATCTTCTTGATCACTACTATCAACAAACAATTTTTTCATTGTATTAATGGTCAGCGGCTCATGTGCGCATAACAATGCGGTTTCGAGTACACGCTTGGCATCTGCAGTATTCATGCAAACTCTTTAGCTAACAGGTTGTGTTGATCTTAAGAAGTATTCAGTGAAGCACTCGGGATAATTATTATCCCAACCAGTCTAGTCTTGTAGGACATTGCGCAGCACGAATCATCGATGTGCGCCTGGTGGATCAGTCTGCAGCCAACTTGTTCTCGGGTCGCCAATTCGCGAGCAACCAATATAAGTCAGTCAAAACAGTCGATCAATTTAGTAGATGCCCGATTGTAGTCTAGAAATACGCTCTAAACGCAAACCAATCAAAAAAATTCGTCAGCCTAACGAAAAAGCCACGATGAAACGTGGCTTTTTCTTAAAACTGGTTGCGGGGGCAGGATTTGAACCTACGACCTTCGGGTTATGAGCCCGACGAGCTGCCAGACTGCTCCACCCCGCGTCTGATAAATAGAACTATACAGGACTTTGCTGCTTTGCGCAATTTCTTTCTATACTTAAGCAGTATTCGTAAGTAGATACTTATCGCCACATCATGACTCTACGTGGTTTTATCACTTATGCTCTCATCGAATCTGACTGACAGTGATACACTTTGATAGATACAATTTATATGTCTGCTCCGAAAGATTTACGCTATGAAATTTTGCTCTGATTGCGCTGCGCCTGTGGCTTTGAAAGTTCCCGCTGACGATACGCGAGAACGCTTTGTCTGCACAGACTGCGGCACGATTCATTATCAAAATCCGAACATGGTGGTCGGTACTTTACCAATATGGAATATTGCAGGCGAAGTCAAAGTGTTGCTCTGCAAACGCGCGATTGAGCCTCGTTATGGCTTCTGGACTTTGCCAGCAGGCTTTATGGAGAATCAGGAAACTTGTCGCCAAGCTGCACAACGCGAGACGATAGAAGAATCTGGAGCAAATATTGAACTGCACGAATTATTCTCCGTGCTCAGCGTACCGCATGTAGATCAAGTCCACCTATTCTATAGAGCAACTTTGGTTGACTTGAATTATCTGGCCGGGATCGAGAGTCTCGAAGTAGCTTTATTTGCCGAACATGAAATCCCTTGGGACGAAATTGCGTTTGCTACAGTGGGACAGACTTTGAAGTTTTTTTTTGAAGACCTAAAAAAAGTCCGCGCTGGTGGACAATTTAGCTTGCACGAACATGATTTTTATAAATCACATCGCCCTAACTAAGTAAGCAAGTATATCGGCATCCCGCACCTATGATTCCTTGGTTAGAAATTGACAGCCCGTTCCCCAATGTCGAGGACGCCTTGACGGAGGAACAAGGTGCCGCAGGCTTATTGGCTGCTGGTGCCGATTTGTCACCTGAACGCCTATTAAATGCCTACCAGAACGGCATATTCCCATGGTTTTCTGAAGATCAGCCCGTGTTGTGGTGGTCAACTGATCCGCGTATGGTCTTAAAAACTAGCGATTTCAAACTCTCCGATAGTTTAAAGAAGCGTCTGAACAAATCGCTCAAAGATCCGCACTGGAGTTTTCGTTTTGACACGGCATTTGAACAAGTCATGCGCTATTGCGCCGAACCACGCAAAAATCAAGATGGAACCTGGATTTCAGAAGAGATCATCGCTGGCTATACCGCTCTGCACCAATTAGGCTATGCGCATAGTTCAGAAGTCTGGCTTGACGACCAATTAGTCGGTGGAGCCTACGGCATTTGCATCGGTAAAATGTTTTATGGTGAATCGATGTTTGCTAAGGTGACGGATGCTTCTAAAATGGCATTAAGTCAGTTAGTGGTTTTCTTACGCAAGCAGGATGTGGAAATGATAGACTGCCAGCAAGAAACCTCGCATCTGGCGACATTTGGCGCTAAGCCCATAAGCCGCCATGACTTCATGCAACATGTAAGGCAGGCGATTGTGCAAGAGACGATCCAACATTGGAGTTCTTTAGATTTAATCAGCTTCAAGGAATATTTACAAACCACGCATCCCCTAGCCAGCAGAAAGATGATCAGCGATGCAATCCCGAACTAATCCGCCAACACAGTCTATTTTGCCTATCGCTGACGAAGCAATTCAACGCGCTGATCATACTGATAGTGCCGATAATAGCAATGATGCGGGCAACTACATCACGTTGCATTACTATGCGACAGCGCCCTACGCCTGCAGCTATTTGGATGATCGGCAAGCGCGTTCGCAGGTTGCCACACCAGCACACCTGATCGGCAATGAGGTGTATTCGGAATTAGTCAGTCGTGGCTTTCGACGCAGCGGTGTTTTTGTTTATCGCCCGTATTGTGACCATTGTTCGGCCTGCACACCGGTACGTACCATCGTCGACGAATTCAAAACCAACCGTAGCCAACGTCGCGCACTACGATTGCACGCCGATTTACATGCCGAAATTTTGCCACTCGAATTTATTGAAGAACACTTCGAGCTCTATCAACGATATCAAAGTCGCCGCCATGCGGGCGGTGGCATGGATCAAGATGGGCGCGATCAATATGCACAATTTCTATTACAGAGTAGAGTCAATACGCGACTGGTCGCATTTCGTGACGCGCAAGATATTGTACGTATGATTAGCATCATCGATATCTTGAATGATGGTTTATCCTCCGTTTACACTTTCTATGATCCCGATGTGCCACATAGCGCTTACGGCACCTTCAATGTGCTATGGCAAATCGCCCAGACCAAAATACTTGGCCTACCCTACCTATATCTCGGTTACTGGATAGAAGCCAGCCGTAAAATGTCGTACAAAACCAATTTCAAACCACTGCAAGCTTTACTCGATGGCAGCTGGCAATCACTCTAAACTCAATGTAAACTACTTAAAATTATGTCCGATCAATTGCTCTATTCCTTAGCTCGCCCTTTCCTCTTCTTCATGGATCCTGAAAGCGCGCATGACCTAACGCTACCGGGTCTAAAGCGCGCTCACAATATGGGTCTGACGCGCCTGCTCCCTAAGCCAGCGGCCGATCCGCGTAAAGTGATGGGAATTACGTTTCCGAATCCGGTGGGTTTAGCCGCAGGCTTGGACAAAGATGGCCGCTATATTGATGGGCTGGCATCTTTAGGTTTTGGCTCGATCGAAATCGGCACTGTCACACCACGCGCCCAAGCTGGCAATCCTAAGCCACGCATGTTCCGCTTGCCGCAAGCCAACGCGATTATTAATCGTATGGGATTTAATAACGGTGGCGTCGATGCCTTTGTCGCGAATGTGCAAGCTTCACGTTTTTATCAAGAGAAGCAAGGTGTGCTCGGCTTAAATATCGGGAAGAACGCAGATACACCGATAGAAAAAGCTGCCGACGATTATTTGCTGTGTCTGAATAAAGTCTATCCTTACGCTAGCTACGTCACTGTCAACATCTCCTCACCGAATACAAAAAACTTACGTCAATTGCAAGGTGCATCCGAACTCGACGATCTGTTATCCAAACTCAAAGACGCACAACAGCGCTTAGCCGATCAACATAAACGTTATGTGCCCATCACTTTAAAAATTGCACCTGATATCGACAGCGAGCAAATCAAAAACATCGCCGAATCTTTATTGCGCCATAAAATTGATGGCGTGATCGCCACCAACACGACGATCACCCGCGATGCGGTCAAAGGTCTACAACATGGCGAAGAAGCTGGTGGATTATCGGGTGAACCGGTATTTGAATTATCCAACAAAGTCATACGCACATTAAAATCAGAGCTCGGCAACGCGCTGCCCATCATCGGCGTTGGCGGTATTTTTTCAGGCAAAGATGCAGTGGCAAAAATGGATGCAGGTGCATCGTTAGTGCAAGTGTATTCAGGCTTGATCTACCGCGGTCCCGCTTTGGTGCGTGAGTGCGCCCTCGCAATACGAAACAATAAATGACTTTACATAAGGTGGCTACGACAATGCTATATCCACCCTATCGATTCCATCTCAAAATTTCAGATTAATCATGAAACTCAAAAAACTTGGCTGCAGCGATTTAATGGTGTCAGAAGTATGTCTTGGCACCATGACTTTCGGTGAGCAAAACACAGAAGCAGAAGCACATCAGCAACTTGATTTCGCAGTAGCAAATGGCGTGAATTTTATTGATACCGCCGAAATGTATCCTGTCATGCCACGCGCAGAAACAGTCCACCGTACAGAGCAATTTATCGGCAGCTGGATTAAGCAATCTGGTCAACGAAACAACATCATTTTAGCCACCAAAGTAGCCGGTCCGTCACGCGGCATGCCATGGATACGCAATGGCGATAACGATCTCGATGCAAAGAATATCCGTATCGCCATCGAAGCGAGTTTGCAACGCCTGCATACCGATTACATCGATCTGTATCAATTACACTGGCCTAGCCGCAACGCGCCTATTTTTGGTCAGAAAGAATTTAATCCCGACTTAGAACACGACAGCGTCGACATTGAGGCCACATTGGATGTCTTAGACAGCCTGGTCAAAGAAGGCAAGATTCGTCACATCGGCGTGTCCAACGAAACACCTTGGGGCGTGAGCGAATTCGTCAAGCATGCCGAACGCAAGCAACAAGCCCGCATCGTCTCAATTCAAAATCCCTACCATCTGATGAACCGCAGCTACGAGCAAGGCTTAACTGAGACCTGCTATCGCGAACAAGTCGGACTGCTCGCTTATAGCCCACTCGCGTTCGGACGCTTAACGGGTAAATACGTCGATGATGCACTAGCCAAAGGACGCTTGACAAAATTCCCGCCAACTTGGAGTCCGCGCTATATGCGACCTGAAGTCATCACCACGAGCGCACGGTATACGGCTTTAGCGCGCGCGCATGGACTAACCCCTGCACAACTTGCATTGGCCTGGTGTTACTCACGCTGGTTTGTGGCCAGCACCATCATAGGCGCAACCGACTTAATCCAATTGGAAGAAAACATTCGCGCAACGGAAGTTTGCTTAAGTAATGAGCTGATTGCAGCGATCAATCAAATTCATGCTGAAGGCGCAAATCCCGCGCAGTAATTACAGAGAAATTGCCACCATCTAGCGTGAACGCAAGTCGCTTCACGCCGATGGTGCCAGGTAATAACTCAAGGCGATTCCAAAACCGAGGCAGCGCGTCCAAGCGCAAATTTCCACCACGATTGATAAGCAGAATTAGATAAGCCTTCGCCATGTGCTTTGGCTCCCCGGACTGGCTTTTCGAACACACCCACATTCGCCGCGGGTATACGCAAAGCACGATAAATTTCTGCCATCAGATTCGCGGTAGGCTCTTCCACATGATAGGTAGCAAACCAGCGCTTGGGCTGCGTTGCATTGGGCTTGGTGTACCAGTCGGCAATCTCCCCTGGTGCGCTTATATCCCAGCCTCCCGACAACATGATCACGCGCGCCACTGGTTTCGTTTGGGCGATAAAAGCGGCATGTCCACCGCCCTGCGATTGACCGCCGACTGCAATGCGTTCCCACCGCGGACTGCCATCGGCGTTGAGATAATGCTCCCAATGTTCATCCTGGCGCGTGTCTTTCAAATATTGTAAAAGCTGCGTAAATCGGTATTGAATGGCGTCTTGCGCTTGGTCCGCGATCAGCGAAAATCCCAGATCACCAAAAATGCGTTTGCGTCGAAAATCTTCCGCGCAAGACCGGTTGCCGCGCAAATTCTTGCCAACGCAAATACCCGACACAGCCTGATCAGTAATGTAGGACAAAATAATGACACGATAGCCCTGCTGCGCCGCAAATTGCGGAAAATCAAATTGTGCACCAAGATGCGGACGTCCCAGAGTGCCCGGCATCCATAGCAAGAGATCACCTGCGACGCGACCTGCATCAACAAGAACAATATGCGGCGAATCTGCCGCCTTGATCTCAGGCGCAGTGGTTGAAGGTCGCACATCGACACGCACCACTTCCGCTTGAGCAAAGTTCATCAGCAAAAAGGCCAAACTTGCAATGAATGTGTTCTTCTTCATTGTCGATTTCTCCTCCGAGAATAGCGAACTATTTGAATATCGAATACCAAGGAACAGCTTTTTTGTAGAACTCACAGCTTGCCCCAGCATGCTCGCGGGGTGAATGCTTAAGAAATCCCATTTGCAATCCCATTTGCAATCCCATTCGCAACACCACCCGCAGCCACCAGACCATGGCCACCCACAGGTTGCGTTTCAAAACGTTCGCCAAATCCGGCAATAATGGGCCGTGCCTTGGCGATCGCCGCTTGTACCGAAGGCAGCGAAAGTGAATCCTTATGCGCCTGCTGGCTTGTCCATGCTTCTGTAATCCATATCGCATCTGCGTCAGTGGGATCTTTAGCGACAACATAACTAAGACAACCCGGCATTCCCGACACACCTTCTAGCAAAATGGATATCAAGTAATCTTGCTGCCCAGGTGTGCACTTCATTTTTCCGATAAGACCGTACATAACTTGCTTCTCCATAGAGATAGATTTAAGGTGCGAGGAGTTGTCATTGTAGCTGCTGCCCCGGCGAGCATAATCGACTTTGAACCAGGTATGTTTGTTAATCACTAGCGAATTGACACATCGTTTGGAAGTCCGCGTTGAGCTTATGCTTGATTAAGAAACCGGTACTAGCAAATGACATGCGCCGCCCGCGTCAACAGGAAAGCTACTGCCGGGTGCGAAGTAAACCCATCAAGCGGGGCATAAAACCAAATGTGATATGGATTGACCGAACGGAGTCACGATTGCCATAGGTAATACGATGTGTACCAAGAAGGCATCAATCTTCGTTTAGTCACCCCGAAACACAAGTTGACCATTCAAATGAATAGCGATCCCAACCATTGAAATCGTTCTATCAATGACCCCAACGACGACGTCTCGTTGAAGCGTATAGGATTCACATTGTCCGTCGCCGGTCTCCGTTATTACCCATGTATCCCCTTTTGCTTCGAAATAATCACGCTGCCATTTGAGATGGGTACGAAGGCGTTTCATCGTATCGACATCAAAGCGCGTCGCGCCATATTCGTCAATTGGTTGCTCACCAACGTCAAAGTAAGGAAGCAAATATTTTTGGGTGCCGAAGTCAGGGAACCAACAACCATCTTTATGTTCATCCCAACCTGAAGGAAATTTTCCCTCGACGATAATTTGCCAATCAATCATAAAAGAAATGCCATGTCATGTCATGTTAAATAGGCCAGCACGC
Source organism: Undibacterium sp. Ji22W (assembly GCF_049340305.1). Lineage (NCBI taxonomy): Bacteria > Pseudomonadati > Pseudomonadota > Betaproteobacteria > Burkholderiales > Oxalobacteraceae > Undibacterium > Undibacterium sp. Ji22W. The sequence continues at coordinate 661,885 of NZ_JBMPOU010000001.1, read as the reverse complement.
CCATCACTGAAATTTAGGAAGGGACGCATTCATGCGTCATCGTCGAATGTTAGATAAAGCACTAGGAGATCGCGCCCATTAAAGCACCAATCACACAATCATTCCTAACTAGTACATGCCGCTCAACGAAAAAACGTCCATCTTGAAAATGGACGAAATAAAAACGATCACCAGGCAAGTATCTAGCTTTTAACTGAACCCAATATTTATTAATATACCCAAATGGCAGCACTTCTTTTGTTTCACGAATTTCGATCAAGTTGTTTGATTCTAATTCAGCTATTGTGTAGGGCCCTTTCACAGTGTGTTTTTTGCTCTGAAGGATCATGGACCATTCGGCATCGGGCGACTCACATGCAAACACAGATGAGGTGCAAACTACAAAGACAAGGGCGAGTATGAATTTAGTCATGTTTGCATCACGCAACGGTGAGTGGATGGCCGCCCACCAATTAATAAAACACTGAGCCGCTTCAGGGCCAGTCCGGTCGATTGTCATGTTATGCATCGACTGGTCAATAGACATTCGCGGTCTCATCGATCATAAGTTCTACATTATTTTTCTTACACCAGGCTCGCAGCTGCTCATGCAGAGCAGGCCAGTCCTCGGTCGCCCATGACGGCCCCACTTCCTTCCATCTACATTCATTTGGAAAGTAAACGGTCGGATTACCTATTGGGAATTCCAATACGAATGACTTTGCAGGAGTTGAACAAACCAATTCTTCTTTCCATCTTGCTTGGAAATTGTAAGTCTCCAAATCATCTTCTCCGTATGTGTATAACGTTGAGTTGAAAGGTGCGCACACGAGTTTTCAAAATAGAGCGCGTAGATAATTCGCGCGTCCGTAACGAATGTCAAGTTAGGGCGCATTTACTGCTTCTTCAAACATCGAAAATATTTTCTTTAGAGACATCCGATAGTTTTGTATCGGTTTAATATAAACTTCTTAGCGAATTTTTCAACTTCGCTTGCATCTTTAATATTCTCGGAGATGTAAACATTCATTGCTTTATGCTCATTTTTTGCAAGGCTATATAACGCGTTTGACATTTCGTCTTCAGTGCCTTGGGGGCGATTAGTTCTTAGTTGTTCTTTATGATTTTGTAAAACAGTATCATTTTGTTGGGAGAAGTTCGCATCGGCACTCATCACGTTTGATTTCATCAAATTTTTACCTTCCATTGCAACAGCAACACAACGCAAACTCTTATTTTTTCTCAATTCTTTTTCTACGCTATTTTCTGCAGCAACTAAGTTACTGCTTCCAACGAAAATAGAGACAATCATTATCAATTTTAAGGCATGCATTTTTAGCTCCTCGTGTGTAACGTTAAAGAAACAATAGGATACTACGGAGTACTCTCACGCCGAGCTAAGGGGCTGTCCAACGAAGCGGCCTTGAGCGACTTGCTAGAGGTTTGTGAACCTGTTTTTAATGGCTTCAATAACATGGCTAGCTTCCGCTTCATCAAGTTGCGCCCCGAATTTATGGGTACTTTGTCCGTAGTCAAAGGCAATAGTGCCTCCTGTGATACCCCAAAACTCCATTCCATTTCTAGAGCCAAACATCGACGTGTTTTGTGGTTGCAGCCTTAATTTTGATATTGAAGATACTGCATATTCACTACTTCTACTAAACCCAGCAACAATCTTGATGTGACTTAGCTCTGACGAAGTTATGTCTACTATTTCTTTCCCCATAACATTCCAAAGCCAAGCATATATGGCGAAGGCTCCACCGACAGTCCAGCCACCAAGCCACGCAATAAGAAAAAATTGCGGCGCTCCATCTTTTGGATTTAATAATTCTTTTAAAACTGACACCTCACCAAATGCCCAACCCATTAGCCAAAAGCCCATGAAGGCGATTAAAAAGAAATTCTTTTTAGACGGGATAGTAATTCGCAAACCATGATTAGTTTGCTCAATCTTACTTCTTCCTTTTCCTACTTCAATTTTTGCCATGTGCTTAATTAAACCTCTAACGTTAAAATAGCAGGTGCGCAGCGTCCGAGTTGATTGGAAAGTTAAACATCCTTCTACTTTCTTAAATGGCTCAATACCCTAACCACCAAGGTTTTTGGGAACCTGTTTGGTAACTCTTTCCATCGTAGCGAAGCAAATGATGTTCAACACGATTTCTATCAATTTTTGCAGTAAGCAATAGGTCAGCAAAACCATTGGTACTGTTCCTTTGCACTGCCCCTGTGAGGTAGGCATTCTCCATAATTGCCTCAGAATTTGGATTGCAGCGAATTCCTTCAATTAAGCGATACCAATACATGTACATATCAAAAACAGCACGCAATTTTTTTCCTTCCTGCACAAACAAAGTGAGATTATCATTCTGACCACCTTCCTCACCACAACTAGATATTGCTGCATTATCAAACCTGACGCCAAATGCTCTCACTTTATCGGAAAGTTGGTATCTCCCAGTATCAAGCTTGAAGCTGTTTTCACTAAACTGAGTCGAGAAGTCCTGATTCATCACACTCTTGTAGCTACTAACTATCTGGTTTCTTTTTTCATCAATGATAGCTACCAGTAAATTCTTCTCATCTTTGATAGCACTATCGTATGCAAAGACGGATAAGATCAAATTGGGATTAGTCGGAGAGGCCTTGCATGCGGCCGCGATAACAACACCATTTTTAGATTTATATGTAAAATTCTTGAGATTTAAGTAGCGCGCTGAAATATCAAATATATCCTCAGCACATTCTTGATCATTGGTGAGTGCGGAAGCATTTGCAATAACAAACAATGCAATAAAAAAACCTAAGCTAAAAACTTTATTCATTTGTTTTTCATCTTTTGAAGTCTACGCATTTCATTCATTATTTGTGAGGTACTGAAAATTCTTAGCTGTTTAACGCCAAGGTTGAGGAGCCGCGATGCGAAGCATTGCGGCCGCACTCGAACTTACGGTGAGGCTGGTGCGCGTACTAGAGGGCGTTGAGAACATATATACCTCAAAGGTGTCGCGTTTAATGCTTCATGCTGCCACTCCAAAGATGGCGCCAACTCCAGCGGTAAGTCCCATTGCTAATGCTCCCCAGAATGTTACGCGCGTCACAGACACGAGCATTGGGGAGCCTCCTGCGCGTGCGGCAATCAGACCCAGCAGAGCAAGGAAAAGGAGTGAGCTTCCGGCAAGACCCCACATAAGCGCTGCTGCGGGAAAAACGAAGACCATTAGCAGCGGTAGAAGTGCGCCAGCGGCAAAAGTGCCCGCAGAGGCGAGCGCTGCCTGGATTGGTTTGGCGGCCAAGGTGTCTGAGATACCTAGCTCATCTCGTGCATGCGCGGCAAGCGCATCGTGCGCCATTAACTTAGTTGCGACGCTCGATGCCAATGCCTCATCCAGTCCGCGCTTAACGTAGATCGCCATAAGTTCTGCGTGTTCTTGGGCTGGGTTCTCCACAAGTTCAGCTTTTTCTCGATCCAGATCTGCGCCTTCAGTGTCGGCCTGTGAGCTGACCGAAACATATTCGCCTGCTGCCATTGACATGGCTCCAGCAACGAGGCTTGCAACACCTGTAACGAGAATGATCTTGGTGCTGGCGCCTGTAGCCGCTATCCCAAGGACCAGGCTCGCAGTAGAGACAATCCCATCATTGGCACCCAACACGGCGGCCCGTAGCCAGCCAGTTCTGTGAGTTCTATGTCGTTCGCTGTGTCTCATTGGGAGCCCGTGGTTGTATGAAAGCCTAATGCAGAGGTGTCGAGATCACCGCCACCAGAAAATTAATAAAGCGAGAAATCCTCACTGGCGATTCCCCTACGACCGTAATGTTAAACCTCAATATTCTTCCAATCAAAATCCTATCTTTTCAATAGCTCTAACCCGTTTGCTGACTGCATTTGCGATATGCGCAGCTGCGATCGACACCTCAGCACTATCAGTTGAGCGACCAACAAAAATTTTCTTCCCTCCTTGGAGTGTCAGGTTGAGAACCCACCACTCGAAGCGTTTTCCATTGACGGAATGTTCGACATCAACAGACAGAATCGACCCGAACGAAGCAGCTAGCGTCCCTGATCGAGACACTAACTTCGATGCTTTGTTAAACTCGATGAGCCAACCGTCTGAGTCCAAAACCAAGCGTTCTTTATCTTCATACTCAATTGCTATAGTCGATAGAGCTACTAGGATGCCTCCAGGGAGGAAAGCTAAAATTCGCTTGAGGAGAAATGTCATAAGTGGAACTTGAGGTTTAACGCCGAAATGACCGGCTCGCCAGCGCGTCCCAGTCGATTGTTGAGTTAAACATCAATACCTGAGAATTGTAAGCAGCGATCATTTTGCTCGCCCGAGGATATCAACCAGAGATTTTCGTCCGTTTTCATAAGCGATGTCCCGAATTCGCCAACCTAAATTAGTGAGTGTAAGAAAGTAAGTGAGTGTTCGTGTTTCTGACCCGTACCTCAATTGGACATTAACCTCATCGTTTTTACTCGTTGGCAAAATCCGGACAATGGCACCAGTCGGATCCTGGCTATCCCAAAGTGGCATAAAGTCCAAGTTGCAAATTTCGTGTGTGTCAGCCGCGCATTTTCTATCTTTTAAAACCAATTTCGCCAGACTTGGCGTCAAGTAAGAAAGTAATACGTTGCGGGGTCTATCTAAAAATTCACCATCTAAGTCGGATTCATCGCGTATAGCTTCGAATGCATAATTTTTATATAGCTTCGCAACAAGCGCCTTTTGGGGAGTCAGCGCTTGCGCGGCAAAGCACGTTACTGAAAAAGTTAGAACGCCCAAAAGAACTGCAATTAATAGTGAGATTGTGCGCATTTGCTGTTGATGTTTAACGCCGAAATGACGAGATCGCCACGACGGTCAAAAATTTCAGTGAGATAGTCATTGGCGATTCTCCATCGCTTGACCTGTTAAGCATTGTTTGTTTTAAGATCAAATAGAAAGCTTTCGAGGAAAAGTTTTAACTCGTCGTCTTCAATATGAAATAAATCGAATCCAATTCTGGAGTTAGTTCCATCCTCACGTGCCTCAATTCTTCCAATATTTTTATTCTTCTCTGAAAAACTCGATTGCAAAACGTAGATTAACTGCATATACCTCATGCTTGGAAGTCCATTCCAAATCTCTTTAATGAGATTTGATATTTCGTCTATTCGCTCTAAAGGTCTCATTTAATTTGATGCTTAACGTTGAGGTGCCGGGATCGCCGCCACCAATAAATAAAATAGTATAGAAGTCGGTCGCGGCGATTCCTCGCCGACCGCCAAGTTAAATCTCAAGTTCAACCTCGACACCCCGTTCGTCATAATAGCGAAGTCCGCGAAATAACTCGGTCCGATCAGACCAATAGGCTCGTGCTGAAATCGGAAACGTTAAATCGGACGCCATTAGCGTATCTTTGAGATGGGCTATTTCCGACTCTGTCGGCTTGCGAACTCCATGCCAAAAATAGAACCACTCATTATTTAGAAAAATGCTATAAGACTTTGAGCCGTCATACATCCCGAAATACTCTCTGTCACCATCAAATTTAAAGACAGCTAGTTCAAGCTCGATTACGTTCTCGTCAAACTGCTCATGTGTATCTGGAATAACATATTCAAACGCATCGAACCCAGCCTCATCGTCGTGGAAGTAGCACCAACGATGTAACTTCAAATCGGATACCGTGATCTCTTCGATACGTTTGGGCTTGGGCATACTCATTGAGATTTAACTTGTTTTAAAGTGAAAAAACCGACGTTAACACAAACGTACAAATTGAGCAACACTGTTTCAACTTTCTCAAAAGGCTTATGTTTACTGCTTCTTTTTTGTTATACTGTATAAATATACAGTATAACAAGGGAACCTAGATGGAAGCGAAAGTACCTCGTTTGTTGGATCAAGTGCGCGAGAGCATACGTTATAAACATTACAGTCTTGCGACAGAGAAAAATTATGTTTACTGGATCCGTTTTTTTATTCGTTGGTCGGGTCTTCGACATCCAAAGGACATGGGAGGGCCGGAGGTTGAAGCATTTTTGTCTATGCTGGTTGTCGAGCGAAAGGTTTCGCCTTCGACGCACCGTCAAGCCTTAAGTGCAATTCTCTATTTGTATAAAGAAGTGCTTAAAATCGAATTGCCTTGGTTAAACGACATTGGTCGCCCCAAGGAAAAAAAGCATTTACCAGTTGTGCTTACCAAATTAGAGGTTCAACAAACCATTCAAGTGCTCGACTCCAGCAATACGACCTTTGGCCTATTTGCAAGACTCTTGTATGGAACCGGTATGCGCATCATGGAAGCTGCCCGATTGAGAGTAAAAGATATTGAATTTGATCATGGTGCGATCTTGATTCGTGATGGTAAGGGTTTCAAAGATCGCGTTGTGATGCTTCCTCAGAGCTTAGTTCCCGCCTTAAAAGAACCTCAGAGCTTAGTTCCCGCCTTAAAAGAACAATTGGCGCGTTGCCATACGATCTGGGAAATGGATAGACGAAATGAGCTTGCCGGTGTCGACATGCCATTTGCACTTGCAAAAAAATATCCGCGTGCTGATCAGAGTTGGGCTTGGTTTTGGGTCTTTCCTCAACAGTCTGTCTCTACCGATCCTCGTTCTCGTATAGTCCGTCGGCATCACCTTTATCCGCAAACATTTCGTCGTGCGTTTCAGCTCGCATTAAAGAAAAACGCCTGTTTTAAACCTGCCTCACCGCATACCCTGAGGCACAGCTTTGCCACCCACTTATTGCAAAGTGGTTGCGATATTCGTACGGTTCAAGATTTGCTTGGACACAATGATGTGAGCACCACCATGATTTATACGCATATTTTAAAGATTGCTGGTGGTGTACGCAGTCCGCTTGATAGCCTCTAACGCCGTCTTTTATGTAAATTCTCATCACAAAACAAGTGCAAGAATCTCCCTATTTCACATCCCAGACAATGCAATAATCCGTGCTAACCCCCTGATTTTTAAAATAAAACCGCTATTTTCAACTTTCTTCCTTGAAAAAGCCCCAACCCGCCCATATAATTAGCACTCAGCGAAAGAGAGTGCTAACAATCAAACCAGCATTTTATTTTGGCAACATATTCCCATGTGGAACTGAAGGCTTGAAAGTGGTTTGTGCTGCTCCCATGTGTTGGGTTGCATATCGCTAGGCGCAAAACACGTAAGCTCACATTTTTGCAATTTTGTTTACTTTGGTAATTTTACTTTTGTAATTTTTTTAGGAGTTAGTATGAATCTTCGTCCCCTGCACGATCGCATTATCGTTAAACGTTTGGATCAAGAAACAAAAACAGCATCCGGTATCGTTTTGCCTGACGCAGCAGCTGAGAAACCAGATCAAGGTGAAGTACTGGCTGTTGGTAACGGCAAAGTATTGGAAGACGGCACAGTACGCGCTTTAGAAGTTAAAGTTGGCGACCGCGTGTTGTTCGGTAAATATTCTGGTCAAGCTGTCAAAGTTGACGGCAATGAAGTGTTGGTTATGCGTGAAGAAGACGTCTTCGCTATCGTTCAAAAATAATTGAACCGCAACCCATTCACTTTTAAATTTATTTTGGAGAAATTCTATTATGGCAGCTAAGCAAGTTGTATTTGGCGATGACGCACGTGCAAAAATCGTTAACGGTGTTAACGTTTTGGCCAACGCAGTTAAAGTAACTTTGGGCCCTAAAGGTCGTAACGTGGTTTTGGAGCGTTCATACGGCGCGCCTACAGTGACTAAAGACGGTGTGTCTGTCGCTAAAGAAATCGAACTGAAAGATCGCCTCGAAAACATGGGCGCGCAGTTGGTAAAAGAAGTTGCTTCCCGCACTTCTGACAACGCTGGTGACGGTACAACAACAGCGACAGTATTGGCACAAGCTATCGTTCGCGAAGGCTTTAAATATGTTGCTGCTGGTTTCAATCCAACGGATTTGAAGCGCGGTATCGACAAGGCAGTTGTGGCTTTGGTAGCGGAAGTGAAAAACATCGCTCGCCCAACAACAACTAACAAAGAAATCGCTCAAGTTGGTTCTATCTCTGCAAACTCCGATCAAAACATCGGTGACATCATTGCTAAAGCAATGGACAAAGTCGGCAAAGAAGGCGTGATCACAGTTGAAGATGGTAAGTCTTTGGAAAACGAATTGGATATCGTTGAAGGTATGCAATTTGACCGTGGCTACTTGTCACCCTACTTCATCAACAATCCAGAAAAACAAGCTGTGATTTTGGATAATCCATTTGTTTTGTTGTACGACAAAAAAGTATCTAACATCCGTGATTTGCTCCCGGTATTGGAACAAGTTGCAAAATCTGGCCGTCCATTGTTGATCATCGCAGAAGACGTCGATGGCGAAGCATTGGCAACTTTGGTTGTGAACAACATCCGTGGCATCTTGAAAACTGCCGCTGTTAAAGCGCCAGGTTTTGGTGATCGTCGTAAAGCGATGTTGGAAGATATCGCGATTTTGACTGGCGGCCAAGTGATTGCAGAAGAAGTTGGTTTGACTTTGGAAAAAGCAACTTTGGATCAATTGGGTCAAGCTAAGCGTATCGAAATCAGCAAAGAAAACACCATCATCATCGACGGTGCTGGTCCTGCTGTTGGCATCGAAGGCCGCGTAAAACAAATCCGCGCACAAATCGAAGAAGCAACATCTGACTACGATAAAGAAAAATTGCAAGAACGCGTTGCCAAGTTGGCTGGCGGTGTTGCAGTGATCAAAGTTGGTGCAGCGACTGAAGTTGAAATGAAAGAGAAAAAAGCACGCGTTGAAGACGCATTGCACGCAACACGTGCAGCGGTTGAAGAAGGCGTTGTTCCTGGCGGTGGCGTTGCATTGTTGCGCGCACGTGCAGCAGCTGGCGTGATCAAAGGCGACAATCCAGATCAAGACGCAGGTATCAAATTAGTCTTGAAAGCAATCGAAGCACCATTGCGTGAAATCGTTGCAAATGCGGGTGGCGAAGCAAGTGTCGTAATCAATGCTGTTGTAAATGGCACTGGCAACTATGGCTTCAATGCAGCTAACGATACCTACGGCGACATGATCGAAATGGGTATTCTCGATCCAGCTAAAGTAACACGCTCAGCATTGCAAAACGCAGCATCTGTTGCTGGCTTGATTTTGACAACTGATGCATTGGTTGCAGAATTGCCAGAAGACAAAGCAGCTGGTGGTGGCGGTCATGATATGGGTGGCATGGGCGGCATGGGTGGTATGGGCGGCATGATGTAATAGCCGAACACACTGGACACGACAGTCGTTCAGAGTTATTCGCAATGTAATACTGCAGCACTACACAATGAGAAAGCCCCGTTACTCCGGTAACGGGGCTTTTTTGTTGTTGGGCGGTTGGGCGTAGTGTATTGCTCTCAAAGAAGAACAGTTTGTATATCTCAAGCGTCGCGAAAACATCACTCGTCTTGACAACACGGCAACTGCCCTAGATACTTCCCTGACAATAAAAATCTGGAGATCTCCTTGCCAATTCAACAGCTCAATGACGAACAGATCAAATCCTGGTCACGCCAGCAAAAAGATCAGTGGTGGTTAGATCATGTGTATCGCGGCGACATGGCGCAACTCAGTTGGCGCTCCGGTTTGACCGGTTTTTTATTGGGTGGAATATTGTCGGCCACCGCGATGTACATCGGTGCCAAGACGGGTATTTCTATTGGCGTTAATTTGATTTCAGTGATTCTCGCCTTTGGCATATTCAAGGCTTTAGACAATGCGGGTATCGCAAAAAATTTCACCATACTAGAGAATAATTGCACGCAGTCGATTGCCACTTCGGCTGGCTATATGACAATGCCTTTAGTCGCTTGTCTGCCTGCCTATATGATGATTACGTCGACGATTCCGTCTTGGTGGCAGATGTTAATCTGGATGGTCATTATTGCGATTCTTGGGGTCTTATTGGCATTTCCGCTCAAACGTCGTTTCATCAATGAAGATCAACTCCCCTTCCCCGAAGGCAATGCCTGCGGCGTTGTGCTCGATACACTCTATACCGGCGATGCTGACTCGGGTATTTTTAAAGCAAAATTATTGGCTAAAGTGGGATTGTGGACCGCCGCTTTGCAGATCATCCTTAGCGATGGTTGGATGAAATTATTGCAGTTCAAATTACTGCGCATGGATCAGTGGGCTGGACTCACAGAGCCATGGTTTCTGAAAGAGCGCCTCGATACTTATTACTATCAAGCGGCTGTCAAATACGACCTGTGGATACCCAAAATTCTGGGCACAGATTTCCGCACCTTGGGCCTACGCTTTACGCTAGACGCGGCAATGTTAGGCGTCGGCGCCTTAATGGGTATCCGTGTTGCCACTAGCTGCCTGATCGGAGCCGTACTCAATTTTGCCATTCTGGGACCAATCATGATTAGTCGTGGCGAAATCGCGCCACGTACAGGATTAGATGGTCAGCTCGTCCCCTTATCACGCGTAGAAATTTTGAATCAGTGGTCGCTGTGGTGGGGCATCGTGATCATGGTCGTGGCCGCCCTAATCAGCTTATTTGCCAAACCAGAAATTTTCAAAGGCTTGTCGCGCCTTTTTAAATCCGAAGAAAAAACCGTTCAAGCACAGGACCCCTTAGCGCATATCGAAGTGCCACTGTGGATTTCGTACCTAGGTGTGCCTGTCTTTAGTTTTTTAGGTGTATGGGCGACCCATAGTTTCTTTGGTGTGCCATGGATGTTCGCGTTTATCTCGTTAGCCTTAGTGTATTTGCTGACCGTAATCTGTATTAATTCGATGGCGTTAACATCTTGGATCCCAACCAGCGGCTTATCAAAAATCACGCAATTCTCTATGGGGGCTTTAGACCGAAGCAATCCTGCGACAAACTTAATTCCGGCGGGGATGTCGGCGGAGGTGGCCTCCAGTGCAGCTAGCCTCTTATCCGATATAAAACCTGGCTATATGCTCGGTGCCAAACCACGTCATCAAGTTTTAGGACATTTGATCGGGATTTTTTCAGGCACATTGGCATGCATCCCTGTGTATTTTTTGCTGTTCTTACCGCCGGATGCGAATGGCGTGCGTCATACTGCGACGATTATCACAGATCAATTCGCCTTTCCTGCCGCGATGCAATGGAAAGGCGTTGCCGAACTCATAGGCCATGGCTTCAATAACCTCTCGCATAGCGCAATCATTTCTGTCATGATCGCGGCCATTGCGGCGGTAATATTTGAAGCCGCTACCATTATTAGCAAGGGTAAGTTCCCCCTTTCTGCCATCTCGATTGGGCTTGGTGTGGTGTTACCACCGGAAGCAGTATTGGCAATGTGGATCGGTGCGTTTGTGTTTTGGCTGAAGGAAAACAAACATCGCTCCAGCCCGAAGGACAGCACCGGCTATCGCGTCTGGGTCGATGGTATGCAAGCTGTCGCGGCAGGCTTATTGGCTGGATCAGCTTTGATCGGTATTGGAAACGCGATGTTGAATGTCCTGATGTAAGACGATACGGATAGAAAGTCCAAATGGCGCTGATACTTTTCAAACTAAAATGAGATCAGCGCTATTTTTTTACGCGCAATAAATTATTCACGCCAAACTGTATCTGCAGCGCATTAAAAGCATCGAAGGCTTGCAATAAATTTCCAATTTGCTGATTGTGCGATTCGACTTGCATCAGGGCATACGTGCAAGCTTCAAAAGTCGAGAGTTGATCCTCAGCATGTGCCTGCCGAATCTGATAGCGCGAAGCTGGTACCTCAGTCAATGCGTAGCGCGGTAGCGCTCGTAGCAAGGGACTTTGCAACAGCATTTGTTTACTGTGGCGCCAACTTGCGTCAATCAATACGAGTCGAATCGCGGCGTCTGAGCCGGGTTGGTGTGATGACGCAGCGGGCACGCTAGCGACTGAGCCCGTTTTCGCAACAAGCGTCGAGCCAAAAACTACGCTATCTGGATAAAGTAACACGCTGGTTTTACCATTCGCATTTAGGTGCTGCTGCAATGCATTTGCATCGAACGCTTCGCCCACGACAATCGCACTCTTTGGCAAACATAAATGTAAGAGCCGCGCGCTGCCTTTGACATGGTGCACCTCGGCGGGATGCTGCAAAATCAGCACTTCGGTTTGGCAGTCCACACGACGAACACAAGCGCAAATACAGGCGCGCAATGCACGCTCGCATTGCGGACAGATTGGCCGCTTGGCTTGCCCACTCGGACGTGCACCCGGATGTGCACCCGGACGTACATTTTCTGGTACATTCGAAGGTGCATTCTGTTCTGAAGTCTGTTGCTGAATCACTGCCATGTTCGCTGCCTTTGCTCGAACTTTACTTCTTGAGCAAATTGATTAATGCAGAAGACAAATCAGAAAAATCAAATTGAAATCCTCTGGCCAGCAAGGCTTTTGGTAACACCTTTTGTCCGCCCAAGAGCAAATCCGAGCGCTCGCCTAACACCAAATTCAACACAAAGGCTGGCGTCATCAACAATGCGGGACGATGCAAAGTATGCGCCAATATTTGTGTAAATTCGGTATTCGTGACGACCATAGGTGCAGTCAAATTGAAGGCACCATGCGCTTGTTCATCATCTAACAGGCGTAACACCGCGCGCAGATAATCTTGACGATGTATCCAACTCATCCATTGCTTGCCATTGCCTAAACGGCTGCCCATTCCCAATTGGAAAGGCAGTAACATCTTCTTCAGCACGCCACCCGCTTCGTCCAGGACCAAACCTGTTCTCAGGTACACAAGGCGTAAGCCTAGATCTTTTGCAGGCGCAGCCGCTTGTTCCCACTGCTCGCAAAGCGTCGCAGAAAAGTCATTCCCAGCCTGCGCATCTTCGTATAAAACTTCTTCTGGATGAATGCCGTAATAGCCGATGGCCGAGCCACTGAGCAGTACTTGCGGCTTAATCGAGGCTTGACGTATTTTCTCTATGAGTTTATGCGTCAGAGCAACCCGGCTATCTAGTAAAACTTGCTTACGCGATTCACTCCAAGCTTTGTCAATAATCGGCTCACCCGCCAAATTAATCACCGCGTCGAAATGCTGATCAGGCTGCCAATCATCCAAACTTGCCAAAGCACGCACATCTGCGCCACATAGACCGGCGACCAAATGCGGACGACGGCTCAATACAGTCACCTGATCGCCACGCGCTGTGAACGCTGCACACAAGCGACGTCCAATCAGACCGGTTCCACCAGTAATTAAAATATGCATGCTATTTCCGTTCTTAATTTCCGTACGCAGTTGTCGCACCTAAAATGCCGATGGCAAGTTATCTAGAATGCGCAATTTATCACCGAAACTCCAGACTCGCTGCACCTCGATCACATCGTATTTCAATGCCAAGGCGGGCGGGAACGCTGAATATGGCGAATTGGCCATAATAATATTGCGGGCTTTCTCATCAATCGCACGCGAGCCACTACTGCGCATGATCGTCACTTCTTCAATGCTGCCATCGCTGCGCACCACCATATTGATCTGCACATTATGTTCAACCTCGCTTAAAGTACGACGTTCGTAAATTAAATTGCCATTGCGTTCGAGTTTGTGCTTCAAGCTATCGACATACATGCGCAAAGGAACTTCTTTATCATAGGCACCAAGGAAACTACGTCTGCGCGCGGACTTTTCGTCGGCTAATTTACTATTCGACGGTGTCGATTTCAATAAATCAGTATTGCGCGCCTGCTCGCGCAAACGACTGGCGAGATCGCCCTTGCCCAAGTTCTGTGTGAGTGCACCGCTACTATTGGCATTGCTTGAACTACCAGTACCGCCCTTACCATCACCATTGACATCACTACGATTGGATGCGCCAGTTTGGCGCGATGCGGCTATCGCGGCTTCGCGTTCCGCATTAGCACGTGCAGCATCGGCCAGGGCTTTTTGCTCAGCTAATTTTTGTTCCTGCGCTTTTTGTTCAGCTAATTTTTGTTCAGCTAACTTTTGCTCTGCCAGCTTTTGTTCAGCTAACTTTTGTTGTGCGATTTTTTGTTCAAATGCGCGTTGTTCCGCTATTTTTTGTTCAGCGATTTTTTGCTCCAACAGTCTTTGTTCTAACTGTTTTTGTTCCGCCGCTTTTTGCTCTGCAATTTGCAACTGACGCTGAGCTTCCACCCGCTTCGCTTCCAAATCTTCTTGGCGCTGACGTTCAGCGATTTCTAAGGCGCGCTTTTTCTCTGCCTGCTCTTCCGCCAATTTCTGACGCAATTGTGCTTGTGCCTGCGCTTCTTGTTTTTGCTGCTCTTGTTCTTGCGCCAATTGACGCAATCGTTTCTGCTCCGCCTGACGACTTTGTTCTTCTTGCTTTAAGGTTTCTTGCGTCAATAATTCTTGGCGTTTTGCCTCCCGCATGGCTTCTTCTAACGCTTGTTCACGTTGTTTCTGCTCGAATACTGCTTTCTGTTGCGCGAGAATTTTTTGTTGTGCCAATTGTTCAGCCTGTTGACGCTTCAAATCGTTGGTTTGCTGAATCTGCTGCAAACGTTCAGCCTCTTGCTGCTTTTGTTTTTCTTCATTCGCTTTCGCGATTTGTTGCAAGCGCTCTGCTTCTTGCTGTTTTTGCTCAGCTAAGACTTTTTCCTGCGCTATCTTTTTTTGTTTCAGCTCTTCTTGACGTTTTTGTTCGGCAATCAGGTCTGCTTCGGCATTTTTATCGATAATCGCATCTTCAGGAATAGCTTCCAGCTTTTGCTTCGTTTCTTTCTTATCTTGTGTGTGCCGCTCTAAATCCTCTTCGCTGGTTAAGGGCACAACAAAATCATCATTCTTGATCTTATCTTGCGCGATGATACGCGTCGGTGATTCAGACGGCGGTGGCACACGCTTTTCGATCGGCAGCGGTGGTACTGGCTTACTCTTAACCGATTTGGCCGGTTTCTTCTCAGGCGGGACTGGTTCCGGTTTCGATTGCATAGCTAACACTTGCAAACCGGTCGGTGGCGCTGTCATCTTAGGAATGGGCGCAGGTAAAATGGGAGTAGGCAATTTAAACAGCTCGGGCGTCGTCACTGCCGGCGTCGGTGGCACCGGCGCCGCTTTTGGGGCTGGACTGGCAATTTCTACCTGCAGCGTTTGCACCGGCGTACGTCGCTCTTTCCATGGGACTTCGAGACTTGGAAGATCGAGACCAGGGATACCAAATTGCAAAGATAAGATTAGTGCATGTGCGATCAGTGATACCAGAATACCACCCATCAATCGGCGATTTGCCACAGCATCATCGCTCATTACTTGAGGTTCTTCGGGAGTAGAATCAAAACGCATGCAAATTGATATTCATAAGAAACAATGAATCTTCATTATCCCAGATTTTCTGTTTTTCACTGGTTTTCTTATGTAGTGTGTTGCATGGATCGCTGTTGCCTTGCTACATAGGTCAAATAAGACTGGAAATGGCACAGTAACTCGCTTCGCGATTCAATTTACAACGCTAGTTTCACGCTTAACGAAAAATAAACTCGCACCGACCAACATCAAGACCGCACCAAACAGTCGATTTTGAATACGCTGCGCTTTGACGTCGCGCATTAGATTTTGCAATGATGATGCCAATAAAGCATAACTATGCATTACGCTGGCGTCTACCACCACCATGGTCACAGCGAGAATAATCAACTGGGGCAGCAAAGCGGCATGACTATTAATGAAGTTAGGCAAAACCGCGACCATAAAAACAATCCCTTTAGGATTGCTGGCGTTCGTCAAAAAACCTGTGAGGACGCGGCGGCGAAAACTCGGTACCTGCGCAGTATCCTGAGTGCCTACTGCGGACATATTTGAGCTCGTCTGGGGCTTACTGAAAAATTGTGTGACTCCCAGATAAATCAAATACAAGGCACCTAATACTTTGACGATGCTAAATGCAGTTTCAGATGCGAGCAATAAAGAACCAACGCCTGCACCAGCGACAATTAAGACTAAAAGCAAGCCAAACTGCAATCCCAATATCGTCACACTAGCACGCTTCACACCATAAGCCAGTCCATGGGACATCGACAAAATCGCCCCAGAACCGGGGGAGATAGCGATCAGGCAGGCAGCACAGAAAAAAGAAAACCAAGTAGCGAAGCTCATAATATTTATTTATTGAAGCGAATGAATAAGGCACGAATTATCCCGCAAATTTGCGCATTTGCCGCATTCACTTTCACAATCAAACTAAAAGATCGTCAGAATATTCAAATAAATTTAGGGAATACCATTCGCGCCATATTGCAAAAATCCCGGACGCTCACACAAGCGACCGAAATACCTTGCGAGCGCAGGTAAATCTGCATGTGCAATTGGTGCGGAACGCCAGCGATTGAGTGACAGACCCAGCACGATATCAGCCAGAGAGAACTCAGCACCATTCACATAGGCATCCGTGCCTTGCAATTGCTGATCTAAAATTTGCATATGGCGATTCCATTCACGCACACCATGCTCTAGTGCAGCTACATCGCTATGCGCTGGGCTTTTGCGCACGGTGGCCATGAAGGCATAGCGCCAGGAATTATTTAATTCTGTGGCCTGCCAATCCATCCATTTCTCTATTTGTGCCCGCGCCATCGCTTCTTGTGGCAACAAATCACACCGTTCAAAACGGGTTGCCAGATAACGGCAAATGGAATTTGATTCCCACAAGGTCTGGCCTTCATGTTGAATCACCGGCACCATCGCGTTTGGATTAAGCGCCATGAATTCTGGCGTTGTTGCCGGATTTGATGTGCCCGAACCGACCTCAGTTAATTCAAATGGGATACCAATTTCAACACAAGTCCATAAGACTTTGCGCACATTAATTGAGCTAGATTTACCGAAGATGGTTAACATGAGGATTAAAAGTAGAGTTACTGAAAATCGTATTCTACACATCTCATTGATTGTGCTGTGTTCGCGATGTCAAATTCAACAAGCGAAACAGCAGCAATCAAAAAATTCCAATAAACAATCTGAAAATAGCTAAGCTCACTGACCCTAGCTTATTACTCCCCGCAATTACTCCGCCTTATTACGCTGCGGTTTTCTGCATGAAGGGATAATCCGTATATCCTTTCTCTGCGCCGCCATAGAAAGTCGTACGATCTGGTGTAGTGAGATCGGCGCCAGCGGCAAATCGTTCGACCAAATCCGGATTCGCAATATAAGGACGACCAAAGGCAACGGCATCGGCTAATCCGCTGGCAATCAATGTATTGGCTTCTTCCGCGCTATAACCACCACAGCAAATTAATGTGCCGCTAAATGCTGCACGCAATTGCTGACGAAATTCCGCACTCATTTCAGCGCCGCCTACCCAGTCTGGCTCGGCAATGTGCAGATAAGCAATGCCGCGCTTGGTGAATTCACGTGCCAAATACAATGCACTTGCTTCTGCTTCTGCATCAGCGATGCCATGCGCCACAAAGTTAGGTGATAAGCGCACTCCAACGCGTTCTGCGCCCATTTCACGGATCGCTGCATCCACGGCTTCCAGCATCAACCGTGCACGGTTTTCAATACTGCCGCCATAAATGTCGTCGCGTTGATTACTATTGGTAGCAAGGAATTGCTGCAACAAATAGCCGTTCGCGCCATGCACTTCCACAAAATCAAAACCGACACGCTTTGCACGATGTGCAGCTTGACGATATTGCTCAACGATGCCTGGAATTTCTGCCAATTCCAGAGCGCGCGGCTGTGCTGTTTGCACGTTCGCTGGCGTGCCATCTTCTTGAATCACAAAGCATTGAGAATTTTCTGCCGTAATCGCCGACGCCGAGACTGGCGCTGCGCCATTTTCTTGCAAAAGATTATGTGAAATACGACCCACATGCCACAGTTGCAGCGCGATTTTTCCTTGTTTTGCATGCACAGCATCGACCACAGTTTTCCAGCCTGCTTCTTGCGCATCAGTGTAGATACCGGGCGTCCACGCATAGCCCTGACCTTGACGCGAAATCTGGCTTGCTTCAGTGACAATCAAACCAGCACTGGCGCGCTGCGCGTAATATTCGACGTTTAAGGCATGTGGAATATCACCAGGTTGCGCTGCACGCGAACGGGTTAATGGTGCCATCACGACGCGATTGGCTAATTCGGTTGAACCGACTTTAACAGGGGCTAATAATTGTTCAAACATACTATTTCTTTCATTGAATTAAACCAGTCCTCAATAAATTAGACCGGTCGTCTAGATTGTATTTCAAAAAAATAGGCGTATGCCTATCGAGTATTTCCGCTCTTTACCGCTTATTTTTACTCTGCTGCTTTAGAGCGTTTCAACACATTTGCAACTTATCATTCACCAACTTTATCCCGAATCATCACACTTACCTCGCGTTAGTCGGTTGCAGCAAAGTCTTAGTCTGTTGCATCGCGATGTCCAATGGCCGCAAATGCAAATTCACCTTGCTTAATAAAGACGCCCCAACCCAAGTGGCATACAAAAATTCTGCTAACTCATCAATATTGCAATCCGCGGATAAATCACCGTCTAGCTGCACTTGCCGCAAGGCCTCTGCCAGCTTGCGAGTAATACCCTGCATCCCTACCGTCAAAGACAAGCGCATTGGCTCGGACAAATCAGAAACTTCAGCCGCCAACTTCACCGCCAGACATAACGTCTGACAAGCGGATTGCTCGGCCTTCTGTTGCCAACTCGCGAAATATCGGATCACACGCTCGCGTGCTGGCAAGTCACCTTCCAACAAAAGCTCCTGCAGGCGCGGCTGATAGTCGGCAAAATACCGCTCCAACATTGCCACCCCAAATCCTTCTTTGGATTGGAAGTAATGATAAAAAGAGCCCTTAGGCACCGCTGCCGCACCCAAAATTTCACTCAAACCCAATGCGGAAAAACCTTTTCCCAAAATCAACGACTGACCGGTCGCCAAAATGCGCTCACGAGTGTCGTGCTGGGTGGAATGAGTAGAGTTTGAGGTTTGCATGGCAATACAATATTAGACCAGTCGTCTATTGTCAAGGAAAATATTCGACGATGCGTATTTATGGCTCACAAGTACATTGTTTTACCTAAAATGAAACTGATAGGAAACCATCCATTTTTGCATCCCCTTAACATCTTTCTGTCTAAGTGAAATTTCAAGCTTTCATAAAATCGACCGATACCCATCATGGCGAGCAAACTTTTTTAAGTACTCTCGCAAAGCATTTTTCAAAAAATTTTGATCCATACTGACTGGCATTCTGATCGGAATGGTTGCGGTTTACACTGGGAATAGCTTGGTATTTTTTTGCTGATTTTGTCTGTTGTCTTTGAGTGATGTTTGTCGCTCATTAATGCCTAATTTAGTTCGGCCTAATTCAGTTCAGCCTAATCAGTTCACACACATACCGACGTTCTCTGCGTTTCCGCATCATCCAAGTGGTCTCTGCGCGCTAAAAAAGACGTAAGACGATGTTTAACAATGTACTTGCCAGCCGATTTTTACGCATAGCTTCATGCTCCATTCGCATCGAATGATGCGGATACTTTTATAGAAATAATGATGAAAAATCGTGAGTATGACGATGTGCCATTTTGATGGGATACACAAATGAAAATCGCAAGTTCAGATATACAACTGCAGGCCAGTTATGTCGCCACACAGAAATTAGAAACCCAGGAAAAAACGCGTGCATGGGTGGGTAGTCAACGTCCTGATTTTGAAGGCATGGAAGCGCGGCTGCGTGATGCTGGCGCGGCTGTTGGTCAAACCAAAAGTGCTGATATGTCGCGTGAGGCTCGGTCTTTACTTCCCTTCGACCTAGTCCAATTATCTGACGCTGCATTGCAAGCACAAGCGCAAGCAAGAAGCAGCGATGCGGCTAATGCCGCGGATGCAGCAAGTGCGGTTGATCGTATTCAAGATGATGTTGATAATGATCCGCGTATGATGGTAATTCGCTATTTGATTGAGCTGTTAACCGGACGTAAAATTGACTCGCTCAAGTCAAGTGATCTGCAAGACAATTCGGCCACCAATGTTAGCGCACCTCGACCAACTACGACACCAAATACAGCAACGCAAAACTCAGTGGAGGTCGCGCCAAAAAATCCTCGCCCGAATGCTGGTTGGGGTGTAGAAATTGATGTGCATCATAGCTACACAGAAACGGAGCAGACGAAGTTTCAGGCGAACGGCACAATCACCACAGCCGACAATAAACAGATTAAATTTGATCTAAGCTTCGCATTAAATCGTAGTTATCACGAAGAGAGTCAAACGCAAATTCGCAAAGGCGATGGCAAGAAAGTTGATCCGCTCACCTTAAATTTTTCAGGCAATAGTGCGCAATTAACGTCACAAAAATTTGAATTTGATTTGAATGCAGACGGCAAAAAAGATTCAATTTCTTTTGTAAAAGGCGCAGGTTTTTTGGCTTTTGATAAAAATAGTGATGGCAAAATCAATGATGGCACTGAATTGTTTGGACCCGGCACAGGCAATGGGTTTTCTGAATTAGCCGCGTATGACAGTGATGGCAATCATTGGATAGATGAGAACGATGCGATTTATAGCAAACTGAAAGTCTGGACCAAAGACGCGGCCGGCAAAGATCAATTGCAATCACTTAAACAAGCCAATGTCGGCGCACTGTTTCTTGGGCAAGTAGAAACGCCGTTTGAACTCAAAAGCGGCAATAACCATAGCGATGGACAAATACGTTCAACGGGTCTGTGGCTGACCGAAGATGGGCAAGCTAAGACGATGCAGCAAGTCGATTTAGTCGTTTAAAAATAAGTGACCAGAACATTGTCACTGGTCACTGATTTTTTTGCGGGCAATTTAATTTACAAAATCACGCTCCACGACGCTCCAGAAAGAACTCTTTTAATAAACTCACGAAACGCACAACATCCTGTGTATTGATATCTAAATGTGTCACTAAGCGCACGCGCTTACCGGCGGAGATAATAACGCCATGTTCGCGCAAAAAATCGCCAGCAGCCAAGCCAAGTTCTACCGATGCAAATTCGATATAGAGCATATTAGTATGGGCGGCTTCAATTTTTAACTCGACGATTTCACTGAGACTGTGCTGCAATTGCTGTGCGTGTGCATGATCGTCAGCTAAACGCTCGACGTGATGATCGAGCGCATAGTCAATCGCCGCTGCGATGATTCCTGCTTGGCGCATACCACCACCAACCATCTTGCGCCAGCGACGTGCGGCATGAATAAAGTCCCGAGGACCGCACAGAACACTACCTATCGGCGCACCCAAGCCTTTGGAACAACAAACCGACACCGTATCAAAAGCCGACGTGATCGCAGCCACAGGCAATTGCTGCGCCACTGCAGCATTAAAGACACGCGCGCCATCTAAATGGGCGGCCATCTTATGCTTGCGCGCCAGCGCGATGGCGGATTGCAAATACTCATTACTCAACACCTTACCGGAATGCGTATTTTCTAAACTCAACAGCGTAGAGTGCGCGTAATGCACGTCGTCGGGTTTTATCACTGCTTTGATTTTATCTAAATCCAAACTACCGTCTAGCTCCACCGCAACCGGTTGTGGCACGATGCTCCCCAAACTCGCGGCACCGCCCGATTCATACAGGTAAGTATGATAATTTTGCCCGACGATATATTCATCACCGCGCCCGCAGTGCGTCAACAAAGCTACCAGATTACTCTGGGTACCGCTCGCCACTAACATCGCAGCTTCCATACCCGTTAATGCTGCCATTTTTGTCTCTAGCGCATTGACGGTGGGGTCATCACCATACACATCATCACCTACAGCTGCACCACTCATGGCAATGCGCATTGCGTTAGTTGGGCGGGTGACCGTGTCGCTTCGAAAATCAATGACGCTACTCATGGTTTATTCTTTCTTCAAGTAAAAATATTTTAAGAAACTATGCTTGGCGTTTGCGCCATTTCTGTCACAGCAAGTACTGTTCAGCAAGTAAAAACAGAACAAGCTTGGAAGCAATCCCTAGCGTTTGGTTCCGTGATTCTACAGAAAAACAACTCAAGACTCTTTCAAGTGTCGATTAGGCGAAGAAATACATGGCGACCTCAAACAAATCCCTTACCAGATTCAGTATGTAATTTAACTATGCCGAAATCTGCATGCGATAAAGCAGAAATCGGCAAGACAAGCCATCGCTGGCTTCGCTACACTTTCCTTTACCATTTTTCTAATGATTTATATTCTGCAGACTGGAGCGAACGCATGTCACATTCGATGTCACACCGCCTACCAAATTCCGTACAAAAAATTCGTATTATTGATTCACACACTGGCGGCGAGCCTACCCGCTTGATCGTCGAGGGCGGCCCCGATCTAGGCAATGGGCCACTAGCAGAACGGGTTGTGATATTCAAAGAAAAATTCGACCATTTCCGTAGTGCCGTAGTATGTGAGCCACGCGGCTCAGATGTTTTAGTCGGCGCGTTACTGTGCAAACCTTACGACACCAGCTGTTCGGTTGGCGTGATCTTTTTCAATAACGTGGGCTATCTCGGCATGTGTGGCCATGGCACCATAGGTTTGGTAGCAACCTTGGCATATCAAGGCATATTGGAAATCGGCAGACATAAGGTGGACACGCCGGTTGGCGCAGTAGAGGTCGAGTTACATGAAGACCATAGCGTCACGGTTCACAATGTGCCCTCTTATCGTGCACGTCATGCCGTCAAGATCGAAGTGGAAGGACATGGACCTGTTACTGGCGATGTAGCCTGGGGTGGTAACTGGTTTTTCCTAGTCGCCGACCATGGTCAAGACATGCGATTAGCCAATGTCGAGGCGCTAACGAGTTTTGCGTGGCGTGTGCGCGAAGCCTTGAATGCGAACGGAATTACTGGCGACAACGGCGACGAGATTGATCACATCGAATTATTTGCACCACCATCGTCACCCGAAAGCGATAGCCAAAATTTCGTACTATGCCCAGGCAAGGCGTATGACCGTTCGCCTTGCGGTACTGGCACTAGCGCCAAATTAGCTTGTTTGGCAGCGGATGGAAAATTGCAACCGGGCGAAATCTGGCGTCAAGAAAGCATCATTGGCAGCGTGTTTGAAGGCAGCTTTGAACCTAGCAGCGAATCCGGAAAAATTCATCCGACTTTACGTGGAACCGCTTACGTGAATGCAGAAGCTAGTCTGATTCTCGATCCGCGCGATCCGTTTATTTTCGGCATCCGATGATGGGAGTCAATGATTACATCAACTACGACATCAACCATGAAATCTAAAGATACCTACGAAGTTGTCGTTATCGGCGGTGGCATCATCGGCTGCGCCTGCGCCGCCAGTCTCGCTAAAGCCGGACTTAAAGTCCTCATCATCGAACCTAGCACCATAGGCGGCGGCACAACGGCAGCAGGTATGGGACATCTGGTGGTGATGGATGACAACGCCGCAGAACTCGCCCTTAGCAGCTATTCACTGGAACTGTGGCGGGCATTGATCACCGAAGATCAACGTGAAGCAGCTCGCCATGAATACATGCAATGCGGGACGATTTGGGTCGCCGCGGATGACGAGGAAATGGAAGCGGCGCGTGCCAAACTCCAAATTTTACAGGCTCATGATATCGCTTGCGAAATGCTCAATGCAGAACAACTACGGCAACGAGAACCGCAGCTACGCACCGGCTTGGCAGGTGGCTTATTGGTCAAACAAGATGCTTTAGTCTACCCACCCAAGAGCGCGCAAATCTTACTGGAATTAGCCTTGGCGCATGGCGCTACTTTGCATCGTCAATCAGCAATCGATTTATTGGATGATGGTACACATCGCGGTGTTAAATGCGCGGATGGCAGTGAAATATTCGCGCAACACATCGTTGTTGCGAATGGGATAGCGTCGACGCAACTCGTCAATGATTTACCACTGCGCCACAAAAAAGGACATCTAGTGATCACCGATCGTTATCCCAACTTCATTCAGCATCAATTGGTTGAACTTGGTTACATCAAAAGCGCGCACGCGTCTGACGGTGACTCGGTTGCCTTCAATTTACAACCCCGTCCGACTGGACAAGTGTTCATCGGCTCTTCACGCCAGTTCGATGTGACGCACAAAGAAATTGATACAGGCATACTCAGCAAAATGCTGGCACAAGCGACTAGCTATGTCCCTGCATTGGCAGACCTAAAAGCAATCCGCACCTGGACCGGATTTCGAGCAGCGACACCAGATGGTTTGCCTTACATAGGTCCGCACCCCACCATACAAAAGCTCTGGATGGCGACTGGACATGAAGGCTTGGGCATCACCACTTCGCTTGCCACGGCTGAGATTTTGAAAGACCAGATTTGTCAGCAAGTGAGCAAAATTGCAGTCGAACCCTATTGGCCTTCACGTGCTGCTGGTCAGCATTAAAACTTTTTGCATCATTAATATGATCAAACGCGATCAGCCACGATCAAACACGATTCATCAGCGCATACAAAATGAAATCATCTAATCGTCCCACCCTAAGCCTGATCATCAACGGCACAGCCCATCAGGTTGAACCGGGCATCAGCGTTGCAGCCGCTTTAGCACGTTGCGGTTGCACAAATACCCGAGTCTCGGTGACTGGCATGCCGCGTGCACCTTTATGCGGGATGGGCGTTTGCCAAGAATGTAGGGTCAGCATTAATGGTCAGCCACATCAATTGGCTTGTCAAACTTTGTGTGTCAAAGACATGTATATCGTGACAGGAGAAGCTGTATGAGTAGCGATATCCTGATCATTGGTGCGGGTCCCGCAGGTCTGGCTGCGGCGACTGCCGCTGCCGACGCTGGTCTACAAATTGACATCATTGACGACAACTTTATGTCAGGCGGCCAAATCTGGCGTGGCGGTGCACAGCAACAACGCGACCCACGGGCACTCGCGATGTGGCAAAAGCTCACGAATAACAATCATGTCCGCTTTCACTTTCAATCGAAAGTAGTGCACGCATCTAAAAAAAATGCCGAATATGAATTCATTGTGGAGACCCAAGCCGCTTCGCAAGCGGGCACGCAATCCCACATTTTGACTGCAAAAAAAATCATCTTATGTACTGGAGCACGTGAGCTATTGTTGCCATTCCCGGGCTGGACGCTTCCCGGAGTCACCGGTGCAGGTGGCTTACAGGCCTTGGCGAAAGCTGGATATCCGGTTGCAGGAAAACGCATCATCGTTGCTGGCACTGGTCCTTTACTGTTAGCGGTTGCTGCCAGTTTGATTGAGCGCGGCGCGCAAGTCACCCATATTTTGGAACAAACGACTTTCAGCCAACTCGGCAAGTTTGGTTTAGGTTTACTCGCGACACCAAGTAAAATCACTCAGGCTATTGGTTTGTGGCGTAGTTTGCGCTCGGTCGCCTACCACAGTAACAGCTACGTGGAGGCGGCCGTAGGGAATGACAAAATCAACGGTGTACGTGTAAATATACAAGGCGAACAACGTGAATTGCCATGCGACTTGTTAGCCTGCGGTTATGGCTTGATTCCGAATATCGATATTGCCGCTGCACTGGGATGCGAACTGGAACACGATGCAAATAGCGAAACAGACTATGCGTGTGTAAAAGTCAACGAATGGCAAATGACATCACTTGATGGCATCTACTGTGCGGGCGAAGGCACGGGTGTCGGTGGTGTCGATTTAGCGTTAGCAGAAGGCTCGATCGCGGGCTATGCCGCCAGCAATCAAACAATTCAAAACATACCAGCCGAGCATTGTTTTGGCGAGCGCGATAGTTGGAAAAATTTTGCGCAACGCCTCCATCGCCATTTCGCCTTACGCAAAGAACTACGTCAATTAGCACAAGCAGACACCATCGTCTGCCGCTGCGAGGATGTCAGTTTTAGCCAGTTACAACAGTATCGCGACTGGCGCGATGCTAAGCTTCACACGCGTTGCGGCATGGGTGCTTGCCAAGGACGCATCTGCGGTGCCGCAAATCGTTTCCTATTTTCGTGGGAAAAAGATGTAGGAAGATTGCCGCTCAGCAGCGCCAAAATTAGCAGCTTATTGGTGCTCAATGCAGAACAACAAACACCCGCAGATTGACGCGAAAAAAAATCCCGAATCGAATACACAAGAATTAATCTCGCTATTCGAATCGGGATTTTGCATCTGGATACGGTATCCAGATTCTGTACAAGGATACTTTTTTGGGACTAATCCTGCCCCAAAGCAATGTCAGAAAATGTCGGCGTTTATTTCACTGGCACATAGTTAACTGGCATCCACGCGTAGCCTTTACCTTCAGTACGCAAATATCCTAAGCCTGGGAAAGACAAATGCGTTGCACCGACCATATAACCTTGCTTAGCCGCATCCGCATAAGCTTTCAGTCGTTGTGCCATCGCTGCCTTATTATCGCTATCAAAGGAAATGGTCACAGTCGGATTTTCAAACTGCACCGCAGCGACGTGCATCAAATCGCCCCACAACATCAGTTTTTGTCCCTTACTTTCCACTGCATAAATCGTATGTCCAGGTGTGTGACCACGTGCTGCCACGGCTTTTACACCGGGCACCAATTCTGTATCACCATCAAATGCTTTAAATTTGCCAGCCTTGACATAAGGATTCAACGAAGCCATTGCACCTTGAAACGCTCCTTTAGAATCTGCTGGTGCTTTATCCATATTTGCCTGACTCAACCAAAAATCGGCATCACGCTGATCCGCGCGCACGATCGCATTCGGAAATGCCATTTGTGCGCCGTTCATGAGTCCGCCCACATGATCACCATGCATGTGCGTGATATACACTTCATCAACTTGTTCGGGTGTGTAACCGGCAGCTTTTAAACTGTTGGACAAGCGTCCTAAAGTTGGGCCAAACAAAGTGGCGGCACCTGCATCAATCAATACTAGTTTTGACCCAGTATTAATCAAATAGGCATTGACCGAAGTATCGAGAGGTGTACTCAGATGATACTTTTGCAGTGCCTTCAGAGTCTTTTCAGGTTTGCTATTGTTCAGTAGCTTATCCACTGGTAATGCCACCGTACCATCGGACAAAGCGGTGACTTCAAAATCGCCCAACATCACGCGGTAATATCCCGGTGCTGCCGCTTTGCTCATTGGAGCTTCAGCGTAAGCAGGTACAACAGTCAAACTCGCAAGGGCTGTCATCAATGCTAAAGCTACTCCGGATAAACGAACTTTCATAAATCACTCTCCACGTTGGGTTGATAAATCAGGAATCAAAGGTACAGCCTATTATGCCGTTTTGATTCTTACTAAATTCTATGAATATATTCTTACGAATGCCGTTCAGTGAAACATTGTCTTCTGTTCTGGGTTGTCATTTCCACGAAAGCAGGAGCCCAGTGATCTCAGCATCGCGAAACACCGGAATCCAGTTCACACATGAGTGAGAGTTGAATATTCAAAAATCAACTGAACGACATCCCTTGATTATGACGGCAATTCAAAAATCTTGCTGCGCGGGACACGGTTCAACATTTCAGCATGCTAATTTCCAAATAAACTCTTCAACAAATCGGTGGCTTTATTTTTTTTCTCTTCTTTCTTAGGTTGTGGTTTCTCTCCCATATCGCCCATCCCCCCGAGAATTGATCCAAATACCGACTTCACTCTCACCTTGGTTTGCCAATCTGGCTCCCATGCAATCTTAGGGTCTTCGGGGCGTGGTGGATAGGAAAAATAGGCGTCAGAGCCGTAAGCAATCATGCGCAGCATGCCCGCACCACCATCCGGAAAAATACCTTTAGGCACTGCGCATTGTGTAGCGTTGGCGGATAAGATAACTTTTTCTTTGATCCATTTATCAATATCTTGATTCGATTGATAATCCATTAAACCGAATCCAAGATCGGCCAACTCACTCGATGTCCAGACGATCATTTCGCCGCTCGCATTTTCACCTGCGCTTCCATCTGACTTGCCACCCATCACAGTCACAAAATAGCCACGGGCGTGAGGGATACTTTTCCAGTCCAGCGCGACCGCACCATCTTTTTTCGTTTGTTTGAGTTCAATGGATGGCATCAAGTCTTGTGGCGCGGCTAAGCTGACTTTGAAGCTTTCCGGAATGCCATTGCCGACAAAGTTATGTTGGCCTACGAGCGAAGCGGTATCCGGTACTTTTCTGTCGTCCACTTTATTTGGCCACGCGGGATGTCCTGGTTGCCAGCGTGCGCCCTTGGTGGTTTTACCACGCATGACAAAAAATTTGGCATAGTCGTCCATCGATGCCGTCGCCACGTCCAAGGTGCGCGGTTGCCCCGGACGTATGGTTTCGCCGCAGCCCCAATACACAGAAATTTTTCCCTTGGGTTTTTCGTAGGTTGGTTCAACCGGAGTTTCATCGACTGGCACATGCACTATCTTTTCCGGCACTGGTGCGTTCAATTGCAGACTCTCGCCCAAATTCATCACATTAGGAATGAATTGTTTCGCTTCACTCAAACCCGGATTTTTGCTGGTATACACTGAGATGTCGAGAAACTTACCACTGACAAAACCCAGACTATGTGTACTGCCAAATACGTTGCCGCGATCACTGGCACCGCCCATTGCGCCTTTCGCCATGCCGGTTAAAGCACCAAATAATCCACCACCCGATTGTGCTCCCTGCGCCGCACCTGCCATCAAATTTCCACCTGGCATATCACTACCGCTGGTCGCGACATCGATATACGCTAAGGCGATGGGTGGTTTGACAACTTGTACAAATTCTTTGCCGGCAGTGGAGGGTTTAATGGGGGCCGCGGCTTTATTTTTTGTCTGCGCCAAACTGGTTTCTGGCAAACTAAATAAGCCTGCTGCCAATAACAATATGCTTAGCGTGGTCATGCGATGCGGGATACGACAGGTGGAACGACGGGGTTTCATCATTGACTCCTATTCAAGTAAGCAATCAGAACAACATCGTGCTGTGAGCGAATATCAGTGCTTCATAAGCACTTCATCAGCACTTCATCATAGCTCAAAAAATAGGCAAAGCGACAAATCCAACTTAGCTTTCTGTAGCTTATGCAGCATTTGCTGCATGAGAACAATCGTGCATCCATCATTTCATTGACCTAAGACAAAGACGTGTGCAGCGCGTATAGCTACCATCTTGCGCATGAAAACACTCGATCTCGTAGCACCCGCAGGCAGCTTAGTTGCGCTCAAAGCGGCAGTCGACAAAGGTGCCGATGCCGTCTATTTAGGTTTGCGAAATGCCACCAATGCCCGTAATTTTGGTGGATTAAATTTCACCGATGCCGATATCCGACTTGGCGTAGAGTACGCCCATCAAAGAGGCAAACAGGTGTTGTTTGCCATCAATACTTACCCGCAAGCACAAATGGCGCATGAGTGGCGTGCCGCCATCGACACTGCCGTATTGCTCGGTGCCGACGCGATTATTCTGGCCGATCCGGGATTAATGGCGTATGCGCGCCATCGTTATCCTGATGTGCGTTTGCACTTATCCGTGCAGAGCTCATCCACCACAGTCGATGCGATTGAACTCATGCGTGAACAATTTGGCATACGTCGTGCGGTACTTCCACGCGTATTGACCCTGACCGAAATTGAAAAAATTATTCGCCAGACAGATGTTGAAATTGAAGTATTTGGCTTTGGCAGCCTGTGCGTGATGGCGGAAGGACGTTGCCTGTTATCGAGTTATGTCACCGGAGATTCACCCAACAATAAAGGCGTCTGCTCGCCCGGTCATGCTGTCAGCTGGGAAGAAAAAGACAGGGTCTTATCCGCGCGCCTGAGTGGTACTTTGATTGACCGCTACGCACCGAACGAAGCTGCTGGTTATCCGACGCTGTGTAAAGGTCGCTTTGAAGTCGAAGGACAAATTGATTACGCCTTAGAGGAACCAACCAGCTTGAATGCCATAGGTTTATTGCCGCAGTTGCTCAAAATGGGTGTGAGAGCGATCAAGATTGAAGGCCGTCAACGCAGTCCCAATTATGTATCACAAGTGGTGGGCACATTGCGAGCGGCGTTGGATTCCGCTGAACATGATCCTGAACGATATACGGCAAGGCCGGATTGGAATGCGACCTTGGCGAAACATGCTGAAGGAGCGCAAGTGACGCAAGGGGCATTCGAGCGTCCCTGGAAATAATCGTACTCATAAATCCGATTATAGGGCGCATGGCGTTGTTACCAATGCTCGCAATACCGACGTATTGCTGTGCTTGGCGCCTAGCCCTGCATCCCTAGAATCGAATTTCTGAGCACGATTAAGGTTCATTGAACTCACCAAAATTCCTCGAACCAAGTCCCCTCTCCCGCGAGCGGGAGAGGGTTAGGGTGAGGGGGGATTCAGAAAATATAGATGTATCGAAGTACACCAACTTACAACGCAGCTAATCGCTCTGCCATTTGCTTGAAAATATAGACCTAAAGAACTTATGAAACTCTCCCTCGCACCACTGTCTTATTATTGGTCCAAAGAAGCCACGATGCGTTTTTATGTAGAGGCTATGCACTGGCCTGTGGATATTATTTATCTGGGCGAAGTGGTTTGTTCGCGCCGGCATGTAATGCGTTTGGCAGATTGGATTAGTTTGGCGAAAGCGTGTCGTGATGCAGGTAAGCAGGTCGTGCTTTCAAGTTTAACCTTGATCGATAACGAAGCCGATCGACGTGCCATGCATAAATTAATTGATGCTGCACTTGCTGACGATTTGCTGATAGAGGCAAATGACTTTAGTGCCGTGCGCGCGATGCAAGGACGGCCTTTTGTCGCCGGCCCGCATCTCAATGTGTATCACACTGGCACCTTGAATTGGTTGCGTGAATTAGGCGCGATACGCTTTACGCCGCCGATAGAATTAAGTGGTGCGGACCTGGCAGCATTACAGGCGCAACGTCCAGCAAATTTAGAAACAGAAGTACAAGTATGGGGCCGCATGGCGCTCGCCTTTTCTTCACGCTGCTTCACGGCACGTCATCATCGTCTGCGCAAAGACAATTGCGAATTTCGTTGTGAACATTATCCCGATGGATTGGCATTGCAAACCCGCGAGCACAGCGACTTTCTGACGATTAACGGCATACAAACACAGAGCGCGAATTGTCTAGACTTAAGCCCGCAAATTCCTACCTTGAAGAATTTGCAGGTCGACATCTTGCGCCTGCAAGTGCAATCCAATCATATGGAACAAATCGTCCACGCCTTCGATACCGCACGCCGACGCGAACAAGCGGCGGTGATTGAACCTGCATTCCTGCCGCCGCAATCGGAGCCCTGTAATGGCTATTGGAATGGCAGTTCCGGCATGCAATGGCAAACCATTCCCATTCAAGCAATTTAAATTCACTTATGATGAACCTCACTGAATTTCGCTTTCCCACGGTCTTTGAAAAAATCGGCCAACGCTTGCCCTCCCCTGTGGCTGGTGCACCTTTAATGTTGATGCTGGAGCTGGCGCGACAACGCAGCTGGCTGATAGCGCCGGAAAACCTCTACGGCAGAACGTTTCAAATTCATGTCGAAGACCTCGGCATACGCCTATGTTTTCGTTGTGATCAAGGTCGCTTCAGAGCCATCCAGCTTCAAGCGACCGACGTTAGCCTGAGCGCCTGTGCAATGGATTTCTTGAAACTGGCAACGGCCTTGGAAGACGCGGATACCTTGTTCTTTCGCCGCCGCCTAAAAATCGAAGGTGATACAGAATTGGGGATTGCAGTGAAATATTGGATAGACGCTAGTGAACGTCCGGCTTGGTTGAATCGGCTTGCTGAAAAATTGAATGCGAGTGCGATTTAGTGAAAGTGTGCCAAAAAATCAACAGGTGTATTCGGTAATTTTAAAATCCAAATCCACTTTATTGCCAATTTATTTTTCTGCTACAACTAAGCTTCACCATGACAAAATAGTGAGTCTATTTTTTTCTGGTGCAAGGAATATTTCAGCTCAATTACACTACATCCGCCATCAAATATAATAGGTAATTTATTAAAGGTAGTAATCACTATGCCACCTTTCTTCGCTCGTTTAGAAACATAAACTGCAAAAACGTATTCAGTGTTCTTAACTTTCTTAAATGCATAATGTCGGGTGTACTCATTCAATTGATATGCGCGATTGGGTAGAATAAGGGTCGTTTCTAATTCCACAATCAAAGCATTAAATACTTTGTCAGAAATTTCATTTTGACTACTTATAGAAATCTCCTTAGCAGAAAACACATCAGTAGCGACCAAAAACATAATCAGTACAAACAAAAATCTAAACATAACTCAATATTTCCTTTTCGAGAATCCGTCACAACTTAGGTATCTGAATTAAAGTTTCATTCAATTCTATTTCTACAGACCGAAAAAAGATAGAAACACAAACCGAAAATTTCAATGAAACTTGTGCTAATTCGCGTAAATAATCGACAAGTTCAATGAGCACCCAAATTGATACATCAATTCTCAAAAACTTGACCAGCATCTAGTTTTTCCACGCCCAAGCACGCGGTCGCTAGCACTCCTCACCATGAGGACTACACTTAAAGCATATCTCTTGTTCTCCATCAAAATTCGACTGAGCATTTGAGATTATGCTGATCGTCATTCTATTTGCATCACCCTAGCCTCAAGAGATTGTCATGAAACGCCTAGCCCTAGCCCCTCACCGTCTGTATTTTTTTCTTGGTGCCATTGCCGTATTGATTTTATTTTCATGGTGGTGGTTGCATGTACAAAGCGGTCGTAGCTTGGCAGTCCCTTTGCATGCCTTGTTGATGCCTCTCGGTGTATTCCCACTATTCATTTTAGGTTTCACCTTCACCGCTGGTCCAAAATGGTTGGCAGTGGATGAACCACCGCATAATTTTTTGCTGCATGGTGGTACTTATTTTGGTGGCTTGATGTTGGTCTTAATCGCTTCGACCTTGGAATTACCCCCGTTGCGTATGTCGGGTTTTGCCCTAATGTTGGCGGCTTGGTGTGCGGTGACATTACGCTGGGCACGTCTGGTAATCCATAGTCAGGTAAAAGATAAGCGTCACCCACAAGCGTTATTACTGGCGATGACGGGTGGCGTGTTGGCGATATTATCTGCATTTTTGTGGAGCGCAGGTCTGAGTGATGCTTGGATTGCGGCACGTCAGCTTGCCTTTTTTGCCTTCCTGTTACCGGTGTTTTTGACCGTGTGCCATCGGATGTTGCCCTTCTTTAGTAGCAATGCAATCAAGCCTTACACGATGTGGCGCCCTTACTGGTTGCTGGGTTCTTGGATCGCTGCTTGCTGGGGTCTGGCGATTGCTGGGATTTTGGGGGCACATACCTTCGAGGCTTTGATCGCGACCTTACTCAGTTTAAGCTTTGCCAATACGTCATGGCGTTGGGGTCTATTCCGTAGCCTGCAGAATCGTTTACTGGCGATGTTGCACCTGTCATTTGCTTGGCTTGCCATCGTGTTCGCATTGCAAGCCGCAAGTGCTTTTGGCGCACAGATAGGCTCGGCGATGGTGCATGCCTTAGCCTTAGGTTTCATGGGAACGATGTTAGTCGGCTTCGTTAGCCGCGTGAGTTTTGGGCATAGCGGCCGCCCTCTTCAAGTGAGTAATTTATTGTGGGCGATTTACCTATCTTTGCATATTGCCGCCTTGTTGCGCGTCGCTGCTAGCGTGACGGCGATTCCACAAATGATGACGCTCTCAGCCAGCATCTGGCTGTTATTGCTGCTGAGTTGGGTAGGCTTAATGTTGCCAATATATGTGAATGCCCGCGCGGACGGCCAACCAGGCTAACCATGGTGCTTTAAGTCAGCGATCTCCGATACCATAGTGATTTCATATTCACTATCAAGGCGCACCGGAATCATGCTATGTTTATGCCCGTTCCCACTCTGGCATAGACATACCCATGCAAGCATTGTCCTCCAAGGAAATCAACGCAATACGCGCTGAATTTCCTGCACTTCAAATTCCCAATCAATGTATTTTTCTCGATAATGCCGGCGGCTCTCAGGTCTTAAAGACCGTCGCCGATCGCATTCATGACTATCTATTAACGACCAGCGTACAACTTGGTGCAAGTTATCCGACCTCGACCTTGGCAAGTGCACGCGTGCTAGCTGCAAGAAAAGCTATAGCAGAACTCATCAATGCAGCAGATGATCGCGAAGTCGTGATGGGCGGCTCGACCACGGGTCTGATGTTTCAACTGATACAGGCTATCCTTCCCGAGATACATGCTGGCGACGAAATCATCGTGACCAACACCGACCACGAAGCCAATATCGGTGCGTGGAATCGTTTGCAACAAGCTGGCGCAGTCATCAAAATTTGGCATGTAAACAATGAAACCTTGCATTTAGAATTAGCGGACTTAGACAAGCTACTCAGCACCGATACGAAATGGTTAGCAATGACATACGCGTCGAATGTGCTTGGTACGATCAATCCGGTGAACGAAGTCGCCCGACGTGTACATGCAGTCGGTGGTCGTGTTTGCGTCGATGCAGTTGCCTACGCACCACATCGTTTGGTCGACGTGCAAGCGAGCGGTGCAGATATTGTGGTCTTCAGTTTTTATAAAGTATTTGGGCCGCACTATGCCGTGTTGTGGGGCCAATTCCAGCTCTTGCACAGCCTCG
Source organism: Undibacterium sp. Ji22W (assembly GCF_049340305.1). Classification (NCBI taxonomy): domain Bacteria; kingdom Pseudomonadati; phylum Pseudomonadota; class Betaproteobacteria; order Burkholderiales; family Oxalobacteraceae; genus Undibacterium; species Undibacterium sp. Ji22W. The sequence continues at coordinate 627,430 of NZ_JBMPOU010000001.1, read as the reverse complement.
CGAATTTAAATCATTTCTTTATAGCCGACGACAATCTGCCATACAAACTGCAACCGGGTAACGTAAATTTTGAACTATCGTATGGCTGCCAAGGAATCGCTGATTATCTGGTGTCGATAGGTGAGCAATTTGGTGGGAGCGGCAATCGACGCCAACTGATGCAATTTGCGTTTGATAAATTTGAAGCGCACGAAAATTATTTGGCACAAAGATTATTAGATTTTTTGAATACCAAATCCAATGTGCGTATCATCGGTATGCCGCAAGTCCACCAAGGCGAGAAAAGTCGTGTTCCAACGATTAGCTTTGTCCTTGAAAACACCCTTTCCGAGACTATCGTCAAACACATCGACCAATTTAATATTGGCATTCGTTTTGGTGATTTCTATGCGCGTCATTTAATCAAGGCTTTAGACTTAGAAAAGCATGGTGGAGTCGTGCGTGTTTCGATTGCCCATTACAATACCGTGGAAGAAATTGACTTGTTGATTTCTCATCTGAACACCATTCTTCCTTCAGCTTAAGAACTTACGAACATGCCTTATTCACTCGACAAATTATTGGTTATCGGGATTTCCTCGCGTGCTCTATTTAACTTAGAAGCCGAGGAAGCGATTTTCCAGCATCAGGGATTAGACGCGTATCGCCAGCACCAATTGGCGCACGAAAACGAAATTCTCAAGCCCGGTGCTGGCTTTGCCTTAGTCAAAGCGCTATTAAAACTAAATCAATTGACACCCGACAATAGGTTAGTTGAAGTCGTTATCATGTCGCGTAATTCTTCTGAGACTTCTTTGCGCATCTTTAATTCGATTGCGCATTACGGCTTAGATATCAGCCGCGCAGTCTTGGCTGGCGGAGCATCTTTGTCTTCGTATTTACAAGCATTTAATGTCAGTCTATTTTTATCTTTGCACGAAGATGATGTGCAAGCCGCAATCAATGCGGGCGTGGCATCAGCACTGCTGTATCAATTAGCAGAAAATGTCGCCGACCTTGACCAGATTCGCATTGCATTTGACGGTGATGCCGTGATTTTTTCGGACGAGGCTGAGAAAATTTATCAGTTGCAGGGCATAGAAGCCTTTGAACAGCACGAGCGTGAAAATGCGAAAAAGCCTTTGCCAGAAGGTCCGTTCGCCCGTTTACTTGTGGCTCTTTCCTATATCCAGAATAATTTTAAAGCGCCTGATGGTCACGCCCTACCCTTACGCACGGCATTAGTCACTGCCCGTTCATCGCCAGCACACGAACGGGTGATACGCACTTTACGTGCCTGGAATATCGCGATTGATGAAACTTTCTTCATGGGTGGCGTAAATAAATCTGCCGTTCTGGCAGCGTTCAAGCCGCATATGTTTTTTGACGATCAGCATGGACATTGTATGCATGCTTCTAGTGTGGTTCCGACAGGTCGCGTGCCCTACAAACAATAACAACAGTGAGACTGCAATATGGAAATCAAACTCGATGATGTAAGTGGCAAGGAAATCACCGCCTTGATTCAATTTCATCTCAATAATATGGCAGAAATTTCGCCCCCAGAAAGTTGCCATGCTCTCAGTGTTGAATCACTCAAAGGTGGTCACATCAGCGTCTGGAGCGCTTGGAACGATGGCGAATTGCTAGGCTGTGGCGCACTGATGGAGTTAGATGCCCACCATGCAGAAATCAAGTCGATGCGCACCGCCACGGCGTATCTTGGCAAAGGTGTGGCGGCACATCTATTGCAACACATAATCGATGTCGCACTGCAACGTGGTTATCAGCGTCTGAGCTTAGAAACCGGCACGGTCGCCGATTTTTTACCTGCGCGCAAATTATATGAAAAATTTGGCTTTGTCGAATGCGGCCCTTTTGCCGATTATGTACTTGATCCATTGTGTTATTTCATGACAAAAACACTAGCCACCTAGCCAGCGAATACTCATTAATTTTCCGTCAATCTGGATTGATGCCTCGCTTTGGTTCCTTTTTTTCATCAAGTCATAACTTTAAGTCCTTTGTTGTCTGAAAGTGAATTCGCTACACTTGGGTCTGTTGATATACATTTGGGTCAAGAACCCCTGATACCATAGGATAATAAGAAATTTATCGCATCAAATTGAATTCATTAAATTCCGCAGAAGCTTCAGCTTCACGACCACAACAGCAGAGAACGCACATGACAACCAACATCCACACCCTACTCGCCGACCTTGGCGTCAATATTGCTGACTATCAAGGACAAGATCTACACAGTATTTCACCTATTAATGGTCAGACGCTGATGAGCTTGCGTGCTGATAACGCCGATCAGGTCAAACAAAAAATTGACCGCGCCCACGCCGCTTTTCTGGCATGGCGCAAAGTACCTGCGCCACGTCGTGGTGAATTGATCCGGTTATTTGGTGAAGAACTACGGACGCACAAAGCCGCTTTAGGCCAAATTGTGACGCTAGAAGCTGGGAAAATTCTGCAAGAAGGCCTGGGTGAAGTCCAAGAAATGATCGATATTTGCGATTTCGCTGTTGGCTTGTCGCGTCAGTTGTATGGCTTGACGATCGCCTCTGAGCGCCCAGGACATCGCATGATGGAAGTTTGGCATCCACTCGGCGTGGTGGGAGTGATTTCCGCGTTCAATTTTCCGGTCGCGGTATGGGCTTGGAATGCGGCACTTGCCTTCGTCTGCGGTAATAGCGTGACTTGGAAGCCATCTGAAAAGACACCTTTAACTGCGGTCGCGACGCATGCCTTATTCATGCAAGCGGTCACACGCTTTAATGCGACGGGGAATGACGCGCCAGAAGGTCTAGCTGAATTGATCATTGGCGCGCGCGACACCGGCGCTCAAATGGTGGAAGACAAACGCGTCGCCTTGGTATCTGCCACCGGCAGTACCCGTATGGGACGTCAAGTGGCTGAAGTATGTGCCAAGCGCTTAACACGTACGATCTTAGAATTAGGCGGCAACAACGCGATGATCGTTGCTCCGAGTGCGGATTTGGAAATGGCTGTACGTGCGATTACGTTCTCTGCGGTCGGTACCGCAGGTCAACGCTGCACCACTTTACGCCGTTTGTTCGTCCACGACAGTATTTACGATACGCTTGTACCTCGTTTACAGAAAATCTATGCGGGCCTGCCAATCGGCAATCCACTAGAAAAATCCACCTTGATCGGCCCATTGGTAGATCAAGCGGCCTACGAAGCAATGCAAACCGCATTAAGTACCGCAAAAGCAGATCAAGGTATCGTCTTTGGAGGCGAGCGTGTGATCGTGGCGGGATCAGAAACCGGGCACTACGTGCGCCCCGCCCTCGTCGAAATGCCGACGCAGACTGCACACATGCATCACGAAGTATTTGCGCCAATTATGTACATCGTCCGTTATCAAGATTTGCAACAAGCGATCCACTGGAACAATGAAGTGCCACAAGGATTATCGTCCAGCATCTTCACCACCGATATGCGTGAAGCGGAGTTATTTATGTCTGATGTCGGCAGTGACTGCGGTATCGCCAATGTCAACATCGGCCCATCGGGCGCAGAAATTGGCGGTGCATTTGGCGGTGAAAAAGATACAGGCGGAGGTCGCGAATCAGGATCGGATGCCTGGAAAGCCTACATGCGTCGTTCGACCAATACGGTCAATTACAGCCACTCTTTGCCTTTGGCGCAGGGGATTAGTTTTGATATTTGATTGGGAAGTTGCTTAAAATCTTGATTCGCCGAGGCGCCAAGAATTAATTTGTAAGACGGGTGTAACCCGCGCCGCACACACGACGAGCTTCGTCGCATTACGTTTTGGTAGCGGAGCTTGCACCCGCCCTACATGTTTTCAAGGACAAGCGCGTGACGTTGAAGGATTAAGAGTACAAAATTAGAAGCCACGGTAAATACAAATAACGCTCTGAATCTGCAACATAAAAACCTCATCAACAATGCAAACCATCACCCAAGAACAAGCACTCAGCTTAGTCGAACAACATTGGCAAATCACCGGTAGTGCCAAAGAACTCCCCTCTTACGCTGATCGCAATTTCAAGATTCATACGTCTCGAGGCAACTACGTTTTTAAAATCGCTAATCCCAACTGGTCGTATGCTGATCTTGATATCGAAAATGCGGCCTTGCTGCATCTGGCTAAAACCTGTCCGGATTTGGTCTTGCCGCAAGTAATGATCAGTCGCTCTGGGCAGCACATCTTGCCGCTCACAACAACTAGAGGCCAAACTTGTCACATGCGCCTACTTAGCTTTGTCGAGGGCGAAATTTATGCGAACGTGGCTACGCGCGACAAGCTTGATCAAACTTACCTGCAAACTAGCCTCGGCATTGCTATTGGCAAATTAGATCGTGGTTTACAGGATTTTCAACATCCCAGCATGGACAGGTATGTCGATTGGAGCATCAGCAATTTACCCGAACTGCGTGAAGAAATCGCCTATGTGAAGGAAGAGGATTTACGCCAACTAGTGACGCGTCATACGGAATATTTTGCAGCCCACGAAACCACGTGGAAACAAACTTTACCAATGTCTGTGATTCACAATGACGCCAATGATTTCAATGTCATCGTGGCCGCTAGTGCTGCAAATCCTCATCCACATGTGAATGCCATCATCGATTTTGGTGATATGTGTCGACACCTGCGCATCGTCGATCTGGCAATCACCATCGTGTATGCTTTACAGCATGTTGAAGAAGATCAAGCAGTGCGTGATTGCATAGTGGCGATACTTACGGGTTATCAGTCGCAGCACCCCTTGACTGAACAAGAAATTCGCATTTTGTATCATGTGATTATGGCCCGACTAAGTCAGAGTATTTTGATGGCCACGCGTGCCTACCGCCGCAATCCAGATAATGACTATATTCTGGTTTCTCAAGTAGGTGTGCGTCGCCTGATCCGGCAACTTGACGCCATGGATTACGCACATTTACAAGACTTATTTTTAAGCGTACTTTACATTCACTGATAGCTCTATCATGCCCACTACTGTCACCCCTATCCCTGATCGCAGTCCTGAAGACATTATCGCGCTGCGCCGTCAGCACATCAATCCGACCTTGAGTATGTCATACCGACAACCGTTGAAAATGATGCGCGGCGCGGGTGCGTATTTATATGATCAGAATGAAAATGCCTATCTCGACATGGTGAACAATGTCTGTCACGTCGGGCATTGTCATCCGGCGGTGGTCGCCGCTGGTCAGGCGCAGATGGCACAGCTCAATACCAATACACGCTATCTGCATGACAATATCGTCGAATATGCCAAGCGACTAAGCGCGACTTTCCCAGCTGAACTAGCGGTGGTATTTCTGACGAATTCAGGTACAGAAGCCAACGATCTCGCTTTACGCATTGCCAAAACCTATACCCAAGCCAACGACATTATTGTGGTCGATCATGCCTATCACGGCAATTCGCCGACCATGATAGAACTGAGTCCGTATAAATTCGATGGCAAAGGTGGGCGGGGTCGTCCAGCACACATACAAGTCGCCGAGATTCCAGATGATTATCGCGGACGTTTCCGCAAAGATGATCGGCAAGCAGGTCCACATTATGCCGAAGACTTGCAACGCGCAATCTCAGCGATACATGCACGCGGAGAAAAACCTGCTGCATTTTATTGCGAATCGGTCTTGGGCTGCGGCGGTCAGGTGGTACTTCCCGCTGGCTATCTACAAGCTGCTTACGCACATGCGCGCGCGGCTGGTGTAGTCTGTATTGCGGATGAAGTGCAAGTTGGCTTTGGCCGCGCTGGAGATTATTTTTGGGCGTTTGAAGCACAAGGTGTGGTTCCGGATATCGTCACCATGGGCAAACCGATTGGTAACGGCCATCCTATGGGTGCTGTCATCACCCGCCCAGAAATCGCACAAGCCTTTATCACAGGTATGGAATATTTCAACACCTTTGCAGGTAATCCTGTGTCCTGTGCGATAGGCTTGGCGGTACTGGATGTGATTCAACAAGAGCACTTACAAGCGCATGCAAAACAAGTTGGAGATTTCTTATTGCAAGGTTTGAACGACCTGAAACAAAAACACGCCTTAATCGGTGACGTCCGTGGCATGGGATTATTCATAGGCGTAGAACTGGTCACAGACCGCACCAGTCTAGAACCGGCTACTGCAGCAGCCAATGCCGTAATTGAATTCTTGAAAGCGCATCGCATTTTATTATCGACCGATGGCCCTTACGACAATGTCTTAAAGCTGAAACCGCCTATGGTGTTTAGCATGGATAACGCAAAAGAATTTTTACTAAGACTCGATCAAGCCTTATCTTCTCTGGCCTAAACTTCTTCACATTCAGCAATCAGGAACCGAGCATCATGCACCTGATTGCTCGCTCCCCTCGCGCCATTCAGTGAGCCCTTCTTCGACATCTATCAAAAAATCAATCTACTACATTGATACAGATGCCGTGCTACATAAGCAGTATCAAAGTGCTTGCAACGTGGTTTGTGCAGGCATAAGACCTCAAGAATAAATTTCAGCAAAAAAATATTGATATACCTAGCAAAATAGTTACCAACATAACGATCAACGCGGTTTTGTCTCTATCTCGCTCAAGATGCGTGTTTGCCTACCTATTTTTTGGAACTATTGTTACACTTTGCGTTCAAACAAGTCTCAATAATGACAAATAATTTTCACAACAACTTCATTGTCTTATTGACGTTTCTTCGATGCTTCAAATTACTCACCTAACGTATCCGGGACAGGGCACATGAAAAAAACATTTAATTTACTCATTCTTGCCAGCAGCATTGCTGCCATCGGCATGAGTTCATTCGCGCTTGCACAAGAAAATCTACCTTACCAAAAACCACCCCAATCCATTTTAGAATTGGCGGATGTCGTTCGTGCTCCAGCCGTCAACATGGACTCCAAAAAACAGATGATGTTGCTGAGCTATCGCAACACCTACAAGACGCTGGCAGAACTCAACCAAACAGAAATGCGCCTTGGTGGTTTGCGTATCAATCCGGTCACGAACATATCCAGCTCCACCAATTATCTAAACAATCTTAAGCTACGCAAAGTCAGCGATAGCGCAGAACAACAAGTCAAAGGTTTGCCGCAAAACCCGTTGATTGCGAATCTCAGTTGGTCGCCAAACGAAAAGAAAATCGCATTCACTCACACGACAGACAAAGGGGTGGAACTGTGGGTAATTGATGTCGCGACTGCACAGGCAAAAAAACTGAGTAGTGCAACTGTCAATGCTAACCTTGACGCGCCATTTATCTGGTTCAAAGATAGTGAAAATCTATTGGTGAAATTCTTGCCAAAGAATCGCCCTGCTTTGCTCGATGCCAGCAAAGATTTGCCAACGGGCGCGATTATTTCCAATTCAGGTGGAAGTGTTTCGCAAAACCGTACCTATCCCGACTTGTTAAAGAACCGCAATGACGAAATCAATTTCGAGAACATTGCCAGTTCTGAGTTGCACAAAGTCAATATCAATGGCACCAGTAGCCTGTGGAAAAAAGCCGATATGTTTGCGGGTGAGAGTTTTTCACCCGATGGCAAGTATCTGATGTTGACCACGATCCAAAAACCGTTTTCCTATATCGTTCCTGTCAATCGGTTTCCAAGTAAAACTGTGATCACGGATATAACCGGGAAACTCGTCAAGACTGTCAATGAAGTTCCGTTGACCGAAGTGATTCCGAAAGGTTTCAGTGCTACTCGTGAAGGCAAGCGAAGTATGAACTGGCGCGCAGACAAGGCTGCCAGCCTGAGCTATGTTGTTGCCCTTGACAATGGTGATCCAGCCAAAAAAGTAGAATTCCGTGACGAGGTTTTTCAGTGGGATGCCCCGTTTGAGCAAGGACCAAAATCCTTGGTCAAAACCGCACAACGCTATGCGGGTATCACTTGGGGTAATGACAAACTGGCAGTCGTCAGCGATAGCTGGTATGACACGCGGAATGAAAAAACTTACTTCTTCAATCCTGCCGATGCGAACGAAAAACCACGTCTGATATTTGATCGCAACTCGCAAGATATTTACGCTAATCCTGGCCGTTTTGAAACCAAACGCAATCAATATGATCGCCGCGTGCTGGCCATCGAAGATAACAAAGCCTATCTGATCGGGGCGGGACACAGCAAGAAAGGTCAATTCCCGTTTATCGATGCCATGAATCTCGATACACTCGAAAAAACGCGCGTCTATCAATCGACTTATACCGATAAGATAGAAAACATTCAGTCGATAGAAGATGTAGCCAAAGGCGACGTCTTAGTGCAGATACAATCGAAAAATGATTACCCCAACTTCTACTTCCGCAATATCAAAGATAATCAGCTCAAGCCGATTACGCAGTTTAAAAATCCGTATGAAGGCTTGAAAAATGTCTCGAAAGAAGTCATCAAATACACACGTAAAGATGGCGTGCAGTTATCCGGTACTTTGTATTTGCCTGCTGGTTACGACAAAACCAAGAAAGAAAAACTTCCTTTATTGATCTGGGCCTATCCAGCCGAATTTAAAGATAAAGATTCAGCCGGCCAAAGCACGCATAATCCAAATGCATTCACCGCGCCAAGCTATGGCTCATTCATCTATTGGGCGACCCGTGGTTATGCGGTATTGGACGATGCAGCCTTTCCAATTATTGGCGAAGGTAAAACCGAACCTAACGATAACTTCGTACCACAATTAGTCGACAATGCAGAAGCGGCGATTGATGCAGTCGATGCCTTAGGTTATATCGACAGGCAGCGCGTCGCGGTCGGTGGCCATTCCTATGGCGCGTTTATGACAGCGAACTTACTCACGTATTCAAAATTGTTCGCCTGCGGTATTGCGCGCAGTGGTGCCTATAATCGGACCCTGACACCGTTTGGTTTCCAAAGTGAACAGCGCAATTACTGGGAAAGCCCAGAGGTCTACACCAAGATGTCGCCGTTCATGAATGCCGACAAAATGAAGACCCCGATATTATTGGTACATGGCGAGGCTGATAATAATCCCGGCACTTTCACCCTACAAACTGAGCGTTACTTCCAAGCCTTGAAAGGTTTAGGCGCACCAGCACGCATGGTGATTTTGCCGAAAGAAAGTCATGGCTATGCCGCGAAAGAAAACATCTTGCATTTGCTGTGGGAGCAAGATCAATTCTTGGAAAAATGTCTGAAGAAATAATCGAAGCCTGATTAGACTAAAAATCCCGATGCACAGATTAAATCGGCATCGGGATTTTTTTATGGACGCACTTGTATACCCAAACTTTCTGGCGTTAGACCAGGCACAGCTTCGCATTCACTGATCAGGCGATGTGGCGCACCATCGCACACAAAAACTTGATGCTTTCCTTTAGGTGTACGTTGCGGTTCGCGATAAATATAGATTTCACCATCACCCGTACCTTTTTTATCGTCAAAAATACGATTTAGCAAGGAAAGAGGGAATTTACCTAAGCTTTTGCTAGCAATTTTTTTATTGATCACTTCGGTCTTCCCATAATTCACTTCGCGAGTACGATGATTGCGTATCGCATGAATCATCAAAAAAGTCGGCTTACGATCATCGGTCGGTAGCAAGCTGCGGGTCGAGCCCAAGAGAAAAGCGGCAGCACAGGCCGAAGCACAACTCCCTATCGCTTCAGTACGCAACTGGTGACGATTAATCAGAATTTCTAATTTTTCCAAAATAATCGTCGCTGCCGCACCCGCACCAGGTGAATCTTCAAACTGCAGAGTATTAAAGACACCGGGGTTAGTCACGAGAGCGGCTTGAATTTGCGCCACACTATTGAGGTTGAGCTCACCTTGCAGCGAGATACGACTGAAGTCATTCACCACGCGATACGATTTGATGGCCACAATACTGCAGGCGATGATCAGGATGAGAAGTTCGGCGAACGTGACGCGCCATGGATGTGATTGCTTATGCACTTCTAATTTTCAGTTTCAAATTGCGTTTCAAATTTTGTTTCAAATTCTATTTAGACTTCAGCGTCGATTTTAATTTCCAGCCTACCATGTCAGAGCAAGAATCTGCGTCAATGCGGAACGGAGATACGCATTTCGAATCATGTTTATGAAAAATGTGCCGAAAAAAATACAAAAATTAAGATTTCAACGCAAAAATATTTTTGCACCAAAACATCCCATCTCAAGAAAAGTCGAGCAATTTTATTCCAAATCTGCACCAGTTTCGTGAATTTGAAAATCCCCACAGATCGCTTTCGCACCAACAAAATGCATAATTAAATCGACCTGCACGATATACGATTTGAGAATAATCCTCATACGAAATAGCAATTTCGCTGCATCAAATTCTGCACGTATATTGACTCCATCGGCTTCGCATTTTTCAATAAATATCTCATTCAATGTGCGCAAAACTCTTCTGATGATGCCAATACCAGTGTGCAGAATCGATGGAGTAAAACACAGAGAATAGCTATTTATTCACAACCAAAAGTTGTCGTGAAGTCGTCCTATTTCTTAACCTAAATGGAGCAGCTATGAAAACCTCAACACATTTCTCTCGTACCGCAATCGCGACAGTATTAGCAACCGTATTAGCTGGCACAAGCATGATCGCAAATGCCAATGAAAGTTCTAATCCATGGACTAATAATACCTGCAACGCTCCGGAATACGATGGCAGCATGTTGCGCGGTGAAGAAAAAGGATCCGTTAAATTGCGCTTCACCACAGATGCGAGTGGCAACGTGGTAGATGCAAAAGTCGAAGAGTCAAGCGGACATGCAAAACTTGATCGCGCGTCAATGGCCGCCCTAAAAAGCTGCCGTTTCGCGGTCACAAATAGTGTCAATACCGATACATCAAACGACAGCAAAGCATCACGCTTAGTGACGTTTTCCTGGATGATTAAATAGGCTTACAACATGGGAACAAGTGGCTGGGCAACCAAGCTGCAAAAAACTAAAAGGCGGTAGTAGAAAAACAAACAGGCAAAGCGCGAGCTCTGCCTGTTTGTTTTTATCGATTGTTTTTTTGTGTGATGTCTACTAAAAATCTGGCCGCCAACTCTTAATCCACTCTGGGATAGCTGCAGCTGGCATAGGGCGTGCGATCCCATAACCTTGTGCCTTATCACAGCCAATCGACAATAATTTACGTCCATGTTCTACCGTCTCAACACCCTCGGCAATCACGCAACGATGGAATGCTGATGCCAAACCAATTACCCCTTTGATGATAGTAAGATCGCCTTCATCCTCTAGCATATCGCGCACAAAACTTTGATCGATTTTCAAAATTTGCGCAGGCAAACGCTTCAGATAACGCAGCGATGAATAGCCAGTGCCGAAATCGTCTAAGGCAAAACCGATACCCATAGCCTGACAGGCTTGAATCACTTGTGAAACCTGCTCAATATCATCAAGTGCACTGCTTTCCAATATTTCCAATTCCAACTTGGCGAAAAGTGATTTGGGATAAGCGGCCAATAGGCCTTGTAAGCGCTGAGTAAAATCGACTTGTTGCAATTGCAGAGCGCCAACATTCACGCTGACTGAAATATCCAATCCAATCGCCCGCCATTGCATCATTTGCGCTAAAGCGGTAGCGATAACCCATTCACCAAGCTCGATACTAAACAAGTGATTTTCTACTGCAGGCAAAAAATTTGCCGGTGACAGCAAACCCCTAATTGGGTGCTGCCAACGGATTAAGGCTTCTGCGCCAAATACTTCACCCGTGCGCATATTTACTTTAGGCTGGTAGTACAAAACAAATTCACGTCGTATAAACGCCTGCTGTATCTGCGTCAAATCATCACGTTGCACTTTGATTGCCGCATCTTGTGCAATATCGAAAAGATGGAAGCAGTTTTTTCCGGCCTGCTTAGATAAATACATAGCCTGATCAGCGTGCCGCAGCAGCTGCTCTGCGTCTACCCCGTCTTGAGGGTAAATAGTCACCCCAATACTTGCGCTCACTTGCATATCGATGTGATGCAAAGTTAATGGCTCAGATGCCGCGAACAACAAACGCTTCAACACTGGTTCGCACGCTTTGCTATGTTCGAGATCGGTCAGGATCGCAACAAATTCGTCACCACCTATCCTTGCTAAAGTATCGCCTTCACGCAAAGCCGCACGCAGGCGTCCGGCCACGGCGACGAGTAATTCGTCTCCCATACTATGACCATGCAAATCGTTTACGGCCTTAAATCCGTCCAAATCCAAATACGCTACGGCCAATGAATTACCACGTCGTTGGCATTGATGCATGGCCTGTTGCATTCGATCCCCCAGCAGAACGCGATTTGGTAAATGCGTCAATGCATCGTAGTGGGCAATATGTTCGAGCATGCCATTTGAGCGTTCTAACTCAAGATAGGCATTTTTTAAGGCGAGTTGTGACATCTTTTGTTCTGTGATGTCTTGAAAAATTCCAGTCAAACGAACCGCTAGTCCGTCATGCATCGTGACATTGCAAGTCGTTCTTACCGTAATTTTTCTGCCTTTCACTGTGAACTTCTCTAACTCGAGATCGTAAGTGTCGCCGTACTCCGTCGCTCTTGCTATTGCGGCGATTAGTCTTTCTTTCGATTCAGGTAAGAAGTAACTGATTCCAGCATCGATGGTCGGATTAAATTCCTCGGGCGTCGTATCATGTATCCGATAAGTTTCATCGGTCCAAGTTAATTGATGGGTACGCAGATCGATTTCCCACCCACCAATTTGGGCGATTGACTGACACTCGCTCAAGAGTCGACGCGAAGTCGCCAAATCCTCCTCCACCCTTTTTCGGTCACTGATATCTTGTGCTGTACCGGTTAGCGCAATGAGATTTTCCGCTGGATCAAACAAAGGTTCGCTCTTTGCTTCTATCCATAGAACTTCGCCATTTTCTTGCGGATAGCGAAAGTCCAATTGACATTGTTTTCGCCCTTGCAAATATTCGGCATGCATTTCAATAAACGCAGCCTGATCTTCTGGGTGAACACGGGCGACTATTTGATCAATGTCTGGTGGCGGCAAAGTCGAATCAAAACCGAAAATTCTGTACATTTCAGTCGACCAAACTGCGGTATTTGTCAACACATCACGCTGCCAACTACCTATTTTTGCGCGTGCCTGTGCTGCGGCTAGATTACGTTCACTATTCTGCAAGGCAATTGCATTTTGCTTGCTAAGCGAAATGTCAGTATTCGTTCCAAACCACTGTAATATTTTCCCGCCCTGGTCACGCAAAGGCAAAGCGGAACCGATATGCCAACGGTAATCACCATCCGCACGTCGCAAACGAAATTCGACTTCATAAGCATCGCCTGTGGCGATCGCCAGGTGCCAACGACGCTGCGCCTCGGGCAAATCGTCAGGATGAATCAATAGCTCCCAACCTGACCCATAAATGCATTCTCTAGGAACGACAAAATAATCTAAGGTACGTTGATTGACGTAAGAAATTCCACCATCTGTATTTGCGGTCCACACTTGCTGTGGGATGGTTTCGATCAAGGTTCGAAAGCGTTGTTCGCTTTCAAATAAAGCGTGCTCGATATTTTTCTTTAGGGTGATATCACGCGCTATACCAAATACAGCAACCACTTCCCCTTGGCTATCTCGCACTGGGCTGGCACGCATCTCCATCCACAGTGAGCGCCCTTTTAGCCCGGAAATTTTAAATATCAGACTTGACTGTGCACCGGCGCATACCCGTTCATGCAAATCTAAAAAGGCAGGACGAAACTCAGCTTCGACCAATTGATCCAAGTAAGCGCCTTCGACTTCTTGAAAGTTATCGGCCTCAATCAAACTTAAACCAGCCGCATTAATTTCTAACAATCGTCCCTCTAGTGACATCAGTTTCAAGCATTCAGAAAAAACATGATGCAAACTGGGTTCGTTGATAATTTTCTTCAGATTCAAAAGGGTATCAGGCATCGTTCTTTTCAGCAAAGGTGAATCGACTTTCGAGGCAGGAAATAGAATACGAGATTCGTTTAATAGTTTCTCACAGACCAAGGAATGATGCTAGAAGTGACGCTGCAATTAATTGAAAATTGAAACCCGGAAGCATCATCAAAGATGCTTCCAGTTTCGTTAGTGCATAGATAACATGATTAAGGCAATGCTTTTTGCAAATATTTTTGCTGATATTTCTCAGTTAATCGCGATTGTTTTGTGCTCGTATCCACAGTCCGCCCTTGGATATAAACCTGTTCGACCTGGCTAGTTGTTTCTAAAGGATCGCCAGTCGAGATAAAGAAATTCGCGAACTTACCAACCTCTAAAGATCCCAATTTGTCGGCGACACCAAGAATCTGTGCTGGATATAGAGTGATTGCTTTCAAAGCTTCATTCGGATCCAAACCAAAAGTCGCGGCGACAGCTGCTTCGTAAGGTAAATTGCGCTCATTTGGAGCATCGTCATCGCTACCACTCCGTGCGATACAAAATTGCACACCAGCCTGGGCGAGTTTTGCGGCAACAGTGAAGTAAGTGTCGTAATCGGCACCGCGACGCATAGGCAGTTTGTGGATACCTGTCACGATGACGGGCACGTGCTGTTGTTTCAAAACATCTGCCAATACCGGGGCATCGGCACCACCAACAATGACAGCTCTTAAGTTATAGCGCTTCGCAAAATTCAAAGCAAAACGAATCTGATTCACGTCTTGCGCATGAAAATACACTTGCCGCTTACCAGCTAAAGCAGTTTGCATCGCTTCCCAACGTACGTCGATTTGTGTGCCATCGTTTTGCGCGCGTGCATCACGATAAGCAATTGCGGCATCGAAGGCATCTTCCAGCATCTTTAAGCGCTGCATGCTGGATTTACGGATGTCATCCAAGCGGGTATCAAATGGCGCGGGAAACAGCTCCGGATTAAAACGCAAATTCGGCAAAGTGATATGTAACCCAACTTCGGCTTGCACTGCCATTTCTTCCCAAGTCCAGCCATCCATCTGTATCAATGCAGAAGTACCATTAATTAATCCTGCAGGCGAATTCGGCACCGATAAACTAGCGAGCACGCCGTTTGCACGGGCTGTGGTGATCAATTCTGAATCTGGATTCACCGCAACCAAAGCGCGCGCATTCGGGTTGATTGCACCTGCTTCAGCATAATCTAGCGTCGCGCGCACAGACTGAACTTCGGCTAAGCCCATGACGGTGTTGGCAGCAATCATGCCTGGATAAATATGCTTGCCGCTAACATCGATCACTTTGGCATTAGCGGGGATCGCTACTTGATTGCCGATTGCAACGATGCGACCTTTATCGATCAACATACTGCCATTCGGAATATTCTCGCCGCTAACAGTGTGAAGCGTCGCGCCTTTAAAAACCAAGGGTATTTTTTGCGCAGCCGCTGGCACATTGTCCGAGGCCGGAGCGAGGCCACTCAAGGCGGACAAGATACTCACGGTGATCACGCTTGCCGCGCTGAACTTTGCACGCTGGGCGTAATGAGCTAATACAATTTTTTTCATCATAGAATTTGAATTCATGGTTAATGGTAGGGAGAGTTTTTTCAATGAGTTCATCATCATTCTTCTCCTGTACATTCATGTTCCTCCGCGCCCATCCAATAGCCAGTGCGATGTTTACTCACCATGTGCATCCAATGTTGTAACTCCAGATATGCGCGATTCGCTTCTAACATTTCTGCAGCTGATTTTGGTGCACTGATTTTTTCCGCAATAGCATCTTTCGCTTTTGCGTTCGGCATCGCCGCCGCTGCGGCACGATTGGCGATCACATTGGATGCGATCCGCTGACGTTCTTCTTGGGCTTGCTGACGCAAACGAGCGTCGACTGCCAAGTCAAAGTAACGACGGCCTTCAATCCAAGTTTGTTCTGCACGACTGAAGGTCGATAGTGGGCTGGTATTCCAGATCACAAAATCAGCGTCTTTGCCAACTTCTAACGAGCCGGTTCTATCATCGATGCGCAATTGTTTGGCAGGATTTAAAGTAACAAATTTCAAAGCTTCGGTCTCAGACAAACCACCATATTTCACGGCCTTCGCTGCTTCAGTATTTAAGTGACGTGCTAGTTCGTCGCTGTCGGAGTTGAAGCTAGTTACAACACCCGCTTTGTGCATCAAAGCGCCATTAAATGGAACAGAATCACTAACTTCCATTTTGTAGCCCCACCAATCAGAGAAGGTCGAACCGCCAGCACCTAAAGCAGCGATTTCATCGGCCACTTTGTATCCTTCCATCACGTGTTGGAAAGTGCCAACCATCAAGTTGAATTCCTTGGCAATGCGTGCGAACATCAAAATCTCATCTTGACGATACGAGTGGATATGAATCATTCGCTTGCGATCAAGCAATTCCACCAGCGTGTCCAGCTGCAAATCACGACGCGGTTCTAGCATCGTGGAAGGAGATTTACGCCATGCTTCACGATCTTCTTTATAGGCACGAGCCGCTAAGAATCCGCTACGTAAAATTTGCTCAACACCCATCCGTGTTTGTGGATAGCGACCAGTTGCTTCATTACCCCAATTCGATTGCTTCACGTTTTCACCCAAAGCAAATTTAATCCCCGGGAACGCGCCTTCCAACTTTAAACCTTCTGCATCCGAGCCCCAACGCATTTTGACCACTTGATTTTGTCCACCTATCGTGTTTGCCGAACCGTGCAAGACGTTTGCAGTGGTCACACCACCTGCCAGTTGACGATAGATATTGATGCTGCTGGCGTCAATCACATCCGCGACACGTACTTCGGCAGTGATAGAACTAGTGCCTTCATTGATCCCCTGCATCATCGCTGTGTGTGAGTGTGCATCGATAATCCCCGGGCTGATGTGTTTGCCGCTGGCATCAATGATCTCTGCGTTGGCTGGTGCTTTTAAATTGCTGCCGATCGCACTGATTTTTCCATCGACGACCAACATGTCTGCCTGCGCGAGTTTGCCCGCATTTCCACTAGTCCAAATCGTCGCATTTTTAAGTAATACTGCCGCGGCTCGATTTGGTGTCTGTCCTGCAAATGGACCCGCTGGATACACATTGTTCCAGACTGCCACTGCTTTTTCAGCTTTAGCTGGCGTGGTATCGGGATTCGCTGCTTTAGTGCGACTGGCTGTCCACACCACGACCTTTTCCTGCCCTTGTTGCAACGTGCCAGTCAGATTATCGCCGCGTCCTTCTGCGACAATCGCAGTGTCACCATAGCGGGCTAATAATTGATTATCACGCAAGGTCAACTCGACATTGACGCCGTCGATATTCAACATCGGCTTCGTCGCTGGACCGGTAATATTCCAATTGTGAGCCTTACCGCCTACGTTCACCGCCCAACTACCTCGTAACTCGAAACGATTGTAATTTTCAGTGACGAATGGTTTGCCATCGACAAACGTGATTTCAATAGTCGCTTTGTCGTCACTGAACAGATCTCCGCTAGCGACTACGATGTTGGCTAAGTGACCGGGAGTCAGACTCCCCAAACGCTTTTGCTCACCGAGTAATTTTGCCGGTGTTGTCGTTAATCCTGCGAGTGCCTGATCGATGCTTAAGCCGCGTCGAATCGCCTGACGCAAACGCAACCAAAAGTCTTTCTTGGCATCTTTCAAACCTGCTGGAGTAATGGCGAATTCAACGCCCGCTTTGTCCAGCATCGACAAGTTTGATGGAGCCTGCTCCCAATGCTGCATCGCTTCCAAAGAAGTATCCAAGAACATATCCGGATTATCGACTTCTGGCGCATTCGGATAGGACAAGGGAACGATGACAGGCATACCGCCTGTTTTCAATTGTTGGGCACGGCGATACTCATAGCCATTGCCCTGCAATATCACATGCAATTTAAACTCGTCCCGGATTTTTGCGACACGCTGATAGGCTTGTTCATTATCGGTCGCGTAAATGACAGGCTGGCGTCCAGCCAGCACTGGCTTCAAGGCTTCTAAAGAATCATTCAGTTGTGGCCGCTCTGATTTTATCTTTGATTCTGTGGCGCGTTGATACCATTGCGCATCATAGAAAGTTTGACGTACTTGGGCGATCACACCCATTAATGAACTTGGATATGCAGCGCCACGGCCAGATTCCAATTCATTGGCCATGTGCTGCGCCACACGCGCATCCAACACCATGGATTTCGCATTATCACTGCCGTTCAAGTTAATAAGTGCACTTTGTCCTCGAAAGATACCCGCAGCAGGTGTTGCCAATACCGTCGTAAATCCTAACTCTCGCACAGTCTTAATTTCATCCACACGCACTTCTAATTGATTCGACACATCTTGTTCTGGCCGAACCCGTGGATTTTCACTCGCTAAGGCGCGTCCATTCACGATGCGTGGCGCACTCGGACGTGCAGCAGCACCAGCACCCGCAGGCATCGCTGGCGCTGGCAACAAACCTGCAGGGACAGCAACACTGCTCGCCATGTCAATAAAACCGGGGTACACGGTGCGTCCTTCCAGCTTCCAAACTTTAGCGCCAGCGGGCACAGCCAGATTAGCACCTGCTGCAACGATTACGCCATCCCGCATCACGAGGGTTCCGTTTTCTATCACTTTACCTGGAGCCAATACCAGGCGTGCGCCTGTCAATGCATGCCAGCGAGGATTGCTTTCATGCAATCCCTCTATTCTGGCTGTTCCTAACTGTGCACTTGCACAAGCTGAAATCAGACTTAGTGAACCCAACATCACCGCGGAAATAGGCTTTAGTCGCCAACGAATTTGCATAGTGTCTCCTCAACATGAAGCAGCAAGCGCCGCGTCGCAGATGTTTGGTCTTGCGTCGGCATCAATTTGTGTTTCTTAGAATAATCGTGTGATTTCAGTTTTGATGTGAGCCCCGCAGTGCGTTCTAATAACAATGCAAGCAAGACTAGCAACAAAACTTTCCCGGGCGTGAGGCCAAGAAGTGCGTTTAGACACAAAAAAAGGGAATAAATTCCCTTTTTTTTAAATAAATGCCACGGAGAAAAATCAACTAAATTGTATGCTGACCTTCTACAACGATCATATTTTTGATGAAAGGAAAAACAAAATACAACAACTATCAGGCTATTAGTCTTTATCCGCGGACAGCAAAACTTCGCGGTACTCGGTTGGTGTCATCCCAACCGTCGCTTTAAACATACGAGAGAACGCACTATGATCTTGATAGCCGCAAGTCGCGGCAATATCGGTAATGCTGCGCTGGCTGTCAGCCAACATGCCAGTAGCTGCATCGAGCTTCACTTTGATCATGAACTGTCGTGGCGTCAGTGAAAAAATTTTCTGAAAGTAGCGTTCTATCTGCGCTACCGATAAATTTGTAATTTGCTCCAGCTCTATCATGGGGACAGTTTCACCAAAATGCGTATGAATATGCCGAACTGCAGCAGCTATTCTGTGATACACCGGATGGCGCTGATCTGGCATTCCTAAGTCACGCGAAGTACCACTCAAGCCTATTACCTTGCGATTCTTATCGAATAATGGAATTTTATTCGTCAGACACCAACCTGGATCACGATCTGGATATAAGTGCAGCTCCAGTTGATCTTTAACTTCGTAGCCTTGCACCAATACCAGTTGATCTTGCTCTTGATAACTAGTCGCCAGCGATGCGGGAAAAACTTCTTCAGCGGTGCGACCGATTAAGTGGTCTTTATCTTTCAAGCCACATCTATTCACTAAAGTTTGATTCACAACGACATACCGCCCTTGCAAATCCTTTACAAAAAATACCAGATCCGGCATAGCATCAAACAATGGCTCGGCAAAGAACATATCCGCGATGCCGTCCGCCAGTTGTTGTCGGCCGATATTGTCGATAAAACTGAGCTTCGGTCGCATAGAGTTTTGTAACATAAATAAAGTCGCGTAATAGTTGTAATGAAGTGTAGAGGCTCGTAACAAATAATAAATACAATAAACGCAATTAATTATTTAATTCTCAATAAATACTATCCTAAATTCCTACAATTGAATATGTCACTTTGCATAAATTGAAACAAATTTTACGTTTTTTCTGGATTTTTTTGTAACAGCCTTTCTCGTACGAACTACTATTGAAATATCTTCTCGATTTCCACGCTTACAATACCAGTCAGCCACGTCCAAATTTGCTAAGTTTTTGAAATTTAAATGAGTTCGCCAACGAAGCTGTTGGAATTTTCTGCCGACGCACTACTTGGACATTAATTTCTCACAATCAGCATCAAATATATTTAACTAATATCACACTTGCTCCGTGGTTTGTCCAAATTTATTTTTTCAAAAAAGGATGCAACATGAATCTCCCTAAATGGCGCGGTATATTTCCTGCAGTAACGACAAGTTCAAAGAAAACGAAGATCTTGATCACGTAGCAATGGAAAGACATTTTGCCTTCCAGATCGATGCAGGCGTGCACGGCATGGTCACCGGCGGCTCTTTAGGTGAAGCAAGCACTTTATCATTCGATAAAAAACTCGAAGTGACAAAAATTGCCTTAAATGTTGCGGACAAGCGAATTCCAGTTTTGGCGAATGTCTCTGAAACACGTACGACAAATGCATTACACTTTGTCAAGTAGGCCACCAAAATGGGTGTACAAGGTTTCAAGGTCATGCCATCCGTTTTGTATGTAGCCGATTCACGCGAGGCCAAAGACAATTTACGTGCCATCGCCGATGCAGCGCAATTGCCTATCATGGTCTACAACAATCCTGTGGCCTACAAAGTTGATCTGACACCTGAAGACTTTCAAGATCTGGCAGATTGCAGATGGATCGCGGCCATTAACGAATCCACCGATAACATACGTCGCGTAACGGATTTGCGTAACGCAGTTGGTGATCGCTATCAGATTTTCATGGGTATGGATAATTTGTCGTTTGAAGGTTTAGCCGTTGGCGCAGATGGTTTGTTAGCTGGCTTAGTAGTCGCCTTCCCAAAAGAAACAGTAGTTCTGTACAACTTGATGCAAGCAAAACGCTATGATGAAGCGCTCGCTTTGTATCGTTGGTTCATGCCGTTGATGCATCTCGATGTTTCTACAAAACTGGTGTAAAACCTGAAATTGGTCGAAAACATGGTCGGTGTTGGTAACGAGTTCGTACGTCGTCCGCGTCAGTGCGATTGCGCGCAAGGCATTAGAGACTCGTCCAGACGTTAGTGCATATCTGTAAAGCACTTCCTTTGGATTTGTTCGGCACACCGTCAAGGAGAGCGATTAGCCGTTGCGTTTGCACTTAAGATTTAGACGTGACTATGTCTGATCAAGTCTTTCGACCGCAGTTGGTAAAGCCATCGTGGAATTCACATGATGACTTACTCGCTGCGGTTGTGCTTTTGAAGCTCCAAATCAACTAAAGCAAAATCCTTCGGCCACACCAACAGCAATTGGGTCCTTCGAGACCAACAAGTGAAAGACACAACCAAGTAATTTGGAGGTTTGCTATCTGCTTCCAGCGTTGGTTATCACATTCCCACCGAGGCAACAAACTCTTTGCGCTTTGCTCACGTCACGCAAGGTTTCGTGGATGTGAGGTTTTCATCCAAAACAAAAACAGATTACCTCGCTTAATTTACATGAATTAACGTCATTAATATCAAATTCACATTTAAATTTGCTTTTATACCTAAACAAAAAAGCGACAGAACGATTTCTATCGCTTTTTTTGTATGAAAAAAGGGCGAAAAATCAAAAGAAAATTGAGGCAAATAGGCCGAATAACTTATAATCCAATGATAAATTTCACAACAATCATTGTATGCAATCAACTAAAGTCTCAACACCCGCCAAAATGCGTGCTGCTGACATCGCCTACGATGCGATAGAAAGCATGATCGTGACCTTGCAGCTCAAGCCCGGAGCGCCCATCGTCGAATCCGAATTAATTGAGATCACCGGACTAGGTAGAACACCGTTGCGTGAAGCCTTAATGCGCATGTCTTCCAACGGCTTAATCGTACAGTTGCCACGTCGTGGTTTGATCGTGAAAGACATTGAAGCTGCAGAACATGTCACTTTAATCGAGACTCGTCGTGTCATCGAAAAATTGATCGCCAGCAGCGCGGCGCGGCGCGCAACACCGCAATTACGTCAGGACATTGCTGCCTGCGGTGAAAAAATGGTGGCTGCAGCCAATCACGGCAAGCTCGATGATTTCATGACTGCTGATCAGGCTTTGGATCACGTCGTGCATGAAGCATGTCGCAATCCATCCGCGGTGGCGGCAGTGATTCCATTAATTATCAAATGCCGGCGGTTTTGGTACGCCTATCAACATGAAGGCGATATGCACGAAGCTGCGCGTTGCCACATGTTGTTGGCAAAAGGTATCGCTGATGGTAACGAAGAAGCTGCGGCTCGCGGTGCAGATAATTTGATGGATTACCTGGAATCGTACACTCGCAAAGTCATCAACGGTTAAGCTACTCAAGGGTGGCTGATCTGCTATTTGCAATTTTCTGGATGGAAAAAAAGCTGCACAAGAAATTCTTGTACAGCTTTTTTTATTGGTAGATTCTGACGAGATTGATCGACGATTACGGACGCAGTTTTCCATATGGATCACCCGCACGCCACTTCGGAATAGTCTTCGCGTTGGCAAGGCGATAGCCCAGTTCAAATGTAAATTGTGCCTGTTGTTGCATACCACTCAAATCCCACTCAGGATCGTAGCGATCTCGCGGGGTGTGATAATCCTGTTTAAAGTGCTTCATTTTCGCCGCTGACTGTGCATGATTGTGCTGATAATCAAAATGGCCATCACCAGAAAATACCGCAGAACCGACATTAAATGCTGGCACGCCAACCCGCGCAAAATTGAAATGATCAGCCCTATAGTATGCGCCACCCAAGTCCAATACGGAGGGTGCAGTTTTTAAACGCATAGCGTTCGCGACGTCCACGGCTGTGTCATACAGACTGCTGCGTTCACTGCCGGCAATGCCGATATCGAGCGTTTTACCTGCGAAATTCATGCTATCCAAATTCAAATCGGCAATGGTATTTTCTAAAGGCCACGGCGGTGTTTTGACATAGGCCAAGCTCCCCAACAAATACTGCTCCTCAGCGGCAGGCCATAGGAATATTTGCGTACGTTTGGTGGGATGTTTGACGGCCTCTTGCGCCATCGCTAATAAGGCCGCCGTGCCGCTGGCGTTATCAATGGCGCCATTCCAGATCTGCGTCGGTTTCCCCGCGGCCTCGACTTTACCTAAGTGGTCCCAATGCGCTGAATAAACTAGGGCTTGATGTCTTAACTGTGGATCCGTACCCGGTACCATACCGATTACATTGAATTGCTCGACCGGTCGGACCTGACTTTGCATCGCCACATTGACTTGCGCATTGATAACAACCGGCTGAAAATCTCGCCGCTCTGCAGCCGCCCTCAGTGCAACAAGGTCATACCCCGCCAATTTAAAAAATTCTCGTGCACTATCCTCTTGCCACCAACCTTCGACCGTGTTTCCGGCACCAGCTAAACTAAAACGTTCATGACTGAAACTTGTTTGCGGTACATTCCAACCATACGATGCCGATTCGGTCGTATGCAATAACAAAACACCCGCTGCTCCTTGGCGCAATGCCTCTTCGTACTTGTAAGTCCAACGTCCATAATAAGTCATCGCCTTGCCAGCGAAGCGATTAGGCTCCTCCGCTGTCGGCTGCGGATCATTGGCGAGCATAATCAAAAATTTACCACGCAAATCCTGACCTTTGAAGTCATCCCAATTTTCTTCAGTAGCACGTACCCCGTAACCGACAAAAACCATCGGTGCTTGCAAATCAATTGCTGATTGGCCATTCGAATTCCCAATCAAAATCGCCTCGCCTAGCTTAGGTGAAAAAACTTTTCCTAATATCGAAAATTGTATATGACTACTCGACAGAGTTTGTGACCCAACAAGCTTCACGGACTGACGATAGGGAGATCTCTCTTTTGGATACAAGGACCGCAAGCCGATTAACTGCGCCTGGGTTTCCAGATAACTGACAGTCAGATCACCCCCACGCTGCCCGGTTCCACGTCCTTCTAACAAATCATCCGCTAGAAATGCAAGATGCGCTCGTAAAATCGATTCGTTCACCAGCGGTGCTTGGAGTTGCTGAGCCTGCACAGGAAACAGAGTGAACGACAACAAAACAATTAGCAAACCACGCATACGCCACATCCCTTTTTTATTCTTTGACTTTCTTGATACAAGTAATCAACCCAACTTATCAACGCAAATTCTTGATGGCAGATTTCGGTAAACGCTTCACATTCTCTAGTGCTTGGGTGAGTAACCAGCGCTTAAACCGTATCATCTTGTAATTCGTGTGCCCACCTTCAGTGCGCGTTTTTAGCAAGGAGAGCAAGCCAGATTCAGTGACACCGACCATCGGCTGTTCAGGAATTTTGCCATACTGGTCTTCCAGAAATTTTAATTCATGCTTCACGATTTTAGGTTCAAACACGCGCTCCAGATCTACTAAGGGAATCCAAACAGTCTGTTCGATCAGATAGAAACGTATCTGGCGTCCATCGAAACTATAATACTTACCATGCCAATGATGTACCGCCGAGTGATATGCCGATCGCTTAACAAAGGAAAATAAATTGAGGATGTCGCGTGGGAATAAGCGCACCCAGATCATGCTGACCAATAAAAATCCAACAGGGCCGTAGCCGCGGTTGATTTTCTCAAAGAAAACCCAAGCGCCTACAGAAATCCCTGCACTGAAAATAATTTTAGCGATAAAACGCAACCAATTATTGCTTTCCATACGAGACTGTTATTTACTCTTGGTCGTCTAAGGCATCTTCCATCATGCCGGTATCGACGCTTTTCCCCTGTCCCAATAATACTGGGGGGACATAGGTGGCTAATAAGTGCTCGCGACTTTGCGGCGTTTCCAAACTGACCCGCCCTAAAGCACCGCTACGGTAGTCGAGCAATAGTGTATGCGCTGCCTTTTCAAAATCCCAATCGCCGCCCTTCAAACGATATGCACGTTTTTTAGCGACCGCTTCAATTACACTCACGGCGTCGATACCTTCAGTCGCCAATCCATAGCGTGTTGTCAGAAATTGCGGGTAACGTTGCAATAAAATTTCAGCCAAAAAAGTTGCAACTTCTTCTTCGATCAAGGCATTCACACCAACCGCATGACTTGCCGCCAACATCAATCCATCGGTCGGATGTTCGATTTTTGGCCACAACATTCCTGGCGTATCTGTCAAAATCATATTCTTACCAAGATAGAGGCGCTGCTGGGTTTTCGTTACAGCTGGTTCATCACCGACATTTGCAACACGCTTCTTTAGTAGAGCATTCATGAGTGTCGATTTACCGACATTCGGAATCCCCATGATCATCATGCGCAAAGGTTTGGTCGGCACCCCACGATGCGGCGCCATCTCCAACGCAAACCCAGGAACTTTGGCGACATCAGCGGGCTTTTTACAGCTCATGGCGACGGCTTTAACACCTTTTTGTGCATTGTAGAACTCGAGCCAAGCCTTCGTTGCATGTGGATCGGCCAGATCGCTTTTGTTCAGAATCTTCAAACAAGGACGCTGACGGAAAGTGCGTAGTTGTTCCACCATAGGATTACAACTCGCCTGCGGAATACGGGCATCCAGAACTTCGATGACCAGGTCGGTATTTTCCATGGTTTCGGCGGCTTTTTTGCGCGCCGCGTTCATGTGACCCGGGAACCATTGTATAGACATACTTTTTCTTCTTTTGCGAAATAACTTAAAGCGCTATTTTACGGACTTGCAGACAAATACACCGAATTACTTTGCAAAATTCGGCAAAATTCATCAAGTTTCCATAGTCTGAGGGTAGTTTTGGGAGTTATTTGGGCAATTTCAGTCAAAAAAGAGTGTAAAACCAGCACTTTCGAATATGCATGCGATTTAATTAACATTTATTAAGCCAACCGCTATTTTTGTAATTGGCTAATTCTCTGATCAATAAACATGTGCAATTCAGCACTGAGGCCCGGCTGTAACTTGGCCTGCTTATAGGCATCAATTGCCTCTTGCGAATGTGCTTCTGCTTGCAATGAAATACCTAAGCCCATCCACCAGCTACCATTTTGGCTATGCTTATTTAACGCCTGTCGATACAAGGAAATCGCTTCTTTATGGTGATTTGTTTTTTGCTGTAATGCGGCCAAAAACGCCAGAAAATCAGGTCTATCTTGCGCCAAACTGACATTTCTTTGTAACACATCGATTGCCTCTGAAAGCTTGGCTCTCTCTACTAAAAGTCGCGCCAAGATCATAGAGAAATTTAATTGCGCCGGATCTATCAACAAGCCTTGGCGCAATTCACGAATCGCTTCATCGTAACGTTTATTCTCTAACAGCAAGGAAATCAATAACTGTCGTGCTGGCGCATGCGCAGGATCAGTCTTGAGTGCATTTTCTAATGCAGCTAACGCTTCGTTGGTCCGTCCCTGTTGCTGATACGTGGTCGCTTGACGATATTCGCCTTCAGCTCGTTGCTGTACAGAGACTTCTTTGATCATCGTGACGGGTTCTGTATTTGCCACGATAGTGGTAGATGCCGCTTTTTTGCTATTAGCTGAAATTACAGATGACTTAGATTCAGCCGCAATTTGTTTATTTAGGCTAAGTGTATTTTGAAGGTCTTGCTTTATGACTGCATTCGCTGGATTGCGATTCACTTCGGACCAACCCGAAGTTCCCTGATTATCTTTGGCCCGTACGCTAAGCTCTCTCGACTCATTCGTTTCGTTCAGATTTTCGGTATCGACTTGCGTACTCAACTTCAGGTGCAAACTCAACTCACTCATTGCTGGGCCTGCATCAGGTGTGACGACTTCGATAGGCCTAACCGGATTTGCCAATGTCGCGGTAAGGTTGCTAAAGGTCTTCATTTTTTCTGGTGGTGTTGAACTCAATTTCGTCAATTGTTTGGGATAGAAAACAAAGAAAAATACGCCGCCAACCACGATTATCAATAGCAAAAGAAAGTAGCCATAAATTTTTCGTGATATTGATGGGCTGATCGCTCCGCCAAATTGCGCATAGTGTGTAGCAGCGTGCGAGCTATCGTCCTCTCCACGTTTCTCCAAATCTTGCAGCATTTGATTAATTAGACTCATTCAGTACTCACTAGCTGTTCATCCAACTAAAACTTAAGGTCAGTAGCGCACCAGTCAATAACAATAGAGCCGTCGCTGTAAAGGTAAGTGAAACCCTCTTAAATAGTGGGAGTGCTTCTGTGTCTCGTATCGCTGCCAACACTTGCATCAGGCCTACCATACGACGCCCAGCACCATAACTCAGCATCATCGCCTTATTCGCTAAAATATTTAGGACTCGAGGCACACCAGCACTTGCGAGCCACAAAACAAAAATAGCGCCACGAGTAAATAAACGAATTTCACTATAGCCAGCAACCCGCAAACGGTGCTGAATATAAAAATTGGTCTCATCCCAAGTTAACGGTCGCAGTCGATAATGAAAGCTGATACGTTGCGCCAACTGCCGTATTTCATTGCGTGCGAGGCGACGGTCTAATTCGGGCTGTCCGAATAAAACGATTTGTAACAGCTTGCGTTTTTCAGTCTCCAGATTACTCAATAAACGAATCGCTTCCAGAGTTTCAATAGGGAGTGCTTGCGCTTCATCGATACACAATAAAACACGCTTTCCTGATCTTGCCAATTGCAACAAGTGTAAATTAATCGCTTTCAAGACTTCATGTTGTTCACTGCTCTTTTCTTGAGGAATACCTAAATCGTCGGCCAACACCAACAGCAAAGTTCTAGGCTCCAAAAAAGGGTTGGGAACATACGCAGTAACAAAATCGCCGCCCAACAATTTTAGAAACTGGCGACATAGCAAAGTTTTACCTGTCCCAACTTCACCAGTGATTTTGATAAAACCCTCACCACTTTGCGCGGCGACCAGCAAAGTATTCAAAGCCTCGAGATGGCTACCAAAAGAAAAGAAAAAGCTGGTGTCGGGAGTAATCCCAAAAGGCGTTTCATGCAGGCCAAAATGAGATTTATACAAATTCATTCTCACCATGAAGTTCGCTCCAGATGCTCAATCGACGCGGTATCACTCAGCAACTTCCAAGTAATCACTGCGCCTTCTTTTCTAAACGGCTTCGTGGTGTCATATCTTCGATGCGCCTCTGGCTATCGAGTAAATCCTTTTCCCAATCGGCATCACCGTCCACAATGGTTGGCCGGATTAGAATTACTAACTCACGTTTTTGCGAAATTTGATTTGTATTTCTAAACAGGCCGCCTAATAAGGGAACTTCACCGGCACCTGGAACCTGCGAACGATCATCTGAATTTGATTGACGCATCAAGCCTCCGATCGCCACGATACGACCATTTTGGCCGCGCACGATACTATCGGTTTCCGATACCACACTGGATGCCAATGGCAAAACAATAAACCCTGCACTACCAGCATTAACGGTCTTTTCTATCGTACTCACTTTGCTCACGGATGGATGCACGTGTAGAACGATATTCCCACTATCATCAATTTGTGGTGTGACGTCCAAAGCGACGCCAGAGAAAAAAGGTTGCACTTCGATATTGACGGTCGGTGCTGTGGTACTGCCGTTATTCACTAAACCTGGTGTGGTTTTCAAGCTAGTCACAAAAAACTCATCCTTACCAACTTTCAATACTGCTTTTTGATTATTCAAAGTAGCAATTCGCGGGCTGGATAACACATGCACGCTACCCTGTGACTCCAAAAAGGACAGTAGTGCAGAAAAATTTGCAGTCTGAAACGCCAATCCAAATAAAGAGCCCGCAGCACGCGCACCTGCCCCTAAGCTTATGCCAGTTACAGCGTCTAATCCATTCCCATTCGTCGTGGAACGTGTCGTACTTAAAGTCGTTCCGGGGCTTACAAAACCAATCGATGCAGCACTATTCGGCGATGATTTTAACGATGCAAACGAAGCCCAATTGATCCCCGTTTGATATTGATCGTTTAACTCTACTTCTAAAATTTTTGCTTCAAGTATCACTTGACGATCAACCGAAATCTGAGTCGCTTTCAAATATGCGGCAATATTACGAATTTCATCTGACATCGCACGCACGACCACCACACCCGACTGTGGATTAATGACTACTTGTTTACCGTCTTGTCCGCTACCCGCCAAAATATCTAAGGAGGCTTTCAATTCTGACCAAAAATCGTTATTGGAACTGGTGGTAATTTTACTGGATGTCGAGCTTTGCCCTGAATTGCCGCTGGCACCAGCATTCGGTGCGTTTTGTGCCGAACTCGAACTGCCACCCGAAGCGCTATTACTTGGAATCAAAGAATCAGCCACAGAACCTGAAGTGACACGAATATCTGACGTCCCTTTGCGTGTCGATGCCAGATAATTGATTTGAAATACCCTCGTTTGCAAAGTCAATGGTTTAACATAAATTCGACTACCTTCAACTCGATATTCGTAGCCATACAATTCACGAATTGCATCCAAGGCTTCAAATAAAGTGACATCTTTTAAATTTGCAGAAATATTTCCAGTTACTTCAGGATGTACCAGCATATTGTAGGGGGTACCAGCAACGATGCCCATAAAAAATTGGGCGGCAGGTGCGTTACTAAAACTCAGATTAAAACGTTCTTCAAGTGGTTTGCGTACTGGTGGCAAATCGACATTCAGTGGCGGCAATAAGGACGCAGCAACAGCATCAGGCCCTGCAGCTTTCACTGTGTTGGCTGCAGCCTTATTCATTTCACTCTTAATCAAATCATAGGTTTCCTGACGTGTAGGCGGCATAGCGCACCCAGCGACAGCCCCTAGCAGTAACATTGTTAGCCCGAATTTTTTCATTTTTCTACCTTCTTGGTCCAACTCAATTTCATATTATCTTCGTATCGTGTAAGCCATTTGACGCAACTTATTGTGACTTCGTGGGACTTAGTGCAATTGAAAGCGAATTGTTCCAGCACACCATCAAACAAACAAATAAATAGACGCCATGTTAGTTTTTACATTATCTATTTTGATGAAGATGTCGACTGGATCAACTTTTTACTAAAATCAGGATGCAAATTAAGCGTCTGCAACTGAGCTCCACGTTTCAACACAACACTCGTTTCTGTAATTTTGACCAGCGTTTGATCACCGAATTTGGCATACAATTTGACGGTTTGTCCATCAATAATTGCCAGCTTACGATTCGGTGCAATTAATACCGATTGCAAGACTGGATCAATAGATGTCTGCAAGGTTTCTCCCGCTGGCGATATGCTGCCAGGTGGTCGGGTCGGATCCTTTATTTCTTGCGCATGCGCTGACGTTTGAATGACCACACTAAAGACACCAATCATCAATAAGTGAATCAGTTGCTTATACGAATTTGGCCGATTAGGCGATTTTACAAATTGAGCCATTTTTTCTCCAGACTCAAGGTAAATAAACGCAAGGTCATACTTGATTTCGGATATTCCACTACTGTCAAACTACTGTGACTCCAATACACGCGTTCTGGCATCGCTTCGAGCGCTTTGATGTACTCCAGCATATCAAGGTAATTACCTTGCAACTCAAACTCGACTTCGTGTTTATAAATGCTACGCTCATCTTGGCTTTGTGAACTATTCGCTGGTCTATCTTTTGATATCACCTGACTGGTGCCAGAGTTCGCTGCGGGATTCACTACCATCGCAGCAACAACACTTGCTACATCAATCGACGCTTTATTAGAAGCATCAAGTAGATTCACAACAGGTAAACTTTTCAAAGAAATCAATTGTAAGCGTTTATTTCGTTTCAACAGTTCTTGCAAAAGTTCATCCATTTTTTCTGGTTGTACCAGATTTTTTTTCAGTGTCAATAGATCCTTGTCCATTAAAACCAAGCGCACCTTTGCTTCATTGATTTTTGATTTCAATTCGAGATCTGGATCAATTTTTAAAGCCTGACTGAGCTGAGCAATTTCTGTTTGCAATAGGTTGACCTGCGCGATGTTACTTTCATGCTGTTTTTTTACGATTGCCTGCAGTTTCAACTGCGGCTCTATAAACAAAATAAAGCCCAGGATCAAGACTCCTAAGGTACACACGGCAAACAATATGCCGCGCTCGCGTACACTCAAAGCATCCACTTTCAGTATGTATTTTTGCGATTGTTTATTCATGGTGTTTTCACTCCAGCCTGCTCATTTTTTTGCTTAAGCTCGGAAGAATGAAGTTGGAACTCTAAGTAAGGTGCTGATTCGGATTTTTTCTTATTATCTGTCCCTGCTACACTTTCGAGTAAAGTCAGTAATGGCCTATCCATTTGTATCATAGAGAAAGTCTTACCCTGCATAATTTTTTCACGCTTCAATTGCGTAACATACAACGGCACAGACTCGGCTTGGAGTGCTCTTCCTTGCAGAGTCAAATCAAACCCGGCACCTTCCAAGCTAAACCCCGTTAGCCAGACATTTGCTGGAATCTGGCGTGCAAACGCGATGAGGTAAGCAGAATAGCCATCGGTATTTCCAAATTCACTATTTTGTAAAATTTGTGCGATCTGGTTACGTCGCGTCAAGGACGCTTCTATCATTCCTAATTCCTGCTCTAAAGCTGGATTTTTCACCTTTGGCAACTGACCGATACGCAAACTATTGACCCGTTCAGTCATTGCATTGAGTTGCGATGCCGATTGTTCGGAGACTTTTTTTATTTGTGTCATTTGCATTCGGACGTAAGCAAAGACTGCAATGACAATCAGCATACTTAACACTAAGCCGATCAACAGATTTAGCGCTGAAAAAAAACTCTTCTGCTTAATAAGTGCGGCATTGAATAAATTGATTTGCTGGCTCATGGCACACCCGCATCCTGCCGTAGGGCAGCGCCAATCACAGAGAAAAATGCTTGCTGACGTTCCGCATTCTTGAGTTCTGGAATTTTTTCCAAGTCGAGTAAACTTGCCAGATCTAGTATTTCAACTGGCAAATACATATTGGTCGACAAATATTGTCGCAAAGCTTCAGCCACATCACCGAGTGGCCCCAATACTAATTTTGACGTCGTCACATAGTTATGTTGACGATCGAAATGATCCAAAGAACGTTGTAACTCAAGAGAAATGCGCTCAAAGCTCGCATCTCTTTCTGCGAGACCTTGCTGGGTTAAGTCTTGTGAATTAATGTCAAGGCGACGTGATAGATAAAGTTCGCCCGCATAGGTCACGGTCAATAAACCACCTTGCGCGTCAAACGACAACATCGCCAACGCGCGCCCTTCGGTTTCTACACGTGCAGAAATATTCCTTTGCGCAGTCTCTGGAACATCGATAATGCTTAACGCCAACTTTGCCGCAGCAAATAGATTTTGATTTTTAATCAAATTTTCGTTCGCAGCAACGACTGCAATCAAAGATTGATTTCGTCCCCCATTATGAATATCGCCGGGCACCTTCAACAGATCAAAACCAGCGTTCTCTATCGGATAATCAATCAACTCTTTCAAGCGCCAAAGCATCGCGCTTTTTAGCTCGTCATCAGGAACATTTAAGGTATCTATTGCAAACCATTGATATTCATTTTGATTTAATTGGAGCAAACATTTTTTTTGTTTTGCAGGTGTTTCACGTGCCAGTCGTTCTAGTAAAGTTGACCAGCTTTGATTGACAGAGGGATAGAACGATAAAAAATCCAAAACGGGCAAACCCGTTGCAGGATGGCGAATGCAAGCCGAATACAGGCCATCATGCCCTAAGCGAATTGCCATTAATTCAGCATTTTTTTTATTATTTGAGAATAATCTCATGCACGCGACCCAGTTCAGCAATATTGCTTGACGTTAAGATAATATGAGCTTGTTGTCAATCATTGATCTTGGTTTTGTTGTCGGAATGATGATTTACTCTACTGATTTCCAACTTCAACTTGATACTCTTTCCAACTTACTCAATACACTTCACGCGTATAAATAAATTGATTAGATTTTTTATAGGTACCAAATTTCACTTTTGCGGTGGGATTTATTGCCGTTGCTCCGCCACGCCATGGGAATTGTAACCAGGCGCTGACTGGAATATCCAAATCTAAATAACCACTATGCCCTAATCCCGGCTTAGAAAATTTCAATTTACTGTCCCCAGCAACTAGTTTTCCGGTCGCACTTACACTTGCAGTCGTATTTCCAGCACTTAATTGATTGCTTGTAGTCAAGGGCGCAAACGTCACACCAGTACCCACTGCGGGAGCCACCACCACTGTGCAACTATCATCAAGGTTTTTCAGCCATTGATCACCATTTCTGTATTCCGCAAAAAATGGCACAGGTAAATCTAACATTTCTGATCCATAAGCACTTTGTAACTTCATGCGTCCATAACGTTGTCTGCTACTTCCAACCAGTGTTGGTGTTGCAGCGGGGACTTCCCCATCTGTTGGTGCAACGTAGACGTTAATGAGCGCTTCATTACTTAACGCAGTAGGTCGGCTAATTTTATTCCAAACAGTCACCCGGGCAGGTGCACTGGGTGTGAGATTGCTGGTAGCACTTTCTCCCGCAAACCAACTACCTGTTGGTGCAATTGCACTAGCTCCAATCGTTGAACCAGCAGGAGCACCCATCATTGTAAATAGATAGCTGCCGTAATTCGTTAAATCCAATTTAGCAAAAGCACCAGAATAGTTTTTCGTTGTGCCTCCACTACTATTTTGTGCAGTAATCGCAAACTGCGTCTGAAAACCATCCTGGCCAAAATAAGAAAAGGGTGTAACGCCAGGCACTCCAAGATTACAAGCCTCGTTCAAATTCGGAATACTAACCAGAAAATGATCTGGAATAAAACGGCCAAAATACGGACTCACTGCAGTATTCCCAAACTTGCAGCCATATTTACCACCAACCAACACGTTGGAGGCATCATTGGTGCAATCACCACTCGTGACATCACCCGAACCAGAATTCGTCACGAAATCGTCGTCAAATATACCCAAAGCTTTAAATCGGAAATACCCTACTTCGCTATACGTGAACGCAGTTCCAACCGTATTGCCTGTCGCCACATTCGCAGCTCCAAACACGCCTGTAACAGTACCGGTACCTGGCACCGGCAAACCACCATTGGCAGTGGAAGGTACGCCGGTCCACTCCAGCAAACTATTATTGACCTTAGGTGTGCCGTTGTAGCCAACTACACCGGTCGAGGCAGTTAGCGTAAAATTGTCACTCCCAGCGCGAAGTACAGAAGGTACAGTCGGGCCGGTAGGACCTGTCGTGGATAAACCACTCGGGTCGTTATCGGCAGTCGTATTCGACGCTATCGCGCTGATTATTTTCGGACGTACGGTAAAAGTATCAGAAGAACAGGCTGTCACTGGCGAGCTAACTCCCGTTTGCGTCACTCTACATCGGAGTTTCTTCGCGGCAGCGGCCAGAACCATATCCGTGAGTATCGTTTTTCTGCCATTATCCGCAGCGGCAAAAGTTAAAGCCTGGGTGCTGCCAGTCAACGCAGTAGCGGCCAGGCAAGCGCCCGAAGTATCATCATACAACTCAACATTGACATTGCCTGCAAAAGCGGTCGCAACGGCCCCGGAGGACTGCAACGCTAGCACATCAAACTTAAATCCTGTTGCTGTCATTTTGGTATATAGCGGATTACGATTAGTGACGGTTACTGGATTGTTATAGGTTAATCCCGTTTCCATACATTCAAATTTAGCAACGCAAGGTGTGCTACCGATGGTAATTTGGCAGTTGGCCTGCGCAACGCCGTTAACAACACAACGAGTGCCGTTGAGCGGTGTTGCACTTAAACCTGAAGGAATAAAGCTATAGGTTCCGGCAGAAGCCGCTGTTGCCTGCAAAATCATGTTAGCGATTGGACCCGACGTGCTACTTCCACCGATAGAAAAACTGCCGGGTGTAAAAGTCACGCCGGTAGCGGCAGGAGATAAACCAATGGATCCAGTTAACACTCCAGTACTTACCTCGCTGCCAGAAGGGCAAGGCACTGTCGTCGATAAACATGCAAGCACCTGTATTGTTTCAGGGCATAAATTGATACTGCCATCATGACGAATTTCTAAATGATCGTAAGGTGGAACAGCCGTTGTGCCAATCACAAAATCATAACTAAAAACATAAGTGCCGGTTGCCGTAAAATCATATGCAATACCAATACCTGTATCGACTAAAGTCGTGTTAATCGAATTACTCATCGCACCTGTCGTGGAGGTCGGGGTACTTAATTGCAAGACTGAGCAATACGGACTGCCATTGACAAAAAAATTACTCCACGTGGCGGCACAATAGCTACTAAAAGTGGCGACCGCACTAGCTCCTGGTGGCGGCGTTGGGGGACTGCGTTCACGAAATGATTCAACAATCGTGCCTGAAGTGGGCAACGAGGTACTTACCGGACATGGGGTTGGGTTTCCCATACTTGAATAGGTACCAATAATGCGATTCGTCCCCGTCACATTTACACCGCAACCACTGTCACTACCGCCGAGGTAAGTATCAAACACATGGTAATAGCGCACCGGGTTATTGGCGCTAACGGCATACCCGGGTGGAATCACCAATGTGACTTCAGCGGTCAAGAAATCCAGGGGCGTAGTATATTTCCACACAATAGAAAGTTGAGGCCCACTGTTAATTCCTAGGAGATGCGTGGCTGTTTGTTGCACGCCAGCTGTAGCTGGGTTCGCAGGTGTTGTGGCGCCAATACTATAAGTACTAAACATACCACCAGTAGGATTGAATGTCGTTACGGTATGCGACGGACCATAGATCAAATTATTTGCGCGAAGAAAGACACCATTATCTAAGCTGTTCGGCGTCGTTGGCAAAGCTGTTGGGCTATACACCTGCCCAGTATTATTTAAGCGACGAACCTGAATTTTGCTGGTTCTATCAATATAGAAATGAAGGCCATTGGTCGAACTAGTACCACCGGTACTGTTAAATTCAATAGTCTGCGCCTGACTCTTACCGCTCACTGAACACACGCACAAAAATAAAACAAACAGTGCCATCGCACCAATTGATTTTTGTAGGGTTGAAAGTAAATGATTAAACATGGACTAACCTATTTTTCACTGCCAAAATTCTCACACAATTAACACACGGGATCAGTTACAGCAGGACCAACGCGACAAGTACTCAAACTCGCAATAATACGACGTTCAACATAGTCACTTGACGGTGCGCTGCCCTTGCTACCAGTTGAAGTGAGCTGATAGACACGGATGGTATTTCCAGCTTCAGTCGTTGTTGTGAGCTGACAATCAACATTGATAGCGAATCCTGACAGCGCACCATTCGCGGCTGGCGGCGTCATACCAGCGGCACACCCTGCAAACACAGAATTTACAACTGCCACATTTTCAGGTGTCAGAATTTGATATGTTGCCCATTCTATTCCCGTCTTTGCTGCCTGATATGCCAAAACCCCTCGTACATCTTGGGTGACAACCGTTCGTTGACTCATATAAATCGATAACATGAAAACGCCTAAGGCGGCAAGAATCACCAATAGAAAAATGGCGGACACTAAGGAAAATCCTCGCATCATAGCGTATCGAAATAAATGACGAAGTGATTGATCAGGGTACATTATTAATATTCACATCTTGATATAGCTTAGCGGATTCACCCGCTTTCTTTAAGCCAATACGAATCGACAAGACTGCGCTACGCTCAACCACACCACTGGAGTAAGTAAAACTGCAACTATCGACATTTTCAGCCAACAATGGGGTCGTCGTATTGGCGGCGAGCGTTGGGCAACTTGCGGTCGCCGGCGCGATTGCGTAGTTGGACAAACGATATAAACGTCCAGTTCCGTTGCCGTTCGCATCAACGCCAACGCCCTGACAGACAAAAGTCACCGCTGGACTAGTTCCAGACAAGACAAAAAATCGCTTTGCTGGTGACTCCAGAGGATTTTGAATCGGCGTGCTCAATTTGATGCTATTTACCGTCGTGCCAGCACCATCGACGATGCCACGATAACCAGCCTCATAGGCGTCTGCGCCTGCAATACCCAAGTTATACACGACAATGAAATCACCCGATTGTGGAGCAGTACTCAACGGGCCGATAACATCAAATTGCGTACCCGAAGTGCTATCGAATTGCATGAAATTACCCGGTGTAGCTGAGCGATAGCGACCACCATTTGTCGTCATTAAAAACTCAACGCAAGCGGGTGCGGGTTGACGTACGCTATTTGGCAAAGCTAGGTGAATATCTCGCGACATTCGGCGTACAGCTGAATTAGCAATTTCGGTTAAATCAGCGCGGCGACTCAAATCAAGATATTGCGTTATCGGTCTCGATATAAAATTTGCGGCGGCGACCGCGAGTATGCCTGTCAGCATGATGACGATAATTGCTTCGATTAAGGTAAATCCACGTTGAGATAAAAGGCTAATTTTCTTCATATCAGGGAACTATTCTGGGCGCATAGCGATAACGATATCCAGTCAACACGACTTTGACATCGTCCACACTCACTGTCACATCAATACGAATGCAAGCACCACCACATTCATCCACCTCAAGAACTTTCATGCTATAAGCTTCTAAACCGACAATTGCTTGTTCTTGTATGTCAACGACAGGCTTGATTGGCGTAGGATCTCCATATCCAAAATAATCACCAACATTATCAAACCGTGGCACACCGCCACGCGTCTCACCTACACTTTTACCCAAGCCTTGCACTTCACTCGCACAATCAGCTGCACTATAAGCCGTCGTCGCATTCGCATCGTCTGGATCACAATACGTAAATGCCTGTAATTGGATCTCTTCTAGCATTGACTCAGCTAGCGCCAAAGCTTGCTTTTCACGAAGTGGATCGGTACTAGTGACGCTGGTTAAGTTCATAATGCGAATAACACCAATCACTGCAATGCTCACGATGAGCATGAACATGATTAGCTCAATCAGGGTCACACCACTCTGTTTAATCTTAACCGGCGGATAAAAATTTGAGGAGAGAAATTTAATGTACATATCCTGTCTCCGCCTCAATCTTGATATTACCTATTGAAGTCGAACCTCCCTGATAGAGGGTCAAATTTACTGCCGCATTGGGACTAGGTTGACCTAAGGGGTTAAATGCAAACACGGGAGAACTGCCAAAACTAATGTCAGTTGGCGCCGTTTTTACAAACCAAGTCTGCTCGCCTGGGGTCGGCACTGGAGCACCTCCATCATTTTGACAGTCGACATTGACCTGAACATAGGTCAGACAAATGATGCGACCAGTCTGACTGGCCTGCACCCAGACGGTACGACGCTGAGCAATCGCCAGCTTTTGTGCATACCGCACCATACTTAAGGTTTGATCAAAAAAACCGCGTCCATCGAATTCAACTCGCGCCGTAAAACGCGACATCGCAATTGCGGACAAAATTCCAAAAATCACCATTACGAGAATCAGCTCCACCATCGTGAAACCGCGGGCTGAATATAATGTTCGGGAATGAGCAAGAGTTCGCATAAGGAAAACCCATCGATCCAAGCGAATACATCGGGAAGAAACGGTGATCCTTGACATATTCAGTCGAATTACATGCCTTGGATCGCCAAATTTGGGTTTTATGAGTCTACGCTGTCAGTTTGCAGCATGTCGATATCGACATATCAACGCTTATCTGCAAAGACTATCGCAGGACGCACAAGCCTTCAACACTTTTCATAAAACCCATTGCACTACTAAATCAACACTAAAAAAACAAACATTATTAAGCGCAATTGGCCGCAGTTAAGCCAGCGTTACTATAAGTTGGAGGAGACCCTGCAGCAACTGGTACAGTGTAAGTCACAGCACAGGTAGCATGATTTGCATCTGCAGAAACGGTAAACACGGTCGCAGAAGTGACGGTCAACACGAAATCAGGCGTCGCCAAACCCGCAGCGATAGGAATCCCTGTCAATGCTGTAGTTGGGTAACCATTTGCCATTGGCACGACTGAACCTTCCATGGTGATTGAAGTATTCAAAGCCAATTGCTGTGTCAATTGAATTGAACGAGCCAATGCGGCGCCCGATTTCAACGACGCCAGCGCTCCATTCATTTTAGCGATACGTGCTTCTGTTTGCAGTGCTGCGAATCGTGGTAAAGCATAAGCAGACAATAAACCCAAAATCACAATCACAACGATCAATTCAATTAAAGTAAAGCCACTAGCGTGCTTAGCGGATTTGTTATGGTATTTTTGCATCATCATTCCAAAAAGTTAATAATCAATACATACATTAATAACAAGGATCTAAATACAACAAACCATGTTATTCAAATTTTTACTACTCACTTCATATCATAGCAAACATTACTTGAAAGCTAGCGTTTGAAATGTCGCGTTCAAGTCGAAAACAACAGGCCTTCAACAGGCATCACTTAGCTAATGCCACTCGTCCTAGATCCCAGATCGGTAAGAAAATACCCAACGCCAAGATCAACACCATCACACCAAGTGACACAATCAAGATTGGTTCAATGTTGGCCGACAAGGTTTTTAATTCATATTCGACTTCACCTTCGTACATCATGCCGATTTCGTCCATCAATTCATCGAGAGCACCCGTTTCTTCGCCCACAGCGATCATTTGGAGTACCACGGGCGTAAAAACATGGGTTGCGGTAGCGGTGCGCAAAATACTATCACCACGCTCAACACCGTCACGCATTTGTTCTACATGACTCGCTATATAGCTATTATCGACAGTACCTGCTACGACAGTTAATGCTTGCACGATCGGCACCCCACTCTTGCTTGATAGTGCAAAACTACGTGCGAACCGTGCCAAAGTTGCTTTGAGGACGATGCGGCCAAATATCGGGAATTGTAATATCTGTCTATCCCACCAAAATCGACCATCCCGCGTCGCCAAGAAGCTCCTAAACGCGAAAGTTGCGGCTATAGCTGCACCGAGTAAGATCAGCCAATAATCGACAAAAAATGCGGACATTCCCAATAGAAATCGCGTCATCAACGGCAGTTCAGCATGAAAACTGGCAAAGACTTTGGCAAATGCTGGGATCACAAAAATATTGATCACAACGATCGCTATCACCATCACAATCATCACAAACATCGGATATCGCAGAGCGGTTTTAACCCGATTTCGCATATCGCGCTCAAATTCTAAATGTTCGGATAAGCGCAAAAAAATCATATCCAAGCGCCCTGTCATTTCCCCTACTTTGACCATGCTGATGAAAAACAACGAAAACACATTCGGATGTCGGCGCATGGCGGTTGATAATTCACGCCCGGAATCCAGGGACTCTCGTAAATCACGAATCACACTACGAAAAGCATTGCTGACTGCGGAATCCTGCAAACCTGCCAAGCCTCGCATGATGGGCACACCAGCGCGGATAAGTGTATGCAATTGCCGGCTAAACAATTGCACGTCAAGTGCCTGAACTTTCTTCTCCCAGAATCGCTGCCACCAATTGAGTTCGCGGTTACCCGCGACGCCTTTAGTTATTTCTATACGTACTGGTGAAACACCTAAATTCATTAGCTGGCGAGCGACGGCATCACGATCGGCACTTTCAACGACACCTTCGATCAATTCACCCTGAGAGTTTCTGGCTTTATAGGCAAAAAAAGGCATGTCTCACCTATTCGTCAATTTGATTACTAATACGCATGGCTTCACTCACCGTCGTCACCCCACTCCAGACCAAATCAATTGCATATTTACGCAAAGTCTTCCCGCCCATCTGACGTTTTGCCACATCCATAAAATAGGCGTTGTCTTCACTATGCGCGGCATCCACCACGGCTTTCGTCATTTCCAATAGTTCATACACACCAATACGACCATGGTAGCCAGTACCGTTACAATGCCCACAACCGCGGCCGATATAGTATTGATGTTGATCAACTGTATCGTGCATATCCAGACTTAACCATTCATGCTCGGCGGCGGACAACGTATGGGGTACCCGACAGCTCTCACAGACGACTCTGACCAAGCGTTGCGCTAATACCGCTTGTAAAGAACTACCCATCATATAACGTGGCACGCCCATATCTAATAGCCGTATCGGGGTACTGATTGCATCATTCGTATGCAGGGTGGATAACACCAAATGTCCCGTCATCGCGGCACGCATACCGATTTGTGCGGTTTCTTGATCACGCATTTCACCCAGCAAAAGAATATCTGGATCTTGTCGCAACGCAGAACGCAGCACTCGGGCAAAACTCAATTCAATTTTTTCATTCACCTGTACTTGATTAATACCCGGCAAGCGATACTCAACCGGGTCTTCAACAGTAATCAATTTACGATCTTCACGATTGAGCTCAGCCAAAGCTCCATATAAGGTCGTCGTTTTACCACTACCGGTTGGTCCGGTCACCAACACCAAGCCATTAGGGCGTTGAATAATTGAGCGGAATCGCTCTAACATTTCGTGCGGCATGCCGATCTTATTAAGATTCAAAATGCCGCCACTCTGGTTAAGCAAACGCATTACAATAGATTCACCGTATTGCGTCGGCATCGTTGAAATACGGACGTCAATCTGTTGTTGGCGTACTTTAATAATAAAACGACCGTCTTGCGGCAGACGTTTCTCTGAAATATCCAACTCAGAAATCAGTTTTAAGCGCAGCGCCAATGCACCTGCGATTTTCATATCGGCTTCAGTCTGCAGATGCAACATCCCGTCGATACGGAAGCGAATTTGTAAGCGCTTTTCTTGAGGTTCAATATGAATATCCGATGCGCGGACTTGCGTTGCATCATCGAACACAGATTGCAACAGTTTTACGACTGGAGCGTCTTCCACCCCAGCGGCACTCACCAAAGCGCCAAAGTCGACATTCGCGTCGGTTAATTCTTGTTCTAACTCGCGCGCCAGATCAGTGATTGCGTCGGTATGCCGATACAAATTATCGATCGCCACCAACAAATCATTTTCATTTACCACAGCCAGATGAATCGCGCTTTTTAATATGCGACTAATTTCATCATAGGAAAACAAGTCAGTTGGATCAACCATCGCTACCAAATAACCAGTGTCACGCTGCTCCAATACAATGGCGCGAAAACGACGTGCCTGCAATTCAGGCAGCTTTCTGACGATATCCGGTTTGATGTTGTACTGCTTAAGATTAACGAAACTGATGTTCAATTGTTTCGCCATCGCCTCGGAGATTTGGTCTTCTGTCACGAAACCATTTTCCACAAACAGCCGCCCCAACTTACGTCCAGTGCGTTTTTGTTCAGCCAAAGCAAATTGCAGCTGCTCTTCCGTCATGAGCTTTTGTTGTAATAGGATTTCACCCAAACGAATTTTCTCTGGTCGTGCCATGCCTAATCCTTATTTTTTTCTGTATCGTGACCTATCACTTCGGTCGCTAGATGTCATTCATTTTCCACACTGAAGTTCACTACTACGTACTTGCATTTTGAAGGTCAGATCACAGTGTCAACCTATTTGCTTAAATATGCAATTTTCTGGTTGTAGTTTTCTAATTTTGCGCTCACATGCTTAAATTTTACGCAGGCTTTTAGTACCAACTTTTGCGATCGGGCTCTCTGTGCTAGTCTTACAAACTTATCCAGTCTATCTTGCTGATTTCAGCACGTATTGACGCCTGTCTTGATTCTATGGGAAAAGTACATGTTTTCAAAAGTCCATGAGGTAGCAAAACAACTGAACCTTGTCATTATCGGAAAAGAACGTCAAATTCAACAAGCACTGGTTTGCCTTCTAGGTGGTGGGCATTTACTAATAGAAGATGTTCCTGGCGTCGGCAAAACGACTTTGGCGCATGCTTTAGCAATTTCATTGGGATTGCAATTTAATCGCCTGCAGTTCACCTCCGACTTATTACCTACCGACGTCATTGGTGTTTCTATTTTTGAACGGGACAAGAGTCAATTCATCTTTCACCCAGGACCAATATTTACACAGGTTTTACTGGCAGATGAAATCAATCGTGCCACGCCAAAAACACAATCTGCATTATTAGAGGCGATGGAAGAACAGCAAGTCAGTGCCGAAGGCCAAACCCGACAATTACCTGATGCTTTTTTCGTCATCGCAACCCAAAACCCCACGCATCAAGTCGGCACCTTCCCGCTACCTGAATCACAATTAGACCGTTTTCTGATGTGCTTATCTCTTGGCTATCCCGATGCAGCAGCAGAACGGGCACTACTCATGGGCGAAGAC
This sequence comes from Undibacterium sp. Ji22W, assembly GCF_049340305.1. Lineage (NCBI taxonomy): Bacteria > Pseudomonadati > Pseudomonadota > Betaproteobacteria > Burkholderiales > Oxalobacteraceae > Undibacterium > Undibacterium sp. Ji22W. The sequence continues at coordinate 584,347 of NZ_JBMPOU010000001.1, read as the reverse complement.
CGCCGCAGCTTATTGAAAAGTTTAAAAGCCATCATGCGTGCCGATGAATTATTGCAAGCCCAAGCGCAAGTGAGACAAATTCATGCGTCACCGGCCTTGATTGATTACATACAAAGATTGGCGCAAAGCACCCGCGAATCAGGCTTATTTGCTGAAGGCATGAGCCCGCGCGCGTCGATCGCCTTGTTGCAGGCTGCTCGGGCCTGGGCCGCCTTGGAAGGACGTGATCATGTTTTGCCAGAAGATGTGCAGGCCGTATTGGTACCCGTGATCGCACATCGTTTACGCCCGATCAAGGCCGTCAACAGTAAATCCAACGCGAGTGCCGACTTGCTCAGCCAATTAATGTTGCAGATCGCGGTCTAAAATCCAAATTCCTTGAGCCGCAAACGCGACTTCGATCACTTATCCATAGCCAAATATCTTGTTAAAACTCTTCTCTCAAACTATGCAACAAATCAGCGGATAACCAACAGGCATGAGACAAAAGCTAAGAAGCCTGATTAAACGCATCGTGTTACTGGAAAAATCTCCAGAGGCGGGAGAAGTCGTCCTGAAACAAAGACGCGTTTTTACCTTACCAAATCAAGCGGGCTTAGTTTATGCCGGCATGTTGATCGTGCTGTTGTTAACCTCAACTAACTACAATTTAAATCTTGGCTTTGGCATGACTTATTTACTGGCAGGACTGGCTGCCGTCAATGCCCTGTTTACCTTTCGGAATCTGGCCTATCTACGTTTGCGGGCTGCACAAGGAGACAGTATTTTCGCTGGCGAAGTAGCAGAATTTCCGATCTACATCCACAACCCCCAGCAGCTCGATCGCTACGCGATTCACGTGGGTTTTCTTGATAAACAAGCGATAGAACAAAACATTGATATCAACGCCGAATCCAGCGTCACGATCAAATTACGTACACTCAGCGAACAGCGCGGTTATTTGCAGTGCCCACGAATTCGTCTACAAACCAGCTTTCCTTTAGGTCTGTTACGCGCTTGGAGTACCTGGTTACCGGCCAGCCAGATTCTGGTGTATCCAAGCCCAGAATTAAATCCACCAGCATTACCATTCGGCACAGATAGCTTGGGCAACAATAACCAAAGCAGCGGAAATGAAGATTTTGCTGGCGTGCGTAGCTATCAATCGGGCGATCCCGTAAAACATTTATCCTGGAAGCATATTGCACGCGTCGATCTCGATGCTGGTGGAAATTTGGTGTCCAAACAATTTGCTGGCGCGAGTAGCGGTGAAATTTACCTAGACTTTTCTACTCTTTCGCCTCAACTCGATTTGGAAATACGGATTTCCAGAATGACCAGCTGGGTACTGGAAGCAGAGCGCTTGCAACTCGATTACGGGTTCAAACTAGCGACCTTGAATCTCATGCCAGCGCAGGGTGAAGTTCATTGCCAAGCATGTTTAAATGCGCTGGCTCTTTATGCTTTGCCGGTTGCAGAGCTGGAGCAAAATCGTGCTTAAGACTTTTCATCAGCGTATGTCCCCATTTCAACGACCAAAGATGAGTGACGACAAACGGAATACCTTGTTGCTCGTCGTATCTTGTTTCTTGGTCCTGTCGACACATGTTGGTAATTTATTCATATGGATTAGCGTTAGTTCGGCAAGTTTGATGTTGTGGCGCGCCTTTCTAACCTTGCGCGGCTTGCAATTACCGTCACGCTGGTTATTACTACCGATCGCCCTGACTTTGATGGCCGGTATTTTTTGGCAATTTCGCAGCTTCTTTGGACGAGAAACCGGAGTCGCTATGCTGGCAATCCTACTCTCCTGCAAAATGCTGGAAATGCACGCCAAACGCGATTTGTTTGTGATTCTGTTCCTAGGCTTTTTTCTCTTAATCACCAGCTTCTTCGAGTCCCAAAGCATCGTCCGTGCTTTGCATGTCAGTCTCGCAGTCTTCATGCTGCTATTGGCACAAATCACTTTTCAGTTTCATGGCAAACTACCGAGACTTTGGCAACGTGCCAAATTGCTGTTACTGATGTTGAGTATCACTCTACCCTTAACGGTTTTCGGATTTTTCTTATTTCCACGTATTCAAGGCCCTTTGTGGGGCTTACCAAGTGACGCCGATGTTGCTCGCAGTGGCTTATCGGATTCGATGACGCCAGGGAACATCAGCAAATTAGCGATGTCGGAGGAATTGGTATTTCGTGCAAAATTTTTAGATAAAACACCCGAAAAATCTGAACTCTATTGGCGCGCCATCATACTCGATCAATTTGATGGGCGACGCTGGACACAGTCGCCCAATGCGCGCATAAGTGATACGCGCGATTTGCTTGTTTTTGGCAATCCGATTACCCAAGAAATTACTTTAGAACCCAGCAATTCACACTTTCTATTTGGCGTTGATAGCGTCTTAAATGCACCGCAATTAGACGCTACATCGACCTCTGTAAACCAAGACGGTGAACTATTTAGCAGCACCCGAATCAACACCCGAATACGCTATCAGGTCGTGTCATATCCCAATTATCGCCTTGACCAACACGCGACAGCGCAGCTACTCAGAAAAAATCTCAGATTACCGGCGAATCTAAATCCGCGCACGCGCGACTTTGCTGAGAATATACAAACGCAATACCCACACCAAGATGCACAAGTCAACGCCGTGCTTAACTTTTTCAGAACCGAAAATTTCTTTTATACGTTAGAGCCACCATTACTCGCACGCGATAGCGTCGATGATTTCCTCTTCAATACACGATCCGGCTTTTGTGAACATTATTCTAGCGCCTTCGTAGTACTGATGCGTGCCATGAATATCCCTGCACGCGTAGTCACTGGTTACCAAGGTGGCACCCGTAACACGCAAGACAATTTCTACGAAATCAGGCAATCAGACGCCCACGCTTGGGCTGAAATTTGGATGCCTGAGCGGGGATGGATAAGGGTTGATCCAACGGCAGCCGTCGCCCCAGAACGCATCCTAAAGAATTTGCAAGCGACACAATTAAATAAGGGACTTGCGGGACTAGTCAATTCCCTGATGAAAGAAAATGCCTGGAGCAAAGAATTAGCGATGCGGTGGAGCGCATTGAATAACACATGGAATCAATGGGTTCTAAATTACAATCAAACGCAGCAAATCAAATTACTTGATCGACTCGGCCTAAATGGTGTGGATTGGGCTAAAACTTTGATGACGATTTTTGTCATCGGGCTGATTGTGATTGCCGCGTTGGCGATTCCATTGCTACCCAAATTCAAGAAATTATCGCCACATGATAGCCTCTACCTACGGCTTTGCGCTAAACTCTCCAAGCAAGGAATACCTCGAGCAATTTCGGAAGGCCCCAGCACTTATCTAAGAAGTTTGGAGAAACAAATCGATCAACAACGATTTCTGAAAATACGAGAGTTTATTCAGCTATACACAGAAATCCGTTACGGTAAGCATTCCAACGCCGATTCATTGCATCAATCTGAACGAACAACAAAAATTCAGCGTATGCGTGCTTTATTAAAACACATTTAACCAGACAGAATTATTTTGAAGATTTCTCATCGCCTACTATCGGCAGCGCTGTCCACTGCACTTTCTTTCAGCGGTCCTGCTATTACTGCATTCAGTTGCAGCGCCGTCATCATATTAAATCTAAGTAATCAAGCAATCGCACAATCCAATCATATTCCAAGCAAAAACCATCATAAAAAAATCACAAAAAAATCAGCGAAAGTCGCCAAACAAGCTGCATCAAAAACTGCAGCAATCAAAACCAATGATGTGCATTATCTCGAATGGCAAGAAGTTCAAGCGTTTATAGTGCAGATGCAAACGGAGCACGGATTTGATTCGGTTCGTCTGCAACAAATATTCACAAATGCTCGCTACATAGAAACAGCAATTCAACTAGTCAAACCCGCACCGCCAGGTAAGCCAAAAAATTGGAAGGCTTACCGCGCCCGCTTCGTAGAAAATGGCCGCATCTCTGCAGGTATTGCATTTTGGGAACGTAATCTTGAAACTTTAAATCGGGCAGAAAACATTTATGGCGTACCTGCTGAAATTATCGTCGGTTTAATCGGCGTTGAAACCATATATGGCAAGAACACTGGAAGTTTTCGCGCCCTCGACGCCTTAACCACGTTGGCATTTTCGTACCCGGACATTCCGAATCGCGAAGCACGTATGATTTTCTTTAAGAACGAGCTAGCCCAATTATTATTATGGAGTCGCGATACGGGCATAGACATCTTCTCCATCAAAGCTTCGTATGCCGGAGCCATAGGTTTATCTCAATTCATGCCTAGCAGCCTGCGACTATTTGCCGTTGACTTCGACGGTGACAATAAAGTCGACTTAAAAGAATCAGAAGCAGATGCGATCGGCAGCGTCGCCAACTATCTCTCCAAACATGGATGGCAAAAAGGATTGCCTTATGCTTTTCCCGCGACTTTACTCAATCAGGATGCAACGTCTGCACAATTAAATGAAGTGCTTGGACGCGGCTTAAAAGCGAGCTATTCCCTAAATGATTTAAAACCCTTAGTCAGTACTGCGGACGAACAGGCGCCTAAGAATATTGCTTACGGATTAATTGACTTGCAAAATGCAGAAGATCCTACTGAATACTGGCTAGCCACTGACAACTTCTTTGCGATCACAAAATACAATCGGAGTTATTTCTATGCAATGTCAGTGATAGATTTAGGCAAAGTCATTGCTCTTGCCCGCAAAAAAGACTAAGCATTTTTTCGTTATTTTGTTAATTTTGTTTTTGCAAGAAAACATCATCTAGGCATTAGAACCCTATCGAACGTTAGTACTGAACAGGATGCGTTTTAATCGAGAATCAAGTGTAAATACGTAGCATTATTTTTCTAGGCTATTTTTGCGCCTCCGATAAACACGTCTAAGTCATAGTGGACTTTTTTGCCTAAATTTGCGCAACAAAAATATTGCAAATAAGAATTTTTTGGTCTAAAGTAATGTTATCTAATGATACATTGATGATGATTTCGAGGAAAGTGTCAATAGATTTAACAATTTTCTCACTTTATTTCTTGAGTAATAAGTAGATAAATTTGTTTCAAAGATATAGTATTACTGTTTAAATAATTTATTACAGTACCCTCCAGCAATAGCAATAATCATCAATAATGAGGAAATGATGCCAAACTTGACACAACTAGAATCAGATGAAATCGACTACGATCCAAATAACCTTTTGGACACTTTGATCAAACAATTGCACCTGAAAAACGATGCAGCATTGTCGAGAGCGCTAGAAGTTGCGCCGCCGGTGATCAGTAAAATTCGTCATCGTCGTTTGCCAGTTGGCGCATCTTTGCTAATCCGTATGCATGAAATTAGCGATGTCAGCATCAAAGATTTACGCGCATTGATGGGTGATCGCCGCGCGAAATTCCGTATCAGCGACAAACAATTCAAACCAAAAGACGCTGCATAACAGCTCATTTTCTTGCTTGAATCCAATAAAAAAATCGAAGCATAGTGATGCACTAGCTTCGATTTTTTATTTGAAAATGGTTTTTTATCAGTTGCAGTGCTGCCTGACCTTTAATTTCGATGCTTTTTTACAACACATTCTAAAATGTCGACATTGAGATTATCGCCATAATCAAGCTGGAAAAACCCCTGTCGATAGGTATCGATCTCCTCGATCACAAACAATAAATACAATTGTCGCATTCTCTACGGTTTCTGAGATTCTCAAAGCAACTTCACAAGCTCCGGCAGCCGAAATCCCGCAAAATATCCCCTCCTCAACTGCTAATCTTCTAGCCATGATTTCGGCGCTCGATTGACTAACGGATTCGAGTCTATCTATCTTCTCATGTTTATAAATCTTCGGTAAATAAGCCTCTGGCCATTTTCGTATACCCGGAATTTGAGACCCATCTTCAGGCTGCACGCCAATAATTTGAATATCCGTTTTTTGTTCTTTCAGATACTTGGAGACTCCCATGATCGTGCCTGTAGTTCCCATCGCACTAACAAAATGCGTAACTTGACCTGCAGTGTCTCTCCAAATTTCAGGGCCTGTGGCTTCATAATGCGCCAAGGGATTATCAGGATTTGCAAACTGATCAAGAATCACACCCTGTCCTTCTTTTTGCATTTGCTCAGCAAGATCTCGAGCGGTTTCCATGCCACCTGCCTGTGGTGTCAAAATAATTTGGGCGCCGTAGGCCGCCATGCTTTGACGCCGTTCTACACTAAGATGCTCGGGCATCAACAACACCATCTTGTAACCACGCATCGCTGCAGCCATCGCCAAAGCGATACCAGTGTTACCGCTGGTTGCCTCAATCAAGGTATCGCCGGGCTTAATTTGTCCGCGCTGCTCTGCACGTTTAATCATCGATAATGCTGGTCGATCTTTCACCGAGCCGGCTGGATTATTACCTTCCAACTTACCCAAAATAACATTATTTCGACTTTGCGATGCTTCACTCGGTAATCGTTGTAAACGAACCAGTGGCGTATTGCCTATCGTGTCTTCGATCGTTATATAACTCATAGTAATAAGGCGTAATAGAAATACAAAATCATATTCTAAACCTTGTCAGCGCTTTCTGCTGAAAGTAAATCAACATCTGCAAAGTTAATCAATTTTTCTAATTCCAAAGAATCAAGTATCCCTACAACTTTGTTGGAGGTAGGGATACGATGTCGTCAACTTAACGACAGGCACCTGTTATTTAGACCTATTTTGTTGATTTCGCTTTCGTTGCTGATGGCGATTTAACAGCTTGAGAAGCTGCATCTTCCTTATTGCCACTGGTCTTAGCTTGACCATTGACCGTTAAACCAGCATCAGACAGTTTGATTGAATTTTTCGGGCCTATGCCTTTAATTCGTGTTTCAAAATCTGACCAGTCTTTGAAATTTCCACCCTTCGTACGCTCAGCTAAAATCGCTTTTGATTTTGCCGGACCGATACCTTTGATACCATCTAAGGCCGCTTGGTCTGCTTTATTTACGTCTACATCAGCAAATGCAAAGCTCATACTTGCCAACAGTGTCGCAACCGCAAATACAATTTTTTTCAACATCGTCAACTCCAAAAAATAAATTTAATAAAATGTAAGGCAACACAATGACGAAAAAAGTAACAATTCGTCATTGCAAATACATATTACATTAAATTTATTAAATAGCTATATTTTTTGGAATAATTCTTCTCTGGTGACGGTTGCTGTTCCCAATTTACCAACAACAATACCGCCGGCTTGATTCGCGATTAAGACCGCGTCATGCAGATTCTTACCTTCTGCCAACATTGCAGCAACCGTGGCAATAACCGTATCGCCTGCACCTGATACATCGAATACTTCTCGTGCCATTGCGGGTACGTGCAAGATATTTTCATCGGTAAATAAAGTCATTCCCTCTTCTGAACGGGTGAGTAATAGAGCTGCAATATCCAACTCTTTACGCAATGCCTGCGCCTTCTTCGTCAAGTCAGCTTCATCTTTCCAACTACCGATAACTTGACGCAACTCTGACTTGTTTGGCGTCAATAAACTGGCACCTCGATAGATAGAATAATCACTTCCCTTAGGATCGACTAGTACATATTTCCCTAATTGCTTGGCGTGTTCTATCATCGGTGCGATATTCACCAGGCTACCTTTTGCGTAGTCGGATAAAACAATTACATCATGCTCAGTAATCAAGCTATTGAAGCGTGATAATTTATCCTGCAATATCTGCTCTGTCGGCTTTTCTTCAAAATCGATGCGGATTAATTGTTGTTGGCGACCGATCACGCGTAACTTAATAATCGTCGAGATGCTAGGGTCGTGGTTCAAATAACTACGAATTCCAACTTCGCTCAACAAAGCTTCGACATTGCGCCCGGCCTCATCTTCACCGATCACGCCTAGCAAGCTGGTTTCTATCCCCAATGCCACAGCATTACGCGCTACGTTCGCAGCACCGCCCAGACGTTCTTCACGTCGTTCAACACGTACGATAGGGACTGGTGCTTCGGGCGATATACGATTGACTTCGCCAAACCAATAACGGTCCAGCATCACATCGCCCGCCACCAAAATACGCTTTTGTGTAATCGTCATAATTTACTGACCTAGCTTTGTGTTAACACGGCACGACCAATCGCGTGATATTCAATTTCCAGAGATTTAACTGCACATGGATCAAATAAATTACGGCCATCAAAAATTACCGCTTGCTTCAGATTAGTTTTCACATGATGCAAGTCTGCTGTGCGGAAGGTCTTCCACTCAGTCACGATTACTAGAGCATCGGCTGCAAGTAATGCTACGTTTTGATCCGCTGCAAAAGTAATTTGCTTTAACAATTCAGGGGCATCTGCAAAATCCAAGGCCAACACACGCTGCGCCTCGTCGATCGCAACTGGATCAAAAGCGACGATGTTTGCACCTGCACGCAATAGCTCTTGTATTAACACCCGTGAAGAAGCCGCACGCATATCGTCGGTATCAGGTTTGAAGGCCAAGCCCCATAGAGCGAATTTCAAACCTTGCAAATTTTTACCGTACTTTGCAAAAATTTTCGCGCCAAGAACATGCTTCTGATTTTCATTCACGTCTTCAACCGCTTGCAAGATTCTGAGTTCATGACCGTATTCTTGCGACGTGCGTACCAGTGCCTGTACATCCTTCGGAAAACAGGAACCACCATAGCCACAACCAGCCATCAAAAAACCTGGTCCAATGCGTGGATCAGACCCTATGCCCTGACGCACTGCCTCGATATCAACTCCGACTTTATCTGCCAAGTTCGCTAATTCATTCATAAACGAAATACGTGTCGCCAACATGGCGTTTGCTGCATATTTCGTGAATTCAGCGGAACGCACATCCATCCAATAGATTTTATGACCTGAAGTTTCAAAACTTGCATACACCTCACGCATCACTTGTTGCGCACGCAAACCTGATGCGTCATTACCATGACCAATCACGAGGCGATCCGGCTTCATGAAATCGGCAACGGCTGCCCCCTCTTTCAAGAATTCAGGATTTGAAGTGACTGCAAAATCCAAATCAGATTGACGTACATTCAACTCTTCGGCAATCGCCGCAGAAACGCGGTCCGCTGTACCGACTGGGACGGTTGATTTATCAACGACAACTTTAAAACTCGTCATGTACTTACCAATATTTCGTGCGGCGGCGACAACGTATTGCAGATCCGCTGAACCATCCTCATCTGGTGGAGTACCGACCGCGATAAACTGCACCTCACCATGTGCCACGCTGGCAGCGACATCGGTAGAAAAACGTAAGCGGCCAGCAGCGACATTGCGCGCAACAACTTCATCAAGACCTGGTTCATGAATCGGAATGCCGCCACCAACTAAGATATCGATCTTGCGCTGATCCACATCCAAACAAAACACATCATGTCCAACTTCAGCCAGACACGCGCCAGTCACCAAACCCACATAACCTGTACCAATAATTGTTATTTTCATTTTTAGAGATTTCCATACAAAAATTATTCTCGAAGGTCAACTTAACAACCCTTCAACGCAGAGCGACGGAGACGTTGAGAAATAGGAAAAGAGAGAAGAGAAAAGAACAGGAACTTAGTATGTATTTCCTTTTCTCGGCGCACCTCTGCGTCTGGGCCTAGAGGTGCTTTGATTTTTCCTAATTCATCACATTCAGCTCTTCCGTGCGGCGCGGTGGATAAGTTTCCCACTTGCTGCATCCCGGACATTGCCAATAGAATTGGCGTGCCTTAAACCCGCAATGGGTGCATTGGTAGCGCGTGAACTTCTGTGCATAACCGCTGACCAAATTTTTAACGATAGAGAGCTCTGGCAATACTTCTGGTGGTGCAGTCATCATGCGCGCATCCAGTAATTTGTCGAGTCCCAACAAGGTTGGCGTGCGACGCAACTCACTACTGACTAGTTGATTCGCTTCTGCAACAGTTTCAAGTTCTAGTGTCGCCTTAAAAACCACTTCCAATAAATCGATAGACGGCGTTTCTGCCATGTAGGACTTCAACAAATTCAGACCTTCATGTGGACGCTCTAATTTGCGATAACCATCCATCAATCGTTGCGCCACCAAAGCCACATGTGGAACACTTTGCTGCTCTACTCTACGCCAGGCCAATACCGCTTGTTCGACGTCCCCCTTAGCTAGATGAATATCACCCGTTAGAATCGCCGCACGGACATTATGACGGTCGGTGGCAATCGCTTTATCTAACATCAACATCGCTGCTTCAGGATGCGTATGCACCAATTCATCTTGCGCGATTTCACAATAAAATTGGGCGATCTCTTTTTGCCTGCCACCCGCGCCGGACTCCTGCAGAGCATGGGCAGCATCAATCGCACGCAACCATTCTTTTTCTTTTTGATAAATTTCCAGCAAAGCTTTACGTGCAGGAATGGCGTATTGGCCTGCCACCAATTGATTAAAGGTTTCTTCAGCTCGGTCTAATAAACCCGCCTTCAGATAATCCTGCCCCAATTCAAACATTGCTTGAGTCTGCTGTTCTATCGGCAAGTCCGGACGTGATAATAAATTTTGATGAACTCGAATTGCACGCTCTGTCTCGCCGCGGCGACGAAATAAATTTCCGAGTGCAAAATGTAATTCGACAGTCTCAGGATTGAGTTTTAAAATTTCGATAAAGGCGTCAATCGCTTTATCGGGTTGGTCATTGAGAAGAAAATTTAAGCCCTTAAAATAACCTTTTGGCAGACTGCTCGACTCAGAGATCAATTGGCGGATATCGACCCGCGCAGCAATCCAACCTAGGCTAAAAAAGAGAGGAATACCAAGTAACCACCAGATTTCAAATTCCATAGTAACGGGTCTCTGTGGGGGAATAATTATTAAGATTTAAGAATTGCGGATCACGTTGGGTATCGCATCAGGCATCGGAGCCTGATTTGCAGCCGCCTGCTCGAGTTGACGCTCTTTTTCGATTTCCGCAATGGTCTTTTTGTGACGCGAAATATCACGACGATGACGGAACACCATCGGTGCCATCGCCAACAGGCAAAACACTGCGCCAGCAACAAAAAAACATAACAATAAGATGACCAACGGTGCCGATTGTTGGTAGCCCCAGAAATACTCCAGTGTCACGATTTTATCGTTCTTCAGCGCAAAGCCTAAAAAGGCGATAAATACCAACAGCCAAATAAATTTAGAAATAATTTTCATAGTTAATCTAAGTTGCCTAAGTTGTCTAAGTTACTAACAGTAATCAAAGTGGCATATTTTTTAGTGGCCGACATGCTCACATATAACAAGCGGCCAAGATACACAAGACAATGAACGACAAATGAAATTGTACGTGAAAAAAAACGGCATATCGGAAATCCGTTATGCCGTTTTGTTTTCTTAGTGCAAATTACTCACTTTTTCCACACCTGATCACACTTTAATCATGCAGTATGGGCTGACCGACAGTCGCATCTACCCGTTCACGCAATTCCTTACCTGGTTTGAAATGCGGCACCCGTTTTTCAGGCACCATCACTTTGTCACCAGATTTAGGATTACGTCCAATTCGGGGTGGACGGCTATTTAAAGCGAAACTACCAAAGCCACGAATTTCTATACGCTGACCAGTGGCCAAGGCATCAGACATCGCGTCTAAAATAGTCTTGACGGCGATATCCACATCTTTTGCTACAAGTTGTGGATACCGCTCGGCCAGACGAGCAATCAGCTCTGACTTGGTCATAAATGAAGCCTCTGACTAGGTCGTTGCTTAGTTTTTGTTATCGAGCTTAGCTTTCAACAAAGCACCGAGGCTTGTTGTGCCAGAAGCCGCATTGGAATCAACAGCTGTTGACATCTTTTGCATTGCTTCTTGTGTATCAGCGCTATCTTTTGCCTTGATAGACAACTGGATACCACGTGCTTTACGGTCGATGTTCAATACCAAAGCTTCGACTGTGTCGCCAACTTTCAAGTGTGTACCAGCATCTTCCACGCGATCGCGTGAGATTTCTGATGCACGCAAGTAGCCTTCAACTTCGTCAGCCAATTGGATTACAGCGCCTTTAGCTTCAACAGATTTCACTGTACCAGTGACCAATGCGCCTTTGTCGTTCATTGCGCAGTAGTTGTTGAATGGGTCGCCTTCCAATTGCTTAACGCCTAAGGAAACGCGCTCACGCTCAACGTCGATTGCCAATACGATGGCTTCCAACTCGTCACCTTTCTTGAAGCGACGAACTGCTTCTTCGCCTGTTTCGTTCCAAGACAAATCAGACAAATGCACCAAACCATCGATGTTGCCTGTCAAGCCAATGAACACGCCGAAGTCAGTGATAGACTTGATTGCGCCACGAACTTTATCGCCTTTTTTGAAGTTCAAGGAGAAGTCATCCCATGGATTTGCTTTGCATTGCTTCATGCCCAAGCTGATACGACGACGTTCTTCGTCGATTTCCAGAACCATAACTTCAACTTCGTCGCCCAATTGAACAACTTTGTTTGGTGCAACGTTTTTGTTAGTCCAATCCATTTCTGAAACGTGGACCAAACCTTCAATACCTTGCTCGACTTCAACGAACGCACCGTAGTCAGTGAGGTTCGTTACTTTACCGAACAAACGTGTGTTTGCTGGGTAACGACGCGCCAAACCTGTCCAAGGATCGTCGCCCAATTGCTTAACGCCCAGGGACACACGGTTTTTCTCTTGATCAAATTTGAGGATCTTAGCAGTGATTTCTTGACCAACTGTAAGCACTTCAGATGGGTGACGCACACGACGCCATGCCAAATCAGTGATGTGCAACAAGCCATCGATGCCGCCCAAATCAACGAACGCACCGTAGTCAGTGATGTTTTTAACCAAGCCTGTAACCACTGTGCCTTCTTTCAGGTTTTCCATCAATTTCTGACGTTCTTCACCCATAGAAGCTTCAACAACTGCACGACGTGACAACACAACGTTGTTACGCTTACGGTCGAGCTTGATAACTTTGAATTCCATAGTCTTGCCTTCGTAAGGAGTTGTATCCTTAACTGGGCGTGTATCAACCAAAGAACCTGGCAAGAAAGCGCGGATGCCGTTCGTGAGAACAGTCAAACCACCTTTAACTTTACCATTAACAGTACCGATAACCATTTCGCCAGACTCAAGCGCTTTTTCAAGTGCGAGCCATGATGCCAAACGTTTTGCTTTGTCGCGGGACAAGATTGTGTCGCCGAAACCATTTTCCAATGATTCGATCGCTACGGATACGAAATCACCGATGTTAACTTCCAATTCACCTTGGTCGTTTTTGAATTCTTCAACAGGGATGAAGGCTTCTGATTTGAGGCCAGCATTAACGATCACGAAGTTGTGGTCGATGCGAACGACTTCAGCAGAAATCACTTCGCCAGAGCGCATATCTTGGCGTGATAAAGATTCTTCGAACAGGGCTGCAAAACTATCAGCACCAGTTGCGTAATCTTGAGTCATGAATACAGTAGACATAATTTTTACGAGTTAGCCGGAATAGGACAAAAGGTCTATTTACCGGGTTGGGTTAAACAACCCCACTTTGATTTTGGATCGAAATGGGGACTAAATAAGAAATATCGACAAATTCAGCAGACGAACCAAATTTATTAATTTCTTCGGAAAGCTCTAGAAATTAAATTTTGGGGATGCAGTGCTAGGCGCTTCCCGCAGCAGTACTGAAGTACTGCGAGGACAAGCAACAACGCAATGCGCCCCACAATTGGATTTATCGAGCTTCCCTTAATGCAATTGCGTAGAGACTGAGAATCTGATGCACTGCTTCATTCGCAGTGATATGAGACGTATCGAGTATGAACGCGCCTGGTGCGGGTTTGAGAGGCGCTTCTGTGCGAGCCATGTCGCGAGCATCACGTTCCGTCAAATCTTTTACCAAGTCTTCCATATTAGCAGGAAAACCCTTTTCAATCAATTGCTTATAGCGTCGATTTGCACGCGCATCCACACTTGCTGTCAAAAAGACCTTTTGAACCGCATCCGGGAAAATCACGGTTCCCATATCGCGTCCGTCTGCCACCAAACCTGGGGCTTGCCGAAATGATACTTGCAACTCGACCAAAGCCTTGCGTACCAGCGGCAAAACGGCGATTTTTGAGGCAGCGACACCAATTGCCTCTTCTCTCACGGCATCCGTGACATCGTCACCCGCGAGGTAAACATGGCCTTTTTCAAAACGACAAGGCAGTACACGTGCCAAATCAGCAATTTGCTGCTCTTCCCACAAATCAATCCCATGACGTATCGCGGACAAGGCAGTCAAACGATACAGCGCGCCAGAATCGAGGTAGTGAAACCCGAGTTGTTTCGCGACACGATGCGCTACCGTACCTTTACCGGACGCGGTAGGACCATCAATACTAATAACAGGAATATTGACTGAAGCGTTCAAAATAAGTCCTCGTGTTTGATCTTGACAAAGGCTTCAAAGAATTCTGGAAACGTTTTAGCAACACACTTAGGATCATTAATCCGCATCGCCGCACCACGTCGCGCAACACCATCCAAAGTGGCCAAAGAAAAGCACATCGCCATCCTGTGATCATCATAAGTATCTATCGTCGCTGGCGCAAGCTGTGAAGGTGGCGTAACGGTCATAAAATCTTGACCTTCCTCAACAATCGCACCGAGTTTGCGTAACTCTGTTGCCATTGCCACAATGCGATCAGTCTCTTTGACGCGCCAGCTTTCAATATTGCGCAAGGTTGTCGTGCCATTCGCATACAAAGCAGCGATCGCAATGGTCATCGCCGCATCAGGAATGTGGTTGAAATCCATATCAATCGCTTGCAAGGCACCCTGCGTTTCCGCTTCTATCCAATTATCACCCATCGTGATTTTGGCACCCATCTTTTCTAAGGCTTCGGCGAAGCGCACGTCGCCTTGTATGCTGTTTTTACCTACGCCTTCAACCCGAATTGGGCCGCCCGCTATCGCGCCTGCAGCCAAGAAATACGATGCCGATGAGGCATCTCCTTCCACATAGATCACCCCTGGCGACACATAATGTTGACCGGCCTTGATAGTGAATCGTTGCCAGCCATCGCGCACAACTTCCACACCAAAACGCGCCATTAAGTTCAAAGTAATTTCGATATAAGGTTTAGAAATCAGATCACCAACAACCTCAATCACCACATCGCTGTGATGTGCCGCCAGTGGCGACGCCATCAACAAAGCGGTTAAGAATTGGCTGGAAACATTACCCTTCACTTGCATCTTTTGCGCATGAATATGGCCGCGTTTGATATGCAATGGCGGATAGCCGGGATTACCGGTGTAATCAATTTGCGCACCAACAGTATTCAACGCATCCACCAAATCACCGATAGGACGCTCGTGCATACGCGCCACGCCATGCACGGTGTAATCACCTCCCAATACTGCAAGCGCTGCTACCAAAGGGCGAATTGCTGTGCCCGCATTCCCCATAAACAGATCAGCGTGATGATTTGGAAAAACACCGTTAGCGCCAGTCACCGTGTAATTATTCGAGCTACTTTCCTGCGTCCAGTGCACGCCAAGTTTTTGCAAAGCGTTTAACATCACCATCGTATCGTCTGATGCGAGCAAATCGTGAATCCGGGTTGTACCTTTTGACAACGCTGCTAACAATAAAATGCGATTTGATATGCTTTTAGAGCCCGGAAGCCGCACTGTACCTTGCACTTTCATCACTGGGTGTAAATCAAGATAAGGTGGGTAATGTTTAGTTTGATCTTTCATACTTTTCTCAAATGTCTGACCGTATTAAATTTCTTCATGTAATTTAGTTGATGATATTGCGGGATTAATCGATTGATTAACCTGGCTACTAGCAATTCAATCACCACCATCTTTATTTTGCGCTTCCGCTGCCTCAATGGCATTAATCCAATTCACTCGTGCTGTTTGCGCACGACTGTAAATCGACTCTAAAGCAAGGCTGTCACTGGCCTCCAGACTAGCTCGCAACTGCTTCAATTTTAGACTATAGGAATCAAGCTCTTCCAATATCGCATCACGATTCGCCAAGCTGATGTCGCGCCACATTTCTGGAGAGGAGCCGGCAATCCGGGTAAAGTCACGGAAACCGCTTGCGGCATATTGAAATAAGCGATCTGCATGCGGTTTCGCCGCAATGTCGTCAACCAGTGCATAAGCCAGCAAATGCGGTAAATGGCTAACCGATGCGAAGACTTGATCATGCTCTTTAGGACTTAAATAATGAATCATCGCGCCGCATAAACGCCAAGCTTGCGCAACCAACTCAACCGCTTGATTGGAATTCTCTGCAAGTCGCGTAATCACCACTTTTTTGCCAACATACAGATCATCGATCGCCGCTTCAGGGCCATTTTTTTCACGCCCAGCGATTGGGTGTGCTGGTACGAATTGCGAGATTTTTTCTTGCAAAGACGCACGCGCTGCGGTCACCACATCGGCCTTAGTACTTCCAGCATCCGTCACGATCGTGTTTGCCTGCAAATACGGATAAATTGCGCTCAAAATTTTTGCGGTTTGCGCAACTGGCGTCGCGATCACGATCAAATCTGCATCAGCGACGGCAGACGCCATATCATCGGTAAAACTATCGATGATACCGAGTCGTTTTGCAGCTTCCAAATACGTCAGATGTCGATCCAAACCAACAATATGCGTGACTGCTCGCGCCTTTTTCAAAGATAAAGCGAAAGAGCCGCCTATCAGGCCAACGCCTATCAAGACTAATTTGTTAAAAAATGGACGTTTTTGCGTCGCTTGGTTTTCCATCTTTGTGTCAATTCAAATCATTTTAGGCGGCAGGTCTGGGGTAATTTTGTTGTCACTCCTGCGCAGGAATGACAAAGTTCGCGATATCTGTTGACTCACTTGCGCATCATGCGTCATAAGACTCTGAAATCATTTATGAAAAAAATAGACTCTGCGATCTTTGCGGCTAAAAAATTTACACAGTACAAGGATACGATCCCAAAATCTTAAAGAACGCAGCGTCCTGATTCAACTCATCCATCGCTGCCTTGACTTTAGCATCCATCGCATGACCTTCCACATCAACGTAGAAGTAATATTCCCAATTACCAGTACGTGCCGGACGTGACTCAAAACGTGTCATTGACACACCGTGTTTAGACAAAGGTGCGAGTAGGTTATACACGGCACCTGCCTTGTTCGGCGTTGCCAGCACGATAGAGGTTTGGTCTTTACCACTCGGCGTTGTATTCAAACGCCCTACTACCGCGAATCTTGTACGGTTATGCGGATCATCTTGAATATGTGCACTGACAATGCCAAGATTGTATTGATGCCCAGCGATTTCACTGGCAATCGCAGCCACACTGTAATCAGCGCTCGCCATACGCGCTGCTTCTGCATTCGACGCTACTGGTTGGCGTTCGACATGCGGGTAGTGTTGATTGAGCCAAGCCTGACATTGCGCCAATGCCTGTGAATGCGCACAAATGCGTGTGACGCCTTCCATGGTTCCAGATTTACTCATCAAGCTATGTTGCACAGCAATCGCGACTTCACCGCTTATGGCGAGACTCGTTTGCAATAACAAATCTAGCGTGCGATTGATCGCGCCTTCTGATGAATTTTCGATAGGCACAACACCAAAATCTGCAGTACCGGCCTCAGTTGCACGAAACACTTCATCGATTGATATACAGGGCAATGCTTCGATCGCATGGCCGAATTGTTTGTAGACCGCCTGTTCACTAAAAGTACCAACAGGACCAAGAAATGCAACTACCACGCGACGTTCCAAAGCACGGCACGCGGACATCACTTCGCGGAAAATCAATTGAATGTCATCATTGAGCAAAGGGCCCGTATTTTTCGCTGCCATATTGCGTAAAACTTGCGCTTCACGTTCCGGTCTAAACACAGGCGCGTTGGTCTCCGCTTTCACGTGACCAACTTCTTGTGCAACATGAGCGCGTTGATTCAGCAATTCCAAAATCGCCGCATCAATGGCGTCGATTTTCTCTCTCAGAGGGAGTAATTTATTGTCGTTCATTTGAAAACCTAAAAACCGTTTTTGAATTCAATCGCAAACCGAGTGCCATCGAAAATTTAAATAGTATACTCAATCATTTTCAAGCTTTTGACTTGATTCATCAGCGCCACGGTTTCTAGGTGATGGTGGATACCATGCGAAGAAAGGGCTGATGATTTTGATTGCTTTTTTGTAGATCCTGTTCAAATCCGTTTCTACACATATCTCATCGTCCGCAGGCAAGAGTCAGTGTCGTAGCTATAAATTGAGCGTTCTCGTAGGGCGGGTGAAACCCGAGCTGCTCAGGCGCTCAATTACCTAACGGCGCGGGTTTCACCCGCCCTACAGACCAACTTGAACTGCATCAGCCTCAATTTTATTTAGTATTATTTACCGCAAAATCCCGCATGAAAGCCACCAATGCCTGCACACCTTCAATCGGCATAGCGTTATAAATCGAGGCGCGCATACCGCCGACTGACTTATGCCCTTTTAATTGCAACAAACCACGCTCCTTTGCCGTCGCTAAAAATGCGACATTCAAGGATTCATCTTTCAGATAAAAAGGTACATTCATGCGTGAGCGAAATTCTTTGGCCACGCGGGTAACATAAAAGTCTGTGCTATCCAAATAATCGTACAGCAAATTCGCTTTGGCAATATTCTTTTGCTCCATCGCCGCGACACCGCCTTGCCGCTTCAGCCATTGAAAGACCAAGCCCGCGATATAGATGGAATACGTTGGTGGTGTGTTGTACATGGAATCGTTATCTGCAACGATTTTCCAGTCGAATGCAGACGGACAAATTGACAATGCCGAACCAAGTAAATCTTCGCGAACTATCACCAGAGTCAAACCCGCTGGACCGATATTTTTCTGTGCGCCACCAAAAATCACGCCATATTTCGACACATCGATTACTCGTGACAAAATATGGGAAGACATATCAGCAACCAAAGGCGCACCGTTAGTTTGCAGAGCCACATCTGGCACAAAATGATATTCAACACCATCGATGGTTTCGTTGGTGCAGAGGTGCACGTAAGCGGCGTCTTTTGTTAAATTCCAAGTCAAAGGATCGGGTACGCCATCGAAGCCTGTGCTTTCGCTAGAAGCAGCAACATTCACATTCGCGTACTTTTTCGCTTCTTTAATGGACTTCCCACTCCACGAACCAGTGTGAATAAAATCAATGGTAGCTGGCTGTATTTTGCGACCGACTAAATTCAAAGGAACGATAGCGTTTTCGCCTAAACCGCCACCTTGCAAAAATAAGATTTTGTAGTTGGCAGGAACGCTCAACAATTCGCGCAAATCAGCTTGAGCCTGCGCGAGTATAGACATGAACTCTGGGCCACGATGACTCATTTCCATCACCGACATGCCGCTACCATGCCAATCTAACATCTCACTCGCTGCTTGTTGCAAGACTTCTTTTGGTAAAACGGCGGGGCCAGCCGAGAAATTGTAGATCGTAGTCATGGTTTTCAAACCGTTGTATTCAAACATAGGGTGGGCACGATCTTTGTGTCCACGCGTCCGACCAATGTCAGACATTTTAGATAAATATTTTCCGAAGTATTTAATCGTAGCGCGTGGGCACAAAAGCGTGCCCACGCTACGATTATTCTTCTACAGCTGGATCACCGCTAGCATCAGCAATTACTTCGCCGCCTTCAGCAGCTTCTGGATCGGCATCGGTTTCAACAATACGCTGCAAGCCGGAAAGCTTAGTACCATCTTCAACTGCAATCAAAGTCACGCCTTGTGTCGCACGACCCATTTCACGGATTTCAGAAACGCGGGTACGGATCAATACACCACCGGTCGTAATCAACATAATTTCGTCAGTTGGTTCAACCAAAGTGGCTGCAACAACTTTACCGTTACGCTCAGAAGTCTGAATCGCGATCATGCCCTTGGTACCACGGCCGTGACGCGTGTACTCAGTAATCGGCGTACGTTTGCCGAAGCCGTTTTCCGTTGCTGTCAACACAGATTGCTGTTCATTTTCCGCGACCAACAGAGCGATCACTTGCTGGCCTTCTTCCAGATTCATACCGCGTACACCGCGCGCAGTACGACCCATAGGACGCACGTCGTTTTCATCAAAGCGCACTGCCTTACCAGAATCAGAGAACAACATCACATCATGCTTACCATCAGTCAATGCTGCACCAATCAGGAAATCACCATCATCCAGATCCACCGCAATAATGCCGGCTTTACGTGGATTACTGAAATCATTTAGTGCGGTTTTCTTGACAGTACCCAAGCTAGTCGCCATGAAAATGTAATGATCTTCAGGGAAAGTACGATTATCGCCAGACAATGGCAAGATCACCGTAATTTTTTCACCATCCTGCAGTGGGAACATATTCACAATCGGTTTGCCGCGTGAATTGCGTGAACCTTGTGGTACTTCCCATACTTTTAACCAGTACAGACGACCGCGATTCGAGAAGCACAAGATGTAATCATGTGTATTCGCGACGAACAATTGTTCAATCCAATCATCATCCTTCGTTGCTGTCGCTTGCTTACCGCGACCACCGCGTTTTTGCGCACGGTATTCGGACAATGGTTGTGATTTCATGTAGCCGGTATGCGATAAAGTCACGACCATATCGACTGGTGTTATCAAATCTTCGGTTTCGAGATCGGTTGCATTCAAGACGATTTCTGAACGACGCGCATCTTTATTGCCGATGCCGTATTCGTTCATGCAGGCTGTCATTTCATCAGTGATGATGACGGTAACGCGTTCTGGTTTAGACAAAATATCCAAAAGATCGGCAATCTCTGCCATCACGTCTTTGTATTCATTAACGATCTTGTCTTGTTCCAGACCAGTCAAACGTTGCAAACGCATTTGTAAGATTTCTTGCGCCTGATCGTCAGACAACTTGTAAAGTCCATCAGTCTGAATGCCATAATGCTTAGGCAAACTCTCTGGACGGAAAGCTTCAATACCGCCTGGATTATCCGCTGCTGTGCGCGTCAACATTTCACGCACCATGGAACTATCCCATGCGCGGTTCATCAACTCAACTTTAGCTAACGGTGGTGTTGGCGCCGCTTTAATAATCGCGATGAAATCATCGATATTTGCCAAGGCAACAGCCAAGCCTTCCAAGACATGACCACGATCGCGTGCTTTGCGTAATTCAAATACGGTGCGACGTGTGACGACTTCTCGACGATGCGACAAGAAGCATTCCAGCATTTGCTTCAAGTTCAACAACTTCGGCTGGCCGTTGACCAGCGCCACCATATTCATACCAAACGTATCTTGCAATTGCGTTTGCTTGTACAAATTATTCAACACAACTTCAGGAACTTCGCCACGCTTCAATTCGATGACAACGCGCATACCCGACTTATCGGATTCGTCGCGAATATCAGAAATGCCTTCGAGCTTTTTATCGCGTACGTTTTCCGCGATACGTTCTAACAAGGATTTTTTATTGACTTGGTACGGCAACTCATCAACGATAATCGCTGTGCGTCCTTCTTTGCCGTATTCTTCAAAGTGAGTCTTAGCGCGCATCACAACGCGACCACGACCAGTACGATAACCATCGCGTACGCCAGACACACCGTAGATCAAGCCGGCCGTTGGAAAATCTGGCGCAGGGATAATCTCGATCAATTCATCAATGGTGCATTCTGGATTGCGCAAGACATGCAAAGCACCGTTGATGATTTCTGTAATGTTGTGTGGCGGAATATTAGTCGCCATACCAACCGCAATACCGGAAGATCCATTGATCAACAAATTCGGAATACGGGTTGGCAAAACGGATGGCTCTTTTTCTTTGCCATCATAGTTAGGCACGAAATCAACGGTTTCTTTGTCGATGTCCGCCAAAATCTCGTTAGCGATTTTATCCAATCGACACTCGGTGTAACGCATCGCCGCCGCATTGTCACCATCGACCGAGCCGAAGTTACCTTGTCCATCGACAAGCGTGTAACGCAAAGAGAAATCCTGCGCCATACGAACCAATGTATCGTAAATAGAGGCGTCACCGTGCGGATGATACTTACCCATCACTTCACCGACAACGCGTGCACACTTCACGAACGGGCGGTTATAGACGTTATTCATTTCATGCATCGCGAACAAAACGCGTCTATGCACAGGCTTTAAACCATCACGCACATCCGGCAAAGCACGGCCTACGATCACGCTCATGGCGTAATCGAGATAGCTCTTGCGCATTTCTTCTTCAAGGGAAATCGGGAGTGTTTCTTTTGCGAATTGATCCATTGGCGGTCAGACTTGTCTAAGTGCTTACTAAGTGCTTAATTATGTGCTCAAAAATACAGCAGTAAGCTTGGTTAAAATAACAAGCCAGCATGAAGCTGGCGGAAGACCTGCAACTCTTTACTAAAATATGGAAGGAATAAGTAGATTTATATACAGATTATTCATTCCACGCTATTTAGTATTCAACTGTCCATTTTAGCACGGCTACCTTACTCAATCACCGTTTTTCTAGATCTAAAAAGACTGTCCAAAATAGACCGTAAGTTGATTCGACACATTTCTTTCAAGACTTTCACAAATTTTAACCAAACGATCATGAAACTGTGGATGTTGAAGTTTCAAAACGACGTGTTGCCAAAAAAAGACATAAATTGCAGTCATACATTCCTACATCGCCTCATTTAAATCTACCAAATTGGACTTGTGGCAAAATCTTTCTGGCGCAACGCACAAGAAAGTTCTTTAAATTAGAAGAATTCTGCTATGACAGTCACACTGTTGTCATCGAGCACGTGTTAAAATTCTATTGTTACAGATTTCTTATCTTGCATTTTTGCATTTTTTTTTGCATCTTTAAGTGCAGTTTACTGCGCTCATTCTCTACCGAGGAAAAATATATGAAACTTTTAATCAAGCTCGCGTTTGCAGCATCGGCGATTGCGTCATTGTCGGCATCCGCACAAACGATTACTGATATCAAAGCAAACACACCATACAGCGCCTATGTGCAAGATGCACGCGGTGTGATCGTGCGTGATCCATTCGGTTTGTGCTGGCGCACAGGGTACTACACACCTGCTGATGCAGTTGCAGGCTGTGACTTACCTATCGTCCCACCTACACCACCAGCTCCAGTGGCACCTCCTGCACCAGTTGCTCCACCGCCACCGCCAGCACCGACTCCAGCACCAGCTCCAGCTCCAGTGCCAACTTCTGAAAAAGTTACTTTTGCTGCTGACGCATTCTTTGATTTCGACAAATCCGTTTTAAAACCAGAAGCCAAGGTTAAATTGGATGACATGGCGTCAAAATTAAAAGATGTGAATTTGGAAGTTATTGTTGCAGTTGGCCACACAGATTCTGTTGGCACTGATGAATACAATCAAAAATTGTCTATCCGTCGTTCTGAAGCAGTTAAGGCTTACATCATCAGCCGTGGCATCGATGCGAAGCGCGTTTTCTCCGAAGGCAAAGGCGAAAAACAACCAGTTGCAGATAACAAAACTAAAGAAGGTCGCGCTAAAAATCGCCGCGTTGAAATAGAAGTTGTTGGCACACGTACCATCACTAAGTAAATCCTCAGTAATTTAGGATTGCTTATTTAAAAAACCCGCTACGGCGGGTTTTTTAATGGGCGATCATAAACGTAGTGGTTTCTTTTGTTAGCAACTCTGGTGAAATTACCTTCGACCCTCATTTACTTTAAAATGACGTCTATTTTGAAGAATTCAATTCACATTTGCCGCGCCTTTCCACTTTTCACCACCAAGAATTTTTATGTCGACAATCTCCAGTAACACCCCTGCCAACGTTGATCCATCGGAAATTCAAAAATTTAGCGACTTAGCGCACCGTTGGTGGGATCCCAGCTCAGAGTTTAAGCCTTTGCATGAGATCAATCCCTTACGATTAGAATGGATTAACAATTTAGCGCCGCTTGCTGACAAAAAGGTAATCGATATCGGCTGCGGGGGCGGAATTCTCGCCGAATCGATGGCAAAGAAAAAAGCACAAGTGACAGGTATCGATTTATCAGACAAGGCTTTAAAGGTCGCAGATCTGCACAGCCTAGAATCTGGCGTTCAAGTTCGCTACGAAAAAATTGCTGCTGAAGAAATGGCCGCACGAGAAGCTGGAGAGTATGACATTGTCACTTGCATGGAAATGCTAGAGCATGTCCCTGATCCGGCATCGGTGATTAGGGCCTGCGCCAAGCTAGTAAAACCAGGTGGAAAGGTATTTTTCTCGACTATCAATCGCAACCCAAAAGCTTATTTATTCGCCATTATTGGCGCCGAATATCTATTGCAGATGCTTCCTAAAGGCACACATGATTATGAAAAATTCATCACCCCGGCAGAGCTAACGCAAGACATTCGCAATGCAGGATTAGTCGTCGATGCGATGAAGGGTATGAGTTACAACCCGCTCACTAAAATCTATTCACTCAACCAAGACACTAGTGTTAATTACTTAGTCGCCTGCTCCCGCCCATGATGATTACTCCTAAAGCAGTCTTGTTTGATTTAGATGGCACGCTCGCCGATACCGCGCCAGACTTGGCCGCGGCCGTTAATTTGATGCGCACACAACGTGGCTTGGAAGCCGCACCTTACTTTAGTCTGCGCCAATTTGCCTCTGCGGGTGCGCGTGGCCTCATCGGCGCTGGATTTCAGATAAATCCTGAACACCCTGATTATGAATCTATGCGTCTTGAATTTCTTGCAAATTATGAAGCGGCTATCGCAGTTCACAGCCAGTTATTTTTTGGTGTCAATGAGCTGCTTGATGGACTCGATAAGTTAGGTGTCATCTGGGGAGTTGTCACCAATAAAGCTGAAAGATTTACCACGCTGCTCATTCCACAGATTTCACTGCAATCGGCAGCATGCGTCATTTCAGGTGATACCACGGCACATGCAAAGCCACATCCTGAGCCCTTACTCGAAGCTGCACGCCGCATCGATATTGCGCCTAATGAATGCTGGTATGTAGGCGATGATTTGCGTGACATCCAGGCAGCCCAAGCCGCTGGAATGGTCTGCATAGCGGCGGCTTGGGGCTACTGTGGAGCAACTGAACCGACACATTGGAAAGCTGATGCCATACTCGACTCTCCTTTAGAATTATTAGAATTGGTTCGCGGTAAAGTACAGCAAACCCAAACTACCTAATTTAAGTAACAATCCGTACTTGAAACTTGGAGCCATAGCACGATATAGAGTATACTTAGCAATGCTTGGGGACGACCTGGTTTCGACAGGGGTTGCAAAGCAGCGCAGGGCATACCGAGGCCTGACTACCTCGTAAATACAATCAGAAATATATAACTGCAAACGATAACTCGTACGCATTAGCAGCTTAATTGCTCGCTAGCTCTTAACCGCCTCTTCCCTAGGGCGGGCTGGTAACAGCTTAGAGTCATTCATAGGGAATCGTCTCAAGTTGGGTTACTTAGCTGGGGACTAAATAATAGGTAACTCGTTTTGCCGCAGCGTGTGCGTCCGCGTCGTCAAGATTAAATTAAATGACAGCACTAAGTATGTAGAACTGTCTGTAGAGTGCTTCTGGACGCGGGTTCGATTCCCGCCGTCTCCACCAAATTAGTTAAAAAGTATCACAAAGTTTGACCAGAACCCGCCCTTCTTCATAGGAGAGCGGGTTTTTTTATGCCCATCGTTGGCTAGCGTTGCGTAGTAACTACCATGCTAGAATGTAGTAACTATCGTAGTAACCGCGATTTTTACCAGTTACTACATTTAGAGTTACTACATTCCCAGTTACTACAGGGTGAAAACATGGCTATCGAACTTCTATCAGATACAACCCTTAGAGCACTCAAAGCGGGTGCGACCGAGTACAAGGGCAAACAACGCCTAGACGATGGTGGTGGCTTGGTATTGTTGCTGGCGGTCAAGGGCGGCGGTCGAGCTTGGCGACTCAATTACACTTTCGCTGGCAAGCGAAAAATGATTAGCCTTGGGAAGTACCCCGATACGACTTTAGCAATAGCGAGAGACAAAGCCAAAGCCGCGAGGGAACAAGTCGCGCAAGGCATCGACCCAAGCAATTTGCGAAAAGAGCAAAGAGCACAACAGCAAACCCAAATAGCGGAAGAAAAGCGCGAAGCCTCGGGATTGCCTGCCGTAAATTCATTTGCACACATCGCCATAGAATGGTTTGAAGGTCGAAAACATACTTGGTCTGACAGTCACTCAAGCCGCACTCTTGCCTACATCGAGAAAGATTTAATGCCGTGGATCGGTCGAAATCCCATTTCAGAAATCGAAGCACCCGCCCTTCTCGAATGTTTGCGGAAAGTTGAAGCAAGGGGAGCAAGTGAAGCTGCCAACAGACTCCGAGCAATGGCGGGACAAATCTGGCGTTATGCAATTGCTACAGGTAGAGCCAAGCGGGATATTGCGGCCGACCTGATCGGTGCATTAACACCCCATACATCAAAGCAGTTCGCACACATCACCGACCCGAAAGTATTAGGCCAATTGCTACGAGATATTGACGCCTATACAGGTACGCCAATGGTGAAGATCGCTTTAAAAGTCTTGCCTTTGGTGTTTACCCGCCCTGCTGAGTTTAGGTGTGCAAAGTGGCAGGACATCGACTTTGACACAAAAGAATGGCGCTATGTAGCAACCAAGACGAACGCAGATCACATCGTACCGTTATCAGATCAAGTAATAGAACATATCAAAGAACTACACCCGCTCACGGGTAACCAATGAAAGATCAGATTAAATCAGATCACGGAATAGACATAGTACCAAAGAGTGCCTAATATCAAAGTGAGAATTGTCATAAAGAATGGAAAGAAAGAATTAGGTCTGAAAACAATCAAAATTAATCAATTGTCTCGGAGAGATGACATCGACTCAAAAGCACTTTGTCGTCATAAAAAAATACTATCAGAGAATCGAAGCACCAAAAACCAAGTGTAGTAACTATCGTAGTAAATTTTAGCCAAATAGCCTGAAAGCCATAACAGGCTTCACTTTCGATTCCCGCCGTCCCACCAATAAATCAAAAGCCATCCAATTTATCGGGTGGCTTTTTCATTTGTTCTAGCTGAACCGCGCACTAAGTACCAAACATTCATTGAACTTCTCCTTCGAAGTTTCTAGATGTTATCGGTGACGTACCCAGATTAGTTGATTCGTCTTACAATCATCATCTAAAACTGAATCCCAATTATCAATCTGGTTCAGATAAAACAATTCGTCAACAATCATTGAATCAATGGGGTGTCCATGAACCAGCCTACATGCACAGTTAATGTTTCCCGTAAATTTCAGGCAACTGCCGAATCGGTCTTCGATGCCTGGCTAGATCCAAAGCAAGCTGGCCGTTTTTTGTTCGTGACACCTGCTGGTGTGATGAAAAAAGTCGAAATCGATGCGCGGGTTGGCGGAAAGTTCTGTATCGTCGAAACTCGTGATGGTGTTGACGCCGATCATGAAGGCGAGTACTTGGAAATAGAACGTCCGCGCTTTCTGCGTTTTAGCTTCGGCGGGAAGCCCTTCCCTGCCACCTATGTCGCACTGACAATTACCCAGGATGAAAGCGGCAGCGCCCTCCATTTAGTGCACGAAGGCGTCTGGCTAGAATACGAAACTAGCGTGATTCAAGGTTGGACGGGGATACTGGAAAATCTTGGTTTAGTTCTGGCGAACCGCTAGGATCAACCGAGTCCACAGGCAAGTGCAATCCTGTAGGTGATGAATGATGCAAGATACGCTAAAGCAAATAAGTAAGTCATCATGATCAAAGGCATTTTCCAACCACCGGTCTCACGCTTTACCGTCGCTAAAGTCGATATGCACTGAGGAGCGAACACATACCATGCCAGCAAAGACAAAGCAGTGGCAATGCTCCATTGCTGAGCAATTAATGGTGCCAAAGCTTCGGCAGTATCACTACCAGCGGCGGCCAATGCATACACAGTACCTAAAGAACTAACTGCTACTTCGCGAGCCGCCATGCCAGGTACCAAGGCAATACTGATTTGCCAGTTAAAACCGATAGGCTCAAAAACGACCGCAAGTGCTTTACCGATGTAGCCCGCAAAACTATATTCTATTGGCATCCCGGTCGCCCCGACGGGTGCACCAGGATAGCTTGCAA
Source organism: Undibacterium sp. Ji22W (assembly GCF_049340305.1). NCBI lineage: Bacteria > Pseudomonadati > Pseudomonadota > Betaproteobacteria > Burkholderiales > Oxalobacteraceae > Undibacterium > Undibacterium sp. Ji22W. The sequence goes on along the minus strand of NZ_JBMPOU010000001.1, from coordinate 556,241 downwards.
GAAACCACAAAGCGATCGTCAGCAACAAAATAATGCCGCCCACACGACTCATAAAAATGGCAACCCGCTGTTTCAGTCCCAATAAAACATTACGTACCGTCGGCAAATGATAACTAGGCAACTCCATCATCAAAGTGCGAATCTGACTTTGTGCTGTGAACCGCTTTAACACCCATGCAACCGCTAGGGCACCAAAGATACCTGCACCGTATAGGGCAAATAGCACCAAACCTTGCAATTCAAAAAAGCCCCACACCTCGCGTTGCGGAATGAAGGCACCAATCAACAAAGCGTAGACTGGCAGGCGTGCCGAACAAGTCATCAAAGGAGCGATCATGATAGTCACCATTCGATCGCGCGGATTGGCGATGGTTCGCGCCGCCATAATGCCCGGGATAGCGCACGCAAAACTCGACAACAAAGGAATGAATGAGCGACCCGATAAGCCAACGCCACCCATCAAACGATCAAGCAAGAATGCCGCACGCGGCAAATATCCAGATTCTTCTAGTACCAAAATAAAGAAAAACAAAATCAAAATTTGCGGCAAGAATACGATCACGCCACCAGCACCCGCAATGACACCATTAACGAGCAAACTCTGTATCCAGCCTTCTGGCAATAGTGCAGAAACACTAGCACCCAGCCACTCTGTACCAGCCTTAATCAAATCCATAGGTACAGTTGCCCAGGCAAACACCGCTTGGAATACCAAAAAGAGAATCAACGCTAACAAAATCGGCCCAAGCACCGGATGCAAGACCAAACGATCAATCTTGTCGCTAGCATTGTGTGGAACAATCTCATCCAAACCGAGTTTTGCTAATATCTGACGCACACGCTCGTGATCAAGGTCAGTGTGCGATTGAACTGCAGGATCACTATCATCTAGATGCGCATGAGTATCTAAAACTTGAATATCATCCAGAATGGCTTTTAAGGCGATATCGCCACCCTGCTTGATCCCCACAGTCCGCACGACGGGAATTCCCAACTCGCGAGCCAACGCCTGTTCATCAACATGCACGCCTCGTTGTTCTGCCATATCGGTCATATTCAACGCGACCATACATGGAATACCCAATCGCTGTACTGCAATCACCAAGCGCAAGCCACGACGTAGATTGGTTGCATCCACCACGCATACAACATAATCAGGGCGTTTCTCACCCACCGCGTTACCATATAAAACATCGTGCGTAACACGCTCATCGGGCGAACGCGGGTGCAAACTATAAGTGCCGGGCAAATCTAAGACACGCAATATTTTTCCGGCACTTGTTTTTAGGCGCCCTTCTTTGCGTTCAACTGTCACACCAGCATAGTTCGCGACTTTTTGCTTACTATCCGTCAGTAAATTAAAGAGTGCCGTTTTACCGCAATTAGGATTACCCACCAAAGCCACCAACGGGCCGCTTGCATGAAAATGTACGACTGCCGCTTTGACTTGTTTCATGCAGCAACCTTATTTTCGACGAAATCTACCACCACGCAAGCAGCTTCGGCTTTGCGCAACGCAAATGTCGACAAACCAATGCGAATCACAAGTGGATCACCACCAAAAGCACCGCGTGCCATTAAGGCAACAGGCTCACCAGCAATGAATCCTATATCTTCTAATTGAGTTAGCCACTCTGGCATGCCCTCAGGGGCAAGTAACTTCCGGACTACACATTTTTCCCCAATCGCAATATCTGCAAGCGTTTTGGCTGCGGCTGTCACACGTGTCTGACCCGACTGCGATGAGACAGTGGCGGCAGTGGATGCTGATTTCGCAGTAATTATTGGAGTTGCCATATTCGCATTTATGGAGTTCATGGGTAGATCCTGGATCGCAATCAATTGAAAAACTTGTTTCAAGACAAAACTATAAACGAGAATCATTCTTAAGTAAATCAAAGTTGACTCTCGAACAGGGTCGAATTCTTTAACGTATATCAATAGTTCTGACAATTCTTCTGCCAACCAGCAAGTTACCGACAAGCATTCTCGGTTGTCGGTAACTTATCAATACCGTTCCTCGCCAATTTGACTAAGACTCTTAGGTCGAAAAATTCATCGTTTGAGAACGAGATTTGCCAATCTTTCATCAAATTCTAATTGAGACGAGTCAAGGAAAAAGCCCCGCGGAGGTCTATAATGAGACATCCATTTCTGCTGAAAAGCATCACCCAATCACTTCTCATTGCGAAAAAACGAGCATGAATGCTAACGAAAAAATCCTAGGATTGACTGATATGTCACCACAAGAAATTTCTCTCGACGTCCTATTAGAAAAATACGCTAAAGGCGAAGAAGCCACCATCAACGATGTACAGAGTCGCGTAGCCAAAGCCTTGGCGAGCGTTGAAGAACCGGACTTTCAAGCTTATTACGAAGAAAAATTCTTGTGGGCACAAAAAAATGGTTTTGTGCCCGCTGGCAGGATTAATTCTGCTGCGGGTATGGATTTGCACGCAACCTTAATCAACTGCTTTGTCCAGCCTGTCGGCGACTCTGTTTCTAGCACGACCGATGGCAAGCCCGGTATTTATACAGCCTTATCCGATGCAGCAGAGACGATGCGGCGCGGCGGCGGTGTGGGCTATGATTTTTCAACGATACGACCCAAAGATGCCTTAGTACGAGGTACGCGATCACGCGCTTCTGGCCCTGTCTCGTTTATGCAGGTTTTCAATGCCTCTTGTTCTACCGTCGAATCTGCAGGTGCGCGACGTGGTGCGCAGATGGGTGTGTTACGTTGTGACCACCCAGATATTCTAGAATTTATTCATGCCAAAGATTTAGGTGGTCTCACGAATTTTAATATTTCCATCGGCGTCACAGATGAATTTATGAATGCTGTTGCCAACGATACTGAATTCACACTCACTCACAAAGCTGAGCCTAGTGACGATAAAAAGCGCGCTGGCGCCTATCAAAACGAGCACGGCTCATGGGTCTATCAATCAGTCAAAGCACGTGAATTGTGGAACGAAGTAATGAGATCTACTTACGATCATGCTGAACCAGGGATCTTATTTTTATCTCGTATCAATGCAGAAAACAATTTGTATTACTGTGAAACGATAGAAGCAACCAATCCTTGTGGCGAACAACCACTCCCAGATTATGGCTGCTGCTGTCTAGGCTCTATTAATTTGACCCGCTTCGCCAAAGCCGCTTTTTCTGAGCAGGCTAGTTTCGACTTTGAGGCATTTCAAACAGTAGTCAGTGTCGCCACACGCATGCTTGATAATGTACTGGACGCTACTGCATGGCCACTAGAAAAGCAACGTGATGAAGCGATGTCAAAACGTCGGGTCGGGCTCGGGTTCCTAGGTTTAGGCAGTGCCTTGGTGATGTTGGGCTTACGTTATGACTCGAACGAAGGTCGTGCTTTTGCGACGCGTGTGGCTGAAGTTATGCGCGACACTGCCTATCAATCTTCAGTAGATCTGGCTAAAGAAAAAGGTGCATTCCCACTGTTCGACAACGACAAGTATCTACAAGGTGCTTTCGCACAACGCCTACCAGACGGCTTACGTCACCAAATCGCGCAGCATGGCTTGCGTAACTCCCATCTTTTATCAATTGCGCCGACGGGCACGATTACCCTAGCATTTGCTGACAATGCCTCGAACGGTATCGAACCAGCATTTTCTTGGGTGTATAACCGCAAAAAACGTATGGCAGTGGGCGATAGCAAAATTTATGAAGTGGCCGACCATGCATGGCGTCTGTATCGCCATTTGGGGAATGATGTTTCCGATGACAGTAAATTGCCATCTTCATTCGTGACAGCCCTCAACATGTCGGCAAATGATCACATGATGATGCTGCAAGCAGTGCAACCCTATGTCGACTCGGCGATCTCCAAAACAGTGAATGTACCCGCTGATTATCCTTACGAAGACTTCCAAAATCTTTACATGGATGCCTGGCGCGCTGGATTAAAAGGACTCGCGACTTATCGTCCTAACAGCATTCTTGGTAGCGTACTGTCGGTCAATACTGAAACTGCTACACCAGTTGCCAAAGTGACTCCCGACGATGATTTATTGCGAAAACAATTTGATGGACGTCCTTTTGGCGACCTCGAATCCGTGACCTCCAAAGTGCAATACATGACGTATGAAGGTAAAAAAACTGTCTACCTGACGGTGAGTTTTATTCATGTACAAGGCATGGTTGGCGGCGAACTGGCAACGATAGAACGACCGTTTGAATTTTTCATGCCAGCAGGCCAAAAAAATGATGGGCAGCAATGGATATCTGCCAGTATGCGTTTGTTATCGATGGCCGCCCGCTCAGGAGGATCAATCGCCAAAGCTTTAGCCGATATGCGTGAGGTCGTGTGGGATAAAGGCACGGTACGTTGCGGCATGATTACAAAAGACGACGGTTCACAAGCTCCGTTATTCCACGAATCGGAAGTCGCAGCAATTGGGTACTCTTTGCAACGCATACTGATGAAACGCGGATTTCTCGATGCTGGCGGCAATCAAGTACCTATCGTCGTCTTAGCGGAGAAGTTCAAAAACAAACAACTTGCTTATAGCATGGACGATTTAGCATATGAAGTCGAATCAGCTCCCATGACTTACACTGCGACGGGCAAGAAATGTCCTGACTGCGGCGCCTATGCTTTGCAGAAAATCGATGGTTGTTCTCGTTGCGTTTCCTGCGGCTACGTGGGCGCTTGCGGATAAGAAAATCGCAGCAATAAAAAAGCCCGCTGAAAGCGGGCTTTTTTACAAGTGATAGAAACAAAAATTGCACGATCATTACTCGTCCCTACTGATCGTTCCTATTACTCACTACAATTGCGTTCATTACTGAGTCAACAACGCATTTACTTCGGCCAAATCGGCTTCTTTGAGCGAACCCGCAGCTGCTTTTAAACGCAAGCCATTCATAATGGAATCATAGCGAGCCTTCGCCAAACTTTGACGTGTGTTAGACAGTTTTTGCTGCGCATTCAAGACATCAATATTGATACGAACGCCAACTTGATATCCGAGCAAAGTTGAATCCAAAGCAGACTGACTAGAAATTTCTGCAGCTTCAAATGCTTTGATCTGCGCCAAACCACTAACCACACCGATATAGGATTGACGCGCTGCCTGTGCGGCGTTACGACGTGCCGTTTCCAAGTCGTTACGTGCTTTGTCTTCTAAAGCAATCGATTCGCGCACTTTACTGTCAGTAGCAAAACCAGCAAAAATAGGGATATTCACCGCAACGCCAACCGTCGTTGGTTTAGAGACTCCGGATGGTGTCCCTGACCCTAGATTAGCGGTACTACGCCCGGTACTGGCAGAAAAATCGACAGTTGGCAAATGACCAGAACGGCTCTTTTTAATTTCACGCTGTGCAACTTCCAAACCGACCTGGGAAGACGTCACTGAGAAGTTTTGCTTCTCAGCACTGGCAACCCAATCATTAATTTGCGCAGGAACCGGTGCAGTCAACTGCACACCATTTCGCAATTTTGCTAAGTCGCCGGCATCTTTGCCGATGATCTGACGCAATGCTGCGCGTTTTACGTCCAAATCACCCTGACCCGCTAGTTCTTGGGCTGTGATTAAATCATATTGAGACTGCGCTTCATGCGTATCGGTAATTGTTTGCGTACCGACTTCAAAATTTCGCTTGGCAGAAGCCAATTGTTCAGCGACAGCGATTTTTTGTGCTTGCAAGGTTTTCAAAGTATTTTCGGCACCTAATACGTCAAAATATGCCTGACTGACACGTAACATCAAGTCTTGCTGAGCACTCGCAAATTGAATGTCGCTGGCGACAACGGATAATTTTGATTGCTCATAATTTTCCCATGCACCCAAGTTGAATAAAGGTTGACTCAAGGACAAAGTCATCGAGTTGCCGTTACTAGTGCTTTTCACTGTCGAGCCAACATCAGGGTCAAACTCAGAGCGGGTCTTATTAACCCCACCTGTAAGACCAACACGTGGCAATAAAGCAGAGCGTCCCTGAACTGAACGTTCTTGCCCCGCCACTTTAGAAGCACGCGCCGCACTAAACTGTGCGTCGTTAACCAGTGCTTCTTTGTAGATTTGCAGCAAATCGCTAGCACCAGCATTTAATGAAATAAATGCGGTGGCAATAAATGTAGCGACAATAGATTTACGCATAAAATGCTCCGAAAAAATTAAATGTCGTATACGTGATCATGACGTTTGCAATTGTCAAAATCACTTTCTAAACGACGACAAATCACTCAAGTGAGGTCTTTAGCACCACTAAAGACGGCTCTTAATATGTAGGCATAGAAGTATCGACTTGCAATGCCCACGCGTGTACTCCACCGGTCAAATTGATGATTTGATTAAAGCCACTTCTCTCAAGGAAATGTGCAACCTGCATACTACGTCCACCATGATGACAAACACAGACAATCTCAGCATCACGATCCAACTCTTCGAACCGCAATGGTACGCTATGCATAGACATCAACAGCGATTGTGGAATATGACAAGTTTCATACTCCCAAGGTTCCCGAACATCTAATAACAATGGCATTTTTTTTGTCGAATCAGTCAGCTTTTGTGCCAATTCAGAGGCTGTTATATGTTGCATAGGGCTTTTTTATCTAAATTATTTGTTCATATTATAAGGTGAAAGTCGATGCTGGAATGACTTGTGACAAAGTCGGCACCGAAGTTTCAAACAAAGACTTGGTATTAAAAAACAATTCTGACTCACGCGAAATCAATTGCGCCGTCATGACAGGCGCTTTACCAACGACGACAAAGAGACGCCCCCCAACGTTGAGCTGCGCTTGCAAACTTTCAGGTACCGACTCCAAAGAACCTGTGACGACGATGACATCGAAGGTCGCGAAACCAGCGCTTTGCAAGGCATCGCCCCACTGCACATCAATATTAGTAATACCATTCTTCGCAATATTCGATTGCGCCAGATTTTTTACCTCTGGTATTGCTTCCATCACAGTCACATGACGAGCTTGATGAGCCAATAAAGCTGCCAAATAGCCACTATCCGCACCAATCACCAGCACCGAATCCGTCTTTTTTGCAGCGACTTCTTGTACGATGCGTGCCTCTAATTTAGGACTAAGCGAAACCACTCCTGCCACTAGGGGCAAACCTGTATCCATAAAAGCGAGACTAATTTGTTCTGCAGGAAAAAAGTTTTCGCGTTTAACAATCCCTAGCAATTCCAACACTTCTGGCACACTCACGTTGGTTGGACGAATTTGCTGCTCAATCATATTAAAACGGGCTTGTTCGATGTTCATGGTGGTTTCTCGTTGCATTAATTTAAAATAAGTAAATTGCGGAATAAATTATTCGTTTCTTCCGGAAAATTGCCAAAAATCTTCAATCTCGCATTTTATCAAAGCGTTACTGCAAAAAAAGCTTTTCCTACGAGATTTAAGGCATTCTTACTCAATTCGGTCGATATTCAGGAAATAATTGCGCGAAAACAGATACAGATTAAAATTCAGATCGAATACAACGTAGTGCAATCAACCGAACAATGTTAACGATCAATTGCTAATCAATTGCTAATCAATTGCTAATCAATTGCTAATCAATTACTAATTAATCTTGAATTAGAACGCTGCGCAATGCCATATCAATGTAAAAATCCAGATAAGCTCCCAATTTTTCTGGTTCTACAAAACATACTCCATTTGAATGTTTCCACAGCATCATCATGATCATTGGAGCAACCAATATCCGCGGTGCCAACTCTAGATCCATTTCACGAATCTCACCACGTGCGATTCCACGCTTGAGCATAGTAGCCACCAGTTTTTCTCCCCGATCAACCACTTCCTCTTGGTAAAATCGAGCCAATTCCGGAAAGTTTCCCGCTTCTGCTGTCATCAATTTAGGCAATCCCGATAGCTTAGAGGCGCCGACATTTTCCCACCATGTGGTCATCACCAAACGAAATAAATCTTCACTGCTCCCTACATATTGCTCAATCAGGCTCTCAGCCTCACCCAGCAAAGGTACGATAGACTCACGCACCACTGCTTTAAATAATTCTTCTTTACTACTGAAATACAGATAAAGAGTCCCCTTGGAAACCCCAGCCGATTTGGCGACATCATCCAAACGTGTTGCTGCAAAACCGCGTGCGACGAAATGATCTAAAGCTGCATCCAACAATTCTTGTGGTCGCGCATCTTTGCGTCGTTCCCAACGTGGCTTAAATGGACATGACATCATGACAAAAAACACTCTAAAATTAACTTACTCAAGAGTCAGTAATGTAAGCTCTGGAATGCGAATGGTCAAGTCACTCTACGACATAGCGGTCGAAAGCAAGGACTTTGTGGGCTAAAATAGAGGTTTGATTTTAATAGTACTTATGATCTGCCGACCGCACTGTGCCGCCTGTTGTATTGCACCCTCGATTTCCAGTCCGATTCCAGGCATGCCCAATGGCAAGCCGGCTGGTGTTGCATGTGTACAATTAACCATTGATCTGCGTTGCGCAATCTTTGGCCAACCAGAACGCCCACATTGCTGCTCTGGGCTGCAAGCCTCACTGGAAATGTGTGGCACTTCACGCGACCAAGCAATTCAATGGATACATGCCTTAGAAATCGCGACCACGCCAGTGCAGCAGACCGAGAAAAATTAGCTAAATGCACACTATCATGGCGACAAAATTAAGCTCACACGTCAGCGTCACATGATAAGCTTCGTGCCTTCGTTTTTTATTCACTAGCGCACACTATGGATTTCATTCTCGCACTTAAAGTTATCGTCATGGGGATCGTTGAGGGACTGACGGAATTCTTGCCCATTTCGTCGACCGGACATTTGATCCTAGCAGGTAGTTTGTTGAACTTTACTGGCGAAAAAATAAAAGTGTTTGAAATCGTGATTCAGGCAGGTGCGATTTTTGCGGTTTGCTGGGAATATCGCCATAGAATCGCGCAGGTACTGACTGGTCTTGGTAGCGATGTCAAAGCACAACGTTTTGCACTGCATGTGATTGTGGCTTTTTTACCTGCAGCCATTCTTGGACTCTTGTTTAGCAAACAAATTAAAGCTTACCTCTTCAAACCCGTACCAGTTGCGTTGGCATTTATTCTTGGTGGTCTGTTTATTTTATGGACCGAACGGCGCCATCAACAGCACACTCAGGTTCGCCCGTCTCAGGTTGAGAATATTGACGATATGCGTCTGATTGATGCCCTCAAAATTGGGCTAGCGCAGTCCTTAGCATTAATTCCTGGCACTAGCCGTTCAGGCGCTTCGATTATTGGCGCGATGTGGTTTGGTATGTCACGTAAAGCGGCTACGGAATTTTCGTTTTTCCTGGCAATTCCGACCTTGCTCGGCGCAACCGTCTATTCCTTGTACAAAGCGCGCAATGAACTTTCCAGCGCGGATATCCCGATGTTCAGCCTAGGAACCGTAGCGGCTTTCATTTCGGCCTTTTTTTGCGTGCGCTGGTTACTGCGCTACGTTAGCAGTCACAATTTCAATGCATTTGCGTGGTATCGAATTGCCTTCGGCTGCATGATTCTGATTACGGCCTACACAGGCCTCATCACTTGGGCTGAATAAGCAATACCATCGACATGCAACAAACATCCACGCCGGAACAAGCTCAAGCTCTACACCTGCTGCAAACGGTATTCGGCTATCCAGCATTTCGATCACAGCAAGGTCAGATTGTGGACCATGTCGTGCAAGGTGGCGACGCCTTGGTGCTAATGCCGACCGGCGGCGGCAAATCGTTGTGCTATCAAATCCCTGCTCTGATTCGTCATGGTGTGGGCGTGGTGGTATCCCCGTTGATCGCTTTAATGCAAGATCAGGTAGATGCATTGGAGGAAGTGGGAGTCAGAGCTGCATTTTTGAATTCGACTCAAAGCTTCGATGAAGCGATGCGAATAGAACGCATGATGCGCGAAGGTGAACTCGATTTGGTGTACATCGCACCAGAGCGCCTAATGACGCAACGCTGTCTTGAATTATTGAGCGTGACGCCGCTGGCTTTATTTGCCATCGATGAAGCGCATTGCGTTTCGCAATGGGGACATGACTTCCGTCCTGAATACATAAAACTCTCAGTGTTGCATGAACGCTTTCCCGATGTGCCACGCATCGCATTAACAGCGACGGCAGATCAGCAAACGCGTGATGAAATTATTCATCGCTTGAAATTAGAAAATGCAATGCAATTTGTGTCTTCATTTGACCGGCCTAACATCCGTTATCAAATCGTTGAAAAAGCGAATGGTCGCAAGCAATTACTTGATTTCATTAATGCACAACACAGCGGCGACGCCGGGATTGTGTATTGTTTGTCGCGCAAAAAGGTTGAAGAAACTGCTGAATTCTTAAATGAAAATGGCATTACTGCCCTGCCCTATCATGCAGGAATGGAACAATCAGATCGTAGCCGTAATCAAACCAGATTCTTGCGCGAAGACGGTATCGTCATGACGGCAACGATTGCCTTCGGCATGGGCATCGACAAACCCGACGTACGCTTCGTGGCGCACTTGGATTTGCCCAAAAGCATAGAAGGTTATTATCAGGAAACTGGGCGCGCCGGGCGCGACGGCGCCAGTGCGAATGCCTGGATGGCGTATGGCTTGCAAGATGTGGTTCAGCAGCGCCGCATGATCGACGAATCTGAAGCGAATGAAACTTTTAAACGGGTGCAAGGTGTCAAACTAGATGCCATGCTGGGTCTGTGCGAAACCTTAAATTGCCGGCGCGTACACATCCTCGATTATTTTGGCCAAAGCTCACAGGCATGCGGCAATTGCGATACGTGCCTGTCACCGCCAAGCTCATTCGACGGTACGGTCGCGGCACAAAAAATTCTGTCGACGATTTATCGCGTAGATCAACGCTTTGCGGCAGGTCATGTGATCGATGTAATACGTGGCATTGATACTGAGCGCGTCAAACAATGGCGTCATGATCAGCTCTCCACTTATGGTATCGGCTCAGATAAAAGTGAAGCCGAATGGCGCGCCTTATTGAGGCAAATGATTGCACTAGGTTTAGTCGCGGTTGATTACGAAAACTATAGTTCACTTAAGTTGACCGAAGATTCGCGCGCTGTGTTGCGCAGCGAAACCAGCATACAACTGCGTCAATACAAGAAAGCCGAAAAAGCTGTCAAACATAAGCGCCAATCTGCCAAAGATTTTTCTGAAGCGAATCTGTCAGATAGCGAACAGGTGATTTTTGAACGCTTACGCTGGTGGCGCGTAGAAACTGCCAAGGCGCACAATACTGCCGCTTTCATTATTTTTCACGACACTACTTTGCGTGAAATCGCCAAAGCCAAACCGCGCTCACTGGACGACTTACGTGGCGTGACTGGCGTCGGCGCAAAAAAATTAGAAAGCTATGGCGAAGAATTAGTAAAGTTGATTGCCGAGTTTTTGTAAGCAAATTCCAAAAGCTCGATACCAAATCACACAGACCGTCCGACCGGAAACATCCTTACACCCGCATTTTTTTGCAGCGCTTTCTTCAGCCAAATTAGCGTTGCACACACGACTATCGCGCTATACCACCAGATTAACGTTAGCGAAATCGACAGACCTAAAACGAACCCAATCACAAAAATCAATAAACAGGCAATGACCAGTTTAAGCATGGGATGATCATTCAAGGCTTTCATTTTGGCGAAGTTGAAAGCAATAGTGGATATCATTGGAAGCAAACAGCTGAGGAACAAAATCAGGCTCGCTGATTTGACACCGCCATGGAGAACAAAAATACAAACCGGCACAGAAATCAGCAAACTCATTCCATACAAGATAAAAAATTGACGCAACAAATAACGCGTTAACATTTGATCGAGTGCTGCATTCCCTAATTGATTCGGGGTCAATTGAAGCAAGGCCTGTTCATGACGGGTTTGGTATACGGTATAAAACAGCATAAAACTGAAAAATAGCGGTTGGGCAATCAACAGAATCCCACCAAAACCAAATGCAAATCCGATTACAAAATCACTATCTTTTTTCATTGAAAATGCATCCAACACGAACACGGCAAAGATGCCCGTTACCAGCATCGCCACCACCTGCAAACTGATGGTAGTCCAATGGATACGCGGCCCAAACACAAAACCGTTTAAGCTACGCAAAGCTTGGATACTCCCAGGATTTTTTTGGCTACGTGATACACAATGCCCCATCCAACCGAAGAACACCATAGATAAACTAAGTGTCGCACGATTTTGATTCGATCCTGTGCCGACTATACCTGCACGCAAAGCTAAGCTACGTTGATGCATCGTAAACAAAGCCTCGTCACGCAATGAAAATATCCAATAAAGACCGGCATAAATAATCACTGGAATCGAGAGTAAAGCAAGCATAGGAAGGGAAATTCCCACACTACCTTGGACGATCTGATCGAGATGTTCGATTCCTGCACGCTGTAAAAATCCCGGCACTTGAAAACACAGAATCATCGGTATTACCGCCCATTGTGTACGGACAATAATCGTAAAAAACACCATCACTACAACACATACAAACGCCGGCCAGACTGAATATTCATGCATCAACAGGCGCGAGACGAGACACGACAGCAAAACACAGATCATAATTGGAATCACAATCGCAGCTTGTAAAAAACTTCGCATCTGTGGTACCAGTCGAGCGTTCGCTGGTGAATATTGCAAACCTATGTTTTGAACCAACATGACAAACCAGGTAAAGAACACTGTGATAATCAAGGCTGCAATACTAAACAAAAAAGCATAAGCAAAAACATCGACATTCGGCTTTTTTGCTGACCAAAAAAACAAAGCCGACGCGATGAGTTGTCCAGCCACGGGAAAGAAAGCCATGACCAGAAATAAAGATTTCTTACTCTCCATATTCAAGCGCGCATACACTGGCTGCATCCAGATATTCAGAATGTTTTTCATTTGGTCATCTCAATAAACAAGTCTTCCAAACTTAATCGTTCGACTCTCAGATCGCTGCGTGCCAGCAAAGCTGCACTTTGTTGCGAGTCCCATTGCCCCAGCAATCGAATATTGCCGTCTTGCAGATAAGTACTTTGCAAAATCTTCTGCGGACCTAATTGTGTGATCATGTCGGATGGTCCGGTTACCAGTAAGCTGATTTCCATCAAATCATCTAGCGGTTGCTGATGCATGATGCGCCCATTAGCAAGAAAAGCCACCTTCATCGCAACCCGTTCAAGATCAGACAAAATATGAGTAGAAAACACGATCGTCGTATTTTGGTCAATGACGCTATCAACGATTTCACGCAAAAAGTCACGCCGTCCTGCCGGGTCCAAACTGGCAACTGGTTCGTCTAAAATCAATAATTCGGGCTCATGCGCCAAGGCGCGAATAATAGATAGTCGTTGCTTTTGCCCGCCAGAGAATTTGCTAATCAATTTGTTATATGGCAAATCCCATCGCTGCATCAGGGCATCCACTTTGGCATCGTTCCAACGTGGATAGAGCGCCTTAAAATAACCCAACATTTGACGTGGTGTTAACCATTCAAATAATTCGCTAGTTTGTGGAACGTAAGCGATCTTGGCCTTCGTAGCATCCGACAAATGGCGTACATCTTCTCCAAATAAACGCACCTCGCTGTCTGACTCCGCATCACGCAAACCCAACAGACATTCGATCAGGGTTGATTTACCAGCACCATTTCGTCCCAACAAACCGACGATACTGCCTGCTTCAACTTCCCAATCCAGGTTCTTTAAAACACGTTGTGGCTTGAACTGCTTACTGAGGCCTTTAATACTGATAGGTGCTTGCATAGTTTTATCCTGGCTTTATGTCTGATGTACGTGTCTGAATTTGGCGATTAGCAACCCGCCGCCTTATCAATCTTATTTTTTTGAAAAATGCGAAAAATTCGCAATGTTCGCCTCATTCTTCTCACCAGCGTACAAATACTAGTTGCGTGTTGAGCAGGATGGCCTGTCCGCCGATACAGTTGTTCAGCATTAACGGATTTGAGTAACCGTCATCCCCTGCTTCCTCAAGAGATCAACGACGCTTTTTTCACCCGCCAGATGTCCTGCACCGATGACGACCATCAATTTTTTTCCCGCTGCCATCATGCTTTGAATCTTAGCGGCCATGCCCTCATTGCGATCATCCATCAGCATTTTCATCAAGCGTTTTGAGGCTGGGTCTTTATTGGCGGAATCAGTAAATAATTTCGCTAAGGCCTCCGTATCAGCTGCTTTCCAGCTCGCAACGATGCCTTCCAATTCTTTCGCCATCTCACGTTTCTTAATCGACTCAAGCAGCGACGAGATCAGGGAGTCACTTTCTTCATCCGTCAAATTACTCACGATATCGGCTTGAAATCCCAAGCTTTCTAATTCCACTAAAGATTTCTTATCTGTTTTTGCACGTTGAATGAAGTGCATGTCGATCCCCTGTGCAGGATCAAATCCCATTTGCATTCCCACTTGAACAGCAATTGCAGAGGTGATCATGAACGGTTTTAAGGTCTGCATCTGTGCAGATCCTGGCCCGAATACACCTTGAAAATTTGACCAGGTCGTTGGGGTTAAATGATTTTCCAATTTATCTGGTGCGACATACATCAACTTGGGCATGATCGCCTGTGCCGCTGCGACATCTGTGGTATCTGCCTCAATCGCGACCGTGTCGGCAAATTGATAAGCCTTTTCGACTTTTGGTGACATAGGATAAAAATCCGCCTTCGCAATATGGATGGATCCAAATAAGTAAGCGGTTTTGTCACCCGATTTAATTTCAAATAACAGTCCGCGGGTTGCCGATTCTTTAGATGCTACGGAACTCGATTTAGACGCCGTAGTTTGCCCACTCTGAGCCCAACTCATTGAGTTCAAGCTGAACAAAGCAACCAGCGCACTGATCTTCAAAATTTTCGACGTAGTTGCTATTACTTGCTGAGAAAAACGCATAAAATTTCCCTAAAAATATTGTGAATAAAAAATAAAATCTAAATCAACACAAATCAAAATCTAAACGATATCGCTTTACGTTCACTTGCTAAAGGACATGCGCAATCAATTGATCCCACCGGGATCCGCAACATTTCAGCACTCACGAAGATGGGGATACTGTTCACATTACTTGCTCTACTCCCTTAACACGGCGTCTTCATTTTCAATCTTCAAAATCTGACTGAATAAATTTAAGACTTCATCCGGTGCCAACTTCAATTGTTGCGATTCGAGTGCTACTTGCTCCAAGCTGGGACGTATCAATTGGAGTCGACTTTCTGCCTGCTCAAATTGCGATTCACGCTGCGCGACAATCATTCCCATGCCACGTCGGCGCGCTAGCCAGCCATCTGATTCCAACAAACTATAAGCCTTTGATACGGTCATCGGATTCACCCCTAGCGTGCTAGCGACATCACGTACCGAAGGCATTGCGTCACCTGCACAAATTTTTCCGCCCAAGATCTGCCGGCGTAGCTGTTCCACCATCTGCCGATAGATAGGCTCACTACTGCCGGTAGAGATGAGAAAAATATCAACCGGTAAGTCTCTAGGGTTTGTCATAAGAGGGTTTTCTTAGCATTACAAAATGAGGTTATTACATAAATTTACCACAACAAAATTACTGTATGCATATACTAATACAGTAAAACGTCAATTTCAAGATTTATTTTCATCTGTTGAAAATAAATCTTGAAAAGCTTACTTAAGTGAAAAATTTATCAGTATGAGAAAGAGAACGCACAGCGTGACGTTACTTATCGTGGCATTGGCATCTGCCAAAAGACCCGATCACAGGGAGATAAGAATTCGGATCAGGCAGATTGAAATCGCGCGAGTTTTATCCGAGTAACTTTGATGGCGTGAATTTAGTTGACCTAAAAATAGCGGGCACCTTATGCCAGCAACTAGTACTTAAGCTATGTCGACTATCCGCTTATGCAGCTATTCCGCACCGTGCGGCTGTTAATGTTATTCAACAGTTCAACTTATTAACGCAAGCTTATTGTGGCCGGCTTTTATGAAACACTAATGGGCTAGTAACCGTCGTTGGCGGCGGAGATTTGAGGATATGCGGTTTCATACTGCCCATGACATGCATTTCACAAGGTTTGCAATCAAAACGCAAAGTGAATTTCTCGTCGCCATTCACAAGCGTCATCGGTTCGGCTTTCACTTGACCTTGCACGCCCGTAACACCCTTCGCCTGTTTGGGACAAAGATTGAAGGAGAAGCGCAGACAATGCTTGGTAATCATTAACGGAACTTCACCTGCCTCTTCGTGTGACTCGTAAGCAGCTGCGATTAGTTGCACGCCGTGCTTTTGATAGAATTCGCGCGCTTTGTGGTTATACACATTCGCCAAATAACTCAACGTCGTTTCTGGATAGGCAACCAACGGTTGCAGTGCAGCCTCACGCAGAGGACGCTGCCACAATGTCACACGCTCTTGTTCATGCTTTGCTACCGCGTCACGGCGTAGCGCATTGATCACCGATGATGGCACAAACCAAGGCTGGCTCAACTGCAAATCAAGTTGTTCGAGATAGAACATGGTGTTACCCAATTTCGCCAAGCTTTCACGCAGGCTCGCTTCGGATTTTTCAGCTTGTTGCGCTGGCTCTAAATCTAATTTGATGGCCGTAGTGGTTTCTATACCATCGGCATCAGACAATTTCAAACACAAACCATTTTCTGTTTCCGACAGGCTCAGCCATAGACCAACTTTGCGCTCAGACGACTTCTTGGTTAAAGCCATTTCCCATTGCTGATCACGATTGCGATGCACTGACATACCAACTTTGAGGCTGGCAAATTCAGCCATCTTTTCATTTGGATGCACGCGCCAGGTCGTGCCATTTTCATTCGTCGATTTTTGTTCTACCGTGTTAGCATGAACCCCAACAACCTCACGCTTATGCATATAGTTAAGACCATCGCCATTTGCCAAATCTTCATTGGTTTCCATTTCAAACCAATCTGGCCCTAAGCGCGTCACATAGCCGATATGCAGGCCAACAAATTTGGGGGAGTCAAACGCACCAATATTTTCCAAACGTCCGTTCGCGAAATACGCCGTATGACCACGATGAAAAGTCTTATCTACATTCGGCGTAAAAGCCACCTGCGTGTGTCCACTCGAAGCTCGATAATATTCCGGGCGACGCTCCAAAATTTCATCCAACAACAACCGATAATGCGCAGTAATATTTTTCACATAGCCCATATCTTTATAGCGACCTTCAATCTTTAAAGACTGAATACCGGCGTCTAATAAAGCTTCTAAATTCGCACTTTGGTCATTGTCTTTCATCGACAACAAATGCTTATCGTAAGCGACCACACCGCCAGTGTTGTCGGTCAAGGTATACGGCAAGCGGCAGGCTTGCGAACAATCACCACGGTTCGCGCTACGACCATCTTTTGCATGTGAGATATAGCATTGTCCAGAAAACGCCACGCACAAAGCACCATGCACAAAATATTCTAATGGCGTATTGGTCTGGGCTTTGATCGCTTTGATTTGCTCTAAAGTGAGCTCACGTGCTAACACTAATTGAGAAAAACCGGATGCACCTAAAAAATGGGCTTTCCCAGGTGTGCGGATATCACACTGAGTACTGGCATGAATTTGAATGGGAGGAATATCCAGTTCCATGACGCCCATATCTTGCACGATCAAGGCATCAACACCGGCATCATAAAATTGCGTAATTAATTGACGTGCTGGCTCTAACTCACTGTCATGCAGAATCGTATTAAGAGTGACAAAAATCCGGGCATGATAACGATGAGCAAACTCAACTAATTTAGCAATCTCGCCAATCTCATTGCTGGCATTGTGGCGTGCGCCAAATGAAGGGCCTCCGATATACACCGCATCAGCGCCATGCAAAATTGCTTCACGACCGATTTCTACGGTTTTCGCGGGCGAGAGTAATTCGATTTCATTGATACGTAGAGTCATGGCGGTGCTTAAGTGACAGGGTCAGTGGCAGGCAAAGGAAAGGGGTGGATTATAGCGAAAACCTAGACCCCACGCTCATTTCGAGCGAATTATTCACGCACCAGCTTGCTTATTTAGCCAATGTTGCGCCTGCGTCAATGTCAAATCCAAAACAGTTTTCATTTCCACAAATAATCGATCAACCTCGTTTGCTTGCCCTGCCTTGATTGCCGTTTCCAGGGTTTTCGAAGTCTCCACAAAAACAGTTGCCCCTAAAGTCCCCATAGACCCACGCATAGTATGAAACACACGCGCAGCATCGTCACTACGTGCCTCTTGCCACGCTTGAAGTGCCTGTTCAAATTGTGCACGGCTCTTATTCACCATATTTTGAATTAATCCAACAAAAGTAGTTCGATAGGCTGGATTGCCTTCACAGAAGGCCATAAAACGATCTGGATCGAAGTGACTATACTGGTTATCTGACGCCTGCAAGCCTAGATCTGTGGCGTCATGCTGACGTATTTCAAAACCACGTCTAGTTAAAAAACGCTCCAGCGCCATTTGCAACTCTTTGCTTTCTAGAGGTTTACTCACATAGTCATTCATACCAGCTTGCAAACAAATCTCCTTATCGCCATGCATAGCCGCAGCCGTTACAGCGATAATCGCCGGCTGTTGAATTGTTGCATTGCGCACGATTTTTGTGCTTTCTAAACCATCCAAAACAGGCATGTGCAAATCCATCCATACAATATCGAATGGTTCTAGACTTGCATCAGCAGCCAAAATCTGATCCACCGCTTCTCTGCCGTCATTTGCCATGCTAGCTTTATAGCCAAGGCGTTCTAACATCATGTTCGCGACCTTACGATTTGTAGGATTATCATCGACAACTAGCATGCGCAATGGAAAACGCTGTCCCAAATTCGGAGAGCCACTACGGCGCTCTTGCTCTGCCGGACTCCCTCGCATTCCGGCTCGATCTGTCGAGTCAAATAACAATTGCAATAATGCTTCTGCTAAATGCGATTCGCGCACGGGCTTGAGTAAATAAGCAGCTCCGAATTGATCTAATTCACTTTCACAATTGTCAGTTTGCGCAATCAACCCTAGCACAGCAGAACGCGATAAATCGGGGTGCGACCGAATCGATTGCAAGTAGTCTTTCGCCGCCATCTGACTTTGATCTATATTCAAAATGACTAAATCGAAAATTTTCGCGTCATCTTTACCTTCAGGATCAGTGCTAGAAAATTGCGTCAGCGTCGGTATCGTCTGTACCTGCATATCGTAATTGAGTAGACGCTGCCGCATGATCCGCATGCTCTCCGCGTTTTGATCAACCAACAGTACCTGCTTACCAACTAAGGACTTAAGATGATTGCGGGCTACCATATCGCTAGCGTTCGGGTTGATTGCCGCTTCGTCCAAATAGGCTTCTGCTCGAAACTGGACCGTAAACACGCTCCCTTTCCCCACTTCACTTTGTAGTTGGATACCACCACCCATCAGTTCAGCGAGGCGGCGACTAATTGCCAAGCCCAATCCAGTGCCACCATATTTTCGTGTCGTTGCCGCGTCAATTTGAGTAAATGCTGAAAACAGTTGATTCGCACTGTCTGCAGGAATGCCGATGCCCGTGTCACGCACATGAATTTGTATCGTATTCTCTATGTCAATATTCGAAAACTCCACCGGTTTGCTGATGTGAACAATAACGTTGCCATGCTCAGTGAATTTGACCGCATTACCTAATAAATTCAATACAATTTGCCGAACTCTCGTGATATCTCCCAAAATAAATTTAGGAACCTCAGGATCAAATTCGTACAATAGTTCAAGCTTTTTTTGATTCGCTACACTTGCTAACAGGGCGATACAGTCTTCTATCATCTGCTGCAGCGAAAAGGGTTCACATTCCAAAGTCATTTTTCCTGAGTCAATTTTTGAAAAATCTAAAATATCATTAATAATCGTTAATAGTGCATTACCAGAAGTACGGATGGTGTTAACATAATCATGCTGCTCTGTCGTCAATGCTGTGCCAGATAAGAGATCAGTCATGCCAATTACACCATTCATAGGCGTGCGAATTTCATGACTCATGGTGGCGAGAAATGCCGCCTTTGCGTTCGCTGCCTGCAAGGCTTGTTCGGTCTGATGCTCCAGATCAATCGTACGTTCTCTTACACGCTGCTCTAAAGCGGCATTTTGGGCTAACAACGCATCACGCGATTCTTTAAGTACATCGGCCGTGTGCGCCAATTCATCGCCAATCTGATTGAGCTCCGCAAAGTTAGTCCGTATGACATCCAAATTCAATTCACCATGCCCAAGTTTTACGGCAGCACGCGCGATGCCGTTGATACTGTGATTCAAGTAACTGGCAAACCAAATCCCAAATGCTGAGGCGATCAATGCCAACACAATTGCCAAGGCCAGCGTGCGTTGCCCTTTTTGCTTAATCACATAGTTGAAATCATCCGCGGGCACGGCAATTACCAAACGCCAGTCAGGAAAATTCACATCTTTCGCTTGGTTCAATGCCAATGCATTAGAGGTTGCACTACTTCCCTGATTGAGTACAAGTGCGTGGGCCAGATAAGTTTTTTGATTAAATTCAAATTGAAAATTTTCACAAATATCTGAATTTTTACAAGGATTACTATCCGCGTTGTCTGACTTGCTCTGACTCAGTCGAGAATTTGCCCTTCCCCGATCTGGCAAGAAGCGCATGGCATTTCGTATCAATGGTGAATTAGACTCTACTGCTGAAATTTTTGGCACATCTGGTGAACCCAGCAGCATCGTTTCCAGCGAAGTCGCCACCAAATCACCTTTACGATCGATGATGAAAGCAATTGCATTCGGGCTAATTTCCAGATTATGTAACGAAGTACTTAGCAATCTAAAAGAAACATCGAACGCAACAACGCCAATTATTTCCCGCTTAGCATTACGTACAACCGTCGAATGGGCAACCTGCAATTGATTGCGTGAAAACGAATGATAAACATCAGTCCAAGCCCGTCGATCGTTTTTCAAACCAGATGGATCTGCCGCTTGCAGTGCAGCGACGTACCATGGTCGAGAAGTTGCCACATAGGCTTGCTTATCTTTCCCAATCATCATGCGCCTATCCATTGGATAGGCACTGCGAAAATGACGTCGGTATTCTTCACCAACATTTTGAACCAATACTTCTGGCAATGCGTCATCGTCATAAACATTGATGGCGCGATACTCTCCGCGAGCTGAAGCGAATCCCAAAAATTTGACTAATCGCGTGCTGCGCATTGCTCCCCAAGCAACTTCTTCAAAACGATCTAAGCTAGTAAAATTTTTGGGGTCAGGCTCGCCATTGATGGCATCACCGTACTGGGAAAAATAGTTAAGCAGACGCGTTGGCTCAGCCAGATCCGCGTCAGCAGCATCACTTGCCCGCACACTAGCTTGTATCATCACCGCATTCGCAGCATCAATTGCTGTTTGTTGCGCGGCACGATAACCAAACCAAGTTATCAGCAATGCAGGTAACAACACCAGCACACCAATGGCGAATGGTAAAAACAACTTGAGCTGGATATTTTTCACGCCAAATACTTTCATTGCGATTGAACACCAGAAAGTGGTTCTCTCTTGAAACAAAATCAGTATCCAATCGGCAACAGCGAGTGTTAATTCATTTCGTCAGCTAGTACTCACAAAAGCCTGATTACACAGAAACACAAGATGAATTTCGTTAAAATTACGATACATCTTAATAAAAAATCTAGCCATCAGCATGGTACAAATTCACGCAAAAAAAAAGCAGACTTGACGTCTGCTTTGAAGTTTGAAGTTTGCATTTTGCGGCGAGTATCGACAGTTTAATTCCCTCTGCCATGCTTATTCGTTCCCGAGGGATTTCCGGCAAAATGTTTAGCTTAGTACAACCAACTCTACTTAGAGCTTTTGACCATTAAAGGTACCCTGCCCAGCGTGATTGCCTTCCCATTGCCACATCCCCACCACGGCGCCAGTTTGCAAATCTACGCTGCCCATAAATTTAGCACTCCCTGCTTTGCCACTGCTTGCGAGGCTCATTTCGCCATCCGGGCTGACCGTACCGGCGACATTAAAATTAAAATTGTATTTGGTCGACTTACCCATACCAGTCACACTGCCATTTTTATTGATCATGACATTCACGGTACCTTCATCATCACCAGCAAACTTCACGCTATACATTCCAGTCAAGCCAGGACTTGCGCTTGACTTAGTAACCGCAGGCGAACCCACGGATGGAGCTGCAGTTTGGGTATATTGCTGCGCAGCGACTTGTGAAGGCGGCGTTGCCTGAATAGAATTTGCTGCATTATTTTTAGATGCTTGTGACGTTGCTTGAATCAACTGATCTTTGTTGCGTACTGTTTGCACGATCTTGTTGTAATTATCTAGCAAACTGGCAGCGATTAATTTTCCTTCTGGCGTTTTGCTGTACCCACCAGCGCTGGCCCAACCAAAGCCACCCCAACCCCAACCACCGAGACTAAAATCCATCTTACTTGCTTGCCCTTCTGCACTGGCAACTTGTATGCCTGAGCGCACATCTGCTAGCAACAAAGTGGTTTCTGCTTCTTTGAATTTCACACCACCCGCAAGTCCACCTAACGCACCCAAGGCTCCACCAAAGCGCCCTAACAATCCCCCAACAGCACCACCAACACCACCCGTGTCACTGGCAAATTGTACGGAGGGCGTCATCACAAAGTCCGCTGCCTGCAACTGACCGCCGCCAACATTTGACCCTTGTTGCAATTGACCTCCTGCAGCGAGTTCACGTTCTTGACGAATATTTTGCAAGGCAACACCGCGCTCCACTACCGTAAAACATCCCGATTCTTCCACGATCATTCGCAGCATTGTAGATGGAGAACCCAATTTATAGTTTGATAGTGATGCAAGCATATGACTCTGTGGTTCGACAACCGCTAAAGTACCCAGATTCTTACTGCACTTTTCGATTGCACCTTTTTGTATGCTTTGTGCTTGTACCGACGACATCACTAACAAGCTGGAAATCAAAGACGACCCTATAACGACAGAAAATCGATGAGACATTTAGCATCCTTTAACTCGGTGAAGGTCCGCTTATTCAAGATTTAGCTTCAATAAAACGGTACCCAGGAAAAATCAAAATCGCGAGTATATCTTAAACAAACACCAACTTTCAGAAGTAAGCGATAAGAGGTCGAGTTCAGGCGACAGTAGTAGCCAAAGTGAACAGCAGATGAAAACGGTACACGGATAAAAAAACCGTCTGTGAGCTAAACAGACGGTTATTCTCTAATCATAAACCAAGCGAATTTTTATTTAATTGCTTTGGTACTGCGTGCTCTTTGCAAAACATCTGCATTCCATACATCAATCTGCGGCTCATGCTTCAGCACTTTGGCGCCCGGGTCTATGGTGTAAGTCGCAAGCGGCGGCAAACTAATTCGCCCTTTGCCTTGTGCCATAGGAACTTTCATGACTTTGTTGTTGACCCTCACTTCGACCGGCAGCGGGAAAACACTGGCATCGGGCAGCTTCCATTCCAAACGCAAACTATTTCCCTCTCTGACAGACACTAGCTCGGGCAAAACCGCATGCATCAAATAACCGTTAAAGAACCAGCCCCAGTCTTTTTTGGTGAGCTGATTAACGATCTCTATGAATTCTTTGGTCGTACTATAACGTGGTTGAAAATTACCTGGTTTTGGGTCGAGGCGTCCATAGATCAATAGTCGAACGGCTTTAAAGAAAGCATCATCGCCAA
Organism: Undibacterium sp. Ji22W; assembly: GCF_049340305.1. NCBI lineage: Bacteria > Pseudomonadati > Pseudomonadota > Betaproteobacteria > Burkholderiales > Oxalobacteraceae > Undibacterium > Undibacterium sp. Ji22W. The sequence continues at coordinate 532,537 of NZ_JBMPOU010000001.1, read as the reverse complement.
TCTGACCACGTAAGGTGTGCAGAATATGTGAGCCTTTGAAATAGACATCATTGCCAGGACCATTCGAGACATCGTGCTCACTCATCGAATGCCCCGTCACCATAGGAAACTTATTGACGATGCGAATCCGCTGCTCGTGCATACCGACCTGATAATCCCTTTCACCGCGCAAATATTGCAAGTACAAGGGCTGCATATACGATGCAAATCCTTCATGCAACCAAAAATCATCCCAATTTTGATTGGTCATCTGATTACCAAACCATTCGTGTGCGAATTCATGCTGCAACAACCAGTCATAACCATGTGGCGACTTCTTGTAGTCATTCCCATAAGCATTGATGGTTTGGTGTTCCATGCCCAGATGAGGGGTTTCGACGACACCCATTTTTTCATCACCAAAGGGATAAGGACCGAACTTGCTCTCAAAAAAATCGAGCATTGGCGCGAACTCCGCCATCAGCTCTTTTGCTTTGCTCTGATTACCAGGCAAATGCCACATTCGCAAAGGAATTCGATTACCGAAACGGCTCGCATAGCGGTCCTCCAGCACTTCATACGGTCCGACATTCATCGCGATGCCATAGGTACTCGGATGCTTAATCTGCCAGTGATAAGTCCGCCAACCATCGCGCTCGTCCATGCCTTGTGCCACACCGTTGCCGGCAACCACTAATGGCGCGGGCACACTGATATGCAAACTCATCAGCTTCGGTTTTCCCATAGGGTGATCAATACAAGGCCAAAACAAATCACAGCCCTCACCCTGCACTGCGGAAGCAATCCAGGGTGCACCTGCTGGCGTCTTACTCCAGACAAAACCACCATCCCAAGGAGCTCGTTTCGCAATGCGCGGCACTCCTTGATATCGGATAGTCACTTCGGCATGCTCTCCAGCTTTCAAAGCTTGGCTTAAACTTAGGTACAAACGTCCCTCTGGATTGCTGATCGCGTCGCCTGCCAAGGTCTTGCCATTGACCGACACAGATTCTATCGGCAAATTTTTGTCTAACTCTAGAACGAGACGTTTAAGTTCAGTACTTACCGTAAAATTTAATACTGCGACACCACTCACACTACGTGTTTGCGGATCAAGCCGCAAACTCAGGTCTGCCTTCTCAAAAATCATCGCTAATTGTTCTGGACTACGCTCGGTACCCGAACTCATGGTAAAAGCCGTTGGTTCCGACGATGGTGCTAATGCACTTTGTGCCTGAACATGCGAAGCCAACATGAGGGCAATTGACAAAGATAAACGAGACAGTTTCATAAATAATGTGGATTTAAATTGTGAGGGCGCCGCCCAAATATATTTGGAGCATAAGGGAGATCAATAAGTTCCACAAGTCACTTCATTTACTTTCAACGCATCCAAAAAGCAATGAGGCAACGCTGTTTTCACAGGTTGCCCCCATTGTCTCATTCACCAACGTTCATTAACGAAGTTTGTCTACTCTCTATTCATAGCAGAAATCGTCTTAATGGTTTTTCCATTTTCATCCAACATCAAAATTTCGGCTTGTCCCGCCGCACTGACCAACAACATCATTCGAGTGCGCCCTTTGGCATCTTTCAACTGCAACGATGAGCCTTTGTCACGTGTGTTTCCCAGCCAGATACGATTTTCACTGAGACGCCCCTCATTCGATAATTTCTGCCAATATGCTCTCTGCTCAGCCTCTGGCAATTTGCCTGCCTCTTTGGAAAACTGATCGATGTCTTCCATTGAAGTAACTTTAAAATTTGGTACATCATTAATTTTTATGCCGGTGAATTGGTGCATAGCACTGTCGTTATTAATTAACTGCAGCGCTTGATCTTGACGGAATCGATCGAAAGTCAACGACAGTCCTGAACTTACTTTACCATCGGCAGTTAAACTACCTTTTTGGATAAAACCACCGTTTTCAGTACCCTCTTCGTTGATAAAAATCATACCGGCAAATTCACGGCGATCAGGCCGGGAGCGCTCTTTACCCTGTTGAAAATCTCCTGGAAATTGCGCACGATTTGAAATCACCATACGCTTAGTGCCATCAGGTTCAACAATATTAATTCGTCCTACGGTGATTTCATCAAATTGTTCATGTTTCACTGGCTCTCTGGCACCAGTCAAAGCAAATATTGCCGCCAAAGCCGCAACCATCGTCGTTGCGCCTGCAAAAAAAGTCTTCATATCTGACATTCTGCTACCTTTCAAAATTTGGATAGAGTTCTTCCCCACCGAGAATAAAAAAATTCGATCTAAAATCTGTTTAGAGAATCAAACTGGATTCATCATTCGGTTTCGCCCGCAGTTTTGCTCATTGTCCGATCCTCTGTTTCACGCCAAAGCACTGTGCTTAAGTCGGTTGAAGTTTGCGCAAGCGCCACTCCATAAAAAAACCCAACACGCCGCAAAACACTAGTAAGCCACCGAGAAATTGCAGGTATTTATTTGGCATAGCCAAAACATGGCGGACATTCACCAACTCAAGTTTTCGCCGACCACCATCGACGTTTTGGTAATAAACAATTCCTTGATCCCGATTTTGTTCAATCACGATAGGACGCTTGCGGGTGGTTTCAAACTCGGCCAACAGCTTGGAAAATTCTTCCCGATCAATGATTTTTGCGTTGAATTTGAGATTCAAAATCTTTTCATATTGGTCAAAAATATCCTCAGGCTCATCAGCTAAAAACACACCTTTAGACTCATATTTATACAGATTATTGCTAAAGAAAATTCCATCATTCGCCGCCAGCATGCAGGCAAACCCCAAAGCGCAAGCAACGGCAGAACTGATCAACCATTTTTTGACCGAATGCACTTTGACCGCAATCGACGTGCTCAAAAAGTTACTTACTTCAGGAATTTGCTTAAGTGGGCCTTCTAAGATTTTTTTATCGATATCTTTCAAAAAATCATTCGCGTCTTGATTCAATGCTTTGAGAATCGACTGAAACATGTCGGCGGATGGGACAGATTTATCGTTCTCCAACTTAGATAGATAGGATTGCTCTATACCAATCGCTTCCGCCATTTGTGGTTGCGTCAAATTTTTTTCTGTGCGAATTTGTTTTAGTTTCTCACCAAAATTCATAGTGTTTAATTCCTTAATTTATCTCTATTTGATATCGAATTAATGCGTTCTGCGCAGTTTATTGAATAGTCGCATGCGTAAACACTTCGCATCAAAGCACTCGCTAAGCTAGTGCCTGAGCCATATTCTTGAGTATTCATTAAGAAATTGGAAGCTGAATATACTTGAATATTGAAGAATATCGCACGATCAAGTTAAGCCAAGCACAATTCGGGAACGATTCGATTCCAAAATATTGGCAAAACAAAAAAAGGGAGGCATCTAGCCTCCCTTTTTTTTACGCAATTATGCGCAAGCGTTGTGTAGCAAATTTTTTACTACATCAAAAATTGCAATCACCGTTTTTGAGTGAACAACAAGTACCTTATGGCAAAGCACACATGCAATGTGCCATCACCATATACGACCTGTTTTCTTTACGTAAGTCCGCCAACCAGCTCAGATCTTTCACCATATCAGTGGCTGCAACTGGAGGAATGCCCGTTGGTGCGATCGCGACTTTGAATTTTTCGTTAATTGCTTTTGTCATTGCTTGAGCCGCATTATCACCAAACATACTGAAGAAGCGATCAAATTTTGACGGATCACGCTCAATATAAGTAACGCGGTAATCGGCGCCCATTTTGGCACGTGTTGCGGCTGATTTCAGTGCATCACCAAAGCTACCAAGGCGATCAACCAATCCACGTTCTTTGGCCTGCTCACCAGTCCAGACCCGTCCCTGTGCCACGGCATCAATTTTATCTGGTGTCGTTTTACGTGCTACTGCCGCTTTCGTTGTAAATTCATAGTAAGTGTTGTTGATACCTTGCTGAATCACTTCACCAAACTTAGGATTCATAGGGCGCAGAGGATTAAACGCATCCGACATCCAAGTAGTCGTTGTGCCTGCGGTATGCACGCCAATTTTATCCATCACTTTATCAACGGTTGGGAAAATCGCAAACACACCTATCGAACCCGTAATTGTTGCAGCATCGGCGATCACCTCATCGGATGACATTGAAACCCAATAGCCACCCGAGGCGGCCACATTTCCCATAGAAATGACGACAGGCTTACCAGCTTTGCGGGTTAACTCTAGTTCCTGACGAATCAACTCCGAACCAAATGCACTGCCACCAGGAGAGTCAACGCGCAATACGACGGCCTTCACCTGATCATCTTCACGCGCCTTGCGCACCAAATTTGCTGTCGACATGCCGCCGATGGCACCAGGTGGAGCATTACCTTCGCTGATTTCCCCTTCAGCGATGATCACGGCAACCGCAGGACCAAACGCAAAAGACCGATGATTTTCTAAATAATCTTCAAACGTGATTTGCTTAAAGCTTTTGGTCTGCTCATCTTTCACGCCCATGCCTAACATCATTTGACGAAGATCATCACGCGTTTTCAAACCGTCGATCAACTTAGCTTCAACTGCAAATTCTGCGACGCTGCCATTCGCAGCTTTCAACATTTCTGGTAAGTTATCAATGCTTTTCATAATCGTACCAGCAGGCAACTTACGAGCGGTTTCAACACCATCGGTATAGAACTTCCACATCGCATTATATAAAAAGGCATCTGCTTCGGCCGCTGCAGAAGATGGACCGTTTGCAATATAAGGCTCGGCAAAACTTTTAAACGTTCCGACCTTCAAAACATTCACCGTAACGCCGATTTTATCTAATGCGTCTTTGTAATAATTACGGTACCGACCAAAGCCCGTCAGCATCACATTCCCCATGGGATGCATATAGACCTGATTGGCATGTGCCGCAAGATAATACTGACGCTGATCGAAGCTAGAACCCCAAGCAATCACCTTTTTTCCGCTAGCCTTAAATCGTTCTATTGCTGCAGCGACCTCACGCAGCATCGGCAAGCCGGCACCTTGCATACCGTCTAACAACAACACAGCGTTATTAATTTTGGGATCTTTGCTAGCGGCATCAAGTACCGTCAAAATATCGCGCAATTGAGTCGAGCGTTTGTTCTCGCCCTGCACTTCCGCGAGAAAAGCATCGCTGGCACTGCCTGCATGCTGTTCAACCAGATCGCCTTTGAAATTCAATATTAATGCCGTCCGATCTTCCACCTTGATCTTATTCGAAGAAAACAGACCTATAACCAGAAATAAAACAATCAATAAGAAAATCAAGTTAATGGTAAAACGACGACTGGCATCAACCGCATTCCAGATCCATTTAATACCTTGCCCAATCGCGCGGAAGGGTGAAAAAGCCATAATAACTCCTGGGTGATAACATTATTTGGATCAGCGGCTGCCACATTACCAACAGCCGGCATCCACTTTTTTTACGTCGATACAGATTTATTGATGCAAATTTTTCGGTGCAAATTTAGTGATACCTCAGCATTCACTATCATCTTGAGAATGCGTTTCATATTCTAAACGATGTCACCAAACTCAGAATTTTTCATGACCGTAAATGCATAAGATAAGCATCAGCTACCTATTGTAGCCCGACACTGTCAATCGTATCGTCCTCAAAATTGCAAAAACAGATACAGAATTCTAACTGATTTGGTGACGAAATCAGAATTAGCGGGTCAACAGCCTGACAAAATGACGATTCACAATTGCGGTTAGAATATCGTTCAATAAGTTTTCGCTATATTCAAGTTCAATTATTCACTATTAACCTCACACGGAAAAATCATGAAAACAAAAGCCGCGATCGCTTGGGAAGCAGGAAAACCATTAACAATCGAAGAAGTTGATTTACAAGGCCCGAAAGCGGGAGAAGTCTTAGTTGAGATCAAAGCAACGGGCATTTGCCACACCGATTACTACACTTTGACCGGTGCCGATCCAGAAGGTATTTTCCCGTCTATTTTGGGTCACGAAGGTGCTGGTGTTGTAGTTGATGTTGGACCCGGTGTAAAAAGCTTGAAGAAAGATGACCACGTCATTCCTCTCTACACACCAGAATGCCGTGAATGTAAATTTTGTCTCTCGCAAAAAACCAATCTGTGCCAAGCAATCCGCAGCACACAAGGCCGCGGATTAATGCCTGATGCGACCAGCCGTTTTTCTATCGATGGCAAACCAATTTTTCACTACATGGGAACCTCAACTTTTTCAAATTACATCGTAGTTCCAGAAATCGCTCTGGCAAAAATCCGTGAAGATGCGCCGTTTGATAAAGTTTGTTATATCGGTTGTGGCGTAACCACTGGCGTAGGTGCAGTTTTGTTCACAGCAAAAGTCGAAGCTGGTGCCAATGTCGTGGTCTTTGGTTTAGGCGGTATTGGATTAAACGTGATTCAAGCAGCACGCATGGTCGGCGCAAACAAAATCATCGGTGTTGATATCAATCCAGCGCGCGAAAGCATGGCACGCAAATTCGGTATGACGCACTTTATCAATCCGAAAGATGTCGGCAATGTCGTTGATGCCATCATAGGCTTGACCGATGGCGGTGCTGATTACAGTTTTGAATGTATAGGCAATACCACGACCATGCGCCAATCTCTTGAATGCTGTCACAAGGGCTGGGGTCAATCCATCATCATCGGCGTCGCTGCTGCTGGTCAAGAGATCAGTACTCGTCCATTCCAATTAGTCACAGGCCGTGTCTGGAAAGGTTCCGCATTCGGCGGTGCACGTGGTCGGACTGACGTGCCAAAAATCGTCGATTGGTATATGGAAGGTAAGTTGAATATCGACGATTTGATTACGCACAAATTGCCTTTGGAGAGAATTAATGAAGGCTTTGATTTGATGAAGAGCGGTGAATCGATACGCTCTGTGGTGGAGTTTTAATAGTTATCCCATCACACATTGAATGTATTAAAAACTATCAGCTTCGCTTATTTATAAGGAAAAGCGAAGCTGACAGTAGTTAATTGTTATTAAAAGTTAGCAATTCGCTTCACTCTGCCGACGCAAAAATAAGAAGCCGCTAGGTCAGCATGTTAAAATGCTCGGTTAATTTCTACTACAGAACTCCCGCAATGACCGATATCACCAGTACTCCAGAAAGCAACGACGAACAAGACAGCGTTGCCATTAAAAAAGTCTCTACCGACCTGATCCGCAAAGAAGTAGCGCGTCGTCGTACCTTTGGCATTATTTCTCACCCGGATGCTGGTAAAACCACGCTCACCGAAAAACTCTTGATGTTCTCAGGCGCGATTCAGTTAGCAGGTACGGTCAAAGCACGTAAGAGCGGTCGCCATGCGACGTCTGACTGGATGGAAATTGAAAAGCAACGCGGTATCTCGGTAGCGTCCTCCGTCATGCAGTTCGAATACCGTGATCACGTGGTCAATTTGCTTGACACACCTGGTCACCAAGACTTTTCCGAAGATACTTATCGCGTATTGACCGCAGTCGACTCTGCATTGATGGTGATTGATGCGGCCAAAGGTGTGGAAGAACAAACGATCAAACTGTTAAACGTTTGCCGCATGCGCAACACACCGATTATCAGCTTCGTCAACAAAATGGATAGGGAAACACGCGATCCTTTGGAATTATTGGATGAACTGGAATCGGTCTTAAAGATTGATTGCTCGCCTGTCACTTGGCCTATCGGCATGGGTAAAACTTTCCGCGGTGTGTATCACATCTTGAAAGATGAAATCATGTTGTTCACACCAGGTAGTGAACGCGCTGATCAAGAATTTGAAGTCGTCAAAGGCATCGACAATCCACGTCTCGCTGAATTGTTCCCACTCGAAATCGAACAATTAAAAATGGAAGTCGAACTGGTGCATGGTGCCTCTCATCCTTTCGATTTAGAAGCGGTGTTAGCAGGTACGCAAACGCCCGTATTCTTTGGCTCGGCAATTAATAACTTCGGTGTACGTGAAATTTTGAACGCCCTGCTCGACTGGGCACCTTCGCCACGCGAGCGCAATGCAACTATTCGTACGGTAGAGCCAACGGAAGAACCATTCTCAGGTTTCGTCTTCAAGATTCAAGCGAATATGGATCCAGCACATCGCGACCGTATCGCCTTCTTACGCGTTTGCTCAGGCCGCTTTGAGCGCGGTATGAAACTCAAACATTTGCGTATCAACCGCGACATTAAAGTGTCGTCAGTGGTCACCTTCATGGCATCGTCACGCGAGCAAGTGGAAGAGGCTTACGCAGGTGACATCATTGGCTTACCGAATCACGGCAATATGCAAATCGGTGACAGTTTTTCAGAAGGCGAATTACTACAATTTACGGGCATCCCTTACTTCGCACCAGACTTCTTCCGCATCGCTCGTATTTTGAACCCGCTCAAGACCAAGCAATTACAAAAAGGCTTGCAGCAGCTAGGTGAAGAAGGCGCGGTACAGGTTTTCAAACCTATCGTCAGCAGTGATTTGATTCTCGGTGCGGTCGGGGTTTTGCAGTTTGAAGTCGTTGCGAGTCGTTTGAAAAATGAATATGGTGTCGATGCTGTATTCGAGGGCACCAGCATTAGTAGTGCACGTTGGATTACTTGTGAAGACAAAAAGATGTTGGCCGATTTTGAACGTTCTAGCGCAGGTGCTAACGTGGCTTATGATGCAGCAGGGAATATGGCTTACCTCGCCAGCTCTGGAGTAAACTTACGTTTGACACAAGAACGCTGGCCGGATGTGGTGTTCCATGCGACACGGGAACATGCTGCGAAATTAGACTAAATACTGAACATACAAAATCAAAAAGCCGGATCTACAATTGCAGATCCGGCTTTTTGATCTTTCGCTATTTAATTACGCGATATCCAAACGCATACGCTCAAACCGTATCGTCACACCATCAGGCAAAGTATCTGAAACATCTTCCACCTTTTCAAAGCCCAAGACCTTATAAAACGGCACGCCTGGCAGCGTTGCCATCAGTTCCAAACGGGTAAAACCTTGCACTAATGCCGCTTGTTTGCACGCCTCAAATACGGCTCTGCCTACACCGCGCCGTGCTGCTTTTGGTGAAATGAAAAAAGCCCTGATTCTAGCGGGATCTAAGGTCGGATCGAGAAATTCATCGGCACCCATTGGTCTTTGGTCACCACCGTATAAAGTACGACGGCGACTCCAGCCGCCACAACCGGCTAATTCGCCATCTAAAGTTGCGGTGAAATAGCTGCCATCATTGACGAGCGCAGTGTCGACACCGAAGACATATTTGATTGCAGATTCTGCTTCTTGTTCAGTATAAAAACCACGGCTCAAGACGCGTGCTGATTCTATGATCATTTGATTGAGTTGCGGGATTTCTTCCAGCGTGCTTGGTCGGACAAATAATTGTGGGTTTGTTTTAGATGTCATGAAAACCTCTTATGAATGTATTGCTGAGCCCGCGACTCTTTCGTACACGGATGAAAAACCAAGTGCAATTCAGCGTAAGGCGGATGCAACCCGCGCTGCATGTAGATCGAGTTGGCGCGCTTCACGTTTTGGCGGTGCGGGTTGCACCCGCCCTACGTTTAACTAAAAAAACCAACGACACTAAATAGGTATTTCGCCAAGCTGAATCACCCTCATCCCTACCTTCTCCCGCAAGCGGGTGAACGCGTTCTATCCGAACTTCGACTTGTCTAGATGCCCATGCATTGAAGGGAGAAGGAGCAAATACTTTTGGAGCAAAATCGCTCTTCGCTCCATCCTCAACAACAGAATATACACAAAAACGCGCTAAAAACAAAACCGCAGAATTACTTCTGCGGTTCGTGCATTCCCACTAAATTTACGACTAAGTTTTGACTCTTCTATTTGAACACTAAAACGCCATCGACCACATCCACCACAATCACATCCTTAGGTCCAAATTTACCTTGCAACATCAGCTTAGACAAAGGATTTTCTATCTCTTGTTGAATCGCGCGTTTCAAAGGACGGGCACCATACACAGGATCGAAACCGGCTTCTGCGATTTTTAATAAAGCAGCATCAGTCACTTGCAACTCCATATCCATTTGTACAAGGCGTTTGTTCAAAGTTTCTAACTGTATCTTGGCAATTGCACCTATGTTTTTTGCATCGAGCGCATGGAAGACGACGATCTCATCAATTCGGTTAATAAATTCAGGACGGAAATGCGATTTCACTTCACCCATCACCGCCATTTTAATCACGCTAGGATCACTGCCTTCCATCGCTTGAATCTGGTGCGAGCCAAGATTCGAGGTCATAACGATGACGGTGTTTTTAAAGTCCACTGTACGTCCTTGACCGTCAGTCATACGACCATCATCCAAGACTTGCAATAAGACGTTAAACACATCGTGATGCGCCTTTTCGACCTCGTCGAGCAAAATCACGCTATACGGTTTGCGGCGTACAGCTTCGGTCAGATAACCGCCCTCTTCGTAGCCAACATAACCTGGTGGCGCACCAATCAATCGTGCGACTGAATGCTTCTCCATAAACTCGCTCATGTCGATACGAATCAATGACTCTTCCGTATCGAACATGAAATTCGCCAATGCTTTACACAATTCAGTTTTACCAACGCCGGTTGGTCCCAAAAACAGGAACGAACCATACGGACGTCCTGGATCTCCGAGTCCAGCCCGTGAACGTCGAATCGCATCAGATACAGCCGTAATCGCTTCATGTTGACCGACCACGCGTTTATGTAATGCGTCCTCCATCGCCAAAAGTTTTTCGCGCTCTCCTTGCATCATACGAGAAACAGGAATGCCGGTTGCACGAGAGACGATTTCGGCAATTTCTTCAGCACCAACCTGTGTGCGCAACAATCTTGGTTTACCACCTGTTTCGGCATTTTTCGCAGCTTGCAAATCGGCGGATTTCAATTGCGCTTCTAGTTCTGGCATACGGCCATACTGGAGTTCTGACATCGCTTGCCAATCGCCTTTGCGCTTAGCATCTTCCATTTGCAGACGAACTTTTTCTATCTCTTCTTTGATGTGGGTGCTGCCTTGAACCATCGCTTTTTCAGCTTTCCACACTTCTTCCAAATCGGCATATTCACGCGAGAGTTTTTTGATCTCTTCTTCGATTAAGACCAGACGCTTCTTAGAGCTCTCATCTTTTTCACGTTTAACCGCTTCCTTCTCAATTTTCAATTGAATCAGGCGACGATCCAGCTTGTCCATGACCTCTGGTTTAGAATCAATCTCTATCTTGATTTTTGCCGCCGCTTCATCGATCAAATCGATCGCTTTATCTGGTAAAAAGCGATCGGTAATATAACGATGCGATAATTCAGCCGCCGCGACGATCGCCGGATCAGTGATGTCAACGCCATGATGAACTTCATACTTTTCTTGCAAACCACGCAAGATAGCAATCGTCGCTTCGACGCTAGGTTCATCAACGATAATTTTTTGGAAGCGGCGTTCAAGCGCTGCATCTTTTTCTATGTACTTGCGATATTCATCCAAGGTGGTCGCGCCGACACAATGCAATTCACCGCGCGCCAAAGCAGGCTTGAGCATATTACCCGCATCCATTGCACCTTCAGCTTTACCTGCGCCGACCATGGTGTGCAGCTCGTCAATGAAGACGATGGTTTGACCTTCGTCCATCGCAATTTCTTTGAGCACAGCTTTCAAACGCTCTTCAAATTCACCACGGAATTTTGCCCCAGCTAGCAAGGCCGCCATATCGAGGGAGAGTACGCGTTTTGATTTCAGACTATCTGGTACTTCACCATTCACAATTCGTTGTGCCAGACCTTCGACAATCGCGGTTTTACCAACACCTGGTTCACCAATTAAAACCGGATTGTTTTTACTGCGACGTTGCAGAACTTGAATAGCACGACGGATCTCATCATCACGCCCAATCACGGGATCAAGCTTACCGAGACGTGCACGTTCAGTTAAATCCATCGTATATTTCTTTAATGCCTCGCGCTGACCTTCTGCTTCAGGCGAATCTACATTCGCGCCACCACGTACGCCCTTTATTGCTGCTTCCAATGCGCTGCGCGTCAAACCATTTTCGCGCGCTAATTTTCCCGCCTCCGATTTATCATCCACCAGGGCTAATAAGATCATTTCGCTGGCAAGAAATTGATCTCCGCGCTTTTGTGACTCTTTGTCAGCGAGATTCAGTAAGCCCATTAGTTCGCGCCCGATTTGAACCTGACCATCACTTCCAGTTACTTTGGCGATGCGCTCGAGTGCACTCTTTGCGCCGTTCAATAAACCATTAATATTGACACCCGCACGTTGCAAAAGGGAACGTGCTCCACCATCTTCCTGATTAATTAACGCAAGTAAGAGATGCACAGGTTCTATATATTGGTTATCATTACCTACTGCCTGACTCTGCGCATCAGCCAATGCTTCTTGCAATTTCGTGGTCAATTTATCCAAACGCATAATGCCTCCTAAGACGGATTCAATGATTAATTAACTGTTAGATTAGGCGCTAAAATCAGTTTTCAAGAACCAAACATCGAAAATCTCTCCACGCTTTGCGTTACATCAATAATTTATGCAATTAGAACAACTTAATTTAACTTACCTCGTCAACGAAGATCGAATTTTGCTCAGAATTGGTTTTTCCGTAAAGGATGCCGAGCAAGAAAAACAAGAAATCCAGTTGTTTATTACTCGCCGTATGTTGCAAAGACTATGGCCGACCCTGATGGAGGCAATCGCTTCACATATGCGCTTGAATCGACCAGAGACAGCTTTTGCTAGCGATGAGCTGGTGAACCTTGAACATAAACAAGCGGTCGACTCAATCAAAGAAAGTGGCAACTTCAATCGCGCCTATGAAGCTGAAAATCGTAAGCCTTTAAATGGGGAACGACCGCTATTATTGGAAACAATCAAATTTCATCTTCAACCCAATGCACCGCTGTGGATACAATTCATCACACAACAAAATGGCACGGTAGATTTGAAATTAGAGACTTCATTAATCCACGGTTTTTGCAAATTATTAATTGATGCAGAGAAGGCCTCAGGTTGGGACTTACAGCTGACCTTGCCTAGAGTTGAAGAAATGAGCGTCCCTGCGCATTTATTGAATTGAACATTGGTAGAAAACTGAAAAACAATAAAGGCAGAGAATTCTCTGCCTTTATTATTTTTAGGATGTCAGATTAAGAAATTTGCACTCGCAAATCTGAATTACTGCCGTCCTTTGACTTCTCTTTCCATTAACTTGTAAATCCGGCGATATTCATCTAGCCAGCTTTCTGGCTCGCGGAAACCATGTGATTCGATTGGGTACACTGCTAATTCAAAATTCGGATTTTTCAATTCGATTAATTTTTGTACCATGCGTACGCTATCTTGGAAGAATACATTGTCATCCAAAATACCTGAACAGATTAATAAAGGGCGTTTTAATCCGACCGCGAATTCTATCGGAGAGCTGCGGGCGTAAGCATCTGGATCAACATCTGGCGTGTTCAAAATATTCGACGTATAACCATGATTGTAATGCGCCCAATCTGAAACTGGACGCAAGGCGGCGCCAGCGGCAAACTTATCCGATTTAAACATCGCCATAAACGTCATAAATCCACCATACGACCCACCATAAATACCTATACGTTGACGATCTACATTCGCATTATCGACTAGCCAATCGATACCATCCTCGTAATCTTCCAACTCCGGCGTTCCCATGCGTTGATAGATTGCAGTGCGCCAGTCACGTCCATAGCCGGCTGAGGCACGGTAATCCATATCGATTACCACATAGCCTTGTTGCACCAAGAGATTATGAAACATCATTTCGCGAAAATAATTCGACCAGCCATGATGCGCCGCCTGCAAATAGCCTGCGCCATGGACAAACAAGACCGCCGGCTTACGCTCGCCAATCTGAGTCTTACTGTCGCGATAGACCCTGGAATAAATCGGTGCAGCGCCATGCTTGGAAGGTACGGCAATGATTTCTGGTTTAATCCAATTAATTTGTGAGAATTCTTTGGATGCGGAGTCGGTCAACCGAATTACTTTTGCACCCGGCGTTGCCGCCTGTACAAATAAATCAGGCTGTCGAGTCGTGGTGGAATGGGTTAACAATAGCTTGTCTTCGTTGGGCGACAATTCAAAATCCATCCCGCCGTTCATATCGGTCAAAATTTCATCGCGCTGCCCGTCAGCCGCGACGCGATACACCTCGTGTATACCCGGATGTTTTTTATTGGCTCGGTAATAGAACCATTTACCATCCCGAGTTAATTGCACACTATTGACTTCAAACTTGCCACTGGTTAAAGCGCGCGTTTGTGCATCGCGCTGCACATAGAGTTGGCTATAGCCGCTTTCTTCAGACAAATACCACAAGGCCTTGCCGTCGGGGCTCCAACCAAACTCATTGAAGCTACCGTCATTCACCCACGCCTGATCGGTTAAACGGTGTGCTAACTGCCAATTGTTTTTTTCTGCTTGATGCAAATCTAACTTCAATATCCAGCGATCTTTATTATCAGCACTCAATAAACTAAGCGCCAACTGTTGCCCACTCTGACTCCACCGCACACCACGAAAATTCACATACACTGCACGCGGTGTTGCCGCTTTAGGTGCGGCCTTACCCAAGCGTTTTGCAGCATCCATTTTTAATGCTAATAAGGGATCTTCGTTAATTCCGGCTAATTTATCGAGATTTAACTGATGGGCTTTACCAGTACCGACTTCAATAACATACAGTTGTTCACTGCTTTCCGCCGCGGTGCCAACTTTACTCCGAACATCTTCAATTTTGACATAACCATCACTGCTGACATAATGCGGCATTTTGTCGCCGCGACCATCTTTACGCGGTAATGCCGTACTCACAAAAACGAATTTTCCGTCAGGCGAAACACTAAAACTGCGAAATTCACGCCCCTTGCCCAAAAACACGGGCAGTGGCGCACTCGCGGCTTGACTGCTTAATTCTCTTTGTAATTTTTCCGCTTCTTTTTTATCGGTTTCACGTTTTTTTATAATGTCGAACAAGCGTGTTTGCTGCGCGGTTAAATAATCTGGGCTCTCTTTTTTAGCGAGCGGGTCATCGTCATTCTTGATATTCACTAACAAGGTTTGCTCGCCATTTCGCAGGTTTAGCAAACTCACTTTCCCATCATTGCGCAAAGCAATTTGCTCATTGCCGACAAAGCCGAGTAAGCCACTCAATTCGCCGGTACGCGTGAATTGCTGACGCTTGCCATCTTTGATCACAAACAAATTTCCATTACGCAGCCACACGGTGTAATTTCGATCAGCGCTGACAAATCTCTGCTCGCTATCTGCGACCACGACGTCAGCAGCACTGAGTTTCTCTGCATTTCCACCCGTCGCTGGTATCTTGTACAGATCACGAGTTTCAGATCCCACGGCTTTGCGTTGAAAATAAACGCTCTTACCATCTTGGCCAAAATAGGCACGTTCTGGCGCGATACCCATCCAGTCGGTATGCGCCATGATCTGTTCCATGCTCAACTTATCGTCTATTTGAGCCTGCGCTAATGGCATGAAACCTGTAGAAAATGCACCTGCAGCCAGCCATAGCAGGACACCATGCTTGTTCGTTCTCATTGTTGTTTCCCTCATCGGGTAAGATGGTCAATAAAAAAACGCTGAATCTTTGCAGAGTTCAGCGCTTCTTGGACAAGACTAATGTGGAAAAATTCCTTATTCTGGCAATTTTTGCTGCGCAATGTCTCCCTCAACATGCTCGCCTAATTCACCTTCCCACTTAGCCACTACGGCGGTTGCCAAACCATTACCAATCACGTTGGTCGCCGAACGAGCCATATCGAGGAAATGATCAACTCCCAATAGCATTAACAAACCTGCTTCGGGGATATTGAACTGTGCTAGCGTTGCAGCAATGACTACGAGTGAAGCGCGTGGCACACCAGCCATCCCTTTTGAAGTCAGCATCAAAATCAACATCATGGTGATTTGCGTACCTAAAGACAATTCTATTCCGTAAGCCTGTGCGATAAACACTGTCGCAAAAGTGCAATACATCATAGAACCATCAAGATTGAATGAGTAACCCAGAGGCAGCACAAAGGATGCGATCCGGTTTTTCACACCAAAGCGCTCTAAACCTTCCAAGGTCTTAGGAAACGCTGCTTCTGAAGAGGCCGTTGAAAACGCCAATAAGGTTGGCATCCGCAATTCACGCAACAGACCAAGCACTCTGTTTTTCAGGAACAAATAACCAATAAAAATTAATACTAACCACAAGCACAAAATCGAGAAATAGAATTCGGCCATGAACACGCCATAGGTTCCCAATACCGCCAATCCACTTTTCGCGACCACGCCAGAGACCGCTGCGAACACCGCGAAAGGCGCGAAATTCATCACATAACCAGTCAACTTCAACATGATATGTGCCACACCATCGATCGCTTCGACCACGACCTTACTGCGCTCACCGACTGCAGCGGCGGCTGTACCAAAGAAAATTGAAAAGACCACGATTTGCAAAATTTCATTTTTAGCCATGCCGTCTACGATTGATGCTGGCACCAAATGTGTGATGAATTCTTTCATACTCAAGTTGGTGGTCGTAATTCCTGAAACCGCATCCGCCGCAGGCAACATCGCATGCATCGCGTCGCCAGGACGGAAGAAATTGACCATGATTAGACCCAGCGTCAAAGAAATCAGAGACGCAATAATGAACCATGCCAATGCTTTGCCGCCAACTCGCCCCACTTCATTGACGTCACCCATCTTGGCAATACCAACGACCAAAGTAGAAAATACCAACGGCGCAATAATCATCTTAATCAAGCGCAAAAACATCGTCGTAATCAACGACATCGTGTCAGCAAAATCACCTGGCTTTGCCAAATTCGCGTTAACGAAATAGCCGACAACTATGCCCAGCAAAAGTCCGAGAATGATGTAAGTCGTCAGATTGAGGCGTTTTTTCATGTTGTTTGCGTCCTTATTAGTATAGAAAGCACCGGGCTTTAATTCTTATCAATTCTCATTAGTTCTTTTCAATTCGGATCAATACTGCCAATCGCTCTATGATGCACAAAGAAAAATGGTGGCTCAGTATACTGGAGGATGTTAACACAGACCACTTTTATTCAAATCACACGTAAGAAAATTTTCATTTTTGCGCATCGAATATCTGCATTTGCAAAATCTCCGTAGCAACAGTCGCTACGGTTTGAATTTTTGAAAACGATAAAACATCATCGATTTGGACAAAAAAAACCCGGATGTCAAATCCGGGCTTTCAATCATAAAGAAAAATAGAGGCTACTATTCCACTTCCACTACTTCTTGCGAAGCCACAGGCGGTGGTGCATCCCCTTCCGAGAACTCCAGCTTGATCTGATCTTTTTCGTCTAAATCGACTCCCACGCGTCCGCCGCTTACTAATCGACCAAACAAGAGTTCGTCAGCCAAGGCTTTTCGAATCATGTCTTGAATTAAACGCGCCATCGGACGGGCGCCCATCAATGGATCAAAGCCTTTCTTCGCCAAGAACTTACGTAAATGATCGCTGAAAGTTGCTTCCACTTTTTTCTCATGCAATTGCTCTTCCAATTGCATTAAGAATTTATCGACGACACGCAAAATAATTTCTTCATCGAGTGAACGGAAACTAATAATTGAATCCAGACGATTACGGAACTCAGGCGTGAACATACGCTTAATGTCCACCATTTCATCGCCAGCCTGCTTGCTATTACTAAAGCCGATAGATGCTTTCTGCAAACTCTCGGCACCCGCATTGGTCGTCATGATGATAATCACATTACGGAAATCCGCTTTGCGCCCGTTATTATCTGTCAGCGTGCCATGATCCATCACTTGCAATAAAATATTGAACACATCTGGATGTGCTTTTTCTATTTCATCCAGCAACAAAACGGCATGTGGCTTCTTCGTGATCGCCTCTGTCAACAAACCACCCTGATCAAATCCGACATAACCCGGTGGTGCACCGATCAAGCGGCTAACTGCATGACGTTCCATATACTCTGACATATCGAAACGAATCAGCTCTATACCTAAAGTAAAAGCAAGCTGTTTTGCCACTTCGGTTTTACCCACACCTGTTGGCCCTGAGAATAAGAAAGAACCGATCGGCTTGTCGGTTTTTCCTAAGCCAGCACGTGACATCTTAATTGCGGATGCCAAAGCTTCAATCGCTGGATCTTGACCGAACACCACATTTTTCAAATCACGATCAATCGTCTGCAGTTTACTGCGGTCATCCTGATTGACGGTTTGTGGTGGAATACGAGCGATCTTAGAAATAATATCTTCGATGTCCGCCTTACCTATGGTTTTCTTCTGCTTGGACTTCGGCAAAATTCTTTGCGCAGCACCAGCTTCGTCAATCACATCAATTGCTTTATCCGGCAAATGCCTATCATTGAGAAAACGCGCAGATAATTCAGCTGCAGTCGTCAATGCTGCTGCAGAATATTTCACGTTATGATGCTCTTCAAATTTTGATTTCAAGCCTCGCAAAATCTGGACGGTTTGTTCTACCGTCGGTTCGTTCACATCCACTTTTTGAAAGCGACGTGCAAGTGCGTGATCTTTTTCGAACACGCCACGATATTCGGTGTAAGTTGTCGCGCCTATGCATTTCAACTGACCGTTCGATAAGGCTGGCTTCAACAAATTCGAAGCATCCATAGTACCACCTGAGGCCGAACCTGCGCCGATGATCGTGTGAATTTCATCAATAAACAAGATCGCATCCGGCGCTTCTTTCAATTGTTTTAACACGCCCTTCAAACGCAATTCAAAATCACCGCGGTACTTGGTACCTGCGAGCAAAGCGCCCATATCGAGCGAATACACAACCGCTTGACTCAAAATATCCGGCACATCATTTTGTGTAATACGCCATGCCAATCCTTCTGCAATCGCAGTCTTACCGACTCCAGCCTCACCAACCAACAAAGGGTTGTTCTTGCGACGACGACACAAAATTTGAATCACACGTTCGACTTCGCTGTCACGTCCGATCAAAGGATCGATCTTGCCCTCTGCAGCCGCTTTATTGAGGTTTTGGGTGAATTGTTCGAGTGGATTTTCTTTAGCCTGTGCATCACCTTGAGCATCTTCTGCACCTTCCGGTGATTTCTGCGGTTCGTTGTGATTATCTTTACGCACGCCGTGAGAAATAAAATTCACAACATCCAGACGTGTCACGCCTTGCTGATGCAGGTAGTACACGGCGTGCGAATCTTTCTCACCGAAAATCGCGACCAGCACATTTGCACCAGTCACTTCTTTCTTACCGTTGGATGCGGATTGCACGTGCATAATCGCACGTTGAATCACGCGCTGAAAACCCAGAGTCGGTTGCGTATCAACTTCGCCTGTACCTTGCACGGTAGGCGTATTATCAGCGATAAAATTTGATAAAGTTTTACGCAAGTCTTCAATATTCACGGCGCACGCACGCATCACTTCTGCCGCGGATGGATTATCCAGCAGCGCGAGTAATAAATGCTCGACCGTAATAAACTCGTAACGAGCTTGCCGTGCCTCCACAAAGGCCATGTGCAAACTGACTTCTAATTCTTGCGCAATCATACTTCCTCCATCACACATTGCAGCGGATGACCCGCGTGCTTAGCGTGTGTTAAAACCAGCTCAACCTTTGTCAACGCGACATCTTTCGTGTATACACCGCAAACGCCACGCCCTTCGACATGTACTTTCAACATAATTTGCATTGCGGTTTCTCTATCCTTATTAAAGTGCTCTTGAATCACTGCCACCACAAATTCCATTGGTGTGTAATCATCATTTAACAGCACGACCTGATACATCGATGGCGGTTTTAGTTTCTGCGCCTGCTTCTCGAGTACCGTATTATTTTCATGCTTTATTCCCATACGTCTATTCTAGTACCTTGATGATAGTCGAAGTCAAACATTAGAAAAATAAAAGTGCTTCTGTTCATTGTAAGGTGCCGAGCAAATTTCTGCAGAGACTTGCAAAAATTTAACAATTAAACGATGCGTCATTACAAAACGACTCGAACTCCCCCTCACTGTCTTCACGCCAAGTAATAGCGATCTTATGATTGAGTACATAGATGGAGATCATTCGACTCAGATCAAGAGCAACACTTTTCACGTAAAAAAACAACAATACTACTAGGACAAGCTAATTTTCTTGACTTTACTTTTTTTTCCGCCAAGAATGATATTTATTGATATGTAACTTCAGTTCTGTTCTTCAGTTCTTTGTATCAATATGAAGTGGGCAGGTTAAGAAAGGTAGCTTTATAGAGTTTTCTTGCTTTTTCGGCTCGTGTGATTAGTTTATATTTGAAAGATGTATTATGGCAACAGGTACCGTAAAGTGGTTCAATGATTCCAAGGGCTTTGGTTTTATCACTCCTGATGATGGCGGTGAGGATTTGTTCGCCCACTTCTCCGCGATCCAAATGAATGGCTTCAAGACTTTGAAAGAAGGTCAAAAAGTACAATTCGAGGTAACACAGGGTCCAAAAGGCAAGCAAGCTTCTAACATCCAAAATCCTTAATCCGATTTTGCAATGTTTTTAAAAAACCCGCTGCGGCGGGTTTTTTTATGGGTACAAATCAATCTACTGTTAAGTTTGAAATCAAATGGAAATAATCATAATTTTTGGAATCGCAATAATTATATTTGCGTCTATTTCCTTTTTGGATCATCGCCGAATGCGATCTATCGCTTTAAATCGCAAGACCTCAACCATTTGCACTTATGCCAGATCGTTTGATTATCGCAATGTAGACACCAAGATAATGAGAGAGGTCTATAACCATATACAAGCATGGGTTGGTAAATATGAAGGTATAGGTTTCCCAGTTGAGGCCAGTGATAGTTTCAATGAAACATACAAAATGGACCCAGATGATCTTAGTGACATCTATTTCGAAATTACTGGAAAGCTTGGAATATGCACTGACGACCCTACGTCAAACCCATATTGGAATCAGGTAACTACAGTAAAAAACTTGGTCTTATTTTTAAATCGCCAACCGAAAATAAAAGCAACATAACAAATCGTTGCTACTTATTCATTTCGTGTGCCGGACAGTTTTTAGAAGGCATACAGAATGAAAACTGATATTCCCTCGCCAAAAGCTTCGCCTTGTTTCAAAGTGTAAAAAATGCAAAAAGCCGACACGTGGTCGGCTTTTTTTCATCGAATTTCAACATCGGTTTTAAGCTTCGGAAAATTCAATTATAGGGATGCAGATCTAGGCGCAAACCACAGAAATACAAAAGTATTGCGAGGATTTGCAACAACGAGCTGCTCCCTAGAATTGGATTTAACGACGCTTAAAATAAAATTACATATTTTCGATCATTACGTCTCCAAAACCAGAACAAGACACTTGTGTAGCGCCTTCCATCAAGCGGGCGAAGTCATATGTGACCTTCTTCGCAGTGATCGCACGTTCTGTCGCAGAGATCAACAGATCTGCCGCTTCCAACCAGCCCATGTGACGCAACATCATTTCTGCGGACAAGATCAAAGAACCTGGGTTCACATAATCTTTGCCTGCATATTTTGGCGCTGTACCGTGAGTGGCTTCAAACATCGCGATAGAATTCGACAAGTTCGCACCTGGAGCGATACCGATACCGCCCACCTGCGCAGCCAATGCATCAGAGATGTAATCGCCGTTCAAGTTCAATGTCGCGATCACGCTGTATTCTGCTGGACGCAACAAGATTTGCTGCAAGAACGCATCAGCGATGGAATCCTTAACGATAATGTCTTTACCTGTTCTTGGATTTTTAAATTTGCACCATGGACCGCCGTCGATCAATTCTGCGCCGAATTCTTTTTGTGCCAATGCATATGCCCAATCACGGAAGCCACCTTCGGTGTATTTCATGATGTTACCTTTGTGAACGATAGTCACAGATGGCTTGTCATTGTCGATCGCATATTGAATTGCTTTGCGTACCAAACGCTCAGTGCCTTCAATAGAAACTGGCTTGATGCCGATACCTGAAGTTTCTGGGAAACGGATTTTTTTCACGCCCATTTCGTCTTGTAAGAACTTGATCAGTTTTTTAACTTGATCAGAGCCTTGTGCGAATTCGATACCTGCATAGATATCCTCTGAGTTTTCACGGAAGATGACCATGTCAGTTTTTTCTGGTTCACGCACAGGAGATGGCACGCCTTTGAAATAACGTACTGGACGCAAGCAAACATACAAATCCAACTCTTGACGCAAAGCCACGTTCAAAGAACGAATGCCGCCGCCGACTGGTGTCGTCAATGGACCTTTAATAGATACAACGTAATCTTTCAACGCACCCAAAGTTTCTTCTGGCAACCAGACGTCTGGGCCATAGACTTTCGTTGATTTTTCACCAGCATAGATTTCCATCCAGCTGATTTTGCGCTTGCCTGCATAGGCTTTTGCTACCGCAGCATCCACCACTTTGATCATGACTGGGCTAATATCAACACCAGTACCATCACCCTCGATGTAAGGGATAATTGGATTTTCAGGAACATTCAATGAGAAGTCTGCATTGACGGTAATTTTTTGACCTTCTGCAGGTACTTTAATATGTTGATACATCGTTTTCTCCGTGGATACGTGCGATCAAGCGCTACACTAGCATTCTGTAAATTGTAGAATCGCGCTTTACTGTTAACATGTCTCGATGTCAGATACAAAATTCGCGCTATAACAACAACATTACAACATCGAACACGCAAACTCTTATATAAGACAGAAGACCACCATTTCGTATTATGCACTACTATTTTACTTGATGCCATAATTTTGCGACACTCGCGATTCCACTTTTCGAGCGCTTTTAGCGTGCATTTTTACCGTTTTACCAATTAGATCAATGAAACTTATCTTATTTAACAAACCATTCGACGTGATGTGTCAATTTTCATCACATCCGACTCGCGAAACTTTAGCAAACTACATCAAAACGCCGAATGTTTATCCGGCAGGTAGACTTGATGCCGATAGTGAAGGTTTAGTGTTGCTAACGGACGATGGAAAGTTACAGCATAAGATCAGTCACCCAAACTGGAAAGAAGCCAAAACTTATTTGGTTCAAGTTGAGGGTGACGCCACATCAGAACAAATAGCTCATTTAACACAGCCGCTTGATTTGGGCGATTTCACAACACTGCCCTGCAAGGCGATGAGAATCGCTGAGCCAGAATGGATCTGGCAACGTAATCCACCGATACGAGAACGAGCGAATATACCCACTAGCTGGCTTTGCATCATTTTATCTGAAGGGAAAAATCGCCAAGTTCGACGCATGACGGCCGCTGTTGGCTTACCGACTTTGCGCTTGATACGGAGTGGAATCGGCGAGTATAGCCTCGCAAGCCATCCATTATTACCAGGCGAATCTATGGAGATTGCTGGCTAGAGCATATTGATAATTAAATTGAACGAATTCCAACATGAATAGTCAGACAGCAAGCCATTTTTACCATAAGTCGAAATTATCTATGCTGAAGATCACTCACAAAAAAATGCTTGTATTGCTTTACTCAATAATTTGCTTTCATGCCGCCACATCCACAGCGGAAGAATCAAACCTAAAACGCCAACAATTTCAAATTGGAACACACAAACTAGATGCAGAATTGGCACTAACCTCGGAAGAACGTCAGCGCGGCTTGATGTTTCGAGAGTCACTAGCCGAGAATAAAGGCATGATGTTTCAATTCTCTCATGCCGACTACTACTGCATGTGGATGAAAAACACCCTGATTCCACTGTCGATTGCGTTTATCGATGAGCAAGGCAAAATCATCAATATTGAAGAAATGCAAGCGAATAACGAAAAAACCACCTGTGCAAAAAGCAAAGTACGCTACGCCCTAGAAATGAATACAGGCTGGTACAGCCAACGTCGGATCATGGCCGGAGAAAAAGTAGAAGGACTGCCATTGGCGGAGAATAAACAATAGGCAAAGATGCCCAAATTCTTGCGCATAAGAATAAAATCCAATGCAGCAGAAAAGACAAAAACCGCAATAAAAATTGCGGTTTTTTATGTCATAAATTGCCTACAAGGTAGACAACTTATTTACTACGTTTGCGCCAATCAAGTCAGCGCAAGGCAAAAACAATTAAGCCAATGCTTTCAAAGCAGAAGCTAAACGGCTCTTATGACGAGCTGCTTTGTTTTTGTGGATGATTTTTTTGTCAGCAATACGATCGATCGTAGAAACAGAGTTCTGAAAGATCACTGCAGCAGCAGCTTTATCACCAGCTTCGATTGCCTTACGAACAGCTTTGATCGCTGTACGCAAAGTCGAACGCTGACTAGAGTTGTGTGCATTTTGTTTAACTGCTTGACGAGCACGTTTGCGTGCTTGTGCGGTATTTGCCATGAGATTTCCTAAACGTGGTCAACGCGACGGGTTCAAGATGTGGATTTCATTACCCACATGGCCGCGCCGCAAAATTCTGTACAGTTTTGCAGTATAACTGGTTTTAAAACCATGCGCAAGCCGCTTCTCGCTTTTCTTGCTAGTGAACCTCGTAGCACTACAAAATAGACAGCAAAACCGAGGCCTAGCACCAACAACCTATTCTCTCTAAAGCATTACAATAAGCACTCAAGCGTTCAATAGGAGTCACGATGTCACCAGGCAACATCACACTTACAGGTCAACACGCCAGACTTACACCGCTCTCACAAGATCACCTGAATGATTTGCAAGCTGCTGCCAGCGATGGGCGCCTATGGGAATTATTTTTCACTTCGGTACCGTCACCAGAAAATTTGATGACTTGGTTCAAGATCGCTACTGAGCAAAGCGACAAAGGACTAGCCATGCCCTTCACTGTTTTTGATCAGATTCAAAATAAAGTGATCGGTGCGACACGTTATTGCAATATTGACAGTGCCAACAAACGCCTGGAAATTGGTTACACATGGTACGCACAATCTTATCAAGGTAGCGCCATCAACACAGAATGCAAACTTTTACTATTGACCCATGCCTTCGAAGTGCTCGACTGCAATGCTGTGGAATTTCGCACAGACTGGTTTAATCAACGCTCGCAAAAAGCCATAGAACGACTGGGCGCCAAACGCGACGGTGTATTACGTAGCCATATGATTTTGCCAGATGGCCGTGTACGCGACACCGTAGTGTATAGCATACTCAAACATGAATGGGCAGGCGTGAAAGCGAATCTGGAATTCAAACTCAAACGCACACCCTCAACAATATCAAACTAACTATCAACCTAAGTACTAGCCTAAGTACTAACCTAAGAGAACAGCACAGTGTTAATCGACTTTTTCTTCACATTAAAAGACGCCAAACTTCCCGTGTCGATTAAAGAATTCCTGACATTGCTAGAAGCTATGCAACAAGGCGTCGTTGGCACTTCGGTCGATGAATTCTATTTTCTGTCGCGCACTATCTTGGTGAAGGATGAAGCCAATTACGATAAATTTGACCGCGCTTTTGGCCTGTACTTCAAAGGAATCAATACGATTTTTGAAAAGCATCCTGACATTCCGCTCGATTGGCTCAAGAAAAGATTAGGGCGTGAACTGACAGATGAACAAAGGGCTGCATTGGAAAAATTTGGCTACGACAAACTGATGGACAGGCTCAAACAATTACTCGAAGAACAAAAAGAGCGGCACCAAGGTGGCAATCGCTGGATAGGCACAGGTGGCACCTCCCCTTTCGGCAATGGTGGTGATAATCCTGAAGGCGTACGCATCGGTGGTAAAAGCGAAAGACGTTCGGCAGTCAAGGTCTGGGAAGCACGTGCATTCAAAGACTATGATACCGAACGTGAACTCGGTACGCGTAATATCAAGGTTGCTCTGCGCCGCCTGCGTAAATTCGCCCGCTTAGGTGCAGAGGAAGAATTGGCGTTAGATGCAACGATCAAAGCCACCGCGAACAACGCGGGCTACCTCGATATCAAAATGCAGCCCGAGCGCAAGAACAATATCAAGGTACTGATGCTGTTGGATGTCGGCGGCACCATGGACGATCACATCGCGCAGATAGAGGAATTGTTTTCGGCGGCAAAAACTGAATTCAAAAACATGGAATTCTATTATTTCCATAATTGCGTCTACGATTATCTGTGGAAAAATAATCACCGACGTCATTCAGAAAAATTCGCCACGTGGGATGTGCTGCGCAAATACACGCCTGATACCAAATTAATTTTTGTCGGCGATGCCACCATGAGCCCTTATGAAATTCTGCAGGCTGGTGGCTCAGTCGAATACAACAATGAAGAAGCTGGTGCGACTTGGATACAACGCTTCACAGCACACTTCCCCAAGTATTTGTGGCTCAATCCCGAACCCGAAGGAATTTGGCAATATCGACAGTCGATCGATATCATGCGCAAATTGCTGAGTAATCGTATGTTTCCGATTACTTTGTCTGGACTGGAACAAGGAATGCGCTTATTGAGCAAGTAGATAAGTAAATAAAGTAAGTAAGTTTTTTCTTAATTCAGATCATTTATTTTGCTTGTGCGAGTTAACCCGGAATTCGCAAACTACAGTTGCCCGCGATTGTTGAGCTTCGCTCCGCTCAGCACCAACCTACGTAGAGAACATTCGCATTGAACCAGTTTTTTTCACATCTATATCACACAGAATCAAATTAACTGTACATAAAACCAGTGTTTCACATTACAATAATTCGTCAAATCCTCGGTTTTCCGTGTACGATAAAAAAAGAAGCCCATCGCTCAAACTCGGGCGAAAGCAAATAAACAAGTCAATAGATTAATTTTTCACCCATTTCATCGCATGGCAACTAAAAAAACCACAACCCCATCCGACTACAGCGAATCATCCATCCGCGTCCTCAAAGGACTGGAACCGGTCAAACAAAGACCAGGGATGTACACCCGCACCGAAAACCCTCTGCATATTATTCAAGAAGTCATCGACAATGCCTCAGATGAAGCATTGGGTGGCCATTGTAAGAATATCCAAGTTACGCTCAATGCCGACGGCAGCATCAGCGTCGAGGATGATGGCCGTGGCATTCCTGTCGGTTTGCATCCAGAAGAAGGCGTGCCTACGGTAGAAATCGTGTTCACTCGCTTGCATGCTGGCGGCAAATTTGACAAAGGTTCAGGTGGTGCTTACGCCTTCTCCGGCGGTTTGCACGGCGTCGGCGTGTCTGTCACCAATGCGCTATCGAAACGTCTCGAGATCACCGTTTGGCGTGAAGGTGGATTGCATAATCTCGTGTTTGCCAATGGCGATGTGATCGAACCATTGAGCACTCAGCCTTTAGGTCGTGGCGAAAAGAAAAATGGTACCCGCGTTTCAGTCTGGCCTGATGGAAAATATTTTGATTCGCCAGCGATTTCTATCCCAGAAATGCAGCGTTTACTGCGCTCGAAGGCGGTGTTACTGCCAGGCGTTAAAGTCACCTTCAACAATGCAAAAACCGGTGAAAGCCAAACTTGGCAATACGATCAAGGCTTGCGTGGTTACTTGACTGAAGCTCTGACACAAGCCTCACATGGCGACTTAGTGATCCCTATGTTTGAAGGCGAACAATTTGCCAATGCCGATGCCGACGGTTTTGCTGAAGGTGAAGGCGCGTCGTGGGTTGTAGCATGGACCGAAGATGGTGGCGTCGTACGCGAATCGTATGTAAATTTGATTCCAACACCGGCAGGTGGCACCCACGAATCCGGTTTGCGCGAAGGATTATTTGGCGCGGTGAAAAGCTTCGCGGAGATGCATTCGCTGCTACCCAAAGGCGTAAAACTTTTACCGGAAGACGTGTTTGCCCGAGCCTCTTTTGTACTCTCGGCCAAGGTGCTAGACCCACAATTTCAAGGACAAATTAAAGAGCGTTTAAATTCACGCGATGCGGTACGTCTGGTATCAAGTTTTTCCAAACCACCTTTAGAACTCTGGCTAAATTCGCACGTAGAACTGGGTAAAAAACTCGCCGAACTAGTGATCAAGCAAGCGCAATCGCGTCTGCGTTCCTTGCAAAAAGTCGAGAAGAAAAAATCGTCTGGTGTCGCAGTCTTACCTGGCAAACTCACCGATTGCGAATCGAACGACATCACCCGCAATGAATTATTTTTAGTCGAAGGTGACTCTGCGGGCGGCTCTGCAAAAATGGGACGTGACAAAGAGTTTCAAGCTATTCTGCCACTACGCGGTAAAGTCTTGAATTCTTGGGAATCTGAACGAGATCGCCTGTTCGCGAACAATGAAATTCACGATATCGCCGTCGCAATTGGCGTTGATCCGCACAGTGTCAACGACACCATCGATTTAACAAATCTGCGTTACGGCAAAATCTGTATTCTTTCTGATGCGGACGTCGATGGTTCACATATTCAAGTCTTGTTGTTGACACTGTTCTTTAAACACTTTCCACAGTTAATTGCACGCGGACATATCTGCATCGCCCGCCCGCCTCTATTCCGTGTCGATGCACCGGCACGTGGCAAGAAACCCGCGCAAAAAATTTATGCATTAGATCAGGGCGAACTAACTGCGATTGAAGATAAATTGCGCAAGGACGGTGTTAAAGATGGTGCTTGGGCGATTTCCCGCTTTAAGGGCTTGGGTGAGATGAATGCCAACCAATTATGGGAAACGACGATGAACCCTGATACGCGCCGTTTGTTGCCGGTGTCTCTTGGTGAATTCGATCAGGAATTTTCGGAAGGCCGTTTCAATATGCTGATGGGCAAAGGTGAAGCTTCGGCACGAAAAGCATGGTTAGAAGAGCATGGGAACGAAGCCGAAGCAGACATCTAGCTTGTGGACTTCTAAAACCGCATACTTGGGCGAATTGCGGCGTTGCTTGTCATCGCAATACTCCAGTATTGCTGTGGGAAGCGCCTTGCACTTCATCCCAATTAAGCAGTTTTAGAAGCCCCAAGTTTCAGTGAAAATATAGGGCGGTGAAATCTGCCATTAGGTCACAAGAAGCACAAAAAAAACGCGGGTTGCACCCGCCCAAAATTAGATTGTAAGATTATGAGCGAACAAGCAAATTTATTTGACGAAGCCCCGAACAATAATGGTGGCAATGGTGGTGATAGCGAGACCTTGACGTTGGCGACTTTCGCTGAGCGCGCCTATCTTGATTACGCGATTTCTGTAGTTAAAGGTCGTGCATTGCCAGATGTCAGCGATGGACAAAAACCTGTGCAGCGTCGGATTCTGTATTCGATGAACGAGCTCGGTTTGAATTCCTCCGCCAAGCCGCGTAAGTCTGCGACGGTGGTTGGTGATGTCCTAGGTAAGCTGCATCCGCATGGCGATCAATCCGTGTATGACGCGATGGTACGTATGGCGCAGGATTTTTCTCTGCGCTATCCACTGATTGATGGACAAGGTAACTTCGGTTCACGTGATGGCGACGGCGCTGCCGCCATGCGATATACCGAAGCACGTTTAACGCCTATTTCCAAATTATTACTCGATGAGATCGATCTGGGCACAGTCGATTTTCAGCCTAACTATGATGGTTCATATCAAGAGCCGACTTTATTGCCGGGACGTTTGCCTTTCGTTTTATTGAACGGCGCATCTGGTATTGCGGTCGGTATGGCAACTGAAATTCCTTCACACAATTTGACGGAAGTTGCTAAAGCAGCAGTGGCCTTGATTCGCAATCCTAAGACCACGCATGCAGAATTAATGGAGTTCATCCCCGGTCCAGATTTTCCGGGTGGCGGGCAAATCATTACGCCAGCAGCAGCGATCAGCGATATTTACGCTAGCGGTCGTGGCAGTCTGAAAGTACGCGCACGTTGGAAGATAGAAGAACTGGCACGCGGTCAATGGCAAGCGGTGATTACTGAGCTGCCACCTGGCACCTCCTCACAAAAAGTGCTGGAAGAAATCGAAGAGATTACGAATCCCAAAATTAAAATGGGTAAAAAATCTCTGTCGCCAGAGCAAGTCAGCTTAAAGCAAGTCATGCTGTCGGTACTCGATGCTGTGCGCGATGAATCTGGCAAAGATGCGGCTGTGCGTTTGGTATTAGAACCAAAATCTAAAAACCAAGATCAAGCCGAATTTATGCAAATGTTGTTGGCGCATACTTCGCTCGAAACCTCAGCTTCGCTGAATCTGGTGATGATAGGTGGTGATGGCCGCCCACGTCAAAAACCACTCTCCGATATTTTGACGGAATGGATCAGCTTCCGTTTTGAAACCGTCACACGTCGCACTCAATTCAAACTGAAAAAAGTGAATGACCGCATTCACTTTTTAGAAGGCCGTGAAGCGGTACTGTTAAATATCGACAAGGTCATCAAGATCATTCGTGAATCGGATGAACCCAAGCCTGCGTTGATGGAGGCTTTCCGCTTATCGGATCGTCAAGCCGAAGATATTTTGGAAATCCGCTTGCGCCAATTGGCGCGCTTGGAGTCCATCAAGATACAGCAAGAATTGGCAGAATTACGCAACGAAAAAACCAGCTTGCAAAACCTTTTAGATGATCCTTCAGCCATGAAGAAATGCATCATCAAGGAAATCGAAGCGGATGCAAAACAATTTGGTGATGCTCGCCGTACCGTGATTGAAGAAGCACAACGCGCTTCAATTGAACAGAAAGTAATCGACGAGCCAGTCACCGTCGTCATTTCTGAAAAAGGTTGGGTACGCGCTCGCACCGGACATGAACACGATCCTGCCCAATTCACATTCAAAGCAGGTGACAGTTTATATGGCACTTTTGAATGCCGTACCGTCGATCAGCTCTTGGTATTTGGCTCAAATGGTCGCGTGTATTCCGTGCCCGTTTCAGCGCTGCCTGGTGCACGCGGCGATGGCGTACCTGTCACGACTTTGATCGACTTAGCGAGCGGGTCACGTATCTTGCATTACTTCGCAGGTAAAGCCGAGACTTCACTCTTGTTAGCCTCCACAGCTGGTTATGGTTTCACCGCTAAACTCAGTGATATGGTCGGCCGTATGAAGGCGGGTAAAGCCTTTATGACCTTAGATGATGGCGATGAACCGTTGGCACCAAGCACAATTTCTGAAGACGCCAGTGCGATTGCCTGCTTGTCTGAAAAAGGTCGCTTACTCGTATTTGGCTTAACTGAAATCAAACAATTATCGAGCGGTGGCCGCGGTGTGATTTTGATGGAATTGGAGCCCAAAGAAAAACTGATAGCTGCTACTGCGATCAGTCAAAAAGGCGTCAAGGTCAGTGGCATAGGTCGCGCAGCTAAACCGCAAGAAGTAAGTTTGAGCGCCAGTGGCCTTGCGATTCATATCGGCAAACGCGCACGCAAAGGTAAAGCTTTGGAATCTAAAATCAAAGCAAGTCATCTCAGCAAGAATTGAGGATGTTTGCAGCGAAAGTATCAGTGAGTCCTTCCGTTCGACGTTTTTTTGCGAACCAACACTAAGCCGCAACATCGCAATTAAGTCTTGATTGCACGCACAAATAAAAAGCCAGTACAAATTAGTTTGTACTGGCTTTTTATCTACGAATAATTATTTTTTCTTAAACAACCAATTAAACAAAAAGAAAAGAAAAATTAAGGCTTAGCTAGCTTGATCGCCTAATACAATTTGATTCTTACCACTGTGTTTAGCGCGATACAAAGCGGCATCTGCAATCGATATTAGGTCATCAGGACTGGTTGTCTGGCGTGAATCCGCGATGCCCGCTGAAAATCCTACACAAAATTCTCCCTGCTCTGCAAAATGATGAATTTGATTAAATGCCAGCCTCACTTTATCCAATACGATTTTTGCCACTTCGGCTGTCGTATTAGGGAAGATAACGATAAACTCCTCACCACCATAACGCCCCACGACATCACTTTTACGCAATCGCTGCTTGAGTAAGTGCGATAACGTTCGCAATACTTGATCACCGACTTGGTGCCCATAAGTATCATTCACTTTCTTGAAATTATCCAAGTCCAACATCGCCACCGATACAGCGGTAACGCCTCGACTAGCACTCGACATTTTTGCGATCAAATCTTCTTTGATGGCAGAGTGATTGTACAAGCCTGTTAATCCATCGCGCATTACCAAAGTGCGTAGAGCCCGATAGCGTTCGGCTCGAGAACTTAATGACGATACCAGTAACTCAGGTGAAATTGGTTTACTTAAGAAGTCATCTGCGCCGACCTTCACCGCTGCAATTTGTTTTTGCAAATTATTTTCACTCGACAAAAATACAATTGGCACGTCCAGATAGGAGCTGTCTTGTCGTATCACGGTAGATAATTCAACGCCATCACAATCGGGCATGTAGACATCCATCAACAACAACTCTGGACGAAAACTCGCCATCTGTTCAAGGACCAATTCGGGATCATTCAAGACTAATGTAGTCATTCCCGCGCCTTGCAATACCCGGCTGTAATACTGTGCAAGGTCTACGTCGTCGTCAATAATCATTATCCGAAAATGCCTTGGATTGGGGCGTTCCAAAATTTCTTCAATGCACTCCGTCAGAGCGAGCACATCTAAAGGTTTCAGAAAAAAAGCCTCACCGCCCGCACGTACAGCTCGCAAGCGGCACTCGAAACTGTTTGTTTGCGACGTAAATAGAACGGGAGGCAATGCAAGGTGTTGATTTTTCAAACGCACAACTTCATCAACACCAGCGAATACTTGCTCTTCAAATCCTGCATCCATGATGAGCAAAACCGGTTTGGTCGCTTGCAAAGCCAGCTCCAGCTTTGACAATTGTTGGATGCGTTGAATTTCAAATCCAAACTGCTCCAAAATTTGTATGATATCTTTATTTTCTTCAACTTCAGCGTCTACCCAGAGTATGGACTTTTTCTCTAGCGGAATTAAGGTCTTTGCAGCATCTCCCTGTCGCTCATTCACTTCCGCTTTAGCTTGTAATGCCGTTTTATAAGTCGATTCTGTATTCGCTAAATAACGCTCGATCTGGTCACTAAAATCCTTGATCCTAAAGGCTTCCCAAGGTTGACCGGAAATATACTCCTTAATTTTGGCCTCTAATTCACGTGCCGCTTCCCCCATCTCAGGGAACCCAAAAGTGCCGGCAGAGCCAGCCATCGTGTGCAAAAGTCGGTGCAATAAAATATAATTTTCACGATCCGAAGGATTGATTTGAAACCGTTGGTTGGCGACTTTGAGTTCTTCTATCTTAGAAGGCAGTTTAGCAATATAGACTTGAGCCAATGCCCGCAAAGCATCATTTAACTCTTGATCCCTGTCATTCACTTAGCTCACCTTGTCCCACAAAGCACGCGCCTGTCCAGCCAATGCCATAGGATCAAATGGCTTCGCAATCACACCGATCGCCCCCAAGGTGAAATAATAATCTTGTTCGTTAGACTGCACCTTGGCCGTCATAAATATAACTGGCGTGTTGGTTGTGACTGGTAACTTACGTAATTCAGACAGGGTCGTGGGGCCATCCATATTGGGCATCATGACATCTAACAGCAGCAGATCTGGTATAAATCCTTGCTCAATCGCAGCAATCGCTTCCGCGCCCGAACTGCAAGTTTTGAGTGTAAAGCCGCCGACAACTTCCAAGGCGATTTGTGCAACCGCCTGAATATCGAGATCGTCTTCTACGTACAAAATATTACTCAGTGACTTCTCTGGCATATCCATCCTTTAACAAAATACCATCCTCACGGCAAATTTCATACAAAATGAAAATTGCGGGACATATAACTGAATGTAATCATCATAGCCCGCAGGCAAATGTTGTCAAAGCAATTTCATCGGCTCGTGAATTATTTCCAACAGGAACGACTCATTTTTTATAAATAGACAAGGCACATTCCGTCATCTCAAGCACTTTTTGCCAGACTTTATATTTATCCGATCAATTCAGGAAGGTCTGTAATGAGCGAATCTGACCTGAAAATACACTTGTTACACAAGGATTCACACCAATCATATAGGCGAGATCTGCTGGCCGTACAATATTCCAGAGAGCGAAATCCGCCTGTTTCCCCACGGACAAACTACCGATTTGTTGATCTAATCCCAAAGCGCGGGCGGCGTGCATCGTCAAGCCTTGTAATGCTTCCAGTGGCGTCATGCGAAATAAAGTACATGCCATATTCATGGTTAATAACGGTGAAGTCATGGGTGACGTGCCAGGATTACAATCAGTCGCCAAAGCAATCGGCACCTCTGCTGCGCGTAAGGCGGCTAATGGTGGATATTTGGTTTCACGTAAAAAATAAAATGCACCAGGCAATAAGACCGCAACCGTACCTTGCTTTTGCATCGCAGTGATGCCCTCCTCGCTCAGGTATTCCAAATGATCGGCAGATAGACCTTGATACTTGGCGGTCAACGCTGCGCCACCCTGATCCGATAACTGTTCTGCATGTAATTTGACTGGCAAACCATGTTTTTGCGCAGCTTGAAACACACGCTCCGTTTGTGAGGGAGTAAAACCTATCTTCTCGCAAAAAACATCGACAGCATCCGCCAATCCTTCTGCCACAACCGCAGGCAACATGCGCTCACAAACTTCATCAATGTAATCGTCGGCTCGACCGGCAAATTCAGGCGGCAGAGCGTGTGCACCCAAAAATGTCGTGGTAACTCTGACTGGCAAATCGCGTTGAATCTGCCTGGCGACGCGCAAAATTTTTGATTCTGTCGCTGTGTCCAGACCGTAGCCTGATTTGATTTCGAGGGTCGTCACACCTTCGCGTAAACTGCTGAGTACACGTGGCAAACTGGCCTGCATTAATTCTTGTTCGCTGGCTGCGCGTGTCGCCTTGACGGTCGATACGATGCCACCACCTTGACGTGCTATTTCTTCGTAAGCGACGCCGTTTAAACGCGCCTCAAACTCATTGCTGCGATTGCCTGCGTACACCATGTGGGTATGGCAATCGATCAGCCCGGGTGTCAGCCAACATCCTTGGCCATCGTGCGTGGTTTGCGCTACATAGTCGACAGGCAAATCTTTTGCTGCGCCTAACCATGCGATCTTGCCATCCCTGACGGCAATTGCCGCATCACGAACCATGCCGTAACCGTTGCCAGACTCCATAGTTGCAAGATGTATGTTGAGCCAAACGCTATCCCATTTAGCCGAGTGCATGCGCGCCTCCATGCTGTTCATGATGATTTAGAAAACTAATCCGCATTATGTACAAAAAACTGCCCTCTTCCGCTTCAATATGACAGCGTATACCACTGGCTTCATGTTCTTCTTCCAATAAAACCAGATCACCCGCTTCCAATTGCGTCTGCTTAATCAATTGCGCTCGACCTTTTTCGCAGAAGATTAAGATTTGTTGCGCCTCTTCAGCATTGATCAGATGTTCACCGGCACTCAGAGGTTGCATGAAATGCTGGCACACATCACGGCGCGTCATCAGGTTTAAGTCAACGACAGTGCCATCTAGTAACTCGGCAAAAATATTATCTTCGCCAGAGAAACGATGCGGCAAACTTTCTTGGGTCAGCGTGACCATTTTTTCTGCTGTACTGCCAGCATCGGTTTTCAACACCAAGCCAGCACCAGTCAAAATTGCCAGACTGCGATCGATTTGTGCGAAGTGTGAGAACGGTCCATCCTGCGCGACGGTGGCAGTGCTTAAACGCCAGACAAAGTGTTCCATTTCTGCACCTTCAGGAAAGATCGCCAACTCGGTGGTACTGCCGCCACCATTTTTCCACGGCATCGTGCGGTAATCTTTTGCTGTCCATTTACGCATGGTTAGTCTCAATAATAGGTCAACTCAAAATCATAAATAAGCCGCAGAGGTGCAGAGCACGCAGAGATTTTTTTGATCAACTTCGCATACTCGGCGCCTCTGCGGCAAAAAACACTACAGCCTAAACCACAACTTAAGCCAAATACAAATGCCCATATAAGTCTGCACATTGTGCGCTTAAAGCACCTTCAACCACTAAAGATTTCGCTGCTTCAATATCCGGTGCAAAGAAACGATCCTTATCGTAGAACGCTACTTTGGAACGTAACAACTGGTGCACTGTCGTCAACTTATCCGACGTCTTCAGCGGCTGATGAAAGTCCACACCCTGCGCTGCCGCCAACAATTCTATGCCGACGATGGTAGCGGTATTGTGCGCCATCTCATGCAAACGACGACCAGCAAATGTCGCCATACTCACGTGATCTTCTTGATTTGCAGACGTTGGAATCGTGTCAACACTGGCTGGATGCGCGTGCGATTTATTTTCAGATGCTAACGCTGCGGCTGTCACGTGCGCAATCATAAAGCCAGAATTCAGACCAGATGACGGCACCAAGAATGGTGGCAAACCAGAAATCGAGGAATCAATCAACAAGGCGATGCGACGTTCAGAAATAGAACCAATTTCCGCGATTGCCAAAGCCAAAGTATCAGCGGCAAACGCCACTGGTTCAGCGTGGAAATTACCACCAGAAATCACTTCATTCGTATCAACAAACACCAAAGGATTGTCGGTGACAGCATTCGCCTCTGTCAGCAAAGTACGCGCGGCATTATTGATGATGTCCAAACATGCACCCATTACCTGTGGCTGACAACGCAAGCAGTAAGGATCTTGCACACGTTCGTCATTGACCAAATGCGATTGACGGATTTCACTGCCATTTAACAGAGTACGATAAATATTCGCTGTAGCGATTTGTCCTGGCTGGCCGCGCACTGCATGAATACGTGGATCAAATGGCGCATCGCTGCCTTTTGCTGCATCGACGGACAAAGCACCCGTGATGGTTGCAGCTTCTAACAAACGCTCGGCCAAAAATAAACCATTCAATGCCAATGCAGTTGAAACTTGCGTACCGTTGATCAAGGCCAAGCCTTCTTTCGCTGCCAATACGACTGGTGTGATACCTGCTTTTGCCAACGCCACTTTTGCATCGACCATTTGACCATCAACACGTACTTGACCTTCGCCCATGATCGCTAAAGTCATGTGTGACAAAGGCGCTAAATCGCCAGAAGCACCGACGGAACCTTTAACAGGAATTGCTGGCATGATGCCAGCGTTATAAGCCGCGATCATGGTGTTGATGACAGAAGCACGAATACCAGAAAAACCGCGCGCTAAGCTTGCAATTTTCATTGCAATAATTAAGCGCACCACATCGTCTGCGATCAACTCACCAGAGCCGACTGAGTGTGACAAGATCAGATTTTTTTGCAGTAGTTCTAAATCTTCATCTGGAATACGGGTTTTCGCGAGCTTGCCAAAACCGGTATTAATCCCGTAAGCCGCATCGCCTTTTGCGACGATACGATCTATCGTCGCAGAGGCTTCATTGATGGCGGCGTAGGCAGATTCTGCCAACGCTAATTTAAAAGGTTTTTGCCAGATCGCGCGCAAGTCCGCGAGTTTAAATTGACCTGGTTGTATGGTGAAAGTTGTGCTCATATTGGTGTCCTTTATTATCTTTGAATTCTATTTACCGCAGAAGTGTAGTGTATGAAAAGTCTCTTTTTGTCACTCCTGCGTAGGCAGGAGTCCAGTGTCTTCGATTACACCACCAAAGTCACTGGATTCCCGCCTTCGCGGGAATGACACTAACTAGCTAATCGCTTTTCTCTACGTACTCTGTGCCTCCGCGGCAAATAAACAAATTACTTAATCATCGGCAATTGCAAGCCATTACGCTTAGCACATGCCACGGCTTGTTCGTAACCGGCATCCGCATGACGCATGACGCCTGAGCCACAATCATTGACTAACACGCGCGCTAAACGTTTAGCTGCTGCTTCAGTGCCATCAGCCACAATCACCATTCCTGAGTGCTGCGAGTAACCCATCCCCACACCACCACCGTGATGCAAAGATACCCAACTCGCGCCGCCTGCTGTGTTCAAAAGAGCATTCAACAAAGGCCAATCAGATACTGCATCAGTACCGTCTTTCATACTTTCAGTTTCGCGATTTGGACTAGAGACAGAACCGGTATCGAGATGATCACGACCGATCACAATAGGTGCTTTCAATTCACCGTTTTTCACCATCTCATTGAAGGCCAAACCTGCGATGTGACGCTCACCCAAACCTAACCAGCAAATACGTGCTGGCAAGCCTTGGAAGGCAATCCGTTCACTCGCCATGTCCAGCCATTTATGCACGCCTTTATTCTCTGGAAATAATTCTTTAATCTTAGCATCGGTCTTACGAATATCTTCAGGATCGCCAGACAAAGCCACCCAACGGAATGGGCCTTTACCAT
Source organism: Undibacterium sp. Ji22W (assembly GCF_049340305.1). NCBI lineage: Bacteria > Pseudomonadati > Pseudomonadota > Betaproteobacteria > Burkholderiales > Oxalobacteraceae > Undibacterium > Undibacterium sp. Ji22W. The sequence continues at coordinate 494,405 of NZ_JBMPOU010000001.1, read as the reverse complement.
CGCAGAATAAGGGACGAATATACGCAGGCACAAAACCTGGGAAATCGAAGGCGTTTTTGACGCCCGTATCAAAGGCGACCTGACGAATATTATTGCCGTAATCGACCGTTGGAATACCCATAGCGTGGAAATCCAACATTGCTTGCACATGTACCGCACAAGCTTGTGCAGCGTCGGCGGTTAATTTTGCATGCTGACTCACATCGTGTTGCGCTGATTTCCATTGCTCGACTGTCCAGCCAATCGGCAAATAACCGTTGATCAAATCATGTGCGGAGGTTTGATCAGTAACTAGATCAGGTTTGATGCCACCAGCTTTAGCACGCTTGACCAACTGTGGCAAAATTTCTGCCGCGTTACCGAGCAAAGCAATCGAGATCGCGTCTTTACGTGCGGTGTGATACTTGATCAGTTCTATCGCATCGTCGATGTCTTTCGCTTGCTTATCGACATAACGCGTGCGCAGGCGGAAGTCGATGCTCGATTGCTGGCACTCGATGTTCAAGGACACTGCGCCAGCAAAACTAGCCGCCAGTGGCTGCGCGCCACCCATGCCGCCTAAACCAGCTGTCAAGATCCAACGACCGCCCCAATCACCGCCAAAATGCTGACGACCGGCTTCAGCAAACGTTTCATAAGTGCCTTGCACAATACCTTGCGTACCGATATAGATCCAGCTGCCAGCGGTCATTTGTCCGTACATGAACAAACCCTTGCGGTCGAGTTCATTGAAGTGCTCCCAATTCGCCCACTTTGGTACCAAATTGGAATTGGCGATCAACACACGTGGAGAATCTTCTGTAGTTTTAAAAATACCGACAGGCTTGCCCGATTGAATCAGCAAAGTTTCATCTTCGCCCAAGTCTTTCAAACTAGCCAAAATCTGGTCATAGCATTCCCAGTTACGTGCAGCGCGACCGATACCGCCGTACACGACTAAGTGCTTAGGATTTTCTGCAACTTCTTTATCAAGATTATTTTGAATCATGCGGTAGGCCGCTTCGGCTACCCAAGTTTTACACACTTTTTCAGCGCCGCGTGGTGCACGGATTTCACGACTTGCATCCCAGCGTGGATCGTTATTCATAGCCTTCTCCTCAAGAATCGATTAATAAACGCATCTTTGCCTGATCACTTTGCTAACTTCAAAACATGTCGTTCAGATTAAGCGTAGCCGCGCAAAAATGATATTGAAACTTAATATGCTCCACAGTTTAAGTTGTATATACAACTTTTGCAAGCGACTTTTTTTGATTCTGTGCGAAAATATGAAAAATTTGCTTTTCTCTAATAATTACCTTTGGGCATGTAGGCTTAACTATGACGATTCAGTCCACCGCCACTCCTGTTTTTCAAACAATTAAAGATTTCCTGCTGCGTGAGATTCAGGCTGGCACTTGGAAAGAAGGTGATGCGATTCCATCTGAAGCCGCCTTGGCGCAGCAATTTAGTGTGTCGCGTATGACTGTCAATCGTGCAGTACGCGAACTGACCAGCGAACAGATACTGAATCGTATCCAAGGCTCTGGTACTTATGTCGCCCAACAAAAATATCAGGCTACGCTCGTCGCGATCAAAAGTATCGCGGATGAAATTCGCTCACGGGGACATGCACATCGCAGTGAACTTCATGAATTGCTTGAAGTCGAAGCCAACGAATCTCTAGCGCAGCAATTTCAAGTGGACCCTGGTTACCGACTATTTCATTCGGTGATTGTGCACTTTGAAAACGAGATTGCGATTCAAGTGGAAGATCGTTGGGTCAATTCTGCCCTAGCGGAAGATTATTTGAGTCAAGACTTTTCCAGCATCACTCCGAACGAATATCTGGTTGCAGTGGCACCACTACAAGGTGTCGATTACAGTATCGAAGCTGTGATGCCGCCCAAACACATCGCTGACATGCTGCATATTTCAACTAAAGAGGTATGCCTAGTTTTGCATAGAAAGACCCGTTCACAAAACAAGATTGCGACGATCGTCACCATGTGGCATCCAGGTGCACGCTATCAATTTACGGGTAGCTTCTAATTTCAGTTTAGCATCAAGATCTGGCAATATAGCCAGGTCTGACAATTGCACCACCAATCACATTGCTTAAGGACACTGAGTGAGAACTATGTTTAGTACTAAGATTACCCAGAAAATTCATCTCCTTAGTTTATCCATTGTTTGTAGTATTTCTTTGAGCACTTACGCACAAACGCCGGTACCAATCCAATCTCCCGTTCAGGAACAAGAACCTAAGCAATCACTCAAACTCGAAGAAAACGTCACGGCAATTAAAGAACGCCCCAAAGTCGCACTTGTGCTATCCGGTGGCGGTGCACGCGGATTTGCGCATATCGGTGTGTTACGTGTGTTAAAAGAAATGCGCATTCCTATCGATTTTGTAGTCGGCACCAGCATGGGAGCGGTGGTAGGTGGTGCCTATGCAGCTGGACGTTCAGTTGAAGACATAGAAGCAATCGTGCGCTCGACTTCATGGGAAAACGTGCTGGCGGATCGCCCTGCTCGCGATGCGCTCGATTTTCGCAGGCGTGAAGAAGATGTTGTACTGCCTTCGCGCATCGAATTTGCGGTCACTCGCTCTGGAATCGCCTTGCCCCCTTCTGCTGCTGGCAACGCAGCACTGGAGCAAGCACTGACACGCTTACTGCCAGCAGGCATGAAAAGTGAGCATGTGAATCATTTGCCGATTCCATTTCGCTCAGTTGCCTCCGATCTGGTCACCGGCGAAATGGTCGAACTGACAGATACACCGCTTTTCATCACTATGCGTGCCTCCCTCGCAGTGCCCGGCATGTTTGCACCTGTGCATGTCAACAACCGTCTCGTGGTCGACGGTGGATTAGTTCGAAATCTACCCATCGATATGGCCAAGAAAATGGGCGCAGATGTCGTCATCGCTGTGAATGTCGGCACGCCATTAGCAGAAGAAAAAGAACTAGGCAGTGCGATCAGCGTAGCGCAACAAATGATACAAATTTTGACCGAACAAAACGTGCAGCGCTCACTCAAAGAATTGCGCCCAAAAGATGTCTTAATCGCGCCGAATTTGAATGGCATCAATTTTCTCGATTTTAGCGAGCATCACAATGCCATGCTGGCTGGTGACATAGCAACTCGTCAAATGGAAAGCCGTTTAGCAAATTTGAGCAGCTCGGTCAGCGACTATCAACGCTACGAACAGCTGCGCACAGCAGAAGGCAATGCGCCAGATACCAGCTTAAGAATTGCAAGCATCGATATTCAAGGTACACAAAACATCAATCCGGAAATTTTACTCAAACAATCCGGCATCAAAGTCGGTGAAGTCACCAGCGAAGAAAAAATCATGCAGGTGACCGGCAAGCTCTATGGTCGTGGTGATATTGATCATGTTGAAGTTGAAATTGATGATCGCTTAGATGAGCGTGAAGTCACCATCAAGACACACGAAGCGGTCTGGGGTAAAAATCGCCTACGTGTTGGCTTAGAACTGTCCAGCGACTTCAAAGATACCCATAAATTTTCGCTCGGTGCGATGCATGTAGCAGCATCGCAAAATAGCTGGGGTGGAGAGTTACGCCTTGCTGGAAAAATCGGCTCCGACCGTGTTTTTGGAGGTCAATTCTTTCAACCATTAGGGGCAGGTAGCGAATGGTTTATAGCGCCTGCGGCACAAAGTGATTCATTGGCGGGAGATCTTTTTTCTTCGGGTCGAAAAATCATGCGGCTCGGCTATAAGGCAACGTCCTTCAACTTTCCTATCGGTCATCAAATCGGCAATTGGGGTGATGTGCAATTAGGTTTCCGACGTGAGCGTGCTGAAGTGAAGACTTTACTACCCGAAGCGGAGGGACCTGATTTGCGCGTGTTTCAATCGACGCAGTTCCTACGTTTCAGAGTCGACACTTTAGACTCATTGGCTTACCCCAGTCGTGGTAATTACTTAACCATGAACTGGGAACGTGCACTGGCACCGGATGGCTCTAAGAAAGCCATATTAAATTCTTCAATCATTGGCATGACTGCTTTTCAACGCGGTGAATGGGCGGGCCATCTGTATGGCGAATGGGCCAGATCACAAGGCAGCTTCGCCCCACTTTCACTCGGTGGATTTTTGCGTTTATCGGGCACACCTGCTGATTCATTATCGAGCAAAACTGTCGCATTGGGGCGGGTCGTAATGGCCCACCGAATAGGTAGTATGCCAGCCGCTCTTGGCGGCGCTGTGCGTCTTGGTTTCTCGGCAGAATTAGGCGGCGGTTTTGGTGAAGGGGAAGCGGTAAAATTCAGCAAAATAAAACGTGCTGGCAGTACTTTCGTCGCCTTCGATACGCGCTTTGGCCCCTTGTATTTTGGTGCTGGTTCTACGCAGGGCAGCGGTTCTACTTTTTATCTGTTCTTGGGCCCGATCTGGTGAACCACCCGTCCCTTCGTAGTCGCCATGGTGGAAGGTCTGCGTAAGGCAGTAAATGCAGAAAATTCCCAAGAACGGAAGCCCAGCATTAAGGTATAGCCATCTCGGTCTTCGGCCGGAAGACGACGGTCGTCGTGCTGCAGCCGAGCGATTTCTGCAGTAAGTTGCTGAATTTTCTGTTGAATTTCTTGCGCACTGTTTTTCGATAATCGGGCTGGTACGCACATCAAGGTTTCGCCAGTACCATCAAAACGCCCATTAAAATAATCTGCGACCACCACTTCTTTAAAGAAAGCTTGTATCGGTCCATCCGCACGCCAGCGAAATGCTGGTGAAACGCGCAAGCGATAACGATTCATGGGTTTGAGTTCTATCAATTCGTGTTTATCCAACTCGACCATACACAATATACATTCAGCCTCAGTCAAGGTATAAGTCTCAATGATTTGCTCAAAAGTCCAATGTCCAAGACAAGAAATCGCCACCAATAATAGTTTGGGATTATCCATTAAGGCACGTTCTTGAGACAACGTGAGGTTATCTGCTTGCGGTGTCACATCTGCAGCCTGACGCAATACATCTTCTAGAGAAATATCCGAGACTTTACAAATTTGTGCCATCCGCGACAAGGTCATATCTTTTTGACCGAACATACGTTTGATACTCGACTCACTCATATCAATCAGGTGCGCTAACTGCTTATATGTCATGCCGACACGACGCAATTCTGTACGTAAAACTTCTAACAACATTTCGGGAGAACTCATACTTCACTCCTGTTTAATTCAGTCAATTTACTATTTGATCTGTGCGGGTAAGAAATTAATTTCGCGTGCTGTCTTAGGGCCAATCACCACTTTGTTCAAATGACTGGGGATCACTGCATCAAATTCTGTCAGAGCTAGACGGCCTCCCATTATTTCGGCATAACGCTGAGGATGTAACGGGTTCTTTTCTGGTTCCGCATAGCCATCGGGGAAGCTAGGGAAATCTGTAGTTAAATTGTATTTATCCGTTGCACCTAGTGTATGTAAAAATTCGTGCGCAATCACGACATTATTTTTTTCGCGCATCTCAGCACTGGCAAATACGTTCACTTGTCCGATCAAGCCCTCCTGTAAAGCAGTTGAACGATGCACTTGCAATTGTTGCGGATCAAAGTACTGCAAGAACAAACGTACCTGGGTGCCAGGACCATGCACTTTTGCATGACGATAGGCCCACCATCTAAACTGCAAGCTCCACCACATCACTTCCAACATATTCGCATTTTCTGGTGGTGCTGGTGGTCTACTCAGTAATTTATTTTGCAAACGGATTTGTATTGAAGCGTGTTGACTTTTGCCGTATTGCTCTGCGGCAGTTAGCATAAATTTTTCGACTGACTGATATTCATCCACACTTAGGCCATTGATAAAGGCCTCAGACAATGCGCTGCCATCTCCGTTGATGGGATAAACATTCACCATCAGCGTGTATTTCCATTCTACTGATTGAATTCTGGCGCGATAAGCGGAATAGCTGACTGCTGCCAGGATGAACAGCAAAATAAAAATGCGCGTTGCTCTGAACATGTTAAAAATAGTTAAGAAAAATTATACCGATTGTAACTGATTGATATCAGCAACTACATCCACGATGAACTATATTTTCCGCGGCACCTTATTCAACTTCAACAAATGATGGGCAATAAAAAAAGCAGCCGAAGCTGCTTTTTAGGGAAAAGAAATCTGCGTAAAAGTCGCGATTATTTTTTCGCTTTTTTACCGGCAGCCGTTGCAGGCAGGTAAGCCAACGGATCATTCAAGCCACTTTCGTAAGCAGTCATCACTGTTTTTGGACGCAAACATGTGGCACCCAAAGTTGTGGAATCAGCCGATACTGAATTCACGCAAACCTGCAATTTCATGATTTTGCTTTGCGGAATACCAGCAGCTGCAGCGATGGAAACTACAGAGTGTTGATTTGCACCATTAGCAATCAATTGATCAACAGTTTTCTGCAAATTACGGCTGTTTGACAACGCTGTAAAAATACCATCTACCGATGTATCAACTGGCTTCGCAGCTTCAATTGCAGAAGCACTTCCAACCAAGGCCAAACCTAAGCATGCACCAACAAACATTTTCTTCATAGTAGTCTCCTTAATTTGACAAACAATTTTGCCTAACAGATTGATTCTAGTGAGTTTTTAGGGCACTGCAAAGAATTAAATGCAAAAACGTTTAAAAAAGATTTTGAAGTTAAATTTCAGACAAATAGTCTGTTTGAGTTTTGCGACAAAAAATACAAACTTGGGGGTTTTACAAGTTAGGTGTAGCCGTAAACTCTTGTTGCCTGATGCTTATTTTTCTATATCGAACTCCAACAACTATTTATTGACGTGCGCACTTCACGGGCATACATTGAATACACGCAAATTGGATGACATTCAAAAGAAAAAAAATACACAACAATAGATAGCATTAATCGCATGAACCGATTGTTAACACGCGTGCTCGCTATTCGAGAAGTCGACAGTCTTCTCGCACTCAACAAATTAGTTTTGTTGACGATTATCATTATCTTTATTTCTTCTTCAAACATCTACGCAAGTTCAAAGCAGAGTCTGCGTTTTACGCACATTTCACAAGAACAGGGATTAAACGACGGCTCAATTCCTGCCATTTTTCAGGATAAACATGGACTTATGTGGTTAGGGACTTCGACTGGTCTGGTGCGCTACGATGGCCGCCACGTTCGTCAATGGAGCTCAGATACCGAAGATCCGAATAGCTTGAGCAGCCCATTGGTGTCTGCTTTATTAGCGGGTCAACAAGATACATTGTGGATTGCCACGTCTGGCGGACTTAACCGCCTGAATATGAAAACCGAACAGATTGAACGCGTGCAAATGCCAGAGAATCTGTCTTTGCAGCAAAGGCGGATATGGGCGCTGGCGCCACAACGGGATAATAAAATCTGGGTCGCAACACAAAACCAACTCTATTTATTTGACCCGCACGCATTAACACCACAAGGTTTTCAGCCGTTTATGTTGGAGGGCGATCATGGTGCATTGATACGCGCCATGATCAGCGATGGGAACAGCGGGGTGTGGGTTGCCCTTGGTTCGCGTGTGTACCATCTCAATGCCAGCGGAAAGCTTACACAGAGATTTGACGCTGCGAGTTTACATCCACATCGGCAGCGACTCGATTTCTCTATCCGCGCTATGAGTTTAGATAGCGAAAATCGCCTATGGTTAGGCATGCAATCTGGCGTACAAATTTGGAATATTGATGACACACAAGCAAAACCCGATCCCATCATGGAACGCTTGCGATTACCACAAACCCGCGTTTTTTCAATTTTTTTAGATGAAGAAAAATCAATGTGGATAGGGTTTGGTGGCGGCGAATCACTTTATCGAATCCGCCTCAAATATGCTGAAAAGATTGAAACTTTTCGCAATTATCCAGCACTTTCCTCCAGCATCAGCAGCAGCTCTGTCGCATCGCTATTTCAGGATCGCAGTGGCACGCTATGGATAGGAACTTGGGGCTATGGAATTAGTCTGGTGGACTTACGTAGCCGGGGATTCACAAACTATTTTCATATCGAGGAAGAAAAAGCCAGTCTCAGCAATAATAATGTTGTTGGCATCAATCTCGATCAAAAAAATCATGCTTGGGTTGCGACTTATGGCGGCTCACTCAACTATCTCGACCTCAATAGTGGCATGGTCGAGCATTTCCCGCAAAGCGTCACTGGTGCTTTACACACCAAAACTTTGCGTCTACAAAGCGATGATAAACTCTGGCTGGGTGGTGACGATGGACTCTTTCTATTCAACCCTGTCAGCAAAAAAACAAAAAAAATTCTCCTAGCGCAAGATACTCCCGGGGCTAACTCGATCAGCGCCATCATCATTGATCGGCGAGGTGATGTGTGGGCCAGCAGCGGTAACGGCCTGTATCAAATTTCGCCTGATCTGAGAGTCAAGATCCACAAAGCAATTCCACAAAAGGCAGGCTCACTCACGCACGACACAATCGATTGCCTGTTGGAAGATAAGGATGGAAGAATCTGGATAGGGAGCAAAGGCGGATTACAAATTTGGGATCATCAGACCGCGCAATTTTCGCAGGCTATTAAACCCAGCCCCGAACTCAAAAATCCCACAGCGTTATCGATTTATGGCTTGCACCAAGATGCACAGGGAAGAATTTGGGTTGGCACCGCATCTGGGCTATATCAACTGATTAGAATTCAAGATCACTGGGAGTTAAAATCTTGGAGAAAAAACATGCCCGCTGGTTGGGTAATTACTATACAAGACGACGAGAATGGTGATTTGTGGCTTGGTGCAGAAGCCGGATTGGTTCACCTGAAAGTCGCACAAGAAAGCGTGCGAATCTACCCCAACTTAAATGGCCCTTTGAACGGCAGCTTCAGTTTTGGCGCTACGACAAAGGCAGCCGATGGCACGCTTTTTTTTGGCGCATGGGGTTTAATTGCCTTCCACCCTAAACAGCTCAAAGACAATGACACACGACTCAAAATTATTTTATCCGACATACTTGAATTCAATCGCTCTCTAAGGTCAGAAAGCGGGGCTGCCAATTCTGCAGATAATGCAATCATCAATACTCCGCAAAACATCGCTTCCTCTAGCAAAAGTAATTTAGCAGCGTTAGGAATAACTGGTCCATTGCATGAAGCGCACATGGTGTACCTTTCGCCCAAACAAAGCATGATCAGCTTTGAATTTTCCGCTCTGCAGTTTTACGACTACCGACAAAATCGCTACGCATGGAAGTTAGAGGGTTTTGATCACGATTGGATTTACGGTAAACCGGGTGAAGCTATCGCAACATATACCAATCTTGATCAAGGAAATTATGTCTTAATGGTTAAGGCGGCAAGCGGCACCGGGAACTGGAGCGATAGTCTATTACACCTGGACATTAAAGTTTCTCCACCATTTTGGAAGAGCTGGTGGTTTCAACTATTTATGCTCTTCAGCGTTTTTAGCTTACTGGCATTTTTTTACCGCCTACGCGTTGGACTCTTAAAACGCGCGCGCGACCAACTCGAATTGCAAGTCAATTTACGTACTCAGGAAGTCCGTGAACAAAAAAATCAATTGCGGCAAGAAAAAGTCATCGCAGAGCAGGAACGTGAAATCGCCGAAAAAGCGCGTGGCGACATCATCATCTTGAGTGAAATTGGACGAGAAATCAGCGCTTCTTTAGATATCGAAGCGATCCAAAAAGTCTTCTATGCGCACGTTGCCAAATTGATGGATGCGGATGTCTATGGCATAGGCATGGTTGATTGGGATGAGCGTATCGTCAGCTTCGACAAGGTACTAGATCGTGGCACACCCACTAAAAATTATTTTCTCAGTCTTGATGAAAACACAGAGCTAACATCGAGATGCATTTTACATGCCCAAGAACTTATTATTGATCAATTTGACGATGACAACAAGTTGGTACACCTCAGTCACCAAGAAACTCTGAACGGCAATCGCCAAGATGGCAGTGAAGTTACACGCACCAACTCGGGAATTTATGTGCCGATGCTCATTGACGATCAAGTAATCGGTGTCATCACCGTTTTAAGCGCCCGTCCGCACGCTTACAACTCAACTCATCTGGATATGCTGCGTACACTAGGCGCCTATGCGGCAGTAGCTTTAGACAAAGCACGCGCCTATGATAGGCTAAAACTGGCACAGACTAAATTGGTCGAGCAAGAAAAACTCGCCGCATTAGGCTCGATCGTCGCGGGCGTTGCGCATGAACTTAATACGCCGATCGGGAATAGCTTATTGGTCGCCAGCACACTCAAAGAACGCAATGACAACTTCATTTCTGCAATTCAAAGTGGCACCATCAAACGCTCGGAAATAGAAAAATTTTGCCAAACTTCCTCCGAGGCTGTTGATCTCATTGTGCGCAATCTCGATACTTCAGCGCAACTGGTGTCGAGTTTCAAACAGATTTCTACGGATCAGACTTCAAATCAGCGTCGCTGTTTTGATTTAGGAAAAATTTGTCAGAAAATGGTGCTGACGATGACGGCGCGGGTCAAGCGTGAAGGTCATGAGATCACCGTCAATATGGAAAACGCAATAGAGATAGACAGCTACCCCGGTGCTTTGTGTCAGGTTCTGAGCAATCTCATTATCAATGCCGTAGTACACGGCCTCGATACGATAAAACCTGGGCATATTGAAATTAGTGCAGAATTGAATAACCGAAATCGCGTTATCGTTCGATGCAGAGACGATGGCAAAGGGATACCAGAAAAACATCTTCATCGCATCTTCGAACCATTTTTCACCACCAAACTCGGGCAAGGTGGCAGCGGACTGGGGCTCCACATCAGCTACAACATCGTCAACTCGATACTGGGCGGAAGTATTTCCGTACAAAGTCAAGAAGGCAAAGGAACCTGCTTCACCTTGGATTTGCCGCTGGTTGCGCCACAACTTCAGGAATAAATTCAAGCCTGCGTTGCCGGCAATCCCAAATCTATCCCGTCAAAATCAAGCAAGGGAATCAGATTGATCGCATGCCCGACAAACGGAGAGCGCTCGTGCCAGCCCTGCTCTCTGGCAGGCACGAGCCAATAACCGTCTTCGTCACGGGCGATCCAAAACCGTGGCTGTTGCATATATTCGTAGAAGACAATTTCCATGGAAAAACTCAGTTTGACGACAAATCAGGCGACAAGCCAGTGATTCAATCAGACGATAGAATAAACAGGATAACGACACCATTCGGGCTCATTAAATCGCTTTCCATTCGCGAAAATGAACTCGAGTACCGCTTCCTGGTTATTGAGCAAAGTCGGATTCGCTGCTTTCCACGACGCGAATTTATCTGCTAGCTCTGGTTCGGTTTGCAGCATCTCGTAGGCACTGTCTTCAAACACATAATCCGAAAAAGTTTCTTTCTTTTCTAGAACACTGTTGAAAAACCCCCAACGGAAGAAACTATCGTGCGCCTGTGGCTCCAAAGTCTCGATTGCATAACGTGCGTGCGGCTGATTCAATTCCACAACATAATCACCGGCGCGCGCCAAAAACATTTCTCGTATGGGCTGCAATTCCACTTCATCATGAAACATGTGCCCTTCATAGGCATTTGCTCTGGATGTTACTTGCTTGATGTGATAACTCTTTACTTGCAATTGTTGATCCGCCTCTAATCGGCGCAGGATGACACCATTCCACTCCAGACGTTCTATCACTTCGCGCCAGGCTTGAGGAATCAAATACGCCTGCGGCGTTTTAACCACGACGTCTTCGACAAAATTGTCATAGTAGGGAATGTCTTTCTCCCAAGGCTGATTACGGTCATACGATAGGCGCGTATAGTTTCCGATCTTACTTGGGCTATACACAGCCTGATAACCTTTAAATCGAAAACTCGAAGGACGTGAGTGATCGGCTTTCCAAGTCACTGGCCATTGCTTTTTTTGCGTAGCTGCCTGACGCGCCTGCGCGCGCAGTGTTTGAATTTCTGTCGCATGTGTAATCGTGAAATTTAATACGACCTCGACCAAACTACGCATAGAATTATAACGGTCGCCATAGGGCTTTAGCATATGCGTTTCAGGCATAAAACCGATCGTGTGATGCAAAGCGGCAAAGCCAGTTGAAAAACGCGGCACCTCCAAAAAATCTTCAATACCATCATCGGGCGTCACTTTGACTGGGTTCACATAAGGACAGGTTGGCCAACCACGTTGCTCCATCTTGTTGTAAATCGCCGGCAGCATGGTATTGCGTAAGAAGGGTCCCAAGCCATCTCCCAGTTTATCGGCCTGAGTCTGAATTAAAGTCATCGTATAGCTATAGTCTGCGCCATTCGAAGTATGGGTATCCACCATCACATCAGGATCCCACATCGTGAAGAAACGATTAAAGACCTGCGCCGCTAGGCTATCGCATTTAATGAAATCACGATTCAAATCCAAATTGCGTCCGTTCGCGCGGAAGCCAAACATTTCAGGTCCGTCTTGATTCACCCGCGAGGTATTTTGGCGATTCAAGCAGCCATCAACGTTATAAACAGGAATAAATAAAAATACCGTTTTACCCAATGCGGCAAGGCGCTCAGGTTGTAGGCAAAAATCTCGCACTAAAGCCATGCAAGCGTCGATGCCTTCTGGTTCGCCAGGATGTATACCATTATTATTAAAAAACACCGGACGCCCTGCTGCTTTCAAACTGGCGCGATCGAAAACTCCGTCTGCCGCAATGACACCGGCGTACATTGGGAAACCGCTGTCTGACACACCAATTCTCTCTAAGCGCAAAATTTGCGGAAAATCCTGCGCCAATTTTTCGTAAAAAGGAATGCAGTTTTCCCAAGTAGTGGTTTGATTTTGATTGCCAGATTCGTAGGGCGTTGGATAAAGTGAAGAGCTTGGTGTGTTCATAGCGGACGGGTTTCTATAAAATGAATACTGATGCGAAGAATTGTAGCATCGCCACTTCAAAATTTTTGACGTAATAGCATCTATCCCACCAAACGAAGACCAGCAAACCACTTGACTATTGCATGCAAACTGAAGATTTGATTTCACTCGTCACTAAGACCATGCCTTACGGTAAGTACGAAGGACGCCTGTTGGCGGATTTACCTGGCGATTATCTGGGCTGGTTTGCGCGCAGTGGTTTCCCACTCGGCGAAATCGGGCGCCTATTAGAACTGATGTACGAAATTGATCACAATAATCTGCGCGACCTGCTCAAGCCGCTCAGATCTTTCAAAAGCAATTAATCAATAGTAACTGATATTTTGAACAAATCTTAATCGGTCACGTCCGCTTCAAAATCGCTTCAAAAGTTCAAAAATCAAAAAAAGTACTGAAGAACAGTACCTTAGATCGCTTCTGATTCGCCCCACAAAGTAATTTTGGCATTCCTTTGTGTAACTGTCGACACTGCGTCCCAAGCCGAAGTGCAGCAACTAGCGCCAATCACGGAACTAATTACCGCACCAAGCCCAAAGTTTCGAATGCTTAAATTCTTACTTTGTTTCAAATTGATTTAATTCGTTTTAATTAGTGTTCACCAAGAGGATTTTATGTTGACATTCAAACGTGCCGTTTCCACTACATTGGCAATTGCCGCAACGATCAGCGCATTCGCGTTTGCAGCTAACGCCAGCGCGGCAGACAGCTACTTAGGCGCAGCCTGGGGCGTACGTACCACTTCTGATTTGAACTGCGCGGTCGGTGCCGTGTGCGAACGTGCGAGCAAAAGCACCGGAAAAATTATTGGCGGCTACAATTTCGCCAGCACTCCCTACAATGGTTTCACTTTAACCCAAGGCATCGAAGGCATGTTGTATCAAATCGGTGATACCAAAGGTACTTTCCATACCGCATCCACTTTAAAAAACGGCACAGGTAAATCCACCGGCGCTGGTATTTTTTATAAAGTTGACTTAGGGAACGAAACATTTGGCGTTACCGGCAAAATCGGCACTAGCTACGCTCGTAGCAACGTCGACTTCACGGCTGGTGGCAGCGATTCAGAAAAAGCCTGGTTTATGCCTGCAATTGGTTTAGGTGTGCGCTACAACTTAACGAAAGAAGTTGCACTGACCGCAGATTGGGATCGTTTGCCAAGTAAATTTAGCAGCACGAATAGCGCGAAGACGATCAACAATTTGTTTTCAGTTGGCGTTGCTTACAAATTTTAGACAATTTAAAAGAACTTTCATTTAGCAAGATAGTCCAAGCAGTCTAAGCTTCTTGGTAGAAATTTTCCAAGAGCGACTACAAGATATCAAGGCTAATTGAGAGCCCTGCAAAAGAACCACCGACGTACAGAGACACACACCTACCTGTGAAAGAGCAAGATACTCCCCTCCATCTTGTCATTTCGTGTGTCTCTGTGCTGAGGTGGTACCTAAACTCCACCTCCCCCCATCTACGGCCATAGCGAGCGCTCATTTAGCGCTGGAAGCGCTGACAACCGGCTCACACAAGGTACATTACTCACCATCGACAATGCGCCTACGGACAAAGTGAATGTGACTACGCAATCCATACAATTCTTCTGCATACGATAGAGGGATGGAAATGTGATTTACTTTCGCTTCTATCTCATTTAAGCGCTGTAACTGTTCCTGCGCAATTTGCTTACGTTGCTTCGGTGTCGCTTCGTCAAGCGTATGCTCAACTGAACGCAATTGCCCATACCAACGGTAAATTCTTGACCGCACTCGCCACACATACAGCGGAGGAATAATTTTTGACAGAGGTAATGCCAATGCCCCAAACGCGATCAACAAAACCCACATACGTTCTAAAAAATTCGACATCCAAAAGCTTAAATATCGCTGCAAAAATGGGGGGCCATTTTTATAGAATTTTTCTGCCTGTGGTTCCACTGCAATCTCAGTAAATCGATCAGAAGGAAATTCTCCTTGGCGACTAAACCAATTCGCACCTCCATGTATCTTCTTGGCCGCTTGTAAAAACAAACTGATCAAAGCGGGATGCAAGCTCTCATGCGCCACCAAGGTGGCCGTTGGAGAAATCAAATGATAGTCGCGCGATGGAATATCTTTCCCCATATTCACAATTCCTCGTGGCAACAACACATGCGACAAAAATGGAAAACGGCGCGTGTACGCTTCGGCCTGCACAAAATCAAATAACTTAACTCCCGGCGTTTGCAACAACATCTGCACCAGCAAAGAATCTGATGCCGAACTCATCACTAATACATCGACTTTGCCCTCAATAAAGGCCACCGTCGCCGGTGTACTTTCCAATTGCTGAATACGCACATCGCTTTCTTCCAAATTATTTACTTCTAAAATTTGTTGGAACAAGCGTCGGACACCGTAGCCATCCGGACCGAGATTAATCCTCTGCCCTTTCAGCTCGTGCAAATTAGTAATATCCTTTTTACCGCGATAAAAAATCCAGATTGGTTCATAAAACAAGCTGCCGAGTGAAATTAATCCATTTGCTTCCGCATCAGCCTGATTGGTAGAACCACTCTGCACAAAACCAATGTCGATATTTGATTCTGGGTCACTGATCTGGCGTAGATTTTCCTGCGAGCCTTGTGACTTATGGACGCGCACAGTGATTTGATTCTTTGTCAACTCTTCTGCATATTGCTTGGCAAATCCTTCGTAAGCGCTGTTTTCCTGACCCGCGCTAAAATCCAAAGTCCGACCTGGTGCTGGGTCAACGAAATAATACGCCGCAAACAAAACCGCGATGACCATCAAAACAATAGGACCAAATGCGAACAAAGCATCTTTGGTCGAAATCAGCGTAAATTTAATCTTAGGCATAAGCATTCCATGTCGTATCAATAGATCGTCCACGTTGTTTCAGATGAGGCATCTCAATCATCTCAGTCGCATTGTTCGTCCAGTTCAAATCAATCCAACTTAATCAAGCTCGATTCCTAAAAACGACATCTGTATCAGATAGTTTGATATTCGGCATGCAGCGCATCCAATCCCGAGCACATATCAGCAAAGGCTGCAGCGACTTGCGCTGGCTCACCTTTTACACCCAATTCGATATGACGTCGTATAGTTTTACTCCCCACGCTTGGCAAGCTGAACACTTTAATCAAGGGATATTCAGCCTCCAAAGTTTCCATCATGGGCGTCAGCGTCGATTCTGCAATCTCGTAGACTAACAAGGCTTTTTCATCATGTGGCTGTTGATGAAAAAGGTGGGAATAATGCGTATCTAAAACCCAAGCGATCATAGGCCAGGCCATCACCGGAAAACCCGGTACAAAATAGTGATTATTGATCGCAAAGCCAGGGATCTTATTAAATGGATTGGGGATAATAGCCGCGCCCTCAGGAAACTCGCCCATTTGCAGTCGACGGAAGTAATCAGGTCCATTCAAATCAGTAGGCATGTCAACGGTCAAATTCATTTCAACGATACGTTGATGAATCAACTCTTTCGCTTCCGGATGCAAAACAACCGAAAGTCCTAATGCCGCCGCCGCACACTGCCGCGTGTGGTCATCAGGTGTCGCGCCGATTCCACCAGTACTAAAAACGATGTCACCGCTGGCGAAACTCCGCTGCAGAGTGGCCGTAATTCTGGCTCTATCATCACCCACATATTCTGCCCAATCTAGACTAAGGCCGCGCTCTTTCAATAACCCAATGACTTTCGGCAAATGCTGATCAACCCGTTTGCCCGATAAAATTTCATCACCCACAATAATCAAACCAATTGCCATCTTCTACTCCATCGTGATTTAAGCGTTGGTGCATATGCATTCACGCATTTAAATGTTTATAGTGACTTCTGCATTTTGCTCCTGCCGCAATGCTTGCAGCGCATCAAGACAAAAATGTTGGTACCACAAACCGGTAAAAATAAAGATCAGTAGATAAGCCCAGATCGCCAAACTGACAAAGATGGGGAAAAACGCTACGTAAGCCATCGACATCGCGCCGCCCATCCACAACATCGAAGGCAAACCACTAAACCATCCGGCGATGATGCCTATTAATAGCAATGAGCCCCGATGCTTGGCCACCAATAATTGACGTTCCTGCTTATCCGCAAATGGTGCTAGTGCGTCATAACTCATCACGCGATAAGTCAGCCAGCCCCACAACAGTGGTTGTACCAAAACATAGACAGGCGGCACAAAAAACAGCGGCAAAGTCACGATCCAGGCAAACACAAAAATAAAAAAAGATCCCAAAGAGAATCCCAAACTGGCGAAAAATGAACTTCCCCGACGCAGTTCTAGCTGAGCAAAATCACGCTGTCCTACGTGTTTGGCAACCGTCGGCATTACCAGCACGCCAATAAATAAGAGACTGGTAATGATCACCAAAGGCAATAGCAACCACATCGCTAACAATGGAACAATTACGGTTTTTAAGGCTAACAAACCGAGCGAATTGAGGATCGCACTGGCATTCGCAAACCCATCGTGATTAGAAAAATAGGATTGGATGAAATCAAACACGGCCTGCAAACGCCAGGCCATTAATCCACCCCATACCGCTAAAGAAATCAGCAAAGGAATCACGCTTAGCAATAATATTTTGAAACGAAATTGAGTCGACAGTGCCCGTGCCCAAGAACGCAATACAGCAGTGAAATTCATTGTAACTACCTTTACCAGCGTGATCGAGTGGTGAATATGGATGTGAGAGACTATTTTACCTTGCAATTGCGGCAAGCATAGTACGCCGGAAGTGATGAAGCTGACAAAGCGATGAAGTTTTCTACTAAAATGACGCTTTTAGGCTTAACTCGACTTGATCGGCCTGGCTATATCGAGCTACTCTGACTTAAGCCAATTTGTCTCTATTTATTTCAAAGGAATTTTATGTCATCAATCACGACCGTCAGCGGCTTACAGTACGAAGACAAAGTAGAAGGTACGGGCGCAGAAGCGACTACCGGACAAAATGTGGAGGTTCATTACACGGGCTGGTTACAAAATCCAGACGGTAGCGCTGGCAAAAAATTTGATTCCAGCAAAGACCGTGGCACGCCATTTGAGTTTGCACTTGGCGCGGGTCAAGTCATTAAAGGGTGGGATGAAGGCGTGCAGGGCATGAAAGTTGGCGGAACCCGCGTTTTGACGATTCCCGCTGCCATTGGCTACGGTCCCCGCGGTGCAGGTGGCGTAATTCCACCGAACGCTACTTTGATTTTCGAAGTGGAATTATTGGGCGTGTAATCCCCTACTCACTTCAATTTCTGACAAAAAAATGGCTGACCCAATTGTGGTCAGCCATTTTTTTCGGGCATAAGATTGCATTGCCCTCGAATTTACTCGAATGCACTCTAAAAATTTATTCTTTAATAAAGTGCTCGCGATAGTATTTCAATTCTTCGATAGACTCGATGATGTCTGCCAGCGCAGTATGTTTTTGATGCTTTTTAAAACCGCTACTTAAAGCAGGTTTCCAACGGCGGCACAATTCTTTAAGTGTCGATACATCCAGATTGCGGTAATGGAAAAACTCTTCCAGTTTAGGCATACCACGGAACATAAAACGGCGATCCTGACAAATCGTGTTACCGCACATCGGCGATTTACCTGCAGGAACAAACGATTTCAAAAAGGCGATTAAGGCTTTTTCTGCATCCGCTTCGGTTACCGTGGAAGCTTTAACCCGATCGATCAGACCAGAGCGACCATGTGTCCCCTTATTCCATGCATCCATTTTATTCAAGACTTCATCTGACTGATGGATCGCAAAAACCGGACCTTCTGCCAGTATATTTAATTGCATATCCGTCACCACTACAGCAATCTCGATAATTTTGTCGTTGTCAGGATCGAGTCCCGTCATCTCCATATCCACCCAGATCAAATTCATTTCATTGGGTTTGGCAGCCTTAGCAGGGACTGCAGGGGTTGTCGTTGTGGTTTCAGTTACTTGAACATTGCTCTCTTGTGACATAATTCTTCCTAGGACGCTAATTTGGCATAAATTCTAAAATCGCATTTAAATTACATTTTAAACAAATGAAAAGTATGTTTTTAGATAATAGCCTTGAACACTTTTTCTGATAAAGCAGCATTTTCCCATGAATTCATACACGTTTTCGGTTTTATTCATTGTTTTTCTTGGCATCACTGTTAGTTTGCAATTTTGGCTATCGTCGCGCCAGTTACGCCACGTGAGCCAACATCGGGCTGCTGTTCCCGCGGAGTTCAGTGAAAAAATTGGACTAGACGCGCATCAAAAAGCAGCCGATTACACAATTGCAAAAACCAAATTCGGCTTACTCGCCTTATTTTTTAGCGTTTTGGTATTGCTTGCATTTACACTTTTCGGTGGGTTGCAATTACTCGCCGTCACTTTGTATAAATGGCTGGGCGATGGCATGGTCTACCAATTAGGCTTAATAGCCGCTTTTGCCTTGATCAGCGGGGCAGTAGATTTGCCGTTCGATCTATATCGCCAATTCGTCTTAGAAGAAAAGTTTGGCTTCAATAAAATGACGCTCAAATTATTCTTCAGCGATATGATCAAAGGCAGTTTGATTGGCGCCGCCATTGGCTTACCTCTGGTATGGGTGGTAATTACCTTGATGGATAAATCCGGCGACTTGTGGTGGCTATATGCATGGTTGGTTTGGAGTGGATTTCAGCTCTTGATGATGTTGATTTTCCCAACTTGGATCGCCCCCATGTTTAACAAATTTACGCCGCTTGCCGACGACAGTTTGCGCGCCCGCATTGAAAGCTTAATGAGCCGAGTGGGCTTTGCATCCAGCGGTTTGTTTGTGATGGATGGATCAAAACGCAGCGCGCATGGGAATGCCTACTTTTCAGGCTTCGGCAAAACCAAACGCATCGTGTTTTTTGATACTTTAATTGCCCGCCTTGCACCACAAGAAGTCGAAGCCGTACTAGCGCATGAACTGGGTCACTTCAAGCTGAAACACATTGTCAAACGTATGGTAGTCATGTTTGCAGTATCACTAGGATTCTTAGCCTTACTCGGCTATTTGAAACAACAAGTCTGGTTTTTTACTGGCTTGGGTGTCGATCCGATTTTGTTTGCGTCATCGAATAATGCAATGGCACTGATTTTATTTATGTTGACCTTGCCAGTGTTTACGTTTGTGTTATCTCCATTAACTTCTATCAGCTCGCGCAAACATGAATTTGAGGCAGATGCTTTTGCGGTGAAACATACCAATGCCAATGACCTCGTTTCGGCACTGGTTAAACTGTATGAAGATAATGCGTCAACGCTGACGCCTGATCCAGTACACTCGGCGTTTTACGATTCGCACCCACCAGCTTCCATCCGGATCGCGCACTTACATCAACAAGCGAAATTGGCGTAACTTTCACCAACGAAATTTAAAACGCAATTTAAACAACAATTTTAAAAAACAACTTCAACACCATGAAAACTTCTGACCTCTTAGCAAAAAAATCGGCACATACAGAAATCGGCCTGCAGGACAACGAGCTCGCAGCGTATTTCGCGGCGACACCCGGCTGGACGCAAGACGGGCCCCGCATAGTCAAGACTTACAACTTCAAAAATTATTACGAAACCCTAGCATTCGTGAATGCAATCGCCTACACCATACATGAAGAGGATCACCATCCTGAATTGAGCATCACTTATAACCGTTGCGTCGTTAAATTTGATACACATACGGTGAATGGCGGTAAAGGTGGTATTTCAGAAAATGATTTTATTTGCGCTGCCAAAATCGACGTTATTTTCACGCAGACTTTCGGTTAATCGCACTGCATGTCTAAGAAATTTTCCTCGCAAAAAAAATCTGCGCCGACCGAGCAAGGCACTGTAATCGCCGCGCACGGTCGACACTATCTGATTCAAGCACAAGACATCAAATTGCATTGCGTTACCCGCGGCAAAAAGAGTGATGTCGCCGTCGGCGATATCGTCGAATATCAGTTGACGTCGGCGAATCAAGGTGTGATTGAAGCGATCGTGCCGCGCAGCACGTTGCTCTATCGTTCAGATCAATACAAATCGAAAATGCTAGCGGCAAATCTCACACAATTAATTGTGGTGGTTGCGACTGAGCCGAGTTTTTCGGATGATTTAATTTCGCGTGCTTTGGTAGCATCGGAATCCTCGGGCATTAGGGCGCATATCGTCTTAAATAAAATCGACGTCACTGCCAGTTTGCCAAAAGCCAGAGAACGAGTTGGCTTATATGCTTCACTCGGTTATCCGGTGCACGAAGTATCAGTGACCGCGCAACCCGAAGTAACGCGTGAAAAAATGCTGTCGCTAATACAGGGCCAGAGCACAATTTTGATCGGGCAATCGGGCATGGGGAAATCTTCTTTAATAAACCTCTTGATTCCCGACGCAGAAATTGCAACTCGCGAAATCTCGGCGGCCTTGGATACAGGCAAACATACAACCACATTCACCCGTTTGTTTCAAATGGATGCTTATCAAGACAGGCCAACCTACGTCATCGATTCACCGGGCTTTCAGGAATTCGGCTTGCATCATTTAAGCGAAGGTATGCTGGAGCGTGCGTTCCCTGAATTTTTACCACATCTGGGTCACTGCAAATTCTACAATTGCCATCACCATACAGAACCAGGATGTACTGTGTTAGATGCCGTAAAACGCGGAGAAATTACCCGTATGCGGCACGATTTATTCAAACAGCTGGTGCATGAAGCAGCACAAACCATCGGTTACTAAAATGTGCGTCCGCGTAGCACGTATCATCTCGCAATGAACAAAGTTGGGGT
Organism: Undibacterium sp. Ji22W; assembly: GCF_049340305.1. Classification (NCBI taxonomy): domain Bacteria; kingdom Pseudomonadati; phylum Pseudomonadota; class Betaproteobacteria; order Burkholderiales; family Oxalobacteraceae; genus Undibacterium; species Undibacterium sp. Ji22W. The sequence continues at coordinate 472,752 of NZ_JBMPOU010000001.1, read as the reverse complement.
CTTAGCGAAGCCGGGCAGACCATCATGCAAATGGATCAAGACACGCTAGAGAATATCGGCTTGGTTGAAGAGATGACCAATGCCGCCAGTACCTTGAAATCGCAGGCGTTAGAATTAGTCGATATTGTGGCGATTTTCCAGCTGAGCAACCAAGTTGGGGACTCACGCCTGTATTTGGTAACGGCTCTTACAGGAGCAGGTGGCTATGCAAAAAAAGCACGCCCATAAGTAAGCAAAGAATTTGCCCTTAAGCGCTTGCATGCATCGAAATTCGCACGATCAGAACGGCAAAGTACAAATTTGAAAATGGCTTAACAAATGGCATAGCAACACCGGAAAAATAATCAGGGTAGCCGGCAAGCAATTATGGCGCTGGCCGTTTCCACTTTTGTTCTAATTTTAAATAAGTCCCGTCTTTTCTTATCTTACGCAGCCCGCGATCAAGCAACTCAGCATATTTGATTGAATCCGGGTGTCGGATGGAAAAACTGACATAGAGTGCATTTTGCCCTATCGTTCCAACCTGTTTAATTTTCCCCTTCAGTTCGTCAGGGTAGCGACTCATCAAATAATCGAAAACACGGGTGTAGACCAAAGAATAATCTGAACGTTGGCGCAACAATTTCCGCAAATTGGATAAATCTGTTGGTGCAACTTCTCGATTAATACTCGCATCGTTGTCAATTTCATCGGTATAGGTATATCCGTTCGTGACGCCAACTTGCTTGCCTCTCAGAGCGCTAGCTTGCAAATTTTTTTCTTGCGAGCTCTCCAGCGCATAAATGCCAATTTCTGCTTTAAAGATGGGTTCTTCATGAAATAGGAACTTTTTACTGAGCTTGCTATCTTTTAAACTGTCGAAGCACGCTAATTCTTGCCCAGATTCCGCCAGCATCAAGCATCTGGCGTACGGTGCGGATTTGAATTGGACCTTGACCTTCATCGCGCCAAATGCGGCCTCTATGATATCGACCGCCAAACCTTGTAACTTACCATCCTTCAACGCAGCGTAGGGATACCATTCATCCTCTCCAACCAAGGTGATGATATCGCCACGATCGTCCGCATACGCCTCCGTTGTTAAGTTGCAAAAAACCAGCACTAACACCAAGACAAAAATTTTCTTACACTGAATGAGATGGTCACAAAGGTGCATACAGGGTCTCTAAATGGATTACTGTCCATTTAAACATAAAATTTTATTTGTACAAAAAAATAAGAACAGTTTTGTTTGAAACATGTAATTAATTTGATGAACAATGAGAATCTGACCGAACTAAATTTTATCTATCTGGTCTGATCTGCTACTTCATTCCGTACTGCATCTCCTGCATAACTGTGTTCAGTTGACATTTTATTTCCGCAAAGAAAAAATCATAGAAATGTTCGGTGATGTATTTATTTAAATCCTAATGTTGATTACAAAATGATGACAATTCGCCCTCTCCTTCCCAAGCTCGCACTCACACTCTCACTGGCCGGTATGATTGCATCTGCTTATGCCAGCGCCGATAACAAGGCTTACATCCGTTTTCCTTCCGTCCGAGCAGATTCAGTGGTATTCACTGCCGAGGGCGATTTGTGGAAGGTTGGCGTAAATGGTGGCACTGCCCAAAGATTGACAACGCATCTTGGTGCCGAAACGCATTCTGCGATTTCACAAGATGGCCAATGGATCGCCTTCTCCGCTACTTACGAAGGTACGCAAGAGGCCTACGTGATGCCAGCTGTCGGCGGTGTTCCTAAACGCATCAGCTTCGAAAATAATGTGGTCAATGTACTTGGCTGGAGTGCGCAAGGCGAAGTATTGATCAGTAGCCAAAATCCGCAGGGGCCAACATCGCAAACCGTCATCGCTGCGATTAATCCACAAAACTTGCAGAAGCAAATTTTCCCATTGACGGATGCCAATGAAGCGGCGATCGACAGCACGGGCAAGACGCTCTACTTCACCCGACTTGGTCTGCACACACGCGCCGATAATGCAAAAATGTATCGTGGTGGTGGCTTGGCGCAATTATGGAAATATGATTTAAGCGGAAAATCGGAAGCAGTTAATCTGTTCACCAAAGAGAAATCCAATAACCGCCGCCCTATGTTGTGGAAAAATCGTCTTTATTTCCTCAGTGATCGTGATGGCGCCTACAACATCTACGTGGCGAATGTTGATGGCAGCGATGCGCAAGCACTCACCAAACATCGTGATTGGGAAGTGCGAAATCCACAAGCCGGTGACGGCAAAATCGTCTACCAACTCGGTGTGAATTTGCATGTACTGGATCTCAACAATCTCAGCAATAAATTGGTGGAGATCGATTTGCTGTCTGATTTTGACCAATCACGCCAACGCTATATCAAGAATCCGTTGGAATTTTTGAGCAATGTACAAGCAGCAAGTAAAGACGAAAAACTGGTCTTTACAGCGCGTGGGCAAATGACCATCGCTGGTACCGGAACCCAACGCCGGGTGGACATCAATTTGCCAGATGGCGCACGCGCACGTGAAGCCGTGTTTTCGCACGATGACCGCTACGTCTACGCGTTTGTCGATAGCACAGGAGAAAACGAAATCTGGCGTTTTCCGACAAATGGCAATGGCAAAGGTGAGCAATTAACAAAAGATGGTGAAACGCATCGCTTGGCGATGGGACCATCACCTGATGGAAAATATTTGGCGCATATCGATAAACGTGGGCGTCTCTGGCTGTTAGATTTAGCGACTAAGTCCAATGTCGTGATTGACGATGCCGCAAAAGATGGTAACGGCACGCATGATGAAATCGTCTGGTCACCCGATAGCAAAACGCTGGCAATGGTACGCAGTAATACTACGCAAGGACGGAATCAAATCGGACTATACGACATCGACAGTAAGCAGACGCATTTCGTCACAACGGACCGTTATGAGTCGGAGTCACCGAGTTTTTCCAGCGATGGTAAATGGCTGTATTTCCTGTCAAATCGCAATTTCCAACCAGGGGTCGGCGCACCTTGGGGCGATCGGAATATGGGAACCAACTTTGATAAGCGCACGGGCATTTTTGCGCTCGCTTTACAGCCTGGAAATCGTTTTCCTTTCAAACCAGATGATGAGCTGAGCAAGAATAATGACAAAACCGCGGAGAAAACCGCAGACAAGGCAGACGTAGCTGAAGGTGGCAAAGAAGCAAATGGAGCGAAAGACGCCAAAGACAGTAAAGATACAGGCGATACAAAAAAAACAGCGGGAGCAACACCCAAAAAAGTAGTGACTGCGATCGTTTATCAAGGACTAGCGGAACGTTTATATGAAGTCCCGGTTCCTGCTGGGAATTACCGTCGTTTAATTGCCGATGACAAACGCCTGTACTTCCTCGAACGTGACCCAAGCGACCGTAGCCGTAGTAATGTCAAAACCTTAGCGATCAGCAAGGCCGCACCACAAGCAGAAATCTTTGCCGCAGGCGTACGTAACTATGATTTGTCGCTGGATAAAAAACGTGTTTTATTACATACCGGTACGGGTAACGGTGATTTCTATGTCGTAGAAGCTGCGGCAAAAGCACCTGGTGACTTAAGTAAAGCGAAAGTCAAAGTTGACGACTGGAGCTTTAGTTCGCAGCCGCGTCAGGAGTGGAAGCAAATGTTCATGGATGCTTGGCGCATGCATAGAGATTTCTTGTATGACACGAATATGCGTGGAGTAGATTGGGTAAAAGTACGAGAAAAATACGCCCCGCTGGTTGAGCGTGTCACAGATCGTGCTGAACTCAATGATGTCCTTGCTTTGATGGTGAGTGAAGTCAGTGCTTTGCATTCTCAAATACGTCCAGGAGACGTGCGTCGTGCCACACCAGATGGCCAAGCAGCCGGTTTAGGTGCAGTGTTGACAAAAACAGGCGAAGGCTATCGCATCGACCATATTTATCGCAGCGAACCTGATTTACCTTCACAACGTGCCCCACTCGACAATCCTGATCTGGACATCAAAACTGGCGATATCATCACATCAATCAATGGTAAAGATGTGTTAGCCGCGCGTGACATTTCCGATCTTTTGACCAACCAAGCAGATAAGCAAGTGCTGATGCAGATCAAACGCGCCACCATCAGCAAAACGGTGTTGGTATCGCCTATCAATATGATGAAGCAAGCAAACTTGCGTTATAGCGATTGGGAACAAGGTCTGGCCAATAAAGTGGATCGTGCATCGAATGGCAAGATAGGCTACCTGCACCTGCGTGCAATGGGGCCAGCAGATGTTGCCAGTTTTGCGCGCGATTTCTATGCCAACTATCATCGCGACGGCTTGATCATCGATGTGCGTAGAAATAATGGCGGCAATATTGATAGTTGGATTATCGAAAAACTGTTACGTAAAGCCTGGGCATTTTGGGCCTCTGCAGGGCAACAACCCTACGCGAATATGCAACAAACTTTCCGCGGTCATTTGGTCGTGTTGATTGATGAGTTGACCTATTCGGACGGAGAAACTTTCGCCGCTGGTGTCAAAGCATTAAATCTTGGACCGTTGGTCGGCAAACGCACGGCGGGTGCTGGCGTATGGTTATCGGACCGCAATACGCTTAGTGATAACGGCATGGTGCGCGCTGCTGAGAATGCACAATTTGATGTCAAAGATGGACGTTGGTTGGTGGAAGGTGTTGGAGTTTCACCGGACATCGAAGTCGACAACTTACCGAATGCCACCTTCAAAGGTGAGGACAAACAATTGGAAACAGCTTTGGATTATTTGCAGAAAAAACTCAAAGAGCAACCGATTAAACCTTTGGTGCCACAAGCGATTCCGGCATTGAAATAATCTAGAAGACTTAAAAATAAAACGGCACAGAATTCACCTCTGCGCCGTTTTTTTATTTTCAAGATCGTTGATCAGTCGCTGGTCCAACGACTTCACGATACGCATGCCAGGTTGCATGCCCAACTATCGGCATCGCAATAATAAAGCCCAGATTCCAAGTCATAAATCCCAACACGACGAGGGCAACGATACTCAGTCCCCACACCATCGTCAGCGGCACATTCACAAACAAGGCAACGATACTGATGATCATTGCGGTAATCGCATCGGTGTCACGATCTAGCATGAGAGGGATCGATACCCAGCTGATGGCAAACACCAGACTAGCAAAGATAAATCCTATACAGGCATACACGACTAAAAATTCGGCATTTTCTAGCGAAAATAATTTCGCCAAAAAACCAGTCATCGTTGGCATACCCTTGTTATAGAACAGCGCAAAAATGATCAATGATGCCCGTGCCCACACCATCATAATCACTGCCAGTACCACGGCGAACGTGCCAATATTGCTCCAGCGCCCACTCATAGAAAACACGCTGCCTAACATACCTGAACGTAAATTCTCGATACGGCGACTAACATCGTACAAACCCAACGCCAACAAGGGCCCAACCAAAAGAAATCCACAAGTCAGTGCTGATAAATATTCGGGCGCATTGGCTAATGTCAATTTTAAGATGCCACCCATCACAGCAAAGCAAACTCCATACAGCAAGCCCGCCATGGGCTCTGCGCGGAAATCTTGCCAGCCCAAATACAACCAATGAAATGCCCGAAAAGCCCCGAGGCGCGCAACCGGCGGAAAAGCACTTTTTTGATCAATTACCATACGGATATCGGGTGCGGCACTATCACCGTCACGCCCACTGCCTGACTCACTCATCTTGTCTCCCTCATTCATCTGGACATCAAACGCGATATCCGTGCTGACTAGTTATTTCTAATTATTGTCGACTATTTTTACTGGCGACGGCATCACTCTCTAATTCAACTCATTCTTGAGCCGTATCAAGTACATGAAAGCCATACAAGCATCGTAATCGAAATGAAGAGCGCGCCGCAAGGATATCGCGGGGAAATGTGGTCACAATGCAGCCTTAGAGCAAATGCATATCTGCCGCAGACAATCCGATCAAGGTCAAAGCTACTTGCGTGTCTGTCGATGTGACAGCCGCTGCGATCGCCATTCCTTGCAAGATGGCGTCATCAGGACTGGCATAACCCAATCCCCAGTCGATCGCAAAAGTTCTTGCAACGATAATTTTATTATCGAGGAGATTAGCAACCCAACCCCAAGTGGAATCGCCCTTAAAACGATGCGCGGAATCAAGGATGGTCGACACTAATGAACCACGATTCGCACGGCCAGCGCTTAATTCGGTGTTCCAATAGGCAAGCCCGTCTGCATCAGCGCCATCCGTGCGTCCCAGCACATTCTTGTAGATCACATTGATGAAATCAACATTACTCATACTGGCCGAAAAACCTGTCAGGCTCGAAAATTGGACGCCTGCGTTATAAAAGGTTTCGGCAATCGCATTGATTGTTTTGCCCGCTTTCATCTCGCCTAACCAGTAAGCTAATCCATCGGCATCGGGCACGCGATTAAAAAATGCCACATAGAGCTCGATCAATCTTTGCACATTCTGTGACGGTGCACCCGCTGCGACTGCTTGAATTTGCAAATTGACGGTCATATCGTCAAATTTAAGTGATTCAATATTGCGCAAGCTATCAACTGAAGTCTCGCCCCCCGCTACGCCATTCTTAGACGTCACGTTGTAAGTATTGGCTTGGTGACTCAGGGCATAAGTCGATAATTTTCCGCTGTAGACAACCGTGTCTCGTCCTGCATTGCCATCGATGTTATCACTACCAGCACTACTGACAATCACATCATCGGCCGCAGTACCAGTCAGCGTTTCACCAAGCGCCGTTTTAAAACTGATCGTTTGCGAAGCAACGAATAGGTTTCCCTTTGCATCCTTCACGTTACCTGCGGCGATCTCAAGGACATAATTTTGGTTGTACAGGAAGGCCTTTGCCGGCTTAATCGTGAGCGACTTTGCACTGATCGTAAGCCGCGTGCTACTTGTGACATCAAAGCTTTCAACCAGTTGACCATCCGCTGTCTTAAGCAAAACACTGCCGGCCCCAGCGAGAATATTTTCACTAAAATTAAAAACAATATCGTTGTGAACCGGGACATTATTCGACTGATCTGAAGGGCTAAAACTCAGTAAAATTGGAGGACTCGTATCTACAAAATATGTCGCCAGATCAAGTGTCTCAGAATTGTTGGCAAAAATCAGTTTTTCAAAGTTATAGAGCGTTGCATGAAACTCGCCACTTGCCCCCGAAATCGTATCCACATGAACTGCACCATCAGCCGCTTGTGTAATGGTATAACTTGAACGCAAAGAAGTACCTAGGTTTAAGGTATCGACCCCACCAAGGCCATCAATCACGAAGGTGCCTGGATTGACCACCATCCAAGAATCATCGTTTTCGGTTCCTTTAATTGTTGGCATGCGATCTTTCCGAGTTTATGTGTTGTTGCGCAACACGCCGATGTAGTGACTAATGATTTTTATGCAGCTGTCCTGTATGGTCAATCGCCAAGTAATCCACTCCCGCTTGATGTAAGAAGTCCAAGCAGTTTTCCTGCTTCAACATACCGATTGTAGTACAGCTGCCAGCCATTGTGGTCAAAGGCGCTATCACAGTGATGGAACGCCAATGCTCAACTGGCCAACCCGTGCGTGGATGAACTATATGGCAATAACGACGTCCGTCTAACTCGAAAAAACGCTGATAATCACCACTCGTAGCCAAGCCACCACGTTCTATAGCAATGCTTGCGATGATTTGGTCGGTGCAACGGGGATCTTGTATCCCAATTTGCCAAGCTTGCTGATCTGGCTTGGGACCCAGCACACGAATATCGCCACCCAAGTTGACATACCCACATCTAACTTGTTGCGCTTGCAAGACCACAGCGGCTTTATCGGCAGCATACTCTTTACCAAAGCCACCAAAATCCAGCTCCATTCCCTGTCTCGGTAAATAGATCTGCTGATCCTGACGTTCAAGCGAGGACCAATCGATCAAACTGCACAATTCCACCAAAGTCTGCTCTGTTGGCAAAGTCGCATGTGAAAAATTCCACGCACGGCGCAAGACTCCCGCAGTAATATCAAACAGACCGCCGCTCGATCGATACAAAGTATCGGCATACTCGAGCAACGTCCAGGTTTCGGCATCGCAGTCAATAGGTTTTTTCCCAGCGGCTTGGTTGATCACACCAATCACACTTTCTGGTCGGTAGCGGGAATACTTAGCTTCAATTCTTCGTACTTCGGCGATTGCCAACTGTGCACTGTTCTGTGCACTTTGTTGTAATTCATGCTGTGCATCGTGTGATGTCTGAGTAACTTCGTAGCCAATCACAATTTCGCAACGACACGCCATCGCACTGAAGGAAAATCTAAAAATCTGCATCACACTATACGCCGTTTCAAAACTGTCGAGAAACGCCAACTTGCGCGCTGCGCGCATAAAATGACTGTAAGCCAGCACTTCCGGCACCAAACCATTTTAGCGAAGCTGCTTGCTTGTATTGTTCCATCTTAAAATCAACTGACCAGTCCTGATCGATTTGCTTACTGACTTTCACACCATAGGTAAAAGCGCCAAACGCTGACACCCGATGGTCTTCCGAGAAATAAGGTGCTTTATCAGGAGGATTGGGGGGAAACGGATAGTCTTCGGGCCCGGCATCGACATAAAATTCTGCCGCAGTCTGGCTATACAGCCGGAGCGTAGGAGTGATCGTCCATCCTTGCACGAATGTCTGTACATACTCTGCGCTCAAGGTGTGGGCTTTGATGTTCCAATTATCCGCATAATAACGGTAGCTCCATCGCATTGAGCTAGAAAGGGACTCTAGGTGATGATTCCAACGTACGGTCAGGGTATGGTTATTCCGATCACGAGGCCGCTGATCAAATACTTTGTAGGGATCGGAAAAATAGCCCGCGCCATGTGAAAAGCCCAAATTAAATTGGACAATATCATCCGTACTGAGCACCTGCGACACACTGAATAAAACATCGAGCAAAGTCTTCTTTTCCTGTCGCACGATATGATTCACAGGATTGATATCATCATTGCTAGCACCAAATGCCGCGCTCAATACAGTATTTCTGTCAGCACTGGAATAATTCGTCTGGAAAGACAATCCCTTCGATTCATAGTCCGCTTCATGCGAATAATTTGCTGCTAGGCTAACGCTGCTATTCTCGAAATAGCGGGTAAGATCGAGATCCCCCGCATTCCGTCTATCGCGCATCTTCTTCAATCCTGCACTATGATAAACCGGCGAAGCCCCAGAAATACCATCGGTAACGATCGATGAGCCTAAAGCCCATTCACCTGCAATCGGCACCACTAATTTTAGGGCAGTCGCCTTGACTCGTATCCTGTCTGCGCTGGTCTGGTAATCAAAATAATCGAGGTATTTCAAGGCAAGCACACCGCGCTCTGGCGGCTCATCAGCGAGCGCGACATCGCAAACGAATAAGGATAGTGAAGCGGTCAACAGAGCTGACGCCACAGTGTCACGCGGAGAAGAGTCGGAATTGGATAACATCATGATTTTCGAAAGCGGGTCTCAATAAGAAAATGTGTTGCACGAATTTACACTCAGTTACAACCACATCCCCCACCACCAACGCTACTTCCCCCAGTCGCGGCTTCCTTACTAAAATAAATATGATCGACAAATTTAGCTTCTAAAGGATCGCGATCAAATTTCATTTCTTGTCGCGCCAACTTCCCTTTATCCCAAGCCTGCACCTGATTGATAGAGGCACACCCTGACAGCAGAGCGATCACGAATAGTCCGGACAACATTTTAAGAAGGTTCACTTTTTTCTTTCAGATGCTATTGCGTCAAATTTCTCCATCTTATGTTAACAGCTTTCGCCTTCACTCAAAACATAAAGTTGGCTAAACTCATCGAAAATTCAATATGGAAGCCACAGAGTCAAATTCAAACTGCAGCCGCCTAAAGTTAAAGAACGACGTGGGTAAAATTTCTGCATTCGCCGGATATTTCATCGTCAAACATAACAAAAATTCATAATTTATTGAACATCATTCAATGCTGCAGGAAGTAAAAAAACCGGCTACAGGAGCCGGCTTTTTTATATCATCTTCAATGCCATAACATGGCATCAACGCAAGAGCATTTCTATATGTGGGATATCATCTTCCAGATACATGTCTGAATCAGTAACAAAACCAAATGATTGGTAGAATTGTTCCAAATATTGTTGCGCGCCGATACGTATTGCTGCGCCCGGATAGGCAGCTTGGCAGGCGGCTATTCCTTTGATGAGCAGTTGTTTACCAATGCCAGTGCCCCGGGCAAACTTGCTAGTAATAACTCGGCCAACAGATGCCTCTTGAAATTTCAAACCCGGCGGGACGATCCGCAAATACGCTGCCAATTGCTGATCATCTGTCCAGGCGATCAAATGCTGGCAAGCCAAATCGGCACCGTCAGGGTCGAGATAGGGACAATTTTGCTCAACCACAAAGACCTCCGCTCTTGCTTGCAAGATGGCATACAGTTGAATTGTTGTCAGGATAGAAAATGAACAGCATTGCCAGGTAATATTTTGCATCACGGGTACCGAGTAAGAGAGAAACAGTGATTTTACATTTGCTTGAACAAATGCGCGTATACCCGGCTCACTTGCAATTTTTGATTGCTTCCTTTTAATTGCACCGAGAGTTTGCCAGTTTCGTCGCGCGTAGCAAATTGCAAATAACGAGAATTAATAATGTAACTACGATGAATTTGCCAAAAAATCTGTGGATCCAGCTGCGGCAATAATTCGCGCAGGCTCATACGAATCAGACTCGCCTGCTCGGCACACACAACGTTAATGTATTTGTCGGTCGCCTCAAAATACAAAACATCTTCGACCGGTATCATGCGGATCTGGTTGCCAACGGCAGCACGAATCATCGTCAGACGTTCGCTCGCAGGATAAAGATTCGCAAACATCCTCGGCGCGATACCACGCAACTGCGCGATCATCGTATCTAATTCACCCGAAGTAGACAATGAGGAATTCTGCTCTTTGAGCTTGCTTTGCAAACGTTGTACCGTCTTCGCTAAACGCACGTCGCTAATCGGTTTTAAAACATAATCACAGGCTTCATGTTCGAACGCCTGTATCGCATATTCGTCGTAGGCAGTAACGAATACGATCAATGGAAAGGCTTTGTCCGCAGGCCACTCTTCCGCCAATTCTTCCGCAACTTCTAAGCCAGTTTTCCCTGGCATTTTGATGTCTAAAAAAATCACATCGGGCATCAACTTAAGTGCTTGATTCACAGCGACTACGCCATTTTCTGCGATCTCTAAAATCTGTAACTCTGGCCACAATTTTTCCAGCGTTTTTTGTAAGGTGATTGCCAGAATGTTTTCATCCTCAGCTATCAGTGCGCGGATTGTCTGCATCATTTTCCTTCTATGGAATTAAATAGTCGTGACTGGAATACATAAATGTGCAATCACCCCTTGGGGTAAATTGGCGCTCAAAGTAAAGGATGCCTGGTCACCATATAAAGCCAACAAGCGTTCTCGTACATTCGCATTTCCAACGTGACTTTGATGATGTTCTGCCCGATGATTTTCTTCGTAATCGTGTGGCAAACCCAAACCTGTATCGATAACTTTCAAATGCAAATAGCCAGTCTGAATTTGCGCTGAAACCTGAATATGCCCGCCGTCGACTTTAGGCTCAAGCCCGTGTTTGATTGCGTTTTCTACCAAAGGTTGCAACAACATCGGCGGCAATAAAAATCCTTCTAATTCTGCAGGAAGTTCAGTTTGATAAGTGAGACGTTTACCCATCCGAATTGAGAGTAATTCCAAATAAGCAGCTAATAAATCGAATTCATGTTTAAGTGTCGTTTTCTCATTGCGCGAGGAATTTAAACTAGCACGCAAATAGCGAATCAATTGCTCCAACATGTATTGCGCACGTGCAGGGTCAATCGCTATTAAGCCCTGTAAGTTTGCGAGCGTATTAAATAACATGTGCGGTTCTATCTGTGCCTGCAAAAGTTGCAACTGGGCTTGCATGGCTTGGCGTTCGATTGCGGCACTGCGGGCTTTTTCTTTTTCTTGCTCTGCTTCCAGCTCAGCCAATTTTGATTGATTCCAGAAAAAAACGCCGCCAAATAAACTGATAAACATACTCATAATGACGAGGATGCCTTCACCATTTTTGAGCACACTGAGAAAGCTCGGTGCTTTTAAACCATAGATCAGCAACCCTATATTGCCACCAATCAGATAACCGATCGGCGCGGCCGCCATGCACACGACGAAGAAGGCAATTCGATGTGGTTTCTGCTGACGCCAGATTATCCAACGCATCGCGGCAATCACCAAATTAATGCTACAGCCGATCAACATCGAGAATACCCAATTGACCATGAAGCTTTGCCGAGTTTGCATCACGATGGTAATGAACAACGCTACTAGCGTATTAAAAATTGTCAGCCATACTAAAGACTTGCCACCTCGCCATGCCGCGTCAAACAAAAACCGAGGATGCATCGTCGTTTGATTGGCATTTTCCTTTTGTGCTGCCGGAGTATTTTTCATCTTATTCTATTGAGAAGTCTTGGATCTGAGATTGAGGATTAACTTTTCATGTTGCCTAAATTAAAACATCTCAATTAAGCAATGAAATCGACGAAACAAAGATTAACGCAAACCACATTCACCTAGTACATTTAGCGACAAGCGTGAAAGTTTTGAGCGCCAGCCTAGCGAAATCCAGCGCGAACAGCGCTCTATTTTTCGTATCGAGGATCAGGTTCTGGTAGCATTTTGGCACACGCGAGCATCGGTCACCATATAAAACGTCGCCTGATTTATCTGAAAATTCACTTCAACCATCTAAAATTGTCGTCGAACAATCGCTCAAAACGACCATAAACACCAGGCTTTTGAGGTATATTCAGCACCTGTTTCATAACTCAGCGGAAGCATGTAACTTCTGCATAAAGTCCTTAATGCGTCTTCTTTACTCTCTGGCCTGGTCCCTCGCGTTGCCTTTTGTTATTTTACGTCTATGGCTACGCGGCAAACAAGAACCCGGCTATCGCCAGCATATTGCTGAACGCTTAGGTTGGTATCCACTATCTCGAGCTCAAACCAAAGCACAAGCAACAATCTGGGTTCATGCAGTATCGGCTGGTGAAACGCGTGCCGCCGAACCTATCGTGCGCGCCCTGCTCAAAGCGTATCCCGAGCACCGTATTTTATTGACACACATGACACCAACCGGCCGCAGCACAGGCCAAAGTCTGTTTGCCAACGTCGCCGATCGCGTCACACAAGCGTTTTTGCCTTACGACATCAATTGGATGATACGGCGATTTTTGCGCCATTTTTCACCAACCATTTGCATCTTGATTGAGACCGAAGTCTGGCCAAATTTAATCGCTCAATGTAATGCCGCAAACATTCCGGTAACACTAGTCAATGCTCGTTTATCTGAACGTTCTTTACGCAAAGCGCAACGTTTATCTGCATTGATGTTACCCGCAGCGCAGGCGATCGATTATGTGGCAGCACAATCCGGACCAGACGCCGAGCGCCTTCTTGCGCTTGGTGTACGCAATCTGTGTATCACGGGAAATATGAAGTTTGATGTTTCACCACCGCCTTTGATGGCCGAACGCGGTGCAAAATTGCGTGCTTATTTTGGCGAGCGTCCGGTCTTTATTTGTGCCAGCACCCGCGAAGGCGAAGAACCTTTAATTTTGGAGGCATTTACACAGCTCAAGCTACCTCGCGCATTGCTGATCATCACACCGCGCCATCCACAACGTTTTGATCAAGTCGCCGCGATGCTAGATCAATTGCAGTTGCGTTTTGTGCGTCGCTCGACGCTGGATCTGGATCAGGATGAATTGCCAATTCCAGCTGACACCCAAGTGTTTTTAGGTGACAGCATGGGTGAAATGTATATGTATTACGCTGCCAGCGACTTGGCTTTTGTTGGTGGCAGCCTGGTCAGTTTAGGCGGTCACAATCTGATTGAAGCCTTTGCCATGCGTCGTCCAGTGTTAACTGGTCCACACACTTTTAATTTTTCTGAAATTACCGAGCAAGCAATCGCCGCGCACTGTGCACAACGTGCCAGCGACGCCCACGATGTCATGCAACGTGCTCAAATTTTACTCGATGATGTCGCTACCAGAAATCAAATGGGCGCGCAGGCGCATGCGTTTTTCTTACAACACCAAGGTGCGACAGATAGAACCATGCAGGCAATAGCGCCCTTCATATCATCGCAACATCAAGATTAAAATCGCGGTCCAGCATGCTGTGGATCACGCGGAACATCTGCCGACGGGGGAAATATGCACAAATTATTCTATTCATGTATCGCCGCTGTACTAATCGGCGTCGGATCTCCCGCGCTTGCGGCTTGTCCACCAACTGCTTATTCGATCGCAGGTTTACATGCGCTCAAAACAAGTCAATGGCAAATCGCGGACCCACAACAGCGACAGCAAATGGCATTAGCACTCATTGACTGTCTGGCAGACGCGAACCCTGTACTACGCGATGACATTGCATTTGAAGCCTTGTCGTTCTGGATGCGTGGAGAGCAACTTACTACTGCAACGATACAGACAATGCGTCAGCAATTACTGAATCAAATCCGCATGCCCGTTCCTAGCAAGGATCCGGGTTTTGCGACCCCATTCGCGGCCTTAGTACTTGCCGAAATTGCCCGGATTGACCGCCGTAAAGCTTTTATGAGCGACGAACAACGCGCAGATATGGTGAATGCGGCCGCTGAATACTTGTCTGCTGTGCGCGATTTTCGTGGCTTTGATGAACATGCAGGTTGGCGTCATGGAGTCGCACATGGTGCCGACTGGATGCTGCAGCTATCGCTCAACCCTGCATTAAATCAACAACAGCACCTGCAAATTCTGAATGCTTTAGCACCACAAATACGCAATGACCAACACTTCTATCATTATGGCGAGAGCGAACGATTGATGGCTCCAGTGTTTTATCTCGGCCTACGTTCTGGTTTATCATCAGAGGAATGGGAGACCTGGTTTAACAGCCTCTTCACCACTTCACTCGACCTCAAAATAACCACGCAAGCAAGTTTGGCGCGCAAACACAATCTGACTGCATTTTTATATGCTCTCTATGTCAATTTACAAGAAAGTTCAGCAACGGCGGTCAAGGAAAAACTCTTGCTGCAGGTGATTAAGTCTTTGAAAAAATTGAACTAATTACGGACAATAGCGTCTTAAATCGTCAGTATTTTGACCGATAAAAATTTTATTTTGCATTATCCAACTATCAAGAAAAATCATTTGGAGGATCATCCATGAAACGCACTATTCCCTTGAATGCCATCTCACTCGCCCTAGTAGCAGGATTCGCGACCAGCAGTGCAGCTTACGCTGGCGATGGCAAATTGACTTTAGAAATGCTGTATCACCCAGAACAACGTGTGAATTTTAACGCGGCACCGATGACGCGTTTATCTTGGGATAATCAAAATCGTCTAATCGAATCCAAAGTCAACAAAGGCGCAGCAGAACTCTTCGTGGTGAACCCTGCGTCGTGGGACAAAACGGCCTTACCAGCTGACGGCAATGTCCTGAACATTTTGAAAACCGCCAAAATCGATGACAAAGAAGTTGGCAAGCTTGCTGACCAATTGAGCGCAAGAATTAAACCAGAAACTAAGAGCTACATTTTTACCTACAAGAACGATATCTGGCTATTGGATTTAAACGCAGGCAAAGCCCGCGCTTTGACCAATACGCCGAATGAGAAAGAAGATGAAGCGCTGTTATCACCGGATGCGAAAACCGTTGCCTACTTAAAGGGCAATGACATGTACGCGACTGATGTCGCGACCGCTAAAGAAAAACGCTTGACGACTGGCGGTAGTGAAACGATTTTCAATGGTCGCCTCGACTGGGTGTATCAAGAAGAAGTCTATGGACGTGGCGATTTCCGAGCGTTCCGCTGGGCGCCAGATTCTAAAAAATTGGCGTTCTTAAGTTTTGATGAAACCAAAGTACCGGTCTACACTTTGAGCGGCGAACATGCGCAGCCAGTCAAAACAGACCGCACACGCTATCCTAAAGCTGGTGACTTCAACCCAATTACCAAACTCGGTGTAGTCGATTTAAACGGCAAAATCAGTTGGACGCAAGATCCTTACGCGGGCAAAGAAACATTGATCGTACAAGTAGACTGGACTCCTGATGGCAAGTTGATGGCGGCTTGGCAAGATCGCGTACAAACTTGGTTAGACCTGCGTATTTACGATGCCAAACTCAACAGCAAAGCGGTCGTTAAGGAAACTAGCCCAGCCTGGACCGAGCGTTTACCTCTGCCACACTTCTTGAAAGATGGCAGCTTTATTTGGGAATCAAGCCGTACCGGTCATCATCATTTATATCTTTACGATAAAAATTTCCAGTTAGTGAAAGCGGTCACACAAGGCGACTGGGATGTGCGAACTGTACACGGGGTCGATGAAACCAAAGGTCGCGTATTATTTGCAGCCAACGAACGCAATCCAATCGGCAACGATGAATATAGTGTGAATCTCGACGGCAGCAATTTCAAGCGTCTGACCGAAGACAAAGGTAGCCACATGGTGCGTTGGAATAAGACCTTCACGCACTACGTCGACACCTGGAGCAGCATGACGCAAACGCCGAAGCAAGCCTTATTTACCGATGCGGGCGTGTTAGTAAAACTGGTCGATGACGCAGGCGTTCCAGCCAAAGTGCAAGAGCTGCAATTGGCCACCATGAAGCATCAACAGGTCAAATCACGCAATGGCTTTTTGATGGAAAGCGTGATGTTCCTGCCCCCAAATTTTGATGCGACCAAGAAATACCCTGTCTACCAACATCTGTATGCTGGCCCTATGGCACCACAAGTACGCGATGCATGGAATGCTAATCTGTACTACCACTTCCTCGCGCAGCAAGGTTATATCGTGTGGATCATGGATAACCAAAGCGCGAGTAATAAGGGCGTTTCCAGCGCTTGGCCTATTCATAAAAAACTCGGACAGTTAGAACTGCAAGATCAGTTGGATGGTTTAGATTGGTTGCGTCAACAAGGCTTTGCAGACATGGATAGAATTTCTTTGAATGGTTGGAGCTATGGCGGCTACTTCACGTCGTACGCAATGACGCACAGCAAAGCCTGGAAGATCGGTTTCGTCGGTGCACCAGTGACCGATTGGCGTTTCTATGACAGCATCTACACCGAACGCTACATGGGCTTGCCTCAGGAGAATGCCGAAGGCTACGATAAAGGTTCTAGCCTGAAAGCAGCAAAAGATTTAAGCGGCAAGATCTTGATCATGCACGGCACGATGGACGACAATGTACATCCACAAAATACTGTGATGTTCATCGACGCTTTGGCAAAAGGCAACAAGGAATACAGCTTGCAACTATATCCGGGTCAAGGTCATGGCGTTGCGGATGCATGGCAAAACTGGTCATTGCAAAAAGCCAAATGGAAATTCCTGCAGGAAAATTTGTAAGCCTCACTGAGGCAATATTTACTAGAGTCTACGATGGTGTGCTTTAGCTAAAACAAAAAAACCGACAAGCAGAACTTGTCGGTTTTTTTATGTACTTAGGTAGGCAAATGCAATCGTCAATATTTTCCAAATTTTATGTATTTCCACTTGCAGGTTCTTGCTTTCGATGACGTTGCAACCAACGATCAAATACCAACAATGCGATGGCGGTCGTGATTCCAATCAGTGTAAATAGATACCACATCCAAACCGGGCGATTCATCTCTTTCGCGATCGCCGTATACGCCCAGCCCGACAAGAGTCCGGCAAACAAATTTCCCAAGGCCATCGAAACAAAATAGTAGCCCATATACATTGCGGTCTTACTCTTAGGTGCAATCGCTGCGACATACTCCTGACTTTTAGGCGAAGCAATCATTTCCCCCAATGAAAATACCACGACGCCGATGATTACCGTACTGCCACCAAGTGCAATTCCGGCGCCCCACCCGCACAGGGCAATCCCGCTGCTAAGGACCAACGTCCCGAACACCAGGATCGGCAACGCACGCCAGCGTTGAATATACGCACTGATCACAATCTGACAAACAACAATCAATCCAAAGCCGATATTCACGATGTACTCAGGATTCACTTGGCGATATTGGGCAGCCCATTGTTCTGCTAAAGTCTGTGGCATTGCTGCGCCCTGTTGCAGCGCAAGCAAACCTGTCGCGAGAGCATCATCAGGCACCATCACTTTGTAGTTCACCAACTCAAACGATAATTTCTTTAACGCAGTCGCGTCCATCCCCGCATGGTATTTTTGCGCCAGTGCTGGCAGTGCACCACTCAATTGTTCGAGATTCACCCCCGCTAAAAATTCCACAAAAGACGGCGTGTACGTTTGCATCGCATGCACCACATCTTTGGTATCAACAAAATCACGAATGAACACCGGTAGTGTGGTAAATAATTGGAAGTACACAACCCAAAAACCAGTCAAGATCAAGAGGTATAAAACGAAGGGAACATTCCCTACTTTCACTGCTTGCAAATACCAGCTTACGGTCTGCGTATGCGATGCCGATGATTTTTTGATCAACACACTCCAGCCCCAATTCAGCACTAACCAAGCAGCAACGCCGAGCAAATAATAGGAGAACGCAATTCCCATGCGCGTTGTCACCATTAGGGCGATAATCGCTGGTATAACGATCAATGCCAAGCGTCCATTTCCCAATACTTCTTGCGCCTCTAACAGGACCAACTTCAGACTACGTTGATCTTTACTTGCATCATGCGTGGGCTCTTTGTAGAAGAACAATGCGGGAATAAAATTCAATGCGATCCAAAATGCCGACATCACAAATACCAAATCCCAACTGATCGCACGCACATAGCCCGCAACGAAAGGACCGATAAATCCGCCCACATTCACCATCGTATAAAACACGCCAAAGCCTAAACCGCGATTAGTATCATCAGTAGAGCGTCCTATCGTGCCAACGACGACCGGCTTAAAACATGCAGCACCAACTGCGACTGCAAAAAAGACGATAAAAAATGTCCAAAACTGATGCACTTGTCCAAGCAAATAATACGAGGGACACATAATGGCAAAGGCGATCAGAAACATACGACGATATCCAAATCGATCGGCAAGTGCGCCAGTGATCACCGGCAGCAGGTAAAGCAAGAAGGGGATCATGCCTTGCAGGAATCCACGTTCTTTGTCGGTGAAGCCTAATCCGCCTTGCGCAGTTGGACTGGTGATGTAGAGAGAGGACAGAGTGAAAAAGCCGTACCAGGCGAGACGTTCGAAGATCTCCATGGTATTGGCGACGTAGAAGGCGCGGTGGAAGGGATTGCGTTTTATTTCATTCATTTGTGTCTCTTGGTTTTTAGTGTTTTTTTGGTGCTTATTTGTTGGTGCTTATTTGCTTATACGGAAAATTTTACGTTCTCCGGTCGGGTGTGGCCCGACAGCCAAGCACCTTTTTTGCCTCGCTAAAAAAGGTCCTCCAAAAAAGGCGACCGTAGACTCGCCCCTTCGGGGTGCTTACGCTACGCTTCAGCATAATTTGTGCATCACAAAAAATGGGAAAGTGTTGAAACTCGCCTTCGGCTCAAACAGCAACACTTTCTTATCCATTTTCTGTGACGCACAAATTACATCGTCTCAAACGGGGGTAGGTCAAAAGCAAAATCAACGACCTACAACTGATATAAGAAAAATGCATGTCCATCGGTATTGATTGTGTTGCTGTTGCTGTTGCCGTTGTTGGCTCTGAGGCTGTTCCACTTCTGACACTGCCAATTGTGCACGACAGAAAATGTATAAAGAAAGCCTTGCTGTTTGAGCCGTAGGCGAGTTTCAAGGCTTTCCCATTTTTTGTCTTGCACAATTGGGAAGCCGAAGGCCAGTGGCAGCGTGGTCGCCTTTTTTGGGTTACCTTTTTTGGCGAAGCAAAAAAGCTAACTGGCTGTCGGCCCCCCCCCCCGACCTACAGACCCCAAATCAAAAAAACAGACTATTTCAATGCACAACACAATCCAAACTAAACAACACTATCCAACACCAATTTAGCACAAATCAAATCACTCAAAGCGGTCCCCACAGATTTAAACAAAGTAATCTCCTCAGCATCACGACGAGAAGATCTTCCTACCCGACACAACTCCGCCAAATCCCCTTTCACATCACCAGGCGCAAACCTACGCTCACTGATCGGGATCAACAACTCCCCTGCTTCCCTCAATACATTCTGACGGTAATCAACATAGACAGATGATTTACAAACTAATTCCGTATCACATTCACGTCTGTCCTGACTATGATTCCCGAGCAAATCGACATAACATCCAGCTGCCACGTCTTTGCCAAATAATAGGGGTTCAGCAGCTCCGGTCGCGCTGACGATAATATCGACCTGGCCAGCAGTTGCGCCGACATCACTAGTCGTACTAAAACCGATATGCGGATACATATTACGCAGTGTTTGCAATAAGGACTGAACTTTATCTGAACGACGCCCCCATACAACCACATGAGAAATTGCATGTTCGGATATATGCGCTTTGATGATGGGTAGTGCGAGATTACCAGTTCCCAGTAATAGCATACGCATAGATTCCGGGCGTGCCAGATAACGACTTGCCAGCGCCGACACCGCTGCGGTACGCCAATAGGTAACACTAGTACCATCGATCATCGCTAAGGGTGTTCCATCTTTACGACTAAATAGCAAAATTTTTGAAAATAAGGTCGGCAAAGATTGCTGACCATTATCGGGAAAATAAGTGAAGGCTTTCACACCAACCACATCTTCATTCCAGGCGGGAAGCACCGCAAACCCATCGTGATTAGAAGGATCTTCCGAGAGCGAAAAAACCTGCCGTTGCGGCATACCGAAGTCTTGTCGAAAACCAGCATCTAAGGCATTGATCAGTGCCGGAAAATCTAAGGCCTGATTGACTTGGGTAGCATCGATAATTTTCATATTAACTCTATATTTCTAGTTCAAAATGCTTAGGGGCATGGGTGATGAATTCAAACCCCTGCTCGGTAATCAAAACGTCGTCTTCAATCCGCACGCCGCCATAATTCGGAATATAAATCCCAGGCTCAATTGTCACCACATAATTTTCCTGCAGATATTCTTGACACACGGCACTAATAAAAGGCTGTTCGTGTAATTTAATACCAAGTCCATGCCCCAAGCCCGGTCCAGCATATTGCGCAAACGGTGAGGCATTTAAGACTGCCGCTGCAGCAGCGTTGGCACTGACTGCAGCAACTCCGGCACGCAGGCGTTCAAACGCTGCTTGCTGCGCCGCTGTGACGGTATCAAATAGGGCTTTTTGCAAAGGACTGGATTTGCCCGCGATAAAACTTCTGGTCATATCCGAACGATAACCGTTCACCACAGCACCAAAGTCCAGCACCACCAGATCACCCGCTTGCAATCTTTTTCGGGACGGGATGCAATGCGGTAAAGCGGAGCGTGCGCCGAAACCTAATATCGTCGCGAATGAAACACCCGCGGAACCGCCTTTTTGCATTTGATAATCTAGCTCAAGGGCCAGTTCGGCTTCACTCACGCCCACACGTAGTTGCGGCATGATGGCTGCAAGGGCTTCGTCAGCGATATGTGCAGCAGCTTTGATCTGCGCGATTTCCCATAGATCTTTGGTTTTTCTCTGTTGTTCTAGGCTCGCGACACTAGGCGTAAACCAGCAATCGGGATTCTCAACGGCGATCGCATTCCACACCGCTACGGCGATATGTTCCGCTTCAAACCATACCTTGGATGCTCTTTCGATTTGCAATATTTCAGCGACCGCCTGCCCTAAATTTTGGCGATCACGATCACGGCAAATGACTGTCGTAGGAATTTTTTCACTAACACATTCTTCCTGTGCCTGCTCAATGAAACGATAGTCGGTGATCAAATACATCGCGCCTTGCGTCACTAATCCATATGCTGCTTCACCACTGTAATTCATCAAATAACGCAGGTTATCCAATGAGAAAATTAAGGCCGCATCCTGTCCTGCATGTTCCATGCTTCGGCGCAGGTCCTGTAGCCGCTGTGTGAAATTGGCTTCTAGCGTTGTATGCTTCGTTATTTGGTTCATGGTTTCAGCGTTCATTGTTGCCTTCACTTTTACTTTTGTATCGATATTCATCGCAAAATAAATCCTTGTTGCAAAGGATCAGTTGGGTCGATATAGAAAGTATTTTTGCCGGTAATATGCGCGGTACCCTGTACTCGGGGAATCACTGCGGTATAGGGTCCATATTGCAAAGTCTGTTGAACTGAGACTTGAAATTGCGATCCCAAAATGCTTTCTATCGTGATTTCTTCGGCTATGCCGAGCTCGCCGCGTGCATGCAAAATTGCGACTTGACCGGAGACACCACTCCCGGTCGGACTGCGATCTAATTCGCCTTCCGCAAAGATACAAACATTCCGACTATGCACGCCCACCTCGTTCGTGGGTGCTGAAAAAATCGTGCCATACAAAAAGCTCAAATCATCTTCAAAGGGATGTAATACGGCGACATTTTCCATCACAGCTTGTTTGACACGGCGACCAAAATCAATGATCTGACGATGATTGTCTGCGGCCAGAGATAGGCCAATCGAGGGCGCATCGACATAGGCATAGAATGCTCCACCGTAGGCCAAGGTATAAGTCACTGTCCCTATCCCTTCCACCTCAATTTGCTGGTCGAGCTGAGCAACAAAAGACGGTACATTATCAAAATAAATTTTCTGTATTCCCGTTTGGTCGACATCAGCATAAGCCAAAATCTGACCACATGGCGCATCGATCTTGAGCTTAGTCTGTGGCAGGATTTTTGTAACCACGCCCGCTTCGATCGCCGTCTTAGTCAAGGCGATGATTGCATGCCCACACATGCTGCTATAACCTTCATTATGTAAAAATAAAGCGCCAAAGTCGCTGTCAGCACGTTCAGGCTCGGTGATCAAGGCTCCATACATATCGGCATGTCCGCGCGGCTCGAACATCAACGCGGTGCGTAAGTAGTCATAATTGTTCAGGCAATCACGCCGTTTTTCCAGAATGCTATGGCCCGCCAACGCTGGAAATCCCGAAGTAATGATCCGCAATGGTTCGCCGCCCGTATGGCAATCTAAGGTCGTAATGGTTTGCCAGTCAGCAGCTGGCCGCCATTTGGCAAACCTGTTTGCTATGCTACTTATCATCTTATTTGTGCTCCTCAAATCATTGATGCAAAATGCATCGCCAAGCGAACTCCCTAATCACGCCAGTCAAGCCAATCATGCGCATCAACTTTCATGCTCAGTTTTACTAACAATATACAATAAAACTCTTAAAATACATACGTAATATATGTAAAATATATTTATAATGTTGATGTATTTATTAATTTCTTTAACACGAGGCAACATAATTTTGAGGATTCCATTTGTGTCTAAGCATCAACCAACAAGATATTTTCCATCGGGTTTTATTCTAAGCATCGCTTGGATTTGCAGCGGTTTGATGCCTACTCTCGCGAACTCACAGCCCGCTCCACAAAGCCCAGTCACCGCTCCAATTTCGCTCAAAGGTGTGGATCTGATCCTAAGTCGTCAGCACACTTGCAGTGCGACCCTGAGACTGCACTCCGAGGCGCTTACGCCAGAACAAGAACAAGCGGCATGCCAGCAACTTGGTGAACTAGAGAAAGAATTTCATGAATTATTTTCGGGTGGCAAAGGCATAAGCTTGCCCCCTGTAAGGCATGACAACAATGGCTCACTGCGCGCCAATGTTTATCGTGATCAAGCCAGCTTTGCGCAGTACGCAGGCAAACATTTCAATATGCCAGTGAATAATGGCGGTATGTATCTGGAAGGTTTGCCAGCGCAAACAGAAAATCACGCTGAATTTGTTGCCTATCAACGCGAACAAGGTAAAGTCCACAATTTAGGACATGAATACATCCATTATCTGGATGGCCGTTTCAATTTGTATGGCGATTTTTGTGCGAACTTACATGACTCGCACGCCGCGCCAGAAAACTGCCCGAAGCCTGCACCACAAACGCCCTATTTAGTCTGGTGGGGAGAAGGTATCGCAGAATATCTGGCACATGGGAAGAACAACCCTAGCGCCATTGCACAGGCAAAAAAGAAAACTTATCGCTTAAGCGAACTGTTCGATACGGGCTATGAGAAAAATAATGATAGTACACGCATCTATAGCTGGGGCTATCTGGCAGTACGTTTTATGTTAGAACGTCATCGCGAGCAGATTGAACAAATGCTGGTGTTTACACGAGCTGGCGATTATCCGCGCTATCAAGCCTTGATCCGTCTATGGGGAACGAGTTTGGATGAAGAGTTTGTTGCGTGGATAGCCACAATCAGCACGGAAAGTGCAGAAAATACGAAATAAAATTGAAGCATAAAAAAAAGCGGATTCAAAGTGAATCCGCTTTTTTAACAACTACCTTTGACTACAGGTTTAGCCCGCAATCTTAATCAACAAATTAATCAACACAATTACTCAGCAAACTCGGTATCCATCGGTGAATACCAAGCATCTTTCAAAGCTCCAACTTGTACATCCTTGAATTCAGGGCGCGCCGTCAACCATGCTTTCAAAGCTTCACGATCCGCGTCTGTGGTCGAACCCGGACCGAATTTACAAATAAAGCCTGACGTCAACCAGCCACTCAAAGCCAGATCGCGAACTTCGATCAATTCTTCCAACAAGGCATGAATCAGATTCGCTTCTTCGTCTGAATTCAATTCTTTTGTTAGCTCAGCTTTGTATTCAAAACCAAATTCTTGGAATTCACCTACATGCAATTTTTTACGTTGACGGGCATTACGGGATTTATTTGATGGAGTCATGATTTCTCTTTGTGTAATTAGCATTCATTTCGGTATGAAAAGAATCAACAGCTGCGCATTGTAATGAGTATGCGGCATTAGCACAAATTCGGTGCAAATTCCGCGGCAGCATTCTCCTATCAATAAAGCCTATATAAACTTACCATACAGCTTAAATTGCTCAGTGGCGCGTACGAGTTCTTTGGCGATTCCTGGTTCCATCGCTGCATGCCCTGCGTCGCCAACGAAATGCAATTTAGTACTTGGCCAAGCCTGATGTAATCGATAAGCGGAAACTGGTGGACAAATCACATCGTAACGACCTTGCACAATGACTGCTGGTAAATGGCGAATTTTATGAACGTTCTTGATCAATTGATCTTCATCCATGAACGCACCGTTCAGCATATAGTGCGCTTCCAAGCGACCGATTCCCAGACTTACTTCATCCGATTCAAAATCTTCAATCGCCTGAGCCTGCGGCTCTAGAAACAAACAAGAACCTTCGTAACGACTCCAGTTACGTGCCGCCTCTTTATAGATCACTGGCTCATCACAAAATAAGCGTTTCACATACGCTTGCAGTAAATTCCCTCGCTCTGAATGCGGAACCGCTTCTGCAAAGCGTTGATGCACTTCAGGATAAAAATGATTCATCCCATTCACGAACCAATCGACTTCCGTTTTGGTACACAAGAAAATGCCACGCAACACAAAACCGAGACAACGTACAGGATGTTCTTCACCATACGCCAACGCCAAAGTTGACCCCCATGAGCCACCAAACACCAGCCATTGCTCGATGTTAAGCATCTCACGGATTCTTTCTATGTCTTCGATCAACAAAGCCGTCGTATTGTTTCTGTATTCGCCTAAGGGTGTGGACTTGCCCGCACCACGTTGATCGAACAAGACGATACGATAATGGGCAGGATCAAAAAAACGTCGATGCGTAGGTGAGGTGCCTCCACCTGGACCACCATGCAAAAACAAGACAGCTTGACCGTCTGGATTACCGCTCTCTTCCCAATACAAGGTGTGCAAAGCATCGACTTCTAGCATACCTTGGCGATATGGTTCAATCGGAGGAAACATCAAAGTATTTTCTGACATATTATTTTTATGGTGAAGGTGAATAATAAAGAAATCAAAGTGATTGCAGAAAACGCCAACTTGCATAGCCAGCAAAACAACAGAGTATAGAGCCGAACAAGTGCAATGCGCTATGGCCAAGCGCCCAAGCCCAATCGCCTTTTTGCAGCAAATTCATCGCTTCGGCGGAAAAAGTCGAGAAAGTGGTTAAACCACCCAAGAAACCAGTAACGACAAACAGGCGCCATTCCGGCGATAGTTGTGGATGAGCAGAAAAAAATCCGACGCAGATGCCAATCGTATATGCGCCTCCCAAATTCGCCAACAAAGTTCCTAGTGGTAAGCTAAGGTGAACAGCATTCAACCAGATTCCCAACAACCACCGTAGCCAGGCCCCACATGCTGCGCCCAAACCGACTGCTAATGCTGAATAAGCATTCATCGCGGCTTACTCCTGAGCGACGGGAGTGACCGCTGCAACGCTCAGCAGACTTCCCCATTTACTTACTGCTTGACTATCAGATTCTCGTGCATCAACCCAACGCTCGCCCTCTGCGGTACTTTCTTTTTTCCAAAACGGTGCTTCGGTCTTGAGATAATCCATCATGAATTCACAAGCCGCAAATGCTTCCCCACGATGGGCGCTAGCGGCGGCCACCATGACGATCTGATCGAGCGGCTGCAACAAACCGACGCGATGAATAATCATGGCATCGATCAGATTCCAGCGTTGAGACGCTTGCTCTGCAATCATCTGCAATGACTTTTCCGTCATACCCGGATAGTGTTCTAATTCCATTGTGTGTATATCCTGACCATCGTTACGGTCACGTACCAGTCCAACAAAATTAACCACTGCGCCAATCGCCGGATTCGCTGCGCGCATTTGTGCCAACTCAGTACTGACATCAAAATCTTGGTTCTGCACAGATATTTTCATACAGTGTCCTAACCACCGGTTACTGGTGGAAAAAATGCCAGCTCGCCGCCATCTTGCAATTGCACTTCACCAATCACCATTTGTTGGTTATAGGCCATGCGCAGTGCGCGTGTTGGTGCAAGGACCTCAGCCCAAACTTCGCCGCGCGCCATCAATAATTCACGCACTTGTTGCGCAGTTTGCGTATTGTCGTCCAACTCCAAGAGCTCACCTGAGCTGCCCAGTTTTTCACGCACACTGGCAAAAAATTTTATCTGTATTTTCATTTTCGCTTTCGTCTTCATTGCCGTTCTTAGAATTTTTTAACTGATCGACCTACACGGTTTAATAAAGCAATTCACTAAAGGGAATAAATTTCACCAAATCACCTTCAACTATGGTTTTTCCTGCTGGCAAATCAATGAGTCCATCTCCCCATACCGTTGATGTAAGCACACCCGAACTCTGATTCGGAAAAACATCCAAGCCACCTTGTCCATTAATCTTCGCACGCAAAAATTCATTACGTCTATCTGCCTTACCTAACGCAAAATCTGCCCGCATCTGATAGCTAGTTGGCGTGACATCTTGCACGCCTTGCATACGCAAAATAAAAGGCCGCACAAACAATAAGAAAGTAACAAAACTCGACACTGGATTGCCGGGTAAGCCAAGAAAGAATGCACTGTTGTGTGTCGCACCATCTTGTACATCAAGGTTTGCTGCACGCCGCACTTCGCCAAACGCCAAAGGCTTACCTGGCTTAACCGCAATTTGCCACATATTGAGTTGACCTTCGGCTTCCACCGCTGGACGGATATGATCTTCTTCGCCAACCGAAACGCCACCCGAAGTAATAATCAAATCATGCTTCTGCGATGCTTCACGCAAGGTGGCTCGGGTTGCTGCCAGATTGTCTGGAATGATGCCGTAATCAGAAACCTGGCATCCGAGGTTTTCTAACAGACCTGTGAGGAGAAATCGATTCGAGTTATAGATTGCACCCGGTTTTAAATCTTCACCAGGCATCGTTAATTCGTCACCTGTAAAAAACACCGCAACGCGCAAAGGTTTCAGCACAGGCAAAATTGCCAATCCAACCGAAGCGGCCAAACCCAATTCCTGTGCGCGCAAGCGTGTACCAGCAGGCAGTATCTGTGCACCGGCCTGTATATCTTCGCCTTGACGGCGTATCCATTCGCCGCTCTGTGGTGTATGTTGTATGGTGACAAAAGTCTGACCGTCTATGGTTTCGGTCACACATTGCTCTTGCATTACCACGGCATCAGCACCGCCGGGAATAAAAGCACCGGTGAAAATTCGCGCTGCGCTTCCCGCGGCTAAAGTCGTACCAACCACACCGGCTGGGATCCGCTGCAACACCGGCAAACGCGACGAGCCACTAGTGCAATCAGCAGCCCGCACCGCATAACCATCCATTTGCGTGTTATCCATGGGTGGCACGTGTAACTGTGATATCTGTGCTTGAGCCAGTACGCGGCCATTGGCTGCAATGGTCCGGACTTCTTCAATTTCTTGCAAAGGACGCACGGCCTGCAACAAAGTTTGCAATGCCTGATCAACCGACAACATAGGTTTTTTTTCTGTCATGACTTGAAATCTTGTTTTTTTGATTTAAAGGACTATTAACGATATTAGGCGTATTGGAAAGACCAAAATATGGCATATAAAATTATCCCAAGTTTAACACTCCATGCCCAAGTTCTAGTACCCGCCCGCCGACTTGTATGTGCCCTGCTTGATTCACATCTAACAATAGTCGGCTCGCTCTTTGTACTTGCTCGCCCTGAGTCACCTCAATACTGACTGGCAATTGACGCTGCTGTGCGATCCACCAGCCACCCAAATTGGCGCAGGCCGAACCGGTACCAGGATCTTCGGCAACACCGCCACCTTGCTTCGTAAAGAAGTAACGCGCACTCACTTTTAGGCGCTGCGTCGGCGTTTGAGCTACATTTTCTTCTTGATCCCACGCAAACAAATAAGCGGTCTTTCTGCCCAAGCTGCTTTGCGGCCACTCGGCTAAACGTGCGCTATCAGGCTGTGCTCGCTGTAACGCTTCTACAGTGCGTAAAGGCACTAAGAGTTGATCAGTACCCGTATTCACCCACAGTGGTTCAGACAATAAATCGCTGGGCCGTAATCCCAACATCGCAGCCAACTCAGAGGCTGCAAGTGCGCAAGGCAAAATGGACGGAGCGCCTTGGGTCGGCGCGGTCAGCGTCCAGACATTCCCTTGTGCCTCGACATTCACGATACCGGCTTTGCATTCCAAGCTCAAGGCATCACCCGTCTTGAGTAAACTACGAACCACATGCGCAGTTCCCAAAGTTGGATGACCAGCAAAAGGCATTTCGTAGCCCGTGGTAAAAATACGCATTCTTGCAGTCGCTGTTTCTGATGGCAAAATAAATACCGTTTCGGATAAATTAAATTGCAGTGCAATCGCTTGCATGTGCGCATCGCTAATACCACGCGCATCTTCAAAAACGCACAGAGGATTACCACCGAAAGTTGATTCGGCAAATACATTCAAGAGCCGGTAAGAAAAATTCATGGATTTATACACGCCAGTCGGTAAATAAGGAATAATCAGAATAATAACCGCTTCCTCTACATCCGCTATCAATCCCACCAACAACCAAGGAAAAAATCATGGCTAAGAAAAATGAAGAACTCGATGAAGAAACTATGGCAGTCATCAACTGGTGCATAGAAGTTGAAGGATACTTAGTAAAAGGCGGCGCAACGCAAGCCCAAGCACAAGAATTTATCGAGGAAGAAATCGAATTCTTAACCGACCAATTCTATGATGGTTTGACACCGGAAGAAGCCTCCAAAATCGCACTCAGTGACGCTTGAAAATGACTAGTTTGAATTCAAACAGAGTAAAGAACGAACTTCTGCACTCTGTACTTGTCCAAGCTCCTCAACATTGAAAGCGGAGACAGTATGAAAAAAACACTAATAGCACTGAGTCTGGCAAGCTTTTTTGCGTATATGCATGCAACGCCCGCGCAAGCGCAAATTTTGTCGGTACGTGAACAAGCCCGTGTCATCGATGAAAATCTGGCAGATCGCTTTACTAATTTACTACCCGGCATGATGGAACAAACCGGCATTGACATGTGGATCGTGATCTCTCGCGAATACAATGAAGATCCCGTATTAAAAACCATGTTACCTGCAGAATGGCTAAATGCCCGCCGTCGCACCATTTTAGTGTTTTACCGCAATCCACAAACAAAGACAGTTGAACGTCTGGCAGTTGCGCGCTATGACTTCGGCAGCAATATCAAGGCCGCATGGGATACGCAGAAATTTCCAGAACAATGGGATGCATTAGTTGACATCGTTAAGCAAAGAAATCCGCAAAAGATTGGCGTCAATACCTCGCAACATTTCGCCCATGCGGACGGGCTAGATCACACCGAATATCAGGAATTATTGCAGAAGTTACCAGCCAATTTCACCTCTCGCGTGGTATCGGCAGAGCCACTGGCCATTCGCTGGTTAGAAACCCGCACGGCACGAGAAATGCAGTTTTATCCACAACTCATCAATGCCACACATAAAATCATCGAGGAAGGCTTTTCGGAGCAGGTCATTACACCTGGCATCACAACGAGTGAAGATGTGGTGTGGTGGTTCAGACAAAAAATTCGTGATCTAGGGTATGACACCTGGTTCCACCCTACCGTAGACATTCAACGAGTCGACCCTAAAACTGAGGGCAGTGAACGTAGCTTCGCGATCAAACCTAAGGCCGACGTGATACAGCCGGGTGATTTGATTCACGTCGATATAGGAATTACTTACCTTCGTTTAAATACCGATATTCAACAACACGCCTATATTTTAAAACCTGGCGAAACCAGCGTCCCTGCTGCGATCCAGCAAGCATTTGTGAAAGCAAATCGCCTCCAAGATATTTTAACGATGCAATTCAAAGAGGGTAAAACTGGAAATCAAATCTTAGCCGGTGCACTAGCACAAGCTAAGACGGAAAATATACTAGCCAGCATTTATTCACATCCGATTGGCTACCACGGACATGCAGCCGGTCCGGCGATTGGCATGTGGGATAACCAAGCTTCGGTGCTTGGCACAGGTGATCAGACACTGCGAAAGAACACCGCTTACTCGATAGAGCTCAATGCCAGCAGCATGATCCCAGAGTGGAAGAAAAGCATACGCATCATGCTAGAAGAAGATGCGTTTTTTGACGGTGAAACTGTGCGTTACATTGATGGCCGACAAAAGCTCATTTATCCGATTCCTCGGCCATCTAACTACAATCAATAGCAAACGATAGAAACTAATTCAGACTAATCCCAACATTATTGTCGATACAAAAACGCCGCAATTTTTTCGCGGCGTTTTTTTTGCTTATTTAGTTTCATCAAAAATAAATCTGGTGACTAGCGTTCGTCACGGCGATATGTAATTTGTTCTACGCGAACGTATTGCGCATCTTCCGCTTCTTTGTGTGACCATTGCTGTTGTTTAAACGATTGTTCCGCATTCTGATTTCGCTGAGCCCGCCCCCCCATCATTACCATCAGCAAAAATAATTTCACCAGCATAAAGATCACAAACAAACTGATCGCTAAAGGTATCAGCGTAATCACTAAGGCTAAGCCTATACACAACATCAGTACTCGTGGCAAAGGCGTGCGCATTAATTTTTTTCCAAGCTTCTCGCCGATCGCACGAAACTCTTGCCAAGCCTGACGCACGACAGAGTAAAAGTATTGTTTAGTCGAATCTTTCATTTTGTATCCTCAAATTAGTACGGTAGAAACACGCTCAATGTATATCAGGCTAGCGTAAGCTGTTTCCAGTTTCCGACAAAATTACATTTTCACGGCTTGAATTGCCACGTGTCTGGCATGAATGGATTATCGAGCGCTTAACGTAATATGCCTACGGTAAAAAGATGAGAAAATCGCCACGGAAATGACGCAACTTTGCATAAATGCCTTCTAATTTATCTTTTTGATCATTCATGCACCAAATTTAGCGTTTCATCGCATGTGGCTGGCAGTCAGAATGAATTAGCGTTACATTTACTTCGTCACACAGAAATGCATTGCAATTATTTACATAAAAAATCGAATACGTTGATACAAATCTATTACAAATAGTTTGACGCATCAGCCACAATTTGATTTACACTTCTCGCTTCGTCGCCATTCATTTGGAGTTTGCTTATCATGAATACGAAACAATTTTCACTCGGTATTGGATTGCTCGCCTTCGCTGGCTTCGCCTATAGCCAAGAATTTGTCGTAGTACCGACACAAACGAATACGCCACCAACTTGCCAGGAAAATTGCCCGCCAGAGAATCAAGGTAGTCAAAATTCCTTACAAATTGATCGCAGCGGCATGGATAAAGCCTCTGTTCATTTGCAAATTCTGCAGCAAACTTCACAGAAATTTACTGAACCGACTACGTCCAAGAAAAACAATAACGACGACAAGAAAACACCGAATAAGTCGCAAGACAACGCTTAAGTCGGGGCATACCCCATTCATGGGAGACATGCTGATTCCTATGCAAAAAAAACCTGCTCTCAGCAGGTTTTTTTTCGCCTACTCAGTCGAACTATCAAATTGATGATCGATCTATCCGCTTACTGAGAATAATAGACGTCGACGTTTGTCTGACCCCCTCCAAACTACCAATCTGATCCAATAATTTGTCTAAAACTTCAGTGCTGGCGCAACGTAAAGTCAGCATATAGTCGATAGCACCACTCACTGCACACAAACTTTCCACCTCCGGCAGTTGCTGCAAAACCTTGATCAGGTGGCTGACTGATCGAGCCTCAATTGACAAGCCCACATAAGCTCTGACAGCAGGTTGATACATGGTGTGGTTCAATTTCAAACCATATCCTGCTATCACTTTACGTTTTTCTAAGGCGTTAATTCTGGCAATAACGGTAGTTCGCGCTATTCCGACCGACTTCGCAATAG
This sequence comes from Undibacterium sp. Ji22W, assembly GCF_049340305.1. Taxonomy (NCBI): domain Bacteria; kingdom Pseudomonadati; phylum Pseudomonadota; class Betaproteobacteria; order Burkholderiales; family Oxalobacteraceae; genus Undibacterium; species Undibacterium sp. Ji22W. Next base: position 439,927 of record NZ_JBMPOU010000001.1, on the reverse strand, counting down.
TGGTCACCGGCATCCTTGCGTTATCCATTAATAGGGCCAGAATTTTATTGTCAATTTCATCAAGAATGGGTTTCATACACTCACTTTACTCGGAATTTTCGTCAATATGTATTACCTATGATCAATATGACGATAGATTAGCCTCTATTATCTGACATTTTTTGCATCTATACTGTCGTTATTGAAACACAAGATTTGAAATATTCAATTATTTCTTACTATTTTTTAAGGGGACTGATCATGACGACGAAACTCATACTGTTGGGCGCTGGAAAAATTGGCGATGCGATTTTAAATTTACTTTCCCATACAGGAGACTATGAAATTACGGTCGCTGACCGTGATGCTGAGCGTTTGCTATATGTCGCGCAAGAGAATTTCCCGAATGTCAAAACCGTGCATGCAGATCTCAGTAATCTCGAAGCGGTGAGCGCGTTAATTCAAGGCCATCAGGTGACTTTATCCGCCTGCCCTTACTTTCTAACGCCAGTTATCGCCAGTGCCGCGAAAGCGGCGAACTCCCACTACTTTGATTTAACCGAAGATGTTGAAAGTACCAAGATCGTTAAACAATTGGCACAAAATGCACAAACGGCATTCGTTCCACAATGCGGACTAGCACCGGGCTTTATTTCTATCGTTGCAAATGATGTCGCGAAAAAATTCGATTCATTACGCGATGTGAACATGCGTGTTGGTGCACTGCCGACCTTTCCTAACAACGCCTTGAAATACAATCTGACTTGGAGCACCGACGGTTTGATCAATGAATATTGCAATCCTTGCGAAGCAATTGTCGATGGCCACTTACGCGAAACATCTGCGTTGGAAGAAATCGAACATTTTTCATTAGATGGTATTGATTACGAAGCCTTCAATACTTCCGGGGGCCTCGGCACGCTGTGTGAATCTTTACTCGGCAAAGTACAAAACCTGAACTACAAAACGGTACGTTATCCTGGGCATCGCGACATCGTCAAAATGTTGATCCGTGATTTAGAACTTGGAAAACTTGAGCGCCGCCCTATACTCAAGGATGTCTTAGAGACCTCCATTCCGATGACAAAGCAAGATGTGGTGTTGGTCTTTGTCAGCGTGATTGGGATGCGGGCTGGGCGCCTGGAGCAAGAATCCTATGCGAAGAAAATTTATGCGCAAGAGGTGAATGGTCAATTGCTTTCAGCGATTCAATTAACGACAGCAGCCGGAATTTGTGCCATGGTTGACATGCTCATGCACGGAAAATTGCCACGTTCAGGTCTGGTAAGACAGGAACAAGCGAATTTAAGTGATTTTTTGGATAATCGTTTTGGTCGTTTTTATGCGCACTAAATGCAACTAAATTCTAGATCCGTATTGTTTTTTAATTGGCAACACAGATCCATGTCCCTACATGGATCTGCCATCAACCCCACAAAAATCGGCTGATCTTGCTCAAGCTAATCTGTTGCTATGAAATGCTGTATTTCAACAGCATTGTGAATCTGCAATAAGTTCCGCGACACGCACTAAGACACTTTCCAGGACACATTCTTTCAAGAATTCTGCGCTTTAGATTACCTAATAAAGTCTATACTCATCCTCAAAATCAAAGAATTTGATGCTATTAAATGGCACAAGGAGGAGAACATGTATCACTGGAATCGGCTGAGATTATTTCTTGGCATAAGCATCGTTTTGACTTTATCCACTGGATTTTCTATCCATGCCGAAGAATCGCTACAAATTGTGATTCCTCGCCTCGATTTGAAAGTGGATCCCAACGAACGTTATGTTCGCGAGCTACTTCGACAAATCATTGCGCATGCGCCACGTTCCTACGAAATTGTCGACAGCAAGGGGCGCATGTTGCAGGGTCGCTCAATTTATGAGATGACGAAACCTGATGGGAGTATCGATATCATGTGGAGCATGACGACCGATGCCCGTGAAAAACAATTGATCCCCATTCGCATCCCATTAGACAAAGGATTGATTGGCTGGCGTATCAATTTAATCACTGAAAAAAACAGAAAAAAATTTTCTGAGATTAAAAAGGCTGAAGATCTAAAACCCTATACCGCAGGCCAAGGAATTGATTGGCCTGATATAGAAATTTTAAAATCCAATCAATTACCGGTATTGACTTCAAATGCCTACGATCCCTTATTTTCTATGCTTGCTGGGGGACGCTTTGATTATTTTCCACGCTCGGTATTCGAAATTTGGAGTGATGTGGAGAATCACAGCGAACACAAAATAGAAGTCGAACAAAGTTTTATCCTCCACTACCAAACCGCATGCTATTTCTTCGTGACACCCAAAAGGCCAAAATTGGCGGAAGATATTCAAAAAGGATTTGAAAAAATCGTCGCCAACGGGATTTTTGAACGTTTGTTCCTCAAGCACAATAAGGCATCGATTGAGCGGGCGAATTTTAAACAGCGAACTGTCATCAAATTAAGAAATCCACTACTCAACCCCAATTCTATGCCGCTCAGCCGACCTGAACTTTGGTTTTACCCTTAAGCAGAGAGAGCAAGTTGTGACCTAAGGAGGAACCGAAACCAAATTGCATTGCAGCACCGGATCTCCCTCAGCTTGATTTGTATCTAAGCAAGTTCAATAAGATCATCACGATACGTTTTTTTTACATGACCAATCTGCTGTCCCTGCTTATAGTGACGTCCGATGGTGGCCGTTAGCTCCACCCTATCGGCTTCAAACAAGGTGATAATGTCTGAGCCACCAAACGAAAAATACCCAAATTCTTCACCCTTGATCAGGCACTCTCCCAAGTCCGGAGTCAAGTTCACGGAAGAGACCTGCGCCATTCCTATCGGCAGAACAGCAACCATGCCAATGCCAGTTTCAATCACGATCAAGCCGCGATCCTGCGTGAATTGATAGCCGACGCCATCAACAATGCCGAGCGACCCATCAGCTTGCCGTATCACATCCATCATTGCGTGGCCGGGTATCTTGCGAATCTCTTTCACCACGCCACCAATTGGCAAATGAAACCGATGATAATCATTCACGTCCAAAAAACTATGCGTAAACAATCCACCTCGAAACCGGTCTTGAAATGAACTTCCCGCAAGTAGCTGAGAGATCGACAAAGACAAGTCTTTAATGATGATGGTCGATTTTTCTTCGATAGGCCAAGCTCCCTGAAATACACTATCGGCAGGAGAAACAATCGACTCGTGATCACACAGTCCTTCAATCGGACGTTTGCCGGGTTTAATTTGTCTGGCAAAAAATTGATTAAAACTAAGCCAACCACTAGGCCCTGGAATATAGTCACTCATGTGGTAACTTGGGTCTGAATAGAAACTATGCAAATTGGCTGCAGACTCTTTTGTGTCGAGAAATTTCCCCCAGTCACGCGCGAATTTTCTGACCCACTCCTGAAATCCCTCATCTACCCTCAAAGTATCGTCTAGTGACTTATCTACCAAAAAATAAAATTTGCTCACGACGGGATTCAAATTACGCGCCGAAGGAATCAAAGTAACGACCATATCGAGAAAATCGAAGTAGTGCTCTAAGGATTCAATATCGCTAAAGTTGGCATTCGTAATTGAAGACTGCAATGCTCTTTTCGTGACTGGCTGCGATTGCAAAAGTTCCATTAACTCTACAGTGATTGCTTGACGTGTATTCATGACTTGTGCTCCGGGTGAAGATGATTTGTGGTGAATCGAACAGATACGCAAAACGTAAGCAATACATAGGCCATACGTCGGCCATACGTCGGCAATACGTGGGCAATACCTAAGCCATACATCAACGTACTACCATTCAATTTCTCTTTGTGGACTGTTTCACGTTTTTCTAACACCACAAAATAGCGTGTTAATACATCGTTTTCAGTTCGTTACAACACACACCAATCTGATCACACGTCCTCACTTCTGTGTGTTGAAACGCACAGATTAAGTCCACAAACATAGTATAGATTTACCAAAGTAAGAATTTGGCCTGTGAGATGTGCGACGCACATTCACGAAAATTTTCAAAGTACTTCTGCCCCTGGTTAGTCATTGGAACCAAATTATCACGGCCGTTTCAGCATTCGGGCGCGAGTAAGAATGACGACATATCGGTCCCCCAAAAAAACCCAAGGAGAAGAGATGAAAAAACAGCTGCTGATATGGCTCCTCATACCCATGATTTTGGTATCGACTGGAATTGGCCTATCTCTAAGCACCTTTCACCATATTGAAGCACTGAATATTTCGCGTGAACGGACTACCAATACTATTAATTCTGCAGAAGATTTGTTATCGCAATTGCGTGATGCAGAGACCGGGCAACGAGGCTTTCTCCTGACTGGCGACGAAAAATTCTTAGAACCCTATAACGCTGTACTTCCGGTCGTCATCACCTCCTTTCAAATTTTGCGCAAGAATAACCTGAGCAAATCAGGCAACGTCAGTCTGAATAATTTAGAGCCTTTGATCACAGAAAAAATGGCCGAACTGGATCGATTGATCACTTTACGCAGAAATGGCAACACTGCATCAGCAATCTTGGGAGTGAGTGTCGGTCGCGGCAAACGCTTGATGGACAGAATACGCATAGAAATTGCGAATTTCGTAAAAGGTCAGAATGAGGTATTGAGACAAGAAGAGTTTTCCTTTCAGACTGCAATGCGAAGACTGTTTACGATCATCCTTGGTGCTAGTGGATTCGTCGCGTGCTTCGTCATGCTATTTACCTACATCGCCTACAAAGAGTGGAAGCAACGCGAACAAAATAGATTTCACCTTGAAACACTACGCATGCTCGAACAACAACGCTTAAACAACCAGGCGTTAAGCGAAAGTAATTTCAACCTGCGAATCAGCGAAGAGAAACTAAGTATCACACTTAATTCGATTGGCGATGCTGTGATCGCGACTGACGATCAGACTTGCATTACTCTCCTCAATCCGGTCGCCGAAAAACTCACCGGCTGGAACTTCTTAGAAGCAAAAGGTCGCCCGATAGCGGAAGTATTTCACATCATCAATCAAACCACGCGAGAACCAGCCGATATTCCCGTGCGTGAAACTCTCGATGCTGGCACCGTGCAAGGTCTGGCAAACCATACCGTATTAATTGCACGAGATGGAACTGAATATGCCATCGCGGATAGTTGCGCACCTATCCGCAGCAAAGAGAATGATGTCGTTGGCGCGGTATTGGTCTTTCGAGATGTCACACAAGAGTACGCAGCACACCAAAAAAATCTTGACGACACTATGCTCATGCAAACCATTTTAAACACGGTCGCGGATGGCATTGTGACTGTGCGGCTGGCAGATGGAAAAATACATACGGTCAATCCAGCGATGTTGAAATTATTTGATCGAAGCGAGGCAGATTTAAATCAACTATCGATAGGCGAGATTGTGCCGGGATTTCCTACTTTTACACAGATTAACGCCCTGGGTTACGACCTGCCGAGCATAGAAAAAACCTATCAAGCACACCGTCGCGATGGCAGCGAGTTTCCGATTGAAATTGAAATCAACGAGATGTCATTAGGCGGTGAACGTTTCTTCACTGGCATCATACGCAACATATCTGTCCGTACTCGGCTTGAAGAAGAACAGCGTGTGCTCGATCAACACTTGAAAGATCTACAGTTTTATACACGCTCTCTGATCGAAACCAACATTGACGCGATGATTACGACGAATATCCAAGGTCAGATTACCGACGTAAATCATCAAATGGAATTGCTGACGGGGTATGAAAAACAAGAACTTATTGGTTCCTCGTTTAAAAATTATTTTACTGATCCCTTGCGCGCCGAAGTCGGCATTCAAAAAGTACTAATAGAAAAAGTAGTAAAGAATTTTGAGTTAACAGCACATGCAAAAAATGATGTCGAGACGGTGGTTTCCTACAATGCCAGCACTTACTACGATGTTGATGGAAAACTGAAAGGCGTGGTTGCAGTAGCACGTGATGTGACGGAAGGAAAACGTCTAGCAGCGGTACTACAAGAGAAAAATGTCGAACTAGAAAAGGCGCGGAATATCGCTGACAGAGCGAATTTTTCAAAATCCGAATTTCTGGCAACGATGAGCCATGAAATTCGTACGCCGATGAACGGTGTGATTGGCATGATTGATGTACTTCAGCAAAGCAATCTAAATCAGGCACAATTAGAGATGACCAATATCATTCATGAGTCAGCCTATGCCCTGTTGGCTGTCATCAATGACATTCTAGATTTTTCAAAAATCGAAGCCAATAAATTAGAGGTTGAAGCGATCCCTTTGTCGATTGTCGACGTCATTGAAAGTGTCTGCGAGAACATGGGACATCTTGCGTTCAAGAAAAACGTCGAACTCACTTTATACATTGACCCGCTCATACCCGCCTTTGTCATCGGCGACCCTGGACGCTTGCGCCAGATCATCATCAATTTAGCCAACAATGCGATCAAGTTTTCTGCCGACTTACCTCGTATAGGCAAAGTCTCAGTACGCGCATTATTAGCGGAGAGTGCCGCAGACAAGGTCAATATTTCCTTTCAAATCAGTGACAATGGCATCGGCATTGATAGCAAAACCAAAGACAAATTATTTAGTGCTTTTATTCAAGCAGATACCTCCACGACCAGACGATTTGGTGGTACAGGATTAGGTCTGGCAATCACCAGTCAATTAGTTGAATTAATGCATGGCGCAATCGCCGTCGACAGTAAAATCGATCTTGGTTCCAAATTTTCAGTACTCATCCCCTTTACCCTAGCGGAGAGATTAGACGACTCAAGTCTCACACGTTTGAAGACCAGCAATGAATGGCATCACCTACTAGCAAATTTGGAAAATCTTGAATGCCTGATGCTGAGCGATCTTGATCGTTTTGCAGATGATTTGAGCGACTATTTACGCTTTTATAAAGTCATTGTTCAACGCGAAAAAACGATCGCGGCTGCGCGCGATTGGATTGCGAATTCCTCATCGAATTTAAAAGTGATCGTAATCGATATGGCAGATCTAGATGAGTCAGACAATACCAAATCTGACAATACGGTAAATGGGTACAACGAGCTTCAGCAACTACGCCTATTCGCCAGCAACTACCCGCAACTACCTGTCCACTTTCTTCTCATAGGACGGGGAAGACGCCGCCGCCCAAGGCCTGAAAACCATGATTTAGTCATCGTGGATGCCAATATTCTGACCGCGAAAGTGTTCCTCAATGCGGTAGCAATTGCAGCCAATCGAGGTTCCTGCGATGTGCGTGAGTCTGCTTTTCAACAAATGCAGGCAGCGCCAAAACAATTGAGTCGCGAAGAGGCTCGTCTAAAAGGTAGTTTGATCTTGGTGGCAGAAGACAATGAAATCAACCAAAAAGTGATCTTGCAACAGCTAATGCTACTAGGCCAAACCGCAGATATTTCCTCTAACGGTGAAGACGCACTACAACGTTGGCGTAGCGGTGACTACGGCATAATTTTTGCGGATTTACATATGCCCAAGATGGATGGCTATGAACTCACTTTAGCAATACGTGCAGAAGAATCTGGAACAGTCCATATTCCCATCATTGCATTTACTGCCAACGCATTGAAAGGTGAATCTGAGCGATGTATGGCGATCGGGATGGATGACTTCTTAAGTAAACCTGTGCAGTTGCAAAACCTAAAAGCCATGCTCGAGAAATGGCGTCCCGTCATTATTTCCGCACCAATTACTCTCGACTTGCACGACAAGGAGTACAAGATTCAGCCTAGACACGGCGTTATCAATGTTGACGTTCTAAGAAACCTGATTGGAAACGATGAAGCTGTAATTCTTGAATTCTTGCAAGACTTCCGGTTTAGTGCAGACACGCTAGGGTCTGAGCTGTATAGCAAAGCCCAGAAAGAATTTGGCAAAGATACAGCTGCTGTGGCACATAAACTGAAATCATCGTCACGTTCTATAGGAGCACTTGAACTCGGAGATATTTGTGAGGCGATTGAAAACGGTGCGAAATCCAAATCAACAACAGTCCAGGAACAAGAAGTCCTACTACTTTCGCTAAAAAAAGAACTCGCCAAAGTGGAGATTTTTTTACGGGATTATTAAATTACCTCATTGCACATAGTCAAACGTCAATCTCGATCAAAAATTGAAATCAAGCGCCGCGTGGCCAAGAAAGACTGAAATGAACAACAATATGAAGATTCTGCAAGCAAAGATATTAATTGTGGATGACTTAAAATTAAATGTACAAGTCTTACAACGTATTTTGACGAACGCAAATTACACATCGATTATGTCCACCACTGATCCATGCGAAGTATTTGCACTACATAGCTTGCATCAGTTTGATTTGATTTTATTAGACATCGAGATGGAACCTATGGACGGTTTCGCGGTAATGCAACAATTAGAGGTATTCTCAATTGATGACTATCTGCCGGTTATTGTGATTACCTCTCAGCCTGACTACAAATTAAGGTCATTACAGGTCGGTGCCAAAGACTTTATCAGTACCCCCTTTGATAAAGCTGAGGTATTGGCGCGCGTTCATAATTTAATTGAAGTTAGACTCTTACATCGCGAATCTAAATTGCATGAGCAAGTACTACAACATAAAGTGTTAGAGCTTGAAACGAGTCGTGATTTACTACAGGTGCAAGGAATGGAACTCCAGCTCCTGTTTGACACGGTAGTCGCTGAACAAAAGCGCTCAATTGAATTGAGTCTACAGCCAGGGACGATGGTCGGTGTGGAGCGAGAGGAACGCCTAAATACGAGCTTACTACGCAGTCTGAAATTGCGTCACCCATGGCTACAAATAAATCTATTCACAGCCTTTGCGGCCGGTGCAGTCGTCGGCCTTTTTCAACATACCATCGATCACTTACTGATACTCACCATATTTTTGCCAATCTTAGCTGGCCAATCAGGGAATACCGGCAGCCAGGCTTTAGCGATTACTTTACGCGGTATGACTCTCGGTGATCTCGGAGACGGACATCAAATGATCTTGTTACGAAAGGAAGCAATTCTTGGATTACTCAATGGCGCCTTAGTTGGCTTACTCGCAGGGCTCGGTATGTATATCTTGGCACGCCTGCAAAATCTATCGACAGCATTTTCGCTTGCTGCAGTGGTATTCCTCGCGATGATGGGCAGTTGTCTGGTCAGTGGTGTTTGTGGTGCGGCCGTTCCTATGATGTTAAAGCGTTTGGGTGCAGATCCCGTCACAGCCTCCACGATCTTTTTAACGACCGCAACGGATATGGTGAGCATGGGTATGCTATTAGGCCTAGCAGCTGCAATCATTCCATTCTGATGAACCTGCATTGGAAAAATTCAGTGACGACAGCATAGCAACGGAGAAATAGCGTGGTTGATAAACATGCGATCAGAATTCTGGCCCCTCGATGATGATGCACTTATGTTAAAAATCATTCGCTATCTGCCTTCCGAGCTCGGGTTTATGCATATCAAACTTTGTGAAAACAGTTCAACTGCATTGGAATTTTAAGTATCGAACGCAAGCGAGCAAAATTGCTTTTACTAGGCATCAATATGCCGAACATGAATGACATTGAAGTTGTACAGTCTCTGGTGGATCGGCAATCTTCCGGGGCTATTATTTTTATGAAAAGCGAAAATTTTCGGGTCTTGCATCCTATTCAAACTCTACTAACTGTGCATCACCTCAATGCATAGGCATGCTCATCAAGCCCATCAACTGGGACGATTTGGAGAAGTTTATTGGCATCTAGTCGGCGCAGGCGCGAAAGCTTTGTCATGCGTCAAATGCGGCACGATGTGCGGCATTTAATGAAAGTCTTGGTGTGGCGAAGCGATACAGACGAGGACTATCGCCGAAAGCATGGAGGACTTAACTGGCTGGATTTTTCTTCAAAATAAAACTACGCTGCTGCATTGGACTATTTTATTCCAAGACCTTTGCCCGTGTTCATGATTCCAGATTGGTTAGCGAGTTGGGAGTTCTATCGTACCAACCTGGTACTAAATACTAAGCTTACGCGCCAATCATAGCGTCCCACCATTTTTTTTAGATCGCCAGCGACAATTTTTTTCTCGTGACACAGGAATTCAGGGGCTCAGGGGCACAATGCAAGGTCATTCCGTATCGGCATCTAGCCGACGCAAATACGCGAGTTTCTCTGCAATCTTGATTTCCATACCGCGCGGCACGGGTTCATACCAACGTATATTTTCCAAGCCTTCTGGCATATAGGTTTCACCTGCAGCATAGGCGTTTGGTTCGTCATGAGCGTAACGATACAATTTCCCGTACCCAAGTTCTTTCATCAACTTCGTTGGCGCATTACGCAAATGCTCAGGTACGACGCGTGATTTGTCTTTTGCCACAAAAGCACGCGCTTGTTTGTACGCCATATAAATCGCATTCGATTTGGCGGCGCAGGCCAGATAAACAACCGCCTCAGCCAAGGCCAGTTCACCTTCAGGAGAACCAAGTCGCTCATAGGTTTCGGCAGCATCCAGACAAATGCGTAAAGCGCGCGGGTCCGCCAGACCGATGTCTTCACTCGCCATGCGAATAATACGACGTGCCAGATAGCGAGGATCCGTACCACCATCTAACATACGCACTAGCCAGTACAAAGAAGCATCGGGGTTCGAGCCCCGAACCGATTTATGCAATGCAGAAATCTGATCATAAAATGCATCGCCGCCTTTATCAAAGCGACGTAACGCATCTCCTAAGCATTCGGCGATCAACGCGCTATCGACTTCCTTTAAGCCTTTAACCTGTGCTGCGCGTGCAGTGATGTCCAGATTATTCAGCAATTTTCTACCGTCGCCATCTGCACTTGCCACCAAACTCTGTTTTGCTTCTGCAGTCAATTGCAGACCGCCCAATTCCTGTGCGCAGGCTTTATCCAACATTAAAGTCAAATCATCATCGGTCAACGACTTCAGCACATATACGGCAGCACGCGACAGCAAAGCACTATTGACCTCGAACGAAGGATTTTCTGTGGTAGCACCGATGAAGGTGAATAAACCACTTTCTACATGCGGTAAGAAGGCGTCTTGCTGACTCTTATTGAAACGATGAACTTCATCGACAAAAAGTATGGTGCGACGTTGAGAAGTAGCACGTACATATTCTGCGCGTTCGACGGCATCGCGAATATCTTTTACCCCCGACAAAACCGCAGACAATGCGATAAATTCAGCCTTGAAAGCCAAGGCCATCAAACGCGCTAAGGTCGTTTTACCAACTCCAGGTGGTCCCCATAACAACATAGAATGCGGCTCACCCGATTCAAAGGCGACACGTAAGGGCTTACCTTCACCTAACAAGTGTTGTTGACCAATAACCTCAGCCAGGCTTTGAGGACGTAAACGCTCTGCCAGCGGTTGATGCAATGCAGCTTGTGTCGACATCATGGGCGCAACACATCGGCACCTTGAGGAACCACAAACTTAAATTGATCAACAGCGAAAGTGGGATTTTTCTCGAAATTTTTAAGCGTCACCAAAGACAATTGTCCAAAGCTATCGCGCAGCTCCATCCCGACAGGCACACCGTCTTTCATGCCTATGCCTATCGTATCGAACTGGCTGTCCTTGGTTTTCGGAATCGCTTCTAACCACTCAACGCCTTGCTTGACTCCGACGTCTTTCATGATGAAATTTTTATCCAGATCAACGCTACCGAATAAGATCGCGGCAGGGCTAGAGGCGATGGCATTTCCTAAAGTCTTGATCGTGACTTGATTTAAGTCTTTATCATACAAGTACAGCTTATCGCCATCAGCTTGCAAGACTTGGTCATAAGGTTTGATATAAGTCCAGATGAATTTTCCGGGGCGCGCAAACTTGAACGTGCCTGATGAAGACTTACCAGCTTTCGCAGTGCCATTCACCATTTTCATTTGCACCTGCAAAAATTCGCCTTTGGCAGTTTTGGTATTGACGACAAAATTCTTAAATTGTTCGATGGCAGAAGCCTGTGCTGTACTTGAAAATGCCAGTAATGCACTAAGTACGACAACACTAAGACTAGCTTGTTTTTGTAAGGTTTTCAAAATAGTTCCAATTCGATGGTGCAATATGAAGTCAGGCGACGTCCGCGCATTTCATTCACTTTGCATTTAGTTTGCGTTCAGTTTATTAACGCGAGGTGGCTCGCTTATGCTATAACGCGGCAGCAAAAAAAACGTCTACTCTGCGTTTCCAGCAGGCACCAAAATCTCACGATTGCCATTCGATTGCATAGTTGACACCACACCACTGGTTTCCATTTGTTCCAGTAATCGCGCTGCCCGGTTGTAACCAATCCGCAGATGTCGCTGTACCAGCGAAATTGAAGCGCGGCGATTCTTCAAAACGATCGCTACGGCCTGATCATACAAGGCATCGGCTTCTCCACCACCTTCACCCGGCGCCAGTACATCGCCGCCCTCTTCCAGCACACCGCCTTCTAAGATGCCTTCAATGTAATTTGGTTCGCCCTGCTCTTTCAAATGTTTCACCACGCGATGGACTTCTTCATCCGATACAAAAGCACCATGTACACGTACTGGCAAACCTGTTCCCGGCGGCATGTATAACATGTCACCCATACCAAGCAAAGATTCTGCGCCCATCTGATCTAAAATTGTCCGTGAATCGATTTTGCTACTGACTTGAAACGCTATGCGAGTAGGAATATTCGCTTTGATCAAACCAGTGATGACATCAACCGATGGACGCTGCGTCGCCAGAATCAAGTGTAAACCCGCCGCCCGCGCTTTCTGTGCAATACGGGCGATCAATTCCTCGACTTTCTTACCGACTACCATCATCAGATCTGCCAACTCATCAATGATGATGACGATGGTGGGGAGTTTCTCTAAAGGTTCGGGTGCATCGGGCGTCAAGCTAAATGGATTCGGAATATGTTCTTCACGCTTTGCAGCTTCCGCGATTTTGACGTTGTATCCTGCGAGATTACGTACGCCCAATTTCGACATCAATTTATAGCGACGTTCCATCTCGTTCACCGCCCAATTGAGCGCATGTCCTGCTTGTCGCATGTCAGTCACTACCGGTGCTAACAAATGCGGAATGCCTTCATACACCGACATCTCCAACATTTTAGGATCAATCAAAATCATCCTGACGTCATTCGGATCGGACTTGTACAGCAGAGATAATATGGTCGCATTAATGCCCACAGATTTACCCGAACCGGTAGTACCCGCTACCAGCAAATGCGGCATTTTTGCCAAATCAGCGACGACTGGATGACCAGCAATGTCTTTGCCCAGCGCAATCGTTAAGTTAGAAGAACTATCGTTGTACACTTTGGAACTTAAGATTTCAGTCAAACGCACAATCTGGCGCTTGGGATTTGGCAACTCCAAACCCATATAATTTTTGCCGGGAATAGTTTCGACCACACGTATCGAGGTCAAGGCGAAAGAACGAGCGAGATCACGCGCTAGTCCAACAATTTGGCTACCTTTAACACCCGTGGCTGGTTCAATTTCATACCGCGTAATCACCGGACCAGGATAAGCCGCAATCACCTTCGCATCGACACCGAAGTCAGACAGTTTTTTCTCGATCAGACGACTGGTGAACTCCAAGGTTTCTATGCTGACCGTTTCCTGCGTCAACGGTGCTTCGTCGAGCAGTGATAATGGCGGTAAATTTGTATCCGGCATATCGTTAAACAAAGAAACTTGACGTTCTTTTTCAATGCGCTCAGATTTTTGTACGGCGACGACTTGCGGCTCAATTCGTATTGGTGGTGCTTCGACGATTTTGGCGCGTTCTTGAACTACGGTAGTTTCCCGTTTTACGGCTGCCGTTTCGCCGAGTTTGCGGTCTTCATGGTCAGTGTACTTTTTACGAATAAATTCAAAACTTGATTCAATTATGGTGCCTGTATTTTCAGCGATCTGCCACCATGACAAATGAAAGTACAAACTCAAACCGACTGCAATCACTAATAACAGTAGCAACGTCGCACCAGTAAATCCAAACGCCGCAGCACTCAGATTGCCGATCAATTCGCCCAATACACCGCCATGCACACTCGGCAATGCGACTTTTAGAGAATACAAGCGTAGGGATTCTAATCCCATACTACCGATCAGAATAAAAACAAAACCAAAAATTTGCGTCAGCTTGTCGACAAAGTGTGGCTCCTCATGCTCAGTCTGCATGTCTCGATTGAGCCGTCGATAGCTACGCCAAACTAAACGTAATAAAGCAAACCCAAACCACCAGGCTGAGAAGCCAAAAATAAATAAAGCCAGGTCAGCGATTCGTGCTCCGACAAATCCCCCGAGATTATGATAGCGATCAACCAAAATAGATCGCGACCACCCAGGATCCAAAGGGGAATAGGTGGAAAGCACGAGAATGAAATAAACAGTCAGTGCGGCAAACACAATCCAACGCACTTCACCCAACAAAATCACCATACGATTTGGCATCGGTGTTGAAGGTGCGGCCTGGCGACTGCGTTGGTAAACTTCGTTGGTATTTGGCATAAATTTCAAAGAGAAAAATCAAGCATGATTGTAGGGCAAAAGCCCGGGGTTTAGCTACTTAGTCGTTTATTCTTCTGCAAATATTGAACAAGCCTGAAATCCATTACCGACCTCCACCACGCGCGCCGACTTTGCCGCAATTCGTTAGTGCTTTCTTTTAAACTTTTTGTAGCTATCTCTCGATTTTCCTCGTTTCACGTAACATTTTTTTAATTTGGTGTTGCAACAACAATGTTCAACAAAAATGATTTGTTTTTCTTAAAGATCAGGTTATATTGCATGTAAATCGGTTTACATTAAAAATAAAAATGTAAATATTAGGACATTTAAGACCTGTGATTGGCACTTTTCCAGAGAGCCAAAAAAACTTAGCCAAATAAAAAATCCGATACAAGAAAACAGTAGCGCTCACGCGTTGTACGGGCGTCGAAAAAAACTGTCCAACATACTTGGAGACACAAAGTGCATACTTCCTTTTTCAAATCGATTGTGGTGACCCTAGCCATAACTCTTAGCCAAATTGCTTCTGCGGGTACTTGCCTTACCGCGGAAATAGAATCAAATAATGCCGATACTACCGCCAATAGCGGAGTTTGTTCGGGCACCAGTATCAGCGGAACGATTAGCTCTAGTACAGACTACGATTGGTTCAAAATTGAGGTTGCGGCAGCCGGCACCATCACCATCAACTTGTCACATGCGAGCGGCGCCGACTTAGACTGGTTTCTGTATCCAGCCAGTGGCTCCTACGTGGCCTACAAGTCCAGCAGCAGCAATCCAGAGACTGGCACCTATAATGCCCCGGCAGCGGGAACCTATTACATCAGAATCAAAAGCTATTCCGGGACGGGCACCTACAGTCTGAATGTCACGTTTCCAAATAATGGCAGCACACCGGATGTTCCACCGGTTACTCCACCGATTACCGCCGTAGTCACTGGTAAAGTTTGGCTTAACGGCGGTGCGATATCACAAGAGAACACCAGCATCTTTGTCACCGGTTTACGCCAGGCAACCGGCAAGAACACCAACATACCGAATATCAACAGCACCAGCAATTGCAGTACCGATTGGAACACCACACCTTGCCCGCGAGTTGCCGTAATTACGGCCTCAGCCGTAAATCAAGCCGATGGAGTCGATAAATTTAATAACGACACCACAACTGGCGCGTGGTCTTACTACAATTTATTTCAACGTCATGGCTTTTCACCAAAACATATTTTGAGTCACCACGATACTTACCTCGCGAATTCCGGCAACACCAGCACGCAAGGACTCGCCAACATTGCCATCATTAATCAGGCGGATCTGGTGTATGTGATTGGCGGCGATCAGTCACGTCTGTCTCGTACTTTTTTGAAAGATGATGGCAGTGATACTCCACTATTGGCGGCGATGCGTACACGTTACAACAACGGTAATTTAATCTATGCTGGTGATTCTGCTGGAACGGCTATTGCCCCCAGTACCTCGTATGGCGAGGGCGTCAGCATTGGCTACTTAAATCAAAATACCTTACGCAGCATTTCTCCCAGTAATTGCCCTTACGTCGCACCAGCGTCCGATGGTACGCCAGCACCTAGCTGTTTAAGTCACCCAACGAATGTGGATTTTGGCACAAAAATCAAAGGATTTGGCTTTGTCCCGAATGCAAATGTCGATACGCATTTCGACAATCGCGCGAGTCGTTCCGGGCGTCTGGGGCGTTTCATTGCAGCTTTAAAAAATATCGGTCCGAACGTGTCATATGGCATCGATCAAAATACTGCCCTATTCATTAATGCCGATGTTGCAACGGTGTATGGCAGCGGTGGCGTGTTTGTCGCCGAAGCAACTTCAAGTAATTTTGGTACCGGTAGTAAATTCAGCGCGACAGGCGTTCGTCTATCGTATCTGACAGCCGGTGACAGTTTCAAATTCAGTAATCGCACGATTACCACGAGCAAAACAAGCCTGATCGGCACTGGCGGCGTGGCTTATCAGTTCAGTAGTGCACTTAACTCCACCAATATCTTTGCGGTCGACGCAAATGGAATCGGAAGTTCCAGCGCCACATTCAAACACATGATCGATCAAACTCCGACGTCCAGCACTGGTAGCGCACCATCCGATTCGTACAACCCATTGTCTTTTACGCTGACATTTAAACGTGACAGCCAAACTCAGGGTTATAAAAATGCATCGGGTAGCTACAGCGGACCTTACACCATCAAGAAGGCCCTGCTCAACATAAATTAAACATCGACCAAGTGCCAACTGTTGCTCATCAAGGCATGACCCATAGTTGGTGCGAATTCAGCCAAGCTTAAAAGACCTGTTCAAACCAGAAATCTTAAAAGTGATCTCAGCATCACTTTTAAGATTTAACAAATTCAATGTGTAGTTTTACTACAAATAGTAAACAATATTTGGGTAATTCGTCATATTATGTGTTTTTTCCAACGTTAACTAAGACAAACATAACGTAGTTTTAATACATAAAATGAATAAAACACACTCTCTATTGAATCCATCAGCTTTGCTTTTCAGCCTTTGCAGTCTACTTAGCGCCTGTGGCGGCGGTGGAAGTTCAGCTCCAGTGAGCTTTAGTACACCAACCACACCCACTATTGAAACTCCCAGCACCAACCTGCCGACATTTGAAAACAGCAGCATCACCAAGAATGATCCAGGCAGTAGTCTTGGCGACAATTGGCGTCAAGGCCCGTTTATGGAAATCTATGTACGTGGCTACCAAGATAGCAATGGTGATGGGACCGGTGATTTACGTGGCGTCATTCAACGGCTCGATTATTTACAAGAACTAGGAGTACAGGGGATCTGGCTGATGCCCATCAGCCAAAGTGAAGATAAGGACCACGGTTACGCCGTCAAAGACTATCGCAGCATAGAAACACAATATGGGAATCTCGCCGATTTTGATGAATTATTGAAGCAAGCGCACGCACGTGGCATCGGCGTCATAATCGACTATGTGATGAACCATAGCGCGAACACACATCCGGCCTTCATCAACTCTGGTGACACCAGCACAAATAGCTATCGCAACTGGTACGTATGGAAAGACAGTGCGCCTACCGGTTGGAATATTTTCGGCAATAACCCATGGTATAACACCAAAAATGGCGCCTACTTCGCTGCCTTCTACTCAGGTATGCCGGACTTCAATTTACGCAATCCAGCGGTAGTCGAATTTCATCAAAATAATTTACGTTTTTGGCTCAATCGCGGGGTTGATGGTTTCCGTTTTGACGCCGTTGGAAATCTGATTGAAAACGATGCGGGCAACTGGGAAAGTCAACCAGAAAGCATCGCTTTAATGGGTAAAGTACAAGAGAATATTACGCAATACAGTAAGCGCTTTATCGTGTGCGAAGCTCCAGGCAATCCGCTTGCCTTTGCGGCTAGTAATTCTTGCGGCAATGCATTTGCATTCAAACATAATTACGACATCGTGAATGCCGCCAAAGGGCAAAGTAGTGCGATTCAAGCAGTTGCAGATTATTTCAATACCGCACCGCTCACCATCGCCACCATGATTTCCAATCACGACGAATTTGCTGGTGCGCGTCTATGGGATCAGCTTGGCGGCAACTTAACGCAATATCAACTCGCTACGGCAACTTACTTGCTGCAGCCCGGTACGCCTTTTATTTACTACGGTGAAGAAATAGGTATGGCAGGAGCTGGTAGCCTCAGTGGCGACGCAAAATTACGCACGCCCATGAGTTGGAGCAGTAATAGCGTCAATGCAGGCTTCACGAGCGCCACGCCATTTCGCGCCTTATCTGCGAATGTCAGCACCCAAAACGTCACCACGCAAGGACAAGACTCGCATTCCCTTCTACAGTTTTACAAGAGCTTGATTCAATTACGCAAACAACGCCTATCGCTCAATCAAGGTAACTATACTAATGCCACGGTTACTGCCAAGGTACTCAGTTTTCAACGGCAGGCAGGCAATGAAATTTCATGGGTTATTATCAATTATGGGAGCGAGAACACCGCACTCAGTCTCAAAAACTTAGCAGCAAATGCAAAGCTCGCTAGTGTCTATCCCAATAATCAATTGCAGCTCTCTGCAGATAGCGGTGGAATTGCGATTCTTAATGTTCCAGCTTTCTCCATTTGGGTTTTGACGAATAATTGAGTTAGTAAATAGACTCGAAATTGACGACCAAACTAATTGACGTAATGATCACTCTACAGCCTTATCGGTTAAGTTAAAAGATAAGGCTGCAGCCCCCTCCTCCCTCCTTAGCTCCACAGCGAATCCACCAATCCTTGACTTGAATAAAGTCAAGTTGCCCCAAATCTGGGATAATCCAACATTTCGCAAATCAAAGCAGCGATTTTCGCCGTTCGATAACATTTATTCACGACCTTTTTCATCGGAACCACTATGTCTACACCTAAATCAACTAAGCACGCACATGTTTTGATTCTCGGCTCTGGCCCAGCTGGTTATTCCGCAGCCGTGTATGCAGCACGCGCCAATCTGAAACCTGTTTTAATCACAGGTGTCGAACAAGGTGGTCAATTAATGACAACGACTGACGTTGAAAATTGGCCAGCCGATCCTAACGGCGTCCAAGGTCCAGAATTGATGCAACGTTTTTTAGAGCACGCAGAACGCTTCAACACAGAAATTATTTTTGATTATATCCACACCGCGAAGTTGACCGAAAAGCCTATCCGACTGATCGGCGATCAAGGTGAATACACTTGCGACTCCTTAATCATTTCAACTGGTGCATCGGCGCAATACTTAGGCTTGCCATCAGAAGAAGCTTTCATGGGTAAAGGTGTTTCCG
This sequence comes from Undibacterium sp. Ji22W, assembly GCF_049340305.1. Classification (NCBI taxonomy): domain Bacteria; kingdom Pseudomonadati; phylum Pseudomonadota; class Betaproteobacteria; order Burkholderiales; family Oxalobacteraceae; genus Undibacterium; species Undibacterium sp. Ji22W. The sequence continues at coordinate 420,634 of NZ_JBMPOU010000001.1, read as the reverse complement.
CTTGCGCCACTTGCGATGGATTCTTTTATCGCGGCAAAGAAGTCGCCGTGGTCGGTGGTGGTAACACTGCTGTGGAAGAGGCTTTGTATTTGTCGAATATTGCCAGCAAAGTGACCGTTATTCATCGTCGTGACAAATTCCGCGCCGAAGCGATTTTGATCGACCGCTTAATGGCCAAAGTCGCCGAAGGTAAAGTGGAAGTGAAATGGAATCACACTTTAGATGAGGTCACTGGCGATGCATCTGGCGTGACAGGTATTAATATCAAATCTGCGGATGGTGTTGTCAGCGCTGTGCCTTTACATGGCGTCTTCATCGCCATCGGTCATAAGCCAAATACCAGCATTTTTGAAGGTCAACTGGAAATGAAAAACGGTTATATCATTACCAAAATGGGCAATGAAGGCATGGCGACGGCCACTAATATTCCTGGTGTGTTTGCAGCGGGTGACGTGCAAGATCACATCTATCGTCAAGCGATTACGAGTGCAGGTACTGGCTGTATGGCAGCACTCGACGCACAGCGTTTCTTAGAAGAATAAAATTGGACCGCAGAGGCGCAGAGGACGCAAAGAAGCATTTGAAAACTCTGCGCCTTCTGCGCCTCTGCGGCAAGGTCTTTTCACCTCTCTACTTCATCAGCAAACATCATCATGGGCTCATCAATGAAATCTTTTGCTGACCTTCAACAAGTTGGCAAACAGCTCAAAGAACAACAAGCACAACGCGAAAAAGCTGAGGCGGAACGGATAGCGCGCGAAAAGCAGGCAGCTATCGAAGCGAATATTTTTCGCAGTAGCATCGGCGAAGTTCAAGTATTAAAGCAACCAGAAAAATTCCACTCATTACCTAAGAAACCGCAGCCACTTCCCTTCAAACATATTGAAGATGAACAAAAGGCTTTGCAGGAATCTTTATCTGATGAATTTGACGCAGGAACTTTACTTGAATCAGACGAGAATCTTAGCTACACCCGCGTCGGAGTAGGCATCGATGTCGCAAAAAAATTGCGCCAAGGTGCTTGGGTCATACAAGCCCAGTTAGACTTACATGGTATGCGGCGTGATCAGGCACGTGATAATCTCGGCGAATTTTTACGCAAATGCCTACGCAGTGGGTATCGCTGCGTGCGGATTATTCATGGTAAGGGCTTGGGCTCAATCAACAAAGAACCTGTATTGAAAAACAAGGTGCGTAATTGGCTGATACAGAAGGATGAAGTCATAGCCTTTAGTCAGGCGACCGCGGCAGATGGCGGTTCTGGCGCTTTGATCGTTTTGCTACGAGCTTCCTAAATAAAAATAGATTAAAAAAACAGGCGCGAATCACACTTAAGATTCGCGCCTGTTTTTACGTTTGTTTTCATGCAGCTTCTGGAAATTTAGACGGCTTCTGATCCTGTCTCACCAGTACGAATACGTATCACTTGCTCGACATTCTGCACAAAGATTTTGCCATCGCCGATCTTACCGGTATGCGCCGCTTTGATGATCGCATCGACTACGTGATCACAAACCTTATCATCGACCACCACTTCGACTTTAATTTTCGGTAGAAAATCAACGACATACTCAGCTCCGCGATATAACTCAGTGTGCCCTTTTTGACGACCAAAACCTTTAACTTCAGTCACCGTCAAACCGGTAACGCCGACTTCAGCCAAGCCTTCGCGGACCTCGTCCAATTTAAATGGTTTGATGATTGCGGTAATTTGTTTCATGTTTTCCTCACTGAGTGTCTATTATGTGTCTACTATATTAGTCGCGAAATTTCGATGTAATCGGATAACGCCAATCACGCCCGAAAGCGCGGTGCGTAATACGGATTCCAACCGGTGCCTGACGTCGCTTATATTCATTAATTTTAATCAAGCGCGTGATACGTTCCACATCGGCTTCGCTGTAACCCGCCGCAATAATTTCAGCTCGTGACTGATTTTCTTCCATGTAGAGCTGCATAATGCCATCGAGAATATCATATGGCGGCAACGAGTCTTGATCCTTTTGATCTGGTCGCAATTCCGCAGAAGGTGGTCGCGTAATAATGCGTTCAGGGATCACATCACCAATCGAGTTTCTATACGTGCAAAGGCGATACACCATGGTTTTCGCAACGTCTTTAATCACCGCAAAACCACCCGCCATGTCGCCGTACAAAGTGCAATAACCGACCGCCATCTCGCTCTTATTGCCGGTGGTCAGAACAATCGATCCATACTTATTCGACATCGCCATCAATATCGTACCGCGAATGCGTGCCTGAATATTTTCTTCTGTCGTGTCTTCTTTTAAGCCGGCAAATTCCTGACTCAAAGTATTTTTGAATGCACTAAAACATTCATTGATAGAAATCTCGTCGTAGCGCACGCCAATACGCTTGACCATTTCTCGTGAATCTAACCAGGAAATATCAGCGGTATACGGCGAAGGCATCATCACTGCACGGACCTTGTCCGCACCCAAAGCATCGACCGCAATCGCCAAAGTCAAAGCAGAATCGACACCACCTGAAAAACCGATCAAGACACTAGGAAAGCCATTCTTTGTCACATAGTCACGTACACCCAACACCAAGGCACGATAGATCTGTGCTTCTACTGGTAAAGTCTGTGTAACGGTGCTGAGTTGCGGCACACCATCGATAAAATCAATGACCTGCAAATCGGCTTCACAATGTCTTAGCTGTGCGCAAACTTGTCCTTCACAATCGAGTACAAAAGAATTGCCGTCAAAAATTAATTCATCCTGACCGCCCAACAAGTTCGCATACACCAGACTCATACCTAGTTTGCTGATGTTTTGACGCATGACTTCAATCCGGAAATCACTTTTATTCATGTGAAACGGCGAAGCATTCGGCGCCAACAAAACTTGTGCTCCGGCAGCGCGCGCTAATTGCGGCGCGTCGCCATTCCAAACATCTTCACAAATATTGAGGCCGAATTTCGTACCCTTCACTTCGAACACAACAGCATCATCTCCCGTGGAGAAATAACGCTTCTCATCAAACACCGCATCATTCGGCAAAGCGTGTTTCAAGTAGGTATGCGTAATGTTGCCATTCAACAAAACTGAAATCGCGTTATAGTGATGCCCATGCTGCTCCAATGGATGTCCAACCAAAACATGCACATCTGAAAATGGCTGCAAGTCACGCGCTAGTTTTTGGAGTGCAAGCGCCGTTTGCTGATAAAACGCGCTACGCAGTAACAGGTCCTCGGGGGGATAGCCGACCAGCGATAGTTCAGGTGTGACAACGATGTCGGCAGCTTGTGCCGCGGCACGGGTCACGTAATCAAGAATTTGCTGAGCATTGCCTGTGAGATCACCGACGATGCTGTTCATTTGAGCGATAGCAACTTTTACAGTCATAAGGTTTTGCAATAAGCTATGAATTCTGAAGTCTCACATTATCGCATGTGCTTGGTTGATTCTCTATCGGAGATTGGACAAACAAATTGGGATGGCTTACTGCAGTTGCAAGCACAAGCGAATCCTTTTTTATCATTTGCTTTCTTAGACGCGCTACATGAATCGGGTTCTGCTTCGGTCCAAACTGGCTGGGTTCCTCGTTTTATCTGTGTTTGGGAACAAGTCGAGGGACAAGAAACCCTCGTTGCCGCCATGCCCTTGTATGAAAAATTGCATTCCTATGGGGAATATGTGTTTGACTGGGCATGGGCAAATGCTTATCAACAGCATGGCATGGCGTATTACCCTAAATTATTATCTGCGATTCCTTTCACGCCTGTACAAGGAAGTCGCCTACTCAGTATTAACACTGAAGCACGGCAAGCTTTACTGAAATATTTGCAAAATCTAATGCAATCGCCGCGTTACTCTTCTTGCCATATCTTATTCCCTACGCCTGAAGAAGCGAGTATCTTGCAGAGCTCCCATTTCATGCTGAGACAAGGCGTGCAATTTCACTGGATCAATCATGGATATCATGATTTTGAAGATTTCTTGGCCAGCTTTGAACACAAGAAGCGCAAGAACATCAGAGCGGAACGGCGCAAAGTGCGAGATGCTGGAATACAGTTTCAACATCTGCGCGGAAAAGAAATTATCGAATCCGATTGGTGTTTCTTTAAGCAATGCTATGACCACACTTACGCCGAACATCAATCCAGCCCTTACCTCAATCTGGATTTTTTTCTGCGCATCGGCAAGAACATGCCAGACAATATTTATTTGGTTATCGCCAGCCTTGAAGAAGAAAAAGTCGCAGCTGCTCTCTTCATCCACGATCAGCACACACTCTATGGTCGCTATTGGGGCTGTTTGAAACATGTACCATGCTTGCATTTTGAAACGGCGTATTATCAAGCCTTAGAATTTTGTATACAGGAAAAAATCCAAGTCTTTGAAGGCGGTGCGCAAGGCGAGCATAAAATGGCGAGAGGATTTCTACCTCAAAAGACCTTCTCCGCACATTATCTACAAGAACCCGCATTCGCCGATGCGGTCGCGCACTTTCTACAACGTGAACATGGTGGCATTGATGATTACCTAGATGAACTGAGAGAACGAAATCCTTTTAGATAGTCGCCTGACTCGCCACTGAGTTGAGAGTTTATTGACAAAGGTAACTAGTATTATCAATATGAGAATACTTAGACTAAATACGCAACATAATTATCAGAAACCTGCATGGTTTTACATGTAAAGCAGGCAAATCCATTAGAATGTGCAGATGCAAAAAACCCATCATTATCAGATGGTTAGATATATTTAATTCAAGGTTTTCTTCCGTATGATGCAAAATGCCAATGTAAACAATCCAGCTGGGGCGAGCAAAACACCGATGCGCAGAATCGGTCGCTTTACTGTGACCGACAAGTTAGGCAGTGGCTCAAATGGTAGTGTCATGCTTGGTCACGATCCAATTATTGATCGTGCTGTCGCCATCAAAATCTTGAATAATCCGGTTGGTGCCACAGACAAAAAACAACGGGAACAACAGTTTATCAACGAGGCACGTGCTGCAGGCAGGCTCTCGCATCCAAATATCGTCACGATTTATGATGCGTCAACAGAAGGCGCCACAACCTTCATTGCAATGGAGTTCTTACAAGGCAAAGATTTGCGTGAATTGATGGCAGCAGGTAAACGTTTTGATGTGATTGAAGCTGCTGGAATTGCCTATAAAATCGCGAATGCCTTATCCTTTGCGCATAATCAAGGTGTGATTCATCGCGACATCAAACCAGCAAATATTTTCATCGTCGAAAATAATCAACCCAAAGTCGTCGACTTTGGAATTGCCCGTGTACCGAATCGTGTTCTCGACGAAAGTGGTCAGCCCCAGACCCTCTTCAAGGGCAATATCATGGGTACGCCAAACTACATGTCGCCCGAGCAAGCTTCTAGCCAACCAGTAACTGCGCTCACTGACGTGTATTCTTTAGGCGCAGTTTTGTATGAAATGCTGACTGGACAAAAGCCGTTCTCGGCGTCTGATTTTGACAAGCTGCTCTACAACATTACGCACAAAACACCAAAATCACCGGACTTGGTAAATCCTGAAGTACCAGAAAAATTGGCACACATAGTCATGAAAGCGATGCAAAAGAAACCGCATCGTCGTTACAAAAGCGCGGCAGAAATGGCACTCGCATTAAACAAATTCTTAGCCAGGGAAAAAAGGGCTAGACGCCAATCATCCTCGGGTGCCACCACCAAACCTGGTAACTCTTCAAATATGTTTGCTAATAAAAGCAATCTATTTTGGTTGGGCTGGGGTAGTTTTATTATCGGCGCAATCCTCGCGGTCTTAGCATTCAAGGCAAGATAATGAATTCGAGACGAAGAAATTTCGATAGGGAATTGAAAGCAAAGAAAAAGGCAGCCAAAGCTGCCTTTTTTTATAAATCTAACGGAGCAAATTACGCCAAAGATTTTTTGTAATTCTCTACGCCATTCAAGATCTCTGCACGAGCATCATCTGTACCGCCCCAGCCATCGATCTTGACCCATTTACCTGGTTCTAAATCTTTATAATGTTCAAAGAAATGCTGGATTTGATTTAAACGCAAAATGTTCAAATCTTCTGGCTTCTGCCAATGTTGGTAGATCGGCAGAATTTTGTCGATAGGGACCGCCAAGACTTTGCCATCCGCACCCGCCTCATCATGCATATTCAAGATGCCGATAGGACGGCAACGCACAACTACGCCTGGGATCAATGGAAATGGTGTAATCACCAATACATCCACTGGATCGCCATCGCCCGAAATCGTATTTGGCACGTAGCCGTAGTTACATGGGTAATGCATCGCTGTACCCATAAAACGATCCACAAAAATCGCGCCGCTTTCTTTGTCTACTTCGTACTTAATCGGATCCGCATTCATAGGGATTTCGATAATCACGTTAAAATCGTTAGGTAAATCACGGCCAGCTGACACTTTATTTAAACTCATAAGACGCTTTCAAAGTAAATCAAACACAATCGCCAGATTATAACGATTTTTAAGTACATTTGGTGCAATGCAGCAGCAATTCTATTAATTCCTCATCTACCCTACCTAGAGAAGTGCTTTTCGGCTTGACTACTGACTAGTCGCCAAAGCACATTGACGATAATGCTTCGTCGCCTCAGTCGTTTGTCCAAGTTTTTCATGTAATTGTGCCAAACTCAAGTTTGCTTCACGGACTATGCGGGCTTCCTCAGTATGATTTAATGCATCTTCCATATGCACTTGTGCTTTGCCCCACAGCTTTTGATGGAAGCATAGGACACCTAAGGTGAGCTCTAACTCTGCGTTCTTTGGGTGATTTTTCAACCAATCTTCGCAATGTTCAATTTGTGATCGTAATGCGGCAGAACCTTCGGATCCAGCTGCTTCGCGATAACTACGCAGCAGACGGTTATCCCATTCTTCAGCCAAAGATTTCTCGACGACAGCACGTGCTTCATCAAGCACCTGACATTTGGTGAATGCGGCGGCAGCACTCACAGCGATATAACGATTTTTACGTTCTGCAGAAGGTACTTCACTCCAGACCCGGCGCAAGGACTCTGCGTCATGTCGATGTTCTTTTAGCAATGCCTCATAAGATATTTCCCGCAAACGCCCGGCCAAAGCCGGATGAATCGCATGATTTTTTTCTAAAGTGCGAACAAGTTTGACAACTTCAGCCCAATTTTTTGCTTGTTGATTCGCCTTTAAGGCCCAGCGCAACACCTGGATATGGCGCTTACCGCGTGCATTCAATTCTTTGACTGCCTCTAAAGCTAGTTCGGCTTTATGCTCATCAACATATAACTCCGTCATCGTGACCAAACGTGCCGTCTTATATGCATTATCGTCTTCTATTCCAGCAAACCAAACGTTGCGGCGCTCAAATTGACTCATATGATGTGCAGCTCTGGCACCAATTAAACTTGCCAGTGCTTTGTTTTCTGGCAAATCTAAAGCCTTCGCCGCCGATTTTTCTGCATGACCAAAACGTCCCTCGAACAGCGCTTTCAGAGCATCCCGTAATGCGCGATTGCTTTCGCGTTCACGTTTACTTTGTCGATACTCAGCTACTTTTTTCGGCATCTCTGTCGTCGCAATGATGGTACGCACTACGAAATAAGTGACAAAAAACAAGAGCGCTAAAATCAGCAAGAAGAAATTTAAGGACAAATCAATTCTGGTTGGTGGATAGAACAACACCACATTACCAGCATTAAAGCGACCACCGATGGCAATGCCAGCGGCAAGTGCAAATAGAATAAGGATACGAATAAAGATGCGCATGTGTATGGGTTGAAATTAAGGTTTTACCTTGAAATTACGAACGGAATTGAGACTCTCATTCAGCGCTGGCATTTCTATCGATAAATTATTACTTTGAATTTGCTTTAACAATGACTGTGCCGTCTGCGCTTGCTTGGTGCGTACATCAAAATACTTCGAGATCAAATCTTGTGCAGAAATCATATCGCTACGGAACGCACCTTCGTTACGTGACAACAAAGCGAGGCGTGCATTGAGCAAACGCAATTTCAAATTTTCTTTAGCAAAATACGCTTGTGCAGGCGACAGCAACAAGGCATCTGGCGACTCCACATTTCGCACCCGAATCAACTGTTTCAGTTCAGTCCACATCTCGCTAGAGAAACTCTGCCAACGATCTTGTAACTGTGCGGAGAAAGTGCTGTCTGTCGCAACTTCTGCTTTATCACTCTTGGCTTTCGCAGCACGCGGCAAAACACGCAACGGTGCTTTCGGTGGTGTCGCGACTACTGGTGTTTTCTCATCTGACCACAAAGGAATGCTATCCACCTGTGCAATGACACTATCCAAGCGCAATACCAAACCGGTCAAATCCAGTTGCGGCAATGCCTTGAGCATTTCTATATCTTTGGCAATGGCGCGACGTACGGCGATAAATTGTGCTTTGTCAGATTTTGCCAAACGCGCGTCTGAATTTTGTAAAGCGATCAACGCGCCTTGTACATTTCCTGCCAATTGCAACTGCTGACTGGCAGTTGCTAACACTTGCTCAATTTCCGTCAATGCCCATTCATCACGACTCTTCGATAAATCCTGATACAGTTGCTCTAGAGCGACCTGCTGCCCTTGCGCCTCGGTTTGCTTCGCTTCCAAGACGCTGACTTTGGACTGCATATCTTTGGAAGTTTCTTGCACACTTTTCGCAATGCCTTTAATTTCACTATTATTGATATCTGCGGTCTGTAAGCGGCGCGCCACCTCTTCACGCAGAGAAGTGATTTGATTTTGCGATGAATACCAATGCGCTGCCAATAACATCGCCAAAACACCAGACAAAATATATGGTGCATTCACGGAACTGGTCAGGGACGGTGAGTTTACGTTTGTAGCCGCAGAAGCGGCTGCCGCAGCTTGTGCATTGTCTGTAGGCGTAACAACCGTAGCTGCTACGTTACTGGTATCGGTCGGATTATTCGTCGTCGACATAGTGTCTGTAGAGGGAGTTTGTTCATTCATAATGGTGATTGTAACGCGAGTAATAGCTTTTCGTCGCCAGAAGCACTCAAGCTTATATGTTTAAATCCTAATTCTCTTGCCACCTCAGCGATACGAAAATGAGGGACATACAAATGTTGCTGTTGCATTTTGGCGACTGCATTGTCCTGATCTAACTGAACACACCATCCTAACAAAGTCTTTAAAACGGCAGAACTAGTAATCACCCACGCACACGCTGCATTCAAATAAGTCTCTAATTCTTGTTTTTTTGACTCATCGAAAACGGGAGTGACGCGCCGATAAGCAGTGATCGACTGTACATGAATCTGCGCATTGCTTAAGGCGTCCGCAAAAAAATCACGCCCCGAATCAGCACGCACAATCAGCACTTTTTGTCCGCGTAAAGCCACCAAATCCAGTTCCTCCAGCAAGGTTTCCGAATCGGTTCTTTCTGTATTCGTCGGGCTAATAATTCGCACCGCAGCTTCGTCAATTCCATGTTTGAGCAAAGCCTGTCGACTTGCAGCACCCACGACAGCAATTGCGGTAGTTGAGGGCCAGCACCAGCTCGTATCAGTTATACGATTTAACAAGGCATCCACCGCGTTTGGGCTCACAAACATCAGTAAGGCATAGTTTTTTAAGTCGCACAAAGCCTGATCTAGTTCAGGATTTTCGAGAATAGTCTCAATCTCAAACATCGGAAACACCACAGACGGGCGCCCAACTTGCTGAAGTAAATCCACTAAATGCTGCGCCTGATGCAAAGGCCGGGTAATAACTACCGTTGAATCCACAGCTGCATTCATAGCGACACTCATAACAACATTCACAGTTAAGTCAACATAGCAGGCGCTTGCCTACAGCCTATCCAAATTTATCAGCGATTCTCTATTCAGACTAGGCTTGTTCAGTCTCACGGCACACTGCCAAAATCGCATCCGCATTTTGCATACGTAAAGCCGCGACGACTTGCATTCCCAAATCTACATAATTCTCTGCATTGCCGCTCACTTCCGCTTTCGTCGATTGCGTTCCATCAGGTGTCGCGACCATCGCGCGCAAATGCATATTGCCATTCTCAATTTCAGCAAAAGCCGCCAAAGGAATTTGACAACTGCCACCAAAGGCCCTGGAAACTGTACGCTCAGCTAACACTGCCTGCGATGTCGGCAAATGATTTAAAGGTGCCAATGCTTGTACCAAATCCTGACGCGAGGACAAAATTTCTATCGCCATTGCACCTTGACCGGCGGCGGGCAAACTTTCCGTAGGCTCTAAGAATCCCTTGATGCGCTCAGGCAGCCCCAAACGTTTCAGTCCCGCTGCCGCCAAAATAATGGCAGCGTATTCGCCTTCGTCCAACTTGCGCAACCGTGTATCGAGATTGCCGCGCAAAGGCTTGATGACTAAATGCGGAAAGCGCGCAGAAATCAAAGCTTGCCGGCGCAAACTACTAGTACCAACAACTGCGCCTGCGGGCAGTTCTGCTAAAGAAGCAAATTGATTCGAAACAAAAGCGTCGCGCGGATCCTCACGTTCCAATATCGCTGCTAAAGAAAAACCTTCTGGCAACTCCATAGGGACGTCTTTTAACGAGTGCACCGCCAAATCAGCACGCGCTTCTTCCATCGCCACTTCCAACTCTTTCACGAACAAACCTTTACCCCCGACTTTTGACAGGGCTCTATCCAAAATCTGATCGCCACGCGTGGTCATACCTAGGATCTGCACATCGCATGTTGGATACAAAGCCTGCAAACGGGCACGAACATGTTCTGCCTGCCACATGGCAAGGCGGCTTTCGCGCGAGGCGATGATAAGTTTGGATGGCACAGAATTCACTTCAAAAACTTTCTAAGATGGAATCTAAATTTGATAGCGAGCGTGAGTTTATGAAGTCTCAGCTTAACGCATGATTTTACCATGCTGATGTCGACATTTCTTGACAAAAAACAGTGAAAAACGGCATTATGCCTGCATGAAACACACTTTCAACATCACTAATAGCCATTGGCGGAGCACCTTCGACTAAGGGTGGCTCCCAGGTTCAATACGACAAACACAAAATTACTGATGCCGCCCTTATCTGTAAGCGCGGCATTTTAATTTTTCAGATACCTATTTACTTCTAATATTTTCGGATCACTCATGAGCGAGCACGCAGCAAACATTACAGAAGTCGGCACCGCATCCAAAGCATCAGCCCAGCCATCTGCCAACAAACAACACTTAATTCTGACTGGGGATCGTCCAACCGGTCCATTGCATCTGGGACATTTTGTTGGCAGCCTGCGTAATCGCGTGACTTATCAAGATCAATACAAGCAGTACATTATGATCGCTGATGCGCAAGCGCTGACCGACAATATGGATGACCCTGCAAAAGTACATAACAATGTGATCGAAGTCGCACTTGATTATCTGGCAGTGGGAATTGACCCGAGCAAATCGACCATTTTCATTCAATCACAAATCCCGGAACTGACCGAACTCACCTTCTACTACATGAATCTGGTAACGATTTCACGCCTAGAACGTAACCCAACGATTAAACAGGAAATCATCTTACGCAACTTTGAGCGCGACATTCCAGCGGGTTTCTTCACCTACCCTGTGAGTCAGGCCGCTGACATTACAGCATTTAAGGCGACTCTAGTGCCCGTTGGTGATGATCAGATTCCGATGATTGAACAAACGAATGAGATCGTGCGCCGCTTTAATCGCTTGGCAAAAAAAGATATTTTGGTCGAGTGCGAAGCACTAGTACCAGAAATTGGTCGCCTGCCTGGCATCGATGGCAAAGCAAAAATGAGCAAATCTCTGGGTAATGCGATTAATCTCGGCGCTACCGAAGCAGAAATTAAACAAGCTGTACGAAATGTCTATACCGATCCTCAGCATCTCAAAGTGGAAGATCCCGGCCACCTAGAAGGCAACGTCGCATTTACTTATCTCGATGCTTTTGATCCCGACAAAGAAGCGCTGCAAGCAATGAAAGATCATTACGTCCGTGGCGGACTTGGGGATAGCAAAGTCAAAGCGCGTCTGGAAGGGGTTTTGCAGGACATGCTCCGTCCCATTCGTGAGCGTCGTCAGGAATACGAGAAAGATCGTGGTCATGTTTTGCAATTGCTCAAAGAAGGCACTTATCGCGCGCGTGAAATCGCCGCAAAAACGAACGATGAAGTGAAAGCAGCAATTGGCTTAAAACACTTCTAAACTTAGATCTGAAATACGATGACAATAAGCCTGACCGCAGCCAGAAACATCCATCTTGCCGCTCAAGGCTTATTGTCTGCACCTAAACAAACTGCCGACAAACAAGCGGTTTTGGCGACCATCCAAAATATGGGCGTGCTGCAAATTGATACCATTCATGTTGTCGCACGGAGCCCCTATTTGGTGCTATGGAGTCGTCTCGGTGACTATCAGCAAGAATGGCTGGAACAGCACTTGGATGAAGGCAGGCTATTCGAATACTGGTCACACGAAGCATGTTTCCTTCCGATAGAAAGTTTTGGCCGCTATCGCCATCAAATGCTCAATCCGGAAGGCATGGGTTGGAAATACAATCAAACCTGGCTGCAAGAGAACGCCAGTCACGTTAAGCAAGTTTTAATGCACATCAAGAATTTCGGTGCTTGTCGCTCTGTGGATTTTGAACGCACTGATGGCAAGGCTGGCGGTTGGTGGGAATGGAAACCTGAAAAACGTTCGCTAGAAGTTTTGTTCACCACAGGCAAAGTCATGGTAGCGCGACGTCAGAAATTTCAACGCGTGTATGACTTAGTTGAACGTGTCCATCCCAACTGGAATGATAAACGTGATCTGGGTAAATTAATCGACGATCAATGCGATCAAGTCTTAGATTCAGTCAACGCTTTGGGCATTTGTAAAGCAAGCTGGATTGCAGACTATTTTCGAATGAAAAAGCTCACCCCTTCTATCCAAGCTGAAAGTCTGTACCAGCGAGGATTACTACAAAAAATTAGCGTGGAGGGTTGGACTGAGCCCGCCTACTATCATCCACAACGTACACCACTCATCGAGCAGGCCAAGGCGGGACAATTACGCGCTACCCATACCTGTTTGTTATCGCCGTTTGATCCTGTGGTGTGGGATAGAAAACGCGCCTTAGAGTTTTTCGATTTTGACTATCGCCTTGAATGTTATACCCCCGAAGCAAAGCGTCAGTACGGCTACTTTACTTTACCAATCTTACGCCGTGGAAAACTGATTGGACGCGTGGACGCCAAAGCGCATAGAAAAGAAAAAATAATGGAAATCAAGGCTTTACATCTGGAAACCAATATCAAGTTTAGCGAAGCACTGACTAAAGATTTGGCAAAAACTTTGCGAGCATTCGCGGACTGGCATAAAACACCCAAGGTGCATATTAGCCGTTGTGATCATCAGGAATTGAAAGCGGCACTGACACTTTGTTTCAATTAAACTGACTTTGAATCAGTGGGCATGATTCGAACAAGCATTGTTCCAGCGAAATCAGGAGCACACTAAAGCGCTCCTGCATTCTTTGCCACGCTCAGACTTTAGTCGGATTATGTAAGCCTTTAGGTAAAGGAAAGGTCACATTTTCCTCCTCGCCATCCAAAGCGCGCACACTTTTCACACCAAATTTTTTAAGTTGATCAATCACTTGATTTACCAAAATTTCCGGCGCAGATGCTCCAGCTGTGACGCCTACCCGCACACAATTTTCCAACCACGCGGGATCGATATCATCTGCTTTATCAACCATATATGCTGTCGTTCCCATTTTTTGTGCTACTTCTCGCAGGCGATTTGAGTTCGAACTATTTTTGCTTCCCACAACGATTACTAAATCAACTTGCGGAGCCATAAATTTAACGGCTGCCTGACGATTCGTCGTTGCATAACAAATATCGCCTTTCTTTGGTTCGGCAATCAATGGGAATTTATTTTTAAGGGCAGCGATAATATCAGCGGTATCATCAACCGATAAAGTCGTTTGTGACACATAGGCGAGCAAAGTGGAATCAACAACATGCAAGTTGGCGACATCTTCAACAGTCTCTACCAGATACATACCACCGTCACTCTGCCCCATCGTGCCTTCGACTTCTGGGTGTCCTTGATGACCAATCATGATGATCTCGCGACCTTCTTTTCGCATTTTTGAGACTTCAATATGCACTTTGGTCACCAATGGGCAAGTCGCGTCAAAGATTTTCAAACCACGCTTATCAGCATCTTCACGTATCGCTTGCGAAACACCATGCGCGGAAAAAATCAGCGTATTACCAGCAGGAACATCATCTAGTTCCTCAATAAAAATCGCGCCTTTTTGACGCAGATCATTCACGACGTAGGCGTTATGCACAATCTCATGTCGCACATAAATCGGTGCACCAAATTGCGCTAAGGCTAACTCTACAATATCGATAGCGCGATCCACGCCGGCACAAAAACCGCGCGGTTGAGCTAGTAGAATTTCTTGCTGCTTTTCTTGGATTGCTGGACTAATAAATGAATTCACTGGCTCGCTCATAAATGCTAAATTGACTGAATAGATGACTTACAGAATGCCTATAATTTTAACTTCAAACAACATGCGTTGCCCCGCCAATGGATGGTTAAAATCGAACAAAGCTGAATCCTCATCCAATTCCTGAATCACACCAGCGAATTTACCGCCGGACGGCGCGGAAAAGTCAATCAAATCGCCGACTTTGAATTGCTCGCCGAACGCAGAATTTTCGCGCAGAGTCTTCAAGGATACACGTTGAATCAGATCAGGATTACGCACACCGAATGCCTGTTCGGGCGTCAACTCCTGCGTAGTATGTGTCCCCTCTTCCAGACCGAGCAGTGCCTGCTCAAGATTAGGTGCAAGTTGACCTTGGCCCAATAGCAAAGTGGCAGGACTTTCATGAAAAGTCGAAATAATATCCTCTCCATCCAGTGTTGCAAGACGGTAATGCAAAGTTAAATATGCACCATTGTTAACGACAAGTATAGACTTTTCAGACATAATTTAATTTCAACTTTTTTAAAAACTAGCAAACCGCTATTGTAAGTCAGGCGAGACAGAAAAGCTTTGTCATGCAAAACGAAAGGTACATAAAGACGATGGGAATCAATCATTGGCCAGAAGAACAACGTCCGCGAGAGCGACTAATCAAGCTTGGAGCGACTGCATTGTCGGATGCCGAATTACTCTCCGTTTTTCTGAGGGTTGGCGTAAAAGGGAAAAGCGCCGTTGATCTTGGGCGAGATATGTTGATGCAATTTGGTTCTTTGCGAGCCCTATTTGGCGCCAATTTGACTGATTTTGCCAAAGTACATGGATTAGGCAGCGCCAAGTATGCTCAGCTTCAGGCAGTTTTGGAATTAGCCAAACGCTCAATCTCAGAAGAGTTACAAGCCAGTTCATCACTCTCTTCACCACAAGCGGTACGCCAATACCTACAGCTAGAAATTGGCAATAAGCATTATGAATCTTTTACGGTCTTGTTCTTGGACGTCAAGAATCGCCTCATCATCGTGCAAGAACTGTTTCGTGGTAGCCTGAGTCATGCTAGCGTCTACCCGCGAGAAGTCGTTAAAAGCGCACTTAGCCATAACGCTGCCAGCGTGATACTGGCACACAATCATCCATCAGGCTCCCCGGATCCTAGCTCAGCAGATTTAACTTTGACTCAGACCTTGAAATCAGCGCTCGCTCTAGTAGATATACGCGTACTTGATCACTTTATAGTCGCTAACAACAAGGTCTACTCTTTTGCTGAAAATGGGCAGATATGAGTCTAAGTCATGGTTTACAATGGAGAAATTCAAATTGTTAAATTTAATCATCCAAAAAAGACACAATTGTTTTTCACAAGTCGTTGATATTTCAAAGTTTTTTGGCTATACTCTCATTTTTTCCAATTTCGGAAATCATTAAGGAGCTAAACATGGCGCGTGTATGCCAAGTTACTGGGAAGGGGCCAATGGTTGGCAACAACGTTTCCCATGCGAACAACAAAACTAAACGTCGCTTTTTGCCTAACCTGCAAAATCGGCGCTTTTTCGTAGAATCAGAAAATCGCTGGGTTTCCCTGCGTTTATCTAACGCAGGTTTGCGTGTAGTTGACAAAATCGGTATCGATGCCGTTTTGGTTGACATGCGTGCTCGCGGCGAAAAAGTTTAAGCAGAAACTATTTTTAGGAAAATATCATGGCTAAATCTGGTCGCGACAAAATCAAATTAGAATCGACTGCTGGTACAGGTCACTTCTACACGACATCAAAAAACAAACGTACGATGCCTGAAAAAATGGAGATCATGAAGTTTGATCCAAAGGCACGTAAGCACGTTATCTACAAAGAAACAAAGATTAAGTAATTATTGCTTAATTTTAGCTTCAGTAGAATGTCAAAAAAAACCTGCAAATTTGCAGGTTTTTTTTCGCCTTTTAGTTTAATAGCGAAGGACCTCTGCCCCAACTTAATAGATTGCACAAAGTCCGATAACCCAAGCCAGCGCGGTAAATCAAGCTGCAAAAAGATCTATCAAAATTCCTGCTTCGAACGATCGAATCCACCACAAATAAAAAATGGCGCTATCAGCGCCATTTTTTTACATCTCAATTGAAGCATCAGGCATAACTACGCAGACGCAAAGAAAACTCTTGCAGGGTATTAATTCCGGAAGCCTCGGCACGCTGGCACCAATCCTGCAACTGAGCGACTAACTGCTCACGAGTCGCGCTTGAACGCTCCCAAATCGCATTCAACTCAAGGCGCATATCATGCATGGTTTTCAAAGCTGCGCTGTGCGCGAAGAGCTCAACCAATTGTTGCTGCTGTGGCGCTTCCAACTTTGCGGGCTCGCGTTGCAAATTCTTCTTCACGGCCTTCAAAAATCCTTTTTCCAATTGCGCATTGTCACGCAACTGCTGCAACTCAGCACGCCAAGTTTTCTTCAAAGACTTCGCATACTTTGCCATCACATCGTAACGATTGGTAATCACAGCTTGCAAAGTTTCGACATCCACCACCATCTTAGAGGCATCAAATTTAGGTTGCGGTGCGACTTTCTTGACTTTCGCCAAACCGACGATTTCTAATGTGCGGATGTAACCCCAACCTATATCAAACTCATACCATTTGGAGGATAACTTAGCCGAAGTACCGAATGTATGGTGATTATTATGCAGCTCTTCACCACCAATCAAAATACCCCAAGGCACAATATTGGTTGCGGCATCGGCGCATTCATAGTTGCGATAACCCCAATAGTGACCAATACCATTGATGATACCAGCAGCAGTAACCGGAATCCACAACATCTGTACAGCCCACACTGTTACGCCGATCACGCCAAACAACATTAAATCGATAATCAACATCAGCGCCACGCCTTGCCAGCTAAAACGCGTATACAGGTTACGCTCCATCCAATCATCCGGTGTACCGTGACCGTACTTACTGATGGTCTCTAAGTTCTTGGATTCGGTACGATATAACTCTGCGCCTTCCAGCAATACTTTCTTAATGCCCCGCGTCACTGGACTGTGCGGATCTTCTTCAGTTTCGCATTTTGCGTGATGCTTACGGTGTACAGCAGCCCATTCTTTCGTCACTTGGCCGGTCGTTAACCACAGCCAAAAACGGAAAAAATGACTAGGAATCGCGTGCAACTCCAACGCACGATGTGCCTGACAGCGGTGCAAGAATATCGTCACACTAGCGATGGTGACATGCGTGACCACCATAGTAAAAATAAATACCTGCCAGCCCGAAGCACGGGTAAAGCCGTTGCTCAAGAAGTCAACAACCAGATCAATAAAGTTACTCAAAATATAACCACTCCTAATACACTATTCTATGCAGGCTGAAATCGGCATGCAAAATTTCTCAAAAACATCTTTATTTTACGCTGATTCAAGCCTTGGGTTTCGATTGCGCCTGAAATACTGTAATTTCGCGTTGCGGGTAAGGTAATTCTACTCCGCGCTCTTTCAACAAAGCCCAAATTCCCCGGTTCACGCCAGAAATTACATTGGTTCGGCCATTTTCTGGGTCTTCGATCCAAAAGCCAACACGTAATTCAAAACCATCAGCCCCAAAACGCAATAAATAGGCTGATGGCTCGATGCTCTTAGAAACTCGCGGTACAGCAGCGGCGACTTCCATCAGTGCCGGCAGCAAACTATCGAGATTCGTGTCGTAGGCAACCGTAAAATCCGTTGTCAGCACGACAGCGCGATCCGTCAAGGAAAGATTTTGCACGGGATTGGAGACCAGCATTTCATTCGGAATAATCGACTCAACGCCATCCAAGCCCTTTAATACGGTATATCGGGTGTTAATCTGCGTCACGCAACCACTGAATTTATCGACTGTAATCATGTCACCGATCGACAAACTACGATCAAACAGAATAATAAATCCCGATACATAGCTACTGGTAATTCTTTGCAAACCAAGGCCTAAACCAACACCAAGTGCCCCGCCAAAAACAGACAGTACAGTCAAATCAATACCGACCAAAGACAAACTAATCAGTATTGCCATCAGAATAAAAATGGCACGTCCTAAGCGCGACAACACTACCTTTAATGAGGAATGCATACTTGGGATCAGCATCAGACGCGCTTCCAGCATAGCGCTGACCCATAATGCCAGGATCACGGTCAAGGCAACTGAAGCAATACCCTGCACAATTGCCAGCAAGGAGACCTTACTCTTTCCAAGTGGAAGAACTACCTCTTCGAGAGCGAGGAAAATTTCTTCCCACATACCAGTGAAATGCAAAACCAAACCTAGCCAAACCAGCGCGGCAAAAATTTTTTCAAAGACGAGTAAAGTGTTACCGACCGCACCATCACGCACAAAGGCGCGGCGAAATACATAGAAGCTAAAGCGTATCAGGGCAAACGAACCCAAGATGGGGAAAAACAGTTTCAACAAACCTGTATGTTGATACCTGCCGATAATTAATTTTGCCAAGAACAAAAAAATCAGCGCTAACAGCGGCCATAGAACACGTGAAAAGCTCTCAACGCCAATCTTAATCACGCCGGAAGTGTGATCAACCTTCGCGAAAAAACGTTGAATACTGCGTGACAAAAACCAAGCAAACACAAAACACGTCGACAACGCGAGCAGCTGAAATAAGAGACCAACCGTGCCCAGGTCTGTCGATATTTCAGTGATTAATCGTGTCAAAGATTGTGTTTCCATAATTCCCATGGACGAGACATGCGCGATTGTTTTAAACAAAACTGCAACCTAAGGTGAGACTATTTTTGAAAACCGATTTTAAATACTGAATTTAAAAACTATTCTGCTTCGGCGTCGACTTCGGCCTCTGTATCTACTACCGCTTCTAATTTTGGCGCAACTTTATTCCGCTGAAATACCGCGGCAAAGAAACCATCAGTATTATGCACATGCGGATAAAGTTTCAAATAATCGCCCATCTCCAATTGGATTTTTTGTTCTTCCAATACTTGTGAAACAGGCAGCAAAGTGAAATCTGGATGCGTCGCTAAGAATTGTTCAACGATGCCTTCATTTTCTTCATCGAGAATACTGCAAGTTGCATACACCAAGCGACCGCCACCTTTTACAAGACGTGCTGCGCTATCCAAAATCGATGCTTGTTTGACGTTAAGTTCCGCGACGCCAACTTGCGTCTGACGCCACTTCACATCAGGATTGCGACGCAAAGTTCCCAAACCACTACACGGAGCATCGACTAAGACGCGATCCAATTTGCCTGCTAAGCGTTTGATCTTGGCATCGCGTTCATGCGCGATCACCACCGGATGCACATTCGACAAACCACTACGCGCCAAACGTGGCTTCAGTTTCGCTAGACGTTTTTCGGAAATGTCGAATGCATACAAGCGACCAGTATTGCGCATCGCTGCACCCAATGCCAAGGTTTTACCACCCGCACCGGCGCAGAAATCTGCGACCATTTCACCGCGTTTTGCGCCGACTAACTGCGCCAGGACTTGGCTGCCCTCATCCTGCACTTCTATTGTGCCATCTTTGAACAATGGCAAATTTTGTATCGATGGCTTTTTAAGTATACGCAAACCCAGGGCTGAATATGGTGTGGCTTCAGCCAGAATCGGCGCCTGCGCTAACGATGCGATCACGTCTTCACGGCTAGATTTCAAAGCGTTCACGCGCAAATCCAACGAAGCTGGCGTATTCAATGCAGTCGCCAATTTCATTGCTTCTTCGTCGCCAAATTTAGTCGACAGTTTTTGCCATAACCATTCAGGCAAATTCGATTTCAATGAATGCGGTAAATGGCTACGGTCAATTTCCATCACGCGACGCAACCAAATGTCTTCTTCTTCACTCAGACCGCCTAGGGCATCAATACCAACCGCATCCGCCAAGCCAAGCAATGTGATACGACGCATCGCTGAGCCAGTCCCGGACTCAGAGAAACTGGTATACACACTTTTATTCCGCAGCAAACCATAAATCGCTTCAGCTATCACACCGCGCTCACGGCCGCCAAGACGCGGGTTCTCTCTGAAATAACGCGATAAAGTTCCGTCGGCAGGGCCCGTAAAGCGCAAAACTTCACGTAAGACGGCTTCAGTATGGCCGATCATGGCTGGTGGTAATCTCATGTTTTTCCTCTGTAAATACGATTAGATCGCGCAGCTATCTGCTTCGGATCCATTAACAATCACGCGATTGCCTTCAACCACTAGTTTGCCTTCAACGAATAAACGCACGGCGCGTGGGTAAATTTGGTGTTCTTTGACGAGTAATTTCTGCGCCAACGACTCTTCGGTGTCTGCATGTTCGATGCGCACACAAGCCTGATCAATGATAGGGCCGTGATCCAACTCCGCCGTCACGAAATGGACGGTCGCACCATGAAATTTCACGCCTGCATCCAAAGCTTGCTGATGCGTATGCAAGCCAACAAAACTCGGCAGCAAGGACGGATGAATATTCATAATACGATTTTCGTAATGCTGTACGAATTGCGGCGTCAAAATACGCATAAATCCAGCTAGCACGACCAAATCCGCTTGAAAACTATCAATGGCTTGCTGTAAAGCGGTATCAAAACTCTCTCGATTTTGGAAAGCTTTGCTTTCCACCACCATCGTAGGAATACCCTGACTAGCGGCATAAGCCAAGCCAGCTGCATCAGGCTTATTGCTGATTACCGCTGCGATTTGTGCTGGCCATTGTTGGGATTGTGAGGCTTGGACGATGGCTTGCATATTGCTACCGCGTCCAGAAATAAGGATGACGATTTTTTTCATTGCGGCATTGTACCTCCGTCCCGGTTTAAGCCCAAGTAAAAAGCCTGAATTTGACTAAATTCAGGCTTTTTCAATGCATTTAAGCTAATTATTCGAAGGAATAGAAGACTCTGAACGGAATTTTCTTTTTAGCCCAATAATCAGCTGCATCACGAAACACATCTAACAAAGTTTCTCGCATTTCCTTATCAAAATAATCAGTATTCGGCAAATGCTCTATGACGACTACAAAGCCATTTTGTTGTCCAGCCATATGCACAAAATCCGTCAAACAATCATATAAAGCATCAAAATTGTGTCCAAAGTGGCTAGGAAAACCAAAAGAATCAGCGATCATCCTGAGCACTCCTTGCTTGTCCTGTGCTTGATCACAGTGCACATAGAGAAAATGTTGCCCCATCGCTGTCGCTTCTATCTGCAAATCGAGACTTCTAAAAGCGCGAATCGATTGCACTGCATTTGGGCTGACTGTACTTAACAAACTCATTTCATCCTCATTTTTCATTGATCAATGATGACATTCTTGACCGACCTGAACGGTATTTACTCTTTAATCCGTTTAAAACTGGCGTAGTGATCCGCAGTGTAATAAAACTCATAATAAGGTGGACGTGCGCCGCCAGCAATAATTCGTCTGGCACCCCGATTCCTTGCATACGGCGTCTTCACCGTATATTCATGATAATAGCCACGGGCACGCTTGGGAAGTTGACGCTCATAGTTACCAAATACTGATCCATCTTTATCATATGGAAACGGACCACCCTGCTGAATCAATAGCAAAGTCTGCTGTGCTTCTCGCGGTAGATCTTGAATGTTGACCGAACCTACATCCTGCGCAAAAACGTTTGACGTCAAACTCAAGCCAAAGATCAAGACCGCTAGAAACTGTCGTAATTGAGATTTCATTATTATAGAAAAATGGAAATTCAAATTAAATAACATAATTGATTACACACTGTTTAGCAATGAATTGTATATTTAAGCAGGAACAGCTTCCATCGCTGGAACAGGATACTTTTTCACAGATTGTGGCTGAAAAAAAAGAATGACTTCTTCTTTCATCGCCAAAGTATCCTTGATTCCCAAGGCGATCAATTCTTGAGTGTAGCTTGCTTCAAATAACAAATAAGACGCCAACGCAGCGCCACGTACGTCAGTCGCGCCGATGCCACCCAGCATAGTTCTGACTGGCAAAGGCAGACTTTGTGTGTGGCGGCTTGCAATTTCATCTAATCGCTCGGACGGGGCAATTACCAACAGATCAACTGGCTTCAAAGGGGTTTTCTCCAATAAATCGGGAGGTAACATCGAAAGAGTTTTGTTGATTCGCGTTAGGCGTTCAATATCGACCGCCAAACTATCCAAGAAGATACTCGACATCGCATGACCGGCAATCTGTGCCAAACTCGGGTAAGTCGCCAATTCAAAATTTTGCCGTGGCGGCTCGGATAATCGCCCGGCACCAACGATTAAAACCTTATTAGCGCCTAAATGAATCGCGGGAGAAATCGGCGCCAATTGACGCATAGAACCATCGCCACAATACTCGAGATGGCCTCCCCAATTCAAAGGAATAGAAGGAAAAATAAAAGGGATAGCAGACGACGCCAATAAATGTTGCACACCAATGAAATCACGCTGGGCCAACCGCTGACTGCGCACCCAAGGTTCGATATCTTTTAAAGTCTGATAAAAAGTTAAATGATGACCGGTCGTATAGGAAGATGCTGTCACCGCCAATGCTTGCAGATCATCCGTCGCGAAAGCCTGATCGAGACGCTCCATATCTAGCATCCGATGCAATAAACCGGCTAATGGCGAATTATCTAATAACGAAGTCGGTGGCGACTTGCGCCATTTGTTTAACAACCAACCGAACGACATGATCGATAACCACCGCGCACCAGAGCGGATGACACCAAGGGAATCTGCACGATACACTTGCGCAGCTTCAAAATGGCTCCAGACATGCAAAATATTATTGACTGACTCTTGAAAGTGATCGGCACGAGAAGCCAGTGCCGTGGCGTTGATCGCCCCCGCAGAGGTTCCGCAAATAATCCCAAATGGATTTTTTTTAGGATCCCAACCTTGTTCTAACAAGATATCAGAGATCGCCTTGAGAACTCCGACCTGGTAGGCGGCGCGTGCACCGCCTCCAGTCAAAATCAAGCCTGTCGTGGCATTACTATTCATTCCTATTCGGCTCCAAAAAGCAAACTTTTCTTATGTATCTAGTGTATTCGCGTACAAGATAAATGTCTGCAAGAAAGCAAGAAAGTGTGATTTTTGGAACGAAAATTGGGAACTTATTTTGGTTGCATGCGAATCGCGCCATCCAAACGGATCGTTTCACCATTCAACATCATGTTTTCGATGATGGATTTTGCCAATTGTGCATATTCATTTGGTTTACCCAAACGGGATGGGAACGGTACCATTTTACCCAAAGCATCTTGCACTTCTTGCGGCATACCTAACAACATCGGTGTTTCAAAAATGCCTGGGGCAATTGTCATCACGCGAATACCATTGCGCGATAAATCACGTGCCATAGGTAAGGTCAATCCAACCACCGCAGCTTTAGAAGAAGCATAGGCTGCCTGCCCCATTTGGCCATCAAAGGCAGCAACAGATGCGGTGTTAATAATGATGCCGCGCTCTTCTTGTATCGCTTCAGTTTTGCTCATCGCTTCTGCTGCTAAGCGTGCCATGTTGAATGTGCCGACCAAATTAATATTCACTACGCGCTGGAATAATTCCAATGGGTGCGCGCCCTCTTTGCCGACTGTTTTGACAGCGGGCGCAACACCTGCGCAATTGATCAAGCCGCGCAGAGTACCTGCTGCAGTTGCCGCAGCGACGACTGCCTGACCATCAGCTTCTTGTGTTACATCGCATTTAACGAAAGTCGCATTCAATTCTACTGCCAATTTTTGCCCAGCTTCTACCTGCACGTCAGCAATCACCACTTTACCGCCATTTGCAGTAATCATGCGGGCAGTTGCTTCACCTAAACCAGATGCGCCGCCAGTGATAATGAATACATTGTCTTGAATTTGCATACTTCCCTCTGCTCTAAAATAAATTTAATAAGTTGAATAAGAATTTCATCAAACGCTGGGCGCTGATTTCGGCACCATGACGTTAACGTAAACGTCAATTATCCCGCTTTTCGCTATTTGTAGAAAGTAAAAAATACACGGACAAGAAAAAAGCAGTGATTGCGTCACAATCACTGCTTTTTTGATCAACACTTACTTCAAATTTTATTGCAAGCTACGCAACATCATTAGACATTATTTCGATGCCGCTTCGCTGGCTGAAGCCGCTTTTACCTTAACCACATCTAAACCAACTGGCGCTTCTATCTGTGGCAGCACATCTGCTTTATGTGAAATGATTGGTGCGGCTTGCACTGGCGCTTTCAACCAAGGTACCAGAGGGAAAAGAGGCACCAATAACAAAGCGACGATATTGATAATTTTAATCAAAGGATTCACCGCAGGACCTGCTGTATCTTTGTAAGGATCGCCTACGGTGTCGCCGGTCACTGCGGCTTTATGCGCCTCAGAACCCTTGCCACCGAAATGTCCGTCTTCGATATATTTCTTTGCATTATCCCAGGCACCACCACCGGTGGTCATGGAAATCGCCACGAACAAGCCAGTGATAATTGTCCCCATCAACATCCCACCCAAGGCAGCTGGACCTAAGGTCAAACCCACCAGAATTGGCACGGCGACTGGCAACAAAGAAGGCAAAATCATTTCTTTAATCGCAGAGGCTGTCAACATATCAACTGCTTTATCGTACTCTGGCTTGCCGCTACCATCCATGATGCCTTTAATATCACGGAATTGACGACGTACTTCGACCACCACAGCACCCGCAGCACGTCCTACAGCTTCCATCGCCATCGCGCCGAACAAGTATGGAATCAATCCACCGATAAACAATCCAACGATGACTTGTGGATCCGATAAATCAAATTTCACTTCCAGTCCGACAGAACTTAATGCATGAGTGTAATCCGCAAATAAAACCAGCGCAGCCAAACCTGCCGAGCCAATCGCATAACCCTTAGTCACAGCTTTCGTCGTATTACCCACGGCGTCAAGAGGATCAGTAATTGCACGCACTGATTCATCCATACCCGACATTTCAGCAATACCGCCGGCATTATCTGTAATCGGACCATAGGCATCGAGGGCAACAATAATACCTGCCATTGACAACATGGAAGTCGCTGCAACCGCGATTCCATACAAGCCGCCGCCAAATTTATACGACACCAAAATCGCCACGCAGACTGCCAGTACTGGATATGCAGTAGATTTCATAGACACACCGAGGCCAGCGATGATGTTTGTGCCGTGGCCAGTTGTAGAAGCTTCTGCAATATGGCGTACTGGTTTGAAATCGGTGCCCGTGTAGTACTCAGTGATGTAGACCATCAAGCCAGTCAAGACGATCCCAACCACAGCCGAAATCAGCATTTGCTGACGCATCACATCATCTTTGAACAACATGAAAGTGACGACCGCAAATCCGATCAAAGACAATCCTGCCGCCCACCACAGACCTTTGTATAAGGCTGACATAATTTTTTGACCTGGTGTGTGTTTGACCAGTGAGCAACCGACAATCGACGCCGGAATCGATACTGCACCCAGCATCAGCGGATATACAATTGCTTCGGTCACTGCGTTCGTCACCATCAGTGCGCCAAGCAACATGGTCGCAATTAAGGTGACGACATAGGTCTCAAACAAATCGGCGGCCATACCAGCGCAATCACCGACGTTGTCACCAACGTTATCGGCAATCACCGCTGGATTGCGGGGGTCGTCTTCAGGAATGCCAGCTTCAACTTTACCAACCAGATCAGCGCCGACGTCAGCGCCTTTGGTAAAGATACCACCACCGAGACGGGCAAAAATAGAAATTAAAGATGCGCCGAAAGCCAGGCCAATTAACGGCTTGATCAAATCATGCTGAGACATTCCTGTGGCGGAGCCACTGGTCAGATACATGTAGAACAAAGCGACACCGAGCAAGCCTAAACCAGCGACTAACATCCCAGTGATCGCACCGCCCTTAAACGCCACATCCAAAGCTTGGTTCATACCTTTGGTCGCTGCTTGTGCAGTACGTACATTGGCACGTACTGAAACATTCATGCCAATAAAACCGCAGGCGCCAGATAACACTGCGCCAATCAGAAACCCAACTGCGGTGATGGGGCCGAGACCCGGCAAGATCGCAATCGCAATGAATAAGACCACACCCACCATCGCGATGGTTTTGTATTGGCGAGCCAGATAAGCGGCTGCACCTTCTTGAATCGCTGTCGCAATTTCCTGCATACGGGCATTCCCCGCATCCTGTTTCAAAATCCAACTTCTTGTAATTAAACCGTAAAGTACCGCTAGTACTCCACACGCTACAACAATCCACAGACTTAATACCATGTTGACGCCTCCAATTTTTGTTGGTGTTGATTGCGCTTAGCTTTTGACTTTACACGCATCACACCGTTTATAGAAATAAGCGAAATAGAACAACTGACATTTTTGTTTTTAAAACTGAATCTGGTATTGGGACACAAAAACTACACAGAAATTTACTGACATTAACGAATCAAGGACCTCCATTAAAAATAAAAATAAAAATCAAATCCAACCGCCGAGTAGAATTCAAAAGCAAAACACTCGCAAAAAGTAAACTGCGTGGACGAAAAAAAAGCGGACACAAAGTCCGCTTCCTTTATTCTGACAGTGCCGCGAATGCCGCGTCACGTATGGCATCAACCGCCCCGACGCCTGCAATCTTGCGGTATTTAGGTGCACCTGATTTACCAGATTTTGCCCAATCACCATAGTAACCAACCAAGACCTCAGTTTGACTATGATAAACCGCTAAACGTTTTTGCACGGTTTCTTCTTTATCATCATCACGCTGCACTAAATCTTCACCGGTGTCGTCGTCTTTACCTTCAACTTTAGGTGGATTAAATTTCACATGATAAGTACGACCGGAACCTGGATGTACACGGCGACCACTCATACGTTCGATGATCGCGCTATCAGGCACATCAATTTCTAAAACATAATCAATCGAAACGCCAGCATCTTTCATGGCATCTGCTTGTGGCGTAGTTCTTGGAAAACCATCAAACAAATAACCGTTTGCACAGTCGTCTTGTTTCAAACGTTCTTTGACCAAGCCAATAATGATGTCATCGGATACTAAACCACCAGCATCCATCACTTTTTTCGCTTCCACGCCTAGCGGCGTTCCTGCTTTCACCGCTGCACGCAACATGTCTCCAGTAGAGATTTGTGGAATACCAAATTTTTCCTTAATGTAATTGGCTTGC
The DNA here is from genome assembly GCF_049340305.1 of Undibacterium sp. Ji22W. NCBI lineage: Bacteria > Pseudomonadati > Pseudomonadota > Betaproteobacteria > Burkholderiales > Oxalobacteraceae > Undibacterium > Undibacterium sp. Ji22W. Next base: position 393,021 of record NZ_JBMPOU010000001.1, on the reverse strand, counting down.
GTGCCCTTGCCAGCTCCGGGTGCTCCCAACAAAATAAGACGCATTTTTATTTCCTAGACGAGTTTAATATTCTGTAAGCCTTGTAAATAAAGATTTGCAAGACTGTGTAATTCTTGAGGTAGATCCGATTATTTTTTTGTGATGGTGACGCAAAGTCACCGTCATTTATTTTGTTCTTTACGAAATTTACCACAGTTTTTTCCGCTTGAAACGCTTTCCACGGGCAAGCTCATGGATTTTTGCCACAAGTTCAAAAAAATGTTCTGACACGTTGCAAATCGTCTAGCGTATCAACCCCAGCAGCTGGACTTTGGTCGGTCACATGCACCGCAATGGAGATCCCATTCCACAACACACGTAATTGCTCAAGCGCCTCAATTTGTTCAAGGGGAGAAATAGGCAGCGCCGGATAGGCTTGCAAAAATTGATTTTGATATGCATACAAACCAATGTGACGCAAAGCTTTATACCCACTCGGCATGGCTTGCTGATCTTGCGCGAAAGCATCGCGTGCCCATGGCATAGGCGCGCGTGAAAAATACAAAGCACGACTCATTTTGTCTAAAACCACTTTGACCACATTAGGGTTGAACAACTCTTGCGTCGTATGAATTTCGTGCGCTGCGGTGGCCATCGGTGTTTGCGGATTAACCAAAGCTGCGGTAGCTGCAATTAAGGCCGGATCGATCAAAGGTTCATCGCCTTGTACGTTCACCACCACAGCATCTGCAGACAAGCCCATCGCTGCCGCAACTTCGGCAATTCTGTCAGTACCTGAAGGGTGATCAGAACGGGTCATCTGCACCTCAATACCATGGTCACGACAAGCGGCAAAAATGTCTGCATGATCAGTGGCGACCACGACTTGAGCCGCGCCCGATAACATGGCACGTTCGGCAGTGCGTACGACCATAGGTTTACCACCGATATCTGCTAAAGGCTTATTTGGCAAACGAGTTGAGGCCAGACGCGCTGGCACAATCGCGATAAAACTCATGATGTACTTACTTGGTTAATTAATTAGGGATGATCTACGGGGATAGTACGCGCCTGGTCTTCCCACATAATTGGAATGCCATCACGAATCGGAAATGCTAAACGGTCGGCTTTACAGATCAATTCTTGCGCAACTTTATCGTAAACCAAAGACCCTTTGCATAAAGGGCAGACCAGAACGTCAAGCAGACGTGCATCCATGTTTTTTCTCCGAAGTTAATTCGAGCAACTTGAGTAGCTGGTTCTTAAATTCTGCATCGAGTTCAGCAGCAACCGGCACCAGCCAGATACGCGGATCGTCACGCAATCCCGCAATTTGCCTACATTTTACTGCATCCTTCTCCGTGATAAGGATGATTTCAGCGTCTTCATGTTGAAATAATTCAGTGAAAAAAGCAAAATGGTCGGGCAGAGGCATCGCTTTAAAGACCAGTTCTTGCGCACTTAGCATAGAAAAAAAACGTTGCGGATTCCCGATTCCAGCAGCGGCGAGTATTTTCTTACCGCGCATGGCAGACAAAGACTGCCGCAATGTTGACTGGCTTAAATTAATCAACTCAGCCATTTGCAAATGCATAGAAAAAACTTCATCACCTATATCATCGACCTGATCGGGTTTAGCGGAATTTAAAATCGTGAAATCCCGACGACGACTTGCTGGCTCGCGTAGTGGGCCAGCTGGCAACAACCAGCCATTGCCGATGCCACGTTGATCGAACATGAGGATTTCTATGTCGCGCCCTAATGCATAATGCTGTAGACCATCATCTGAAATAATGACATCAACTGTTGGATGCGAACTTAACAATTGTTGGGCACTAGCGACGCGATTACGTCCTACAGTCATAGGACAGCCAGTGCGCTGCACGATCAACAAGGGCTCATCCCCAACTTCACTTGCCAGCGAATTTTCACTGACTTCTTGTATTCGCTCGACATGGGCGCCATAACCACGTGAAATAACACCGGGATTCCAGCCAGCCTGACGTAAAGTCTCTACCAACCAGATCACCAAAGGCGTCTTTCCGGTACCGCCGATATAAATATTTCCAACGATGATCACTGGCACCTTGACCTGCGTTTGTCGACGATATCCAAGCACCAACAAGCCGAAACGAAAGTTCAGCAGCAATCCAAATAACTTGGACATAGGCCACAATAACAAAGCGATCATCCCGCGCTTTGACCATGCTTGAATGAAAAATGATTCGAGACTAGCGCGCAACAAATACTCCAGACAAGGTTAGAACGACGACAAACTGAACAAATTAAAGATCAATCAACAGATCAACTTAGAGATCGTTCACAAGAAAAAAGAGAGTGCTGCCACTCTCTTTTTTAAATGCGTAACTGAAAATTAGAAAATAACTATTTCGCGTTAGAGGTCGCCTGCGCCGCAAACGTCACTTTCGCTAAACCGGCAATACGTGCCGCTTCTAGTACGTCAATCACAGACTGATGACTAGTAGCCCGATCCGCATTGATAATCACAACTGGATCAGCGGCGCCAGCTTTACCTGCGCTCAGACTTTCTGCCGCTTTCTTCAAATCGTTTGCGAGCGTTGCTGCATCGAGAAAACTGACTGCCTCACTATTAATTTTGTAGCGTCCTTGCGCATCAATACCGATTTCAATTTGACTTGGTTTTTCTTGGGCTTTTTCTGCATCCGCCGTTGGCAAAGTAATTTGCAATTCGGTGAATCGGCTATATGTCGTTGTCACCATCAAAAAAATCAAGATCACCAGTAACACGTCAATAAAGGGAATCAAATTGATTTCTGGATCTTCTTTGCCCCGTCCTTTACGAAAATTCATACGACTACTTTCTCGTGCTGTGAACAATGTCGACAAACTTGACCGCTTGCTGTTCCATTTCGACCACAAAGCTATCGGCCAAGGCACGGAAATGACGATAGAAAATCATCGCAGGCATTGCAATTAACAGCCCGAAACCGGTGTTATACAAAGCCACAGAAATACCATGTGCCAATTGTGCAGGATTCGCACCAGATGCATTTTGCGAGCCGAAAATTTCGATCATACCGACGACCGTACCAAACAAACCCATCAATGGTGCCAGAGATGCGATGGTACCTAAAGTCGTCAGGAATTTTTCTAATTCGTGAGCAACCGCACTGCCCGCTTCTTCGATCGATTCTTTCATCACTTCACGCGGTGCATTCACGTTGCGTAGGCCTGCCGCTAATACGCGTCCGAGCGGAGAATTAATCGCTAACTGATCAATCACTTCCTGTTTGATTTTGCCACTTTGATAGACCCGAATTACCTCATCCAACAAAGTCTTAGGCAAAATTCTTTGTCTCCTCAAAGACAAAGTTCGCTCAATAATTAAGGCCAAAGCGACAATGGATGCCACCAACAAAAAATAAATCGGCCAACCAGCGGCCTGAATAATTGCGAACAAATGACACTCCTTGCCAGAAAGATCTAAATAAATCGTCGCAGCTACGAATAACTACGAATAAACACTCAGCCCGCAATGTATCGTGTTGTTCGGCACTGGGCAAGTACATGCACAGGATTATTTTTTGTGAAATCGATCCGAATAAATCAAGATAAAATAAAAACTAATCAAAAATACATTTACAAAGTTGTGCACAGAAACTGTGTGCAAGATTGTGGATATCCTTGGGGCTAAATTCTAAGTCCTTGATTTTAAATGCATTGATTTGGGAGCACTTAAATTGAGCAACATCACAAATCATAATAAAAAAGCATTTATTCTAGGTTTTCCACAGTCAATACAGTAAGTTGAAATATGTCCCTAAGTTTTGCACACAAACTGTGGAGAACTTTGTGCACAAGCGCTTCACATCAATCTAAGTAATTGATTTACATCATAAAATTATCCCTGCGTGAAATTTAAGCAAAACTACTGCAAGTCAACATTAAGCGGATTTATTGTGTAATTAAGCTAGAAAATTTGATTAAATTAGGCAGTAGCGTTGAATAAGTCCAAAGTTCTGCACATAAAATGTGGATATCTTTGTGAACAAGCTAGTGACATGCCACTAAGTACATGATTTCATTGAGATTTGTAGTACTGCTACAAAAACTGGCAGTTAAACGTTTAATTTCCCCAAAGAACTTCTTCCAATTTCGGCATCATTTCCTGTGGATAACTTTGTGCATAAGCACAAAATATTTACACGTAAAATTCTGATTTTTTTACACGCTTTACAGTTTTTAACATTTATGCCTTTAAGTTAAAGTAATTTAATCATTTAAAATCAAAGACTTATACAATTCATCTCAAATATTTTTGACAGAAAAATTTGTGCATGACATGCTTGTACCTTCTCTGCATAACTGTGGACAGCTTTTCTTCGCTAAGTCTTATGGCATCAAATTATTCACCACAAAACCCGCAAAAAACCGAGGGAGTTATCCCTGTTTCGGCGTTAAACCGCGCTGTTGCGCAACTACTAGAACGAAACTTCCCATTGACGTGGGTTTCCGGCGAAATTTCTAATTTTACCCGCGCCACTTCGGGCCATTGGTACTTCACCCTCAAAGACAGTGCTGCTCAGGTGCGTGCGGTCATGTTTCGCGGCAGGGCACAATATGCGAACTTTATGCCGCGCGAAGGCGACAAAGTTGAAGTACGTGCGCTTGTCAGCCTGTACGAACCCAGAGGCGATTTTCAAATCAATGTCGAAGCCATAAGGCGTGCCGGCGTTGGCAACTTATACGAGGCTTTTTTACAACTAAAATCCAAGTTGGCGGATGAAGGGCTGTTTGATCCTCAGCGTAAAAAATCGATTCCCAGGTTTGTCCGACGCATAGGTGTGGTCACCAGTCCAAATGCAGCGGCGTTGCGCGATGTGCTCACGGCTCTGCAAAGACGTACACCGCATATCGAAGTCATCATCTACCCCTGCCCTGTGCAAGGTGAAGAAGCAGCTGCCAAAATCGCGCAAATGGTCGCGCTAGCCGAAGCAGAAGCACGCTGTGATTTACTGATCGTATGTCGCGGCGGAGGCAGCATAGAAGATTTATGGGCATTCAACGATGAAATGTTAGCCCGAACAATTGCCCATTGCGCCTTGCCCGTCATTAGCGGTGTCGGGCATGAAACTGATTTTACGATCACTGACTTCGTCGCCGACTTACGGGCGCCGACCCCAACCGCAGCAGCAGAGATGGCGGCAACACCGACTGCTGACTGGATTGCCACACTCGCTCACTGGCAACAATTAATGCAGCGACAAATCCGTCGTCAAGTGGATGGACAAGCGCAAAATTTAGACTGGCTCAGCCATCGCTTACAAAGTCCGCGTAGCGCGTTGCAAACGAAACGCCAACAAATCATTCATTCAGCGCAAAGCCTACGTTTCGCAATGACGCAATCATTAAGTGCCGCGCAAACGCGTTTTTTGCAGTTGCAGTCCAAGTTGGCGCATCAGAAGCCGAACAGCGCCAACTCACAAGCAAAACTCAAACAATTGAGCTTACAATTCAGAGTTAATCAGCAACATCAGTTACGCCAACAAAGAGCCTTGCTTACTAGCTTGCAAGAAAAAATGGAAATGCTAAATCCTCAGCGAACGCTAGAGCGTGGCTACGTGATTTTGCAGCAAGCTGATGGGAAATTAATCCGGAGTGCCGCGCAAATCAAATCAGGTGACATTCTAAAATTACGCACGGCGTCGGATACGAGCGAACTACAAATTGCGGGTATCGACAAACCGAATTGAATGCATTAGCTGCAAGCCTTTCGACAAAAGCTTACAATATTGGTTTTAGCACGGCCTGGTTTCAGTTTTACAAATCAGTTTGTACTTGTTTTGACGTATTTCTGCGGTTTTTGCGCATTTTTATGATTAACAATGCAAATTGATCTCTCAAATTAATCCCTCATTCATTACTAAAGGATCTGCCATGGAACATACTTTGCCAGCATTGCCATACGCCATCGACGCTTTGGCTCCACATATTTCTCAAGAAACTTTGGAATACCACTACGGTAAGCATCATCAGACGTATGTCACTAACCTGAATAATCTGATCAAGGGCACAGAATTTGAAAATGCTACTTTGGAAGAAATCGTCAAAAAATCTTCCGCTGGTATTTTCAATAACGCAGCGCAAATCTGGAATCACACTTTCTACTGGAATGGTTTGAAACCAAACGGTGGCGGCGCTCCAACCGGTGTTTTAGCCGATGCGATCAATGCAAAATGGGGTTCTTTTGATGCATTCAAAGATGCTTTCACAAAATCTTGCGTAGGCAACTTCGGTTCCAGCTGGACTTGGTTGGTGAAAAAGGCAGACGGCACTTTGGATATCGTGAACACATCCAACGCCGCAACGCCATTGACAACAACAGACACACCATTGATCACTTGTGATTTGTGGGAACACGCTTATTACATCGACTATCGCAATGCACGTCCAAAATATTTGGAAGCATTCTGGGCCTTGGTTAACTGGGAATTTGCTGCTGCAAATCTGGCATAATCCTGAAGTGAATGCTAAGTATCTAAGTTAAAACCTGAGTTAGAACCTAAGTTAAAACCTGAGTTATAACTTACTTTGAACCTAACTTAGCGCGTAAGAATCAGCCTGCGAAGCATTCGCAGGCTTTTTTATTAGCCCAAAAGTAGCACTTAAAGCCGTCGCATAATGTGCTCTGTTGTATACCGTCAGCTTATGCATTATTGAGCAAAAAATGAACACCGTCGGCCACCAATCTCGCAATCCGATTAACACTTAATAACAGTAAGAACTACCATGCGTTCACAAATCCGCCGAATTTCTATCCTGATCAGCATCTCGCTATGCTGGATGACGTCAACTTGCTTGGCACAAAATTCAATGTCGCAGGCAATGCAGGATCTGCAGGTGCTTTCCGGCGAACAAATGCAAGGACGCGAAATCGGCAGCCCTGGTAGTGCGTTGGCGCGTAATTACATTCTTAAGCGGATTGCAGAACTTGGGTTAAAGCCTTGCACGACAGCCTACATTCAGGAATTCAAAGCAAGCAGACCGAGTCCTTCGCCCGAAGGAAAAAACATTATCGCTTGCCAATTTGCAGACGATAAGGCTGCGAAGTATCTGGTAATCTCCGCGCATTACGACCATCTGGGAATGAACTATAACAAGATTTATTTCGGTGCCGACGATAACGCATCCGGTGTAGCCGGCGTGCTAGCCATTGCACAAAATTTGAAAGATAAGGCGATTAAACACCATATGGTGTATGCATTTTTTGATGGAGAAGAGCAAGGATTGCAAGGTGCGCATGCATTTGTCAAACAATCTTGGATTCCGCGCAAAGACATTAGCGCCAATCTCAATTTCGACATGATTGCACGCGGCGACAAAAATGAATTATTTGTCAGTGGTACCTACCATAATCCTGAACTCAAAACTATCCTGCAAGACCTGAATGGCACGCAAGGTATTCGCGTTTTATTTGATCACGACAAACCAGATCAGGGCAACGACGACTGGACCCCGCAGTCCGATCATTATGCATTTTTCCAAGCAGGCATACCGCATCTCTATTTTGGCGTTGAAGATCATGCCGACTATCATAAAGCGACCGACAAATTCGAAAAAGTGAATCCGCAATTCTTTGATGGTGCGATTACGATTCTGCAAAAAGCAGTGCAGCTTGTCGATCAACAATTTGTTCGAAAGAATTAGAACAGACTGGTAACTTGTGAGTGAAAAAAAGGACGCATCCCGGCGTCCTTTTTTTTCGTCAAACTATCAGTTCATGCAACTATTGATGCTTTACCGGAAACAGGAAAGTTTCCAACAACTGCTTCCAACCAGGCTCCTTACCATACATGCGAATACCCATCGCGAATACACGCGTTGCCGCCGATTTAAACCACCACAGGCAAGCGAGCAAGAGGCTGAGCGACAGCAACCATTGCCACCACGGCACATCGACATAAGCCATCCGCAGAGGCATCGCGGCAAAAGATGTGAGTGGAAATACACTCAATACTTGCATCATCAAACCTTCTGCATTATCGATTCCGCTGTAGGCAAGCCCGACGGGAATGGCTGGCAAGAACATCATGATGCTGCGGCTAGAGTGATTTGGATCATCAATGGTCGCAGCAAATGCTGCCATAAAACTATTGACGAGTAACAATCCTAAAATCACAAACAATAAAGTACTGAAGATTTGAAATCCGGTGACCGGAATACCAATTTCTGGTTTATCCGAAATCACTGCGGCACCTTGAATAAAAGCGAAAAAAATCAAGCCATAAGTGAGCATTGTTTTCAAACAAAACAATGAGATACCTAGTATTTTTCCCTGTATCCACTGCGATGGCGAGATCAAGGTCAACAATTGTTCCGTGACCCGGTTTTGCTTCTCACTGGTGATGCCGGTGAACAGATAACCAAAGCCTGAGAAAATCCCCATGATCAGCAAAAACAAAATGGCGCCGCTGAATAAACTGCGTCCCTTCTCGTCCTTATCATCCTTTTCTGGTTTTAGCAGAACCATCTTAATTTCTGGTAGCTCTGTAATTTGCTGACGCTGTTGAGGGGTTAAAGGTAATTGAGCAATTTGCTGTTCTTGCTGCCAGTTTTGTAAACTCAGTTTGAGTTTAGCTTGCCAGCTCGCCTTTTCTTTGAGCGTCAACTGCACTTGCCCACTCTCGATCTGAATAATGGCGTGCCAGCTATCACCGAGATTTTTCAGCACCTCTGCTTTTGTGTTGGGACTCACTTCGCTGAATTGGAATCCCTCCAATTTAGGTAAATGACTGATACCAATCACTGCGACTTGATAATCCTTGTTCAATGCACCTTTCACGTAAGGCCACACGATAGAAAAACCCATACCGCAGAGCATTAAAGCAATCGAGATAATTTCTTGTTTCCATTTGAAATAGCGCTTAAATTCAAACGCGGCGATTGTCCAGGTATTCATGCGGTCTCTCCTTGCATCGCTTGTGACTGTGCGGTTGGTAGTGAATTCTGTTGCACGTTTTGTTGCGCGTTCTGTTGCGCATTGTGGTTCTGTACCGCTGTCAAATACAGATCATGCAAGGCAGGCTGTATTCGGCCAAAATCACAAAGCTCACCCAGTGCCATCACTTGCTGCAACAATTGATTGACACTCGCACCTTCCTGTATGCGCAACACAAATTGCGTTGCGGAATTCTGTTCAAGTGACAACACAGTGCTACAAGCTGATAAGGCATCGCTGGAAATGGATTGCGTAAAAGTGAGTTGATACGATTTCTCTGGGCTTAATTGTTCTACTACTTCAGCCAAGCTACCGAGCGCAACTTGCTGCCCCTTATTCAATAACAACATCGCATCTGCTAATCGCTCAACCAAGGCCATTTGATGCGCGCTCAATAAGATAGTCGTGCCACTCTGCTTTAACTCATTCAGTATGCTTAATACATGCTCTTGATTGACGGGGTCGAGGCCAGAAAACGGTTCATCTAAAATCAATAACTGAGGGCGATGAATCAGGCAACTGATCAATTGCACTTTTTGCTGGTTGCCTTTCGACAGTTTGCTCAACTTATCTTTAGCTTTTTCTTCCAGATCAAAACGCGGCAACCAGATAGCGAGCTGTTCCTGAATTTGTATTTTATTTAATCCACGTAATTTGCCGATATACGTCAGATTTTCCACGACAGATTTATCGGGATACAGACCACGATCTTCAGGCAAATAAGCAAAACTAGTTTCGGGAATCTTAGTGATACGCTGACCATTCTGAAAAATACGGATCTCGCCTGCATCGGGCATCGTCAAACCAACAAGCATGCGGATCAAGGAAGACTTGCCTGCCCCATTCGGTCCTAGCAAAGCAAAAATACTGCCAGGTGCCACACGAAAACTCAAGGACTGCACTGCCTTTACTTTGCTATAGGTTTTCTCTAAATGTTCAACTTCTATACCTATCATGGCTTACCTCAATCAAAATACGAATTAAATAAAAAATAACAATTGAAATTTCTAAGTGTTCAATATAAACATGCATTTTCAATCGAAGTGTAGCGTGCGATGAAATACGAAAGCATTGCTTCAAAATACGTATTTCCGACAATAAAAAAGCGAAAGGCTGAACTTCCTTTCGCTTTTTTCACATTTGCGCGATTGCTCTCTCAATTGCTTTGTTGATTGTTCGATCGATTGAGCGACTTCACTATGCAATAATTTGTGCAAACGCACTTACACGATTAATGACGTTTGAATATTTTTTGGAATCCAGTGACACCAACTAACACCAGGCCGCCAGCCAAGACGCCAAACACTGCATCAATCAAACTAGGAACAAGAATTTCTAATATCGGACCTATCCACATCACAGATCCAGCCAGATGGGCGATTTGGTGAGACCACACACTAATAGCGGGGATGCCATGCGATAAGATGCCACCACCAACCAAAAACATCGCAGCAGTACCAATCACAGTCAAGGCTTTCATCAGGCGCGGTGCGAACGCGACGAAGCCGTCACCTAAACGACGTTGTATTCGACGCAACCAAGATTGCTCCTGATTTCTTTGCAAATAAAAGCCAATATCGTCCAACTTAACGATCAGAGCAACAAAACCATACACACCGATCGTCATGATCAGACTCACCCCCGCCAATACCGATAAACGGGTGGAAAAAGCGGCATCCGCGACAGTACCCAGAGTAATGATGATAATCTCGCCACTTAGGACAAAGTCGGTAGTGATAGCGCCCTTGATTTTGTCTTTTTCAAATTGAACGATGTCAATGCTTTCATCGTCCAACGCATGTACCAGCTCGACATGATGCGCCTCATCTTCAGCCTCACTATGCAAAAACTTATGCGCGAGTTTTTCAAATCCTTCAAAGCACAAATACGCACCACCGACCATCAACAACGGCATGATCGCCCAAGGTGCGATTGCACTCAATAAAAGGGCGATAGGCACCAATATCATCTTATTGACTAAAGAACCCTTCGCGACCGCCCAGACCACGGGCAACTCCCGCTCAGCGCGCACTCCAGAGACCTGTTCTGCATTCAAAGCCAAATCATCACCAAGCACACCTGCAGTTTTCTTGGCTGCAACTTTGGTCATCAGGGCGACATCGTCTAGCACGGTTGCAATATCGTCGAATAAAGTTAAAAGGCTGGCACCAGGCATAGCGGCTTTCTGAAATAAGTAATTGGAAATAAGAAAACAAAATTCTACTGTACAAACTCACTTGCTTGTCAATTTTACCTCTGGTGAAATTCTCTGATTATCACCATTGAGACACTCCTTGCGCATTATTGGAACTTTCACTTCCAAAGTAAGTCTATCGCTGTCGGAGCAAGAACTTGACGAGTGCTCTTCAAATGAAGAACGCATTAAACCACAAGCAATCTTCAAGCAAATACACAAATTTATAAGACAAAAAAGCGGAGGAAGTATGAAGAAAAAGCTAATCGCTCTCAGTATTAGCCTGATGTGTAGCGGACTGGTTAGTTTAAACGCACCCTTGGCCTATGCAGATGCCAAGGCAGAAGCAGCGATCGCTAAGCTCAAACCCAACGAACTTAGCTTAGAACAACTGTATCGTAGTAAATCCTATATGGGTAAAGCTGCGTCGCAACTTCGCTTTAGCTACGATGGGCGTTATTTGGCTTATGCCTGGAATCCGTTTGGCGAGGAAGGCAATGATCTCTATCTACATGATAGCGAGACTGGCAAAACAAGTCGTATCACCTCCCCCGCGCTGATGAAAACTTATGATGCACCGGAAGACTGGGATCGCTTCGAGAAAAAACTTCAGCAAAAAGAAAAAGAATTAAACGAGCGCCAAGCGAAGGCTGAAGCGCAAGCTGCCTATTTGCGTGGCGAGAAAGTCGACTTACTGCAATGGGAACGCGCAGCGATTGCCGAACTCAAACAAGAACTCACCGCAAAGAAAGCGCGTGATGCGGCCAGCAAAGCCGAGAAAGATGCCGAAGCGGCGAAAGAAAAAGCGGCCGTTGCTGCCATGAAGTCGAGTAAAAATGTAAACACAGACAGTAATAAAGAAAAAACGACCGAAACTAAGACAGAAACCAAAACAGAAAATACGACAGACAATAAGCAAGCCAGCAAACTCGATGATGCCAAGAAAAATGAAGTCGATAAAGAGCTGTGGGAATTGCGCGACGAGTTAAAGAAGAAACTCGTCAAAGAGAAGTTGAAAAATACCGATTTATATCCTGGCATCGAAAACCTAGTATGGGCCAAAAAATCACAGGAACTCATTTTTCAGTATCGCGGTGACCTATTCCGCCTTCAAGCAAGTACTGGACAAATAGAGCGCTTAAGCAAAACTGACAAAGTCGAACGTATTATTTCTTACAATGCCGACGATAGCGGCTATCTGTACATGGACGACAAACGCATTTACGCGGTCGGTTTTAACGATAGCAAATTACGCCAATTGAATCCTGAATTAATTCATGCTGACGATGCGGAAAAAAAATACAGTTTGAACTCCACCGTCCTGAGCGAGGATAAGCAATGGATGGCGATCAGTGCCTCAGTTCCGACAGATCCGGCCAAAGCTGGTTCGGCTCGTCAGGTCGAAATCATGAACTACAACGATCGATTTGCGACAGCAAAAAAGGTCGCCCGGGAAGTGTCGGATGACAAACGCACTGTCTCTGCTAGCGCACTGTATATCCGTCGTGTCAGCGATGAGTCCATGCGTCAACCTGTACCAATGTTTGCCCAGGATGGCGGCGATGTCTGGTTTGAAATGAGTCGAGTCTCGTTCTCAAAAGATGCGAGCCAATACACGTTTTCAACTTGGGAACGTGAAAAAGAATTACTGCGTATTTATGTGGGCAAAACCGCCGACAATCAAAAGCCAACAATCGTGTTTGAAAAACGTGGAGATGTAGGTCATGAAGTAGTCGATGTCGTTGCGCCGCAATTCACACCTGATGGCCAACAATTGATCGCTGTATTAGACGAGCACGGTTATCGCCAACCATATCGCATCAACACTTCCAATGGTACAGCGACTGCGCTGCTACAAGGGAATTTTGAAGCGCACCAAATCTTGGGATTTACACCTGACAGTAAGACAATGATGGTGCTAGCGAATCGCGATGACTTTGCGGCGATGAATATTTTCAGTGTACAGTTGGCCAACGGCGACATGACGCCTCTTGGCAAGGCGAGTGATTTCCATCGCGCTACTATCGTTGCCGAAAACGGCCAAAAAATGGCCAGTGTCGCCGGCCAATGGTCTAGCCGCCCTGAACTTAAACTCATTCAGCTTCAGGCGAATAGAGCGCAATCAAGCACCCTCACTGATAGTCATGATCCACAATGGAATGCCGTACATCTGATTCAACCCGAGCGCTTTAGTTTCACCAATCGCCACGGCGATAAGATTGAGGCCTACATGTTTAAGCCCCAACAGTGGAGCAGCAGCGATAAGCGTCCAGCGATCGTCTACACCTACGGTGGGCCTTTAGGTGACCGTCACATTATTGAGACAGATAGCTTTCAAGCGACTGCCTATTTGTTCGGTATGTATATGGCAGCCAAACATGGTTATGTGACCGTCGCGGTTGATCCTCGCGGGCATTCCAACTATGGCCGCAAATTCAGTGATGCGAACTGGGAACAAGTCGGCAAACCGCAAACTGAAGATTTAGAAGATCTCGCTAAATACATGCAAAAGTCCTTAGGTGTCGATGGCAAGCGTATAGGATTAACTGGCTGGAGCTTTGGTGGTTTTCAAACGCAGTACACGATGTACACCAGTCCTGATGTGTTTGCGGCGGGGATTGCTGGTGCGGGGCCTACTGAATGGGAGAACTACAATAGCTGGTATAGCGGACGCACTATCGGTAAAGTGGATAGAAGCAAACCGAACTTGCGACGCTACTCCTTACTACCTCTCACGGTTGGATTAAAAAAACCTTTAATGCTGGTGCACGGCATGCAAGATCCGAACGTGTTGTATCAAGATACGGTCAATGTCTATCGCGCACTGTTGGAGAATGGTAAAGAGAGTCTGGTCGATCTGTTTCTGGATCCAGATGGAGAGCATGGCTTAGGTGGCGCGATCAAACCCAAAGCCTGGCATAAGAAATACGAAAGCTTTTTCTTGCAACATTTGGGTAAAGCAAAATAATTTCGGCGAATTTTCACTGATCTTGTTGAGCACAACCGCGCTTTACCAGTAGTCGTTTTCAGTTACCGAAAACGGTATGTCAATTTCAATGGCATACCGTTTTTTTTATTGGCCGCAAACTTGCCTATTGCATGAGGAAGACCCTAACAGCAGATTGAACAGATGCCCAACCAATAGTCATCGCTTAGTCTGTCGCTTAGTCAAATCACTGTGCCAGATCAGTGAACTACATCGCTTAGGTGCACGAACAAGGCAAAAGCTGCCACAATAGCCGTCATTTCCATTGAAGAGCATCCCTATATACTTATATGAGCCAGTCAACCTCCGCCCACGCAGAACAGTCAGACCACAGCAACGGTGACACAGCAAGTCGCAGCAGCATTGCGACACTGATAGGCTTACTCCCTTTCTTACGTCCCTATCGCCGTCAATTCATATTGGCTGGTATCGCCTTGCTGATCGCCGCCTGCGCGACATTGACGATACCGTATGCCTTCCGGCAAATGATCGATATGGGGTTTAGTAAGATAGGTGATGGTGGAACGCATGGAATTGATCACGTGAATCTGACCTTTCTGGCTTTATTTGGTGTCGCGGTGATTTTAGGCATCGCGACCGCAGCCCGGTTTTATATGGTGTCCTGGATAGGTGAACGGGTCACTGCGGATATCCGCAATGCAGTCTATGCTCATGTCGTGACCCAGAGCCCGGAGTTTTTTGAAACCACACAAACCGGTGAAGTATTGTCTCGTCTGACTACCGATACTACTTTAATTCAAGCAGTAGTCGGCACCAGTATCAGCCTGGCATTGCGCAATCTGCTGTTATTTGCTGGGGGGTTGGTGATGTTGTTTATCACGAGCCCTATGCTCTCGTCGATCATTATCGTGATGTTGGTGCTGGTGATTCTGCCTATCATTTTATTTGGCCGGCGCGTGCGTAAATTGTCGCGTGATTCGCAAGATAGAATTGCCGATGCGTCGGCCATGGCTGGTGAAATCCTGAATGCCATGCCAATAGTTCAAGCCTACACGCATGAAAAAATCGAAGCTGAACGCTTCGCCAATTCCGTCGAACACGCTTTTAATACCGCCATGCGGCGCATCCGCGCCCGTTCTTTATTGACGATGATCGCCATATTATTGATCTTCGGCGCGATCGTTTTCGTCTTATGGCTGGGCGCACAAGCCGTCATGCAAGGAGACATGAGTGGCGGCAAACTCGGTCAATTTATTCTCTATGCCTCGATAGTCGCTGGTGCGATTGGTGCGTTATCTGAAGTCATGGGCGAAGCGCAACGCGCTGCGGGTGCAACCGAGCGCTTACTCGAACTGATGTCGGTACAATCACCAATCACCTCACCTGCGACGCCACAATCATTGCCGCCAATAGATGCACATGGTGCCGCGATTCAACTGAGTAATGTGGTCTTTCATTATCCATCCCGCCCTGACACAGCAGCATTAGCGGAGATTATTTTATCAATCAAAGCGGGCGAAACAATTGCACTAGTCGGTGCCTCTGGCGCTGGTAAGACCACGCTATTTCAACTGCTCTTACGTTTTTATGATCCGCAGCAAGGTCTGATTAGTATTGATGGTGTCAACATTCGTGATCTTGACTTGCATACTTTGCGCGACACCATAGGGATCGTACCGCAAGACACGGTCATCTTTGCCGCCAGTGCGATGGAAAATATTCGCTATGGTAAGGTCGGTGCCAGCGATGAAGAGGTTATCCAAGCGGCTAAATTAGCTGCCGCGCATGAATTCATTGAACGCTTACCCGAAGGCTATCATTCCTTTTTGGGGGAACGTGGGGTACGTTTATCTGGCGGTCAAAAACAAAGGATAGCGATTGCCCGTGCAATCTTAAAAAATCCCCGCTTAATGTTGCTTGATGAAGCGACTAGCGCGCTCGATGCGGAATCTGAACGCTTAGTGCAGCAGGCTTTAGAAACTGCGATGCAAGGACGTACGACAATCATCATTGCGCACCGCTTATCAACTGTACAGCGTGCCGACAGAATCATCGTCTTAGAACAAGGTCGTATTGTGGAAACTGGCAATCACGCCGAATTGATTGCACAAGGCGGTGTGTATGCGCATCTGGCTTCTTTACAGTTTCATCTGCATTAAATTTCAGAAAATCAAAACCGCTAGCGATGAATGATTAACACATCGCTAGCAAATGCCATTCCGTTATGCCAAAAGTCGTGGCGTCATCCCTGCGAAGGCAGGGATCCAGTGTCTTTAAGCTTTTACGTCGCTGGATTCCCGCCTTCGCGGGAATGACGAGAAATAAGATATAAGCTTAACTGAACAGTATTACGCATCGCTAGCGGTTTTAATTGACTAAATACGTGATCAAGACCTAAGTCTATTAACATAAGCAAGGCCTGATCAAATCCAACTTTATTTTGCGTACACTTGTTTGCCCGCCTGCCAAGTTTGTAAGACAGAGGTCTTATAAATATCCTTCGCGGGAATCTTAAAAATATCCTGATCAATCACGATAAAGTCACCCCACTTACCCTTCTCTAAGCTCCCGAGTATTTTCTCCTGATGACCGGCATACGCAGCGTCTAGCGTAAAGCAACGGAATGCTTCCTGCACTGTCATTGCTTGCTCTGGATACCAGCCATTCACCGGCATTTGCTGGTGATCCTGACGCGTGACAGCAGAATAAATACCCCAGAATGGATTGGGGTTTTCAATCGGAAAATCAGAGCCACAAGGGATTCTCGATCCTTGCTTTAAAAAACTACGCCAAGCGTAAGCACCTTTGATGCGCTCTTTACCCACGCGATCTTCAGCCATATTCATATCTGAAGTCGCATGCGTAGGTTGCATGGATGGGATGACATGTAACTTGGCAACGCGTGGAATATCACTCAGTTCTAGCACTTGCGCATGCTCAATTCTGTGTCGTAAAACCTGTGCGTCTTGCGCCTTAGGAATCATCGCTAAAGCATCAATCACCTGACGATTGCCAGCATCACCAATCGCATGCACATTCACTTGATAGCCTTTGGCAGCGGCTTTTTGTACCATGCTGCGCATATCTTTATCAGGCGAAAATAATAAACCTTTGGTATGCGGCGCATCGCTATACGGAGCTAACAAAGCGGCACCACGACTACCTAAAGCGCCATCAGAATACAACTTCACTGCACGTAAAGCGTAACGGTCATCTGCAAAACTCTTGAGTGGTCCAGCCGCAGAGACTTGGTCAAAAAATTGATCGACGCCGCCTATCATGCCGTAGACACGGGTGGTGAGTTTGCCGTCTTTGGCGTATTCACGAAATAACTTATCTGCATGCGCATCGACGCCAGCATCATGCACCGTGGTCAAGCCTACACTACGTAATTGCGCGAGTGCGGCATCTAAGGCGCTGCGCAGTTCAGCATCGTTTTGTGGTGGAATCACTTTTTCCATGATGTCCATCGCTGCATCCACCAATATCCCAGTGGCTTCGCCGTTTGCATCGCGCTCTATCTTGCCACCAGCCGGATCAGGCGTCGCTTTAGTGATGCCAGCCAATTGCATGGCTTTAGAATTAGCCCAGCCTGCATGTCCATCTACACGGCGGAACCAGGCTGGACGATTATTCACCGCGCTATCAAGTTCGGCTGCGGTTGGAAAACGTCCGAGTTTCCAAATGGCCTGATTCCATTCACCACCCAAGATCCATTGACGTTGCGTCGATGCCTGCGCATATTTTGTAATTGCCGCCAAGGCCTCTGCCAGATTATTCGTCGCCCGCAAGCTAAGTTGACTCTCATTCGTGCCTAAGCCAAACACATGTCCATGCGCATCAATCAAACCTGGCAACACTGTTTTACCGCCCAGATCAAGCAGCGTGGCCTTAGGATATTTTTTTTGTAATTGGGCCTGTGTACCCGTTGCGACGACCTTACCCGCATCGCTGATCAACATCGCATCAAATTTCTGCAGTTGTTGTTTTGCATTCAAGGTATAGGCATTCGCATGCACAAACAGTGTATCGGCGATACTAGTCTGACTATAAGCGCCAAAGGCACTTAACAGTGCCACATGCAATATTCTCGTTCGTACCCGATTTATTTTTCTCATGTCTCTCTCCAGTGGTTAATCCATATTGATGTACGTTGTGATACTTGATTTTATGAACAGCTTTAACGACAGCTAGGACAACAAGAATCCCATAAAGTGCAATAACTTATCTCAATTTTGTTTTGTTCAACACTACCAGCGAAATTCGTACAACAAAAGTTTTCAAAATAAAATTACTTTCCCTCAGAAAACTTTAGCGCAATTCCCTCTAACGGCTGCTATTTCACTTGACCTTGAAAGACGGCTTTGCGTACACTTCGCTGTTGTCCATCTCACAGTCGATTGTATCGATTCTCTTCCTGATCATGAAACGATTTATTTACTGTCTTGCTTGTTCCGGCCTATTACTATCGGGTCTGACGACGACCTCACTCAAAGCGCAGACAGTCGACTCATTAAAACTCAGTAAAAAACTCAGCAGCGCACGTTTTGAATCCCCGGTAGAAGCCACTACCAATGAGACCGATATTGTTGATCGCGAAGAGCCTTTAATTTTTACAGAATCCGATTTATGGAACCGGATTCGCCATGGTTATGCGATTCCTAATTTGGAGAATCAACTAGTCAACTACCAAACCAGTTGGTACAGCTCACGGATGGACTATCTGTTGCGCATAGTTCAACGCGGTTCGCGTTACTTATACCATGTGGTGGATGCCTTAGATAAACGCGGTATGCCGACAGATCTGGCCTTGCTGCCCTTCATCGAATCGGCCTTCAATCCACAAGCGATTTCAAGTGCAAAAGCTTCCGGCATGTGGCAATTTATGCCTGCGACCGGGCGCGACTTTAATCTCAAACAAAGTATTTTCAAAGACGATCGCCGCGGAGTCTTAGACTCTACTGAAGCAGCGCTCGACTATTTGCAGCGTCTCTACAATATCTTCGGTGACTGGCAACTTGCGCTGGCAGCCTATAACTGGGGCGAAGGCTCGGTACAACGTGCGATCAAGAAACAACAAGCAATGGGCTTACCGATTGATTTCGATAGTTTGTCCGCCTTGATGCCGCACGAAACCAGAAATTATGTGCCGAAACTACAAGCCGTCAAAAATATTATCGGCCATCCAGAACATTTCAATATCGTATTACCGAGACTTGATAATGAGCCCTACTTCACCACGGTCAAAAGTCAGAAAGACATTGATGTTCAATTAGCGGCAAAGTTAGCGGAATTACCTTTGAATGAATTCAAAGCCTTAAATCCGCAATTTAACCGCCCAGTCATCACTGGCGGCAACAACATCAATATCTTATTACCGATAGAAAAAGCATCGATCTTCGAGAATAATTTCCTGAGCTGGAAAGGTCCGTATTCATCCTGGACTACCTTGAGCGTGAATAAGTCTGAGCGTGTTGAAACGCTAGCGAATCGCTTTGGCTATAAAGCGGATCAGTTACGCGAAGTGAATGCAATTCCAGCCAAAATGATTGTAAAAGCTGGATCAACCATACTGGTGCCGAAATCGGCTAAATCCTCAGAGGAAAATATTCCCCTACAGATCGCCGAATTGGCGCAATTGACCATAGAGAAACCGAGTGCTGGCACCCGTAAGATACAGATTAAAGTCGGTAGAAAAGACAATTTGGCTAGCCTGGCAAAACGCTATAAGCTCAGTGTCGCGGATATTAAATCTTGGAACAATTTACGCAAAGATCAAGTTGCAGTTGGTCAGAAATTAGTCTTGCACATTCCTAAAGTACATGCTGATTCCAATCACAAAACCGCTAGCCGAAACAGCAAAGCCAAGCCACAGCTTGCAAAAGCGCATCACAAAGCCAGCAACAAACAAGCATCCAACCGTACAAAAAAAACATTGGCTAGTGCTGGAAAAAAATCAAAGCGACATAGTTAGCATTCTCAAATTTGGCCTTATCGCCAACCAGCAATTCAGCGGGCTTTAACAAGCTAACAATCTCTACGTTATCGTTCTAAAGCCTGCTGATATCTCGTCCTGCCTCTACTTCGACTTCTAATTTAGCCAGTACCACAATCAAGTCTTTAGTTTTATGAAACTAAGTATTTCTATTTTTCATAGACTAAAAAACATCAATTTATTACTCTGCACCGGTTTCAACAAATCTTTGAAATTTCCTAAAACAAGGCATATACTGTACATCCATACAGTATATGCCTTGTTATGTTTTCCACTACATCACCCCATCCGAACACAAATTTAGAGAATCTGCATCCGTCTTTATGGCGCGCATCGCAGTTGGGGCGTGGCTTTGGCGAATATCTCGATTGCGGTCATCCGTCTCTGGCAAACGAACTACCGGGAGCGGGTTGGCCTTTAGCAAATTTAACGGAATTACTGGTACAACAAGCTGGCAGTGCTGAATTGCAATTACTTAGCCCTGCGCTGGCACAACTGCGAGAAGGTCAGATTATTTTATTGAATACGCCTTATCAGCCGCAGATTCTGGCGCTTTCTGCTTTGCGGCTGGATTTATCGCGCGTGTTATGGCTACCGTGTAATAAACCGCAAGATGCTTTATGGGCGGCTGAACAAATCGTCAAAAATCAGGCTTGCAGTGCTTTATTGTTGTGGCAGCCAGCGCGTCAGAATTTTAAAAGCGATGCTTTACGTCGCCTGCATTTAGCTGCACAAACGGGGCGTAGTTTGTTTTGCTTGATACGCCCGTGGGAAAGTCAGCTTAGCCCTTCGCCAGCGCCGCTACGGCTAAAACTGGCGCTCGACAACACTGGTCTGCAAATCGAGGTTTTTAAACGACGAGGGGCACAGCAGGCAAAACCCATCGTTTTGCCATTGAAAGATTTAGTGCCGCAATTTTCATTACCCGCCAGTCATTATCAGCTTTATAGCCAGCTTTATAGCCAGCTTCATACCCAACATCATGCCAATCTCGATTCCTCCTTTGTGGATAGCCATTTACCTGCCGCAGCTCGCGCTGGAGGTATTTCATCCGCATTGGTGGAGTGATAGCTTACATAATTGCTTCAATAATGGTTTAAGCGATGGTTTAAGTGAAGGCCAAAGTGATTACCTGCATCAGCAGGCAAATCATCATCTGGTGGTTTGTGAACAGCAACGTATCTATGCTTTAAGCGACAGTCTCAGAGCCTGTGGTCTTTTGCCCGGCATGCGGCAAAACAGCATAGCCTTATTGTGCGAACAAGCCGAGGTCAAACAACGTGATCCGGAATTAGAGCGAACATTACGTCAGCAAGTGGCGGTGAGTCTCTTACAGTATTCGCCGCAAGTGCGTTTTTGTGAAGATCATGCAGACATTATTTTGATCGAGGTCGCTGCCAGCTTGCGACTATTTGGTGGCATACGACAACTGTATCGCCGCATCCGGCAAGACTTACACCACTTGGGTGTCAGTGCGACAATTGGAATCGCTCGCAACGCCAGTGCTGCTAGCTTATTGGCGCAAAAAATCGCACAAAAACCAGCCACAAAAATAGTAAGCAAACAGCGACGTCCGCGTCAGCTACAACTATGCTTAAGCAATAAACGCTTAGCGCAACATTTAGATGTTCTACCTTGTTATTTGCTTCCAGCCACGCATCGCTATCTTGATTGGCTGCAAGGAATCGCTTGTACCGACTTAAGCGCATTACGCCATTTGCCGCGCGCTGGTTTACAAAGGCGCTGTGGTAAAGCACTACTTAATGCATTAGATATCGCGTATGGAGAACAAGTCGCCTTACATCAATGGATCACCGTGCCCGATAGTTTTCATGCGCGTTGTGAATTGCCAGATCGTATCGACAAAACTGACACCATTTTTCATTTTACACGCGGGTTGGTATTGCAATTATGTGGCTGGCTCAATCAACAACAAAAAGCCATTAAGCAATTAACGCTAATACTCGAACATGAGCGCGGTCGCCAAGCGGTTGCACCGAGTCTATTACAGATTCCATTTGCGAAAGCCTGCTGGCAAGAAGAACATATCACGCGTTTACTAAAAGAAAAACTCGCCCAATGGCAATTGAGCAGCGCGGCAATTGCGGTACGTTTGGAAGTGAACGAAATGGAAGCACGGCAAGCCTTCAGCACTTCCTTATTTCCCGATCAAGGTAGCCAAAGCGAAAGTGAAAGTCGTTTGCTAGAACTCCTCATCGCCCGCTTAGGTGCAGAGCAAGTGCTGCAAGCTGCACCGCATGCCGATCATCGGCCTGAAGTTGCCAATCGCTGGATTTCCGTGCTGGAAAAATCACCAAAAAAACAGCACGCATTCGCGTTCAATAATCCACGACCGAGCTGGTTATTAAAAGCGCCCTTAGCACTTAGCGTGAGGCAACACAGCCCGTATTACGGCTCGCGCCTGAAACTATTGTCGCCAGCAGAACGCATAGAAGCAGGATGGTGGAACGGCCAACTCGTCACTCGCGATTACTTCATTGCCGAATGCAGCAAATACTATCGCTATTGGATTTATCGCGAACGCATAGGACAAGAAAGGCTAATGCAAGAAGATGAGGCATGGTTTTTACATGGGGTATTTGGATGAGAGCATTTTTTTATGAATTTATAAGTCGCCACCATGCATCATTATTGTTGTTGTTGTTGTTGTTGGGCTTCACTTTGTTCAGCACCAACCTACAACAATCATCGTCATCGTCGACTGGGGCAGTCACAAACCGTAGGCTAGGCTAACAAGCCTATTATCAAACCAAAATGCTCCCTCACTACGCCGAACTTTACTGTCAAACCAACTTCAGCTTCTTACATGGTGCCTCCCATGCAGAAGAGCTAATTGCACGCGCAGTGAAACTCAATTATCAAGCACTCGCCATCACCGATGAGTGTTCGCTCGCTGGCGTAGTGAGAGCGCATGAAGAAGCGCAAAAGCACGCATTCCCCTTGATTATCGGCAGCGTATTTCAACTAGAAACCAGTTTGCGCCATCCACAATTAGACAAGATGCGCATCATCGCCATCGCGCAAAATCGGCATGGTTACGGCAACCTCTGTGAATTAATCAGCCTAGCCAGAATGCGGACGAATACAGTGAAAGGCAGTTACCTCATCACGCCCGACGATTTCAGCCATCCTCCCGGCGATCTGCAACACATCACCGGTCTGCCTGACTGCTTACTTATTTTAGTTCCTGACTACCCGCTCGCACCAGACATAGTCAGAGTACAAGCGGCTTGGATGGCAAGTCTTTTTCCACAGCGTGCCTGGCTAGGTTTGCATCTCTTAACCCAGCCGATGGACGACTGGCAGCAACAACATCTGCACGACATTGCTAACGAATTTAACTTGCCCGTGGTGGCTATCGGCAATGTCTGCATGCATGTACGCTCACGCAAACCATTGCAAGATACTTTGACCGCAATACGCCTCGGCAAAGCGATTGCCGATTGTGGTTACGATCTCGCGCCGAATGCGGAACAGCATCTACGCTCACGTCTGCGCCTAGGTAATATTTACCCAGCACAAGCCATACAAGAAACTTTACGCATCGCCAGTTTATGCCATTTCTCATTGAGCGAATTACGCTATGAATATCCAGACGAACTGGTGCCACCAGGGCAAACGCCCGCTTCGTTTCTAAGACAAGAAGTTTATGCAGGTGCGCAGCTACGCTATCCCCACGGACTCATGCAAGAGGTCATTGATAAAATTGAACATGAACTACATCTGATCAACGATCTCGCTTACGAGCCCTACTTTTTAACCGTCTACGACATCGTGCGCTTCGCCCGCTCGCAAGATATTTTATGTCAAGGGCGCGGCTCTGCCGCCAATTCCGTGGTCTGTTATTGCCTGCATATCACCGAAGTCAGTCCAGAAAAAGGCATCTTATTGTTTGAACGGTTTTTGTCGAAAGAGCGCGGTGAACCACCCGATATCGACGTCGATTTTGAACATCAAAGACGAGAAGAAGTCATCCAATATCTGTATAGCAAATATGGCCGACATCGCACCGCACTGGCGGCTGCCGTACACACGTATAGACCGCGTGGTGCTTTGCGCGAAGTCGGTAAGGCGCTCGGTGTCGATGCACATCTAATCGACAAATTGGCGAAGTCACAGCATTGGTTTGATAGCAAAGAGGCCTTACTCGAACGATTCAGTGAAAGCGGTTTAGATCCGCAATCGATGGTCGCGCAACAGTGGGCGGGTTTAGTCAATCAACTCTTAAAATTTCCACGTCACTTATCCCAGCACAGTGGCGGCTTTGTGATCGCACGCGACAAATTAACACGCTTGGTCCCTATCGAAAAAGCCAGCATGGAAGGCCGCAGTATTATTCAATGGGATAAAGATGATTTGGAGGCATTGGGTTTACTCAAAGTCGACGTACTGGCATTAGGCATGCTCTCAGCCTTGCAAAGAGCTTTTAAATTGATGCAGAAAATTCCCGGTTGTCCACAACGCATGCAAGATGTTCCCGTTGAGGATGCTGTCACTTACGACATGATTTGCAAGGCCGATACCGTCGGTGTTTTTCAAATCGAATCGCGGGCGCAAATGGGTATGTTGCCGCGCCTACGTCCGCGTTGTTTTTACGACTTGGTGGTGCAGGTCGCGATCGTACGCCCGGGGCCGATACAAGGCGGCATGGTACATCCTTATCTCAAACGCAGGCAGGGGTTAGAACCTGTGGTTTATCCTAAACCTGCGATTGAAAAAGTCTTATCGCGCACTTTAGGCGTACCAATTTTTCAAGAACAAGTGATGCAAATCGCGATGGTTGCTGCCGATTTTACGCCAGGTGAGGCAGATGAATTACGGCGCGCCATGGCAGCTTGGAAACGGAAGGGCGGGCTCGCGCATTATCAAAGCCGTATCGTCGACACCATGATCAAGAATGGCTATGAAGAAGAATTTGCGCAAGCGGTATTTAATCAGATGTTAGGTTTTGGCGAATACGGTTTCCCCGAAAGTCATGCCGCCAGTTTTGCCTTATTGACGTATGCGAGTTGTTGGATTAAGTGTCACCAACCCGCGGTGTTTTTATGTGCGCTGCTCAATTCTCAACCGATGGGATTTTATTCGCCATCACAGTTAGTGCAAGATGCTAAACGCCACAAGATTGTGATACGACCAGTTGATGTGATGCATAGCGATTGGGATGCCAAACTAGAAGATCTGCCTTTGCACAGTAACACAGGACAACAGCCCGCAGTGCGTTTAGGTATGTCTTTATTGCGCGGCATGTCGCAAGCAGCGGCAGAACGTATTAGTCAAGCTCGTCAGCAAGCAATCTTTAGCGACATTCAAGATTTAGCTCGTCGGGCACTATTGAATCGCACCGACCTCGAAGCCTTAGCCGATGGCAATGCCTTAGCCGCCCTCACTGGCAATCGTCATCAAGCGCTATGGCAAGCCGTAGCAGCCGTTCCTGACAAAGATTTATTGCGCCCTACAACTCTGGCAGAATCGCCAGCACAACTGAGCACACCTAGCGAAGCACAAGAAATTCTGCGCGACTATCACAGCACAGGTTTAACTTTGCAGCGACATCCAATTGCTTTGCTTAGACCGCGACTTTTAAAGCAGCGCTTTCTCCCATCGGATGTACTGCATACGTTTCAGAACAAACAATTCGCACGCGGCTGTGGCTTAGTCACCGTCAGACAAAGACCAGGCACGGCCAAGGGTGTTTTGTTTATCACGATAGAAGATGAAACTGGCCCCGTAAATGTCATCGTCTGGCCAGCCTTAGTCGATCAATTTCGGCATGAAGTGTTGAATGCTAAATTACTGGGTGTCTATGGTATCTGGCAAACCGACGGCAAAGTGCATCATCTGGTTGCCAAACGTTTGGTGGATATGAGTCACTTGCTGGGGGATTTTGTTGCTGTTAGTCGGGATTTTTGTTGATTGGATTTATTACTTGACCAAACCAATGGGCAGATACTTCGGATATTTTTTCGATGCAAAACAGATTACTGATTTCGTGCAATTTAATTTCACATTTTGGTAGTTTCAACATTCGTAGATCGGATGTAACCAACCGCCCCATCCCAGCAGTTATTATTACATTGTTTTTATTGATCTGTTAATTTGAGGCTACCAATACCAATGAAATTCCAAATGAATAAACGTCTGCCATCCATTTCGCCTGATCTAAGTAAAGCTATTTTTGAACAATTTCCAGAGTTGAAAAAAGTTAAGGAGGTCGATCCTCATTCAATGGGTAAAGTAGCAATTTCTGTTTTTGATCATTGGCTTCGAGATGAAAGTGAGTGGCATCTACTCGATTGTTTTTCTGGTCCTGAGAGACAAGCGCGGGATGAAAAATTTCTCGCACATTGGTCTGCCATATTTGACAAAACTAAAGTCTATACTGTTCGATATCGCGGACGATGGCCGACAAAATCAAAGTTGATATTAAAACGTTTTGTGAAAAGAGCGTTTTATATACAAAAATCGCGAATACAAATGCATAGGTCACCAAATCAATTCATAGTGCTACCAGAGTTTGACTGCATTTATGTAGCCTCGTGGGATGATACAAATGTTCTTTTCTTTAACGACAAGGCTAAGGCAGAGCCAATATTGCAGCTTGCAGAAAATGTTGGTCTGCATATTCTAGAATTTGATAACTAATTTTAGGTAGCTTAATGAAAGCCCAGATTTAGCGTTTGTACATTCACATCGTTCACAGGTCGGGTGTGGCCCGACAACCACTCCCTTTCTTTGCTTCGCCAAAGAAAGGAAGCAAAGAAAGGCGACCACGCTGCCACTGCCCTTCGGGTTCCCAATTGTGCAGGACAAAAAATGGGAAAGCCTTGAAACTCGCTACGCTCAGACAGCAAGGCTTTCTTTATCCATTTTCTGTCCTGCACAATTGGCAGTGTCAGAAGTGGAACGGCGTCAAAGTCAAAAGCAACGGCAACACCAAAACAATCGATACCGACGGTCGTCCATTTTTCCAATAGCAGTTGAAGGTTGCCTTTGAATTTGCTTTTGACCTACCCCCGTTTGAGACGATGTAATTTATGCTTCACAGAAAATGGACAAGAAAGTGTTGTTGTCTGAGCGTAGCGAGTTTCAACACTTTCCCATTTTTTGTGAAGCACAAATTATGCTGAAGCGAAGCGTAAGCACCCCGAAGGGGCGAGCCTACGGTCGCCTTTTTTGGAGGACCTTTTTTGGCGAAGCAAAAAAGGTGCTTGGCTGTCGGGCCACACCCGACCTGCGAACGATGAAATTAGCTGAGAAAATACTAGATTTCTCAATTAAGTACGAGTCCAGCCACATCCATTCATCGACGAACGCCACTGGACTCCTGCCTTCGCAGGAGTGACAAGATGGATGTTAATTTGAAAACCCATTCCGTTAAAAGCTAGGACCGAAATCAAATTCAAAAACCATACCCTACTTCGCCGAACAAATAAACGGATACTCACAATTATCAATAATCGGCTCTACTCCAAAGAAATCATTCAACACCGACTCCGCCGTACAATAAGCCCCTTCCACCCAAGCCTGATCATTCGAATACGCTTCCCCGACAATAAAAATATCTACATCCGTCTTCTCCATCAACTGAGAAGGCTTACGGATCTTCTGCTGCACATCGCCGATATTAAAATGTGAAGACCAGGCGTGATAGCCCGCATTGAATGGTGGCAGTGACCAATCCATATAAGCAGCTTCAACTGGTGCAGGCACCATGGTGTAATCCGAGTTAGGGCCGAAATGAATTTCTGCCAGCTGCTTGCGCAACATTTTGACCATACGATCTGGGACTTTTTTCGGCCCTATCAGCGTCTGGACGTTTTCATTATTTGGAATATGTTGTTCCTGATTTGGTTCTAATTCCAATTCTTTCCAAAACGTCGTATAAATTTCATCGTCATAGCTGGCAAGTAAACCATACACAGGTTTGGCTTTCGGGTCGGTCGCATTATTACCAAAATAGACGACCTGACGAATCGGCGTATCTGTCACGCTGGGGCCAATAGTGCTATTGAAGGTCACTTCCAATAAGGCGTTTTCATGTTTGAGACTTAAACGTTCTTCGGTGATTGCTTCCACTGCACTGATCAAATCGGTGGAACTGGCATACGGCGTGCCGACTAAACTACTCAATGCTTTCAAAGTCGCTTTTGACAAGCCCAAGGCTTTTAATTGAACCACCGCACGCTGCGTCACTTCATAGCCCGTTAATTGCGGAA
The DNA here is from genome assembly GCF_049340305.1 of Undibacterium sp. Ji22W. Lineage (NCBI taxonomy): Bacteria > Pseudomonadati > Pseudomonadota > Betaproteobacteria > Burkholderiales > Oxalobacteraceae > Undibacterium > Undibacterium sp. Ji22W. The sequence goes on along the minus strand of NZ_JBMPOU010000001.1, from coordinate 364,689 downwards.
TGTAGGTTGGCGGATTTTCAGCATTGGCTGTCCACCATGGCGTAGAGAAAAACATCCCCACCTTGTACGAAGGCTGCATGATTGCCGCCTCTAAATACAATTGCACCTTGCGATGATTGAGCACATCCGTGACTCCGGCCTCTAAGTCAAATCGAGATCCTTGTGCCACCTGTTCAATCGCATGGCGCGGCATAGCTAACCAAGCTGCATCGGTCGTCTTTGTATCCGCTTTCTTCCATGGATTTTCACGTGTGGCATAGCTGTAGTGGATGGTTTTACCTTTTGCGATGATGGATTGCAAACGGGTATTGGGTTGGTAGTTAAAAATCACACCTTGCGCTTTCGCCAGTTTGACGATCTGTTCAAATAAGGCATTAAACATTCCTGAGTAACCAATATTAATCGTCTTGTATTGGTTGCCCGGTGTGAATTCATTATTCGCCTGAAACGCATAGGCCGAGTTCCAGTTGATCACATTCGAGCTATACCCATTCCCATCTGCGGCGTAATTAAAGCCCTCACTGCCGAGTTGGTCGTACATCAAATTCCAGTAACCAATATCTTTGAGTTTGTCACCTTTTTGATAAACCGAACCATCGCCAGTATTCACCTTAATCTCGCCATCGCGATAAAAAGTATCCCATTGACGACGGGTCATATTTTTAGTCACAGACAGCTTTTCTAAGATCGAGAAACCATTATCTGGCGTACCTGCTGCGCCGTAATGATCAACGTGATAAGGCGCTGGAATTTGAGACGTAATTTGATTTAAGAAAAAGTTCTTGCTGCGCAAATAATAGAGCGGATTAGTCGATTCATTAAATGGCACTGAATACTTATCCAAGCCTAATTGCTTAATCACAGTAGTAACGACGCGATGCCCAGGTGCCGTGCCATTGTTCGCGTCTTTCGCATTCATATCCCAATCCGAATAACGCATGCCACCCAGTTCTAAGTAAGCCTGAGTTTTATCGTTCTTGTAATGCCAGGTACAGATACGGGCGCCAGCCGCGCGCGTGCCAGGATGCGCTTTGGAAAAATCATAACGCCCCCAATCATAGAGTTCTAGCGTATCGCCTTTCGCTAGTTTTTTACTTTTGTCTTTGCTGTTTTTCACTTCGCCATTTAATAAGCGCCATGCGGTGTATAAACCCGCAGCACCCGCACCGAAAATGGAATAAGTCTTTGTCGTTTGATTTGGCTTTGCCATAAAAGTCTCCTGAAGGATTATCTTTGATCGATAAGATGAAATTACACTGGCAAAGTCTCATTTCCCAAGCGCGCCATTTGTTGCGGCAAATCTTTTTCGGGAATACAAACTTCGACCAATACCGGTTGTGACTTAATTTTTTTGATGAGAGGTAAAGCACGTTTGAGTTCATCTACCGTTTCGACTCTAAAACCTTTCGCCCCAAAAGCCTGCGCGAGTGCCATGTAGTCCCATTTAGGCAAGATATCAAAGCTATCAAATTTGTGTTGCGGACCTGCCTCGAAAGCCGTGATGTCGACATACACCTGTTCGATCGCATACACGCCATTACTCATGACGAAGATCACGGAATTCAAATTGTTACGCGCCAAGGTGGAGAGTGATTGGCAAACCATCATGAAGCCGCCATCACCCGCTATGGTCAAGGCACGCTTACCACTGCCTAATTGGGCACCCGATGTGGCACCGGTTTCAAAACCTATGCATTGCCAGGCGGCAGAACTGATGTAACTACCCTGCTTCATTCCCATCGCATTACTCGCAACATACATGGCACTGCTGACGCCATACACCATGACGATGTCGTCCATCATTTTTTGATCCTGCAAGAACTTCATGGTGTGCTGGAAAAACCGGTTGTAGGTGATGACTTCGGGCTTGTCATTCCAGCGCGCATCTGAATTCGAAATCCAGGGTTCTGGATAAACCGGTTTCGCTGGTGCTTTAACTTTAAGAGGATAAGCTTTGGCCTTCTGAAAGCGCTTCAATAAGGCTTCCATAAAATCTTGCATCATCACGCCTTCGTATTGGAAGTAACCAACCCGCATCTGCCCTATTGAGCTTTGTATCATTTGCGGATATTTGTTTTCCATCAGCCACAGGTAATCGTCCGTCAGTATGGTGCCGAGCGAAATGATGCAGTCGGCGTCTTCCACTGTAGTGATGACGTTGGCGATCGAAGCCTGATCGGCGTAGGTCCCAATAAATTGTTCACCCACTTCATCGACGACAGTTTTCCCCAAAGTTGTGGTGGTATACAGCATGCCGCTGGCATCAATGATTTTTTGCAGCAGTTTACTCAGGCCAAAGCGCAATACTTCAACCCCTGCAAAAATTAAAGGCTTTTTCGCCGCAGTGATCTGGGACCACGCCAACTCTACTGCGTTTTCCAAAGCTAACGTTTCACTGTGGATGCGTTGAGCTTTTAATGGTGTTGCGGCCGGACGTGGGCAGGCCTCGCCCCACACTTCTTTGTAGCAGGCGATATACACCGGGCGTTGGTGTGTCAGCGCTGCAATCAACAAGGCATCGATTTTCTCTGCGGCACCGACCGAGGTACTCAAGGTCTCTGACGCCACCGTCACATTCTTAAACACATTCTGATCCGCATCCAGATTGCCGGTGGAATGGTGAAAAATCATGCCGTACATATTGGTTTGATTGCGCATATCAGCGCCTGGACAAGCACTGATCACGACGATAGGACTGCGCTCAACATAGGCACCTGCCACCGCATTTAAGGCACTAAAGGTACTGACACCGTATTGAAGAGAAACCGCCGCCAGACCTCGAGTGCGGGCATAGGCATCCGCGGCGTAACTCGCATCGAGCTCATTGACCGCACCGATAGTGTTGATGCCATCGAAATTTTCCAAAGCTTGCGTGAAGTGTTTGACGTAATCACCGGGAATTTGAAACACATCGGTCACTTTTAATTGCAATAGACGGGTTAGCAGGTAATCGGCTACGGTAAAGGTTTGACGGCTCATCGTATTTTCCTTGGCTTATTAACTAAAGGTGCTAGGCATCATGGGCAATGCATTTGAATATTTCGTATTTAGCAATTTGCATGCCAATCAATGTTCATTCTCATAAAACCACTCAGCATCTAACGCAAAAGCGATTTAGGTAGAAATGACGCTGTACTCTGCTCATGCCTGTCACTCACTCTGGCGACGCGTGTTTCCAAATTTAACGCGTCAAACCCTTATTTACACGTAAGGGGGGCTCAAATGCCCACGGCTCCGCTGCTGCGTTTTATTCACTCAATAGCAAAGAATGGACGGGTTTTACGAATTGCCCCGTTTATCGACCTTAATGCCCACTTAACCCTCGAATTCGGGCTTTGATCTGAATTTGCTGGTTAGTCGATGGCATCTCCGTAGAATCTGTCGCGATTCACACCCCCTTCCCACATTCACCTTTCGGTCAAGAGCGCGCCATGTCTATCCTAAAAATGCACTACAAAATAATCACCAACGTGCTATTTCTCACTGGTGTCGGTTTGTTCAACTTCGCCTATGCGCAAGCCATTACCACCACGCCACTTATTGGTCTATGGAATTTTCAAACCGTGATAGGCACAGAAAATGAAAAAGACGTGGTCGGATATGGTGTGATGAAGATCTCGCCTAACAATCAAGCTAAGTCAAAACAATTGACCGCGCATATCGTTTGGCTAGACGACAAGGGCATAGGACGCAGCACACGAGAAATGCAAGGTGAACTAAAAGATGCGCAGGCCGTATTCACGCATAGCGGTATACGCACACATACCAGTGGCAAAGGCAAAGCAGTCGATACCGAAGTCAAAGTCACTTGGACAATCAGCGCGGAAACCAATACCTTAGTTGGAAACCGTCAGATACGCCGAACCGATGGCGTAGCAGATGACGATGACATGAGCAAGCCAGTCGCCGGTACGCGCTCAAATGCTAGCAGCCTACCCGCGGTCATCCCCGTCGTCGCACCACAAGAACGTGGCCCATCTACCGTCGAAGAACGGGCACGTGCCGTCAAAATTGCACTCGATGCTGAGAACAATTTGCAGCAAGTATTTGAACAAAACAATGTCTGGCTAGATCAATGGATTACCGACATTCCCGATCTCACGTTCAGAACGGGTGCGGTTTCAGACTGGTTAAAAAGAGCATCACCGGCCGATCTTCGTGCGCAACTGTATTTCCAATTTTGCGCTAGCGCGATTGCCTTTCAAATTAATAATCCGACCCTAGCTGAAAAAACAGCGGCCTATTCCCTCGGTGGTTTAGAAGGTGCATTACGTACATATGAAAAATTAGTGAGTGCGAACCCTAATCTGCGTTCAGCCAAATTGACACAGGCTATTACAGCGCGGAACAAGGGCGAATTAGCGGCATTTATTCAAACACTGTCTGGTCGGGATCAGTGACTTTCAAGTTAATAATTCGAAATTGTAGGGCGGGTGCAACCCGCGCCGCCATGCCATCGAGCACCTGAGCAGCGCGGGTTGCACCCGCCCTACAAAATCGCCTAAATAGTGAACAACCACCGAATACAGCCATGACAAAACTCCTACTTTCAATCTTCATCACCTTCAACCTATGCAGTGCCTCGAGCATGGCGCAAGACGCCACTGCCCAGCGCATTATCGCTATCGGCAAAGCTGATCCACAAGTAATGCAGCATTTAGATATTTTATCGAATCGCTTCGGCGGGCGCACCACTGGCAGTGATGCCTACACCCACGCCGCTTCGTGGGCAAAAAATCAATTGAATCAATGGGGCAAACAAGTTGGCATGAATGCAGAATTAGAAATCGCAGGGCAAATGCCGCTCGGTTTTAATCGCGGTCCCTGGTTTGGCCGCATTCTGGATGCGTCACCGCAAACCCTAAATTTCGCAACGCCGTCCTATTCGTCTGGAACCAAAGGCGTACAAACTGGAATCGCCATGATCGCGCCGACTAACATTGCTGACATCGAAAAGCGTGCAAACGAATTCAAAGGTGCATGGGTATTGATATCCGGCGAAAACGCGGGTGGACGCGATGGAGAATTAATTTACAAAGCGAAAACCCTGACACAAAAATTGATCGAGATCGGTGCTTTGGGCACGATACAGTCTGCCGAAGAACCCATTCACATTTCGACCAGTGCCCCGACTAGCTGGGAAAATTTGCCGGCGCTACCCGATATAAAACTCGCCACTAGTCATTATCTGGCGATTCAAAAACGCATTCAACAGGGCGAAAAAGTCATCTTAGAATTTGATATCCGCAATTGGTTTTATCCCGGCCCTGTAAACTATCATAATGTTATTGCCACTCTCCCCGGCTCTGACAAAGCAGATGAAATCATCGTACTCGGTGCACATCTCGATAGCTTTGATGGTGGCACAGGCGCGGCAGATAATGGCGCGGGCTTTGCCACCGTCATGGAAGCGATGCGTTTGTTAGCACAAGCCGGCGTCAAACCCCGTCGCAGCATCGTCATGATTGGCTTTGCAGGCGAGGAGCTAGGTTTGAAAGGTGCTTATGCCTACGTTGAATCGCATGCCAAAGATCTGCCTAAGATTTTAATGATGCTCAATCGCGACAGCGCGCCGGGGGCTATCACGGGCATCACCATCCCGAGTATGTGGAAAAACAGCTTTGAACGCGTGAGCCTGGATCTGCAAGGCGTACACCCTATCTTTGAATTCGAAGCGGTCATCAACGACAACGCACGTGACAGCAATGCAGCTTTTCGCGGCAATAGTGGTAGTGACGATGCAGCTTTTACGAAAAAAAGTGTGCCAACACCACGCCTCATCACCAGCACCGATTTTGATTACACTCAAGTGCATCACACCGTGCTCGACACCTATGAAAAAGTGCTGCCATTTCGCACCGCGCAACAATACTCAGCCATCGTGATGGCCTTGATTGCGTATGAAATTGCGAATGCACCTGAGGTTCTAAATACTGAGGGTTATTATTTGCCAGTTACGGATAAGCAACGCTAAAAAACTTATGCCTATTTAGCACCTGGACCAAGGGTGTAGATCCCAGAGATTGTCGTCATACCGGACTCGATATCAGTATTCATGGGTGTAGTGCAGCAACAAGCGCAGCAACAAGCGCAGCAACAAGCGCAGCTACAAATGCATCACCGTCCCCGCCCGATCTCGGAGTATCCACTTAGTAGCGCTCAGAACTCGACTTTATTTCATTCCAACTTCATATCGCGGCAAGGTCACCGCGATACTAGTGATATTTTTTTGGTCGGACACCGTCATCGAAATGTCGCCGTTTTGCGCCTTTGCTAGAAGTTTTGCTGAATACGCACCAAGGCCGCTTGCGTCGTGTTTACCGCTGGTGACGAACTTACTAAAGAATCGGTCACGTATCTCTACTGGGACTACTCCATCATTTTCAATCACGATGTATAAGGCAGTTCTATCAATAAGCGTTACGGTGACTCGTCCTTTTTCTGATGCAGCCTCGCAGGCATTTTTGATCAGGTTCTGAAATAGCGAATAGCACAGCATGGAATCGCCCCATGCCTGGGATACCTCGCTCTCACCGTCCGCGTCAAAATGCAAAAGAATATCCAATTGTTTGTGGGCGAAGCTAGCGCGCGCAAGTTCAACGATGCGCTGAAGTACATACGCAATATTAACGGGCTGTGCATCAAGCTTGAAGCGATCCGTTTCCATCTTGAATAACTCTGAGGATAGATTAATCATATCTAGCACGCGCAAGGCAGTCTCTTCCACCGTGCGTAGTTGCTCGATCTGCTGGCGATTCATCTGACCATCTTCTGCCAAAGCCTGCACTAAGCCAATCACTCCGGCAAGCGGCGCTTTCATATCGTGGCGAGTAATATGCTCGACGTCTTCACGCAAGCGAGTTAGTTCCAGCATGCTGTCGTAATTGGCTTGCAGCTGCTTGTGCAACTCAACGTGACGCATGAAATTGCGTACACGAGGTTTGAGCAATGTGGGATCAATCGGCTTGATGACGAAATCTACCGCGCCTAACTCTATTCCCTGCAAGCGCGCGGCTTCTTCATGATTCGCGGTAATAAAAATAACTGGAATCGTGCCAGAGGTAGGATGTTCACGCATGCGCCTTGCCACTTCGAAGCCATCCATCCCGGGCATCATGATGTCGAGCATCACCAAATCTGGTGGGTCGTTCGATTGGCACATCTCTAGCGCTTTGCTACCGCTGCCAGCTACGCGTACTCGATATTCATCCTCAAACAGACGCGACAGTAGCAATAAATTATCAGGAACGTCATCAACCACGAGTATGGTTGGCGGCGAGCTCATGTGCGCGTCCACAACTGAGTTGTGCTCTCTTTCATGAACTGCCAAATCCTTGGCGTTCATTTTATGATGCGACAACAAAACTTTTTCGACTCGACTCGCAAGTTGCGCCGCTGTATACGGCTTTATCAACAAGTCATTGACCCCACTTTCAATCGCTTCTTTAATGCGTTTGTGCTCGACTTCAGCGGTAATGATAATGAAAGGCAGGCTAGCTAGTTGAGCCGTAGCACGCACCTGCAAGAGCAACTCTAGTCCACTCATGACCGGCATATTCCAGTCGGACAAAATCACATCAACTCTTTGCCCGCGAAGTAAGCGCAACGCTTCCGCTCCGTTATTTGCCGTCAAGATAAACTTGGCCCCCATCGCACGTAACTGGCCAGAAGTGATTTTTCTCATAGGCTCAAAATCGTCCACAACGAGAAACACGGATTCTTCAATATTCATAGTTGTTTCACTGTTCAAGAGCCGACCTGTTTAGTCTGATTAGCCTAGTTGGCCTGATTAACTTGGGTAACTTGGGATAGGTAATCTCTTTTCTTGTCGAGATCGGCATCGGTATCAGTAAAGCGCCAAGCTATATCGCGGAATTCTTCCTGAATATCCAAAAATGCATCTATCATGTCCGCGTCGAAATGGCTGCCTCTGCCACCGATCATAATCTCGACCGCTTTTTCATGCGACATACCTTCTTTATATACTCGACGGCTAATTAAAGCATCATACACATCCGCAACCGCCATCAAACGCGCCGGAATCGGAATCTCGTCGCCCGCCAATCCTTCGGGATAACCGCTGCCATCCCATTTCTCTTGATGCGAGAGCGCAATTGACTTGGCAAATGAAAGAAAATCTACCTTGACACCCAAGGCTTTCTCAGCGTGCTCAATCGCATCGCGCCCCAGTGTCGTGTGGGTCTTCATAATTTCAAACTCATGCGATTCAAAACGTCCTGGCTTTAACAGAATACAGTCGGGTATACCAACCTTACCGATGTCATGTAAAGGTGCGGATTTATACAGCATTTTGATATTTACATCGGTCAAAAACCACGAAAATCTAGGGTGATTTTTCAGCTTTTCGGCAAGTGCTTTGACATAGTATTGTGTGCGACGAATATGATTACCCGTTTCGCAATCACGCGTTTCTGCCAGGGACGCCATTGCCAGTATCGTCACATCCTGTATCGCATTGACTTCCTGAGTACGTTTGCTGACCTCATGCTCAAGAAAATCGTTTTGATCACGTAAAAAAGCAGCCATGGCATTTAACGCCAGATGCGTTTTTACTCTGGCCATTAAGATCGGTGGACTAACCGGCTTGGTAATGTAGTCGACCGCACCCATCTCCAAACCTCTTCTTTCGTCTTCCACTTCCGATCTTGACGTAAGAAAAATTACCGGTATATGCATCGTCACAGGATCGCGTTTAAGCTGCTGACATACTTGATACCCATCCATCCCCGCCATCACAATATCAAGCAATATCAGATCTGGTTGCTTCGCCAAACGGGCTATTTCCAATGCCTTTTCACCGTTAAATGCAACCTGTACTCGATACGCACCCTGCAGCAGATTCGTCATAAAGACTAGGTTATCGGGCGTATCGTCAACCACCAATATAGTCTGTCGATGTGCGAAATCTTGTATGTTCATAAAAGTTCCTTTTATTCCGAAAAAGGTTCGATAGTTGGTTGCGATGCGGCAGTGGCAGTGGCTGCTGGTGTTGCTGTAGCATTGGTAGCGGCAGCTAGACTCGCCAACGCCGCTGTGAAATCGAATTGACGTATGGCGTTCTCAATCTCACGATAATGCTGAGGAAACGCGGTATTTAGAAGGTCGGCATTTGCATCGAATAATGCACACACGGCTGAATCGCTGCCGCTTAACAAGTGTTTGAGTTTTTCGCATACCCGATGGAGTTTTTTCTGATCCACGCAAACGATGGTATGTTCAGTTTTTTTCGGCAACCTCTGCTCCAGCTGCACAATCAAATTGTCGAGCTGATTTTTCAGCGCGTCGAGCGGCGCTTCCAATGCTAGACGTGGTTCACGGTGACGGATATCAGATTCAAGTTTTGCTGCCAGCTGTTGCACATTACTTGCGCCGACCGTACCAGACACCCCACGTAAAGTATGCGCCAAACCTGCGGCTGCATCCCAGTCATTGTTATCGAGCGCGTTAAGAATATCCTTAGTGACACCTGTCTGGCCATCGACGAACATCCCCAACATTGTCAAGTACAGCGTTTCTTGCCCCATCATGCGGCGCAATGCTACTGCCGCGTCTAAACCATCGATATCATTCAGCAGTGCACCCGCTTGTTTGGTCTGTACTGGTGTCTGTGCTGGTGCCTGTGCTGGTGTCTGTGCTGGTGTCTGTGCTGGTGCCGACGAACCGGAGTCGGGCGCGACTAATTCGGTCATCGCTTGTCTAGGCTTGATCCATTTCAGCAGAGATAACCACAAGTCTTCTGGTTCAATCGGTTTTGGGACGTGGTCATTCATACCAGCGGCGATGCAAAAGTCGCGATCCCCCTGCATCGCGTTGGCGGTCATCGCCACGATCGGTAGCTCTTTAAAGCGCGAGTCCTTGCGTATCATACGGGTGGTAGTGACACCGTCCATCACGGGCATCTGCATATCCATTAAAACGATATCGTAACTATTAGTGTTGATCTTATTTATGGCGATCTGACCGTTTTCTGCCACATCGACAATGAAACCTGCGTCCTGCAATAATTCGTATGCGACTTCCTGATTGAGCGCATTATCTTCCACCAATAAGACCTTGGCGCCTTTGATCGTAATGAGCTGCTTCTCGGTGTTGGTTGGTGGATCAATTGCCTTACAGGTGGTATCGACCACGTCCCCCAACATGCGCACCATACAATCAAACAGAACTGAAGCGCTAACAGGCTTGATTAGGATGTCATCGATACCAACACGTTCTGCACCCTGAATTATTTCCTCTCGACCATACGCGGTGACCATGACCATGCGCGATTTACTTTGTAGCGGTAATGCGCCAAGTAGTCTTGCAGTTTCAATTCCATCCATCTCTGGCATATGCCAGTCAAGAAAAACGATTTCATAAGCGTCTTCCAATGCATCGGCGTGACCCACGGCGGCAATTGCCGCTCTGCCCGAATTAACCTGATCGACCTTGAACCCCATCGCGCTTAGCAGCGTACTTAACACTAATCTCGCATTCTCGTTATCGTCGACCACCAACACCCGTTTTCCATGCAGATCACTCGACAATATAAGCTTGCGTTGTTGGCCGGCACTCTTATCTAGCCGTGCAGTAAACCAAAAATTACTGCCTTTGCCCAACTCACTCTCTACGCCTACTTCACCCTGCATCAACTCTGCCAGTTTTTTTGAAATAACCAACCCTAGGCCAGAACCACCAAATTCCCGAGTAATTGAGGCGTCCGCCTGCGAAAAACGCTGGAACAGCCGGCCTATTTGGTCTGCACCTAAACCAATGCCAGTATCAAGCACAGCGCAGTAAAGTAAAACATCAAGGTCGGTCTGTTCCTTGATACGGATGATGATATCAATCTCTCCACGCTCGGTAAATTTGATGGCATTGTTGGTGTAATTAATGAGAATTTGACCTAGCCGCAAAGGGTCACCTACTAAGCGCAATGGGACATCTTTTTCTATATCAAAAACCAACTCTAAACCCTTAGCGCTGGCTTTATCGGCGACCAAGGCGAGCACATTGTCCAGCACCTTTTCTAGTTCGAAATCGGTTTTCTCTAATGTGAGTTGACCCACTTCAATTTTGGAAAAATCAAGGATGTCGTTAATAATGCCGAGCAAGTGTCGGCTAGAAAGCTGTATTTTCTTAATATAATCACGCTGGCGTGCCGACAGTTCTGTTTTAAGGGCTAAGTGAGCCATACCGATAATGGCATTCATAGGCGTGCGAATTTCATGACTCATATTTGAAAGAAAGTCGGATTTCGCATGATTCGCTTGTTCTGCCAAGCCAGTGGCTTGAATCAACTGGTTATTTTTTTCCTGTAAAATCTCAAGCAAGCGCGCGGTCTCACGATGCACTACATCTCGTAGACCTTGTTGCGACTGACGATAAACCATCATCGAAAATAGGATAGCAACCGTTAAGGCAAGCAGGCTAGCAACAACTAACACGCCAAACAAAATTCGCATGTTTAGTTGAAATTCTGCATCATGCTGCGTCAGAAAATTTCCTTCTACCTGCTTTATCGATTGAACCTCGACGCGTATCATATCCATGAGTAGCTTGCCTTGACCGCTCCGAATTTCTGCAAGGTTAGCCTCAATATCATGCTGACGACGTAAGGCGACGACACGTGCAATATGCGCCATCTTGGCATCAACCAATGGCGTCAAAAGTTGTATACGCTTTTTTACAGTATCATTTTTGGTCAATTGACTGAGTTTTTTCAAGTCGCTACTGATTTGATCGCGTACTTTTAAATACGGTTGCAGATATAGCTCGTCGCCGGTAAGCGAGTAACCACGTTGACCGGTCTCTGCGTCGGTCAATCCACTGAGTAAATCATCCACACTGCCGATCACATCAGCGACATGGGTGCGCGCAACGGAAGTTCGTTCCAGCTCTTTGAACGCCCAGAACGACAAGGAAACAATTACTATAACCAGTAACGCAGCACCAACGAGTAGCGCCGCAATTTTCTGCTGATGTTTCAAAATAGTTGATCCTTCATGCATTCCGTTATAGGTTAGAAAGGGCTGACAAGGTCGAACGAGGGCTAGCTTTCCCAATCTGGCTTAAGCGTGCTTTGCTTTGCTTTGATTTGCTGCATGTCATGTCCTTTTCATACAATCTACGTCAACACATGGATTACTTATTTACTCAATATGGATGAACCAATTCCCTGCAGCGGCCCCAGAGGATGATGACTTTGTTCCACTTCATGAATATTTCTTTTGCCGCTCCACGTTTTGTAGACCACCAGCTCGTTACTGATAATAATAAGCGCGTCAAACTGCCAACCTGTGATGTCCGTGATCCGTTTAAAATTAAGTATGTCCAGCCAGAAATTACCTACTCGATTGCGTTTCAATAAGGTTTGTTGAAGATGATAGGCATAGCATTTTTGTCGAGCCGCGACGCATAGCTTAATTGCTGGGTCAAGTGCCGCGCCTTCAAAGGCCGCAACGGCTTCGAGTCGGCGTAGCAAATCGGTATGACTAAGTAAGGCTATGTTAGGTGTCGAGACAGGGTCAAAACCGATCGCCTTGAGCTGCTTTAAGGTAGTTTCGTTAGGCTGTATGCGAGCGAACTCAAGTTCGGCCTGCTCATAAGTACTCCAACCAGTTTGTGTCGATTTACTCTCATTCGGAAGAAGGCTAGAACAGCCGAACAAGGGCATCAATAGGCCAGCGCATAAAAATCGAGTCACCAGCTCTATCCATCGGCATTGTTGGTGCTGCACTTGCATACATTCTCCGCGTTCAATTTCCTCATTCTGATCAACGCTATTCTTGGTCATTTGGAGTCTGCCATCTGTGCGCTAGGGTACTCATATCGTTATATTTCAGCTCTGAGCATTTGGGTATTTGATAGCCCTAATGCGGGCGTTATTCTTCTGAAGCACTGAACTCGTCAACATGGCGACGTACCTGCGAGAGCTATACATAGGTGACGCTCTGATTATTAAGGTTTCGCCAGATCGTGAGACACTGATTTGCGCCTTAAACACCGCACCAGCAGACACCAACACTTTGGATTTTCATCAGCGTAAGCCCTACCGAATGAAAGGTGATGTACTACATTTACCGATGCATGGCGGTAAAACCCGTGCGGTGCATACAGTCTCGAAAAATGAGATTTTATTGGCACTGCTTCAGCATGGCAGATTGACCACAATGAGCTGAGTAGCCCGCTCAATACACGCACTATGCGACAATATCGCAATGCGTCAAAATGTCGTGGCATGGACAGAAAATTTATCCTGGGGTTGGCATAACGGTGAACGGGCATTCTGGAATACACAGCATTGGGATTCCGGCTCGCCACTTAGCCGCGTGAATGTTGATCATGCTTTGCTCGATACTTTTCTCGATACTTTTCTCGCTCAAGACAAATACAGTATCGGTGACTATACCGCATCCAAAATTATCTACACGCATTCGTACTAGCCTACTATGCTCGGGTCAAAAAAACCCGACGAAAGCGGGCTTGGTACGCCGCCTTCTGCATGATGAACAGCCTTTGGTCGGCGTGGAGCCAGCGGGAATGTGGGATTTCGAACACGACTTTGACGAGGCCACACGTGATATACCAGAAAAATCTTAAATATAAAACGCGACGTTGCTAAGTATAATTTTGTTCCTGGTCAAAGGGTTTGCTTATGAGTGTACAGGGATATTACTTGCCATTTGCAGACAAGAAACCATCGCGAATTTGAGCTAGCTTGAAGTCAATTTGAATCAAAAAATTGAACGTGCCGTCATCGTCGTAAACAACTCTAGCGCCATCACACCAGCCAAAGAATTACCGGCTGTATCAAGTCCGGGCGACCAAACACAGACTGCCAACTCGCCCGGCACTAAAGCCAAGATACCCCCGCCCACGCCACTCTTAGCAGGCAAGCCAACACGAAAAGCGAAGTCGCCTGCGACATCGTAAGTACCGCAAGTGAGCATCAAGGCATTGAGTCGTTTCGCAGAACTTGAATCTAAAATCTTGGTGCCATTCCAAGGGATAGTGCCGTGATTAGCTAAGAAACTACCCGCCTTTGCAAGTTCCAAACAAGTCATGGTGATCGAGCATTGTCGGCAATAGCTAGCGATCACTGAATCGACCGGATTGTGGAGATTACCGAAGTCTTTCATCAAATGCGCAATCGCACTATTCCTATGCGCATGCTTCTCTTCGGAGATCGCTACTTCACGATCGAAATCAATTTTGACCTCATCCGACAACATTCGCATAAACTGCAAAACCGCTATGTCAGCCTGCACAAAGCGTTGCGCCAAGATATCGTTAATCACCAATGCACCTGCATTGATGAAAGGATTGCGCGGAATGCCACGCTCGTATTCTAGTTGCGACAAAGAGTTAAATGGATTACCCGATGGCTCACGCCCTACTCGCTTCCAAATTGCATTACCTTCACGTTCAAAGGCTAAGGATAAAGCAAACAATTTGGTGATACTTTGCGTTGAGAATTTTTGCTGTGCATCACCTACCGTGTAACTACGACCGTCAAGGCAATAAACTGCCATACCAAAATGTTGCGGTGAGACTTTGGACAGTTCAGGAATATAGGTCGCAACCTTGCCTTGGGCTAGTAAGGGTTGGATTTCTTGATGAATGTCGTCGAGGATTTGTTGGTAGTTGATGGTCATGGGATAAAAATCATGCGGCTTAAAGCGATTAGTTCGACGTCATCGCAGTCTTCTCGAACTTATTTGAATGACGATACCGATACCAGGTTTCCCATGTGTGCGATTAATCGTCAGTTCACATGACGATTAATCGCACCTACCAATATTTCGATTACGTTTCAGAATGTTCTGAATGATAACGCGTAACGAGTTCCACTTCATTCTTAGAACCCAAGTACACCGCTACCCGCTGATGCAAGGAAGTAGGTTGAACATCTAGCATACGTTGTTTACCGTCGGTCGATGCACCACCCGCTTGTTCCACGATCATCGACATAGGATTGGCTTCGTACATCAAGCGTAATTTGCCAGCTTTGTCCGGTTCACGCTTATCAGCTGGATACATGAAAATACCACCGCGATGCAGAATGCGATGCACATCAGCGACCATCGATGCGATCCAACGCATATTGTAGTTTTTGTTGAGCGGACCTGTTTTACCAGCCAGCATTTCATCGACATAACGGGTGACAGGTGGATACCAGTGACGCACATTCGACATGTTGATCGCGAATTCCTGCGTGTCTACCGGAATTTGGATATTGCGCTCAGTCAGTACCCATGATCCCATTTCACGATCTAAGGTAAAGCAATTGACGCCATTCCCCGTCGTGAAGATCAACATCGTTTGTGGGCCGTAAATCGCATAACCCGCAGCGACTTGTTGACTACCCTTTTGCAAGAAATCTTGCTCAGTCGGCGCGCCCATACCTTCTGGCGCTTTCAAGACGGAGAAGATGGTACCGATCGATACATTGACGTCGATATTGCTAGATCCATCGAGTGGATCAAACAAGAGCATGTATTCGCCCTGTGGATAACGATTGGGAATTGGGTGGATCGTTTCCATTTCTTCCGATGCCATCGCCGCTAAGTGACCGCCCCATTCGTTCGCTTCCAATAATATTTCGTTCGACAGAATGTCGAGTTTCTTTTGCACTTCGCCTTGCACGTTTTCCGTGTGCGCAGTCCCTAAAACCTCTCCCAACGCGCCCTTACCAACCGCATGACTAATCGTTTTACACGCGCGGGCAACCACTTCAATTAAGAGGCGTAACTCAGCAGGGATATTATTATTGAGCCTTTGCTCTTCGACCAGAAAACGGGTCAGACTAATGCGTTTCATATTTTTCCTTCTTTAAATTAGATCTTATAAAATTCTTCTCTTGCTAGTTTTTATGCAGCTAAAGCCTTCGTTACCACTTCCAACACATCCTTCGACAAATTCTTCGTTGCCGCTACTTTTTGCAATGCGGCTTTCATTAATTCTTGATTGGCTTTTGGATATTTGGTCCATCTATCCATGCTTCTCGACAAGCGCGCTGCGACTTGCGGATTGAGTTTATTCAAAGCGATCACGCAGTCGGCCCACAATGCATAGCCGCTACCATCAGCGGCATGAAAACGCGCTGGATTCGCATTGCAGAAGGCGAAGATCAGACTACGTGCGCGGTTAGGGTTACTCATGCTAAACGCTTTGTGTAGCATCAAGGCGCGTACCTGTTCAACATCCGTTGTTGGCGCTGTCGCCTGCAGTGTGAACCATTTATCGATGACCAGCGCTTCATTTTCAAACTCTTTATAGAAATGCGCCAATACTTGTTTGCGTGTCTTGCTGTGAGCTTTATCGAGAGCCGAAGAACAATGCAGCATTGCACTCAAGGCTGCGATGCGATCTGTCATGTTTTCTGATTCTTGATACTGCGTGTATGCCAAGGCATAAGTCGCCGTATCTGGCCATTCCACCAAATAAGCTAAGGCACAATTTTTCAATGCACGCTTACCTGCAGCTTGCGCATCGGGGCTGTATTTACCTGGCGTCAAATTATCTTGATAGGCTTGCAGTAAATCCGCCTTTAAATGCTGCGCCAAAGTGGCGCGCACAAATTGGCGTGCGGTATGGATGCTGTGCGGATCAGCCATTATCATTTCTTCGGCTATCATGACTTCCGAAGGCAAAGTCAATACTAACTCACGGAACGCAGGATCAAGATCTTGATCGTTCAATGTCTTACGCAGCGCATTAATGAACAAATCATCCAGGCTTAATGCTTCAGCTTGTTGAACCGCACTGACCAACTTCAATAAACGACGCATCGCCAAGCGTTGTCCAGCTTCCCAGCGGCAAAATGGATCGCTATCGTGTGCCAGCAAATGCGCGAGCTGTTCATCGCTATAATCGCATTCCAACATCACTGGCGCAGAAAAATTGCGCAAGATCGACGGTGTGACTTCATTAGAGACATTAGTAAAAACGAAGCTTTGCTGTGCTTCTTTCAGTTCTAAAATCTTAGTCGTACTGATTGTAGATTCATTCTGCAATTGCAAAGCGATATCTTTACCCTCTGCATCAATCAAGCCAACCGCGACCGGAATATGAAAAGGTAATTTCTTCGCCTGCCCTGCCGTCTTAGGGCAAGATTGGCTCAAGGTCAAAGTATAAGTTTGGGCATCTGCGTTATAACTTGCTTCTGCTCTGACACGCGGCGTACCGGCCTGACTATACCAGCGCTCAAATTGCTTTAAATCACGTCCATTTGCATCAGCCATCGCAGCACGGAAATCATCACAGGTAACCGCTTGTCCATCATGCCGTTGGAAATACAAATCCATGCCTTTGCGGAAGCCATCATGACCCAGCAGCGTGTAATACATACGCACGACTTCCGAACCTTTTTCGTACACGGTCACGGTGTAAAAATTATTGATCTCGACAAAAGAGTCAGGACGCACCGGATGTGCCATCGGGCCTGCATCCTCCGAGAATTGCAATTGACGCAGCACGCGTACATCTTCTATCCGCTTCACTGCGCGACCCGTCTCGTTACCGACTAAATCACCAGAAAACTCTTGGTCACGGAAAACTGTCAATCCTTCTTTCAAAGACAATTGAAACCAATCACGACAAGTGACGCGATTGCCGGTCCAGTTGTGGAAATATTCGTGACCAACGACGGATTCAATGCCCGCGTAATCAGTATCCGTGGCGACGCGAGAATTTGCTAACACGTACTTGGTATTGAAAATATTCAAACCTTTGTTTTCCATCGCACCCATGTTGAAATCGCTAGTAGCAACAATCATGAAACGATCGAGATCGAGTTCCAAACCGAAACGTTCTTCATCCCAGCGTATGCTGTTCTTGAGAGAATCCATCGCGTGCTGGGTTTTGTCTAGATTGCCCTGCTCTACCCACACTTGCAGTAGCACTTTACGACCCGACTTGAGTTTGTATTTTTCTTCCTGACAGACCAATTTACCAGCGACTAAGGCAAATAGATAAGAAGGCTTTTTGAACGGGTCTTCCCATTTGGCATAGTGACGACCATCGCCGAGGTCACCTTGTTCTATCAAATTGCCGTTTGATAGCAACACGGGATACAATTTTTTATCGCCACGCAGCATCACGGTGTAACTCGCCATCACATCAGGGCGATCTGGGAAGTAAGTGATCTTGCGGAAACCTTCGGCTTCGCATTGCGTGAAGAAATTGCCGTTGGAGACATACAGACCCGACATCGTGGTATTTTTGTCTGCCGCAATCGCCGTTTCGATTTCCAGCGTGACCTGATCGGGTGCATTGCTGATGACTAAACGCTCTTTGGTCAAGGCGTACGCTGACTTTTTCAGGTTCACGCCATTCATGCGCAATTGCAAAAGCTTGATATCTTCACCAAACAAGACCAAGTCTTTTTCTGCGCTGTCGTGGTTACGGCGCATTGTGATACGGGTCGCAACATGGGTACGTAACGGATGCAAATCAAAGCCCATTTCGACGGTATCGACCCAGAAGCCGGGAGCAATATAATCTTTACGGTAAATCGTGACGGGTGCCGCGACAGGCATGTCTTGCGCTGGTTTTCGCATAAATTGAACTCACATCAAAAATGAAGCCACAGAAACTGGTGTGGTCTGCGGGGTAAGAAACAAAGCCTGTATTTTACCAAGCACAGACGTAGCTGGGCTGTTAAAGACGAAACTAGGGAAGTAAATCTGCACAAATTTCAGACCAAATAGATCGAATTACAGAGATTTACAGTGTTCATCATCAAGTGAACACAAGTGGTATGCAAACTCAGTCAAAAATATTCGCTATAGTTACAAAATCTCACAGACTTTTCGGCGAATTAAGATCATGATAGAGTCACAACATTAAGCGCTTTAACGCCAGACCAAGTATCATCGGGAAACACCGGAGACCGACATCATGAAATCCCTTAGCAAACGCCTGCTCTTAGTAAGTCTGATTTTATGTGCTACCGCACTCACTGGATGTGCCAGCACTTTCTCCAGCAAAATCAATACCGTCAATCAATTACCCGGCACATTCACCGATAAAAGTTACGCTTTAGCTGAACATCCGGAACAAGGAAAAGAACCCGAATATCAACATGCCAGCGAAGATTTAAAAGCGCGCTTGCAAGAGCTTGGTTTTAACGAAACGGAACTCAACAAAGCCACTCTTAAAGTCAGTTTGCAATTGATTTCGATACCCGGCAATACCCATGTATCATCACCATTTGGCTCAACCAGCTATATCGTCACACCTTCAGGAATGGTGATTCCCATCGGAGGATTTGAGCCATATCGCTTTTACCCAGGCGCAATTCGCTCACCTTATCGTTTTTACCCTCGATCAGTATTTTATCCGCGCTACTACGGCCCGCTCTATTCCCCATTTGGATTTGGACGACGCCTTGGTCCTTTTTATGGATCGGAACTCGATGTACGCCAATACTTTGATCATGGAGTGGAAATCACGATAACAGAAGTGGCGACTGGCAAATTACTATATTCGGTCACGGCCAAGACCACCCAAAATGACGTAGAAATTGATGCCTATCTTGGGCTATTGATAGAAAGCGCTTTACGTGAGTTTCCAAATAAGACTGGAGAAAGTCATGTTGAAATTCATTTGGAAAAATAAGGCGCATTAATTAATCGACTGACGTCTCAGATTGTTCGATGATTTGCGCTATTCCGCGATCGCCCAATAACGCCAACGCCGAATAAAAAATGCCCAATCCTGACGGGCTTGGGCATTTTTTTACAAAGGCTAATTAAATCGCCAAATCTTTCAATGCGTAAGTGAGCGCTCTATCGACCAAGGAATTTGCTTGAATCGTATTCACAGTGCCGCTGCGGTACTTTGTCTCTAAATCGGCCACGGAAATTGAAAAAGCCTGATCGCCCTGCCGGTTTGCAAATATAAAACTACTGCGTTTCGGACTTACCCAAGCAAGTTTATAACGCGTAATCTGCTCATCTTCCTCACTAAAGTCCAACCACATTCCACGCTCTAAGGTCGCCACTTGTTTAGTTGCATCATCATCCGCCTGCGCGACTTTTCCTTGCACAAAACGATCTAAGCGGCGATTACTGGCACGTTGTGCGATGTTCACAGCGATCTCTAATTGCCGGCGCGGCGATAGTTCTAATGGCGCCCGCGCCATAGCGGCGTGGCGTTCTGCTAGTTTAGAAAAGAATAGGACACGATCAGGTTCATCCCAACGTATCGCATTCAACCAAGCATTAAGCAAAGTGAGCATCGCAGGTAATTTAGCGATCAATTCTTTACGCTCTTCGGGACTGTTTTTCGGCTTCAGACTCCAGATCAAATCATCCATCGTCTTTAAGGCATTTTCTAAGGCATGCGGTTTTTCGTCTTTAACGCTATGCGCAATCGTCAGAATACGTATCCATTGCTCTTCCAAAAATACTTCTAGAAACCCCGCTACCTCACCAGTTTCAACCCGAATAGCCACGTCATGTTCGGCAAATTCCCTGGCCACTCGCATTTTCTCTTCACTCAGCGCGGTTTGTACCGGCTGGCTAATGGCAGCCTGCGCTTTGAGTTCTTCTTCCTTCAAGTAGGATTCGAGGTCTGACACCACATCCGAAAACAAATCAATATGCTGATCAAACTCTGACTGTACACGCTCGATCACGTCGCCAATCACACCTAACAGTGGGTCGACTGAAGCTGATTCCGCATCTAACAAAATACCCGAACTCCCCAAAATATCGAGCAAGGTTCGTGCTGGATGTGACTCACGGAAAAAGAAATCTCGATCAGACAAGGCAACTCGCACAATAGGAATCTGCAATTGTGCCATCATGCTTTTAATATCGTTACCTAAACTGGGATCGGCAAAAACATAATCAAAAATGCGTGCCAATAACTCGATTGTATTGCGCTCAACTATACTCAATTTTTGTGCGGAAGGCGCATGTAAAACCTTATGTAAGCGAGACTCAAAATGCGTGCTTGCACTGTCTTCCTGTGAATAATGCGTTTGCATATTGCGCAGATCTTCGAAGAATTGCTGATCAATCGTCGCTTTGTCTGGATGTTCGTCGTTCGCATCCAAATCATCCAGTTGATTCGTTAATGTATCGCTCACCATCGCCAGGCCACTCAACTCATAAAGTGGATCGGTATAAGCCAATTCAATTTGCCCTGAAAAAACACGTTTCAATTTATCTTGCAAATAAGGATCTAGACTAAACGATTTTTGCACTGGCAAATAAGCAGAAACGCCCGCAGACGAATCAAATGAATCATCGCTGTCGGGTCGAATTCCACGCGCCATCAACTCTTGATTAATGTCATCTAAAATTGGACTAAGCTGCAAAAATACTGCCGGCTGCAATAAGCGCAAAACCAATAAATGCGATGCAGGATTAGGATCCAACTCCATCCATGCCTGATGCACAGCTTTCACAAAAATTTCCGGCCGGAAGGGATTTTGCGTGACATCGATAGGCATGCGATTCAGAATACGGCCGATTAAAGTATTCAGCATCACCAAAGATTCTGCATTCAAGACTTCAAGCGCATGGCTCGCATTGCGCAATAAAATCTTCCCCTCCATTTCCTCATAGGTCTGGGCAGTATTGTCTAAGTATTGATCCTCTTTTTTTGCCCTTTTTCGGGTATTAAATACGCTCACTTCTTTCGTCAATGCGGTATTGATTTGACTAGCTACCAGGCGATAAAAAGCCGTACTATTGCGCTTCACTAACTGATGCGCTTCGTAGCTCACTTTGGCCTCTTCTGGTCGCACTGCCTGATCTGATAATTTAAATAATTGATCGGCCAATCGTGTAGAAAACGCTTCCAATTGCGAAGACACCAGATTCGTCGCCAGAGGTACCATATTTTGCAAAATCAACAATCGAGCAGCGCTGGTCGACTCCGCTTTCTTACCTTCGGGAGTCGTCACAGCGGAAGCATTTCTCTTCACTGAATTTGGAATGGCTGGAATAAGTGGAGTGGTGTCCATGGATCAATTCAAAAAAATAAACAATTAGCCTATACCACCTAAGCTCGGTGAAATACTTACACGCCGTAATAGGCTTCAGTCGCAAAAGTAATCACAACGATTAAGGCAACTGCAAACAACAATACCAATAATAATCGACCAAATTTAGGCGTGCCGTCATCGGTCGATGGCGATTTCTTATCGCTGACCTGATCTTCTTTTGTCATAAAATTTCTGTGCTTTCACATTTCAATGCGTGCTTGCATTGACTACCCTTGAGTATATGTTGTTTTCCATCAATTCGACTAGTAGCCGCGCGACAATTCTGTATGCAAGACCCTCACTGGCACAACAGATCTAAATATATTGAATAAAAAAATTTGGCCCGCAATTCCATAACCAACTAATCTTTTTACCATCATTTACGACTTAATAAGTACATACCCACGATCACCAAACTAGCACCGGCGAGCTGCCATGCTGTGATTGCTTCTTGCAAAAACACGGCGCCAAGTACCAACGTTGATACTGGACCTATCATGCCAGCTTGTGAGGCCTTGGGCGCACCAATTTTTTGGACTGCGAACATAGTCAAAAATACAGGAAAAACGGTGCATACTATCGCATTCACTAGCGATAAAGATAACACTGGCCAACTTTGATTCAACGAGCTAATTGGACGCAGAGCAATAAACTGGCCAATGCAGGCAAAACTAGACACACACATGGCGTACGACACTAAGCGCAAAGCACCGATTCTCTGCACCATCTCGCCAGATTGAATCAAATAAGTCGCGTAAGCAATCGCCGAACCCAACACCAAGGCGGCGCCAAGTATTACCTGTTGCCCATTGAAAGACAAATCATGCATAAAAACGAAAATTATGCCGGAATAGGCTATCCCTAAAGAGAGATATTCAATCGGACGGATTTGGCGTTTAAACCATAAGACATGAATCAATAAAACGAACGACGGCGTCAGAAATAAGATCAGGCGTTCCAAACCTGCGGAAATATATTGCAACCCGAGAAAATCTAAAAAACTCGACAAGTAATAACCGACCAAACCCAAACCAAGTAGACGCCAACGATCCGAGGTAACCAATGGCACATGCTTCCAACCCTGCCAAATAGCAATTACGGCAAAAATCGGCAAGGAGAACAACATCCGAAACGCGATTACTGTCACCGCATCTAATTGATAAGCGTAGAGAAGTTTAGCAACGATGGCTTTAGCAGAAAATAGAATTGCTCCCGTAATCGCCAAACCCAAGCCAATGAGTTGTTGACGTCTATGCGCTTGCGACAAAATAAAACTCCTGAGAAAAGTCTTGAATACTCGGACTATTGAATTATCAACTCCGTGCTCAATCCAGTGATTAAACCAGTAACTAAATCACTAATTAAGCACATCGCGAGTTAAATGGTGTATCGATGCCGTGATGCTGCGCGACAAGTCGCCTATTTAATTAACGCACGCCGCATGCTCATGCAGTTTGATCAGGTATATTAATTTCAAAACGTGCACCACCTATACTTGCTTGCGAAATGCGTATGCTACCGCGATGGAGAGTCACAATTTGCTTAACGATTGCCAATCCCAAACCAAAACCACCGGTACTACGATCGCGGCTACGATCAAGTCGGTAGAAAGGTTCAAAGATCTTGTCACGATCTGCTTCGGGAATGCCGGCGCCATCATCTTCCACAATCACGATATACGCATTCGCCTGCTGCTTGAGCGTGAACACGATATTTTTTTCCGCATATTTCAATGCATTCTTTAATAGGTTTTGTATGGCTCGCTCTAATAAACGTCTATCGCCGACAAGCGGCAGTCTCCGAGCTTCTGACAATTCCAACACTTGTCGTAGTTGAATATGCCCAGGAACAGGCGGCAAATGTTGTATACAGGTTTGCATCAAATCGTGCGCATCAATTGCTTCGACCATAATCTGACCCTGCGCATCGAGCTTTGCCATATTGAGCAGTTCAGACACCAAGCTATTTAGCTCACTCAAATCTGCCTGCATTGCTTGTATTCTCAGTCTGTTCTTGTCCGAAGGCTGTATTCCCAGCGGACTATCTTGTAGGATTTCTAGGGCAAATTCCAAACGTGCAATCGGTGTACGCAATTCATGCGATACCGAATGTAAGAGGTTTTTCTGCGAATTGATAAGCTGCTCGATGCGTCCACCCATTTGATTAATTTGCTGCGCTAAGGGATAAATAGCGGCGGTACTGGCAACACCAGCACGTGCGGCAAGGTTGCCATCACCTATTTCCTCAGTTACATGAGAAAGCGCCTGTATGTCACGCCAATGGGCGCGTGACCAAAAGGCGATAGGAATCAACAAGACCAGTGCGACTATCACAAACCGGACAATTTCAAGCTGAATATTGAACCAGTAATCAATCGGAAGATTTTGAACTTGCAAGACATCTTCGTCACTGCCTATGTATTTTTCACCGTCAAGATCAACCCGACGATAAAGGGCACGATTTGCAGCATCGACCACGATTCTGCCTTGACGCAATTTTGCTCTTTGCGCTCGATCAAGTTTCTCCATTGCTTGTGGTAGCGGAAGCAATTCGAACGGTACTTGCGAGACCTCTCGAACCTTGTTTAGACGCGCTAGCCATTCGTCCGTTGCAGCTTTATCGATGTACTGTTCGATCAAAAATATTTGCGGTGCAGCTTGACGTTCAGCATTTTTTTCTATGGGGTCACCAAAGATACCAATAATTACCGCATACACCAGCATGGTCGCGAAGGCGATTGACAGTAACACCGGCAGCAAAAATCTCAGGAACAGGCGATTCACTGCCTACCTCGACAGGCGATACGTACAACACAAACATCAATCCAATCAAACCGCATGTAATTTCTCCTAGCGGGCTATTTTATAAGAATGTTCCGATCAGACGCGCAGTTTTTATAAAAAACCCTCAGTTTTCTCAAGAATTCCAAGCTTTATACAAATTGAGGACAAATTCCCCTTACTTTGCGGATGAATCAGTTCTCAATCAATCATAAGATGGGAGCATCATGATCGTATGCCATGCACCGACTAGAATATTCATTTACCGCATCTACTTTATTAAGGGCAAAGGAACTCACCATGTCAGCTTTGATTTCGCGTTTCCGCGCTCTCACACTGATTTCTAGCTTAAGTGTCAGTCTTGCTGTCAGTCTCTGTCTCAGCCTGAGCGGCTGTGGCGGCGCTGGAAGCATTGGTCACGCTGAGCTTGGTAGAGTTCCTGCGCCAGTCGCCACGAGCGAATTCCTGAGCCTGGTCAAGGATGCAAACTGTGCCGAATTTAAGAATCGCCTGCTAGTGATCGATCAGCAATATGTGCTGTGGGATAAATCCGGCAATTGTGCTGATGCCTCTTACGCACAAAATTTATATGGCACCAGCCCATCGACATTGCTGTGTTCACATGCAGATTCGATCGCAGGACCGCGCACGACTTGCAACGATGCAGGCGCGGAGAGCTTGTTTAAAACAATGATCCTGAACCTCGACAAAGCAGATTTAGGTCTAGGAAGTTCTCATCAAGTGCAAAGTATTGCTATTCCAGGCGCCAACAATAATTCGATTAACTTCACGGTATTGCCAGTGTCATTCTATCACGGTTCTGCACCGGATTTTAGTCTCATCAAAGATAAGCAGGCCTGGGATGCTTTTTGGAACGTTTCTGGCAGCAAGCCCGCTTCCAACATAGTGGCCCCAGATTTTAATGCCGAGATGATACTAGCAAAATTCTATAAGACAGTGAATGATTGCAGCATTATACGCTTCTTGAAAGTGAGCTCAGACGGCCAAAAATTGCATGCCAGTTTCATTGACGAAGAGCGCGTTTCCGTTACTCGCTGCGACCTCGAAAACACGGGCATTAGCACGCCAATGCAGATGATTGAGATGGCCAAGGTCGACTTAACAATAGAGTTACACCACGTAAATTCCGCACTGATTTCACATCGATCGGTCGCCAGTGGGGTGAATTCAGGAATTCGCACTGCTCGCGGCGTCGTAATCCGTGATCAGGCAAATTGGCAACAACTCTGGCAAGAACATCAGTCTGGCGATGGAAGTGGCAGCAGTAGCTCCCTACCAGTCGTAGATTTTTCCAAGAAAATGTTGATCGCGGTTTTTCTCGGAACGCAAGCTTCAGGTTGTTCCGGGATTCAAGATCTCCATATCTGGCGTGATGCAGGCAAAATAGTAACGACACATTATGATGTGGTGGCTGGTCCAACCAGAATTTGTACCGCGAATATCACAACGCCTTTTTATATCGCTGAAGTGAATCTCAGTTCGGAAAATGTAGAATTTATTAGCGTACAGGCGCTCATCCCATAAATGAATCTAAAAGAAGGCAAAATTTATCGTATCTGAGCTTACTACAGACAACATGTTTAACATCTTTATCCTTGATCAATTTTCATAGTTGTTTTAATGAAGTATTGAAAATCAAATTCTGAATTTTTAAGTGTTTTTTCTAAGGTTTCAAACCCGAATTTATATCTCAATTGTAAAATGACACATCAGTTATGACTGTTTTACAATTTTGAGAATCAACAATGAATAAAACTTACCTCTTACTCATCGCGACATTTGGCATAAGCAGTTGTGCTTACGCTCAAAGTCCAGCGCAGAATCTGATGCCCGATGGTAGTCATGATATGTATCTGGGACTCGGTGTTTTGTCACGTCCCTTGTATGAAGGTGCCAATCGCACCAAAAGGCGAATGGTACCTGTGATGCAAATGCAGTGGAGTAATGGTGTTTTTGTTGCAGGTATGAGTGCAGGCTGGCACCTTTCACAAACATTTGATCAGGAATTTGGCCCCATTATCAGCCTAGAACCTAGCAGAACAGCAAGCGGCACCTCGGGTAGCATACAAGTGTCAGGTGATTCGCGTAACGATGTTTTCTTTCCAGAATCCGGCGTGCGATATAGCAGTGCTCAGCAAAACAGATTACTCGGTTTAGATGATATTCATACCCGCCTGTTAGTTGGTGGCTTCTATAATTATCAGCTCAACAGCAATCTAAGACAAACCAATACGCTCGTATTTGGTGCGGGTAATGATCAGCGTGGCATACGACTTAGCAGCGATCTGCGTTATCACTTAAAAGATGCACTACCTCATCACCAATTTACCTTTGGCGTTGGCTTTACGCTGATCAACCACGCTTATGCGAATTCCTATTTCGGCGTAAGTAAACTTGAAGCTGATCGCAGCGTCAATTCAAGCTATTCGGCACACGCTGGAATCAAGGATGTGCATACCGACATTTTTTGGAACTGGAATTTAAATTCATCTTGGATGATCACCTCCAAATTAAACGTCAACCGTTTAGTCGGTGAAAACAGGAATAGCCCTTTAATTGAACGTAAAGCGAATGTTTCGGTCTCGAGTGCAATCGCCTATCGCTTTTAAGATACCACCAACTAATTTTTTCACCCACTTTTTTATTAATTCAGTTTATCTATTGAAAACCATCGTGAATCTTCGTAACACATTCTTTGCTATCTTCCTTCTCACTGGCGCCCCCTTTGCGCTAGCGCAGTCGGCTGACGACAATAAGCGTCCACAAGATGCTGAATGGATGAGTTATCGCGATGCCTACCGCACCATGCTGTGGTTTGAAAAATATGGCAAGGCAAAAAATTTAATTCAACTACAACTGCAAGTGGTACCAAAAGATAATGCGAGTTCGATAGACAGTCTACGCCTGCATATCGTCGGTAAGAAAACACACCTTGATCTAGCACTCGATACTTTGGGACGCACTTCACTCCCGCTGCTCAAAGCGGCTTATGATGAAAACGCTGAGTTGGTGATTAATCAAAAAGCTGGCCAGGCGGGTTTCCGGTTTAGAACTAGCATCGCGATCCGTTCCGATGGCATCTATGAATTAGCCGACCTGCGTGCTGCCTGTGAACAAGCGCTTGCCTATCAAAGCTATGTCGACTACACCGCGTATCGTGGCAAAAGATGCGTCGGCGTACGTTTTGCATTTGGGAAAAAAGATAGCGTGGCGATGGTGGAATTCAAATATTTAAATCAAAGCAATAGCTTGCCTCTGGTCGACAATTCGTCAATTTGGCCTGATAGTCCTGCCAACTTCAAGATAAGCAATGTGATTTTCGGCGCACCTAGCAATGTAGCCAACAATGTTCAGACAACTCTGCAAACAGAAAAAGGGCAGATACATACACGTACCAGCCCTTTAACGATTATTGCCTTAATTGAGTGAACAGTATTAATGAAGCTTTTCTTAAATATTCGGCTTCAAATATTCCGCTTCAAATAAGATGTATTAAATAAATTATTTATATAATAATTTTTAATAGAGAATTACTCCCACGCTGAAGGTGAAAATAAATAGCCCTCACCCCACACCGTTTTAATTTTCTCAGAGTTCTGATCGTCAAAGCGACGGCGCAAGCGAGAAATTAAATTATCGATACTGCGATCTAGTCCATCAAATTCTATCCCGCGCATTTTCTTCAAAATATCATCTCGCGACAAAACTTTTCCAGGTGATTCTGCCAAAACCATCAACAATTTAAATTCAGTATTCGATAACTCTATTGCATCCTGACGCCAATGCACAAGACGATCACTACGCGAGATGTGCAAAGCGCCGAATTGCAACTGATCGACATCGCTAGCGTTTTGACTAAGCACAGGATTCGCGATCCTGCGCACCAAGGCACGCAAGCGCGCTAACAAAATACGTGGTTGCACCGGTTTACTGACGAAGTCATCGGCACCTTGCTCTAAGGCAGAAACTTCGTCGTAGGAGTCTTCGCGGGCAGTAAGAATTAAGATAGGTACACGACTAATTTCACGGATCTGGCGGCAGACCACCATACCATCCAAGCCTGGCAACATGAGATCGAGCACTACTAGATCAGGTGAACTAGTCTGAAAATGAGCCAACGCCAGATCCCCACGCGGCACAAGATCCACTGCAAATTCATAGGATTGCAAATACTCAATAATCAAACTGGCGAGGCGTTCATCATCCTCGACTAACATCACACGAAACATAGGCTTTCTCCTTAGCCGCATTGTATAAGGGCGGCTCTCTGACGGCAATCAAATCAGAGAGAGAAAAACGCAGAAAGTTCCAGGTTTTCAGGATTAGAATCAGAATAATCGCCGCAAGTACCGTGGATATTACAAGAATAGGCAGATTACGCCCAAGTAAAACAAGCTAAGCCGCTGCCACAAGCGTACGGGCAGGAAATTGCACACAGAATTTGCTACCAACATTCACCGTCGATTCGATCAACAATTGGGCTCCATGGCGAATCAATACGTGTTTGACAATCGCCAGCCCCAATCCTGTCCCTTGCGTTTCACGCGAACGGCTTTTATCGACCCGATAAAATCGCTCAGTCAGGCGTGACAGATGTTCCTGACTAATCCCAATTCCATTGTCCTGCACTACACATTGCGGCCCCTGAAGAGTATTCCGCCAAATCACTTTGATTTCACCATGCTCAGGCGTATATCGAACTGCATTCGTCACCAGATTGCTGATAGCACTACGAATTTCATCGGTACTCCCCATAATATCTGGGCCGTCAAATTCCAATTGAATGCGATGTTTACCTGCCGACAAAGCCTGCGCCTCCTGGCAGATGTGTTTTAACATCATTTGCATATCGATTACTTCATTCCGCACTTTAAATTCTGTCGATTCTAGACGACTCAAGGTCAGCATATCTTCCACAAGGCGTTGCATACGCTCGCCCTGCTCCACCATCAACTTCAGATGTGAGGAACGTATAGAGACTTCCATATCGGGCTGCATGGAAGCGATTTCTAGAAAACCATTGATAACAGTAAGCGGCGTGCGCAACTCATGCGAAGCGTTCGCAATAAAATCACGTCGCATCATATCAATTCTTTCAGATTCGGTAATGTCGTGGGTCACTAAAATCTGGCGCCGGTTTTCAAACGGAATCACGTGCACAATCAACTTTCGGTCACGTAGCGACAAGGTCAACGGTGTGTCATAACGGCCAAGAATAATGTAATCGATGAATTCAGGCGTGCGTACAAGATTCGTCACTCGCATGCCTTTATCGCGGGTCAAATCAAGCCCTAAATGCCGTTCTGCAATCGGGTTACACCACTCCAAAAACATCACGTCATCCATAATCACCAAACCGTCTGGCAACAAGGTCATCGCTTGTCTAAAGCGCGCCAACCATTCAGCCAATTCTGTTTGATTTTTTTCATCACCTCGACGTAATTTGTACAAGCGGGAAAAAATTTCTGTCCATGCGCCCCAACCATCTGGCAAACGTGCACTATTCGGATTATCCAACCAGTCTGACAAGTTCAACAGATACTGCAACTGCACCACTATCAACACAATCATGCCGCACAGCGCCAGCGCCAAGCCTGTGATCACGCCCCAGAAGTAAGCACCCGCAGCCGCAGCCGCAAGTATGATCGCCACACGTACGGTGGCGGAAATCCAAAAGATGAGATGAGGATGCATTAGTGCTTAAGTGAGTTGAAAAAAAGAGGGGATACTGGATATAGTGTCTGAAGCTCAGTGCAATTGCAGCATATATATAGCGAAAAAAATTAATTGGCCGTCTATTTTAGCCATGAATGAAGGGCTAGTGTTGCTTGAGATGCAGAGCACAGTGGGCGATGACCAATGTACGAAGTTATTCATCCGTATCTTGCCCCCCTTTTCCAAGCTTACTTTTCGGAAAGCATATATCCAACGCTACGAATTGTCTTAATTAATCCCTCTGCACTTTTTAAGACTTTACGCAAACGCAAAACGTGGACATCGACCGTACGTTCTTCGATCACGACGTGATCACCCCACACTTTATCAAGCAGCTGACTGCGCGAGAAGACACGCTCCGGATGCGCCATAAAAAATTTCAACAACTTGTATTCGGCATGGCCGATGTCAATTTTCTGATCGTCAATCTTCACCGTACAACTAACCGGATCAAGATGTACATTGGCAATATCCAGACTAGTTTGTGCGTGTTCAGGGCTCTTACGACGCAACATCGCCTTGATCCTTGCCGTCAATTCGCGCGGGGAAAATGGTTTGGTGATGTAATCATCTGCGCCATGATCCAGACCAGAAATTTTATCCTCTTCCATGCTCTTGGCGGTCAGCATGATCACGGGCATTTCATTAAAATTTCTATCAGAACGGATCCGTGACAAGAGTCGCAAACCACTTTGATCTGGCAACATCCAATCCAGCAAAATTAACTGCGGTGTGCGATGCTGCAGAAACTCCCAAGCTTCTGCAGTATTACCAACCGCCACCGTCGTCCAGCCTGCGGCACGTAGGGTAAAACTAATTAACTCGCTAATGGCTGGTTCATCTTCAACAATCAAAATCGTGGTTTTATCAACTGACATAGGGTTTTTATTCTTTTCTATTTGGATGCGAACTGGTTTGCAAATTTCTAGTCGCTAAATTCTAATCACAAATTTCTATTGTGGTTGCGAATTTTTTTCCTGTTTACTGGCAACATAATCCGAATGACGGATATCACGCCCTTCAACAATGTAAATCGTATGTTCCGCAATATTTTTTGCGTGATCACCGATACGCTCTATCGCCTTGGCGACCCATAAAGCATCTAATGCAAATGAAATCGTACTCGGATCTTCCATCATAAAAGTAATCAGGTTGCGCATGATAGAGCGGAAATCACTATCAATGATTTCATCAAAGGCAATCAATTCAACTGCTTTTTTATCGTCGTGGCGTGCAAATGCATCTAAAGACTGATGTAACATTTGGCTAACGCTGCTCGCCAATACGCGTACAGTTTCATAGCCGCTGAACATCGCGCTACTGCGATTCTTACTCATCATTTCTTGAGCAATACGGGCAATCTTTGTGGATTCATCACCAATCCGTTCGAGGTCGGTAATCACTTTCCCAGTGGCCATCACCGTACGCAAATCATTCGCCGCTGGTTGACGCTTAACGATCAAATGGCTACACATGTCATCTAACAATACTTCTAAGCGATTGACTTCTTCATCGGACTTAACAACTGCCGCCGCTTGTTCGCTGTTGCCAGTGCGATAGCATGTCATCGCGTCTTGGAAATGGTTTTCTACCAGACCGCCCATTAATAATACTTGAGAACGGATTGCTTCTAAATCGTGGTTATACTGAGATGATGAATGTTCGCCTGTCATATCGACTCCTGAATTCTGAATTTTCGTATCTAAATTTTCGTACACTGCTGTGCTAAAGAATAGTGTGACTAAACGTTAAGCCTTAACCGAAGCGACCAGTAATATAGTCTTGCGTTTCTTTACGTACAGGGTTCATAAAAATATTATCGGTCTCACCGAATTCGACCAACTCGCCCAAATACATATACGCTGTATAGTCGGAGCAACGCGCTGCCTGTTGCATATTGTGAGTAACGATGGCAATCGTGTAATCCTCTTTCAATTCATTGATCAATTCTTCGATCTTGACCGTCGAAATCGGATCGAGTGCAGACGTCGGCTCATCTAATAATAAAACTTCAGGTTTAACGGCCACACCGCGCGCAATACATAAACGTTGTTGTTGGCCGCCAGATAAGCTTAAACCGCTGCTATTGAGCTTATCTTTGACTTCATTCCATAAGGCTGCTTTTTTCAAAGACCACTCTACGCGTTCATCCATTTCGCCTTTTGACAGGTTTTCATACAAGCGCACACCGAATGCAATGTTGTCATAGACCGACATAGGGAAAGGTGTAGGCTTTTGAAACACCATACCAACCTTAGCGCGCAAGAGATTAATGTCCTGCCCTGGCGATAAAATGTTTTGGCCATTGTAGATAATCTCACCCTCTGCTTTTTGACCTGGATACAAGTCATACATGCGATTAAATGTCCGCAACAAAGTTGATTTACCACAACCAGAAGGACCAATAAAGGCTGTCACTTTTTTATCGAAGACCTTCAAATTGACATCATGCAAGCTGCGATTGCTGCCATAGTAAAAATTCAAATTCTTGGTTTCTATGCAGGCTTTTTGCTCTACTACAGGTTTAGTATTTGGAATCATCATAGTCAACTCTAAATTATTTATGCACTTTTTGTGCGAATACAGTACGGGACAGAATATTCAGTGCCAACACACTGAACGTCACTAATAATGCGCCTGTCCAAGCTAGGCCGCGCCAGTTATCATACGGGCTCATTGCAAACTGATAAATCACCACCGGTAAATTAGCCATCGGCTTATTCATATCGGTATTCGTAAATTGATTGTTCAAAGCAGTAAATAGCAAAGGGGCTGTTTCGCCGGAAATACGCGCGACCGCCAATAAAACACCCGTCAAAATTCCGGCTTTCACGGCCTTCACACGAATAAAGAGGGCAACTTTCCAGCGTGGCGCTCCGAGTGCAAACGCGGCTTCACGCAAACTAGTAGGAACCAGCGCTAGCATATTGTCGGTCGTGCGAACTACGACTGGTATAGCAATCAATGAAATCGCCAATGTTCCCGCCCATCCCGAAAAATGCTTGATGTGCGCGACATAGATTGCGTACACAAACAATCCTATGACGACCGACGGCGCAGACAACATAATGTCGGTCACAAAACGGGTCAGGTCGCTAAACCAGTTTTTCTCGCCGTACTCGGCTAGATAAATACCTGCCAGAATACCGATCGGTGTGCTGATCAAAGTCGCAAACCCCACCATCATCAAACTACCAATCAAGGCATTCGCCAAGCCACCACCTTCTTCGCCAGGCGCTGGCGTTGGTGCAGTGATCGCCTCCCAGCTTAAAGAGCCCATACCTTTAATCAGCAGAGTAAATAAAATCCACATCAAGAAAAATACGCCCAATGCCATTGCAGCTGTCGAGAAGAAAATACCTATTCTATGTTTGCGCAAACGCGACTTATAGACTGAATTCACTGGAGTCATCGCTTTATCTTGGCTTTGTGTCATTTCACACCTTCTTTTCTTTTCATGCCCAGCAATAGAAATTTTGCAGAAGCTAATACGATGAATGTAATCACAAACAAGATGAGTCCGAGTAAGAACAATGACGCAACATGGAGCTCCGATTCTGCCTCAGCAAATTCATTCGCCAAACTAGAAGCGATACTATTACCGCCAGCGAACAGCGACCAATGCAATTTGTGCGCATTGCCGATCACAAAGGTAATCGCCATAGTTTCACCCAAGGCGCGCCCCAAGCCCAACATCACGCCACCGATCACACCCGCTTTGGTATACGGCAGGACAATTTTGCGCACTACTTCCCAACGCGTGCAGCCAAGACCATAAGCCGATTCTTTTAACACAGGTGGCACAATTTCAAATACATCGCGCATGACAGAAGCGATAAATGGAATGATCATAATGCCGAGAATAATACCGGCAGTCAGCACACCAATGCCTATCATGGAGCCAGAAAACAATACACCAATCACAGGTAATTTACCCAAAGTATTGGCGAGTAATGGCTGACCGTAAGTACTGAAGAACGGTGCAAAAATAAACAGACCCCACATACCGTAGATGATACTAGGGACACCAGCCAACAATTCGACCGCGGTTCCTAAAGGACGTTTGAGCCATGTCGGGCAGATTTCAGTCAAGAATAAGGCAATTCCAAAACTGATAGGAAAGGCGATCAGTAAGGCGATGCCCGATGTAACAAGGGTGCCGACGATCGCAATCATACCGCCGTATTTGTCATTGATGGGATCCCACTCTATCGTCGTGATAAAGGCAAATCCGAATTCCTTCATGGCTGGCATGGCACCGTAAAATAAAGAAACGACGATACCAACCAAGACCAGCAAAACCATCAAGGCAAAACTAAAAGTGAGTTTATGGAACAGAAAATCTTGCAATTTCTGTTTGCGCATAGTCGAACTATGCTGAGTGTTGGGAGTTGTTTGAGAACTTGTCATCGCTGGACTATCTTCCTGTTTAGCATCCCGATTCAGAAATTAGGGACACAAGGTTCTTCGCTGTGGCAGTTTTATTTTATTTATTTGTATTCACTTGATGCACAAACATCCCAACTAAATCGTTGGGATGTTTGTGGCGTTCAAGTTTGTCTAATCAGGCTACTTCTAGGATTAATACAAAGCTTTTCCGGAAGCATCTTTCAAATTTGCTTTCCAGCTAGCGTGAATCAGTTTAGTGACATCAGCTGGCAATGGTACATATTCCAATTCCGTTGCCATCGCTGCACCATTTGCAAATGCCCAGTCAAAGAATTTCACAACTTCTTGGGTATTCGCTGGGTTTGCAGGAACTTTATGCAACAAGATGAAAGTCGCACCGCTGATAGGCCAGCTATCTTTGCCAGTTTGATTTGTCAACACGACACCCATGCCTGGAGTTTTCGCCCAATCAGCGCCTGATGCCGCTGCTTTGAAATTCACGTCATCTGGCTGTACAAATTGGCCGTCACGGTTCTTCAATTGTGTATGAATCATTTTATTACGCTTTACATAAGCATATTCTACATAACCAATCGAACCTTTGATACGCTGAACGTTCGCTGCAACGCCTTCATTACCCTTGCCACCCAAACCGACAGGCCATTTCACGGCAGTACCTGAACTGACAGTCGTTTTAAATTCAGGGCTGACTTTAGACAAATAATCTGTCCAAATAAATGTTGTACCAGAACCATCTGAACGATGAACCACAGTGATATCTTCTGCTGGCAATTTCACGTTTGGATTGAGTGCAGTAATTTCTGCAGCATTCCATTTAGTGATCGTACCCATGTAAATTTTTGCCAAAACTTCACCAGTCATCTTCAATTGACCGGGTGTCACACCATCTAAATTCACAACAGGAACCACACCACCGATCACTGCAGGAAATTGCATCATGCCATCAGCTTCTAATTCTTCTGCTTTCAAAGGCATATCAGATGCACCGAAATCCACCGTCTTTGCTTTAATTTGTTTGATACCGCCGCCAGAACCAATAGATTGGTAATTAATAGTGTTTCCCGTTGCCTTTTTGTAAGCATCAGCCCATTTTGCGTAAATTGGGTAAGGGAAAGTCGCGCCAGCGCCAGTCACTTCAGCGGCATGCACAGACGAAAAAGCCATAGCAGCACCAGCTGCAACAACTAAGGACTTAACAATACGATTAAATTGCATATTTACCTCGATTAAATGGGGAAAACAAAGCTGTATGTCATTTGATTTCTTTTCTTTACAGCACGCAGGCCGCACAGTTCAACTAACACGAGCCGAACTTTACAAGTTGAATATGACAAGAATATGACAGAGCTCAGCAAATGATGAAATATTTGCCGTATTGAAATTATTTTTGTCATAAACTTGTCACAATCGACATTTACACTCTTAGCAAGACAAATGCTCCACGCAGCGCCTATACTCACTTAATCGAAAAATCATGATGAATCCTGATGTCATAAATGGTAAAAATGATGGTACGAATGACACACCAATCAGTCTGGAAGCCGCTAACGCTCCCACCTTACCCACAGGCGGTAATATGAGTCATACTAGCCCTAAAGCCAGCAGCGATAGCGAATCCGCCTTGATGGCAACCTGGGGCTTGCCACGATCAGGAATTTATCTCGACCGGGAACGCTCACAGATCGCCTTCAACTGGCGTGTACTGGCACAAGCCGAAGATGGAAGTATTCCATTGTTAGAACGTCTAAAATATTTGTGTATCGTCGGCAGTAATCTGGATGAATTTTTTGAAGTGCGGGTCGCCAGCTTGTTGGCACAAAACACGATCGACGGACAATTGGCACAGCATGCTAGCTTCACGGGCATGATGGAAAGAATCGCGAAAGACTGTCATGCCCTAGAAATACGCCAGTATGAAGTTCTCAATCAGGATATTTTGCCAGCGCTCTCGCGCAAAGGCATCCATCTGTTGCGCCATACCGAAAGAACCGAAGCGCAGCGCGCTTGGGTTAAAGCGTATTTTGATCGTGAAGTACGTCCTCTGTTGACACCAATAGGCTTGGATCCTGCCCATCCATTTCCGCAAGTCGTGAATAAGAGTCTGAATTTTATTGTCTCGCTTGCAGGTAAAGATGCGTTCGGTCGCGGCACGGCGATTGCGATTGTGAAGGCTCCACGCGTGCTGCCGCGTGTCATCAAGATTCCAGATGAATTAACTGTAAGCGGTCAAGCTTTTTGCCTACTATCCTCAGTCATCCACGCCCACATCGGCGATTTATTTAATGACAGAGAAGTACTTGCCTACTCACAATTTCGAGTAACCCGCGACAGCGACTTATGGGTTGACGAAGATGAGGTTAAAAATTTACGCCAAGCTTTACAGGGTGAATTGCAAGGCCGCCAGTTTGGTATGGCTGTTCGCTTAGAAGTCGCTAAAAATTGCCCCGAAGCCTTATCCCAATTCTTGCTGGAGCAGTTCGGACTGAGTAAAGATCGTTTGTATGCGGTCGATGGTCCGGTGAACATGGTCAGATTATCCGAATTGATTGATCATGTGAATCAAGCGAATTTACGCTTTCCAGCCTTTACTGCGAAACCCGATCCTAAATTAGCGCAGAAGAATATTTTTGAAGTTTTAAACAAACAAGACATATTGTTGCATCACCCGTTTCAACCATTTCAAACGGTGATCGATTTTATCCGCACTGCCTCACTCGATCCGAATGTGCTCGCCATCAAGCAAACGATTTATCGTACCGGTATGAATTCGGACTTAATGGAATCCTTAATCACCGCTGCCCGCATGGGAAAAGAAGTAACGGTGATTGTGGAAATCATGGCGCGCTTTGACGAAGAAGCGAATATCAATTGGGCAGATCGTCTACAAAGAGCAGGCGCGCAAGTGGTCTATGGCGTAGTCGGTTTAAAGACCCATGCCAAACTTGCACTCGTAATCCGGCGCGAAGAAGGTGGAAGACTACGGCATTATGCGCACTTAGGCACGGGCAATTACCATCCTTCGACGACACGTTTTTATACCGATTTTGGTTTATTAACTGCGCATCCTAAAAAAGCCGCGGAAGTGAATGAGGTATTTATTCATCTCACTGGCTTAACGAAACCGAAAAAGATGGAGTACCTGTGGCTGGCGCCATTTTTCTTGCAGCCCAAAATTATCAAAGCGATTCGCAATGAAGCCCGAATTGCGCGCGAAGGTCGCCCCGGTCGCATCATTGCCAAGATGAATGCGCTGGTAGATGAATCAGTAATTCGTGCGCTGTATGCAGCTTCTGCTGATGGAGTCAAAATTGATTTGATTGTACGTGGCGCTTGCACTCTGCGTCCCGGCGTTCCTGGTCTCTCGGAAAATATTAAAGTACGTTCAATTATCGGCCGCTTCCTCGAACATTCTCGCATCTATTACTTCCGCAATGATTTGGAACATGACGTCTATCTCGCCAGTGCAGATTGGATGAGTCGCAATCTGTTCCGCCGCATTGAAGTCGCTTTTCCTGTTCTAGAAAAACATTTAAAAAAACGTATTATCAGCGAAGGTTTAGAACCGTATTTGAAAGACAATCAAAACGCATGGGTCTTGAATGCCGATGGTAGTTATGAGCGCAAGAAAATCCGTGGCAAACAAAAGCCATTCAGTGCACAGCAATATTTGATGAACACCTTGGGTTCTCCTGAGACAGATAACTAGGGTATTTCGGACACAACATGGATTTGATTTTATGGCGTCATGCGGACGCGGAACTTGGTCATGAAGAGCTGGCTGATCATCTACGTCGTCTGACGCCTAAGGGGCAAAAACAAGCACAAAAAATGGCCTATTGGTTAGATAGCGTATTGCCCCACAATTGCAGGATACTCGTTAGCCCCGCGGTCCGTACGCGTGAAACCGTGGCCGCACTAGCGAAACTTAACCGTCAATTTAAGATTGTCGAAGAACTTAATACCGAGGCAAGTGCAGAAGATTTATTGCGTGTTGCGCATTGGCCGGATGCGCGCGAAACTGTACTCTTGGTCGGACATCAACCCGCTCTCGGCGAAGTCGCTACGCGCCTGATTACCCCGATACAAAATAGCTGCGCAGTGCGCAAAGGAAACGTCTGGTGGATTACGCAAAAAGAACGTGACGGCGAAGGTTTACGCACTTATTTGAAAGCCATAATGACGCCTGATTTGGTGATCAAATAATCTGTATAAAGCTCGGCAGCAAAGCATAACTACGAAGCACTACACTAAGGCAACTTGCTTTATATCTTCACGTTGTGGTTGCAACATCACGTCATGCCAAGTAATCAGGCGTAACTCACCATCAGCCTCTTCAATTAGTGCTGACAGACTTTCCACCCAGTCGCCATCATTGCAATAGGTGATGCCGTTGATTTCGCGAATTTCTGGCTTATGAATATGCCCGCAAATCACACCATCCAATCCACGCTTACGCGCCTCATCGGCTAAAGCGTCTTCAAATTTGGTGATATAGCTCACCGCGTTTTTGACTTTCAATTTAAGGTATTGCGACAAGGACCAATAGGGCAGTCCCGCCCGCGCTCGCCAATGATTGAAAATTTGATTGACTCGTAAGATGACGCTATACAAGCTATCACCCAGATAGGCCAACCACTTAGCACAGGCGATCACGCCATCAAAGCGATCGCCGTGCAGTACCAACATGCGCTTACCATCCGCCGTGGTGTGCACCAATTCGTCACGAACTTGTATGCCGCCGAAATCGAGTGCAATGAATTGGCGCGCTGCCTCATCGTGGTTGCCTGGTACGAAGATCACATTCGTCCCTTTCTTGGCTTTTTTCAATACGGTTTGCACGATATTATTATGCGTCTGGTCCCAAAACCAGCGTCGCTTCAATTGCCAGCCATCGATAATGTCCCCCACCAAATACAGGGTTTCGGACTCAGTGGCTTTTAGAAATTCCAGCAGCCGCTTGGACTGGCAACCGGGCGTTCCTAAATGCAGATCAGATATCCATATCGTACGAAAATGCTTTATATCTTTTTTGGCATGCTTTGTGTGTTTGGTGTGCTGAAGATGTTTTTGCATAGTCTTATCGAGGAACTGATCTGCTGGCATCATTTGGCGATATCCTCCGTACCGTAATGTTTGGCATAGCGATTATCAAGGTTCGCTAAAGGCAACATCACGAATAAATCAGCACTATGAAAATCTGGATCCCATGCTGGTTCGCCACAAACCCAGGCACCAGCACGAATGTAGCCTCTCAGCAAAGGCGGAATACGTGCCTCACATCCTTCATCCATATTCTCTAAGGGGAAAGGCAAATGTGGTGTCACACGATATTCGAGCGGAGAAAATTCCTGTTCGGTGAACTGGCGATAAATCGCTGCAGCATTATGTCCGCCATCCGCCAGACTGATGCTGGCGCAACCGATCAAATACTCGCAACGTTCACGTCGCATGTAGGCAGCTAAACCCGCCCACAACAACATGATCACCGCACCACTACGATAGTCGGGATGAATACAAGCGCGCCCTGCTTCGGCAATACTGCCGCGGATGTTTTGCAAACGCGACAAATCAAACTCGCCTTCTGAATAATAACGTCCAATCTCGCGTGCCGCATTCGGGCCGAGAATTCTATATGTACCAACCACTTTCAAAGTCTTGGTATCGCGCACGATCAAATGATCGCAATGTTCATCAAATTCATCTTTATCCAGACAGTCTTCATTCGCCAATGCAGACAAGCCCATCGCTTCGATGAAGACTTTATAGCGCAGACGTTGCACTTCTTTAACTTCCTTTTTAGTACTCGCAAGGCTCAGACTTAATTTAGAAAAACTGGGATTCGCATCTCCCGGTATGGTCAACACTCTCATGCACGGTTCTCCTTTAACCAATGAAACTGACAGTGCAGAATAGAGAATGAATACTTCAAGACGATGACAATTTCATGTCTGTTTTATGACATTGCAACATGATATAAAAACATGTCATAAAATCAGCATTCAAGCACAGAAAATCAACAAGTGACATCAATACAGAAGCCGTGGCAAACATACCCGCTTGTTGCAATGGATTTCCCCCAAGTCGAAGAAATATTGCATAATCACAATTATTATAAAATTTAAGGAGGCAAGATGAGCATTGCACTTTCCGTCTTTGTTAAAGCTCTCATCGTCGTGCCGGTCACTCTTTTGCCGATACTTAATCCAATTGCGGTTGCGCCTATCTTTTTATCGATGACAGGGCCGATGGATCAAGTGATGGCAAATCGCTTGGCTAAGCGAATTGCGTTTAATTGTTTCTTCTTACTGATGGGCGCGGTGTTTGTTGGCTCTTATGTACTGGATTTTTTTGGCATTTCTTTACCCATAGTCAGAGTCGCTGGCGGTATCGTCGTAGGGATGGCGGGCTGGAAACTACTCAATGATCAGGGTCAAGACAAATTACGCAACTCAGTAGCCGCATCAGCTGGTAACTGGACCAAGGAAGAATTACGCCGTCACAGTTTTTTTCCGTTCAGCTTTCCACTCACTGTTGGGCCAGGAGCGATTGCGACCTCGATTACCTTGGGTGCACAACTTCCGAACAAACCAGTTGATTGGTTAATCACCGGTTTAGCCGCAACAATAGGCGTGTTCTTGACCACGTTTGCGATTTATTTATCGTATCGTTTTGCACGTAATCTAGAGAATTTCTTAGGTGACGTCGGTGCCACAGTTTTAATGCGTTTATCAGCTTTTATCTTACTGTGTATCGGCATTGAAATCGGTTGGACGGGTGTCGCAGAATTATTAGAAGATTTAAAAATACGCTAAGCTCCCACGGCATATTTCTACTCAACTATGTTGAAGCGACATGTAAAAATGGCTTGTATGCACTGAAAATGCCTACAAGCCATTTCTTATTTGAGAGCCGATCGAGAGTCCAATGGACTAAATTGCTTATGATTACTTATGATTGCTTATGGCAACCACTTACCACGAAAAAATTTATTCACTCGCTTCATCTGCCGTCGCGGGATCTTGCAACATCAACGCATGTTCCACTTGAGTTGATTCATCGCCAATTTTACTCTTCCAAGCTTTCATAAAGTAGAGGCGTTCGAATTCTGTTGGTGCTTCATGCCAGATAACCATCAAAGTCCCTTTATGGTCGTGCAATTTGGCGAGCTTGGTAATGCAGTCGACATTGCCATCGGCATCGGCTAACGCTACGGCATAGCCATAGACACGATTTAAACGTTCGATACGATCTGGTTCGGTTTCGCTATGTGTAGCTGAGATTTTCGCGTGGTCTAAAAACATAGGGCAACTCCCAAAATCGATAGAATAATAAGAATTTCATTTTAGCTGATCCAAACTCAGTCGGGGGTGCTTTCTAGATGATTATCCAAGCGATCCGACCGAATCCGAACCTTCTAACAACGCTTCTTGCTCAGCCTTCGACCCAGAGCGAAAGTTTCACTTTCCAGTTAGCATAGAATTTGTTTAAATAGTCGAATACTAGTTTCAGTCAGAATAAGGC
Organism: Undibacterium sp. Ji22W; assembly: GCF_049340305.1. NCBI lineage: Bacteria > Pseudomonadati > Pseudomonadota > Betaproteobacteria > Burkholderiales > Oxalobacteraceae > Undibacterium > Undibacterium sp. Ji22W. The sequence goes on along the minus strand of NZ_JBMPOU010000001.1, from coordinate 322,239 downwards.
TACTCAGCTCCGCGGATTTATGAAAAATGCCTACCTTTATTTTATTGACCGCTTTCTGCCACGCAGAATCAGCTATCGCCTTGCACTCAGCTATTTATTAATTCTTTGCTTATTTATCATTGTCGTCGTTCGCAGTGTAACTCAGGTACAAGACATCTCACGACGAAGTCAGGAATTTGCCCGCAACGACTTACAAAAACTATTACAAGTCCAGAATTTAGCGCTTGATATTGAAGGTTCAACCAGCGCCTTAGTGTTGATCTTCAATGCGACTCAGGACAAGCGAAAACCGGCGTATGACGCGATCGATGCGAAGAAAAAACATATCGATCAATTAATACAAAAGCTGGGTGCAGAATCAGAAGATGAAGTCCAAACCGTGTGCTTGCAACGGTTGAACGTGACTCACCAAGAATTTCGCCAGTCGTATCTGAATTTATTTGATGAAATTGAATTGGATAATCCAGATGGCGCGAAACGTGTATTTGAAACACAAGTAGCCCCGGCTCGTCAGGCCTTCCTGACCGAAAGCGGTATCTTGCTGGACCTGGCAAAAAGGCGCATACAAGAACGTCAGGATGAAGAGCAAAGTGATCTGGCCCGACTGAAATTGCAAGTGATTGCAGTGTCGATTTTTGCGGTCTTGTGTGGCATAGGATTAGCTTTTATCACGCAAAGCAGCGTCGTTCAACCACTGACGATGTTGGAAAAAAGTGCATTACAAATTGCCGCTGGCAATTACACCAGCAAAGTCCCGCCAACCAGAACGACCGAAGTTGCCCAAGTTGGACGTGCTTTAAATACGATGGCAGATGCCATCGCTCTGCGCGAAGCAGAAATTGAACAGCTTGCTTATTACGATCCGCTGAGCAATTTACCGAATCGCATCCTGCTCTTAAAAACATTTGAACAACATAGTCTACACGACCATGCGATGTTATTGATGGACATTGCGCGGCTAAAAATTGTGAATGAAACTTTGGGTTTTGGTACTGGCGATACCTTGATCGTTGAGGTTAGTCAAAGGTTAAGAATCGCGACTGAAGATCTTGCGCAAAATCACCAAGCCTTTCTGACGAAATTTTCTGGCGGCCAATTTGCCCTGTTATGTGCAGCCCCAGAAGGTCGACTTATTACCGATGTCGTCACCGATTTACTCAACAATATAAATCAACGGTTAAGTACACCGGTCCAATGTGGCAGTCACAGTGTCGATGCTAATTTGGTATTTGGGATCGCACTCGCAAACAATGAAACCAAGGATTTAACCGCACTGATTCGTAATGCGGAAGTTGCGCTTTATGCAGCCAAAGAAAATACATTGATGTCTGCTTGGTACTCAGATGCGCAAGAAGCCTCGCGTTTAGGGCACCTGAGTTTGCTGTCTGATTTGCGTTCTGCAGTACAAAATAATGAATTGCAAATGTGGTTACAGCCCAAAATTCATCTCGCCGATCTATCGTGCTATGGCTTTGAAGCACTGGTGCGGTGGCAACATCCACAACGCGGTTTCATCTCACCGATAGAATTCGTTCCTTTCGCGGAACGTACTGGCTATATCAATCGCGTGACCGACTGGATGCTACAGCAAGCGGTACAGACTTTGGCGAGCTGGCGCAATAGTCATCCGGATTTAAGCATTGCAGTCAATGTCAGCACCAATGACTTACGCGATCAGCACTTTCCTGAACGTGTCAGACAACTAATAGCACAATATCAAGTCAAACCGGCGAATCTGCAATTAGAATTGACTGAAAGCGGGATTATGGAAAACCCGGGGAATGCCATTCCCTTACTGCAAGCTTTGCGCTCGATCGGCATAGGGCTGTCGATTGATGACTTCGGCACTGGTCATTCGTCGCTTGCTTACCTACAAAAATTACCCGTCTCTGAATTAAAAATCGACCGTAGTTTTGTGATTAATATCGATCAGCATCCGTCTACCCAAAAGTTAGTCAAAACCATCGTGGAAATGGGACATGGACTGGATTTGCATGTGATTGCTGAAGGCATAGAAACGCTTGCCGAACGCGAAGCTTTAATTGCACTCGGCTGCGATTCCATGCAAGGTTATTACGCCAGCAAACCGCTACATGGTGATGCCTTGCAAAACTGGTTGCGCGCCTTGCCAAGCGCATAAATTTGAGTCCGCAGACTGCGAGTCAATCGCAGAGCAGTCAGGATACTCTGTGAAGATGCTTTTTTGTGATGCTTTATAATAGCGTCTGCCACACCCATCTATTCCACATTTTCCATAGAAATTAAAACATGATAGTTCTTGGTATCGAGTCTTCTTGCGACGAAACTGGCATTGCTTTGTACGACACTGAGCGCGGCTTGCTGTCACATGCCTTGCATTCGCAAATCGCCATGCACCAGGAATACGGTGGCGTGGTACCAGAACTCGCCTCACGGGATCATGTCAAACGCGCCCTTCCCCTGTTGCGCGAAGCATTACAAAAAGCGCAGCTCCAGCAAAATCAAATTGACGCGATTGCCTACACACAAGGCCCTGGCTTGGCGGGAGCATTACTAGTGGGTGCCTCTGTCGCCTGCGGCTTAGGCATGGCGTTGGATAAACCTTTAATCGGCATACATCATCTAGAAGGCCATTTATTGTCGCCATTGTTGGCCAGCCAACCACCAGAATTTCCGTTTATTGCTTTGCTAGTATCAGGCGGCCACACCCAATTAATGCGCGTCGATGGCGTTGGTCAATATGCCTTGTTGGGTGAAACGCTAGATGATGCGGCCGGTGAAGCCTTTGATAAATCGGCAAAACTACTTGGACTTGATTATCCGGGTGGACCTGCGATCTCGAAATTAGCGACCTCAGGTGACCCGATGATTCATCAATTTCCACGTCCTATGTTGCATTCTAAAGATTTGAATTTCAGCTTTTCTGGCTTAAAGACGGCGGTGCTCACGGCAGTTAAGAAATACCCTGATGCTTTAAGCGATACCGATAAAGCAAATGTTGCACGTGGGTTTGTCGATGCGATTATTGATGTTCTCGTCGCCAAGTGCCTCTCAGCACTCAAACACACTGGTCTCAAGCGTTTAGTCATCGCGGGTGGTGTCGGTGCCAATCAGCAATTACGCGCTGCATTAAATGCTGCGGCGAATTCTTCAAATCCCAAAAAACGCTTCCAGGTCTATTACCCAGAACTAGAATTTTGTACCGATAACGGCGCCATGATTGCGTTTGCAGGTTCAATGCGATTACAAGTGCATCCAGAACAAGCAACGAAAACTTATAGCTTCAATGTGCGACCACGCTGGCCACTGCATGAATTAATGCGATGAAATAATGCGATGAATTGAGGCGATGAATTGAGGCGATGAATTGAGGCGATGAATTGAGGCCAGGAATTAGTTGAATGACGACACCGTCCTTTTCGCCGATAAAAAAATCCCTCATCGAAATTCATGAGGGATTTTTTTACGGTTGAAATGATGAGACTTACTTCTTTTTGCTCCCAATCCGACTTTCTTTACCTTGCATCAAATTACCGATATTCGCACCATGACGGTAAATCAATAAACCACTCATAATTGCCACCGCTAACAAAGTCAAATCGGCACCAAACAATAAACCATAATAAAACGGCGCAAACAAAGCCGCGATCAAAGCGGCTAAAGATGAATAACGAAAAGCATAGGCCACCACCAACCAAGTGACGAAAGTCGCCAAGCCTAGCCAGACATTTACCGCTAGCAAAACACCTAATGCTGTCGCCACACCCTTACCACCAACAAACTTGAAAAATACTGGCCACAAGTGGCCAATAAATACCGCCAGCCCCACTGCCGCAATCGTATCGCTTGTCAACTCAAACTTCTGTTGAAAATACATGGCCAGCCACACCGCCAGCCAGCCTTTAAAACCATCCCCTAACAAAGTCAAGGCCGCTGCCGCTTTATTTCCTGAGCGCAGCACATTGGTAGCGCCCGGATTCTTAGAGCCATAAGTGCGTGGATCTGACAATCCAAATAAACGACTCACTACCACAGCAAAAGAAATCGAACCGATCAGGTAAGCCGCAATAATCGCGATCACTGCATTCATCTGTTATTCCATCCTATTATTTTAAATTTGTAATTAATTATTTTTTCACCATGAACGCTGAAAGTGCCAACTTATGTGCACGCAAACAAACTCCAGGCAAGCGGCACATTTTTGCACATCGCTCTATGAAACTCTAGTTATTTACGCTGAGAAAACTTACAAAGCGCAATTCACTGCCTTTGCTGACAAAATATCCAACAATAATGCTGGTGCAATACCGATCAGATAACCACGCCGCCCCCCATTCAGATAGATTTTTTCCAAGTCCAAAATCGAAGCCTCCACATACACTGGCATTGCCTTCTTAGTTCCAAATGGTGAAGTCCCCCCTATCATGTATCCAGAATGACGCTGCGCAACTTCAGGCTTGCAAGGCTCCACTGACTTACAGGCAATCTGCCGCGCTAGATTTTTGGTCGACACCGTTTTATCGCCATGCATCAATACCACCATAGGCTTGGCGTGTTCATCTTGCATAATCAAAGTCTTCACAACTTCATGCTCTTCAACACCTAATTCGCGGGAAGAAACCGACGTTCCGCCATGTTCTTCATACGCATAAGGATGTTCACTGAAAACCGCCCCTTTCTTACGCAACAACTGCGTTGCCGGGGTTTCTGATACGTGTTCTTTTTTGGACAAGATTACACTCGCTCGAAAATATAAAAATAAGACCGCGTTAAGAATACTGGTTAATGATACGACCTGTTGTACATTATATCGCTCCCAAGTTCTCACCCACGCGGATGATGTTGCGCATGCAGTTGCTTCAAGCGTTCGCGTGCGACGTGAGTATAGATTTGTGTGGTCGAAATATCTGCATGCCCTAGCAACAATTGCACTACACGTAAATCAGCGCCGTGATTTAATAAATGGGTCGCAAAAGCGTGGCGTAGCGTATGTGGTGATAAAGGCGAAGTGATACCGGCGAGCGCAGCGCATTTTTTGATCACAACCCAAAACATTTGTCTGGTCATCGATCCGCCACGGGCTGTGACGAATAAGGCGTCGTCAATTTGTCCGTTTAGAATAGCTGGGCGACCTTCGCTCAAATAGCGTTGCAGCCACATCCTCGCAACCTCACCAAACGGCACCAGACGCGTTTTATTGCCCTTACCGGTCACGCGCAGTACTCCATCATTCAAGCTCACCTCAAATGATTTGAGTGAGACCAATTCGGTCACACGTAAGCCGCAAGCGTAAAGAAGCTCCAGCATGGTGCGATCACGCAGGCCTAATGGGGTTTGATCATCAGGCGCTTGCAACAAGGCTTCTACTTGTTTTTCACTGAGCGTCTTAGGCAAGCGATCGGCCTGTTTGGCGGATTTCAGTTTAGTACAAGGATTAACGGCAATTTGGTTTTGTCGGAACGCTTGTTGGTAATAGCGTTTGAGTACAGTCATGCGACGATTCGCCGACGTGGCTTTTGAACTGCTATGTTTGGCCGCGACATAAGAAAAAATATCGATCTCTGTCACTTGCAACAAATGTTTCTGCGTTGTTGCATACAACCATTCCGCGAACAGGCGGAGATCACGTCGGTAAGCTTCCAACGAATTTTTCGCCAGACCATCTTCCAACCAAAGCGTGTCGCAGAATTCGTCGATCTGTGCCTGTATTTGCGATGGTAATTCTACCGCCTCAGCGGTCTTAGTCTTCGCGCTGGGATGGGCAATCTCTGCCTTCTTTACCACATGCTCTCCTGCTGTTGAGTGGATTCGAGCTTACTATACTCTGGTACCTGTTCTAAGCGTAGTAAATAGCGCTTAATGCCAAGATGAAATCCCGTTTCATCATCATGATGGGCAAAGCCACCGAGCCCGCCTGAGGCCGTAACACGATGACAGGGAATCACTAAGGGATACCAATTCGCGCCGCAAGCTTGTCCCACTGCACGTGGTGCCGATTGAATATGTTTAGCGATTTGACCGTAAGTGCGCACCTCGCCACGCGGAATACTGGCAATGGCTTTCCATACCTTTTGTTGGAATTCTGAGCCAATAGGTTTTAAAGGTAAGCTAAAAGGAAAATCTGGATCCACAAAATAACGCGCAATTTGTTGTGCCGCTAATTCTGCGATTGCATCTGCCGGAGATTTTTCCTGAAAGCGCTGCGGCAAATAGACCAGCTCACTGATCTGTTGATGTTCAGTACGCACACCAACGTAGCCAAATGGCGCTGGCACAATCGCAGCGAAGATTGCTGCTTCTATATTTGATTCGGGAGTTGCCATCACTATGCCATTTTCTATTCAAAAGGTTTACGTGATTGTCCTACAGAAACGCACAAGAAAAAAGGCGCATCCATTGGATGCGCCTTCTAAAATTTTTCACGTTCGGGCTGTTTAGTCTCTTTGAACAGGACTCAGCTTATCTTGAAACGCGAATCTCCCCCCCTTTTTGACTGCACCCTACAGGGCACTATTATTGCACTACCGTATTCTGCCTTAAGCTAAGTTCCACAAGATTTCTGCGTGAAGCTCTGTTTGAAATTGCGATAATTAAATCGAGCGAATTTCTAAGGTGTGCGAAATATAGCACGCCTTCTCAATAAAACTATCGCTAGATTTAAACAAAAAAACGCTTTGTTGCATTTGTGCTTCTGCAGCAGAGAAAGATCGCAAACTTCAAAAAAAATGTGCTAAATCAATTCCGAATTATTAAACTTCCCATAGGGAAATATAAGCAATTCCTGATGGAAATTTTTGAACGCACTCATCCAGCAAAAACGAAAAAAATGCCGCAAACTTGTTGCGGCATTTTTTATTACGCGGTTACTTTTTTAGCGACTTAGTTTCGACTTAGTTTCGACTTAGTTTCGACTTAATTTCGACTTAGTTATAAATTAAATTCGGTAACCAAGTAGAAATCACAGGTACATACGTCACCAATAATAAGAAGCCCAACATCGTAAACAACCAAGGTAAAACGGCTACCGTCAATTCCGTAATCCCCATTTTTGTAATACCTGAAGCGACATACAAATTCAATCCAACCGGTGGATGGCACATACCGACTTCCATATTTACTACCATGATAATTCCGAAGTGTACCGGGTCGATTCCCAGCTTCATCGCAACTGGAAACAAGATTGGCGCCATGATCAATACGATAGAAGATGGCTCCATCACATTGCCCGCTAACAGCAGTAAAATATTCACGACGAATAGGAAACTGATCATACCGAAACCGCTATCGAGAATCCAACCAGCCATCGCCTGTGGAATATTTTCACTCGTCATTAAGAAGGAAAATAAAACCGCATTCGTGATGATGTAGAGCAGCATGGCCGACATCGCTGCAGAATCGATCAAAACCTTCGGCACCATTTTCAGGCTCATGTCTTTATACACAAACACTGCGATAAAAAACGCATAGACCGCCGCCACCGCAGCTGCTTCGGTTGGCGTAAACATGCCGGAATAAATACCGCCCATCACAATCACAATTAAAGACAAACCCCAAGCGCTCTTTCTAAATGCCACAAAGCGTTCACCCCAAGTCGCTTTTGGCATACGTGGATAATCGTGTTTGCGCGCCAGAAACCAAGTCGTCAAGCCCAAAAAGAACGCCAATAACAAACCTGGTATTACCCCTGCCATAAATAATTTGCCTACCGACGTATTAGTGGACACTGAATACATCACCATCACGATCGACGGCGGAATCAAAATACCTAATGCACCCGAGGTCGTCACGACACCGGCGCCAAAGCCTTTGGGATACCCCTGCTTCACCATCGCTGGCAAAATAATAGAACCAATCGCCACTACCGTTGCTGGCGAAGAACCAGAAACTGCCGCAAACAAGGCACATGCCAACACACCGGCCAATGCCAGACCACCATGCCAATGACCAACCATTGAGGCTGCGAACTTAATCATGCGCCGCGCCACACCGCCATGGGTTAAGAAATTTCCGGCGAGAATAAAGAAAGGAATCGCCATGATTTCAAACTTCTCAATACCGGTAAATAATTTCAGTGCAACAGACTCGATAGGTACTGAAGTCATGGTGAACAAAAACGTCAATACCGTTAAGCCAAGGGCAATTGAAATCGGCATGCCGGTCAGCATTAACAACATCAGTAAACCAAAAATAATCAGCGCGCTCATACTTTCACCTCTTCATCCAAGCCTTCAACATGGGCATGATCATGTTTAGGTAATTCACCCGTCTTTATAAAGTTCCAGGCTACTTGCAAAAAGCGAAAAGACATCAAATACGAACCCAGCGGAATCGCCAGATAGACCCACCACATCGGTATTTCCATATCCGCTGAGGTTTGATCGGTCTGCGCCATACCGTACACAAAATTCGCACCTAGTGTGCCGACGATGCCTGTGAAAAGTGCACCTGCTCCCAAACTAATCAATACAAATATCTTCCGGTTTTTTTCGTTCAAACGATTAACTAGGACATCCACCCCAACGTGAATGCCGGAACGCACTCCATAGGCTGCACCAAACTTAGCCATCCAGACGAATAAATAAATAGTCAGCTCCTGCGCCCAACTAGTGTTGAGTTTAATCAGTGCATCCTGAACGACGGGAATATCAAATCCCGATAAGTAACGATGTAATACCGCGACGAAGGTAATGATGGTCGCCGTTGCCATCAGCAAGGCGATCAAATACTCTTCCAAGTGATCAAGCAATTTCATGCCAGCTCCTTGTGAGAAAAAATTAAATTGGAAAAATTAGTCCAGATACGACCTAAGTGATCTGGACTGTCAGAAGATTCAAGTGCTTATGAAGTACCTGAGGATAGTGAGACTTATTTGAGGCCTAAGGCTGCTGCTTCTTTATGCACGCTTTGGATCAAGTCTTTGCCGATACGACTTTCCATCTCACGCTGCACTGGCATCAATACTTTCAACCATTCTGCGCGCTCTTTATCATTCAACGCATAGACCGTAGTTTTGCCAGACTTTTTAACTGCCTCCAAGGCATTGTCGTTTTCGATCTGCGCAATCGCATTGGCATATTGCGTCGCCGACTTCATCGCTTGATTCAATTCAGTGCGAATATCTGCTGGCAAACCATCCCAGAATTTTTTGTTGACGATCACGGCATAACCAAGATAACCATGATTGGTCAAGGTGACGTGTTTTTGTACCTCATGCATTTTTTGTGTATACAAATTAGATGGTGGATTTTCTGTACCATCAACCACACCCGTTTGCAGCGCTTGATAGACTTCAGAGAAAGCCATGACCTGTGGATTAGCACCTAAGGCACGCATCTGCGCATCCAGCACTTTGGAAGATTGTATACGCAATTTCTTGCCCTTCAAATCGCTAGGCACATGCATAGGCACATTGGAAGACATGACTTTAAAACCATTGTCCCAGAAGCCTAAACCAGTAATCCCCTTTGGCTCCAGTTTTGCCAGCAAGCCAGCACCTACCGGACCTTCGGTCACACGATGTAAAACATCACGATTTTGAAAAATATAGGGCAGATCAAACACTTCGAATTCTTTGACACCTAATGGGCCAAATTTTGCCAGCGACGGTGCCAGCATTTGCACGGCGCCCAATTGCAGAGCTTCCAGTTCTTCTTTGTCTTTATATAAAGTACTATTCGGATACAGTTCAACTTTGACCCGACCTTTAGTCGCTTTTTCGGCGAGTTCTTTGAAGCGCTCAGCCGCTTTACCTTTTGGCGTGTCATTGGCGACCACATGACTGAACTTAATCACGATGGGATTCTGTGCGTAAGCACCAGCACTGAAAGATAAGCCGGCGACAGTCAACGCGGTCGAACCAATTACCGCTAACAAAGCACCTATGGTGTTGCGTCTTTGAGTTTGTATATCCTGATGTTTCATAAATGTCTCCTAGTTTATTTGTTGTGCAATCATTATTAGCTGTAGAGCCGCAAATGCACAATTGTGGTTTACCACAATGTCGTCAGGATTAGACAATTCGGATATCGTTGCCGCATAGCGCAAGGATTGGGCTACACTTTTGCTATGGAAATCAAGCCCTTAATTCAGTCTATGAGCAAGCCAATAAGCAAGCCCATAAGCACCAAACGCTTCCGTACATCGCTGCCTTGGATGTTGCCAATTGTGCTCGTCTTGCTATTTTTGGCGGTGCTAATCTGGCTACCATGGCAAGCACAGCGCATGGAGACCAATGAGCGGCAAGAACAATTAATTGCCGATACGCTGTGGGTAGAACAAGCCTTGCAGTTCCAACTCAAACGCAATGAAGAAAGCTTATTGAATTTGGCCGAGGATTTTGTCGATCACAAAATTACGGCCTCAACCACAGCCGATCGCTTGCGCTTATACGCAACAAATAATCACGAAATTCAAGATGCACTACTATGGGACGCCCAACACCGCCTTGTAGCCAGCAACAGCGACACTAGCGATGACAGCCATGCACTCAAGCAGGCGCTGATTGCCAGCGATAGTTTCACCCAAAAAATACAAAAGTCCTCTTGTGCCAAAATCGCAGAAAAATCTGGTAGTCTAGTCTGCCGTTATCCCCTATTCCGCGACAAACTTTATCTCGCGAGCATTACCGTGAGCTACCGCTTGCAGACTCTCTTGGATGAAACCGTGCCTTGGTGGTTTGCGCAAGAGAATGATATTACCTTGCTCGATAGCGAAGACAAATTACTTGCGAGACGCGCCGCCGGTGGTAGCGGAAAAAATGTCTACACGCATAACCGTACGATAGACTTTCCACAGTTAAGTATCACGCTTCGCACGAATAGTACGAAAAGCGAACCCAAGTTACTATCCAATCTTTTGGTCTTGTCCGTCGTTTTATTATCCTTGGGTTTGGTCTGGAGTTTAATCGCATTGTGGCGCGACATTAACCGCCGCCTGCAAGCTGAGGGTGCGCTGCGCAAAGAGGCCGCATTCCGTGCTGCCATGGAAAATTCTTTGATTACTGGCTTACGAGCGCGCGATATGCAGGGTAGACTGACTTATGTGAATCCCTCGTTTTGCAAGATGCTCGGCTTTCCCGCTGAAGAACTAGTCGGTAAACTTCCTCCTATGCCTTATTGGGCACCGGAAGAAATCACCGAATATGAAAATCGTTTTGCGCAAATTTTGACCGGGACTGTGCAGCCAGAGGGGTTTGAAACGATTTATCAACGTGCAAATGGCGAACGCTTTCCGGTCTTAATTTATGAATCGCCGCTAGTTGATGACCATGGCCAACAAACTGGTTGGATGAGTTCTATTCTGGATGTATCGGAGCTAAAACGCGCGCAGGAATTAAGTCGCCAGCAAGAAGAAAAACTCCATCAAAACGCGCGCTTGGCGACGATGGGGGAAATGGCTTCGATGTTAGCGCATGAATTAAATCAGCCATTGGCAGCGATCTCAAGCTACACGACAGGTGCCTTAAATATCTTAAAACAAGAGCAGCCACCTACCGATCTCAGTTTATTGGCTGAAGCCTTAGAAAAAGCGACACAACAGGCACAACGCGCCGCACAAGTCATCCGCAGCGTGCATGAATTCGTGAAGAAACGAGAGGCCAGCCGCGCTTGGTTTGACATCAATACCTTACTACAAAGCGTGATGCCCTTGATTGCATTGCAAGCACAAAGTGCGCACATTCATGTGCATTATCAGATTGACCCCGATTTGCCTGAAGTTTTTGCGGATAAAGTTTTGATCGAACAAGTCTTGCTGAATCTAACCCGCAATGCGATTGAAGCCATGCATGATGTCGCTTATCCACAAAGGCAAATGCAAATTCATGCGCATCTATTTTCCAAAGAGTCCGCTGATCGCCAGCATTCTCCGGCGCTATTACTAATTCAAGTCATAGATCAAGGACATGGCATTTCCGTGGAAGTCGCTGAAAAGTTATTCTCGCCTTTTTTTTCGACCAAAGCCGCTGGCATGGGCATGGGTTTGAATATTTGCCGAACTGCGATAGAGTTTCATGGCGGCAGCCTAAAGTACCGCCCAAATCCACTTGGCGGCACCGTTTTTGAATTTACGATTCCCTGCAGAGGCAAGTAAAATGCAAAAAAACATAACAAAGGATGCGTGATGCTCCATATTGTTGATGATGAAGAAGTCTTACGCGATGCCTTACTATGGTTGGCACGTTCACGCAATATCGCCGCACAAAGTTATGCGGATGGCGAGGCTTTTCTGGCTAAGCTCGATCAGGGTTTACAGTTCTCTGAGGTAGGCGATTGTCTTTTACTCGATGTCAGGATGGCAGAATTGAGTGGCACCGCCCTTTTCGACATCCTCAGCGCACGTCAGTTGACACAAAGACTGCCAGTGATTTTCTTAACTGGCCACGGCGATGTTCCGATGGCAGTCGATAGTCTAAAACGTGGTGCCTTCGATTTTTTTGAAAAGCCTTTCAACGACAATGCGCTAATGGACAGAGTGGAACAAGCTTTGCAAGTCTCCATCAAGGCGGGTGATGCCCATCAGATACAAGTCCGCTTACAAAGCCTGTCACAGCGCGAACGTGAAGTCTTAGAGTTGATTTTGCAAGGCAAGATGAATAAAAACATCGCCGATGAATTGGGGATCAGTATGCGCACAGTGGAAGTCCATCGCGCGCACATCTTTGACAAGATGCAGATTAAATCGGCAGTGGAATTGGCAGGTTTATTGAAATAAGAAATTTAAGTTTGATGCTGAGCCAGGGCCCATTCTATATGCTCACGCACTAATTCCGATGCATTGTCCAAACGATTCTGCAAAGCCTGCACGATATCGGCACGACCTTTAACATGTTGCGCCGTATTACCCAAACCCACCGCCAAATTTCTCAGCCATTTTTCATAGCCGATGCGACGTATCGGGCTCCCTTCCATGCGGCGTAAAAAATCTGCTTCGGTCCAGGCAAACAGTTCGAGCATACTGCGCTGATCCAAACCATGTCGCACATCGAAATCATCGACCGTCGCTTTTTGCGCAAATTTATTCCAGGGACAATACAACTGACAATCATCACATCCGTACACTCGATTGCCAATTAAAGGGCGCAGTTCAACTGGGATTGCACCATGCAACTCGATGGTCAAATACGAAATACAGCGACGCGCATCGAGCTGATACGGCGCAATAATCGCCTGTGTCGGGCAGACATCGATGCAAGAACGACATTGCCCACAATGGTTACTGGTTGGCGGATCAACAGGCAATGGAATATCGACCAAGATCTCGCCAAGAAAAAACAGGGAGCCCGCTTCCCGCGTTAACAATAAAGTGTGCTTACCACGCCAGCCTAAACCCGCTTTCTCGGCAAGGGCCACTTCCATCACTGGTGCAGAATCGGTAAATACCCGATAGCCAAATTCACCAACACGGGCAGCGATCGCGTCGGCCAGTTGTTGTAAGCGTTGTCGCAACACCTTGTGATAATCACGACCACGCGCATAAATCGAGATCACCGCCGCGTCTGGCGCATGCGACTGTTCACGCTCACGCCAGTCGCTTGGCGTATCAGTTGGTAGGTAATCGACCCTGACTGTAATCACGCGTACCGTACCCGGGACCAACTCATCCGGGCGATAGCGCTTGCTGCCATGGCTTTCCATATAGCCCATTTCGCCATGATAACCAGCGGCAATCCAGGCGTGATAGCGTTCCACTGCATGCGAAAGATCAACATCGCTAATACGAACGTCCGCAAACCCCGCTTGCCGACCGAGTTGTTTGATTTCTGTAGCAAGTTGAACGTAGTCAGTCATGTTTCATATATTTTGTGGTATGTTTTGAGCCTTCTATGGCAGCAAAGATTTCAGAATGCAACATTATAAGTTAAGCCTAGCAGATGAAGCGGCTACACAAGCCTTAGGTAAGAGTTTGGCACATTGCTTACAAAGCGGCATCGTGATTTATTTACACGGCGACCTTGGCGCGGGTAAAACCGCCCTAACCCGCGCCATCTTACACGCAGCAGGTCACGAAGGTACTGTAAAAAGCCCGACTTACACCTTAGCAGAGCCCTACGAGATTTGGGTTCAAGGCGCAGTCACCAAATTCATGCACTTTGACCTGTACCGCATGCGCAGCCCGGATGAATTCATTGAGGCAGGCTTTCGCGATGAAATGAACGAACGCACTATCTGCGTGATCGAATGGCCTGAAAAAGCCGCAGGCATTTTGCCAACACCTGATATTGAAATACAAATTGATATTCTGGAAGCTGGGCGCAAGGTAGAATTGCGCGCTTTGTCAGAAAAAGGAAATGCTTGCTTGGCGCAACTCCATTTCGCGCCGAATTTATAAGTATTCCATCACGATTATGCTCAAAAATCTACCAGCTCACCGCCGCACCTTCCTGAAAGCAGGAGCGACATTGCTATTGTCGGTGCTGGTTCCCAAAGCAGCAAATGCAATGCAAATTCTGGCGGTGCGCGTATGGCCTGCGGCGGACTATACGCGTGTGACTTTAGAAAATGACGCTGAACTCAAAGCGACGCATTTCTTAGTCAAAGATCCGAATCGCATGGTCGTGGAAATCGAAGGCTTAACGCTCAATTCCACACTAAAGGAATTGGTCGCTAAGATTCAAACGAATGATCCCTATATCAAGCAAGTACGGGTAGGCCAAAACCGCCCGAATGTCGTGCGCATGGTATTTGATTTGAAAGAAGAAATTAATCCTCAAGTATTTACGTTGAAGCCCATCGGCAATTATCAACATCGCTTGGTGTTCGATCTTTATCCCGCCAATCCGGTTGACCCTATCACAGCGTTGATAGAAAAAGGCGAGTGGCACAAGGATGATGCGTTGAATGCCGCAATGACCGGTGGTAGTAAGAACGACAATACCAACACCAAAGTTGAAAACAAAAGTAGCGACAAGACCACGAATAACACAGACAAAGTCATTGCAGACGACAAGCGCCCTGGCAACTCACAAATACGCATGATTACGATTGCCTTGGATCCTGGTCACGGCGGTGAAGATCCGGGTGCTATCGGGCGCGGCGGTAGTCGCGAAAAAGATGTCGTACTGGCGATCGCCAAACGCCTCAAACATCAGTTAGAACAAGAAGACAATATACGGGTAATGCTGACCCGCGATGGTGATTACTTCGTGCCTTTACAAACCAGAGTGACCAAGGCACGCGGCGTACAAGCTGACTTATTCGTCTCTATCCATGCGGATGCCTTTGTGGAGACCACTGCACGCGGCTCCTCCGTCTTTGTCCTTTCCGAAAAAGGCGCGAGCTCAACCGCTGCGCGTTGGCTCGCGAAGAAAGAAAATGATGCCGACTTAATCGGTGGTATCAATATCAAAAATCAAGACAAACAACTCGCAGGCGTCTTGCTCGATTTATCAACGACGGCGCAAATCAATGACAGTATGAAGCTGGGCAAAGTCGTCTTAAAAGAAATTTCGTACGTGAATCGCTTGCACAAAGCGGCCGTTGAACAAGCTGGCTTCGCCGTCTTGAAAGCACCGGATATACCGAGTATTTTGATCGAATCTGCTTTTATCTCAAATCCTGAAGAAGAAGCGCGTCTCACGGATGAGGCCTATCAAGCAGAATTAGCCGATGCGATCGTCAAAGGAATTAAAAAATACTTTGCGAAAAACCCGCCTTTGAATCGCGGGAAAATTGCCTAAGTTCGCTTATTTGGCTGAACTTGTAGGTTTCCCCGCATCCCGATCCGCAGCTACAAAACTCAAAGAGAAGCTTGATCGCAGCACGACAAACCGCCAACTAAAACGCTGGCACTACCGCACCTTTATAACGTTCCTGTATAAATTTCTTCACCTCGGGCGAATTTAAGGCTGCCGCCAGTTTTTTAAATGCTGGGCTATTTTTATTATCTTCACGCGCCACCAGCAAATTGGCATAGGGTGAATTTGCATCTTCAATAAACAGAGAATCTTTTAAAGGATTGAGCTTCGCTTCAATCGCGTAATTCGTATTAATCAAAGCCAAATCAACTTGCCCCAAAATACGTGGCAAAGTCGCCGCTTCTAACTCTTTAAACTTCAAGTTTTTGGGATTATCGATGATGTCTTTTTTGGTCGCAGAAATATTGTTGATATCTTTTAATTTCAATATACCCTGCTTCGCTAGCAAGATCAAAGCGCGCCCCGAATTGGCTGGATCGTTGGGAATCGCAATCGTCGCGCCATTTGGCAAATCACTGAGTTTTTTGTACTTGGTTGAATAACCAGCAAATGGTTCTACATGCACTTTCACCAGCGGCACTTGTAAATCGTTCTTGTGACTCTTTTTGAATTCATTGAGGTAAGGCTGCGTCAAATAATAATTACCATCCAAATGTTTCTCATTCACTTGCACCGCCGGCTGTATGTAATCCGTAAATACTTTGATCTTCAAGATCACGCCTTGCTTAGCTAATTGTGGTTTCACAAATTCCAAGATTTCTGCATGTGGTACGGGATTGGCCGCAATCGTCAGCGTATCTTGCGCCTGCGCGCTGCCAGCCAGAGACAAACCAATGAACGCCAGTGCAGACAAAGAATGACGAAATTTTTTTTGAATTTTCTTTTGAATAGGAGAAAACATAGAGGTAGACGTTTTTCTGAAATTATTTGCGAGTAAAACGAGCGACTAAGACATCGCCCAACCATTGAATTAATTGTACCAAGATCACCAAAATCGCGACCGTCACGATCATGACTTCAGTTTGAAAACGTTGATAGCCGAACCGTAGTGCGAGATCTCCCAAACCACCACCACCAATCACACCCGACATTGCAGAATACGATACCAATGCTATCGTGGTCACGGTTGCGGCCGCCAGTAATCCTGGCAAAGCCTCAGGTAATAAAGCCTGCAAAATAATTTGATGCGTTTTCGCGCCCATCGCCTGACAAGCTTCAATAATCCCTTTGTCCACATCGCGTAAAACATTTTCTACCAAGCGGGCAAAAAACGGCGTCGTGCCTATCACCAAAGGTGGAATTGTTCCTGCGACACCTAACGAGGTTCCGACTAAGAATAAAGTCAATGGAATTAAGACAATCAATAAAATAATGAAGGGTACAGAACGCAGCAAATTGACCAGAAATGATAGCAACGCGTAGATACCACGTTGCTCTAACAATTGCTTTTTACTGGTCAAAAATAGTAAAACCCCCAACGGCAAACCCAACAAGATGGTCAACAGCAATGAGACACCCGTCATCGTCAATGTGTCGAAACTTGCCTGCAGAATATCTTCCCAATCAATCACTGAAAAATCCATCTCAATTCTCCCGCGCTTGATTAGTTTGATTAATTTGATTAGTTTGATTTAGCAAATCATTCAGCACATCCACCCGAATATCCGCCTGTCCGAATAATTTAAGCACGCCGTCCAACTCAGCTTCCTCGCCAGAAACTTCGACAATTAACTGTCCGTAAGGTGTATTTTTGATTCTCGCAATCACGCCTTGCAAAATGGTGATATCGGCCTTAGTCTGCGCGGTGATCCGACTCAGAATCGGCTCATGTGTGGCAGAGCCAACATAGGTCAAACGCAGCAAATAACTGTGCGCAGCTGTTTTCCCCCTTTGTGCCAGTTCTTGTAACAAACTCAAATCCAAAGCTTGATTTTCTGCGACTAAGCTTTGCGTCACCGCGTGACGCGGATGTAAGAACACTTCAACCACATGTCCCGTTTCGACGATTTCGCCACGATCTATCACCGCAACTCGATCACAAATACTGCGTATCACTTGCATCTCATGGGTAATCAAAACGATCGTCAATCCCAGTTTTTGATTGATATCGAGCAGTAAGCGCAAAATCGACTGTGTGGTTTCAGGATCTAAAGCGGAGGTGGCTTCGTCGCATAAAAGCAAGTGTGGATAATTCGCCAAAGCACGGGCAATTCCCACACGCTGTTTTTGTCCACCCGAAAGCTGTGCCGGGTATTTATCAGCATGCTCGTTCAAACCGACCAAATCCAATAATTCTGCAACCCGTACAGTACGTTGTGCAGCAGTATATTGGCCAGTCAATTTCAATGGAAAAGCGACATTTTCCGCCACCGTTTTTGCACTCAGCAGATTGAAATGCTGAAACACCATACCGGTACGTTGACGCAAAGCTTGTAACTGGTTAGCGTTGAATTGCGTGATATCCTCGCCTTCGATTCGCACTACACCACGGCTAGGTCTTTCCAATAAATTTAGTGCGCGCAACAAGGTACTTTTGCCAGCACCAGAGCGACCAATAATGCCAAATATCTCACCTTGTGCAACGTGCAAATTGACGTTTCGTAGCGCTGATACTGTCTGCCCCTGCACTTGGTAATCTTTTTCTAGCTGCACAATTTCGATCACAACGACTTCCTTGTAGGTAGGTGATGATGAACTTCATCAAGTTAGATCACTGATAATGATCAAGACATTCTATCGAAGTCGATGCTGACTATCCAATCTTTTAAATGCAGATGCTTATTCCGATAGCGTCTGTAGTTCACCAAAGAATGTGGTCGATGTGCAGAGTGGTCACTGGTATTCTTGGTCTGACACAATCTCAGCATCGGAATCACATGCAATGCCTGCCGCGATCCAGCGCTTTACCAAGCTGCGAGTCAGTGGTTCTAAGAATGGGGGTAACCAAAGCAGATGTTCGCTAGGACTCACTACCATGCCGCAACGGTAGTGACCTTCGACTGACGACCATATTAAAGCACGACAAGCGCCGCGCCACTGCCACAGAAAAATTCGTGCAACGGGACAAGGATCCGCCAAACAACAAACTCCGCAACCATTGCAGGCTTGACCCGCTATTGGCTTTAGCGGCGCTTCTGGGTGTAACCAAATAATTTGATTTTCAGTGCCAGAAGTTCGCATAAGCCAACAAAAGAAATAGAGTTAAGAAGTTTTCTTTTTAAAGAATTGACGTCCAAATTTCCACACTAATCCGAGGATGATAGGCACGATTGCAGCGCCCACGCCGACCATCACAATGATAGACAGATTATTTTTAATTAAAGGAATATGTCCAAAATAAAACCCTGCCAAGATCAAAGAACCTATCCACAGCACTGCACCTAGCACGTTATAAATCTGAAAGTTTTTATGCGTCATTTCAGAAAATCCCGCGACAAAGGGGGCAAAAGTGCGAACGATCGGTGTAAAGCGTGCCAGAACGATGGTCTTACCACCGTGCTTTTCATAAAAAGCATGCGTTTTTTCCAAGGCACTTTTATCTATCCAGCGCGAATTACTCGCCATCACTTTATGGCCTATGGTACTGCCTATCCAATAATTAATTGTATTGCCAGCAATCGATGCAAATAAGAGCAAGGCGATCAAAAACCAAGGATTCATCGCACCAGCAGCGCAGAAAGTTCCGGCAATAAAGAGTAAGGAGTCACCCGGCAAAAAAGGGAAAATAACAAAGGCAGTTTCACAAAATATGATGGCAAATAACACGACGTAAATTAAAGTTCCGTATTGTTCGATCAATTGACCCATTTTATCGGCATGTAATACCATTTCCAAAAACTGCATCAATTCCATAACGCTCAACTTTCTATGAAGGCAACACTGATGTGCCTTATCTTCACTGGTTTATACAGAAACTAATATCGCACTTAAACTGCAATCCATACCGACACGGATACGAAAGACTTCGCTGACTAATTTATCGACAAGTAGTAAGCCACGCCTGCGGCGACATCATACACCAAGCGAACACAGTTATAATGACAGCATGACGACATCTCTTTCTCTCCGCCCGATTCAGGCGCTACCCGATCATTTAATTTCTCAAATCGCTGCAGGCGAAGTGGTTGAACGACCGTCCGCCGTAGTAAAAGAATTACTCGAAAATGCATTAGATGCTGGCGCGAGCAATATTACAGTGCGACTGGAAGAAGGCGGCGTGAAACGCATTGCCATCATCGATAATGGTCGCGGCATTCCAGCCGATCAATTGCCGCTCGCTGTGCAACGCCATGCAACGTCCAAGATTAGCTCGCTGGAAGAGCTCGAAAACGTTGCCACATTAGGTTTTCGGGGGGAAGCCTTGGCTTCCATATCGTCGGTGGCGATTCTGACACTCACAACCCGTACCGCCGAAGCGCCACATGCGTGGCAGATCGAAAGTGGCAAAATTACGCCTGCCTCTGGCGCACAAGGTACCACCGTCGATGTGCAAGACTTGTATTACAACACCCCAGCACGCCGTAAGTTTTTAAAATCAGAACAAACTGAATTTGGACATTGCGCCGAAGTCGTGCGCCGCATTGCATTAGCACGCCCAGATGTTGCGTTTTCTTTATCGCATAACGGTAAAACCGTCGATCATTGGAACGTCAGTGCAATCGACAAACGCAGCGCCACTATCTTAGGCGACAATTTTGCCAGTGCCCGTTTACCGATTGATGAAAGCGCCGGCCCCTTGCGTCTGCATGGCTTCATCGGTTTACCGACCGCTTCCAAAGGCCGCGCTGATGCACAGTATTTCTATGTGAATGGACGATTTGTCCGTGACAAATTGTTGACCCATGCGGTGCGTGCTGCGTATCAAGATGTGCTGCATGGCGATCGTTATCCATCTTATGTAATTGCCTTAGATCTCGATCCCGCTTTAGTCGATGTGAATGTGCATCCCTCCAAGATCGAAGTACGTTTTCGCGATAGCCGCGCCGTGCATCAATTTGTCTTTCATGCCGTCAATCGCGCCTTAGCGCAAACTTCGGCGACAGCGTTTGGCACAGTGCCTGGACCAGCGACCGCAGGCTTGGGCGAGACGCAGAGTAATAACGGACGACTGCCATGGGTAGGCGGCGAGCAAACCAGTTTCTCTGCGCAATTTGCATCCCCTGCTTTTGCCATCAATGACAGCAATCTGAATCAAAGCGGTCACGGCAGCTATGGTGGCAATGGCAATGGCAATGGCAATGGCTACGATTACAGCTTTATGCAGCAACGTGCACAGGGGGCGGGCATCGCACAATCCGCAGAAACTTATGGCGCATTTTTTGGTGGCAAAGCCGCACACGCATCCGAATCCAATTTACCGAACGACGATCATCCGCTGGGCTTCGCCCTCGCCCAATTGCACGGCATTTATGTGTTGGCACAAAACAGCAAGGGCTTAGTCTTAGTCGATATGCACGCAGCACACGAACGCATTTTGTACGAGCAATTGAAAAATGCACTGGATGAAAACGCCATGCCAGTACAGGCTTTACTCATCCCCATGACCTTTCATGCCGATGGTATCGAGGTCGCGACCGCCGAAGAAAATCAAGACATCTTAAAATCACTGGGTTTTGATATTGCGGCGATTTCACCAACCACTTTGGCTGTACGTGCTGTACCCGCTTTATTGAAAAACGCCGACGCTCAATCTTTAGCTCGCGATGTCTTGCGCGAGGTCAGAGAATTTGGCGGTTCCCGCGTATTGATTGATAGGCGTAACGAACTACTCGGCACACTCGCCTGCCACACCGCCGTGCGTGCCAACCGCAGTTTGACGATAGTCGAGATGAACGCTCTACTGCGCCAGATGGAACAAACTGAACGCGCCGATCAATGCAATCATGGCCGGCCAACTTGGGTGCAGTTGGGGCTGAATGACCTAGATAGAATGTTTATGCGTGGCCAATAGTGATGCCAGCAAACGCCTTATCCGGGCGCATCGCGTGGTTGCCCTTACTCGCAATACCAGCGTATTGCTCCGTCGTGCCCCTCGCGCTGCATCCAGACTGGGACGTTTTCTGACATCACTCGATCTCCAATATCTTTTCTAAAACTATGCAACAACAAAAAATCATCGCCATCATGGGTCCTACTGCTTCCGGCAAAACCGCAGCAGCGCTGGCGATTGCGCGTGAAGTGCCTGCCGAAATTATTTCTGTCGATTCTGCCCTCGTGTATCGCGATATGAATATTGGCACGGCGAAACCAAATGCAGAAGAGTTGGCCGCAGCACCGCATCACCTGATAGACATTATCGATCCTAGCGCATCCTATTCCGTCGCGCAATTTTTGAGCGACAGCGCACGTTTAGTGAAAGAGATACGCGCACGTGGCAAGCTACCGATTTTAGTTGGCGGCACCATGATGTATTACAAAGCCTTAATGAATGGCATTGATGATCTACCGCCTGCCGATGCGGCAATCAGACTTCAACTAGACGCCGACATGGCGGTAATCGGCGCAACCGGTCTGCATGCACGCTTAGCGCAAGTTGATCCGGTCACCGCAGCGCGCTTACAGCCCAATGACAGCCAACGCATACAACGCGCGTTGGAAATCTACCAGCTCACAGGGCAAGCGATGTCCACACTAATCGCCCAACAAACACGCGCCGCAGCCCCCTTTGAATTACTTTCGATTTCACTAGAACCCAGCGACCGCAGCTTTTTACACGAACGCATCGCCAAACGCTTCGACCTTATGCTGGAACAAGGCTTTATTGAAGAAGTACGCCAACTCAAACGCAGACCCGAACTCAACGCTGATTTGCCATCAATACGCTGTGTGGGCTACCGCCAGGCATGGGATTATTTGGACGGCAGCATCAACTACCAAGAAATGCGTGAACGCGGCATCATCGCCACTCGCCAACTCGCCAAACGCCAGCTCACCTGGTGTCGCTCTATCCCCGAACGCATCGTTATAGATTGCATCAAAGACAATATTAACGAGCAAGTAGTACACCATGCACGCGCCTCATTCGGATAAACTTAGTAGAATTTAAGCGATGTTAAGGAATTTTCCTGACCCCACATAAGCAATTCAGATTATTTCTTGACGCACTGCACATCCACTGGCATAATCTTGGGCTTCTTGGTGATATAGCTCAGTTGGTTAGAGCACAGCACTCATAATGCTGGGGTCGGTGGTTCAAATCCACCTATCACCACCAGAATTTCGTCTAAGGTCATCCAAAGACGTACACGAAACCCGCTACTAGCTTAGGCTACAGCGGGTTTTTTGTTTTATGCGTTATTATTCAATCTAATGGAATCCAATTTGTTTGCGGGTATCTATACGGTTCATTTTTTAAAGTCTAAATTAAGTACCCGTAAAATGGCAAAAACCCTTACCAGAATTAGCTTTGCACTCCTTTGACTGTAACAAAACAAGGCTTCAATCGCACAATTAGAAGCAACTTAGTTGAATTTGAGAGTCATCTATTCACCAAAAATCTTTGCCCACGATGAAAAGTTAATATCATGCCAAAACTTGCGACGCCGCTCACAGATATTCAGCCAAGGACAGCAAAGCCAAAAACAAAACCATACAAGCTAACCGATGGCGGGGGTCTACATTTGCTTATAAACCCAGATGGGGCAAAGTATTGGCGTATGGGATATCGTTTCGATGGCGTCGAGAAAACATTAGCATTTGGCAAATACCCCGATGTCTCTTTGGCTGAGGCAAGAAAACATCGCGCCCTAGCAAGAGAAAAAATTAGCTCTGGTGTAGATCCTTCACAAGCAAAGCGAATCGAAAAAATAACAAGAACTATCGCAAACGCCAATACCTTTGAAGCTGTCGCACGGGAATGGCATACAAACAAGCTGGACTCTTGGCAAGAACGAACGGCAAAGAATGTATTGGAACGCCTTGAAAAAGATATTTTTCCATTAATCGGTAAATATCCGATCACAGAAATCAAAGCCCCCATCATGCTCGACGCATTACGTCAGATAGAAAAACGCGGCGCGGTTGATATGGCAAAACGCCAAGGCCAAGTTTGTGGACAAATATTCCGATATGCAATTGCTTGTGGAAAAGCTGAAGTCGATCCAATCCCGAGCCTACGCGGAGCACTAAAGCCAGTAGCCAAAGGGCACCATGCTGCAATCACAGCAGATGACCTACCTGAGTTCTTAAGAGCTTTCAATAAGATCGAAGGTCGAATGTATATCCCAACAAAAGTAATGTTTCGCCTGATGATGATGACCTTCGTACGAACGAGCGAATTGACTACTACGGAATGGTCCGAGATAGACTTGGAAAACGAAGAATGGGTGATTCCATGGCAGCGCATGAAAATGGGAAAGAAAAAGCTGAACCCTAGAAAAGTTGATCATCATGTTTTCTTACCAAAGCAGGGCTGGCATCTTTTACGTGAGCTCCATGCGATTACAGGTAATAACAGGTACCTTTTTCCCAATTTACGTGATCACGAACAGCCAGCAACAAATTGGGGAGTTCTAGCTGCGTTAAAACGAATGGGGTATAGCGGGAAAATGACGGGACATGGTTTTCGATCTCTAGCCATGGGTGTTATCAAAGAACGCCTAGGCTATCGTCACGAAGTAGTAGATCGCCAGTTGTCACATGCGTCAGGAGATACGTATGGCGAGGCGTATGATCGAGCAATGTTCTTAGACGAACGAAGATTGATGATGCAAGAGTATGCGAATTATTTAGACAGGGCAGCCGTAGGAAATGTCATATCAGGAAAATTTGGAACATACAAGTGAACTTATTTTTGCAACTATTCCTCTCGCAAAAATCCTTGCCTGGAAAAATATCAATATTAAGGACTGAATCGATCGACATATCTTGTTCGGGCTAATGTCGTTTTTACAAGCGATTAATATCAGTTCAGGATTCAACTTTAGACGTGGCTCAATTAGCTATAAAATCTATGACTACTCCATTTAATCCGATTGAGCACTTTTATTTACTTTTATTGTCTTCAACAGTCGACGAATTCACACCTTAAAGCGAACCCAGTATCACGAAGTATTGCCATGGATCGATTAAAAAACTAATCATTATAATACTTTTCCTTGACAGTACTTTAGTTGCAAGTTATACCTGTGCGAAAATCTTGGTAAGCAGACAAAATGAATACTATTGTAACCTTAGGACAAGTAACGCCACGAGAACAAGATGGAAGGGATGCATTTGCACGATTTCGCGCACAAGTACGTGCAGCAGCGATTGCCTCATTAGCCATTCTGGAATCTAAAGAGGTCGATCGAATTTATTGTGATTTGCACGATGACTACGTCATTAGGTCGTCCTTCGAAGGTGGAAGAGTTAGCTACGAGTTTGTACAGGTAAAGACAAAAGCGAAACAAAACGAAAATTGGACAATAGGAGAGCTCTTAGGAATTGACGGTAGAGTTAAAGATCTATCCAAGCATTCGGCGGCACAGATTAAAGATAGTTTTGTTGGGAAACTTTTATTGCATACAGCCATTTTCGGAGAAGCATGCGAAAAGGTTAGATTTCAAACAAACAATAATTTAGACACAAAAGCCAGCGCATTTAGCGATGGCCTTCAAAGTAATCCCTTCACTGATGAGTACGTCAAACTTGTTTTAAAGCATTTCAATGAATGCTACACCGAAAAACTAGATGCACCACTTTCTGAAGAAGATATTGAAAAATTCATTAGAAAACTTTTTTTCGAAACAGATGTTTCTCATTTAAAACTTAAGAACATTGAATTCGACAGTACTGTTCGAAAAAAAATACATGAGTATAGTGAGATTGAGCTTAGCTTCGTCGAATTGAGTCAAATTTTGATGAAGCTAGTCGAATTGGTTTCAGAAAAATCTTCTGGAGTGATCGACGATTTTAATGAGAAGAATATTGAAAAGTTTGCGTCGGTACCAAAGCAGCCTTGTCAGTGGTATCGAATAAATATCAAGTAGTTCAACCACGCGAAATTTTAGAGTTCTACCGCGATCTCACTGAAGTTTCGGGATTTGAACTGGAGACCGCTGGCGTGCTCAAAGCAGGACGTAAAGTGTGGGCATTAGCTAAGACAAATCAGAGCGCGACACTCAAAGGTAATGACGTAGTTAATGCATATCTTTTACTAGCCACGGCATGCGATGGCAGTTTAGCGACGACTGCACAATTTACAAGCATTCGGGTCGTTTGTAACAACACACTGGCTGTGGCACTCACCAATAGCAGCAACGCGGTTAAGGTGCCGCACAACACCAGCTTTGATGCGCAAGCAGTCAAGCGTCAGCTCGGCATTTCCGTCGCTTCTTGGGACGCTTTCATGTATCGCATGAAGACTTTGACTGAACGCAAGGTGAAATCCCATGAAGCCATGAACTACTTTTTACGTGTATTTACCGATCCAAGTACAACTGCCACCGGACTGTCAAACGAACGTGCCATGAAAAAAGTACAGGAGTTATATGACGGTCGAGGCAAAGGTGCTGAACTCGCTTCATCGAAAGATACTGCATTTGGTTTGCTCAACTCAGTGACCGAATATGTTGATCATGAAAAACGTGCACGAACAGTTGATCATCGCTTGGAATCTGCATGGTTTGGTCAAGGTGCATCGCTTAAGCAAAAAGCCTTAGACCAAGCCTTATTGATGATTGCGTAAACACTGCATCGGTCTATCTGTCGTTCTATAACAATTCGTGTCTTTCGGCATTATGGGCACAAGAAACTGAAAATGCCATTTACCTGCCCGGTCGAGTTTGCGCTCACCGGGCTTTTTATTTCTTCCTCAAAGGTGACGCAAATGCATATCGCTCAAAAAGTAGAGGCACCAAAATCAACTCGTCCTGCATTACGACTAGTTAAAACTAAAGAATTGAGTCGCGATGAATGGCTCGAAGTTCGTAAGCGTGGAATTGGTAGTAGTGATGCAGGCACTGCCGTTGGACTTAACCCATATCAATCGCAATTGGAGTTATGGCTAATTAAGACTGGTCGAGATGGCAATTTACCCAAAGTCGATCCAAATGATGAGACAAGTCCCATGTACTGGGGTAGTTTATTAGAACCAATCGTGGCCGCGCATTACACACGAAGAACAGGAAATCGCGTTCGTAAAATCAATTCAGTATTGCAGCATCCTGACGCTGATAAATCATGGATGCTGGCAAACATTGACCGTGAAGTGACTGGTGCACATGACGTTCAAATTCTTGAGTGCAAGACCGCTGGTGAGTTTGGTGCACGACTATGGCGTGATGGTGTACCTGAATACATCGTCTGTCAAGTTCAACACCAACTAGCAGTAACAGGAAAGGCAGCGGCAGATGTCTGCGTTCTAATTTGTGGGCAGGAGATACGGATTTATCGTATTGAACGCGACAATGCGTTGATTGCGCGCCTAATTGAATTAGAACGGCAATTTTGGCACTACGTCGAAACGGATACACCGCCGCCTGTCGATGGCTCGGAATCAGCTGAGCTAGCACTACGTTGTTTGTATCCACAAGACAGCGGCAACACGCTGAATTTGGTCGATGACACGGAGATGTCCGCTACCTTCGCAGATCTGGTCAACCTACGTGCAGACATTGCCAATCGTACTGAGTTGGAATCCTTACTCAAGCAACAGATACAGCAGCGCATGAAAAATGCCACTACAGCGCTATTTAAAACTGGCAAAGTGAGTTGGAAACGCGCTAAGGATAGTCATGCAATCGACATGACAACACTGCTCTGCGATCAACCTGATCTGGCTGAACGCTACCCACTCATCAAGCATGGAAGCCGACGGTTTCTAATTACATCCAATTGAATGCCGCAAATCAGTCTTCATTGGATTCATCTGTTAAACATTGGCCGTCTTCATTTTTGAGGGTGGCTTTCTTTTCTTGGAGCACAACATGATTAAAGGACTTGCGATCACACCGCCAATCTTAGGACGCATATCGATTGGCAGCATCGTAGAAAAAAATGGTAAGCGCCTAAGTCAACATAGTAAATTGCCGAACGATGGCTCATGGTCGTGCTTTTTCCGCGCAAGCGTAACTCCAATGGTAAGCACGCCAATAAATTATTCGAAATAGCTTGGTAGTAAGAAAGCCTTGCTACCAGACTGCGAATTGAGTTAAAGCCAGTCGTTCTAAAGATAAAAGTCCCCAGTTCATCCGCATCCCCAATTTGTACATTGAGTCGTCCAAAGGGTTTGCAAGCACCTCCCTTGGCCAGTTCGCATAAATCTGGTGATGGGCAGGGTAGACTTTGTACGCCGGCTTCCGTATATCGGCGACAGGTTTCGCCATTGCCCACACACAAAGGCCGTCCAGTTTGCCGATCAAACATGCTGTATTCGGTGCGCAGATTTAAGTCCGGTTCGTTAAATAATAGACGAACGGGAATTGAACGCAATTTGTCTGTACCCGAAGCTTTTTTCAATTCCTCATAGACGGGGTGCGTAATCCAGCCATCTCTTCCTTGTACTTGAGAAGTAATCGTAAAAAAGTCTTCTTTGACAGGTACCCGCCCTTTATAGCCAGAACCTCGGCACACACCACAGCCACAAGCTTTTACCAAATTTATTAATTCTGGTGACGATTCAGGTATTCCACTCTCTTCGAGTTCAGTTAATGTTGGGACATATGACGCAGCACATTCTCTACATACTAAACGAATCAATCTTTGCGCCATAATGCCATTTAGTGCAGAAACAAAACTATAGGTATCGATTCCCATATGTAAAAAACGACCGAGTACATCGAATACATTATTTGCATGAACACTGGTCAAAACCAAATGTCCTGTTAAAGCGGATTGAATTGCAATTTGCGCTGTTTCACTGTCGCGAATTTCGCCAACCAAAATCTTATCGGGATCATGTCGCAGAATCGATCGAAGACCTTTAGCAAAGGTAAGTCCCTTTTTTTCATTCACAGGTACCTTCAAAGCGATAGTTGTTATCGAAGATATCGCCTTTAGCGACGCTAAAAAATTGTTCACCTTTAGAAAGGTAGATTAACCATAGGCCTGTTGCCTGTTCCAATTTACCCATATAGACATAATTAAAATTCGGGGCAGTGGGGGCCGGTGGAGGGATGTAAGCAGGTGTTGTGTTAACGGGCGGTGGTGCAGGCTGCCAATTGCTTGCAGCAAAGGGATTACTAGCTAGGTTCTGATCAAAATGACGTGGTTCTAGCGAAGAAGTTGTATCAGTGATGCCATTATTGCTAAGCGGTGATTTATTCGCTTCGGCATGATGTTTTTTCGCCGCTCGTGCCTTTGTGCTCACCAATAAATCCGCTTCAACTTCAGTAGATTGCAGATACGTCCAACCGCTTGCAGCCAGCGTTGCAATTAACGCAGCTATCAAAACGAGCGGTCTTATTTTCTGCTTCACTCTTTGCATTACTTTGCACTCCAGTACAAGCGATAACGTAACTGCGCATTCAGCTCTGTTTCGTTGATCGAATTTCTATTCAGCGAAATTTTACTGATCGCTAATGTAGGCGTATCTGATAGTGCATCTGAAAAAAACTGTCTGAGTTTGGGGTAATCGCCCTTGAGTGTCAGGGCAACTTCAGTGCTTTGCACGCTGGATTTATTATCCGATGAGACCAGATACTCCGCTGTATCAGTCTTCAAGCCTTGCTTAATTGCCGTATTGGTGATGCGTGCTAAAAGAGGAGAAACGGCTGTTTGTTCAGGAAAAGAAATCGTCGCGATTGGATCTTCCGGCGGAATAGGTGTTACTGCGCTGGTTGAATTCTGTTGGGGGTTTTTAGTCAATACCAATTCTAGGTTTGCGATTCGTGCTTTTTGGGTTTGTACCAGCACTAGAATTGTCGCCAAAATGACTAACAGAAAAAAATGGATGCAATAAATCCAGATTCGTGATTTTCTATGCGGCAAATAGTTCACCTTATGCAGCCCATGTAAAAATAAATTCAAGTAACAATTTTAAAAACAATCAAGCTCCAGCAAAGCAGGAGCTTGATTGTTGAAACGCCTTTGTTGACACAGTGAGCAAATTCAAGACTAGTACCACAATATCATTTGCTTGTGCCTTTTATCAATTTTCTCCAAATGGAAACCTAAGTGTAATGTTGTAGCTGACCTCTTTTCTGCGCAAATGGAAATTTGAGATTAATGTTGGAATGTTAAAACCCGGTATTTGCTATTCAATATATGCGTAACATCTTTAATGCGAGTGTAAACATATAGCCCCGCCATTAAACCAAGGAGGCTCCTTTGTCGGTGAAATTTTTGCCAATTCTGATTTCGCCAGTTTGTCAGGTTTTAACTCATAAAAAAACGAAAACGATTTTGCTTTAGGCTCTCCAGATTCATTTATCAAGACAACATTACGGATCTTTAGAATTATACGCATGCCACGAACTAAGAAGGTACGAACACTCCCCCAATCACTATAGGCCCCACAGGCTCCCAAAACATCGTTCAGTAGAAATCTTGCCCTTCCGTCCCAATCAGATGTTGCAGTTCTTCCTTCAAACAAAAGAGAATGACTATCTGATTTTGATGCTCCAACAATTGATAGCCGGCAATGAAAAAGGCCCGAGTAATTGAAATCTTCATCATCATCCATATCGCCATTTTTACAGGTTAATTCATAGAGTGCTCGACCATCTTCATCCAAAATAGTCTTTGAAAATTTTGCAAAAGCTGGCTCCTTGAATATCTCCTTACCAGTAACAGAAGCAATTTTCGGCCACTCAGCTAAACAGCTATTATTTATAAATCCAAGTGCAACCATAACAAGTACTTTAAATATGAACGCATAGAATTTCATAATCGTGAATCTCCATTAAGTCATTTAGTTGGTGTTGTCCCTTTTGGGCAGGGCATCCAATCTGGTGTAGTCACAACTACATCCATGAATCCCTGATCTTTTTGAGCACCAGGTAATTCAATATAAAGCAAGTCAGGATAAGTAGCCAGAAACCAATCTCTCGCATTGCTATAACCGGATACAGGGGAATTGCCTCCAGCAACATCACGTGCATTATCAAAAAGCAATTCACCCGTTGTTGCATTTCGTCCGGAAACGTCTTTATAAGCGGCACGCAGATCTCGCTTTCCACCCCATTGTGATGGAATAAGTGCTGCGGACGTACTATTAATTACACCTGGAGTACCAAGCCCACCTGCTTTTCCGATGTGTTTTTTGTTACCTTTAAGTACTCGAGCTCTGCCTTTGCATTCATCATTTGAACTATCACCACCAATAAGATTCGGTTGTGGCCATACGCTGTATTTCTCGGCGTCCGCAATGAACTGCAAAAACATTCTATAGAAGTCCTCGTCATTATTAACAGGTTTCTTAGGCCTAACCACGACTTGTTGAATGGCCTCTAGCTCACCGCCACTACCACCACCCAGATCACCACCCGGATCACCACCACCAAAACAATATTCTGATCTATTTCCGTCCTCATCCTCAATCGTTTGGCAACTAGTGCTCATATCAACAAACCCACTAGGATCAATCATCATCATAGGGTTATTACGGGTATAACTCAATCGATTATACGACTGAATATTCGATGCATAAGGCACATTTGGATCTGCCGAAATGAAGCGGCCTATTGCAGGATCATAAATACGGCCATTCATGTGAATCAAGCCTACTGCATCTAGATGCTCATGATTGGTATAGCCGCGATTTGTGCTGTTGCCCTTGACCGTATTATTGGTATCCAAAGCGCCTGCCACGGTACGACGTTTGCCGAAAGGTTCGTAAGCCAGATTTTCTACGATGCTTGATCCATTCGATACCGCAGTGACAGAGCCAAGCGGATCACGATGGAAGTACAAGGTATTGTAGTTTGTATCACCGTTCATATCTAGTTGTGCTTTGATGACACCAATCACATTACTACCTACTGTAACAAAATAACGGTGCTCGACAGTACCATCACTGCGCGTCTCTTTTTCGTAGCCCAAACCACCCGCATTATCAGGATGCACGTAAATGGTAGTACCGCTTGGCGAGACCTGTTTGGTTCGTTGACGTTCCGTACCATAACTAAAGTTCAGAGTAGCATTCGGCACGGACAAACTGCTGGGCATATTCGCGCTGGTATACGATTCTGTACGACCTTGTGCAGCAATCGTATTGCCCAGGTTATCTACTTGGACTTCCTGTACCAAATTACCGTTGGCATCGTAGTTATAGAGACGCTTACCACCACTCGCCAGGGCGATTTCCGTGACGCCATGCGGGCGTGAATTAGTTGTCCCGTAAGTATAGCTACCAACATCAGAACGGTTGGTGATATTACCTATGCTGTTATAGGCATAAGTCTGATTATAAATACCAGCGCCAGAGGCATTGACCGTGTTACTGGTTAGGCGATTTAAGGAATCGTATAAGAAAGATTCGGTCAGATTTTGGTTGACATCGGTGCGAGATAAGACATTGCCGCGGGCATCATAGGTGTAGCTGAGGTTTTGTACCTCTGTTCCATCGGTATAGACCGGGGTACCCGAAGTCGAGGTCAAAATTGGTAAGCCAGCCTTAATGCTCAACACGCGTCCTGTCGCAGGATCATACGAGGTATTTGAACGGATTTGATTATATCGTTGTTTGGTGATACGACCCTCTGCGTCCATTGCATCGGCAAACCAGATAGGGGTTTGACTACTACTAGTACTGTTGCTACTGCTGATACTTTGCAAGTAACCTATGTTGGAATAGTTATAGGTTAAACCTACTTCGCCAGTGCTTTTCGAGAGGATTTGCCCCGAACCATTATAATTAAAGTTAGTCATATATCGCGCATCGATGGTATTGACGATGGTGCTAACGCGGCCAGAACTGTCATACGTGGTTTCACGTGCGTAACCGTTATCGGCACTGACTTTACAAATGCGGCCTTTACCATTCGTACAGCTATCATACTCCCAGGTGCTCACCATATCCGGTTCACTACGCGTTACGATTCGCCCCATGACGTCATAACTATTGGTCGTGACGTTTCCTTTGGCATCTGTTTGCTGCACGACTTCGCCTAGTGCATCATAGGAATACGTCCAGTTGCCCATATCTGGGTCATTCGTGGCGACTTTTCTGCCTAGGGCATCATAGCTTGCACTGGACACGTTGCCTTGTGGGTCAGTTGAGCTCAATAAATTACCATCGACATCATACGTAAAATTGATTTGATTACTCTGAAAATCAATCACTTGTACGACTTGGCCTAAGGCATTTTTGACGATGGTTTGTGTTTGATTGAGTGCATTGGTAACAATGGTCGTTAGGCCGTTATAGCTGGTTTTGGTCTGACTGCCGTCTGGAGCTGTGACGATGATAATACGGCCTAATGCATCATAGGTATTGGTAGTCCAATATATGGTGGGTGAAGGATAAGCTGTCCCCTTGTAATAAGGCCGACTCGTACGTGCTACCCGACTAAAGCTATCGTACTCAGTATCCTGAGTAATCACTGCAGCTGGATCAGAGCCCTGGGTTTGACGACGTATTTCTCTTTGTGCGCCGTCTAAACATTGTACAACCCAAGGACGGACATTATAAGGTGCCTGCTGTGTTATGACCACTTTGGTCGCTGCAGGGCAGCTGGCACCACTTGTGTCAGTAGACACCGTGGTGCCATAGGTATAGTTTGTCACAACACCTGCGCGATACTCTTTCGTCTTACGCTGGAATTCATCGTATTCGTAATTGGTACGTATACCATTTAGATCATCGATGTAGACAGGCATGTTCGCCAAGTCCATTAATCCTGCAACCTTTTGTCCCAAGGCATTGGTACTGGAAATAGGACTAATGCCACTGCTATCGTATGCCACGGTTTGGGTGACGCGGCTAGGAATTGCTGCTGTGCCGGTTGCAGTGGATGAGACCGTAGTCGTTATGCGATTGCCACGCCAATCATAAGTATATGCGGTCTTTAAGTTGAGCTGGGGATCGTTCGGCTCACGAATTGCTTCAGTTAGCAAACCTTTTACATCGTACGTAAAGCTCATTGCTTTAACTCTGGTGTCTGCCTGCGCTTGATTCACAAAAATCGCAGCGATACTTAGTGCCAATACATTTAAGCGTAACTTTTGTGACTTCATAGACTGCTCATTTCGGAAAGGTAAATGACGCATAAAATTTCCATTCATTATTCAATTGGGTTAGTAGCGCACCAAGCGCTGCGCAGCGTGCGCGCACTCAAGCCTGGTGCCTCTTTAGTGATGAATTATTCGGACTTTTGGTGACTTATTGTGAATTAGTGACCGTGGTCGTCAATGGTTGACCGTCACTCCGGTAAGTAGTAACTGTAGTGGAGGTGTAGCTTCCGACGGTCACTATGGATTGCGTTAAATTACCATTAACATCGTATTGATAGGTCGTGTTAGAGCTGGAAATTGGCGCACCCGTTAAGTCCCATGACGACGAAACTGACTGCTTCGCATAGGGGAAATAGCGACGATTAGTTGCAGTGACGCAGCTCGTTGCATTCACGAAATCATTACAGGTGTACGTGTTGGTAGTTTGCTCCAATATGCCATTGTTTCCTGAACCAGCCAAAGACTTCGTGCCAACACTCGTCAAGCCTGTATAGGGAAAAGTTTGTAAAAACTCCGTACGATTGACTATGCTAGTTTGCTGATTGGTGGACTGCACCCAGCGGAAGCCCAGGCGCTGCCATCTCGCCATATCGGTTTTTAAACCGCCGTAGTTATAACTAGTAGTAACACCTGCATCGACACCGTTGGATTGCGCCACAGACGCAACCAATAATCTTGGTTTCACTTGAGAGCGCACTGGTAATAAACTATCAGTTTGTGGGTAAACTGCATCGGCATCAGCGGTGTATACAGTTGCATCCGAAAACGGCTTGTAAGTGACCTGTGTGGTTGCACCTAAACCGTTAGTAACACTTTGAACGCGACCAAAATAGGTAAACTGAGATGGCGCCACAGAGGCTGTATTGCTATTTTTGTCGACAATTATCCAATCTGCTTTTCCGTCACCATTCAAATCAACAAAGTAATGATTAAAGTTGCTCGCAGGACTATTTGAAGGCAAAGTGAATTGAATATTAATCGGTGAAGTACAAGCGATACAGTATGTCGACGAGATGCCGATATTCACAAAACCTGTACTATTAGCACCGAGCGAAATTCTAGAAGTTAAACCATCACCACTAATATCTGCAAAATAATCAGAACCTAATGAAGCACCAAAATTACCTAATTTTGCGCTACTCGTCTCCCCACCTGTTAGAACATAGTCAAGGCCGGTTTTACCTGATGGCGCATTCACAGGATACATGATCGCAAAATCTGTCAAGCCATCACCATTAGCATCTGCAATATCGATTCGCGTCCCTGCATCATATACCGTACTCGTCGCTACGACATTGGTGTATGTGCCATTCGCGGTCGCATAATAAGTCGCAAAATACGGCAAAGTCTTATTGATAGCCATAACATCCGCACGACCATCGCCGTTCATATCAGCAAATCGCAAGTCCCATATGGCGGGATCAAAATCCGGTACGCGAGCCGTGGCAAATTGAAAATCACCGCCGCCAGTAGCGTAACCAGTTTGTGTTTTTTTGGTGCTTAAATTAATTTGTATCCAGTCACTACGACCATCACCATTCACATCGGCAAAGTAATGCGCCGTGCTTGCTGCTGAGCCGATCGTCGTCATATGCTTAGTCCAAAAGTTGAACGCTCCATCGCCTGCGCCAAGTGCTACCCAAGCTTCATTGGTAGTACGACTAACGCGGATCCAATCGGCTTTTCCATCACCATTAACGTCCGCAAAATAGTGTTCGTAAGACCCTGTATTACCAACACCTGGAACAGATGTCCAATTGGCAGCAGTAGTGAAGCTGGCGTCTGCATTTGCTTTCCCTAGCCAAGCATCATTGAGCGTGTTACCAATTTTTATCCAGGACTTTTTACCATGACCATTCAAATCAACAAAGTAGTTACTATAGTTACCGTTTTGATCTGGAAACCCTGTCATGGTTTTTGCAGTTGCGAATAGGGATGCTGTATTCGCACCAGTAACACTACGCCAATCATTTGCATCCCATGCAAAGTTTGCTGCCGGCAAACATTTTAAAATCGTACCTGCACATTGCTCAATTTTAGTGACACGAGCCGGTGCATAATTACTAGCAAGCGTTTCATACTTGATGCGATACATGGGGAAACTAGGACTATCTTTTAGGGAAATAGATTGCAAGGTAGTCACTGGTCGCTCTATTATTTTGCCCCCTTGGAATTGAGGGATGGGATTGTAAGCGACTGGCGATAACCATTTAAATTCGATTACTTTCCCTGCGTAAACAATACTACTGATAAAGTTACTACCATGCGCAGTCATCCCCATTGATAGTTCCGTATCATCCACGCCACCAGCGGAATAGTAAAAATTCATCACATTGCCGAATCGATCAGCCACTTTCGTAATTGAATAACCTGTATAAGTGTAAGTGCCATAGGTCCAAACTTGCCCAGACTTAGTAGTAACAACAAAGCTGGTTGGGCCAGTCCCCATTGATGTCGCTCCATTTGAAACAATACTCGCAAATGTCTCACGCTCCGTACGATACTGCGTCCCATTCGCACCGCTCACACCAGAAATTGGCACCAGACGCTCGCCATCCAGGCAATATGCATCATTACTTACTGTCATAATTGCGCTACGAGCGCCATCCTGCGCCTCAGTCTTTGGGCATCGCGTAATTTTTGAAATTCCAGAAAGAGTCCAACCTACACCGAGTGCACCATAACCAGACTCGCTGTTATAAACCAATGACAAATTTGGTTGCAAACCATTTATGCCAGGAGACACTTGAATCGGCACGACAATTTGCAGTGCACCGCTAGACGTTATCGACGTTTGGGCGACAGTAGCGTTTGCACCAGGTGCTACTATTCGTTGAGCATGCACTGTCATTGGAAGCGCAGCCAGTGCAACAATGAGTGACAAATACTTGAATCGGGAGAGCGTTCGAATCATTACTTTTCCTTAGAAAGAAAGATGTAAATTTCTTGAATACTACAAAGACAAACTGTCAAATTCTCTTGCTAGATCATTTTTGGCGGATTAACTGAGCCAATTTATTGATGCCAATTTATTTACTTTGGAATAATTAAAATTGGCAAAATAATAAATTATAATTAAACAATAATCAAATTTTTTTCAAAATGAGATAACTCATCAGCGATGACTTTTCTTGCTAGAGTTTATTGAGAAACCATTGCACGACCAATAGAAGTACAAAGTATTCACCGCAAATTCGACGATGATATCGACACAATTCACTAAGAAATATCGACTATTGCTTTTTTTTTGGGGGGGGGAAAAATCAAGCAACATAGTCTGGGTGAGGATTCAATCGTGGAGTGCAAGCGCTTACCGAAGTCAATCATGTGCATGCTCAGCTCAACAAAAGGACTCTGGAGACGCAATTAAATAGTATTCACAGCAAAACCAGAGGCAAGAAAGTCTTGCGGCAGTTAATGATGTTCAAGCCTCTGTTAATGCAGTTGTAGTACGCTCTCTATAACTCGCGACTAGAGAAGCAACTGACGCGGGACTTTTATTTCGCCGAGTTATGTGAACCGATTGAGAATAATGTGCATCGCCTACAACATGAAAAAATGTTTGGCGATTGAACGAGATTTACAAAACAGTAAGGCAATGATGGCCTTAAAAAAATGATAGGTAGAATTTCACCCTCCCTTTAATGAAAATAATTAAAAATTTCTGTCGAGAACAAAGTTACTAAAACACAACCATTTAACTTTTCAAAAATTCAGTCTTTGCTGAAACAGTTCTAATTCAGGCTACCATGCGAAGCGTCCTATCAATAGTCAAATTCTACTCGAACCAAATCCATGACATCCATTTCCATATTTCTTTGTAGCGGACTTACAAAGATAGCTGGAGCGATAAAAGAAGTCTGCAACGCTTGAACCATCATCAAGATGTAAATGGTAACAAGCGTTATCTGGGATATGTACGAGTCCTTTAACATCATCTCGGGTTCTTCCCAGTGCACTCGCCCAAGCTTCTCGCAGCCTATTAACCATCGTATCTCGCCCATCTTCAAATGAACCAAGTACGAAGAATGCATCGCAATTTAAGAGGATTGCAACGTGAAAATGAGGGCGATCTTGTTGAGGGACTTCTCGCGTCCAAACATAACGCACGACGGTATCATGAGCATACTTATTGTCACGCTGCGCCATTTGACGGTTATGTCTGATCTTCGCTTTAAACGATTCGATAAAGCGTTCAATCACTTGATTATCAAAATTAAAGTTGCATTCATTCAAATCGCAAGGAAAGCGAAGGTCAAATCTGAAAGCAAATACCCGACTGTATTGACCTAATGCACAAGACATCGTTTGGTGAAGTCGATCAAGGTATTCCCCTATAAGGGGTCCTTTGTCAATCTGTACAGGTAAGCCTAGGTATTGATCTTCGGAATGCAGAGTGAGGTTTGAATTGAATTGATGACGAATCATTGTAGTACTCCCGTAATGTTGTTCATACCATGCATTACTTTGAGTATTTTTTTACCGGAGTGCATCTCATTGCAGGGGCATACAAGCAATCAAAGGCAACACTGAATTGCATGGCGACTGGCTTGCTGACTAGGTTGCAGAGCGAGTAGGCGTTTGCAGTTACCTACGATAATAAGTCAGATTGCCTGCTCGGATTAACCTGACTTACGTGTGCCAGTACATGAATTATTTACAGTCGCATGTCATTACTATGCTGATAACAATCCAATCAACTCTACCTTAGAGTGACGTAACGGATGACTGAACTCACACGCGAACTAATGG
Source organism: Undibacterium sp. Ji22W (assembly GCF_049340305.1). Classification (NCBI taxonomy): domain Bacteria; kingdom Pseudomonadati; phylum Pseudomonadota; class Betaproteobacteria; order Burkholderiales; family Oxalobacteraceae; genus Undibacterium; species Undibacterium sp. Ji22W. The sequence goes on along the minus strand of NZ_JBMPOU010000001.1, from coordinate 283,721 downwards.
TGTTACTTTCAGTGACTTAGGGATACCTAATTTCTCTACCACCTGTGTTACTGAATGCTTACAGAACACAAATTGTTATTTTAAAGTATAGGTATAAATAAGGTGTTACATAAAACATTAATTAGTTATATAAAACATATTACTTATACCGAGAATTGAAAGCTACAGAAACTTAGTCTAGGACTATCAAACGATGGTTGGATGTGAGCAAATTCCAGCAAAAACTGAATAGCGCTTACTCTGGTAAATTATTACGAGTAAGCGTTACTTGAATCTGACAAAAAAATGCACCATAAATAGCGAGGGTGGTCAGCTATCGGGCGCTCAAATTTGCTTTGCACTGGTTGAAATGCCAGCGGTGCATGGCACCAACGCCACCTTGTTTTGAACAGTGCGGGCATACCACAAGTTTTACCGCACGTCCCTTCAATGCGGCGCTAATTGCGGCTTTAGTTTGCGGAGAATGACGCAAACCCATGTGAGCGCATGATCGGTTGTAGCGTACCGTATCACGATGGATACGAGCATCATCTTCTGGCGTCCAGTTATCATTGATATGTTTTATAATCTCATTCAGCTTTTTAATCGTCAAGTTTTTCATTTGGTTTCCTTTAATGGTTTCTAAAATTTATGTTTTGTGGCTCGGTTTGTACGCAGACTAGATTACTTATGAACTAGCACAGTTGACTTTTGTTCTCTAGCTCGATTAAAACTAGTTTCCGTAAAGCCGATGCTTGCTTCTGAGAGCAACGGCAGTATTTTTGCAATGCTCTAACAGTTGCATCAACGCGCCCAGCCTTAACATCCTTTACCAACATTTCGACCTGACATTCCAACGGAGTGATCGGTTGTGTGACTTCGACATTGAGAACTTTAGTAACATCAGAATCCGCTGTGACTGTTGGTGTGACTATTCGTGTGACCACTGATGTGACTGCCGACGTGACTGAGGAGTCACGACTCTGAAGAAAAATGTACCAACATATGCACGCCGCCCCCTCAAGAATGACTGCAAACAAAAAGCTCCTCATCAATCCAATCTGTATGGCAGTTACGCCAGACAACGTAGCAAGTGGCATCGTCACGGGATCATCACGCAAAGCTTCTTTAAGGTCATTCTGACGATCTTGAAGCAGTCGCAAGCGTTTGAACTCACCTGCCTCCGCATAAAGCACTTCTAGTTTCGCCTTCAGGGTATTCAACTTCACTTTCAACGAGTCGCAACCTCGTTCACAACGGATTCGAGATTTAGCATCCAATTCCGTTTTGATTTTTTCTTGATCAGACAAAATTTCAATTAGGTTACGTTCTCGCACCAATCTCGCTGACGGCTGGTCGAACAACGCAATACGATGCATCCCAGCTTGCTGATGTGACGACAAAAGAAAATTTGCATGATTAATCATCACATAAACCATGCAGAACAACCAAAGCACCATGGATGCCAATTTTATTTTGAGAGAAGCTGGTCGACACAAAGTCAACAGCAGATGTGCACCACCCACTGCAAGTGCTCCGAATGCTGCCAACAAGATCTTCTCTTTCATTGATTCACCTAATTGCCATCCTGCGATTACCAAAATTGACAAAGAAATCCCAGTGGCAAGTAATGCGAGCGCCAAGCAAAAAAACAATGCAAGGCGACTAAAAACAAATTTTTCTTTAACTTCATCACGCATTTAACGCTCCTAAAATGAGTTGCAAAATCGTCCTTGAGTCCAAACAACCAAGACAAGATTCGATTTCGCGTAATTACCTAAGTCTTTGAATTAAAATAGAAAGGACAATTTTGGATATAGCTACGTACCGAATCCACCTTGGTCATTTGACGAAAATTCTGTTTTGGGTCGCGCAAAAACTCTCCGCGAATTGTTGGACAGGCGAAAAAATCCACTCCCAAAAAGATGACAGCCAACATAGGGAACATCTTGCACAATCAGGTTTGCTTTACAAAAAAATTGCATGGAAAGTAGTAGACGCTTTCGCTTTTGATTGTCGAAACGGTTAACCTCACCAATCACCCATTCTTCACCAACATGTGAATTTTCATCATTACAGCACTCAAAGTAGCCGCGACCGTTCGTAATCGTTTCTACCCAATAATCACCAATTTCCTGTCCAATGTATTGGCAGTCTTTGACTTGCGATCCATCAAAAAAATACATGACATGTAAGCGATAGCCTGCGGATTTCGCACTTTCTATGTGCCATATATATCCGACACTATGTTCGAACAAGCTTGGTTTGCCCTTCATATTTGTAAAAAGCCGTACACGATCTTTCTGCACCTCATCAAGACTAATGCGTCCTTGGTTTGGTTTCCGATCAGTCAATGGATTTCCCTCGATAAGAAAAAATTGATCACTTATTTCTTGCATGTGTTCTCGCACCATTATTTGATGGATTTCCTCACGCTTAAAGACCGCTGCGTGATAATGGAAATCCAGCCTCACAACCATCAAACTCGAATTCCGACCAAATAGCTCAGCCTCAAATTGTTGAAGATGTTTCTCATTTTTCTTGGTCTTGCTCACCCAATCATTAACACGTTTCTTCAATTTAGTTGCTGCAGCATTTCTGCGCATCGTCGTCACAAAATCATTAAATAGTTCAATGCTAGCAATATCGCGACCAATATTCGATGAAGGAAAATTTTTGATCGCATGCTTACAATACTCATCGAAAAAAAACTCAATTAATGGCGAGAACCTATAGTCAGTTGAAAAACAGGATGCAAATTTGTGCAAACTTTTCGCATCGCTTCCCAGCGATGAAACTTTTTTGCACTCTTTACCAAGCTTGGTTTTATATGAAGTTAAGTACAACTCATTTTGGTAAATTACCCGGGTCATAAAAAGCAAAAGCAATCGAATTCCTTCGAGTACTGTCGCAATAATGTATTTTTTTTCATCACCACATTTAATAATGTGGCGGTCAATATCTACTGTCATTTTTAAATCCTTAATCTATCAGCGTGACATTCCTACAAAGGACTTGTCACGAAAATGGTTACTTTCAATTCTCGAGATAAAGCCAATGCAATTAACAAACATAGCGTGTCCTTCCGGCGTGAAAGAACACTGCAAGACTCGCGAGAAGTTGAACCAAAAATTTTTAGGTCATAGAATCCATGGCATGCACCGTGATGCAGCCATGGGTGAGGTTTGAATTAATAAAGGCGAGGAGAATAGTAATTTTGGAAAATCACCCACGGCGTATTACGTTCTACGATGACCTTGATCTTTCCTTGTCCACCGAGAACAGCAAGTGCACGATTAAATCGGGCCGGCGTAAGCCCTAAATTAGCTGCACAGGCGCGTAGGACAGATTGGCGATACCTTGAGACACCCGTCTGATGCACAACCGTAAGAATTGCATTTTCTAAAGTGGTAACATCCAAATCTGCTTGAGTCACTTTGGGTGGCACATACATCATGCGAGCGAATTCCTCGATATACCAGGCTCCCAACGCTTCCGCACGATGAATGGTGTCCAAAGAAATTTCACCTTCGACGCCGTATTCAAAAACGTGTAACGCGCCTGCGAGGCGAAGTACACGCTCAGGATGGCGCGAAGCGTATTCAGGGTTCGAAATTGATAATTTATCCTGGAGACAATTTCGACTAGCGTCGCCACTCAGATTAATCAAGAATTGAGACGCTTGAGAACTGAGGCGTAATACCGGTCGTTCTAGATCGTGCTTTTCAACTTGGGCAAACGTAAGATAAAGGAGTGTATTTGTTCTTCGTTCCCATGCTTCCTCTAGGAAATTAGGCAGAGACACGGAATGAATTGATACATTAGGCGTTAAGCGGTTACAAGATGCAAAAAATAATCGATTACCAAGGCCGATACTACCTTTTGCTAGCAGCAAGTTCCTAATCGCGTCAAACACATCCGGTTGCGCCATCAGCAACATAAGCAGGCGCGGATTAATTATTGTCTTACGTCCGGTACTCACACGTGAGTTTCGGATTGTAGAACCATCAATGGGCTTCACCAAAGTTGCTGCGTGTTTGAACAAGTGAACGATCTGCCCAACTTCGTCAGTCACCAAGCCAGCAACAGGAAGACGAGCTAGACTCTCCAAAATTGCCTCGCGCGTTACATCCTCAATCAAAAAATCTGAGCACTTTTCGTTAGTTTGACAAAGACGACGCAAACATCTTTCGAGCGCGTTCTTGAAAAAATTTAAAGTTATCGTCTTACCAAATCCAGAGCGAGCTTCTAAACAAATACTGTTACCAATAGGCGCTTTTTGACCATTTGGCCAAAACACGTCGGCCACGCCTTGAGTCAATAATGAGATCATGGCGATCAAGACCGTGCCGACCATTTCAGGTGGAAATCCGCCATTTGTTAGATAGCATATAAGTTGCGCAGCAAGACCTTGAAATGCATTTGTAGGGTATGGACGTACATAATCTGGAAAGGGGCGCATTATGCTTTCTCCTCTTGTTCCGTGCCTACTACGCGAGGACGTGACTCTAGCCATGCTTGAATCTCATGTTCAAACCAACCTACCGCCGCCGCGCCTAAACGAACTTGACGTGGAAAGGTAGCGTCGTAGCTAATTGACTTCGGATCAAGTTTTGCGTACAAAAGTGCAGGTGAAAAGCCAGTGCGTTTACAAACCATTGGTTTGCGTATAATGAAGTGAGCAGCTTGTACAGGTTTATTCATTCTTGGAACTCCTTATAAATGGTTAGAACGAAACACATCATAAAAAGTCGCCTAAGAACTTCAAATACGGCTGCTAAAAGAAAATTTTGGACATAAAAAAACCCCTCATGAGAGGGGCAATAATCAGTGACAAGTTAAACGTATCAAGCCTTAGATGTAATGGAACAATGAAATTTCTCGGGTTCACTCTTCATCCACTCTTTAATTGTTCTCGGAAGATTTTCTGTTTTCAGCTTGCAAGATTCGACTAGATCCGAATGGTTATCATTCAATTCATACGCTACCATCCTAATGGCATCAGTAGTAGATGCCCAACCATAAACCGGCGCTAGACTTTTAAGGAGTTCTGATACCTTAATTTTTATTGGTTCGCGTAAAAACTTCTTTGCAATTCCACCTGTGATGGCCCGATCGGTGAGCCATTTATTAGGGTTAGAAATCAACATTTCAGCACCTGAAAAATACTGACCTCTTTGCACACAGTGTGACGTATAACTTAAATCATTTTTTGCAAGCGCTTGGGTTCCCTCATTGACATAGGCGATCGCCATTATAGGTGCGCAAAAAAGTGCTTCGTAACCGTAGGCAGTGACAGCAATCATAGGCAGCGCAGCTCGGTTTCCCCATTCAACAAGAGAATACCCAGATTCTCGTATTTCATTCATTGCTTCCGTCAATTCTTTCCAATCTTCGACAAGCGCATTTTGCAAGATGTATTCACTCACTTGTCCTTCAATAATCTCCAGACTTTCTTCCAGGGCTTCACGAGATGACAGCACATCTTGATTCTGATTGATTAGACGCCTTGTACTCCAACCACCATCAGAAGCCCGTTCGCCTTCGATAAAAATTGATATGGGTTCAGTCTGCTCGTGAAACTCTACTTCAACTGATATTTTGAAACGCACAGCTTCCTTGGAGCCCAGAGCGTCCTTAATGAATTTAAAATTCTTTCCGGCTTCAATTAAGAATTTTGGCTTTGTTAACTTCATTTTTTCAATAAAAATTTAGTCGAACTACTCATGAATTTAAGCATAAATTGAAAATTCAACGGAAACATTGAATTTCTAAATGCCATAAAAATACAGCAAAATATTATACAAATATTCGCCACAATAACTAACGAAAAAAAATGATAAATCAAAGACCTAAAGAAAAGAACCCTCTAAAAATCTACATTTCATATTGAGTATAAGGATCATTCACGCCTTATATTTTTCAAACAGATGACTATGCGACAGAACAGAAATTTTTCTTGAAGCCCCTTAGCGAAGCAAAAAAGTACCTATTAAATTCTTCATTATCCTTTACGACCTAGCTCAATGCGAGCAGTTTCGCGTGGATCTTCAACGGAGTGGACTGTTGCCAAAAACAACACCAAGCAGAAATACCAAATTCTTCACGTAAACTCGAAAACCCTGTATACAAACATTAGGCGACGTAATTTTCAGCTTCGAGATCGTTCAACGTTGTGACTTAGCCTGCTAAATGCAAAGCTATTCGTGTTTGATTATTTCGATGAATTAGGTAAATTATCATCTACTTGCACAAGGCAACGCTATCGGACTCAGACGAAAATAGCTATCACTTCCAATCTACACAGATGTAATGAAGTAGAAATTTACTGGGCATCTTTTTGAGGGTATCAGTGAGGGTATTTCTAAAATTTAAATAGCATCAATCCTTTATTTAAAACGATCTTAATGGCTTATTCAATTCCACCTATCACCAGAACACAAAGCCCTGTTAGCAATAACAGGGCTTTTTTGTTTTTTCAAGCCGTCTGCGCAATTCCTCGTTTTACCCATCCACTTTAGACAGACTTGATAACATCGATACAAGCCTGAGATTTTCTGTCTCATACATCACAAGTCTATTGAAAACCAATCACTAACTAATCCCGTGCGATAAAACCGCAGCATTTACGGGCTTGCAGTTCACAACATTCCCCGCTTTTCCTACCCGCTCCACAAACAACACTTGCGCAACTCACAAACAACTTGTGCGCTAACGTACAGACCTATTTCGGCACGACGAAGATCATCCCACTTGTCTGGCAATGTTTTGTTGCTATTTGAGATCCGTCACCGAAAGTCTTTATGTTAAAAATAAGAGTTCTACCGCTTGCTCTGCTTGTCATTGGAAATCACGTTTGTGCCCAGCAAGTGCCGGTCGCCAATGGTCAGATGCAACAAATACCCCTCGCTCCCAAGATCCAAACTACACCGGCTAAAGTGGTGGTCAATCAGCAATCGACTGCACAAGCGCAAGGCGGCGATCAGAGCACAATGCTCGTCAACAATCTCAACATCACCGGTGCGCTCGCCTACTCGGAGGCTGAGCTGATTCGTGTTACCGGCTTTCAAGCAAATAGCACGCTCAATCTTGATCAGTTGCGCGCAATGGCGGCGAAGATCAGTTCCTTTTATCACGAACACGGTTACTTTGTTGCGCAGGCCTATTTGCCCGCACAGGATATTCGCAATGGCGTTTTGACGATCACAGTGCTAGAAGGCCATTACGGAAAAATCGCGCTCAATAATCAAAGCAATGTATCGAATGGATTACTCAATGGCTATCTGGACGGCCTGCAACAACACGATGTAATCACCGCGCCTGCGCTTGAAAACCGATTGTTATTGCTGTCAGATCTGCCAGGGATCAGAGTCAATTCAGTCTTAGCGCCTGGTAGCAAACTTGGTGAGTCAGACTTGACCATCGATGTCACGCAAGGCGCGCGAATCTCTGGCAGCGTCGATGTCGACAATGCCGGCAACCGCTACACGGGTGAATATCGTCTAGGCTTAAGTGTGAACTTCAATGAACCCTTGGGACAAGGTGATGTTGCCTCGCTACGAGCACTCACTTCAGGTGCAGGATTGCGCTATCTGCGCGGCGCTTACCAAATGCAATTCGGTAAATTAAAAGCGGGTGTTGCTTACAGTGCTTTGGAATATAAACTGGGTGAAGAATTTGAAGCGCTTGGTGCGCACGGTAATACCAAGGTAGCTAGTGCTTTTATTGGCTATCCATTGATCCGCAGCCGAAGCAAAAATTTGTATGGCCAGCTAGGCTACGACGCCAAAACTTTTAAAGATTATGTCGATGCGTTTGGCACGGTAGCCGACAAACAATCCAAACTCGTGATCGCCAGTCTGTATGGCGATTTTCGTGATTCTGTGGATTTTCAGTCGTCTGGTGCGCAGACCAATTACTCTTTGAGTTTCACCGCTGGCGAGCTTGATCTTCAGTCGCCAGTCATGCGTTCTTTTGATGCGATCACCGCACAGCAAAACGGTCACTTCAACAAAGTTAATTTTAGCCTGAGCCGTCTGCAGAACCTCAGTGATTCGGTGACGCTGTTTGGATCAATTAGCGGTCAGATGGCCTCAAAAAATCTAGACGTCTCAGAAAAAATGGAACTCGGTGGGATGTACGCAGTACGCGCTTACCCTGAGGGTGAAGCTTTTGCCGATCAAGGCGTGTTAGCGAATCTTGAATTGCGCTGGCAACTACCGATGTCAAACGCATCTTCCAGTCAATGGCAGTTAATAGGTTTTGTCGATGCGGGTCGCGTCGATACGAATAAAAATCCTTGGACCAATGCGCGCAATCATCGCTCGTTGTCTGGCGCTGGTCTGGGTCTGACCTGGTCGGACTACAACAATTTTGTGGTGAAAGCCTACTACGCTAAAAAATTAGGAAACGAATCTGCGACTTCAGCACCAGATAAGTCAGGACGTTTTTGGATACAAGCGGTGAAATATTTTTAATGTCGACAACAGAGATAAGTGAGAACAATCCATCAAATGTTCCTCACCCGCTTTGCAAACATTTTTAAAAAATATTTCTTCGTCAAGCAATGACATTGACCGCATTAAAACATTAATGGAGTTACAAAATGAATAGTATCTATCGATCCGTATGGAGCGAAAGCTCAGGCACTTTTATCGCGGTCTCTGAAAACTCAAAAGGCGCAGGCAAAAAGAAATCTGCAGGCATCTCAGGCGGAAGTGGTGGCTTTAATCCACTTAGCGATTCAGGATTTTTTTCAGGGTTCTTTTCAGGTTTTTCTTTAAAAGTACTCGCATTGTCTTGCCTCTTAATAGGCGTGGAAGCGCAAGCACAAACAACTGGTGGCGTCGTCGTTTCGGGCAATGCGAACATTAGTCAAACTGGCGTTAACACAACGATCACGCAATCGACGCCTAAGTTAATTCTCAATTGGGACAGCTTTAATATCGCCAAGGGCGAAACAGTACAATTTAATCAGCCAGGTACCAGTTCTGTCGCGCTCAACCGTGTAGTGGGATCGGATTCCAGTCAGATTTTTGGGAATCTTTTTTCTAATGGCAAAGTGTTTCTCGTCAACCCGAACGGTATCTTGTTTGGCAAAGGCGCAAGCGTGAATGTGGGCGGCTTTGTCGCTTCAACAGCCGACATCAGCAATCGTGATTTCAACGATGGCAACATGACATTCACAAAATCATCTTCTCGCTTTGACAATGCCAGCGTCATCAATCAAGGCACGATCAGCACCAATGCTGACGGCGCTTATGTCGCCTTGCTAGGAGCCCATGTTCAAAACGAAGGCATTATCTCTGCCAAATTGGGTTCCGTCGCGCTCGCTTCAGGTAATCAATTTACTTTAGATTTAGCAGGAGATGGCTTGCTGCAGATTCATGTCGATCAGGCTGCATTATCTGCACTGGTTGAAAATCAAGGAATATTACAAGCTGATGGCGGACAAGTGATTTTGAGTGCTCGTTCTGCATCGACTATTTTACAAAACGTGGTGAATAATACCGGCCTGATTCAGGCGCGTAGTATCGATAATAAAAATGGTTTGATTCGCCTGCTTGGCAATAACGGTGATCTCAATACAGGTATCGTCACGGTCGCAGGAACCTTGGACGCGTCGGGCGAACTGCCGCGACAAACCGGTGGGCAAATTGATATTCTCGCCAGTCACATCGATTTATCCGGTACGCGCATACAAGTCAATGGTGACGCAGGCGGTGGTAAGGTGCAGGTCGGCAGAAACTTCAGCGACATCGGTAGCACACTAAATTCATTAACTACGGTTCTTAGCGACAGCACGATCATTAACGCCGATGCGATGCATACTGGCAATGGCGGCGATGTGAGGATTTGGTCGGACGCCAACACAACGGTGGCGGGGACGCTCTCGGCACGTGGTGGCGCGATCAGTGGCGATGGCGGTTTCATCGAAACTTCGGGTAAGAATGTAAAGCTTACTGACTCAACAAACATCAATACCTTAGCCGCTTCTGGCAAAACAGGTGTGTGGTTGCTTGATCCTGTGAATTGGGTGATTGCAGGTGCAGGCGGTGACGAAACCCCTGCCAGCGTTATTGCCAGTTTGGCAGGCACAGATCGGATTATTGATGCCACCAATGACATAACCGTCGCAAGTGCAGTGACCTGGCTCACCGGCCAGAAATTACAATTAGATGCGGGACATGATGTACTCATCAATGCCGCGATGACAGCAAGTACTGATGGCTCAGCCATCGTGCTCAATGCTGGTAATGATGTCAAAGTCACAGCGGCCATGACGGCCAGTGCGATCAATTCAAAGATCACAATGACTGCGGGTAACGATATTCTGGTCACTGCGGCGCTCACTACCAGTGCGGCAAATGCCAAAATCGATTTGAATGCACAACATAATGTGAGTATCGTCACTGCGACTGCGGATGGCGGCGGCTCTATCTTGGTGCGTGCCAATAATGATGTAACGATCGCGGGCACCGTGTCGGTAGATACCGGTTCGGTTACCTTGTATGCCGATAATGATGGAACTGGGCCGGGCTTAGCTGGTGGCACGGTGAACTTTGTCGGTCCGAGCACAATCAGTGCAGTCAATACGATCATCCGCTTTAATCCTGCGAATTACGCAGACACCACGACCGATATCGCCAACTATCTCACGCGAGTTGTAGCTGGTGCTATGGATGCTAAAGCTTGGGTCTTTGTACAAGGCGGTAACAAAGTTTACGATGGAAATAACATTGCTACACTTGCTTTCAAGGGTACGCCAACTGATGGTGGCATTGTCAGTCTGGTTCCAGGAACAGCCACTTACAATAACAAAAATGTCGCGAATGGCAAGGTCATTACCTATAACGGCTATTCCGTCGCGGGAGCAGATGCTGGTAAGTTTTCATTATTCGCTCCGTTTGGTGGTGTCACCGGTGTTGGTACAACAACTGGCAATATCACGCCGCGGGGCTTAGTGGTTGCTGCTGCAGGTACGAACAGAATCTACAACGGTTTAACGCCTGATACTGTCAGTTTGAGTGACAACCGGATTGCAGGCGACGTGCTTGCGACCAGTTATGCCAGTGCGAACTTTATTGACCCCAATGTTGGTGTCGCCAAAGTGGTCAATGTCGCTGGAATTAATGTCAGTGGGCTTGACGCAGGAAATTATTCCTTCAATACCACCGCCGTGACAGCCGCCAATATCACGGTTGCGCCTTTAAGCATTACCGCTAACGATGCGACTAAAAATTATGGCGAAACGCCGACTCTGTCGACGGCAGCATTTAGTTCTGCCGGTTTAGTCAATGGTGAGACAATACTCAGCGTGACTGAAACTAGCGCAGCAACTCTCGCGTCAGCGGGTGTCATAGGTAGCCCGTATGCTATTACGCCAAGTGCTGCGACTGGTGGTACCTTTACACCATCAAATTACGCCATCAGTTATAACAACGGTAGCTTCACAGTAGCACCCGCATCATTGGTCATTACTGCGAATAATGCCAGCAAAAATTATGGTCAGGCCGTCGGATTTTCTTTGACTGCCTTTACAAGTAGCGGCTTGGTCAATGGCGAAACTGTCGTCAGCGTCAATGAAAGTAGTGCAGGTGCTGCGGCTACCGCGAACGTCAATGGAAGCCCATACGCAATTACACCCAGTGGTGCGAGCGGAAGCTTTACCCCATCGAATTACGCCCTGAGTTATGTCGACGGTGCCTTGAGTGTACTGCCGATTCCTCTCACGGTGACAGCCGATAACGCGAGTAAAAATTATGGTCAGACGATGGTGCTTCCGACCACAGCATTTACTACCAGTGGTCTAGTTAATGGCGATACCGTCGTCAATGTGAACGAGGTTAGCGCAGGTACTATTGCCACTGCTAATGTCGTCGGTAGCCCTTATACCATCACGCCGAGCGGTGCTACTGGTACCTTTATTCCATCCAATTACACACTCAGTTACGTCAACGGTGCATTGGCAGTCTTGCCTATCCCTTTGGTGGTAACAGCGAACGACGCAACGAAAAATTATGGACAGGCGATCACACTGCCACTCACCGCATTTACCAGCAGTGGTTTGGTGAATGGCGATACGGTTGTCAGCGTAAATGAAGCCAGCGCTGGCACTGCAGCCACAGCCAACGTGAGCGGCAGTCCCTACGCCATCACGCCGAGTGGCGCGACTGGTACTTTTACACCGTCTAATTACACTCTCAGTTACGTCAACGGTGCATTGGCAGTCACAGCTATTCCTTTGGTGGTAACAGCCAATGACGCGACAAAAAATTATGGCCAGGCCATCACACTGCCTCTCACCGCTTTTACCAGCACTGGTTTAGTCAATGGCGACACAGTAGTTAGCGTGACTGAAACGAGTCCCGGTACAGCTGCATCTGCAAGTATTGCAGGCAACCCGTATGCCATCACTCCAAGTAGCGCCAGCGGATCGTTTACACCCTCTAACTACAGTATTACCTATGTGAATGGTGCTTTAACGATTCAATCAATTCCCTTGGTTGTGACCGCGAATGACCTGACCAAAAATTACGGACAAGCAGTTACCTTACCCCTCACCGCATTTACGACTAGTGGCTTGGTGAATGGTGACACCATCGTCAGTGTGAATGAAAGTAGTGCCGGCACTGCCGCCACTGCAAACGTAATAGGTAGCCCGTATGCCATCGTACCAAGTGGCGCCAGCGGATCTTTCACGCCGTCAAATTACACACTGAGTTATGTCAATGGGGCACTTACAGTGCTGCCGATTCCTTTGACCGTGACCGCGAATAACGCCAGTAAAAATTATGGGCAGACGATGACGCTGCCGACGACCGCATTTACTACCAGCGGTTTAGTCAATAGCGATACAGTCGTCAGCGTCAATGAAGTAAGCGCAGGTACTGTTGCCACCGCAAATGTCATCGGCAGTCCGTATGCCATAACGCCGAGTGGTGCCAGTGGAACTTTCATCGCCTCCAATTACACAGTTAATTACGTCAATGGCGCATTAACCGTTCTGCCTATACCTTTGGTGGTGACCGCGAACGACGCAACAAAAAGTTATGGCCAAGCGATCACACTGCCACTCACTGCCTTTACCAGCAGCGGCTTAGTCAATGGCGACACCGTGGTTAGCGTGACTGAAACGAGTCCCGGTACCCTTGCCACGGCAAGTGTGGCAGGCAATCCGTATGCCATTACGCCAAGTAGTGCTAGTGGATCGTTTACACCCTCTAACTACAGCATTACGTATGTGAATGGTGCTTTAACGATCCAATCAATTCCTTTGATTGTGACCGCGAATGACCTGACCAAAAATTACGGACAAGCAGTTACCTTACCCCTCACTGCATTTACGTCTAGTGGCTTGGTGAATGGCGATACCATCGTTAGCGTGATTGAAAGTAGTGCCGGCACTGCCGCCACTGCAAACGTAATAGGTAGCCCGTATGCCATCGTACCAAGTGGCGCTAGTGGATCTTTTACGCCGTCAAACTACAGCTTAAGTTATGTTAATGGGGCACTCACCGTTCTGCCGATTCCTTTGACCGTGACCGCGAATAACGCCAGTAAAAATTATGGCCAGACAATGACCCTGCCGACGACCGCGTTCACTACCAGCGGTTTAGTCAATAGCGATACGGTGGTCAGTGTCAATGAAGTGAGCCCGGGTACTGTTGCCACCGCAAATGTCATCGGTAGTCCCTATGCGATTACCCCTAGCGGCGCCAGCGGCACCTTCATCGCCTCCAATTACACAGTCAATTACGTCAATGGTGCATTGACCGTTCTGCCTGTGCCTCTGGTGGTGACAGCAAACGATGCGACGAAAAATTATGGTCAGTCAATCACACTTCCTCTGACAGCTTTTACCAGCACTGGTTTAGTCAATGGTGATACCGTGGTTAGCGTAACTGAAACGAGCCCAGGAACTATCGCTACCGCGAGTGTTATAGGCAGTCCTTATTCGATCACACCGAGTGGCGCCACCGGGACTTTCACACCATCGAATTACACACTCAGTTACGTCAATGGGGCATTAACAGTGTTACCGATTCCCTTGGTCGTTACCGCCAATAATGCAGCGAAGAATTATGGCCAGACGATCACACTGCCACTGACTGCATTTACTAGCAGCGGCTTGGTGAATGGCGACACGATCGTCAGTGTCAACGAATCTAGTCCCGGTACAGTTGCCACTGCAAGTGTTATCGGCAGTCCCTATGCGATTACACCAAGTGGCGCGAGTGGGTCATTTACACCATCGAATTACACACTGAGTTATGTCAATGGTGCATTGACTGTCTTGCCGATTCCTTTGGTGGTGAAGGCAAATGACGCGACGAAAAATTATGGTCAGACTATTACATTACCACTCACCGCATTTACCAGCAGCGGATTGGTTAATGGCGATACGGTCACCAGCGTCAATGAAAGTAGCGCCGGAACTGTCGCTACCGCAAACGTAAATGGTAGTCCGTACACCATCGTACCAAGCGGCGCCAGTGGCTCATTTACTCCATCAAATTACACCTTGAGTTATATCAATGGTGCATTGACCGTTCTGCCGATTCCTTTAACCGTGACCGCGAATAACGCCAGTAAAAATTATGGTCAGACGATCGTTCTGCCGACCACCGCATTTACCACCACTGGTTTAGTCAATAGCGATACCGTAGTGAGTGTGAATGAGCTTAGCCCAGGCACCGTTGCCACTGCAAGTGTCGTCGGTAGCCCGTATGTCATCACGCCAAGTGGTGCGACTGGTAGTTTCATCCCCTCCAATTACATCGTCAATTACATCAACGGCGCTTTAACCGTCTTACCTGTTCCATTAGTCGTCACAGCAAATGATGCGACGAAAAATTATGGTCAGACAATTACATTGCCATTAACAGCATTTACCAGCAGCGGCTTAGTGAATGGTGATACCGTCGTCAGCGTGAATGAGACTAGTCCTGGGACTGTCGCTACCGCGAGTGTCACAGGTAGTCCGTATGCCATTACACCTAGCGCTGCCACTGGAACTTTTACACCATCGAATTACATTCTCAGCTACGTCAATGGTGCTTTAACAGTCTTACCTATTCCTTTGACAGTAAAAGCGAACAACGCCAGCAAGAATTATGGGCAAACAATCACATTGCCGCTCACAGCATTTACAGCAAGCGGTTTGGTGAATGGTGACACGGTCGTCAGTGTTAACGAGTCCAGCCCGGGCACGGTGGCGACTGCAAGCGTAATAGGCAGCCCGTATGCCATCACGCCAAGTGGCGCTACAGGATCATTTACGCCATCGAATTACACAGTCGTGTACGTAAATGGTGAATTAAAAGTGATCCCAACCGCTCTCAATATCACCGCTAGCGATGTCACTAAACCTTATGGCACGGCCATCGAGCTGACTGAGTACAAACAGACTGGTTTGGTCAATGGCGAAACAATCGGCAATGTTAATTTGACGAGCCCTGGCACGCCTGCTGCAGCTAGCGTGATTGATAGTCCCTATGTCATCACGGCAAGTAATGCGAGCGGAGGCACCTTTACGCCAACGAATTACAACATCACTTATACGCCAGGCGAGCTGACCGTGACTCCACCAGTAACAGTGATTCCTCCGGTCGTGATCACTCCCAATATCCCGCTGGTTCCACTCAATCCTGATACGGTGCCTTTAGAAATTATCACCCCAGAAGTGCCCACAGGACTGAACTCCTTGTTAGTCCCGGAAGAACCTAAGCCAGTATTGGAACCAAAAACACCCGTTGTCGTAGTTCCTGTTGAAAAACCTGTGAAACCGATTTTAACGCCAGTCGTTGAAAAACCAGTGCCACGATCTAAAAAAGCGCCAGAACGCCCACGCAAACAAGATCGCCACTAGTTCTTCGTAGACTAACAATTTAACTTTATCACAATCCTACATTCGCCAATCACTTTGAAAATATCAAAGCTATTGGCGAATTTTCCTTGAACATTGCAAAACGTTTTCCCTATGTGTCGCTTCCCTCGAAATATGTCGGTTCTTGGCTTTATTCTGTTCGTCGCTTATTGCAATGAAATCGCAGTGGCACAAACATTACAGGCTGGAATTATGCGTCAAGACAGCACAGCCCTATCTGTTAAGGCGCACTTAAACACAGCACCAATGCTAGAAAATCACTCTGCAATAGTAAAAATCGAGTCCTTGGAATTCGACAACTTTGTCTATTTCAATCAGACTCCCGCATCCGCTGATCTCAAAAAATTGATTGCCTGGATCAGGGAAACTGGTGACAACCAAGAGTTTCCCTACCTGATTATTGATAAAGTCAATGCGCAACTATTGATATTTAATAGCAATGGTGAATTGGCCGGAACCACGCCAGTGCTATTAGGGATGACACACGGTGACCATTCAACACCTGGGGTTAATCATCGTAAACTAATGGAAATTTCACCCGGGGAAAGAATAACTCCAGCGGGTCGCTTTATTTTGGAATTTGGACATGATCTGCATGGCCAAGACATTTTTTGGGTAGATTATGATGCCGCGATTTCTATACATCGTATCTTCACCAATAATCTGAAAGAACGTAGAAAAGAGCGCTTACAAACATCAACGCATTTGGATAATCGGATCAGCTATGGTTGTATCAATGTCGAGAAAGAATTTTATGAAAATACGATACGCAAAGTATTTCAACATACTGCTGGTTACGCTTACATCATGCCAGAAGAAATTCCTTTAGAGCTGCCGTTCAAATAGAGTTAGCGACCAACAAAAATCCGCAAAACCAATCAATATTGAATAACCAAAACAAAAAAACCTTACCAAAGTTTAAGCTTTGGTAAGGAATTCTTGTACTTCAGTACTACCTGTTCAAATTACTTCAAACGCATATCATTTTTTACCGCTGTGACGCCTTTCACATTGCGCGCCAAAGAAACTGCTTTGTCGATATTTGCAGCGTTACTGACGAAGCCGCTTAATTGAACCGTTCCCTTAAATGTTTCCACATTGATTTCCATGGATTTTAAAGTCGGTTCATTCAAGATTTCTGATTTCACTTTGGTAGTGATCCATGAGTCATCGATATATTCGCCGGTGCTTTCTTGTTTCTTTGTCGCGGCACAACCTGCTAAAGCAACTAATGAACAGGCGAAAATGACCGCAGCGATTTTTTGAATTGTTTTCATATATTCTTTCTATTGAATTGAGTATTAACTGAGTTTAACTGAGCAATTAAAGCGTATTTAAAGCGTAGCTAAAGCATGGAACCATTGCACTGGTATCTTCTCGCTAATTTCGCAGCGCGAAACTAGCAGGAGTCCAGTGAAAAAAATTACTTACCGTACTTCTTTTTAGCACTCGCAACACATGCATCTTTTGCGTTGCCAGCTAATGCATCGCATTTTTCCAAGGCGACTTTGTATTCTGCATCTAGTTTGTCAGCCGCTTCATCTTTGCGAACTTCAATCACTTTCTTGTCTGCCTTAGCAGTGGCAATCGCCGCTACTTTGACGGATTTGGCTTTTTTTATGCAGACATCCTTGTCATTGCCAACCATGGATTTGCACTTCGCTTCATCCACTTCATAATCGGCTTCTGCGATTTTTTTGATCGCTGTAGTACGTGCGCTTAAGGTGTTATGAAAAACTGCGTAAGCGTTCTCTTCTAGATGCACGCGCGCAGCTGTTGCTTCTGCCTGGCAGATATCTTTTGGATTATCAGCCAATGCTTTACATTTCCCCGCAGCTATTTTGTAATCCGCATCCGCTTTCATTTTCGCGTTTTTGAAAACGGTGGCAGCATCGGGTTCTGCGGCAATGGCGTTAACGCTGAGGCCGAAAACACTAGCGCAGACCATTGATATCAGTAGAGTTTTTTTCATTTTTTCTTTCGTTATCAGAACAGTGAATCAAAGGAGTAGGCTTATTCGCCTGCACGGCTTAATACGTCAGCGCCAAATATAAATGCATCGACCTTGTCTTTATACCGACTTACAAAGACGTCCTCTGTTCGTTAGCTAACATAGTATTTATTACTGTCTGGGTGCGCTGCCGAACAGAAATCGCCACGGTATTTTTCTATTATCAGGAACCTAACCAGGAGTGATCATGAAAAAAACTACCTTACCTATTATGCTAATTTGTGTTGCCAGCCTCGCTGCTTGCGCCAGCAATGCACCCTATCAGACTTCACGCCCGTATGAAAATGGGCAAACGCAGTACGGCGCCCACGGCACCATTGAATCGATTAACTGGGTTGGTAACGATCGTCCCAGCAGCGGTGCAGGTGCGGTAGTCGGCGGTATCGTGGGCGCTATAGTCGGCAATCAAGTAGGTGGCGGAACCGGACGCGCCGTGGCGACAGTCGCTGGCGGTATTGGCGGTGCGGTCATTGGCAACAATTTAGAAAAAAATCGTAGTGACAACTATTATCAAATCCAAATTTGTATGGATGATGGCGGTCGTCACGTTGTACATCAAGACGATATTGGCAATCTTCGCGTTGGTGACAGAATACGTATCACTAATGGCCGGGCGTATTTACAGTAATTCCATCCAAAAATTTCGTGCATTATCACTTGCGCTAAGACTTGCATCAGAAGTTTTTCACCTTCAAGAACATAAAGGAAACCTATGTTATATAGCCTCGCCATTATTCTGATTGTCCTCTGGTTATTAGGACTTGTCAGTGCTTACACTCTCGGTGGATTTATCCACATTCTGTTGGTCGTTGCAGTAATCGTCCTGCTGGTTGGAT
Source organism: Undibacterium sp. Ji22W (assembly GCF_049340305.1). Lineage (NCBI taxonomy): Bacteria > Pseudomonadati > Pseudomonadota > Betaproteobacteria > Burkholderiales > Oxalobacteraceae > Undibacterium > Undibacterium sp. Ji22W. The sequence continues at coordinate 265,006 of NZ_JBMPOU010000001.1, read as the reverse complement.
TTATTACGGGTCGACGTCGTTTGTAGCCTAAGTCAAAATTGTCTTTCCCATTTTCACGAGTCAGCGGCGATTTGAATGCCATACCGGTCCTCACTATAACCCCCTAACTATTTCCCTCTAACTACTGCGGATATTATATGCAATCTCGAAGCGAATATATTGAACTCATGCGGCAGGAACTCGATGCCTTGGACATGCAATTACATAGGCTAGAACTTTCGGCTGCGAACCTCCAAGAAGATGCCCGAATTCGTTACAACTTGGAAGTCGACAAAGTAAAAATACAGTCTGCCCTCGCAAAAGAGAAATTTGCAAACTTATTGGATAGTAGCGAGGCTTCATGGAACAACATGGTCACTGAGACTGAAAAAATTCGCGATGCGTTTGTGAATTCCTTTCATTACTTCAAGTCTCAAATTTAATATTTTTTTCTAGAGATATCACCATGTCGCTCATCATTTTATTGATTTTAGTGTTGCTGTTGGTCGGAAGTTTTCCGGCCTGGCCGCATAGTAGAAATTGGGGTTATCGTCCAAGTGGCGCTCTGGGCATCATTGCTCTGGTGCTGATCGTATTGCTGCTCACGGGCCGCATGTAATTGACTGGCCAGAGAAGCAAATTCATATAACGACGATACGATACTATCGTCACCAACTAGAAAGTATTTCATGAACAAAGATCAAGCAAACGGCGCCCTCAAAAATATCGGTGGCAAAGTTCAACAAGAAATCGGCAAAGTCACTGGAAATAAGCAACAACAAGTGGCTGGCTTAAAAAATCAAATCGCAGGCAAAGCCCAAGTTGTTGTGGGCGATGCCAAAGCCGCGATTAAAGATGTGCAAAAATCGGCAAGTAAAAGTATGAAAAAGTAAGCGGATCTTTGACGAATATTAAGCTGTAAAGAAGAAAATTTAATGCAGCAGATTTAAAAGGGCAGCCATGTTTGGCTGCCCTTTTTCTTTATTCCGATTGCAGCATTTAATGAAACAAAAAATGAAACAAAAAATGAACCAAAAAAATGAACCAAAAAAACACCGCAATAAAAATATTGCGGTGGCTTGCAAAGATTGCAAAGGGAGATTTATTGAATGACGAGAAGATTTTACATTTCAACAGGATGGTAGTAGGTGTGTAAATTAGTCACCCAAACTTCATCCGCCATATTCGGCCAATGATCTGAGCTAAAGCCCGGCGCATTCTCAAAACGTGCCTTCGCCATGTCCATCGTAAAGCGTTTGTTTTTTGGATCTAAGGTGAGTGCACTCCAAGGCACTGCGAACAATTTTTCACCGAGCGTAAACACGCCACCCATCGACATCACCGCATAAGCGATTTTACCATTTGGTACATCCAGCATAATTTCTTTGATGTCGCCCAAATGTTCTTCTTGCAGATTATAGACATTGTCACCGATCAAGGTGTTGGCACCCATTAGGCGCGGACCAGGGCCGTATTCTTGACTATTTTTGTAAATACCTAACATGTCACGATTTTCATAATTCATCTTGTAACCTCATTGTGTTTAAGCGAAAGTGCTGATTCAGTTTCCACTAGATTGCACCATGTCTCGGTGCGCTTACGTACATAATTAAAAATAGATCAGAAAATATCACTAGTGCTACGCTGTCAGTGCTAATTTTTGTTGCAGCGGAAAAATCGTCGAAACACCTTGCGGCACTTCAAATTGTTGCTGCTTAACGAGACGATTCGTTTGCTGCAAATAATCTTGAAATTCTTTCGCAACTTCTGGATGTTTGAGGCCAAAAGCCACACTCGCTTTCAAATAACCTAGTTTTGAACCACAGTCATAACGTGTCGCTGCAGTCGTGTAAGCGAGCACTGGAAAATCCTTCAACATGGCCGCAATCGCATCTGTTAATTGGATCTCGCCACCTGCACCCTTGCCTATGTGCTCAAGATAGTCAAAAATCTCAGGTGAAAAAATGTAGCGCCCAACGACACCCAAGTTCGATGGTGCGCAATGCGGCTGAGGTTTCTCGACAATGCCAGAGATACGATGCAAATGCGGATCGGCGAAGTGGGAAACTATACGGCTGCTTTGTTCACTATTTTCACCCCTGTTTTCTCCTCTGCTTTCTCCTCCGCTTATTCGACTATTGAGGTTCGTATGTGAATTGCCAAAAATTTCTGGGCTAAACTGATCAGCGATACTCACAATCCCATATTGTTGTACGAGGTGATGTTCCACTTCTTGCACCGCCACCACGCTGGAGCGATGGGCATAATATTGCTGTGCCATTTGCGCAATTGCTGACGGATAGCCAGGCTCGGCGTCCATCAAATCATCGGCTAACAAAACTGCAAACGGATGGTTCCCAATGACTGGGCGTGCACACAATACTGCGTGCCCTAAGCCTAATGCGGCAGCTTGTCGGATATAAATACAGTGGACGTTCTTAGGGATCACGTTTTGTACCAAGTCGAGCAAGGCCTGTTTACCAGCCGCTTCCAGCTCCGCTTCGAGCTCATATGCGGTATCAAAATGATCTTCAATAGCGCGCTTATTGCGGCCAGTCACAAAAATCATTTCTGTGATCCCCGCCTCCACCGCTTCTTCTACCGCGTATTGAATTAAGGGCTTGTCAACGACAGTTAACATTTCTTTGGGTTGCGCCTTGGTCGCCGGTAGAAACCTACTACCTAGGCCCGCTACTGGAAACACCGCTTTTTTGATCTGCATTTTTTACTCCTGGTTGACGAACTTCCACGATTAGATCGATTCGCATCGTGTGTCGTTGGATAGTCGGTAGCTCGCCTGAGCAAGCTCGTTGCGACTCAATTTGACTGTGTCTAAATTGGTGCTGGTATGTTTCCCGACCGCCAGCCCCGGTAGTTTGATAGCTGCAGAGCTTATTCAATTGGCGTTGCAATTTCGGTGCGCTATCCCACACACGGTTTTTCTGTTAGTTCGCACTATTACTTCGCTCTATTACTTCGCACTATTACTTCGCACTATTACTTCGCACTATTACTTCGCACTATTACTTCGCACTATTACTTCGCACTATTACTTCGCCCAAGCAAACGATTGGGCAATGTGCGTTAGCGCACTGTCTCTAAAGAAAAACATCAGTAGCCTGACTCTATGGTCACCGATTTGTTTTCCGAATTATTGATAAGACCTGCTGATTCGGATTTATCTATCCGTTTTCAAATCGCATTCAAACCTCCATTCAGAATTGAGAAAAATCATGTATATACTCACCGAACGTCGCCGTCATCATCTGCAATCAAAACATGGTATGCAGGCGCTTTCTTTACTGGTGTCGAGTCTGTTTCTACTAAGTGCAAGTAACTTTGCCGTAGCGCAGAGTCCATCCGACAATTACCAGGATAGAAACGAAAGAAACGAAAGAAACGAAAGAAACGCAGCGCCACGGATCCAGACGTTTTATGTGGACGAAGTAAGACGACTGGCGGCTGGTGTTGATCTCAATTTCAGTATGTACGGCACACCAGGTGGTCAAGCTAGCCTGCGCATTGCTGGTGCTAGCCGCAATCTCAATTTAACCGAAGTCGGGGTAGGCGAATACGAAGGTACCTACACCATCAGCGCACGCGACAGAATTGCTGCACGCAGTCAAGTTACTGCTAACCTGCGGGTGGGCAATTTAGTCAGCAGTGAAGTCTTAAATGAATCCTTGCAAATCGGCGTTGGTTACCATCCAAAAAATGATGTATCTGGTAACTTGGTCATAAAAAACTTCCGCTTTGATGCTTCTGAAGATCTTGATCCGGGTAGCAATTTATCCTTCTATCTCAGTGGTAATCCCGGTGCACGAGTCGAGTTGGCGATCGGCGGTGTGCGTGGAAAAATATTAATGTCTGAATCTGGTAGCGGTGAATATGCAGCGAATTACATCATCCGCAGTCGCGATCAAATAACACCACGCAGTGACGTGATCGCCTATTTGAGCTTGCGTGATCGCACTGTCAGCCAGCACTTAGCACAAGGCTTAAGCGGCAATATGTCGCAAGCAAAATTAAATGCGCCGGCCAAGAAAAATACTTGCTATAACTGCGGACGAATAGAAGCGATTAATATTATCGAAACCCGCGGTGAAGGCGGCTATTTGGGAACAATCGGCGGCGGCCTTGCAGGCGCTTTAATTGGTAGCCAAGTTGGTGGTGGCAATGGTCGCACCGCTGCACAAATTGCAGGCGCGATTGGCGGTGCCTATGCGGGACGGGCGATTGAAGGCAATAGCCGAAAAACTAGCCATTTTGAAGTCGTTGTGAGACTACAAACTGGCGCGACGCAAACCTTAAGTTTTGCGAATGACCCGGGCTTACATGTCAACGATCAGGTCAAAATTGATAATGGTCGATTAATACGCAATCCTTGATTTTTTGCACGGGCGCACCGCGCACCGCACATTGCGCCCGTACAGCAACTTTTTGACATTCCCTTATTCACATCAACAGCCATCAGAAAGCCTACTATGTTGCCTGCCATCGCTCAAACTATTCGACCTGCATTTCGTCACAATGACCATCGGTCAAAAGAGCTTTGGTCTAGCGTTCAGGAAGTATGCGATCTATTGCACATCAGCCGACCACAAGATCTAGACGAAGACAACTGTCGCTTTCAACACGTACGATTTAAGGCTGGACAGACTGTACATCTGAATAATGATCCTTTAGAAAATCTCTTTCTAGTCAATTGTGGTTTCCTAAAATCTTCGATGACCGATGACCTTGATAAGGAGCTGGTATTAAGTTTTCCGATGAAGGGAGATCTTATTGGCGTAGACAGCATTCATCGGCAACATCATCAATCACAAACGATGACTCTATCCGATTGCGACATCATCTTGTTGCCCTACTCTTCACTGCAGGAATTGTGTCAAAAATCAGAACAATTTGGGCATGCTATATTGCAGATCATGAGCCGGGAGATTGTGCGCGAACGCTACATGTTAGGAGTACAGCGCAGTCTGAGCGCGGAAGCGAAAGTCGGCCGTTTTTTATGCATGATGGGAGAGCGGTATGCGCAACTTGGGTATTCTTCGCGCCGTTTCAATTTAAGAATGTCACGTAATGAGATCGCTAATTATCTCGGTGTTGCGATCGAAACTGTCAGCCGTATACTTTCCGAATTTCATCGTCTTGGTGTGATCACCGTCAATCAACGTGAGATTGTGATTATTGATCCGGTTTTTTTGAGTGATCTGTTAAAGTTTTCCTCAACCAAAGAGCGTGCCGGTGATAAGAACGTGCAAAAAGGTCAGCCCAGAACAACTAGCAAATTCGTCGGAACTGCGCATCAACAACCGGTGATGGCACTCGCTTAGTACCAGTGCCTGCTCCTCCTAGCATCCCAACACGGGTAAGGCAATATCAACCATACGTGATCAGGCAGGCGCTGTGTATCAATCGAAAAAGCAACTTAAGCCACAACGTCGTTCTCTCTGCATGAGTATTGAAAACATACTTACTGCAGAGGCGCTCGACAAGAATGCTCACGCCAAACCTAAGCCCTTAAGGAAATTCGGTGTTTATTGTGCCTTCGCCAGCTGTTGCTCTTGCAGCACATTGGCGCCCCACGCGGAAGTACATTGGCAAGAACGATCGCAATTAACAACACAGACACCAGCGCCAGAGTCCCCACCACCGACAATGATCAATAATCATGCCGACAATAGCGCCAAACTTTCTGCATCAAAAGCAGTCAATCATAGTTCGCCTGGCAGCCCAAAGACTGAACTGATTGTCAAAGACGCGCAGGGACAATTGACGAAAAAAGCCAGCACCACATTGTTAAAGAAACGTTGGCAGGGGTCGTATCAAGATCTGCGCACACTGGCTATCTTGGAACAAACAGTCACTGGAAATCCTTTAATCGACGGCAATCAAATTACCTTGTTGCATGATGGACCGCAAACGATGGCGGCGATGATTACAGCAATTAAGGCGGCAAAGAAACACATTCATTTAGAAACCTATATATTCGACCAAGATCCACTGGGGAAGGCGTTTGCAAAACTATTGATGGAACGTCAGGCAGCCGGTGTGCAAGTAAGAATCATTTACGACAGCGTTGGCACACTCGGCACACCTCAGGCATTTTTTGATGAGCTCAGTGCAGCCGGTATAGAGTTACTCGCCTTCCATCCTTTCAATCCTGTCGTCGCACTCAGCGAAGCAGTGCCTTGGTCACCGAACCAACGCGATCATAGGAAATTATTAGTGGTAGATGGGCAAATCGCATTTACCGGAGGAATAAATATCAGTAATAGTTATGCGACTAGTTCCCTATTCAGGTCAAGTCATCGCACCAATCCTTCTGTGGGCTGGCGTGATACTCACATACAAATAATCGGACCGGCAGTCGCGGCGGTGCAGTGGGTGTTTTTAGATACATGGTTAGAGGAAAAAAACCTGAGATTTTCAGAGTTACCAGTCGCCGACTTTTTTCCGACTTTACAACAAAGCGGAACCCATCTCGTACGGGTTTTAGCAAGTGGACCACAGGATAACCAAGATATTTATCAAGCCTATTTATTAGCGCTGAATCAAGCCCAACATCGCATTCACATTACCTGCGCCTATTTTGTGCCAGATAAAGCGATTCTGGCGGCCTTAGGCGCGGCAGTAAAGCGCGGGGTCGAAGTGAAATTGATACTGCCTGGCGTGAATGACAACGACTTAGTTTCGCAAGCTTCAAAGTCGTATTTCACCGAGATGCTGGAACAAGGTGTGCAATTATTTCAACTGAAAGTAGCGGTGCTACACGCGAAAACGGCGGTGATTGATGGTCAATGGTCTACTGTTGGTTCGACTAACATTGATACTCGGAGTTTTTTACATAATCGCGAGATTAATGTTGTGGTCTACAGCACCGCCTTCGGACAAGAAATGGAAAGCGCATTTTCGGAAGACTTGCGATCGTCTACACCAATCAGCGAAGAATCGTGGTCGCAGCGTCCCGTACTTGACCGCGTTAAACAATGGTTTGCGCGGCGTCTGGCGTATTGGCTTTAGTAATGGTTTTAGTGTCGTCTATAAAGCGTAGCCATTCAGTCACGAAGAGGCGACCATCTCTTAGCATCTCTGAGAAGAACCAAAACGCATACACGTCATACCAGATCAAATTCGGCTTGGCTTGGCTTGGCTTGGCCACCAATGTTGTTTGTATTAAATTTGCCTTTGGCTGAACAATTACCTCGATAATAATTGCATTCAATCTCATGCATAAAAAAACGGCGCTCAATCGATGTATTGAGCGCCGTTCAGTTGTAAGGCCTATTTACTTCTTAACGGTCATGTGATTCACAACAGTGACCACACCATCCACGGTTTTCGCAACATCTGTCGCATGGGAAATTTGCGTTTCGCTGTCGACATAACCACTGAGTTGTACTTCACCTTTGACGGTCACAACCGACACTTCACGGCTTTTCATAATCGGATCAGCCAGCATCGCTGCCTTGACGCTAGTAGTAATCACTGTGTCGTCAATTTTGTTGCCCACAGATTGAGTACCATCTTTCAAGCTCAATTTATTATTCACATTACGCACACCCATCACGGCTTTCGCGACTTCGACGCTTCGGTCCATTTGTGCCTGCGTATCGACAAAACCACTCAGCATGACATCGGCTTTAAAAGTTTCGACTTTTATATCCAAGCTTTTAACATATTCGTCAGCCATCAATGCAGATTTTACTTTGGTGGTTAACACCGCGTCATCCACCTCTGTGCCGATTGTGACAGACGCCGCAGGCGCGACTGGTTCTGTGGATCGGTTGCATGCAGCCAAACTGCCGAGCGTTAAGCTGACAGCCACGATGCCAAACAGTAAGTTACTGTTTGCAGTTTGTTTGATGTTCTTTTTTTGTGTAGGGAGTGCAGTCATGATAAATCCTAATATTGATATGAAGTGGAATGAATAAAATAGAGACCTGATGGATCGTGTCGAACTTATCGACGGCGACCGATAATCACGCCTATCACTAAGCCGACACCGACCGCTGTGCCGATCGCACGCCACGGATTTTCTTTGACATAGACTTCGGTACAATCACTTGCTTCTTTTGCCGAATTGATGACGCTGTTCTGTGCTTCATAGAGCTTTTTACTTGCAACTTCTAAAAGTTCCATCCCGCGCTTGATCGCTTCGTTTGCTTTTTCACCGGTAAGTGTTGTTGCTTCTTCAAATAACATTTGTGCATCCTTAACTAGTTCGTTGAAGTCCTGAGTAACAGCTTGGTAGCTGCTATTAAATTTATTCTTAGCCATTTTGTGCTTTCTGAGTTTTTACGTTTCTGCAATTGTGAGGATTAACGCGGTGCGATCTTGCCGCTGTCATCTGACAAAATAATTTCTACGCGGCGATTCAAGCGACGTTCATCGGCAGTCTGGTTGCCCGCAACCGGAAACGATTCTCCATAACCACGACTACTGACACGATCGCGACTGACACCCATACCTTGCAAAGCATTTCGCACGGCTTCACTACGACGCTCGGATAAGGCTTGATTGTGGGCATTCGTTCCAACGCTATCGGTAAAACCTTCAGCCAGCGCCATGCGCTGCGGGTTTTGCTGTAAGACATCGGCTAATTTTTGGGCAATTCGCATGCCTTCTGGTGACAAACGCGATTGGTTGGTATCGAATAAAACATCACCAAAGGTAATCACAATCCCACGTTCCGTTTTTTTCGCTGCTAACTCAGCCAACTGCGCTTCAAGTTTGGCTGTCTTCGCTTGCGCTTCTTGCGCTAAGCGTTGCGCTTCCATGGTTTCGTTTTGCGCAACTTTCGTTGCCTGCTTGGATTGTTCCGCATTCAATTTCGCCTGATCCGCCGCCAGCTTGGCTTGGTCTGCCGCTATCTTTGATTGGTTAGCTTCTTGCGTACGCTGATCTAATCGCAATTGATCGCGTTGCTTGTTACTATTTTGTACGTCAGCTTCTGCCGACTTTTGCTTGGCAACTTCCTGTGTGGTAGCGATTTTTTGCTTTGCCAGATACGCGAGTGAATCGATTTTTTGTTCGCTGTCTTTGTTCAGAGCAGATTCATTCGCAACCGCTAACGCTTCGCTAGCTTGCTTCATTTCTAATGGTGCGTAAGTACCGACGGCAGGATTATTTTGTGCCATCATAAAATCACTGCGGGTTTGATCAAGTAATGCAGTTGTTTTAGGGGTCGTGCTGCAAGCGCCTAAGAGCACACTGATAGCAATGGCGATGGGTGTCATGACGCGGGTTAACGATGTTTTCATAAAAATTCCTTATTATTTTTGGATAATTTGTTAAACGAATTCGATGGATGCAAATCAGGTGAACTAGTCAGCCTATTTGCGCAAGGCGTTTGCACGATTGAATTCTTCACGCATGATACGAATATCTTCTTGCAGCGCATCGGCCGCAACTTGTGCTTTTGCGGAACTCGCTTTGCTTTGTGCCAGTTTGGCATCGACTTGGGCCTGGTTCGCCAACTCTATCGCCAATGGGTAATCTTTGGCCGCCATTGCCGCATTCGCTAGGCGCATTTTTTCACGGGCTGCATTCATTTCTATCGGCGCAAATTCTGCACCGCCAGCGCCGACTGCGTTATCAACCGCCGCTTTTGATACCGCGACATCAGCGGTCGCCGGGGTTTTCATGCTGCTGCAACCAGCCATCACGACCAACAATAAGATAGTGAGCGGGCTGAACAATTTTTTTAGATCTTGGTTCATCGTGTTTCTCCAGATAGACGGTAAGTACAATAAGCAAAGTGCTGTACCGTTATAAGCGAGAATGCGCGACAGTTCTGTTCGCTGGCGAACTTAGCTTTCAGTGGAAGATAATTAATTCCACACCTGTCGCTAATGATCCCTATTTAGCAAAAGTAAGACGACATGTGTCCTGCCATCGTTCAGCATTGTGACGCTGTCGCCAGTCTGATGATGACCATCTAGACTCAGTCCTGTCTCACCGAAGCCCATTTGTTTTACCGTAATGTCGTAGCGACTCGATTGATAGTGAACTGACATAGTAAAACCATCCCAAGTATCAGGTATGCAAGGCCGCAAGCGCAATTGGTCTGCCCGGATATCCAATCCCAGCAAAGATTCCCACATCAACCTGAGCATCCACCCAGCAGAACCGGTGTACCAAGTCCACCCCCCACGCCCAGTATGCGGTGCAACCGCGTACACATCAGCTGCGACCACATACGGTTCAACTTTGTAGCGCGCGATAGCGACCGCAGAATTACCGTGATGAATCGGATTAATCATGCGCATCAATTCCCATGCTTGTTCATTGCGCCCCAACTTCGCTAAAGCCATCACCGCCCAGATTGCAGCATGTGTATACTGCCCACCGTTTTCGCGCACGCCGGGAACATAGCCACGGATATAGCCAGGATTCGGCCCGTCGCGATCGAATGGCGGTGCGAGAAGTTGTACCAAACCCGCTTCCTTTTGCATCAATCTGTCTAGCATCGATTGCATCGCTATCACCTGATGATCTTGATTTCCCGCGCCGGACAGCACTGACCAACTTTGTGCGATAGAATCAATCTGGCATGCCGCATTTTGGGCTGATCCGAGTGCGGTTCCATCGTCAAAATACGCGCGTCGATACCATTCACCATCCCATCCCGATTGTTCGATCGCATCCTGCAACGCAGTAGCCCTTGACTGCCACGCGACGACCAAATGCTGATCACCACGTGCTTGTGCCAACTCCGAAAAATCTTGCAAGCATTGATAGGCGAAGAAACTTAACCAGACGCTCTCACCTTTGCCTTGCACACCAACCCGATCAAAACCATCATTCCAATCACCTGAACCGATCAGACACAGTCCATGCGCACCCAGCCGATCAGCATGCGCCAAAGCACGGATACAGTGCTCGTAGAGCGAAGCCGATTCTGCTGACACTAAGGCTAAATCGTAATAGGAATCTTCTTCATGATGTAGTGCTCTACCTTCAAGAAAAAACACCTTCTCATCTAAAATGTCATGATCGCCTGTGATCGTGACATACCTAAAAACTGCCGCAGCCAACCACAGGAAATCATCGGAACAACGGGTACGAACACCACGATTAACAGGCGGATGCCACCAATGCTGCGCATCACCTTCAACAAATTGTCTGGACGCTGCTAGCAAGATATGCTGACGCACTAGTTGTGGTTGGCTATGCACGAGCGCCATAGCGTCTTGTAATTGATCGCGGAATCCAAAGGCACCGCCAGACTGATAAAAGCCACTACGCGCCCACATTCGTGCAGACAGCGTTTGATATAGCAGCCAGCCATTCGCCAACAAATCAAAACTCGGTTCTGGAGTCGTGACTTGAATATTGCCCAACGTCTTTTGCCAGTATTCCTGAACCCGCGCTAACTCCTCATGCGCCCTACTGACACTGTCAAAATTCGCTAACAGTTCGGGGACAGAAGTCGCACCCAATACCCGATTGTCTTTGTTAGTAAGGTCAAGTGCTCCAAGCAGGAACACAAACTCACGCGACTCATTTGGTTCGAGTGTAATCACATATTGAAATGCAGCGCATGGATCAAGGCCAGCTCCCAGCTTGCCCGACAAACCGCGCTTCTCCATCGCTTGTGGATTATCCAACGATCGATTACGACCAATAAACTCTTTACGGTCAGCGCTGTAACTAAGTGCGCTTGGTGCTGCACGCCTTTCATTACTACCAACTGTTTGATAGAAGGCCGTGAATTCCGAAAATTCAGCGTGATACGGATTGCGCGCCAAAATCGTTTGTGCTCCCGTATTGCCACTTGTTTCCAACCACGTATGAATATGCATTTGCGTCTTTGCCCTGACATCGCCGAGCACCCATTCTACGTAAGCGCTAACGGATAATTCCTGTTTTTCATTGCCGAGATTTTCGAGACGCAAAATCGTATATTTAATCGGTGCATCAACGCACACGAAGACAGTCAATCGACTAGAAATGTTTTCCTGTTCATGTTCGAATTCGCTATAACCAAAACCATGATGACAGAGGTATTCACCTTCGCCAGCTCGCGGTAGCGGCGACCAAAAATTACCAGTCGTCTCATTTCGTATATAGAATACCTCTGCACCAGCATCACTGACCGCATCATTACTCCATGGCGTCAATCGGAATTCATGCGCATTCGCTGCCCAGGAATACGATTGTCCGCTCTCTGAAATCACCGTACCCAAGTGCGCATTCGCGATCACATTTACCCATGGCGCAGGTGTTTTCAGGTGTGTATTACTGCGGATGACATAGGTTTTTCCATTGCGAGAGAAGCCGCCATAGCCGTTATTCTCCAGTAAATCACGACTAGCGGGCACCGATTTATCAGATGAGAGTGCTCGTCTAGATCCGGATCTTTCTCGATTTGTTTGTGCAAAAGTTCCTATCGTTTGCTTGACACCTTTGCCGAACAAATTGGTCAAATACATCGCATTCTGATTGAGTGTTTCTAAGGCTGGCAAGATACGTTCGGCGGCCGGCCTACGGTTCATTTGTTCTTGCAGGCTACCTTGCAAATCACTTAGACAAATTCTGGCAACATTTAAAAACAAGTGCCTGTCTTCCAAAGAAATTTGATCTAAGGCGCGCACGAATATGCCTCCTTGCTTTGCTTGATGTTCTGACTTATTTTGATGCAGCAATGGCAAAGCAGAAATCAGACCCATGATCTGCTCTTGTAGAGCTTGACGATAGCCATTGTGCTCTTCATTCCAGATCACCAGATCAACTTCTAATCCTTTTGATCGCCAATACACGTGTGCTGAAATCAATTGTTGAATCAAATTTAAATTAGCCTGATCCTTGATTTGCACCAAAACGATCGGTAAATCGCCTGAGATTGCGTAACTCCACAGCGCCGATTGTTGCCGACGGTTGAGTTGTAATAGCTGTGGCGTGGCACGCAAATTCGGGTTGACATAAATAATCGAGCTAGCCAACTTGGCGTAAGTCTGTGCTTCGCTTTCGCTAATATTGAGCTGGCGAAGCGTGACCTGACTATGTGTCCAAGACAGCTCTATCACGCGATCAGCCAAGTGACGATCACGATACTTATCGATCAAATTCACAGCGTGATCACGGTCATGTCCGATACCGGTGACAAAATCGATGCTGATACTCTGTTCAGGTGCCAAATGTAATAGAACTCGGATTGCTACGATAGGATCAAGCACAGACCCCTCAGTCTGACTTAGCGCACCAAACTCTTGCATCGCTTGTGGGTGACGGAGATCACGCGTACGTCCTATAAACTGGGCTCTATCAGTTTCGTAGCTGATGGCTTCAATTTCAACCCCATGTACCGCAACCAGATGAAACAAACACGGATGGTACTCATTCTCTGAACGCGGACGGCGTTGGCATATGATTGCTTGGCGTTCATGCTCAATCTCAGTCTGTATAAACAAATTACTAAATGCGGGATGCATCGTATCCGCCGCCGCGCTGTTGAGCACAACTTCGCTATAACTGGTCAATTCCAAGATACGTGGCCGCCGTGATCGATTGGTTATATGCGTGCGCCGTAACTCAATGTCGTCTTCAGGTGACAAAATAATCTCAGTATGTTGCAAGAATTGATGATCTACACGACGAAACTCTGCACGGCCTTCTGAAAATATCACTTCCATCTGTTCGGGCTGCACCAGTGTTGGCTGAAACGTGCAGGACCAAAAATCTTGTATTAGCTTTGCATTGCTATCGAATTCCCGTAGGTAACAGAAACTTCCCCAGTGATCGCGTGTACTGTCTTCGCGCCAACGATTAATGGCGATGTCATTCCATCGACTTGCGCTACCTCCCGCACTGCTGATCATCAGGTGATAGCGTCCATTTGATAAAAGTTGCACTTCTGGCGTGTTGTGATCGGCACGATGTAACACACGCACTGCCATCTCTTGTAGATTTGAACTGTTACGTATATCCGCTAACTCACTTGTATTGACGTACGTCGTATGACATTTCGGCACACGTTCATGCAAAAGCGGTAGTGCGGCCTGCAAAATAGGTTCAGCCACAAATCGTTTTTGTAGTGGCTTATCTAATAGCAAATACGCCAAAGCTAACAGACTCATTCCTTGGTGATGACTCATGAAAGAACGAATCACAACCTGAGTCTGTCCATGTGCTAGACGCGCCGGTGTGTAATCAATGGCTTCATAAAAGCCATAACTACCTTCAAAGCCGAGGTCAGACATACGTTGCAAATTTTCGCATGCCTCCTTCGGCATGACCATCAATGCCATCACGCTCGCATAAGGTGCAATCACTAAGTCATCGCCCAAGCCACGTTTAAAGCCCAAGCCTGGTACGCCAAAGGCGCGATATTGATAATTGAGATGGGGATCCACATGGTTATAGCCCGACTCTGAAATTCCCCATGGCACTTCTCTCTCGGTGCCATACGAAATTTGTCGCTCCACTGCACTACGATAGCTTTGATTTAATAGTGTATGCGCATAATCGGGCATCACCAAAAGCGGCATCAGATATTCAAACATCGAGCCACTCCAAGACATCAAAATCGGCTCACCATTGGCAAGGGTAAGCTGGCGTCCAAGTGCAAACCAGCTTTCTTGCGGCAGTCTGTTCTGTGCGATACCGACAAAGCTCGCTAAGCGTGCCTCAGACGCCAGCAAATCATAGGCGCTGGTATCTAAGCGACTATCACTATGGTTGTACCCAATCGCAAGCAAGCGACTATGCGGATTGTATAAAAATCCCAGATCCATTTGATTAATATCATCAAGCTGCGCGCATAGTGTTTGAACCTCCAACAAATTCGTAGAGGCGCGAATACTCGCCAACAAGGTTTGCTGCAGAAGTTCCGCCGTCAATTGTTGATAATCAGCTTGCTCTTGCCCTTGAAAATTGTGAATACTCGCTAAAAAGTCTTCATGTAATTGCACCAGATGCCGATGGCTAGAAATTCGGCTTAACTGATTGAAGTGAAGAAGCTGATCTGCATTCAGACGATCACTCATCACCACCCAAGGACAGCGGAATACAAGGTCGTCGAGACTATCGCGGCATTGTTCAGTCAACGCATCACACCAGAGCTGTAGCGATACTTGTTTTGGCAAATCTAATGGTGAAGCAAATTGCGTCTGCAGACTCGCAGATAATTGATCGCATAATATTTGTATCTTACTTAAATGGCGATAAGCTCCGAATAAATTTCTGCCGTCCTTGCCCCCAGTGATCTGGGTGTTAATGCTGGCCTCATTATCCCAATCATTACTCCGTTCAATCTCCTTATCAGCTTCACTGTCGGCTTCACCGTCAGCTTTACCGCAAGCATCATCCAGCGCAAGGCGTAAGTGCAACACCTGTGGATTGGTCGGTTCATTCAGAAACGTAAAAAGGATGCTCAATGTATCTTTGAGACTGTCAAAATTCGTCCAACGAAAAACCGGCTCTATTGGAATGCCCAATAATCCAGAACGTAACACTAACAAGTGTCCCGCAAGATTTCCGCTATCCACGGTTGAAATATACTTAGGTAAGAGCGGGCTGAGAGTTTCGGTATCGTACCAATTATAGAAATGCCCCTGAAAGCGGGCTAACTTTTCCATCGTTGCAATACATAATTGGGTACGCTTGAGCAATCGACCTACAGAGATAAAGGCAAAGTCATACGCGCTCAAATTGGCTAGTAGCGAGAGACCAATATTGGTTGGCGAAGTACGGCGCGCCACCACCGCGATAGGAAATTCCTGCACGTTATCAGGCGGCAGCCAATGGTTTTCTGCATTCACATAGCGCTCAAAGAACAACCAAGTTTTACGTGCCAATAAACGTAAATATTCGCCTTCCTTGGCATCAATCTGGCTTATCGGGCGCGCCGGCGCACGACTAATCCACGCGGCGCTGAGCGGTGCGCCAAACCACATCAATAAAATACCAATCGCAGCAGGAAGTGCTGAAGGACGCCAGATCACTAGTCCCGCAAAAATTAAACTACTCCACAGTGGTGAAATCCACATGCTACGGTAAGTTGCCCGCCATGAGTTACCCGGATGTCGATTCGTTTGGCTGGAGGGATTCCAGTTAAGCAATTGCCGCCCGGAGATCCGAATACGCCACTGCGTACGTGCAATCGCATCGAGATTGCTGTAAGCCTCATACGGTAAGAAACTGATGGCAAGAAACACCTGTGTCAGTTGTTGTTGTGCGTGAAAGAACAAATCCTTCGCAATCACCCTCCAAGCCAGTTGCTGGTTCGGTTTAAAAACACCCATCAATGAGCGAAATAAATTCAGCAAATAGGGTGTGCATAGGCTAATCAACGCAACGGCCAAACCAAAATAGGGAGACGCTAAGAAAAACCAAGAGACCACGATTAATGCACTTACAGCAATCGGCACTACGCTACGACGCAAATTATCGAAGAGTTTCCAACGTGATAGTGGCGTCAAAGGATTGTGGCAAACCATTTTTTCCGATTCGCTTGCTGTACGATACGCCGGTACCTGGCGCAACAACCAAGCCGCAATTTGCCAATCGCCGCGTATCCAACGGTGGCGGCGCATAGCGTCGGCCTGATAACTGGCAGGCTGTTGTTCATGTAATTCGACATCGCTCAATAGTCCAGCGCGAGCATAACAACCTTCCAATAAATCATGGCTGAGAATACGGTTTTCTGGTAGCCGATCTTTTAAAGCGAGTTCAAAACTATCAATTTCATAAATCCCTTTACCGATAAACGAGCCTTCACCAAAAATATCTTGATAGACATCAGATACCGAGCGCGTGTAGGGATCAATCCCCACTTCACCAGCGCATAATAATTCATAGCGAGTCGCGGTTTCGGCCGGTAAGCTGACGGCAATCCGAGGCTGCAAAATTCCATAGCCCGCCACCACACGCTGCAATTGCACGTCATAGCGCGCCCGATTCAATGGATGCGCCATGGTTGCAATAAACTTACGCGCAGCATCGCGCGGCAAACCCGTGTCGGCATCCAAAGTAATGATATATCGCATAGCCGGCAGACAATCGGGCGCACCGATAATAGCGCTAAAAGCATGAGAACCATGACCCCGTAAATAAGCATTTAAGGCAGCCAACTTGCCACGTTTGCGCTCGTAACCCATCCAGCAACGCTCCTGCGGATTCCACAATCGTGGGCGATGAAAGAGCAAGAAAAAATCGATCGCCTGAGCATCAAAACCAGTCGTGGCCCCATCAACTTGAGAGCCTGCATGTGACTCAGCACGTTTGGCCGTATGTTGGTCCGCAGTGCGTTGGTCGATGAATGCGTCAACGCGGGAGCCCGCACCCAAGGCGCTCGACGCATAACGATATTTTTGATTTAGTAGGGAGATACATTTTTCTGCATACAGTAACAAGCCAGCATCGTCAGGCATTTCGGCACTGGGTGCATCAGCAAAGTCACTCAACAGGCAAAATCGTAAATGCGGATCGCGGTTTCCCAAGAAGCGCAACTCGAGCGCATCGACTAACTCATCTATACTGTTCTGGGTGGTAATCATGCAGGGGACCGCGATCAGACAGGCCGACTCGACTGGAATTCCCAGG
Source organism: Undibacterium sp. Ji22W (assembly GCF_049340305.1). NCBI lineage: Bacteria > Pseudomonadati > Pseudomonadota > Betaproteobacteria > Burkholderiales > Oxalobacteraceae > Undibacterium > Undibacterium sp. Ji22W. Next base: position 247,477 of record NZ_JBMPOU010000001.1, on the reverse strand, counting down.
CTAAAATCCATGCGCGGCAAGGGTTTGGGGGTAGTCATCACCGTCACGAACCAATTCACGGAATTCACACCGAATTGACTGATGGCAACCAAACCTAATACCGCCGTCAACAAGATTACATAAACTGATTCATGTTCCAAATCCATAGCGCGTGACAACAGAAAAAGTGCGCCTAAACTCAGTACTAAAATCCCGCTTAAATAAAGACTCAGGGGAAATCGCATCACCTGTCGACGCCATTTTTTATAGAGCGAAAGTTCGTAATCGAGCAGGTCCTCCAGCATCAATTTACCGTCACCAATCAGGTAATAGCCTGGATGCATCAATCTGGGATCGGCGCTTGGTTCCAAATTACCCTCTACATTGGCACTACCAACTACGCCGGAATCTACGTCCTTATTTAAGCGACTACTATCGGTTTCCTTCTGAATCGAACGAAACGACAAGTCGAGCACCAGTTTTGCCACTTCTAATTCACTAATAGCACTATGGCGCGCTAATTCTTCCACCGCATGGCGATACAGATCACGGGTAGAAAAATCCATCGCTTGATAGGTCCGACTGGGATCTAAACGCAAGCATTGTTCGACATGGCTAAGATGCTCAACAAAGACGCGCCAATCGATCGTTGATAATAAACGCAGGCTGGCAATACTATTGCTGACTGAAACTTGATCCGCGGCTTGATGTTGTGCATCCGCCTGCAACATGGATTCAATGTTCTGATTTGATTCGGCCAAGCTTTGTGACAACCAGCTCAGTGGTAATAACAGGCTGGGATTTTGTGCCTGTATTCTGCGCACAAATTCGGCGACAAAAGCACTTTGCAGTGGCGGTTTTGAATGCGCCATTTCTGCTACCAATAAAATCAACTCATTCGGATTTTCCTCCGCACAGGTCATTAGACGCTGCGCCCACTCACAGGCAAGATTACGATGGAGACGAGATTGTTTGATGTAGAGTGCGACGCGACGCAAATTTTCAATCAGCGCCAACCTGAGCATAATCGGAATTGCCCATAGTTCACCTAACATTAAACTTTGTGTTTCCTGATAGGCGCTAATAAAGCCGTTCAAGCTATCCGGATCAATCCGTCCGTCACCATGGGCAATCGCTTCTAACGCAAGATCATAAACACGTGGCAAACCGCGTGATTCACCATTCAATAAACGCGGCAACTGCTGGCTGTAATCTTTCGGGAAGTGACGCTGGGCAGTGTGTATCTGTTCTTCGATCACATAGAAATTGTCCAGCAGCCACTCGGCCGCAGGCGTAACCTGATATCCCGACTGCGTAGCAGCGATCAGATGCGCACAAGCATCAATAATGCGCTCTTCATTGTCCGCCAATCTACGCAATAATTGATTGCGTCCAGAATGCGGTGCCAATTGGTGCTGGCGCGCTAGATAGCGACCATGCTGCTCCATCTGCAATGCGCTAAACAGTTCTGCCCGAAGGGGATTTACATTCTCCAGCGGCGTCTTTTCTGTATAGAACCACTGCTGCCAAACCGACACGATCTTGGTCTTGAAGGCAATATGAAAATCGTTTTTGATGAAGTCAAATAGGGATGAGTTACCATTCTTGGTTTTCAAAGCGTGCGTCCCATCTCTGCCATTGGCGTAGTTTCAAAAGCTGAAGCCTGACCGCGCTTCAGCCTGAATCCAGCTTAAAGGAAACAGAAATTTTTCTAAGTGCGTTGCCACACATAGGTTGGAACTAAACAAATACTAACCAAGACCAAACCACGACCAAACTAAGACCAAAATCGAGACGTCAGCGTTGCTTCCGCCTACTCAATAGTGACCTCACATGGTCGACGATCGATAGCCACTAAGCCTGTCGAATTTTTTCAGGCAATCCAGAGAGTATGCCGACATAATTGGTTAAAGGTTCACCAATACAAATTTCATCTTCTGCTATCGTATAAAAGCAAATGTCTTTGCTATGCGTGCTCGACCTGACCTTGACCACCGCAATGACACGGCGCAATTGACCACTGACTTCGACATATCGTTGCATAATAATCGCATCGGCTAAGAAAGCGTTGCCCGAACTACTGAACTTCAAAGTCGTGTATTGATCTTCGAGTTCAGCCGTCATAAGCACTGTGACGCCCATCGCGGTCAAGCTCGCCACCATGCGATACAGAGCCTCCCGAAAATCTTCACGGAATGCCGCCGATAAAGCTAATTCAAAGCCAGATAGCGAATCGATCACCAAGCGCTTAGCGTTCAAACGTCGCACATTTTCCAGCATATCGTGAAAAATTTCGTCTAGCGACAAATCTAAAGTTTGCGTTTTAATCACGCCCACATCACCATTCTTAATCATGTGTTTGAGTTTATGACTGATCAATTGATGCGGACTCTTTTCAAACGCAGCGATCACGCCTTTTTCACCTAAGCGCACACCTTCCGCCAAAAACTGCGTAGCAAGGATCGTTTTACCAGAACCAGAGGGGCCCACCACTAAGACAGAATACGCTTGCGGCAATCCACCACCCATCATTTGGTCTAGCACCGGATTACCCATAGGCATCCTGACCGAGGTATGCTCAGAGGGATTCACGCTAGGCACGTTTTCCAAACTAGCTACTACTCTTGGAAAGACTTCGATACCTTGGTTGTTGATTTTAAACGTATGCAAGCCCGGACTCTGCGCCTGACCACGCATCTTTACGACCTGAATTTTACGTATCATAGAATCGCGATACGCCATTTGTGACATCCAGATGATGCCATCGGCCACCGTAAATATCGGACTCGACTCGGCTTCCTGTACCAGATACTCACCAATCAAAAAAGTAGTCGCTTGCCAGCTACTCATTTGCATTCCTAATTGTTGCACCAGATGCTGTAAACCTGAGATGCCAGGATCATCCGAATGTCCGCTTTGTACGATTGATCGAAACGAATCGACGAACACTAATCCAGGAGAAAAAGCCTGAACCTCTTCGATGATGCGTGACAAAACCCGATCAAAATTACCATCTAAAAGATCGGATGCAAGATTCACAAATTTAATTGAGCTATTCACTTTATCTAAATCAAAGAAAGGAAATTGCTGCTGGTACCGAAGCATTTTCAGTGGTGATTCGCCAAGCACAGTAAAAAAGATCGCACGACGCTCTGGATTTGCCAATGCAAACATCATTTGATGCGCTAAGGTCGTCTTTCCACTGCCAGGCGTACCGGCTAATAAATTGAATGAAAATTCCGGTAAGCCGCCACCGAGCAGCGCATCCAAGCCGGGCACACCCGTCTGCAATTTTTGGATACGCACAGGCTGATTGTCGATCTTACTCATGGTGTAACTCCGGGTTATACAATTTTGATGATGAAATTCGATATGACGTAGTATTTTTATGATGTGAGGTAAAAAACATGGCTAGGCTAAGGTTCAATGCTGGGGGAATCATTCTGAAGTTTTCTGTCATCGGTTTCTGATCCGGTGTTTTCTTGATTAGGTTCAGGCAAAATCCTGTCCCATGCGACCTGTAAAATATTCTGTGTTAAGCCTACGCCTATCAATCCGCTCAAAAGGCGCATAAAGGTATCGAGTAAAGCGCGGCTAGCACGTTCTGCCAAGGCGAATTCTTGTTGATCCAATTGGGTTTTTAGCGCATCAAAACGAGTGCCAATCGGCGCGGAGGGCGGATGCAATTGCAACCACGGATATTCGTCGCGCAACAAAAACACACAGCGCGAATAAAGTGACTCAAAGCCCGCTTCGCCGATAATGCTCATCAGTTCGCGCGCGAGGTGTTCCCATAATCGCAGGTTGGCGGCACCAATTGCATCTGGCTGTTGGTCAAAAGCACGCTGCAACCATTTACGATGATGCGTAAACTCTTCTGGTCTAGGTAGCGTCATAATTAAAAATAGAAAAGTGTTTCAAGTAGACATCCAGCCTGCAATTAAATTCAGCAAGACATCTGTAGCCACCGGTTTGACTAAGAAATGATCAAAACCCGCGTCTTTCGCGTGCTCCCGGTCTGCCGCTTGATTATAGCCTGTGTAAGCGATCAGGCAGACTGGTCGCTTATTAACGTTCTTATTTGTGCTGTTATTTGTGTTTTTGTCTGCACTATCAGCTTCCCGTTTATTCGCCTTCCCCGCCGATTCTGTGCGGAGAATTGCACGGATGTTTCGCGCAATTTCAAAACCATCGTGGTTCGGCAAACCCAAATCGCAAAAGATCAAATCAAATTGTTCATCCGCGGCATCATGTATCAATTGAATGCCTTGATGTCCATTAAGTGCCGTACAAACGTGATGCCCTTCATTGATGAGCACCTCTGCCAACACCGCCAAGGTATCAGGATTATCCTCGATGATCAGAATTTTAAGATGTGGTGTCTGACGTGGCTGTAACTGCTCAGGTGGCTCTTGCGCTTCATTTGTTACAGGTACTTTTGCGAGCGGAAGTTCAACGATGAATTCACTTCCTAAACCCAAACCATCGCTCCTCACGCGCACGGTGCCTTCATGCATATCGACAATGCTACGGACCAATGCCAAACCTATCCCCAGCCCCCCTTGCGCACGATCGACGGTTTGATATCCTTGTGAAAACAACTCAAAAATTTGTTGTTGGATATCAGTCGAAATGCCAATACCGTGATCTTTGATACTGATCAAAATCTTCTCATGGTGCTTTCTGACGTGAATTGAAATCGTCTCGTATTCGGGTGAAAATTTGGATGCATTAATCAATAAGTTGCTAAAAACCTGCGATAGCCGCAGAAAATCTGCAACCACATTGAGAACGATCGCAGGCAAATCACATTCCAATCGCTGGTGTCGGAGAGCAATTATTGGACTGCTAATTTCAATCGCATTATCAATGATCGACTTCAGCGTAAATTCTTGTTTATACAAACTAATTCGGCCACTACTGATCCGGGACGCATCCAACAAATCATCGACTAGATGACTTAGTTGCCCAACTTGCCGCGCTAAAATTCCATGCAGTTTAGGCAGATTTTCATGACTAGCAGTGAGCTTTGCAATTAATTCTGTTGCCATCACAATCGGTGCTAGGGGGTTGCGCAACTCATGCGCCAACATCGCCAAGAACTGTTCTTGCTTGAGTTTTGCTTGCTCCGCTGATTCTTGCAAACTTTGTGCATTCATCGAAGCAATCACCAGATGTTGATTAGCCTCCCGTAACTGAATCACCAACTGCTCTAAAATATTTTTATCGCTGATCACATCAAATTGATTTTCCAAGCGTGACAACAATTCTGTTATGGTCGTGCGTAATTGAGCGGTTTCTTGGCTATGTTGATTAGCTTGTTTAAGGTGAGTAAGTTCAAGTAAAGTGATCAGATTACTCTCACCATTATTGTTGCGGTTGGAGGCCATAGAATCAATCTAAACCGTCAAAGACGGTAATTGATTCGATTTCCGACATGGCTGCCACAATCACCCATTTTTCTGGTGCAATACTCTTTTCAACGTCGCAGGAAAACGCGCGCCATTGAATACATATCGGACCATGCTCGCCTGATCGAATTCGTAGTTGTGCATTCTCTCGTAGCAAACCGTTCGTGTCGATCAAATGAGAAAACTCTTCGCTGCGGGCATGTAAGTTGGATAATCCAAAATGCTGTAAATCAAAATTATCAATATCTTGATGTGCGATCGCAAATAGATCACATGCAGCATGATTGGCGTCAAGTAGTGTTTTAGATTCGCCATCAAAAACGAGTATCGCTTGTTCGACACTATTGAGCGCCATGCGCAAATAAGCGGATTCAGTATGCGCGCGGCGCCGGTCATTGAGTTCCATGCCGATACCACGATACCCAGTGAACCGACCGTTTTCATCGAAGATGGGTTCGCCACTCACTTGTAAGAACTGCTGACTACCGTTATTCAGAATTCGTCGGTAGACATAATTAAGAAAGGGGGTGCGGCTCTCAATTTTGTCGTGTAGTTGTGCATATTCGGCTTGATTCCACGCATCGTCATTCAAGTCATCGCTGGCATCATCAGGTCTTTGTTCGAGATCTCCCGCGGCCTTGATGCTCACCCCATCATCGCTCACATGATGGATACCCAACATCTCAAATACAGGTCCCTCTGCGCTAACAAAATTACCATTCGCATCTTGCTCCCAATACCAGTCTGAGGATAATTTCGTAAAACTCTTAAAACGCGCTTCACTCTGTTGCAATTGTAAGGTGCGTTCCACCACGGTCTGTTCTAAGATCACATTGTAATCGGCGAGACGTTTATACAGCAGCCTCACCTCTAGCATATTCGCGATACGGGTTTGTAACTCTACCAATTCAAATGGTTTGCTGACGAAATCTTTCGCGCCAGCCTGCAAGGCGCGTAACTTCTCTCCAGGCTGTGCGGTAATTACCAATACTGGTGTGTACGATTCAGGCTCAACTTCTTTGAGCGCTTGCATTACTTCAAAACCGTCCATCACAGGCATCTGCAAATCTAGCAGAATCAAATCAAAATGATGCTCCTGATGCAGCGCACAGACGGTCGTTGGATCAAGTGTCGAAGTCACCTGTTGATAACCAATATTCGCGAGAATTTTTTCCAGCAAGGTGACGTTCGCAATTTGATCATCGACAACGAGAATTTTCGCGTGGTGTATCTCAGGTTTCGCTACCATGATTTTCTTTCAATGTGTCTTATCGCTGCTGCTGGCTAATATGTTTGATGAACTATTCGTGGCATGTTCCAAAGCTTGATTCAACGCATCCATAAATTCATCAACTTTGATCGGTTTGGTGAGATAGCGATAAAAACCCGCCTGCTGACCGTTTTCGATGTCACGTGGCATCGCGTTGGCAGATAATGCCATCACCGGAATATGTTTAGTTGATGCATCGCTCTGTAAGATTTTTAAGGCGCCGAACCCACTAATTCCTGGGAGATTAATGTCCATCAAGATGACATCTGGTTTATACGCCCGCGCCATTTGTATGCCGAGATGACCATCGATGGCGGAGATTAAGCGCAAATGCGGACAACGTGCGACTAGCTGCTCAACTAAAGCCAGATTCGCAGGATTATCTTCCACATATAATAAGGTGCGCTTTCCTAAATCTGGCAGACCTGGTTTCTTATTGTCTTCGTAAACCACTGGCAGGGTAGATTCAAAATTCGGCAACTTAGGCATCGCTGAAGCATTGAGCTCTATCCAAAAAACACTCCCCACGCCCACTTGGCTCTCGACCCCAATTTCGCCGCCCATCAATTCAACCAACTGTTTCGTCACCACCAAGCCGATTCCGGTACCTTCTTCACTACTACTTTCCTGTCCTAGCCGATTAAATGGCTGAAACAATTGTTGTAGCTGTTTGGAATTAAGGCCAACGCCTGTGTCTGTCACATTCACACGAATTTTGGATTTTCCAGAAAGATGGCATTCAATAAAGACTCTACCATTATCATGGTTGTACTTAATCGCATTCGACAACAAATTGATCATCACTTGTTTGACCCGCATACGATCTGCATGTACATAAAATAATTGATCTAGTTTTGGGAACTGCATGCTGATATTACGTTTCTGTGCTTGCGGCTCTATCATGGCCTGCAAATCTTGTAATACCTCGGACAATGACATCGCTTCTTGCGAAATGGTGACCCGACCCGACTCAATCATCGCTAGATCCAGAATTTCATTGATTAGCTTGAGAAGGTACCAACCAGCTTGCAAGATTTGATCTATCGATTGCTTTTGTGCGTTACTTGGCGCCGGTTTTTCAGAAGCCATTAATTGTGCGAAACCCAAAATCGCATTAAGTGGGGTGCGTAATTCGTGGCTCATACTCGACAGAAACTCCGACTTTGCTAGATTAGCTTTTTCTGCGGTGGCAATCGCCAGATTCAATTCGACATTAGTGATCTGTAAAGCCAGCTCAGATTGTTTGCGTTCAGTGACATCGCGCGCGGCTGCGAACACGCCCTGCAGATTACGTTCACGATCATAAAATGTGGTCGCATTGTAGGAGACTAGAGTTTTCTTACCATCTTTCGCTTGCACGGTGAGTTCAAAATTAGTGACTTTGCCCTCTTGCATGACGCGAGTAATCGCGGTTTCGGCACGTTCAGGTTCGGTAAAATAATTCTTGCAAGGTGAACCAATCAATTCTTCACGCGTACTACCAGTCAACCTTTCCATCTGCTGATTCACATCGCTAATCAAGCCATTCGGATCTGTGGTCATCAAGGCGTCGATATTCGATTCAATCAGTGAACGTGTGTAGAATTGCAAGTCACGTAGACGCTGATCCGTAATCGCCTGCGTTGCTTCCACCTGTTTGCGGGCGCTATTATCGATACCGATTAATAAATAACCGATGATCTTTCTCTCAGCATCGCGCAAGGCAGTCACCGAGACATTCGCGGGAAAGCGGCTACCATCTTTACGTACATAAGTCAGGTCATAAATATCTTCAATGCCGCGTGACGCTTTGTAAACTAAGGTTTCAAAACCCGGCGTAATATTGACGCCCATTTCAGCACTGAGTTTTGCGGCACGTAAAATCACCTCTTGCGCATCAGAAATATCGGCCGGACTAATCTTATCGAGCACATCCAGCGCGGTGTAACCTAACATACGTTCAGCGCCGACATTAAAAATTTGTATCACGCCTTGCGCATCCGTCGCGATACTGGAGAAGTTAGTACTATTGAAAATAGCGTCTTGCAATGCACCCTTTTTCAGCAAGGGCAACTGCTGTTCATGCAATGAATATTCTTCGACTAAGCGTTTGTGAATGCTTCTCTGTATCCACGCCGACACCAAAGCTATCAGCGTGAGCAGAGAAATAATGACGAAGGCAATTTGTGTTAATCGTGCGAGTTCATCGCTTTGCTGCTTATGCAAATCATCTTGAATTTGACGCTCTAGTCCCAATACGAGCCGGCGAATATCGGCTGCCAATTCAAGCCCCTTATTAAACTTTGGCCCTGCCGCTGCAAACCCTAAGGTACTGAAAGTTTTTTCGCTATCAATTAAGGTATTGGTCCGTTGCTCTACGATACTGTCAATATTCTCAATGTCGGCACGCAGGGCAACTTTATTTTTGGTGAGCGTCTGCAAACTTGTTCGGCTTTGCGCGATCTCTAGCAAAATCGCATCTCTTTGTTGTAATAAGGAAGGCTCTCGTGTCAGGAAAAATGCCCATTGGCGATTTTCCGCTTTATCTAAATTGGAGCGTAATTTTTCCAGCGCACGGGTCAATTGCTGCGTTTGTTCATTTTCCTGCAAGGACACGGTAGATAGGCGCGCATTGTTCCAAGCAATAATTCCAGACAATAGCAACAGCACCATACAGATTTCAAACGCAAGCAAGGTTTTGCGCTTAAAGTTGGTGCTTAAGTTCATGTTGAGCATTTCGGTCATGCGTTTTACCTGGGTAATGGGTACAAAATTTATTGAGTAAATCTAGCGTTGATGAACATCAGACAATAAGCGTTTTACTTCTTTTCTGACGACCGCATAGCATTCGCATACTTGTTGTTCTAAACCGTCTCGACGCAATACAGTGATGTGCCCACGCCGGTAACTAATGATGCCTTGGATTTGTAATCTGCCTGCAGCTTCAGTCACGCCTTCACGGCGCACCCCTAACATCCCGGCGATCAATTCTTGGGTCATCGTGAGTTCATTTCCACTTGAGCGGTCTAAGGTCAGCAGCAACCAACGACACAATTGTTGTTCAACGCTATGGTGGCGATTGCACACTGCGGTCTGTGACATCTGGGTAATCAACGCTTGCGTGTAGCGCAATAGCAGGCGCATCACAGCGCCTCCCATTTGAAATTCTTCTAGCAAGGCATTTGCTTTAATTCGATACGCCATGCCGGCCGTTTGTATTACCGCACGACTCGGAGTGGTATCGCCTCCCATCAATAAATTGACACCCAACACGCCTTCATTTCCAATGCCGGCAATTTCCGACGAGCCACCATTCTCCAGCAAGTAGTGCAAAGAGATGATCGCCGTGGTCGGAAAGTAGGCATGACTTAGTTTGCCTCCAGATTCGTGCAATACATCCCCCAAGCGCATTTGAACTAATTCTAATTGCGGCAATAGACGGTTAAATTCGAGCTCTGGAAGTGCTGCTAATAAGTGATTCTGACTTGGCATCGCTGCCGTCATCGACTTGCTTATAAATGTACCTGTGGCGATGGAGTGAGGAAGCGGACGCGTGTTGTTGACGATTAAACTGGACATAGGTGCTTCACTTTTCCAGTCAAATTAGGGTGGCGACATCGCCAAATATAGATCTACATGAGATCAACACAAACTCAAGCTAAGCTCAACTTAGATTAAATTTAGGCTAAAAAAACTTTTAGCTAGTTTAATTTCTGCTAACGAGACTTGCAGAAAACCAAGCGTTGAAGGTAACACACTCTATCCCTTCCAGCTCAATTTAATTGATCTGCAACATTTTGTATGTGGGCTAACGCACACAGCGAAATCAACTTTAGATATGCACAGAGTGAAATGCCCTCTGTGCCCGATCACAGTACGCAACTCATTGTGCGTTTCAGAGTGTATTCCATTGTGCACTTTCTTATGTCTGCCAGCGCACAGACCTTGACACACTGCTCAACCAAGATGGCGTCTGGATTTTAGATTGCTATGAAATCCTTGCGTCTTATGCCCGCTTCTTTCATGGGAATAAGCCTGTTCATTAGCTTCACCACATGATTTTCCCGATATTCATCAAAGACGACATAACCGCATTGATAACGAATCTCACTTACGCAAGACAATTAAAAGAGGACAACAAATGACTATTCAATCGTACTTTTCCACGCCATCCGCGTGGCTCCCTTCGTGGCTAACGTCGTGGCTATCATCGCGACTAACGAAACGGAACACAACATGGCTACCAATCCTGTTAGTGGCGGCATTCAGCACTGCCTGTGGCGGTGGTGGTGATCAGGGGCGTGAGCCAATATTAGGCATCCCTGCAGCCAATTTGGTCGCACTCAATATCTCGCCTTTAAGCAGCTCTATACAAATCAGTGGTATGCAACAATATGTCGCCACCGCCTCTTTTGCCGATGGCAGTTCTCGAGTCGTAAGCAGCGATAGTAGCTGGACTTCCAGTACTGCTGCCAATGCCAGCATTACCAATGCAGGCCTGGCGCAAGGTCTAGTCGCTGGCAATACAACGATCACGGCCAAGTATGGCGACAAGTCAGCAACGGCAAGCTTAACAGTGCTTCCTGCTACTTTGTTGTCGATTGCGGTGACGCCACCAAACCCAAGTATCCCACTGGGGAATCAACAAGTATTCAAAGCGATAGGTACTTATTCTAACGGTGCCAGTACTGACATTTCAGCGATCGCGGTCTTCAGTACAACTAATCCTGCCATTGCCAGTATTTCAGCGTCAGGGACAGCGAAAGGTTTAAGCGTAGGTGTAACGCCTGTTGTTGCCAGCTCTGGCGGATTGAGTGGCACCACAAATCTCACGGTAAGCCCAGCGGCTTTAGTGCAATTAGCAATAACACCTGTCAACCCTAGCTTGCAAGTTGGCGCGACACAAGCCTTGATTGTCACTGCAAGTTATACCGATGGCAGTACAGTCAATGTCAGCACCAGCAGTACATATACTTCCGTGACACCTGCCATTGCAAAAGTTATTGCCAACACGGGTGTAGTGACTGGCGTGAGCACAGGTACCAGCGCAGTCAGCGCGACTTTTAATGGCATGACGATCAGTACGACGGTGACAGTAACCCCTGCACTATTAGTCTCGATCGCAGTCACGCCAGCAAGTGCGAATATCAATATCGCTGGAACGCAAAATTTTGTAGCAACCGGAACCTACAGCGATGGCTCAGTGACAAATATCAGTAGCTCCGTCGTGTGGACTTCTAGCGATATCACTAAAGCGACGATTTTATCAGGTGGTACCGCGACAGGATTGGCAATCGGCTCTAGCACCATGACCGCGACGTTTCAAACGAAGTCTGGTAGCGCATTGCTGAATGTCGTACCAACGCCGACCATCACAAGCATCACAGTTACGCCGGCGACGAATACAGTAGCAGTCGGTGGCACCAAAAGTTTTGTTGCAACCGCATTGTATTCAGACAGCAGCACCTTAAATATTACAAGTACTGCGATTTGGAGTTCAAATCAACCGCTGATCGCGACGGTCAATTCTGTCGGCGTGACAACGGGTGTTAGCTCTGGACTAGCCACGATGAGCGCTAGCTTGGGTGGACGTACAGGTACGGCAGATTTGACAGTGACGCCAGCCTTAGTGATGACGTCAATTACCGTCACACCATTAACACCGAGCGCAGCTGTGGGAGCAACTCTGCAATTTGTTGCCACTGCGGTTTACAATGATTTGAGCACACAAAATATCAGCAACACGGTGGTTTGGAGTTCTTCCAATGCGATAGTCGCGACGATTAGTAATTCAGCACCTAAAGGATTGGCATCGGCACTCGCTGTCGGAAACACGACCATCACCGCAACTCAGGGCACACTCAATGCCAATACAAATTTCACCGTCACAGCGCCGCTCGTTGCGGGTATTAATTTGCGAACCGCTGCGACTTTCGGCGTCTTAGCAGGCAATTCCATTACAAATAATTCCGGTGGTTTAACGCTGATCACCGGCGACATCGGATCACCATCACAAACGGTGGACCCTGTGCAAACTGCTGGTTATACCAACTACAAATCGGGAGCTATTCTCGCTGGCGCTTTAGCCGACGTACAAGTCGCGATTGCTGATGCGAATTCACGTCCATGTGACGTGAATTCAGCTTCTGGCATCAACCTCGGCGGCCTGACTTTACCACCAGGCGTATACTGCTATGCAGGCTCAATCACGATTACCGGCACCTTCAATATGAGTGGACCAGGCTTGTATATCTTTCGCACCAGTTCAACTTTAAATAGTTCAGCTAATTCCATCGTTGCCTTAATCGGTGGCGCATCGGCGGCGAATGTTTTTTGGGTACCAACAGCCCCAACTACTTTAGGCGCAAACAGTGCGTTTGTCGGCACCATCATGACGACCTCAGCTGCCATCACCATGGGTGATATGGCGACTTTACAGAATGGTCGGGTCCTGTCAGCAAGCGCGGTCACACTCAGAAACAATGTGATCACGCTCTAATATTCACTGCTTACCCTTGTTCAAATTAAATTAATAGTCAGTAAAAGCCACGATATGCGTGGTTTTTGCTGCAACCGGAGAATTACATGAAACAGAATAAAAAAATCCGCCTGATCGGCCTTGTAGCTTGTGCTTTACTTTTCAACGCACACGCGCAAGCTCAATCCTTCAGCCAAGATAGTCAAACCAAAGAATGGGCAAAATCCGCTTGGTACATCGGTGCCGGCTTGGGTCAGTCACGTTCTTCCATCGACGATCAACGCCTGATCAGCAGTTTGATGAACAATGGTGCTACTTCAGTCAACTTCACCAAAGATGAGCGAGATCTTGGTTACAAGTTATTCATCGGCAAACAATTGAATGAAAATTTCGCCTTGGAAGGTGGTTACTTCAATTTAGGTAAATCAAGTTTTTCAGCACTCGGCAATCCGGGAACGCTCAACGGCGAAGTGGGTTTTCAAGGTGTAAATTTAGACTTACTTGGACGCGTCAATTTCACTGAGCGCTTCTCTTTTATCGCCAATATCGGGATGCATTACACCGAAGCAAAAGCCCATTTCAACGGTAATCGTCTTTACGCCGTTACTAACCCGAATCCAACCGAAAGCAAACTCAATGGCAAGTATGGTTTGGGCTTGGAATATCAAATGACACAAGCTCTTGCCGTGCGCGCTCAGGTTGAACGTCATCGCGTCAATGATGGCGTTCAAAATCGCGGCGACGTCGATCTTTATTCCATCAGTCTGGTCTACAAAATGGGACAGCCAGCGCCACAACGCATCATTCCTTACGTGGCACCTGAGCCGATGCCTGCACCAGTCTCTGCGCCATTAGTAATTACCGAAACCATGCCAGCACAGGTAGTCGCTAAGCCAGCGCCAGTGCCAGTGCCAGTGCCAGTGTCAGAAAAAATCAACTTCTCCGCTGAAGCTTTATTTGATTTCGATAAATCCGTGGTTAAACCACAAGGGAAAGTCGCCCTCGATCAAATGCTTGATTCTCTCAAGAATATGAATACCGAGGTGATGGTGACAGTCGGTCATACGGATTCTATCGGTAGTGACGAATACAATCAGTCTTTGTCGATTCGCCGTGCAGAAGCCGTCAAAGCTTATTTGGTATCCCGTGGCGTCGGAGCAGATCGTGTCTACACTGAAGGCCAGGGCGAACGCCAAGCAATTGCTGATAACGCTACTAGCGAAGGCCGCGCAAAAAATCGTCGGGTGATTGTAGAAGTAGTTGGTTCACGCCGCTAATTGTATGGGCTAAATCGCAAGATAAAGTAGTGTCAACCGACACTACTTTCTTCGCCCAAAAAAAGGAAATACACCATGTACACCCAAATCCTCATACGCACTTGTTGCACACTCATCGTTGGCAGCATTTTCAGCTTCTCTAGCCCTGCGGTTTCTGCACAAGATCTAGGAGTCTCAATACGTTTTGGACCTCCCGCACCTAGAATGGAATATATGCCCAAGGCGCGCCAAGGATACACTTGGACCGAAGGTCATTGGGAATGGCGCGGACGTCGGCATAGCTGGGTCAAAGGACATTGGCTCCGAAATCAACGCGGCTATCAATATCAACAGCCGTATTGGGAACAACAGGGCAATCAATGGACGATGCATCGCGGCAAGTGGAGACAGGGTCAATCTGATCATGATCGCCAAGACAGAAGAAACCGCAATGACAGGTATCCGAATGATCCGAATCATCATTAAATCCATACCCAAATAAAAATCCGGCGTTTCCCGCCGGATTGAATCCACGCTGATCGCCCCGACTCGTCTCTATTGGGCTCGTCTCACATCTGTTACACCCAATTCTTACAAGCTCTCTTCGTGCTCTGCAAAAATTTTCAACATTGCTGCATGTCCCTGCACCGAGCTCGTAGGTTTCTAGGCACTCTCCGTCTTCTTATCCGACACCGAGATGATTTGAGCGCGACAAGCTAAATACGCAAGAAAGCACTTCTGCGGCATTTTCATCGTCAAGGTCATCGACGCAATCCGAGCTGGGCCCCATCTCACGATTTTCACTCTCTCGCAATGCAAGATCCTATTTGAACCGCACCTGTGCCATTGTGGCTGGCCGCATGGTGATTTTTTCAGAAGAACCTGATAAATTCTTTTCTTGTCTAAAATATGAAAATTGTCGCTTAATTTACTGGAGGAAACAAATTAAGCTGGATAATTTCCCTAATATCGCTGAAGATTGAGCGGAAAATTTGATTCACATTCCTCAATGCATCTTTAACGCCTGTTCAGATTGCGCAGTCAATCATTACCAATCATTCAATCAAAATGAGCATAACTAACAGTTTTGGCCAACTGACTATCGGTAATAAACGCGCACTGTTATATGGTGGCGTTTGCTTTGTCATTCTATTTTTCATCACCAGTGCTTCCCTGACTCTACTTTACTTAAGGCAAGAAGCTCAAAAACAAGTTCAACTCTCCTCTGAAAATCTCGCCAGTTCTTTGGTGCAAACTTTCGATGGCATGATCGATACCATTGATATTGCGCTGCAATCGGTAGTGGATGAAGTGAGCAGACAGCAAGCCGCCGATGCTATAGATGCAGACAATATCAACAAGCTTTTACTACGGCAGGCAAAACGTGTTCCTCATCTTGCTTTTATCCGTATCACCGACGAAAAAGGCAATATAGTTTACGGCGTAGAAAATAGAGATAAACCGACCAACCTCAATGACCGCACTTTTTTTCAGCTTTTAGTCAACGACCCTCAAGCTCAACTGATAGTCAGTCAGCCAGTATTTGCAAAAGTGGCGCAAAAATGGGTTTGGCCTTTTGCTCGCCGTATCAACCGTGGTGATGGCACATTCGCTGGCATCGTTTATGCCTCGGTTTATGCTGAAGAAATCGAAGATATTTTTAGAAAAATTCATATAGGAGAAGGTAGTTCAATCGCTCTGCGAGATCAAAATTTGACTCTGATTGCACGTACAACATTTGATCGCAACAACACCATTCCCATTGGCAGCACTTCAATTTCAAATCCATTCAAAAACACGCTGAAATTAAATCCAAATCGCGGCACTTATACCAGCGATGCTACGAGCTCTGATGCCATCACGCGTATCTATTCTTATCAACGTAGTGATAAGTATAACTATATCGCCAATATTGGCTTGGCCACTGATGTCGCACTCAAAGCTTGGGAAAAGCATGTCGGGGTTGTTAGCCTGATCCTTGTCGTATTCGCTATCACACTTTTATATTTAACACGGAAAATTGACTTAGCGTGGCGACAATATGATGACGCGATTCTTACATTGAAAGACAGCGCTGAACAACTTTCACATAAACATCAGCTACTCAAAGACTCCGACAAAAAACACCGGTCTATTTTAGAAAGATTACACACTGCGATCGTCGTGCATGCACCAGATACGAGTATTATTTTTAGCAACTCGCGTGCTTCTGAATTACTTGGTTTATCTGAAGATCAACTCATCGGAAAAGTGGCAATCGACCCAAATTGGTGTTTTGTCGATGAAAGTGGGAAAAGGATGCATCCGGATCAATATCCGGTTCAGCGAGCACTAACTACAAAAAAATCCTTCTCAGAAATGGTGCTGGGAATTCGCCATCCTGACACACATGAAATACTCTGGGCACAGGTGAGTGCGTTTTTGGAGCATGATGAACAGCATCAGTTGCACCAAATTATCGTCAACTTTAATGATATTACTGAGCGCAAAGAAGCCGAAATGCGCTGGCAATTTGCATTGGAAGGTGCTGGCGATGGTGTATGGGACATCAATCTCATCACGAAGAAAGGACAGTTTTCAAAAACCTATTTGAGCATGTTGGGCTACCCCGAACATAGTTTCGAAGAAAACTATAATGAGCTTTTCTCTCTCATTCACCCTGAAGATCGCTCTCATTTATTGGCTGAAATAGAAAATTATAGAAATGGGCAATCTAGCCAATTTTCGGCGGAATATAGGATGCGCTGTGCGGATGGTAAATATAAGTGGATTTTTGGACGGGGAATGGTGGTTAGTGTCAATGAAGCTGGTCAATCTCTGAGAATGGTGGGCACCCATACCGATATTTCTGCGATGAAAAATGCGGAAGAAAAAATTTGGACTGAAGCAAATTACGACTCCTTAACCAAACTTCCCAATCGCCGCTTGTTTTATGACCGCGTTGAAGAGAATATCAAGAAAGCACAGCGTGAGCACGAAACAGTCGCCCTTCTCTTTATTGATCTAGACAGATTTAAAGAGGTCAATGACACCCTCGGGCACCACGTCGGTGATCAGCTACTAATTCAGGCAGCGACACGCATCAAGTCTTCGGTAAGGGTCTATGACACCGTGGCACGGATTGGTGGTGATGAATTCACTGTCATACTGACTGATGTACATGACACGGTCGACGTTGGTAAACTCGCGGAAAAAATTATTGCTCAATTATCTCAACCTTTTACTATTTCAGGGGTTGAGTCTTACGTCTCCGCCAGCATCGGCATCGCCCTGTACCCGAATGATGCACAGAGCGTTATTGAACTCACCCAGCAAGCGGATCAGGCGATGTATTCGGCCAAAGATAATGGTCGTCAATGCTTTCGCTTCTTCACCAAAACCATGCAAGAAGATGCTACGCACCGAATGCGTTTGGCAAACGACTTGCGCCACGCCTTAAGACAAAATCAATTCCTGGTTTACTACCAACCGATTATCGATCTTAGCAATGGTCAGACCTACAAAGCTGAGGCATTAATACGCTGGCAACATCCCGAGCTAGGGTTTATTTCACCAGCGAGTTTTATTCCTATCGCAGAAGATACTGGCACGATACATCAGATCGGCAATTGGGTATTTTCGCAAGCCATAGAGCAGGTAAAAATTTGTCAGTCACTTTCAAAAAGAAAATTTCAAATTAGCGTGAATAAGTCCCCAGTACAGTTTTTAGTTGAACGCGGGGATCAACAGCAATGGCTGGATCAAATCCTTGATTCCGGTATTGATGGTGACAATATTGTCATTGAAATTACTGAGGGAATTTTGATTAACAATGATATCCGCGTCACTCAGAGTCTATTGCAATATCGGGACGCAAAAATTCAGGTGGCTATTGACGATTTTGGGACTGGCTATTCTTCACTGTCCTATTTGAAAAAATTCGATGTTGATTATTTAAAAATTGATCAATCATTTACCCAGAATCTCTCTTTGCATTCGTCTGAATATGCGCTGTGTGAAGCTATCATCGTGATGGCGCACAAGTTAGGTATTCAAGTGATTGCTGAAGGTGTAGAAACTGAGGAGCAACACCAACTACTGAAAAAAATGGGATGCGATTTTGCTCAAGGTTACCTATTTTCCAGGCCAGTACCAGCCGCTCAACTAATCGAGTTCATCACCGCAACTTCGGCAATCGACGCACATTAAAAACCGGCGTAAGAACTTGATGGTTTCACACATGCATGCAGGTCCACCTTGGTTCTCAAAATGCGAACTTGAAAACTTAGGTAAACAACGAATAAATCGCGTTAATAAATTAGGTTTTCAGTATGGAAAAATTTCAGAGTAAAACTCATTTCCTTCGCCTCTTTTGCCATTTTCCGTTTAGCTCTCTATGTCAAAACCTATCCTCACTAACAACATATCTAGCACATATAGCACATACTATCAGGCGACTGCGGTCACAAACCACTACCCAACACTAAACCAAAATGTCGATTGTGAAGTCTGCATTATTGGCGCTGGCTTTGCTGGCTTGGCAACTGCGCGAGGTTTGGTCGAACGTGGCATCCACAACATCGTCGTATTAGAGGCAGAGGATATCGGACACGGCGCATCTGGACGAAATGGCGGATTTGTCTTTGGTGGCTATAGTTTAGATAATCGCGATTTACTGCAGCAAGTTGGGTCGACATCTGCCCGGCAACTGTATCAACTCAGTCTCGATGCAGTCGATTTAATCCGTCGGCGTATCGATCAATATGCCATTGACTGTGATATCAACACCCACGGCGTGTTGCTGGCGAACTGGTTCAACGACCCGACTATCTTACAAAAACAACGCGATTTGATGATGTGCGAATTCGATGTCGAATGGGATGCCTGGTCGGTAACAAAAACTCGCGAGCATTTGCGTACTCAACGCTACTTTGGAGCACTGCATGAAAAGAATGCTTTTCATTTTCACCCACTCAAATATGCCCATGGAAAAGCGCGTGTGTTAGTGCAACAAGGCGTACAAATTTTCACTAAAACTCGCGTGACATCGATTGAAACAGACACCGCAGAAAAAATAATTCGTACGCAACAAGCCACAGTCCGCGCAAAAAAAGTCGTCGTTTGCTGTGGCGGTTACATCGAAAAATTCTATCCGCAATTGGCGCGCGCAGTGTTGCCTATTGCCACTTATGTAATGACAACTGAAGCGCTGGGTGACCGCTTACAAAACGTATTTTCTACCGGTTGTGAAAGCCCTGCCGTCTACGATACGCGCTTTGCGTTTGACTATTATCGCCCTCTCGCCGACACCCGTCTTTTATGGGGCGGACGCATCTCGATTCGAGATCGCCAAGCGCATGAAGTAGCAAAACTGTTGGCCGCTGACATGCGCAAAGTTTATCCGCAATTAGCAAAGACGAAAGTCGAGTTCGCCTGGAGCGGTCTCATGAGTTATGCGCAACACAAAATGCCACAGATCGGCTGTTTGCCGAATGGCGTATGGTATGCAATGGGATTTGGTGGTCATGGTGTAGCGCCGACCACCGTGGCGGGT
Organism: Undibacterium sp. Ji22W; assembly: GCF_049340305.1. Lineage (NCBI taxonomy): Bacteria > Pseudomonadati > Pseudomonadota > Betaproteobacteria > Burkholderiales > Oxalobacteraceae > Undibacterium > Undibacterium sp. Ji22W. The sequence continues at coordinate 227,571 of NZ_JBMPOU010000001.1, read as the reverse complement.
GAACTTGTCGCGACTGCTATCTGCAACAATCAAGTTCTGCCCGCTGGCTTAGAACACTATGGTTTGCCACCGACCTTTGGCTCGCTAGGTCTGCTGGCTGCGCAATGCGCCTATTGGTACTACGAACTTCGTGACTGGATGCGTGAATGAGCAATTCAACAGTCTCAGGTGCGTCAAACAATTTACGCCATTAATTTAAATCGGCGTTGAATCGGTGTTGATTCAATTTAGAATCTTTTTCTCAAGCGCTGTCATTCGCTTATTAGTTCTCAACTGTCAGACATCGATAGCCGATTATTCCGCAACCATTGCCGCTTTTTCCGCTGCGCTTAAACGCTTGGCATGGATCTCAATCACTTGTGTCACGACCATTTGTGCCATCTCTAAGTCGTAAGCCAATTTATCTTCATCGCTCATACGTTTTGCACTGATGGTGACAGTTTGCACAGGTGCCACAGCAGCCCCAACATCAGTTGTTGTGGCGACGTTTACAACGCCGACGAATATCAAGGAAGTGAGGCAAGCAGACACGGCAGAAACGATGGCTGTCGCAGTTAATGTTTTCATGATAATTCTCCTAAAGAGTGAGTGGATTTTTCTTGCAAATTTGGTCGAACTGCAAACTCTTTAATGTTTCGTCTTGCCTTTCGATGTGTGTACTTTATCGGAGCCTCTAGTCAATAGCGAACGCTATGCGATGAAACGCCTGAACTCAGGGACTAACTGATGAAAAGGCGGAACTAATGAATGTTTCCAGTTTATTTTAGTTCGTTGCTATGTTGGCCTAGACAGCCGATACTGACACCGCAGTCTCAATACCCGAACCAAGCTTGATCTGAAACAAAAAACGTCTGAATCGTAGTGCTAGAATAAATTTCATGAACTCTCTGAAAACGATCATCCTCTTCATCGACGCGAAGTGAACACTATGAATAACAAACATACCCATCATCAGCCCGTTGCTCACCACGCGTTAGAATTAGAGCAATTATTGGAGGTACCTCCCGATGCCGAGCATCCACTCATAGGCCAATTTTTACTTAACGAAGAGGTTATCAGCCCGGATGTATTGCGCAAAGCGCTCCATCTGGCACGTTCTGCCGACGGTAAAAAATTAGGCGAGATCTTGGTTGAACTCGGAGCCATTAACCAGCAGGATTTAGAGACTGCATTACTAGCGCAATTGGAAGTTCCTCTTGTCAATCTGTCCGTCTTTAATGTCGACCCACAAACTTTAGTATTGCTGCCAGACGATGTGGCCAGGCGCTATCAAGTCATCCCATTAATGCTACATGATGATGGCTTGGTCATTGCCTCAGGAAAATTGCTCAGTCCTGAAGTGATAGAAATATTACGATTCATCACACAAAAGACCATCATTAACGTCATTGCCGCCCCCAAAGACATCGTTCAGGCGATCAATGATAACTATCTTCAGCAAAATGATAGCGAGGAATTAAATCAATTTGAACGGTCCATCGAGTCACAAGAGCAAGACAGCCAGGAACTCAAAGACGCCGAATTTATGGCGAAGCAACAACCTATTGTCAAGTTGGTCGATGCCATTCTGAAAACAGCGATTCAAAGAAATGCCTCAGACATCCACATACGACCAGAGGGGAAACATTTTGATTTACTCTACCGAATTGATGGTTCGATGATCAAAATTCGAGAATACCCAAAGACGGTGTTACCAGCTGTCGTTGGTCGTATCAAAATCTTATCTCGTCTGAATATTGCTGAACGCCGTTTACCACAGGATGGTCGTATCACTTTTCGGCAAGATCAAAACAAAATCGATCTCAGGATATCCATCATTCCAGTGCAATATGGCGAAAGTATCGTGATCAGGATTTTGAATAAAAATCAGGGACTCAGAACAATTTCACAAATTGGCTTTGAGAGCATAGACGAAGCGCGCTTTCAAGATTTACTGAATCGTTCACATGGAATCGTGCTGGTCACTGGGCCTACGGGCTCAGGCAAAACGACGACACTCTATGCTGCACTACAAGAGATCGTTAAACAAAATCTAAATATCGTCACGGTTGAGGACCCAATTGAATATGATTTGCCGACGACGCGACAAATCCAATTAATTCCAACGATAAATTTCAGTTTCCCACAGGCGCTCCGACATATCTTGCGGCACGATCCTGACGTCATCATGATCGGTGAGATGCGTGATAGTGAGACTTGCAAAATTGCGGTAGAAAGCGCACTGACAGGGCATCTGGTATTCAGCACCTTGCATACGAATGACGCTGTCAGCAGTATCGTACGCTTAATGGAAATTGGCGTGGAATCGTACATGATACGATCCGCAGTAATCGGTATTTTGGCTCAACGTTTGGTCAGAAAAAACTGTCCGTATTGTCTTGCGGAAGAAGAGATATCGCCGATGATGCGTAAAAATTTGAATTTAAAAGCGGACGAAGTTTTCTATCAAGGCAAAGGCTGCGATGAATGTCATGGCACCGGTTTTGCGGGGCGACTGGCGGTCTATGAATTACTTCTGATCAATGAAGAGATACGGGACTTGATTCAACCGGGCATGTCATCTGATCAGGTCAGTAAGTTAGCGATCGCCAATGGTATGACGCCTTTATCCGTGAACGGCATCAATCAGGCCAGACTCAAACTTACTTCGATAGCAGAGGTCTATCGCGCTTGTATGTAATAGGAGCCGGAATTTTTCAATAAGTATTGTTGCTCAAGCGAGGTAAGCATCGTTAACTTAGTGAATTATTCCGTTGCCATTTTCGCTTTTTCTGCGGCAGTCAACCTTTTTCCGTGCACTTCAACCACTTGTGTCACGACCATTTGTGCCATCTCTAAATCGTAGGCTAATTTATCTTCATCGCTCATGCGTTTAGCAGTGACAGTGATCGATTGAACTGGTGTGACTGTTGCACCGACTTCAGCAGTTGTTGCGACGTTGACGATGCCAACAAAAATCAAAGAAGTTAAGCATGCGGAAGCTGCAGAAACGATGGCAGTTGCAGTAATTGTTTTCATGGTTTTTCTCCTAGAATTTGTTCATTTTAATGAGTATTTTTTCGCACTATCTGGCAATTGAGATTCAATCTAAAACCTGTTTTGCCTTTCGATGTGTGTACTTTATCGAAGCGCTTAGTCAAGTGCGAGCACCATGCGACGAAATGCACAATGGTGGGAATCAAGTACAAAAAAATGAGATGGAGCGATTTAAAAACACGTTTGCTTACAGCCCCTGGCTACGACAATAAACATTCATCCAAAACTTCCTCCCGAGAATTTTATTTGGCAAAGGTCTTATTAGGCGGGACTTTAAGCTAGCCATGTGCGACCTTTATTTAAAAACATAAAGACTCACATCGTTATCAACAATAATTCTGCACTCAGAGCTAACCTACGCTCGTAGGTCTATTCCAACCGAAAAAATTTTCATTATGCGTTTAAAAAACATTGTCATTTTTTTTGCCATCTGTCTTGGTGGCTGTCAGTCGGTGCAAAATCAATCCATTCCCCTACATAAAGACTTTCTCAACACTGCAGAGCGACTAGAAATCAAACGTCCAAACTGGCGCCTTAGTGATTCTGTTTATCAGCAACATTTGCAAGGCTACGAAATTCATAGCACTGAAACGGCTTGGGCGAAGACCGACAAAACCGAACTTTGGTTTTCCGAGTCTGGTGGCCTGCTCGATGGATTTGAAATCAAGGATAAATTTTTACGTCTGCTATTTCTTGACCTACTTGATATGCGACGACAAACACGTCATCGCTACCTATTCCATAGCGAGCAAGACTTTGGATTCGTCATCAATTCCGACAAACAGGCAGAAATGCGAGTGCGCTGTCGCCGCGTGGCACTAGCAGATCATTTAGATGTCGTTCGATTTTCAGGCAATCAACGCTCAAGTACGACCGAATTTCGACAACGCTTAAATAGCTATCTGGCCTGTGAACTTCAACAAAATAATAGGCAGTGGCGCCTAACGGTTAATACTGCGAGCAATGCGGATGGAGCGACGCCACAAATTCAATTGCAAGAGCAGGATCTGCAGACATCCAACGACATACGATTTGAATTAGTCAAGGAAAGCAGTTATTTGGTGAATGGTGAATGGAGAACAATGACTTTCGGCCCTCAACAATTTTCTGGATTGCAGGTACAGCAAAGAAATCAAACCATTGCAGCCACGTCATTTGATGGCGCGACACCCAAAATATGGTTAAACGGAGATTTACCTGCGACGCAAAAAACACTGATGTTAGGGATCAACTACAGTTTGATGATGTACGATTGGCTAGATAGTGGTTGGCGTAAGAACCATTAGCACACTGCTTAGGGAGAATGAAGTAACGACGGATACAAAGAAGAAATGAGTGCCTGAAGAGATTTTACTTTGCTAATTTCTCGTCATTGCCACGCTAGAAATAGCGTAGGCGGATTTATCTAACTGCTTTTTACTTCTTCAAGAGTCGGCACTCGAACTCTTTTTTTTATTCAACTTAGCATGCAACTTGCCGCATGAGCAGTATGAACAAAGTGACTAGGAACCAATGGTCAATGATTTCTCTCGGTTCTTATTCATCTGCCATTGCTGCTTTTTGCGCTGGTGTTAATCGTTTAGCGCTGATCACGACCGTTTGCATCATCGATGTTTCTTGGTCATAAGCGAGCTTTTCTGCCTCGGTCATGCGGGCATGGCGGACTGTCACTGTTTGTACTGGCACCGGTGAAGCTTCAACTTGTGTTGTCGTAGCGACGTTGACGATACCAACAAAAATCAACGATGTAACACATGCAGAAACTGCAGAAACGATGGCTGTGGCGGTAATTGTTTTCATGATGTTCTCCTAAAAAGTGTTTTAAATGACGAGTGATTAAGTACTGCGTTTTGTTTGTTTTCTTTATCGAATTGTGATTCGATGGCTGTACTGTAATCGAGCCCTAAGTCAAGTGCTATGGGCATGCGACGAAACGCGAAAAGTGCGGGATTAAGCTGCAAAAAGCGCGTTTAAGCTGCAGCGCTAAGCTGAACGAATATTGGCTATAGTGAGAAAACGCGATGAAGGCAGCGCTTATTCTGGAGGCTTTTAGTGCGTATTTAGTGCGGACTTAGTGCACATTAAGTCCGTGACTAGCACGGGATTAATAGCTGACTAATAGCTGACTAATAGCTGACTGGCAGCTCGAAACGATAGCCAACGCCATAAACCGATTGCAGGCAATCGGCAAACGCGATAGTTCCTGTCGATTTAATACTACCGATTTTCTTGCGGATATTTTTGATGTGGGCGTCGATAGTACGATCGCCACTATCGCGGTAGTCTTCGCTGGCGACATTCAACAACTGCTGGCGGCTATAGACGCGACTCGGGTGTTTGATTAATTCGGCTAGCAACCTATATTCAACCGGGGTCAATGCCAATACTTGTCCTTGTAGAGTGATGCTCATATTGCCCACATTGATGTCGAACAAGGGCGAACTAGTTTCTGGATAAGCTGACAATACACTGCGTCGTAATTGTGCCTTGACTCTGGCCATCACCTCGCGCGGACTAAACGGCTTGCAAACGTAATCATCAGCGCCCGCTTCCAGACCATCAAGTTTATCGTCTTCTTCTATCATGGCGGTCAGCATAATCACAGGCATCGTAGAGAATTGACGCAAGGCGACGCATAGTGCCACACCATCCATCCCTGGCAACATGCGATCCAATAGCAGCAAATCAAACGCTTCGCTGCGCAATCGCTGCAGAGCCAGGGTGCCGTCGTCGCAATGTGCCGTCTGATATCCACTTGCCTGTAAATAGTCGATTAACACCTGCGCAATTTTGTGATCATCTTCGACCACTAAAATCGAGGCTGTCGGCATCATGATGAGCTCTCCGGTTTTGTTTCGCTCGAAGGTAGCAAGATCGTGACTTTCACGCCACCTAATGCAGAAGCACTTGCTTGTATTTCACCACGATGAGCGAGTATCAGACTACGACAGATCGCGAGCCCTAAGCCACTGCCGCCTTTGACTCGAGACCGTGCCTGATCTTCCCGATAAAGCCTGTCAAACATTTTATGATGCATGCCTTCGGCTAATCCTGGTGCGCTGTCTTCGATACAAATTCTGACGATCCCTGGCTCCACGCTTAAACGTAGCAAAACCCGGCCACCGGCGTCGGTATATCGCAAACTATTTTCCAGCAAATTTTCTATCACTTGCGTTAGCCTGCTGCTGTCTGCGTGCAATTGCACTGGCAGATCTGGTGCATCGACATGCAAACTCAATTGAGCTTGCAACATACGCGCTTGGAAGCGTGATCCTAGTTGTTGTAGCAAGTCTCTCACATCAATTAGTTCAAAGTGAAAACGCAGATCGCCAGCATCGGCCAATGCGAGTTGGTGCAGGTCATCGACCAGTTTGTTTAAATGTCGGATTTCAGTCTCTAAGGATCGCACCGATTCAATATTTAAGGCCCGCACGCCGTCAATCATGGCCTCGACTTCGGCGCGCATCACCGTCAAAGGTGTACGTAATTCGTGCGACAGATCCGCCATGATTTTTTTGCGTTTTAACTCATTCTGTTCGAGATGCTTCGCCATCGCATTGATATGCTGTGCCAGATCGCCGATTTCATCTTGATTAACAATTTCAGCCCGTGCATGCAAATGCCCACTTGCAATCTGTTGCGTCGTCTTGCGCAAGCTGGCGATCGGCCGCACGAGATGTTTGCCTAACCAGATACTGACAAATGCTGCGATGAGGATAAGTGCCAAGGCCAGTATGACGATGTGACTCATCTGATTGCGAATAAACTCCAGCGTGGTTTTTTCAAAGCCAAACTCGGGCACTGGCGCCAGCACAATTCCCACAGTTTTCCCATCCTCAATAACAGCTTGCTGCAACGTTGCCTGGCCTTGACGCAAAGGGCCAAATACCGCTTCGCCATTCTCATCAATCAGCGATAAGCGCGGCCCCAGATCTAAGATTCCTGCTCGAGGACGTGCTTCTCCCGCGCGCTCTGGTGGTGGACTTCTTACTGTACCAGGCGGTGGCGGCCGGAGTGCCGGTCGTCGCTCTTGATTTTGGCGAAGAGAATTTAAGGCCGGCGGAGCTTCATCATCAGGCTCAGGTTCTGCCCGCGAATCACGCTGGAGGGGATCGGGCACGCGTCCGAGTGCGCCATCAATCAAAGGTCGTACTACGCGTGGATTGTGGCGTAAATTGCTGAAATCACCATGCTCGCTGTAATAACGCGCCAACACGAGTGCTACTTTATTGAGATCAATGAGTTGTTTTTCTTTCAGATAAGTATTGAAACCCGCTTGCAAACTCCGGCTAGTTAACCATGCCATCGTCGCAATACTCAGTACTAATACGAGTATCAGCGACAGGGATATTTTTTTAGAAATACTTAGACGCATGAGCTTGGTCGTCGTGAGGGAAACACATCAATACAAAGATCATAACCTGCAATTGTGAAGAAATTGTGATTTTGTATTAAGCGCATTACTTGATACTTAGACGCCTTGATGCCTTGATGCCTTGATGCCTTGATGCCTTGATGCTGAAATTGTTTCCCAAATTCATTCTTCCTTCACATTTGGCTTCTAAGATTTTTATCAGGGTAAGCATCAATGCGATTCTTAAAGTCGGATACTGAAGTGAAAGCTAAAGTAAAAGCCCAATGACGCATGATGCTTATGAAGGAATTTCCAAAAAACTCTATCGGAGGAATCATGCACACCAGATCAGCCGGCGCTCACATTAAATCACCAGTGTTGAAATTTATCTTCACATTGCTATTGCTGTGCCAATGTAGCTTACCCAGTTTTGCTCAAGCTCCGCGGCCTCAGCCTCAGCCTCAGCCTCAGCCTCAGCCTCAGCCTCAGCCTCAGCCACAACCACAACCAACTTTAACGCGCTTAGAAAGTTTAGGGCAACGCCTGTTTTTCGATAGAAATCTTTCAGAACCAGCAGGTACGGCATGTGCTAGTTGTCATGCAGCGAACACCGGATTTGCAAGCAATCATGGCTCACGCATCGGTGTTGCACTTGGAAGCAAACCGACCTCATTGGGCTTACGCAATTCTATGAGCAATGCTTACAATCGCTTTATTCCGCCGTTTTCTTTCATCAATACAGCGGGTGTTATTGAAGCCAAAGGCGGACACTTTTGGGATGGTCGCGCAGATACTTTAGCCTTACAAGCGTTAGGACCGTTTCTAGCCAGTGCAGAAATGAATAATCCAAACGCGACGGCTGTCGTGAGGAAAGTGGCTGTGTCAGCGTATGCAAATGAGATGCGGGCAGAATTTGGGGCAACTATTTTGAATAATCCTGAATTGGCGTTTCAAAAAATTGGCGTCGCGATTGCTGCTTTTGAGAGCACTTCTAGCTTGCAGGCTTTTAGCTCTAAATACGATGCGATGATACAAGGCAAAGCCGCATTTACACCAAACGAAAGCCGCGGCATGGCCTTGTTTATGAATCCGAACAAAGGCAATTGCGCAGCATGTCATGCAATGAATCCTGCTTCCAATAATCCACAAGACAATCTGTTTTCGGATTTCACCTACTATGCGCTAGGTGTACCAAGGAATACTGCGATTCCACAAAATGCGAATCCCAGCTTTTTTGATATAGGCTTATGTGGACCGGCACGTACCCGCCCTGCACTCAGTGCAAATGTGCCAATCACGGTCTCGATAGAACAATTTTGTGGTCGCTTCCGGATGCCAAGTTTACGCAACGTCGCCCAGCGCGAAGCCTTTATGCATAACGGCTTCTTCAAAGATCTGCGTGAGGTCTTAGCGTTCTATGCCACCCGCAATGTCGATCCACGCCGTTGGTATGGCGTGGCTGCGGTTCCCAATGATTTGCCGCTGGCGTACCAGAAAAATATCATCAACGATAAGCGCCCATTCAATCTACCACGTAATGCCGCACCCGCTTTTAGCGCGAATGAAGCGGATGACATGATCGCGTTCTTACGTACTTTAAGCGATGGTTTTTTCACCCCTCAAGCAGCTCCCGCTGTACAGGGTTTGAGTGCGTTCGGAGACAGCAAGATCAGTGTCGCAAATCCTTTTGGGGAATAGTCGCTAATTTGGCTATGGCTTGGCTGTGACTTGGCAAGACCTTCAAACAAGTTATAGTCGAGTAGAGTCGAGTAGAGTCGAGTCGAGTCAAGTCAAATCACAGGCATGTAAAATACTGATAGAAATAGATTCTTAGCGGCTATGCGAAGTTAGCTTCGCTAGCGGCGATGCGAGGCTAACACCAGGCGCTTGGTTGCGTGCCGCTGGTTTGTTAACGACGGGTTTGGTTTCATCTAGGCGCTCGTCAGCCTCGCCTGCCACCAAGCTCGCCGCACCGGGGTTACGCCCCATTGCGACACCAACAGCAAGCATATCGATCACCAACAGATGCAAGATTCTGCTAACCATAGGCAAATGGGTGCTCACATCTTCCACATGATCCACGATCAAAGCAACATCGGCTTTTCGGATCAAAGGTGAATGACTGGCCGCGATAGCGATAATTTTAGCGCCACGTTCACGGGCTTTCTCGGCGACTTCGATTAATTCAGGCAAACGGCCACTGCTACTGCTGATCACGACCACATCTTTATCACCCAAGACACTGGCCGACAATAGCTGCAAACGCGAATCGGTGTGCGCAATACTCGGTATGCCTAACCTTAAAAACTTAAACTGCGCATCTTGCGCGACGACACCATAGTGACCAATCGCATAAAATTCCAGCTTATTCGCGCCACTGATTAATTGAATTGCGCGCTCTATCATGTCGCGATTGAGTTGACTACGAACCTGCAAAATTGAGGAGGCTGTATTTCCCAATACCTTCGCGCCCAGCTCGAGTGCAGAATCATCATCCGTCACTTGAATATGCGTGACAGGCACGGTACCGGTCAAGCCAGATGCTAAACGTAACTTAAAGTCAGACAATCCTTCGCAGCCCAATGAGCGGCAAAACCGGATCACCGTCGGTTGGCTCACATCAGCAGCCCGTGCAATTTCGGCGATCGGATCATTCACTACAGCCCTGGCATGCGCCAACACGTGTTCAGCGACGCGTAATTCTGCAGGCGAGAGATCAGCGCGTATTCGTCGAATCTGTCCAAGTATGGCGGAGCCAGGTTCAGTTTGTAAGGTCCGTAATTGCGCATCCAAAATGGCGGCTGCACCGATGAAGGTCGCATGTTCTGCGGTAATGACAAAGGTTGGAATCGCAGCAACATAACGACTAAAGCGCCCTTTTTCTTCAAAGCGCGTGCGGAAACTTGAGGCGGCAAAATATTCACCCAGGCGCGGTACGATACCGCCACCGATATAGATTCCCCCCATCGCTCCCAAAGTCACCGCTAGGTTCGCTGCGGCCGTCCCTAATAAAGCGCAAAACACTTCCAAAGCTTCTATACATTGCGCATCGCTAGCATCAAGAGCGTGTTGGGTAATTTCTGGCGCGGTCAATTCTTTCGCCGTGACCTGAGCCCGTTCCGCCAGCGCACGGTAAATCAATTCGAGCCCAGGGCCGGACACCAGACGCTCAAAAGAAACGTGATCAAAGTGTTTCCAGACGTAGCGCAAAATCGCGATTTCACGCTCATCACGTGGTCCAAAGCTGGTATGTCCGCCTTCTGACCCCAAGGAAATCCAGCCATCACCAGCAGGAATCAAGCCCGACGTCCCCAGACCGCTACCCGGTCCCAACAAGCCGATAACGCTTTGCTTACGCGCTTCACCACCGCCGATTTGTTGCACATCGTTTGCACCCAGGCGTGGCAAGGCCATTGCCAGCGCGGTAAAGTCATTCACAATCAGTAAGGTATCAAAACCCAGTTTTTGCCGCATTTCTTCAATTGAGAATTGCCAATGGTAGTTAGTCATGCTGACTTGATCACCATCCACTGGATTCGCGATCGCTACCGCCGCATGTTCAATCTGCAACTCTGGCAAAGTTTGCAGATAAGCTTTCACCGCCGCATAAAAATCAGGATAGTCAGCACACAACAAGGACCGTGTATGTTGGAAATCTCCTTTACTCATTTCCAAGGTGAAGCGTGCATAGGTACCCCCAATATCCGCCAACAAGTGTGGCGTTGGGTGCTGTGCGGACTGTACAGTTTGAATTCGTGCGACGTGATTTGCTTGCATAGGATTCCAGAAAATAGTGCTCTGCTAGTTTTGTACTATTTGTACTCAGTGAGTGGTTTTGATTTCCCTTGTCAGCGGACACATTCTGCCATCAATGTCAGCCAACAAATTGGTTTGATTACATTGTAGTCTGACTAGACCGCGTATGGATATATCTGATTACGCTTAATTTCTGAACAAGATTTTCCTTCTTTATTGCCAATATTTTGTAACTAGACTACAAATTTTTACCTAAATTTATGTATGCAAGCCTTATTTATCATTGATTGATGGCTATTCCAATCGTCCTTTGGCGTTCCTAAAGATGCGACAAAATGATTATAAAATCAAACAGTTACAGATATTTCTCGGACATAAGCATAGGAAGTCAGGTCTCCTACAGATTTACACATATTTATTTGCAAAGTTTATTCAGTGGAAAACCACACTTTCTTCAAAATTCTGAAACTACACAACAAAAACATTGCGACAATTCTGTAGTTTTGCTACATTCATTGAAAATATATTCCAACAATACCAATTTACTTTGATCGACTTACGGACAGCCTTCGACGTATGTTTATTTCTGGTCATAGTTAGATATCTGCGATATCTGACAACAAGAAATAAGTGCCCGCAATTGAGCGTGATGTCCGTATTCGACTTGCACAGCAGGAATTGCCAGCAATGACTACAGCGAACTCCGCCATCAGCACTTTGACGAATACGACGGCCCCCTACCCCTGGCTGATAGCCGATATTGGTGGCAGCAATGCCCGCTTCGGCTGGGTGGCGGCTTCTGGTGCAGGAATTACCCATGTGCAGACCTTAGCGGTTTCTGATTTCGCCACCCCAATTGCCGCTAGCGAGGCTTATCTTCAACGTTTGCAACAGCAAACTGGCACGACCTATCAAGCGCCACGCTGTGCCGCATTTGCGGTCGCCACTGCGGTGGGACAGGATCAAATTAGCTTCACGAATAGCCATTGGAGTTTTTCTCAAGCGACGGTCAAGGCAGCTTTACAATTAGACCGCTTTATCGTTTTAAATGACTTTGAAGCGCTGGCCTTATCCTTGCCTTGCCTGAATGCTGCACAAGTACGCGCGCACGATGCCCTACCGCAACATACAGGCACCTTAGCAGTCGTTGGCCCCGGCACGGGCCTTGGCGTAGGATCTGTGATTGAAACCCGCCATGGCTGGATTGCTATCCCTGGAGAAGGTGGTCATGCGACACTCGCCGCCAGTGATGATTTTGAGGCTAGCGTATTGGCACACGCGCGCGCTGAATTTAGCCATGTTTCGGCAGAACGATTGTTATCTGGCATAGGCATGCCCGTACTGTATCGCGCCGTCGCCCGTACTTTGTATGAAACACCGCAAGAACTCAGCACTGAACAAATTGTTGAGCGCGGCCTAAGTGGGCAAGATACTGTTTGCGCTAAAACCTTGGACTGTTTTTGTGCCTTACTCGGCAGCTTCTGCGGCAGCATCGCTTTAACTGTAGGTGCCCGCAGCGGGTTATATATTGGCGGCGGTATCGTTCCTCGCTTAGGCGACTATTTTTTCCAGTCGCGCTTTCGCACGCAATTTGAAGCCAAAGGCCGACTACACCCTTATTTGCAACAAATTCCTACTGCTCTAATTATCGATACGTTGGCAGCACTCAGTGGTGCAGCCTTCGCGATCGAACAAAGTGAAGTTTAAGTCGTATGCAGCGCCGCACATTTCCTCCAAATGTTATTCCTCGCGTCTTGCTGAGCCGATACATGTCCCCACTCATGTCATCACTCAATAGGATGTTAAGCGGCGCTGTATTTTTTTTCTTTCTGTTTAATTTGGCTCAGGCACAAACTAGCACCTATCAAATACAGCACCTGGAGCCAGCGTCCTGGTGGATAGGAATGAAGCATCCGGAAGTACAACTCATGGTGCATGGGAACAAGATCGCCGAGCTGACGCCTGTCATTGATTACCCCGGTGTCGTGATTCAAAAAGTCCAGCACAGTGACAACCCTAACTATTTATTCATTGATTTACACATCGCAGACAACAGTACCGCTGGCAATGTTGAGATCAAATTTCAAAAAGCCGATCAATTAGTCGTGCGCCACAATTTTGTATTGCAGACCCGCCGTAGCGCTTCGGCACAAAGGCAAGGATACACGCCACGTGATGCGATTTATCTCTTAATGCCAGATCGTTTTGCAAATGGTGACCGCAGCAATGACAGCGTCCCCGGTTACAGCGATAAATTGGCGCGCCAAATTCCCGGGGCACGTCATGGCGGCGATATTCAAGGGATACGCCAGCACCTAGACTATATTGTTGGAATGGGTTTCACAATGCTGTGGCCAACACCGCTGATGGAAAATGCCCAAGCAATTAACTCCTATCACGGTTATGCAGCGACAGATTTCTACAAAATCGATCCAAGCTTTGGTAGCAATCTCAGTTATCAGCAATTGGTGCAAGACGCCAAGCAAAAAGGCTTGGGCGTGATTCAAGATATCGTCCTCAACCACATAGGCTCGAACCATTGGTGGATGAAAGATTTACCGGCAAAAGACTGGCTCAACTATCCGGGTAACTATACCGAGACTAACCATATTCGCAGCACCATACAAGATACCCACGCATCACAGAGTGACAAGCGTCGTTTCGCGGATGGCTGGTTTGTCAAAACTATGCCCGATATGAATCAACGCAATCCCTTCTTGGCAAATTACTTGATACAAAATAGCCTGTGGTGGATTGAGTATGCAGATTTGTCGGGCTTACGCACTGACACCTATTCGTATTCGGATCGAGATTTCCTAGCGCGATGGTCGCACAGGATCATGGACGAATATCCACGCTTAAATATCGTCGGTGAAGAATGGAGTATGAATCCCAACATCATCGCTTACTGGCAGCGCGACAAAAACAATCACGATAATTATCGCTCATCCATGCCCAGCATGATGGACTTCCCCGTATATCAGGCGCTGCATACGAGTTTGGTGGGCAACGCGGGCAAGCCTGCCGATATGATGACAATGTATGAAGCGATTGCGAACGATTTCATTTATCCGCATCCTGATCAATTAACCATCTTTGAAGGCAATCACGACACACCGCGCATCTTTTCCGCGCTCAATGAAGACATCGCCCTCAATAAATTGGCGTTTGTCATGTTGGCGACATTGCGTGGGATTCCGCAAATGTTTTATGGCGCAGAAATTTTGATGACCAGTCCCAAACAACGCGATGACGGCAAGGTGCGTGGGGATTTTCCGGGCGGCTGGGACGGCGATCAAGTAAATACTTTCAGCGGCAAAAATTTAAGCGCGGCACAACAAGACATGCAAATTTTTGTGCGTCGCCTTTTTAACTGGCGTCAACAACAACCGGCTATTCATGAAGGAAAATTGATTCACTTTCTGCCTGAAAACAATTGTTATGTGTATTTCCGCATTGCTGGTACACACACAGTCATGGTGGTGATCAATCGCAACGAGAAAAGCACTGAACTTGATTTAACACGATTTTCCGAAATCTTGCGTCCAGCCCAAAAAGCCCATGAAGTAATCACCGGGCAAGATCTTGTTTTAGAACACAAACTCGCGCTCAAACCAAAGAGTTCATTGATTCTTGAATTGAAGTAAATTCTGCTCGCAAACTACACAAACCCACACGAGGTAAAACCATGAAGCACTTAGTTTTCTCTTTACTACTTAGCATAGGTGCGATATCAGCCCTTCCAGTTCACGCGCAAACCAAGTCTGAAGTCGTGCATCCAGCATGGACGAAGAATGCCACCATTTACGAGGCGAATATCCGCCAACACTCAAAGGAAGGTAGCTTTCAAAAATTCGAAGCGTATTTGCCTGAATTAAAAAAAATGGGTGTCAAAGTAATTTGGATTATGCCAATTAATCCTATTGGTAAAGTCAACCGCAAAGGCGAATTAGGTAGCTATTATGCAGTGCGAGACTATAAGGGCGTGAATCCAGAATTTGGAACGCCAGCTGATTTCAAAAAGCTGGTGAAATCGATTCATGCGCAAGGCATGTATGTCATTATTGATTGGGTTGCCAATCACACCGCTTGGGATCATCCATGGGCGACTGAGCATCCTGAATTCTACAAAAAAGATAAAGACGGAAAATTTGTACCACCAGTACCAGACTGGGCCGATGTGATCGCACTCGATTACAGCAATCCACAAGTGCGCAAAGCAATGCTCGAAGATATGCGTTTTTGGTTAACCGAATATAACATCGACGGTTTCCGTTGTGACGTAGCGGCGATGGTGCCGACAGATTTCTGGAACGACGCACGCAAAGAATTAGATAAGACAAAAAAGGTTTTCATGCTGGCAGAAGCGCACGAATTTGAGTTGCAAGAAAAAGCCTTTGATATGACCTATGGCTGGCAATACAAAGATTTGTTCAATGAAATTGCCCAAGGCAAAAAATCTGTTAAGGATCTCGATGCGTATTTGAACGGCGAGGAAAAGCACTATCATCCGAATTCATATCGCATGTTACATATCACCAATCATGATTTGAATAGTTGGGAAGGTACGGAGTTTGTGCGTCTCGGTGATGCAGTAGAAACCTTCCTGGTCTTGTCCAATATCATGAAAGGTATGCCACTGATGTATAGCGGACAAGAAGCTGGCAATAACAAGGCTTTAAATTTCTTTGATCGTGATCCTATCGAATGGAAAGCCCATCCATTTAAGCAGTTATACACAAAACTATTTCAGTTAAAGAAAACAAACAAGGCTTTATGGAATGGCGTAGAGGGCGGTGAAATGCAACGTCTACATACCGGCAACGATGAACATATATTCGCCTTCACACGCGAAAAAGGCGGCAATAAGATTGTTGCGATTTTCAATTTATCGAAGAATCCGCAAACTGCTGAAGTCAAAAGTGCTTTAGCAAAAGGGAACTTAAAAGACATCATCAGTGGCAGCAAAGCACCGCAAGGCGCGTCGGTCAAATTTGACCTTAAACCATGGGAATATAAAGTGTTTGCGCAGTAAGTAGTTAGGTAAGTTGTTGTACAGTAAAGCAGCGAAGTAGCACCAAGAAAAACCAAAAATAAGAAAAAACGCCAGCAACATGATGTCAGATCACTGATCCCATCATGACTGGCGTTTTTTTACGCCTTGAAAATCCTCGCAATTTCAATTCCAAGATCATACATACAGAAAATTTGATCTAGCTCAAGACGCATGCTGCAGTGCGGAACTACACTACTTTCATTAAATTTCAACGCGCCAATCGATTGGCAGTTGACGCGGACTAGTTCTGTGAACTTCAATTTATTGCGATTTATCAATATTAATCACCAAGGAAATAAAAATGAAAAAGCTCGTTCTCGCACTCTCTTTAGCAGCAGTTGGTTTAGTCAGCACACAGGCAATGGCGCAAGAAAGCCCATGGATGGTACGTGCTCGTGCAGTCAATATCAGCCCAGCAAATAATTCTGATCAAGTCGGCGGCGTAGGCGCAGAAGACCGCATCACCGTCAGCAAAAAGACAATTCCTGAAATCGATATCACCTACTTCTTTTCACCAAACGTCTCTGCTGAATTGATTTTGACTTATCCACAAAAACACGATGTGTATTTGGATGGCAGCAATATCGGCACATTCAAACACTTGCCACCAACGCTGTCTGCACAATATCACTTCACACCAAACGCTGATGTGAACCCTTACGTCGGACTGGGCGTGAACTACACGAATATTTCTAAAGTAAATTTATTGGGTGGCAAAGGCGGACTCGAAAGCAGTAGCTTTGGTTTCTCTTTACAAGCTGGCGTGGATTTCAAGATCGATAAAAATTGGTCTTTGAATCTGGACGTGAAGAAAGTGCAAATCCGCAGCGACGTGAATATCGCTGGTGCGAAAGCAAGTGCCGTCAAAGTTGATCCATTGTTGGTCGGCGTCGGTGTTGGCTATCGCTTCTAAAGTTTCGTGATACAGGGCCTCGCTACACAGCAAGGTCCCACTTACCACACACACAGAGTCCTTGTGCCGCCAAGCACAAGGACTTTCTCATTTATGGGGTATAGTTCGACTAGTTCGACTAATGCGTCCGGCCGACATCGGTCTGATTGAGGCGGCTTAATGCTTCTTCGGTTTTCCCGCCTTAGTTTGACTCTGCATTTTTTTACGACTCGTCGTCTTGCCATTCTTTTTCTTTGCTGCAGTCGCTACGATATCTTGTTGCAGCTTCTGTGCAATTTCAGCAACTTCAGGAATCTCAACAGCGTCGGGCTTAGCTATATGCTGAGAATCTTCCTCGAGTTCTCGCGACATAGACATAGAATTTGTAGCATCTGGCGCCAAGACATTTGCCATATCAGCCATATCAGCCATTTCACCAACAGCATCATGCTTATCAACAAACGGTGGCCGATTTGCAAGTGCCAGATCGAGTAACTCTATCCAATGCAATACAGGCATCTTCGTCCCTGTTTGCAGATGCTGTTGACACGCCATATTTGCACTGATTATCACATTGGCCCCGGTCGCTTCGAGTGCGCGTATTTTATTGTCTCGTAACTGCCTGGACAAATCACCTTGTAAGATCGAATAAGTGCCAGCAGAACCACAACAAAGGTGACTGTCCGCACAAGTTTGTACTGCGACACCCAGGCTCTGCAATATTCCTTCGACCTTACCGCGTACTTGTTGTCCGTGTTGCAAACTGCAAGGCGCGTGCCAGACTAACTTTTCTGTGATTTCACCGCCCACCAGTGCGATCAATTCGGGGATGCAATCTGCCAACAGTTCGCTCAAGTCACAAGTCACAGCACTGATTATTTTTGCTTTCTCTGCGTACACGCTATCGTGTGCCAACAGATGCTCATACTCTTTGACCGTGACACCACAACCTGAAGCAGTCATCACAATACGTTCACTATGTTTCTCTGAATCGATAGCATCGATATTGTCACTAATTAAGGGCCACCATGCATCAATATTATTTTTGGCGGCTGCAATTGCCCCATTCTGATCACTCAAATGCAAGCGTACCGCACCACAGCAGCCAGCCTGAGGCGGCCGGACTGTCTGGATTTGCAAACGATCTAAGACGCGGCTCGTTGCGGCGTTAATATTTGGCGCTAGACTGGGTTGCACACAGCCTTCGAGCAGAATCACTTTGCGCGCATGCTGGGATTGCGGAATCTTTCCAGGCACCGGCGCTGTAGGTATTTTTTCTTGCAACTGACGTGGCAATACGGGTTTGATTTTGCGCCCCCACTGCAAAGCATGTTGAAACAGACGTGGATTACTTAAGCCATTTTTCAAAACACCGCGCAGTATCTTTTGCGTAATCGAGCGCCCAACTTTTTTCTCAACAATATCACGGCCGATTTCTAACAATCGGGCATACTGCACACCAGATGGACAAGTCGTCTCGCAACTGCGACATGTCAGACAACGGTCTAAATGAGTTTGTGTTTTTTGGGTTGGCTGCTGGCCTTCTAACACCTGCTTGATCAGATAAATCCTTCCCCGGGGGCCATCTAATTCATCACCCAATAATTGATAGGTCGGGCAAGTCGCATTGCACATGCCACAGTGCACGCACTGGCGCAAAATCTGTTCGGCTTCTTGCCCTTCTGCGCTAGCACTAAACTCTTCACTGATCTTAGTTTGCATACGATGAGATCGCTATGTTGATGAGACAATTAAAATTAATCAAGTTATGCACTCGCAAACAAACAACCGCGATTAAAAATACCCGCAGGATCAAACGCTCTTTTCAATTCCTGATGTATCTTCAGTTGGACTGGATTGAGAGGAGTAAAGACAGGCTGGATCTGGTCGGCATAACGAAATTGCGTTACGTGGCCGCCCATCTTTTGTACCGTCTCCCGCACAATGCTAAGAGGTTCATGTGTCCAAATCCAACGCTGCGCACCGCCCCACTCGACCAAATTCTTACTACGTATCTTTAACTCCGGCGCGCTAGGCGGCAAAGATAAACGCAGGAGCGCTAGACCTTCTTCCGGCGTAAAAAAATGATGCTCTTGTTCGCGCAGACTAGTCCAGAACGCTTGCAGGTCACCGAGTTCTTGCCCGCCCAATTTAGCGCGTGCTAAGCGCAAGGCCGATTCTGAACCGGACAAGCGCACAGTGAGGCGTCCCGCATGATAGGCACTTGCTGAAATTGGTAAGGCCTGCCCCGCCCAGAGATTCAATGCATGCAAAGCATCGACCTCGGACATTGCAAATGCCAGGCTAGTTTCATGCATAGGCCTAGGCATCACTTTCAGCGAAATATCGAGCAGTAAGCCCAATTCTCCAAGCGAACCTGCCATCAATCGGGAAACATCATAGCCCGCGACGTTTTTCATCACTTGCCCACCGAATTGCAAAAATTCGCCCCGGCCATTCATTGATGATACGCCCAACACAAAGTCTCTGAGCGCCCCACTAGTCGCACGCCGTGGACCGGATAAGCCTGCCGCCACCATCCCACCGACGGTAGCAGCCACACCAAAATGTGGTGGTTCAAATGCCAGCATTTGCCCATATTCTGCGAGCAGACTGTCGATTTCCTTGAGTGAGGTACCCGCACGAGCAGTGATATAAAGCTCAGTCGGCTCGTACGCGATCACGCCCGTATAGCCACACGTGTGTAGAATTTCACCCTCACAAAGCTGGCCGTACCAAGATTTGGTAGCACCACCTTGTATGCGAATCGCAGTGCCGGCTGCACTTGCGGTCAAAATTTGTTCGCGAAATTCTTGCAATACCGTTTCCAATTCAACTCCCTCAAAAACGTGGTAAGTCAGGGAAGCCTATCCGACCATTGTTGACATGCATACGACCGAACTCAGCACAACGATTCAGACTAGGAATACCTTTGGTGGGGTTAAGTAAATTTTGAGGATCAAACGCGTGTTTGACCGCCATAAAACTCGTTAATTCTTCAGGGCGAAATTGCACGCACATAGAATTGAGTTTTTCGATACCGACGCCATGTTCGCCAGTGATCGTGCCGCCTAGTTTTACACAAAGTTCAAGAATCTCCGCGCCAAAAGCTTCCGCTTTTTCAAACGCTCCAGCGTGATTTGCATCAAATAAAATTAAAGGATGCAAATTACCATCACCGGCATGAAAGACATTCGCGCAGATCATTTGATAGCGAGCTTCCATCCCATTGATCGCGCGCAAGACTTGCGCCAGATGCTTGCGTGGAATCGTACCATCAACACAGTAATAGTCTGGCGAAATTCGACCTGCCGCAGGAAAAGCATTCTTACGTCCCGACCACAATTTCAAACGTTCTGCTTCACTAAAAGAAACAGTCAGATTAGTCGCCCCCGCCGCATTCAGGACAGCGCTCATGCGTATGATTTCTTCGGCGACCTCTTCAGAATTGCCATCAGCTTCGCATAATAAAATCGCAGCAGCATTCATGTCATATCCCGCATGGACGAAAGGTTCCACCATCTTGATCGAAGTTTGATCCATCATTTCTAAACCTGCTGGAATAATACCCTCTGCAATCACCTGCGCCACAGCATGACCGGCTTGTTCGACCTCACTAAATGATGCCATGATCACCTGCGCAGTCTGCGCTTTAGGAATCAACTTCACCGTCACTTCTGTCACGATGCCGAGCATGCCTTCAGAACCAATAAAAACGGCGAGTAAATCTAAACCGGGCGCATCGAGCGCCTCACTCCCGAGTTCTAACATATCCCCTTCGATAGTCGCAATGCGTACGCGTAAAACATTGTGTACGGTCAAACCGTATTTCAAACAATGTACACCGCCGGCATTTTCCGCGATATTACCCCCGATCGTGCAGGCTAATTGCGATGATGGATCAGGTGCATAGTACAAACCACTACTCGCAGCGGCGTCGGATATAGCCAGATTCCGCACGCCGGGTTGAACCTTTGCGGTACGTGCGTAAGGATTGATTTCAAGAATTTTATTCAATCTGGCGGTTGATAGAACTAAGCCGTTTTCTATCGGAGTCGCACCACCCGATAATCCCGTACCAGCACCACGTGGCACGATAGGAACTTGTAATTCGTGGCACACTTTAAGTATTGCCACTATTTGCGCTTCGTTCTCAGGCAGCGTGACGACCAGTGGTAGTTGCTTATAAGTGCTTAATGAATCACATTCATACGGACGCGTATCTTCAGCATCTGCCAGAATGCAGTGGGCAGGTATTACTTGACGTAGGGCTTTTACGATAGCCGTTCGTAACATTGAACTCTCCATCTTTCTACCTCATGTAGTGGGAAGGTATTTTTCATGATGTCGTCATGTATTCGTCATGAAATCTCGTCTGCATGCAGCACTTGCCAAGCTTCATGATGAGTGTAGCCTGTACGAAAGAGTTTGTGAGTGGGAAATAATTTTACCTACAAAAAAAGACGCCGTAGCGTCTTTTTTTGTAGGTAAATTGAAGCGAACTTATGCAGAGAATGAAGATCCACAACCACAAGTCGATTGCGCATTTGGATTCTTGATCACAAACTGCGCACCTTCTAAATCATCTTTATAATCGATCTCTGCACCAACCAGATATTGGTAGCTCATTGCATCAACCAATAATTGGACACCATTTTTATCCATCACTGTGTCATCTTCATTAGTGACTTCATCAAAGGTGAAACCATACTGAAAACCTGAGCATCCGCCACCCTGCACGAACACACGTAATTTCAAATCTGGATTGCCTTCTTCTTCAATCAGTTGTGCAACTTTAGAAGCAGCACTATCGGTGAAGATAATCGGGGATGGCATATCGGTAACAGCGTTCATAATCGACTCCTGCGTATTTGCTCAAATTAATTCAAATCAGACTGCTATTATAGACCGTATTCACAATCCTAGTTGGATGCGGCCAACTTCAAAACAGGTTCCACATTTTGATCATGCGCAAGCTTTCCTGAAACTAAGGCGCCGTTCATCATTTCTAGTGCTTTATACACCACATCACCAGATATCCTGGCCTTGCTTTGCAACTCGATCAACTCTGTCGAAAACACTGGGCCATTAATCACACCATTCACGACCACGTGTCCAGCACGCACCTCACCATCAATCACAGCTTGTTCAGAGATCACTAAAATACTAGTGGTTCCTGATTCGGCGATGACATTCCCTTTGACATGACCATCAATCCGTAATCCACCTTTAAAGTGAATGTTGCCTTCGATACTCGTACTGGATCCGATCAAGCTATCAATGGTGCTTTTATTTTTACGATTAAACATGCAAACTCCTCTATCTTTTTTTTGAATATTGACAGTGTTTAATGAAAAACTATCTTACTTCGCGATATTCACTATAGGTCAAAAATAAGACGATTGCGTTCATAGGGTAAGCGCTTGCTTTGCCCGTAATTCGCCCTTTTCGAGTACTGTCATTTGTGCTGATTTTACTGTCACCCCTTCAGGTAACGTAATTTGCCCTTCAAGTCTCTGATACTGCTTGAACGAAAGCTTTAACTTCGCTGCTTCGCCTGCTTTAGGATCAGGAAATTCCATCATAACAGGTTTTCCTGCCTGAACTAATGTCAAGCTGATATGCATTTCACCAGAAAATTCACGCATTGCCTTACCGCCTTGCATCACTAAAGTCCGGTAACGCAGTTGATTCGGACCAGCCATTTCGATCTTGGATTTCTGCAAAGTAATGCCTTGCGGACGAGCAGCTGAAGGCATCAAACTTTCAAAAAAAGCCAGGTCTTCTTTGATACGGTTGTTTTCCACAGTCAGGCTATTGATCTGATCCGTCAATTGTTTTTGAATTGATTTCTCAATATTTTGCTGGCTTTCTATGGTCGCCGCAGCCGCTTGTAACTTATCGCGTTCTGCGGTCAAAATGACAACTTTATCTTGCAAAGCTGTCATCTGTTCCGGCGAAAATTTAGGACCGAAGGCAAAACTACGCCCCATATCGTAAGTCCACATCGCAATCGCGCCACCAACGCCAATCACTACGGCTATCAAGGCAAACTTAATTGGCCAAGGCAAATGTTGGTTGATCGTCATCTTAGACGCGGTAATGCGCCGACGAAAGAATTTAGAAATTGGCATGGTCTGGATGCGCGGCGATTATGGATTCACTGGCACGTGCTGCAAGCCTGTGCCCTCATCCAAACCAAACATAATGTTCATGCACTGCACCGCTTGGCCAGAAGCGCCTTTGACTAAATTGTCCTGCACCACCAAAATGACGACATGCTTGCCATTATTTGGACGATGTAACGCGAGCCGCAGCATATTCGACGCGCGAGTGGAACGCGTTTCTGGATGCGAACCAAATGGCATTACATCAACAAACTGCTCACCTTTGTAAGCATCTTCAAACAAAGCTTGTAGTGCTTCGTTACTGATGTCTTGTGTCAATTGCGCATACAAAGTGGAATGCATGCCACGTATCATAGGCACCAGATGGGGTGTAAACAAAAGTTCGACTTTATCTTGTGTCAAACCTTGCAATTGCTCGATAGTCTCAGGAGTATGGCGATGACCAGCCACACCGTATGCTTTGAAACTGTCACTCGTTTCCGAAAACAAAATTCCAATTTCTGCCTTACGGCCCGCACCCGAAACACCAGACTTACAATCCGCGATCAAATTACCAGCGTCAATCATGCCAGCCTTTAATAAAGGGGCGAAACCAAGTTGCATGGTGGTTGGATAGCAACCAGGATTGCCGATCAAACGTGCGCTCTTAATTTTGTCGCGATTTAGTTCTGGCAAGCCGTACACAGCTTCTGACAAAAGATCTTTGCAGCTATGTTCCATGCCATACCATTTTTCAAACTGCGCGACATCTTGCATACGGAAGTCTGCCGCGAGATCAATCACTTTCACCCCATTTGCCAAGAGTTCCGGTGCCTGTGCCATCGCCACACCGTGTGGTGTCGCAAAGAAGACCACATCGCACTCATTCAAATTAGCTTTGTCAGGTGAAGAAAACGCCAGATCAACACGGCCACGTAAGGAAGGATACATTTGTGCCACTGGCACGCCATCTTCTTGACGTGACGTAATGGCGGTCAATTTTGCTTGCGGATGCGTTGCGAGAATTCTCAACAACTCTACGCCTGTATAACCCGTCCCACCTACGATACCGATTTTGATCATTTTGACTGTCCTAAATTAAAGCTGGTGCCATTAAGAAATTATGCGTGCATTCTAGCAGTCGAAACTAGATTCCCCAATAGACGATTGTTTCTGTTTGAATCCTCGAAAAGCTTTTAAGGATTTTTGCTTGAGAGGCGCAGAGAACGCCGAGTTCGTCGCTATGCGTTTAATTGAGTTTTACAGTAGCACCACTAAAATTGGCTGTGAACTACTGTGCATCGAACAAGCTCAGGTACGCCAAACCGAAATTAGAAAATCTCTGCGCTGTCAGCGCCTCTGCGTCCGAAAAATCTTTGCTATTCAACATTTGCTCAAGACGAAAAAAAACCGCCAAAATTTGGCGGTTTTTTGTTCCAGCAAAAATCTGCAAAAAGCAAATTAACGCTTGGAGAATTGCTTTGCGCGACGTGCTTTGCGCAAACCAACTTTTTTACGTTCAACTTCACGAGCATCACGAGTAACGAAGCCAGCTTTGGACAATTCAGATTTCAAAGTTGCATCGTAGTCGATCAAAGCACGTGTGATACCGTGACGAACCGCGCCGTATTGGCCGGATTCACCACCACCGTGTACATTGATCATGATGTCGAATGTTTCGAGGTGATTAGTCAACTCGAGTGGTTGACGGATAACCATCAAGCCAGTTTTACGAGAGAAATATTCGTCAGCTGGTTTGCCGTTGACAACAATCTTGCCGCTACCTGTTTTCAGGAATACGCGAGCAACTGCGCTCTTGCGACGGCCAGTTCCGTAGTTGTAATTACCGATCATGGCTATTCCTTAGATGTCGAGTACTTGTGGTTGCTGAGCTGCATGCGGATGCGTTGCATCTGCGTACACTTTCAACTTCTTGATCATTGCGTAACCGAGTGGGCCTTTAGGCAACATGCCTTTAACAGCCTTCTCTAACGCACGGCCTGGGAAGCGAGCTTGCATTTTTTGGAAGTTCGTTTCGTAGATACCACCTGGGTATCCAGTATGACGATAGTAAATCTTGTTCAGAGCTTTAGTACCAGTCACGCGCAGTTTAGCTGCATTAACTACGACGATGAAATCGCCCGTGTCGACGTGTGGAGTAAATTCTGGTTTATGCTTGCCGCGTAAACGGAGTGCCACTTCGCTGGCAACACGTCCGAGAACTTTGTCTGTCGCGTCAATCACGAACCAGTCGCGCTGAACCTCATGGCCCTTAGCGGAAAAGGTTTTCATGTTGAATCCTAAATAAAAAATGAGTTTAATTTCATACAAACACCCTGATTTCGGTGGTTCTGCAGTTGGCCCGACGAATCGTTCCTAGCAGACGCTCCCTTGTTAAATTCTCCCCTGGGCGAACAGAGAGTCGGAAATTATAGTATTTTCAAAGACTTAGTGCAAGTACTGTTTAAGTTTTAAGCAGACTTAGGAGAAGCCGCCTTGGATTTCATCGTCATTTCACATCTAAATTTGCTAAAAACAAACATTAGGAGCAAAAAAAACCCGAAGTCTCGGCTTCGGGAAGAAGTCACTTGGAGTGACGGAGGAGATGCGTGAAGAGATGAAAAACAAGCTCACACGAAATCTGAATATCCATAGTAGGTGAATCAATGGTCTTATGCTAGGGAAACTTAATGCTATCTAGAAAGTATTAAAATTCGCTCCAAGAAGTAGCGTTATTTGAACTTTTTTCCATGATTTTTAAGCTTTTTTATAAAATTGGCACAGCGAGTAGTGCATCTTAAGATACCTGTTCGATACGCGAACCATTTCTTGCCCTGACGAATACACCCGTTTATTAGTGCTTACGTACAACATAATTACAATCAGCTACAATAGACGATTTGATAGCAAGTACAAACGCAGGAGAAAATAAGATGGAAGCAAAGGTAAGTTGGACCGGTACTTCGGGCATGAGTTTTTTAGCAGAAACCGGCTCAGGCCACGCTGTTTTGATGGATGGTGCACCGGAAGGTGGCGGTCATAATTTGGCACCACGTCCGATGGAAATGGTATTACTGGGCACGGGTGGTTGCTCTGCTTATGACGTGGTACTTATTCTACGCAAAGGCAAACAAGACGTACGTGGATGCGAAGTCAAACTATCAGCCGAACGCGCCAGCACCGAGCCTAAGGTTTTTACCAAAATCCATTTTCACTTCGTCGTCACCGGCCGCAATCTCAAGCCGAATCTCGTAGAACGTGCGATTGCTTTGTCGCATGAAAAGTACTGTTCAGCGTCGATTATGTTAGCAAAAACCGCTGAAATGTCACACAGTTATGAGATTATTGAAGACTTAACGCTACCTTCAGAACACGAAAAAAGCAGTGATCCAGAATAAACGCATGAACTTGGATTATGGCTTCAAATAAAAATGCCGGAGAATCTTCCGGCATTTTTATTCACTGAAACTTCGCTCAAACCATCTGATCCCGACTAAAAATTTCTTTGTAAGTGAAATAGAAAGTACAGTACATCACCAGCGAAATCGTTAGCATTAAGGGCAATAACAGTATATTCAGGACGCCACCGCCGATGCCTATGATCAAAGCAACAAAACTCATAATGCCGCACCAGGCGATCAGATACATTAAAAATGCTTTACGAGCACGCCATACCGCAAAAAAGCTGTAGAACATTGCCTTCACTACACTCATGCCGTGCCACATCACCAAAGGTGCGCCGTACCAAAACGCCATTGCTGCCGGTGTATATACCGCAAAGAATGTCAGCATTCCCCAGCCTATATTCGACTTAATAATCGCTTTCTGATCTGCCTTAGAAGGATCAGTTAAGTAATTCCATAAAGCACCGTCGTCGGCGGGGATAGAACTAGCCAATGCAGCCACTAATGCAGCAGTGTACAAAACACCCAGCATCAACAAGGGCTTGAGCGCAGGAGATCGAAACGCGATAAGTAAGGAGCCGCGCGCGAAAGGTTTACCTTCATCAATATCGCGGCAGGCATGCATAATGCCCATCCCCAACACAGGCCCAAAAATAAATGGCAAGAAACTACCCACCATTGGAATCAAGCTCAAAGTCAGATTAAAAAAAATCACACCAAAAAACATGAACAATAATTCAAACGGTCGCTTTTTAAACGTTTGAAATCCTTGTTGTATCCAGATGATGCCAGCCTTGGCGACAGGAGTGTTCATTGTTCTAATTCGTCTGTGAAGGTAATGCTGGTGCGGGCTTAGTTACTCGCAAACGCAAAATGCGCTCAAAATGGGTAGGATCATGCGGGGTCAGCATTTCGGCATCGCGTGGCTGATAGAAATCAAATACACGAGACAGCCAGAAACGGAAAGCCGCGGCGCGCAACATTGTCTGCCAAGCCAGAGATTCTTCTGGCGTGAATGGTCGCACTGCATGATAAGCGTTAAGCATGGCGTTGGCGCGTGCCAAGTCTAATTCTCCTGTTGCAAGATCGATGCACCAGTCATTGATCGTCACTGCAACGTCAAACAACCAGCTATCACAACCAGCGAAATAGAAGTCAAAAAAGCCGGTCAATTTCTCGCCATCGAACATCACATTATTCCGAAACAAATCCGCATGCACCGGACCTTGGGTCAAAGCGCGATACGTTGGTGTCTGCGAAAAGGCCGATTGATACGCGATCTCGTCCTGCATTAATTGACGGTTCTCTTCACTTAAGAACGCCAAAACTTTAGGCACGGTCTGCTGCCACCATTCCAACGAGCGTAAATTTGGTTGATAGATAGTGAAATCCTGTGCGGCGAGATGCATGCGCGCCAGCATCGTTCCTACTTCAGCACAATGCACAGGCTGGGGTTCCATTTGCGAACTACCGCGCAATTTACTAACGATCGCAGCTGGCTTACCGTGCAATGCGACACATAAGTCACCATTGGTATTGGCAATCGGTGCTGGCACCAGAACACCACGATCCGCCAAATGCCGCATCAACTTTAAATAAAACGGCAATTGCTCGAAATTTAGATTCTCGAAGATGGTGAGAACAAACTCACCCTGCTCAGTATCAATAAAAAAATTACTATTTTCTATTCCTGAAGCAATGCCCCGAATTGCTAAAGCTCTCCCGAGTGGGAATTGCGTCATCCAGGGAGCGAGATCTTCTAGTGTTACCGATGTAAATACAGCCATGTCTATATCAATGAAGTAGGTAAATTATTTTTTCTCAACCGGCATGGATGCCGATGTTGCGCTGGCTGCCGTGGAAGATGCAGATGATGCCGCTGGTACTACTTTGCTCGCAGGCGCAGCTGCCGCTTTACTTGTGCCAGTTTTCGATGTCGAATATGGGCCGGGCGCTAAAACTGGCAAGGATTCTACTTCCTTGGTTTCTTTTTTGCCGCCAAACTCCATCACCTTCCATTGTGCTGCGCGATTTGCATCGCCTTCTGGTGTTCCTTTTGGCGCATTGTTTGGTTTCACGGTGTAAGTACTCTTACCAGAACGCACCTGCACTTCGGTGACTTTGCCATTTTCTTTGCGCTCGACTGTTTTCAGCTTCGTGCCTTCTGGCTTAATCAACTTCACATCACTATCAGGGCCCTCTTCCAGTTTTTCCAATTTTGGTGGAGGTGGTGCAGTCTTTTCTTGTGCAGCGGCTAGGGTGGATGCAGAGATCGCGAAACAAGCGGCGACTAAGCTGGCGATGACGGTCAAGGCGTTTTTCATGATATTCACTTTAGATACGATCGATATGCAATGCGGATAAATTCGGATCCCAGCATTTACTCAGGCAGGTCAAGGCGGATCGAGACAAGTCAAAAATGCAGAGGACAGGCTGACATTGTAGCAAAGCCAGCGCATCTCACGGGGAAAATGCACTGGGCTACGCTGAAAACCACACAAACGACAATGCTTACAAATACAGCATACGCTGGCGTTCTTCCTCCGATGGTTCTATGTCATGCGCTTCATAAAATGCAAATATAGCATCAACCACATTCGATGGCTCGTCGATCACTTGCACCAGATTGAGATCTCGATCTTCAATTAAACCCTTATCCGCCATCTGCGTCTTAATCCAATCCAAAAAACCCTGCCAAAAACTGGTACCAACCAAAATCACCGGAATGCGCTTTGTTTTGCCCGTTTGCATCAGGGTCAATACCTCCATTAATTCATCCATGGTGCCAAAGCCACCAGGAAAAATCACATAAGCATCAGCATATTTAACGAAGGAAACCTTGCGTGCAAAAAAATGGCGGAAATTTAACGAAATGTTTTGCCAAGGATTGGTCGTTTGTTCATGGGGCAATTCGATATTTAATCCAACCGAAGCTGACTCGCCGTCAAAAGCACCGCGATTTGCCGCTTCCATAATGCCAGGGCCGCCACCAGAGATTACGGCAAATCCCTCATCGGACAAGCGTTTAGCCACATCCACGCAATCTTGATAGTAGGGATTATCGTAGTTAATTCGCGCCGAACCAAAGATCGTGACCGCTGGTCCCAATGCTGACAGACGTTCGGTAGATTCGATAAACTCTGCCATAATCGTGAACATATGCCACGATTCGCGCGCTTTTAAGGTAGTCGCCTTATCATTGTCCGCAATCTGGCGCAATTTTAAAATTCTTTTTCTGCTGTCTATCATTCCCCAAATCCTTATGCAAAAAACTCTGTTATTAGTCGACGGCTCCAGCTATTTATACCGCGCTTTCCACGCCCTGCCCGACCTGCGCAATATGCGTGGTGAACCGACTGGCGCGATACATGGCATGGTTAACATGATGCGCCGCTTGCGCCAAGATTATCCCGCAGCTTACATGGCTTGTGTGTTTGATGCCAAGGGTAAAACCTTCCGCGACGATCTCTATCCGGAATATAAAGCACAGCGCGCGCCTATGCCAGACGATTTACGCTTACAAATCGAGCCTATTCATCAGGCTGTTGCTGCAATGGGTTGGCCTATCCTGATGGTTGAAGGTGTCGAAGCCGATGACGTGATCGGTACGCTGGCAGTCGAAGCCACTGCGCGGGGCATGAATACCATCGTCTCCACTGGCGATAAAGATCTGGCGCAATTGGTCAATGCCAACGTCATGTTGATCAACACCATGAACAATGAGAAGCTAGATGAAGCGGGTGTGTTGACCAAGTTTGGCGTGCCACCGAATCGCATCATCGACTATTTGACCCTAATTGGTGACACCGTCGATAACGTCCCTGGTGTGAGCAAGTGCGGCCCCAAAACAGCGGTTAAATGGTTGACCGAATACGATAGCTTAGATGGCGTGATCGCCAATGCCGACAAGATCAAAGGTGTAGTCGGTGACAATCTACGCGCGGCTTTGGATTGGTTGCCACAAGGTCGTGTCCTCATCACGGTAAAGACCGATTGCGATTTGGCTGGTCATCATATTTCTATCGACGAATCGCTAAAAGCCAAAGAAGAAAATCGCGAAGAAATGATCGCCTTCTTACAGCATCAAGGTTTCAAGAGTTTATTGCGTGAGTTTGGTGTTGATCCCGTGGCAGGTTCTGCGCCAACCAAGGCAGCGCCAGCGCAAGGTGGATTATTTGGTGATGATGCAGCGAACAGTGCGGGTAACAGTTCAAGTAACAGCGCAATCTCCAACTACGTGCCAGCAGCAATCCCAGCTGCCCCCGCCATCACGCATTACGAAATGATTCTGACTGAATCCCAGCTCGATGTGTGGCTAGATAAAATTAATCAAGCCCCCCTCACCTCGGTCGATACGGAAACCACATCGCTGGAGCCAATGAACGCGCAAATGGTCGGTATTTCCTTGTGTTGCGAAGCGGGCATAGCAGCTTATATTCCATTGGCACACAATTACCCTGGCGCACCAGAACAACTGAGTCGTGAATTTGTACTCAGTAAAATGAAGTCGTGGTTAGAAGACCCAAGCAAAGCCAAGGTCGGGCAGAACCTCAAATACGACACCCATATTTTCGTTAATCACGGTATCCATCTGCGCGGCATTTTGCACGACACCTTGCTGCAATCTTATGTGTTCGAATCGCACAAATCGCACGACATGGATAGCTTAGCGATGCGCCATTTAGAGCGTAAGACCATCAGCTTTGAAGAAGTCTGCGGCAAAGGTGCTTCACAAATTTGTTTCGACCAAGTCGATCTGGAACGCGCGACAGCGTATGCTGCAGAAGACGCTGACATCACATTGCAATTGCATCAGGCGATGTGGCCGCAAGTGGAACCGTACGACAAACTGCGCTTCATTTACGACAAAGTCGAATTGCCAACTTCCGTCGTTTTACAAAAAATAGAACGCAACGGTGTACTGATTAACCGCGATTTATTGGCGACGCAATCCAAGGAAATTGGAACGCGTCTTTTGGAGCTGGAACAAAAAGCCTACGAGTTGGCTGAACAGCCATTCAACCTGAATTCACCAAAGCAATTAGGCGAAATTTTCTTTGGCAAACTCGGCCTGCCCGTCGTCAAAAAAACACCATCCGGCGCACCATCTACCGATGAAGAAGTTTTACAAAAACTGGCAGAAGATTATCCGCTGCCGAAAGTCCTACTGGAATATCGCGGCCTAGCCAAACTCAAATCGACTTACACCGACAAACTACCAAAGATGGTCAACAACGTTACCGGTCGAGTCCACACCAACTACGCGCAAGCCGTTGCGGTCACGGGTCGCTTGGCATCTAATGATCCCAACTTGCAAAACATCCCAGTGCGCACCGCCGAAGGTCGCCGCATCCGCGAAGCTTTCGTCGCTGCACCGGGCAATAGCATCGTCTCCGCTGACTACTCCCAAATCGAATTACGCATCATGGCGCACATCTCGGGCGACGCGAGTTTATTAAAAGCCTTTGCCGACGGCGAAGACGTACACCGCGCCACAGCGTCCGAAATTTTCGGTGTCGAATTACCAGAAGTCACCAGCGAACAACGACGTTACGCCAAGGTGATTAACTTTGGGTTGATCTATGGCATGAGCGCATTTGGCTTAGCGGGCAACTTAGGGATAGAGCGCAGCGCCGCACAAAGTTATATCGACAAATATTTCCAACGCTATCCAGGTGTCGCCCAATACATGGCTGACACAAGATTGCAAGCCAAAGCGCACGGCTACGTAGAAACAGTCTTCGGCCGCCGCCTCTGGCTCCCAGAAATCAACAGCCCCAACGGCCCACGCCGCCAAGGCGCAGAACGCGCAGCGATCAATGCGCCTATGCAGGGTACGGCAGCAGATTTGATTAAGCTCGCGATGATTGCGGTGCAGAATTGGTTAGAGACCGATCAGTTGAAATCCAAAATGATTATGCAAGTGCATGATGAATTGGTGTTGGAAGTCGTGGCTGAGGAATTGGAATTGGTGAAGCGTAAGTTACCTGAGTTGATGGCTGGGGTGGCTGAGTTGAAGGTCCCGCTTTTGGCTGAGGTGGGTGTTGGGTTGAATTGGGAAGAGGCGCATTAGTATGCGAAAATTCTCGATGCTTCTTGTTCTATGCATTTTCTCGATGGTTTTATCCATTGCGGCACCTGTATCTGCACAAATTAGATCTGATGAAACAAAAGTGTATGCTGTTTTAATCAATGAACTATCAAAAGAAAACTTACCAAACTCAACTACAGTCATGTTGACAAAAACAAGACCTTTATCACAATGCTTGTTGACATCAAAGGCAGATGAAATAAGTAGACTCATACCAACCGCCACGAAGTCTGTAATCTCAGATTTTTTGAATGTTGGTGAGAAAGAGATGCATTTCGACATTCCAAAACCAAGTTCATCATCTGGCAATAGCCTCATATCACTTTCAGAAAATGATTTCGTCACGCTATTCAAAAGATCAATTAAGTTAAATGAAGCTTGGAAAGATTTTTTCCGCCAATTTCCGAAATCTCATAGCCTAATTACGTTTTCACGTGTTGGCTTAGATAGCGAAAGTAAACAAGCTCTGGTACTGCGTTCAACTACATCAGGTGGACAATTTGAGTCAGGTGATCTTTTTCTAATGTTCAAGAAAAAAGGGCGTTGGAAAATTTCTGAGCGGGTAAATATTTGGATTACTTAATTCGTAAGCCTTGTAGGGTGGGCACGATGATGCCGTGCCCACCCTACGATTCTGGATTGAAGGTGCCTTTGTTGGCTGAGGTTGGGGTTGGGTTGAATTGGGACGAGGCGCATTAAATTGTATGCTGGCTATTTTTTAGTTTTTTAACCGTCTAAACTCTGCTTTTGTAAGTATTTGGATACCAAAAATGAAAATCACGTTATTTAGCAAGCTCTTCGTTTTAATCATGACGTTGATATTTTCAAATTCAGTTAAATCAAACGACAACATATTTTCCGAGCATCTACGAAATTGCGACTTAACTAGCGGCAAAAATCAATGCTGGAAGCGTGCAGAAGAATATTTGCAAGCATTACCTACCCCAACTAACGAGAAAGACTTTTCGGACAAATTCGAAAATTACTACATTCTCGCAAAAACTGCTCATTTCGTAGGTGATTTTTCCGACGCAAATCGCTTTTTTCATATCGTCGAAGAGTTCAATCGAACACGCTCAAAATATGAGAAATTGAAAGACATGGATCTAACGCCCATGATCAAATACGATCATGCAATGCTATATTTAAGTGCTCATTCTTATCAAATGGCGTTAAACATGTTCGAAAGTGCTGAAGACGCTGCCTCGCGTATGGTAGGGTACACAGGGTATCAAGGGTTTAAGTTCGAACTTTCAATCGGCAAAGCCGCCGCGCTAATAGGTCTTTCGCGCTGGCGTGATGTGGAAGAGATTTTAGAAGAACTCACCGATTCACTCAATTTCAAAGAAGTCGCTCCTTGGGAAGCTTGGCCCTTTGGGCCGCAGTTGATCGGCCCTTACTCTACAGGTCGAAGAATCGTTGCAGCCTACGTTCGCCTGAAGCAATATGATCGCGCTTTGGCATTAATCGATAAAATTGAATTTGAAAGAGCTCAAGTCATGGCAGAGTTTTCCGCCACCAATCATCAAGCTCTTCAATTGAAACCTTGGGCCGCACTTTGTAATAGAAATGATCTGTTGAACGACAAGAGCGAAATTCTCATTCAGCAAGGTCGATTGAAGCAAGCGGAAGAAATCTTAAAATCTCTTTCGCAGGCTGATCCAAAAACACAATCATATATTAAAAAACGAACGTTGCTAAAGTATGCAGAAATTGAAGCAAGACGAGGACACAAAAAATTGCAACAAAAGTTCTTAGTTGAAGCGAGCAAATTCGATTTCAAAGATAGAGAAAAACTGTTGGATCCTCTTTTTAAAACCTTTGGTTATCTTCAATAGCCTTGTAGGGTGGGCACGCTTTTTGTGCCCACGCGGGTTGATTGATTTGCCGATGAACACCTTTGCCCCTGTCCTCTATTCTTTTAACCTTTTCGACTGTAACGCGAGGACACGATGAGGCTGTACCCAGCCTACGATTTTGCTACCGAATTACGGTTTTATTGGTCGAATATGGGTAAGCATCTTCCCCTCTTACTTGCCAATTCGATCCCGCATCTCACGCTTCCTCGCTTCGATCTCTCGTTGTAATATCAATCCCTGACTAGGCGGTGGCGGTGGCGCTGCAGGTCGTTGTGCTAGCGGCACCCAAGGGTCGCGCAGCGGTGTTTGTAACGCCTCGAGTGAAGGTTGAATGTTAATACTAGTAGCCGCAAAGCTCGGCGGTGCGGCTAGTGTGTTCATCGTTGGCGTGCTTCCCTGCACTCCTGCTAAAGTGCCTCGATAGAAAGCTTGGAGATCAACCTTACTCGCCACACGAGCGGCGTCGTCTAGATAGGTCATGTGCCCACCGGCATAATTACGTACCAGCACGCGACCGGACAGATTCAGGCGTGCCAGATCTTGTTCGGTTTGGTAAAAAGGCGTCGCCAAATCGTGATAGCCGTTCAGTGTCAGCACACGCAATTGCGGGTTCAGTTGCATGGCCGCACCGAGGTCAGGAATCGTATCTGGTAGACTCTTGCCCGCATGACGGAAATCCCAGTTTTCGATAGCGGTGCCTGATAATACATAAGTCGACGCATTGCGGTAACGTAGTGTATCGCGCAGATAGCTGGTGATGGCGCTGGAAAACGAAGCGCTGATGACAGTGCTAGAAGGATCACCCTCACTGGCCAATGCGCTACCCACCGGTGCTGACACGCGCGCATCATAACGGCCAAGCAAAGTGTTAGGTATCAACTGATTACGGAATAATCCAGCTGGCATATTGAAACTACTATTCCAATGCGCGAGCGCCAAACCAGTGTAGTCACTGAGCAGTGGCGGCAGCTCAGCAGAGACGGTGCCGCCAGCGAGTAGCGCGTTCACCGCTGGCGTATAACGACGCGAGCTAAAATCTCGCATCTGTATCATGTAGGAACTCAAATCGTCTATCAGCGGCCGGGTCAAACGGTAATACTGGCCTGTAGCCGCATAACTAGGTAGGTAAGCGCCGCAACTTATAGTCGCCTGACCAACAACACCGCAATTGCTGTTGTAGTCCATCGCCGGCGACTGCAGCACCAAGCCAGTCAGTTTTACACTTGCACTTTCAAGTAGCGCTGCCAACACCGCTGTACGTGGCCCGCCATACGATTCACCAAACAAATATTTAGGTGAAGCTTGCCGTGCGTTGACGGTGATGTAACGCTGCACAAAATCACGAAACAGCGCCGCATCGGCATCGACACTCCAAAAACTACGATTACTAAAAGGCGCAATTGCCTGCGACAGGCCTGTACCAACGGCATCGACAAAAACCAGATCGCTGGTATCTAACAGGCTTTCGGCGTTATCAACCAAAGCAAATGGACGCGGCACAGCGGTAGAAGGGATGCCCGTCGCCAAACGTTTCGGGCCATAGGAACCCAAATGTAACCAGGCACTTGCCGAGCCGGGGCCGCCGTTGTAAAAGAAGGTGATGGGTCGCGTAGACGCCGGTTGATTATCAGCGGTGTAAGCAACATAGAAAAACGAAGCCTGATCTTGAGCTGTCCCGATCGACTTTGCCGTCAAGTGACCCGCCCTGGCTGTGTAGGGAATGGCTATGCCGTTCAAAGTGATATTGTGCGTCGTGTTGGCAGTAGCCTCGACTGCTGAGGTTAACGATGCGTTGGCGGTTGAGGAATAGCTGAGCGTATCGACCAAGGTACCTGGCAATTCCGTCACTGGATCGCTGCTACCACTACTACCGACGGAACTGCCGCCACTACTACTGCCACCACCGCAGGCAGTCAGCCCCAATAACAGGGTGAGCATGCCACCCCTTAGCCAGTGATGTACTGATGTATTCATCATCCACCTCCCTGCACAGTTATAATTTCAAGTTACTCGCCTTCAGTATTTCATAACAAGTCGAATATCACAATCACCGTTTGAATGCTCACTATACTTTGCCGGGCGGACACGTTTTTCGTGATGATTTAGGCTTATTATCTGACCGACGGATTTTTCACTTTCGCTCGATTCTTTTCACTCTTTTCGACTGTGATCCGTGAGCAGGCTAATACCGCGCTCGCCTTGCGAAACTTATCTACACATAGGTAGCTTTTAAAATGATCTCACAAAAAAATTCATTCTTCACCAAGCATCGTTGCATTACATTCATCGCCAACATCGTATTCCTTAGCCTCACACAAACCGCAACCGCCACTAACAAGTCAATTAACATGCCAAGCGCGCCAACGCCTACATCGACACCAGCCGCTTGCAAATCTCTCGATGATTGGAATGAACCTACTCTTGCGCGGCACATTTTTGGCAATACTTGGTATGTCGGAACTTGCGGGATTAGCGTGGTGCTAATCGCGACGCCGCAAGGGCATGTGTTGATTGATAGCGCACCGGAAAAAGCCTCCGCTGCCGTGCGTCAAAATATTCAATCTTTGGGCGTCGAGCTCAGTCACATCAAAACAATTTTACTGACGCACGAGCATCACGATCACATGGGTGGTATGGCGAGCATGCAAAAAGCTACGGGTGCTCAAGTTTTGAGTCGTAGCAATGTGATCGACGTACTCAAGTCCGGCAAGAACGACAGACGCGATCCCCAGTTCAAAGAGTTAGGCGGCTTCGCTCCTATCGCCAATGTCCACGCATTCGACGATAGCAGTACGATCAAAATCGGTGCTACCCAGATTCAACATATTCCGATGGCAGGTCATGCACCCGGCGGTTCGGGTTGGACTTGGCAAGAGTGCGAAAAAAGTGTCTGCAAAAATCTCGTGTTTGCAGATAGTCTAGGGTCAATCTCGGACGACACTTACCTTTACTCCGCGCCAGATTCATTAGCGAATGCACTCAAGGAAAGTAGTGAACGTCTTGCAAAAACACCCTGTGACATTCTGATTACCGGCCACGGAACAGCCAGCGATCTCTTGTCGCGCTTAGATGGCGAGAAACCATTAATGGACGAAAATGCCTGCGTAAACTACGCTAAAGTCGGTGCGCTTCGATTGCAAGATCGATTGAAAAAAGAAGCAGAAAAATAACAGGGAAGGAGCATTTTTTTGGCTTTATACTGAAACCACAGTCGGCCACTCAATTGTGGTGACCGATCATTTTTTCTGAGTAGTTTAATTTGCAAATGGAAAAATTATGGGTGTCGATCAACAATCGATCAGGTCGCCCTTAAACGATTCTCCATTTGAACTCCGAGCAGTCAGTCGACAAGGGAAATCAGCTTCGATTGCGAATGAAAGCACCCGCCGTAGTTTGGTAAAAATCGAAAGCTTGAATCAACTTGGTTTTGTCGCCAATTACTTTGACATAACTAACGTGGATTGCGGTCACATCGGAAAACTGGTGATCAGACTTGATTGCGCGTTCCAAGATGAGTGCAATCGTGGTTGCATCTTGTAGTCGCAATTTTTTGCTGATTTCATTCGAACGCGAATTAACTATATTTAAACTAATCTGATGTAAGCCAATTTCAAGATTAATTTCACTATCTTGGTAGTGGGTCTGGCTCACTATTAGTTTGCGCAAATCGACTTTGTCTTCGTTGGCAGGCATCGCTCCAGACATCGGACTAGTGAGCGATGCCAAGGGATAAGATAGGACGGGAGTCTGAAATAAGGGATTTTCTGCATTCGCATTTGCACTCATACTATGGGCGCAAATGCCGCACACAATGGCTCCTGCGAGAAAGTTCAATGCTAGACTCGTAGTGCTATACGAAATCATTTTATGCTTAGTGAGGCCATATTCCATATTATTTCTCTCGGGGATCAGTCATGCGTCAAAGTGGAATTACAGTTTACGCGCTGATCCACCAAGCTGAATGTACGTTAGCCAACACATTCGCTATATGACTATGACCCCCCTCACCATCCGTAATCTCAAACGTAGTCTTATATTTAAAAAGCGATCGCTCCCGACCTAGTCTGGTATCAGTTATGAAGTACGGTAGTTTTTGTCCAAATTTGGCAGCGATTGCTAGCAAGCTTCAACTTGATCAATTGGTCTGCTATCTTTTTTCGTCGCGTTTCACACCAAAAAATGAATGCGTCAATTACCAAACAATGAAGTTTTTGCGAAGCTTATTTACATTACAATCTGCAGGAAGATGGCATGCCAATGAATATCTCTCTATCCGTTCACTTTTTCGGCTCACACCAAGGTCAGGCGAGCATACCGTACCAAAGAAAATTTGATGTAGACCTCGTATGTAAAAAGAACAAACTACTTCTTTAAAGCGCCCATATTTATGATCGCGAGCAATTGATTTATTCAGCTAGGCTAGGCTGTTCATCTCACAGAATCAACGCAGTAAAGCACAAACTCATCAAACGATCCCTTATGCACACTAATCCACTTCTCCAAAAACTCACTTTCTTACACGAGATCGATCGCCTGAAATCGGTCATTCGACAATCACCCTTACTTGATCGCAGTCGTAAAGAAAACAGTGCGGAGCATTCTTGGCATTTGGCGATGTATGCCTTGCTGCTACAGGACTATGCGGTCGGCGTGGTAGATGCAAACCGCGTCATTAAGATGTTGCTTCTACACGATATCGTTGAAGTCGATGTGGGTGACACTCCACTTCATAGTTCCGCTTCGCCCAACGATCAATACCGCGCCGAGATGCAAGCTGCTTCGCGTTTGTTTGGTCTCTTGCCAGCACCAGAAAGCAGTGAACTTCTGGCGCTGTGGCAAGAATTTGAAGAAGCAAAATCTGAGGATGCGAAGTTTGCGAAAGCTCTGGATCGCGTTCAGCCATTACTTGTCAACGTGATGACCGGAGGCGGAACCTGGAACGACCATGGCGTGTCGCTCGAGTTTGTTCTGCAGCGGTATGGCCCAACGATACAACGTGGCTCCCCCGTCTTATGGGAACTATGTGAGCAGTTGGTTCAGCAGCATTTCGACGCAAGCCAGTAAGTCACATTTTTAAAAAGTGCGCTGCACACAATTGCATTACGTCAGTGATCGGGTAGGAGCGCACCATCGTTTAAGGTGATGCTCCTACCGCTAACATTAAGGCTTATCTGGCACCAGATAATCAATTCAGCCCGTCATAGGATGTTGATCAATATTCTCTAAATATTATTTTTAATATTGCAATTTATTACACATTGACAGATCATTACGATTTATTTTGATGCTGGCAAACCGATGCAAGCAACGACAAATCCGCAGCAAAAGAATAGGCCCATAAGATACAAATATAAGCCAAAATTTCTACCGCTTATATTTGCAATTCTTGTCTTCGCGCTTCTCAGCTATCTCACGATAAACGATGCCATACATAATGATCGTGGCTTAATCATTAATCACATTTTCCGTTTCTCACGCCGTGGCGCGACGGTTCTTTATTCAATTATTGGTCTCTTCTTCTCTCTGACTTTATTCATATTTATCGCACTTTTCTACACAAATATCGCAACAAAAAAAGAGATTTTTGTTTTCGATTCTCAAATTAATTTACCTAAGAGCGTTTTTAGCCGTGACATGATTGCGGTCAAATATAAACATATCCTTAGCCTAAAGTTAAGGACGATAAAAAATCAAAGATCAATACTGATAGAGCATAGAAGCGGTACCACAGTCATTAGCGAAGGGATGCTAGAAAATAAGGCAGCGTTCGAAAGCTTGATGCAACACTTGGCTTTCTATAACAGCATATAAAACGAGTCAGAACCTCAACCATGTTCACGATGAAGTTGACGCATCAAGGCTTCGATAATATGGTAGCCAAGTTCAAATTTTATCAGCATGCACAAACACGCAATACAGGAACTCTACAGAATGAGCAGATCAATTTACTTCATACTAGTTGGCGCGGGAATCTTGGTGATGTTTCTAAACCAGAATTACGATACTCGCGCCTTTGCAAAGCGAGGTAAACAGTCTGAAGCGCAGGTTGCGGGAGATACCTACACGGAAGTCACTGTGCGTAAAGGTGGGCGTACAGGTCCTGTCAGTCGTCAGTACGTCGAGGTCAATCTACAATTTATGACAGAATCCGGAGAATTGATTGTCGTAAAAAAAGAACTGACAGAAGAAATGCTGACGAGCCTGTTGAGAAAGAAGTCCATACCGATCACATATTTGTCCAACAAACCAACGAAAACACG
This sequence comes from Undibacterium sp. Ji22W, assembly GCF_049340305.1. Lineage (NCBI taxonomy): Bacteria > Pseudomonadati > Pseudomonadota > Betaproteobacteria > Burkholderiales > Oxalobacteraceae > Undibacterium > Undibacterium sp. Ji22W. The sequence goes on along the minus strand of NZ_JBMPOU010000001.1, from coordinate 186,756 downwards.
ATTGAGTAATGAATCGAACGATGACGGGATGGGCGGCATCCTTTTCGGATCGGCGATATTATTATTTGGGCTCATTTGGCGTTGGATCGTTTCTGCTTGGGAGAATAGAACTCCGACACCACGCAAGCAGGTACGAAAGCAAAGAACACGAAGTTAGAACTTAATAGATTATGCGGTGCGATGTCCACTCATGCTTCGCATCATCTACGCACAAAAAGAAACAGAAACTAGAGGCAAAAAAGTGCATGCGCGTAGATGTCTTTTAAATCTTCAAAAACAGATGGTCGTGATGCATCCCATTGATATCGAGCCTACTATATAAAAACTTACCATTCCACCACACGCTGCTGTGTCTTGTTTTGCTTTTTCCATGAATGACAAATCGCATAGCCGATTACCATGGGAATCAATACAAATCCTGTTTTGGAATACCAACGCATATACCATTGCGCATCACTGATCTCGAAGCCAAATAATGATCTGGTAATTTTTTCCGCCGACCAGTGATCCAGGGCCGGGAAGAATGCCCATGCGAAGCCGCCCAGCAAAATCGGGAAGAGATAACTAAACGGCAGAAATTGCAGGATCAACAGCACGAAACAAATAATAAATATCAAGGCAGCGCGAAACAGGATTGAAAAACCCGTCTCGGCGGGTACTTCAACCGCACTTGAAAATTTCATCACGACTGCAATAAAACACATCAAAATTAAATATATATAGAATCGACGAAAGAAGCTCGCTAAATATTTCATTGATCAAAAACCTTTAGTCAAATTGTATTACTTATAAAGTGTTAAATTTTACAAGGCTGCATATAGTGACGCAATACCTTTTTAAATCAGCAATAATCATCTCTATTACACAGATAGACGAGGCCAACATCTTGCCTTCGTTAGCTAAAGTCCAAATTCAAAGAACGCCTCCAAGCAGCATGGCGATGGCTGTTAATCGAATCAAATTCCCTGTACACCTTGATTTAGTCAGAAAAAACACCGATGATCAGAACGGCATTTTTCTCTATTTATAATTGCAAGTCACATCCCGAACTGATACATAAACCTTCTATGATCCTAAATTTCAAAAATACTGCTCGCATCACCATGATTGTTTGCGCTTCGCTGTTATTTACTGCGCCAGTCACCGCGCAAAATCCCCAAGGAAATGCCACGATCAATCAATATTACCAATTATTGCGGACCAATTTTGTACCCGACAATCCTTATCAAACGGTGGCCTTCGTCGAGCAACGCTGGCGTATCGCTGGCAATACCGGATTTAACGAAAGTATCTGGCAAGTAGAAAAAATCTTGCAGCAAGCGGGTTATCAAAAAGAAGTGTCGGGCGAAGCTGACGCGCCATTAACCTACAGAATAGAATCAAGAAAAATGAAGCAGCCGACTTGGGAGCCAATTGATGGCAGCTTGAGCTTGGCAGGTGAAGCAGAACCACTACTTCAATTTAGTAGCAATCGAAATATGCTGGCGATCAATTCGGCCAGCACGATAGCAGGTGGCGTGACTGCAGAAGTCGTTGATGTAGGACGTGGGCGAGCGCAAGATTTTGCGGACAAAGATCTCAAAGGAAAAATCGTCTTCGCTGAAGGAGGCATCGCTGGTCTTTATACAAAAGCTATAAGAGCGGGCGCGATTGGTGTCTTGTCGTATGCAATGCCAGCTTATACCCAGCCTGAAAAACATCGTAATTCAATTCAGTTTCAAGGCATCCCTTTCTTAAATCCTGATCAACTGGAAACGCAAAAATGGGGCGTTGTTTTATCTTATCGTGCCAAAGAGAAATTGAAAGCACGTCTAGCACAGGGTCAGACGCTAGCGACAGTCCATATTAAAACCTCGATTTATCAAGCGGAAGAATTGACCTTGATCGCGAATGCGCGCGGCACTTCCAAACCGGATGAGCGTTTCGTATTCAGTGCGCATGTGCAAGAACCGGGCGCGAATGATAATGCCAGTGGCGTTGGCACTTTGGCCGAGATGGCCCGCGTTACGGCACGTTTAGTACGAGATAAAAAATTTGCTCCGCAACGTACGATCACTTTTTTATGGGGCGATGAAATACGTTCGACAGATCGGTATATACGTGAAAACCCTCAGCGTGCCCAAGGCATTAAATGGGGTCTCAGTTTAGATATGGTGGGCGAAGACACCGCAAAAACTGGCGGTAGTTTTTTGATCGAAAAGATGCCTGACCCATCGGCAATATGGACTCGTGGCAATGACAAACATAGCGAATGGGGTGGCACTGTGCTGAAAGAATCGGATATGGTTCCGAATTATTTCACCGACTTTCTAATTAATCGTTGCCGTCAGCAAGGCCAAGACAATGGCTGGGTAGTGAACGCCAATCCTTATGAAGGTGGCAGTGACCACACGCCTTTTTTAAATGCAAAAATCCCTGGACTGTTGATGTGGCATTTCACTGATGTGTTTTATCACACTGATGCGGATAGGCTAGCCATGGTTTCAAAAACATCGATGCAAAATGTCGGCATCAGCGCCTTAGCCGCAGCATTTACTTTAAGTAGTGCTGACGAACATAGCAGCATTTATCTGGTGCAGGAGTTGCTGGAAAATGCGACGTCGCGCCTGGAAACAGAATTTAGTTTAAGTAAGAAAGCGATTGCTGCTGGTGCCAAGGAAAAAGATGAACAGCATATTATCGAGGTCTGGGCTGATTGGTATCAAAAGGCTTTTGACAAAATGCAGGATATTCCCGTTCTTGGCACAACGGAAAAATTGAAAGCTCAGATTGACGCAGCAAAAATCCACCTGCAGCAACAAAATAGTCGAATGCAGTCAAGTCTGAAAAATGCTGCATGATTTTCGATCTAATTCGCCAAACGTTGGGTTGCTTTTTGTTGCGTGTAGATTACGCCTGAACATATTCAAAGTGAATTCCGTAACGGCTTAGCGTATATTGCTCAGACGCTGGCGACAGCTTAATGACGACGAAACAAACATATATATAGCAACCCTGTACAACATTCAGAGGAGACAACATGACCCTACTTCAATTATGGCTGCCTATTCTAGTCACAGCGATCGGCGTATTTTTTGCCAGCAGCCTGATTCACATGGTTTTTAAATGGCATAACTCGGAATACCTTCCGTTACCGAATGAAGATGAGGTACGTAATGCCTTGGGTAGCGTCAAGCTCAACCCTGGTTTATATTCAACGCCGCATTGTACCGATATGAAAGAAATACAAACCGATGCCATGCAGCAAAAGTTTATTCAAGGCCCCGTCGCACTGATCACAATTCGCGCACCCGGCGCACCAGCGATGGGTAAGTATTTATTGCAATGGTTTATCTTAAATATCGTCATCGCTAGCTTAGGTGGATTATTAGCTTTACAAACGATGGGAATTCAAGCCAACCCACACTACGCGGGACATTTTATTGGGCTGTTTTCAATGATTGTGTATGCTTGCGGAAGTGTACAAGAGTCGATCTGGATGGGAAGACCCTGGTCCGCGACATTGAAAAACATTCTCGATTCTTTGATCTACGGCGCGGTTAGCGCTGTGGTTTTCTGGCAGCTCTGGCCGTCACTCTAAATGCCATCCTATCGCTTGCATCGCTAAGCCGTACCGTAAGACGTAATGCCACTGGTATTGCGTCTTTTTTTTTGAGCAATCAGATACGAGTGAGAATCACGGGCTCGAACGTAACGCTTTATCTACAGTTAATTCCATTGATCATTTTCTGGATTCACCGCTACACTGCCAGATCCTATTTTTCCCAAATAATACCGGAGATGCACATGAATTTTCCGCAGCAATTCAAGCGATCTGTCCTTACCACTAGCGTTGCATTATGCACGCTGAGCCTAATCTCCAACAGCCAAGCACAGTCTCTGGATATCTTACAAGGCGGTGCGCTCAAGCAAGATGACTTGGTCGTCAATATGGTGCGGCAATTAGACTTGGAAAAATATAAGGCGACGATTAAATCTCTGACTGAATTTGGAGATCGTCGTCAGGGAACTGAACGTAATCGCCGTGCGCTCGATTGGATAGAAGCGCAACTGAAATCCTATGGTTGTACGAATACTGAGCGCCTACAGTTTGACTACACGCAAGCACCACCACCTGCACCAGGCGCAGCGCCTGCACCACGCCGCAATGTCATTCCGAGTGGTGGCTTAGGCGGCGGTGCTGGTCAGGGTGGAAGCACCCTATTTGGAAAACGTGCCAAAACGGGTGTGAATACCGATCCGCAGTTGCAAGCGAATGAAAAGTTACGTGCATTAAATGCAGAACAAACACCGGTGGGCACTTCGCAACGTGAAAATGTATATTGCACCAAAATTGGCAAAAAGAATCCCGACGAAATGTATATCATTGGCGCACATTTTGACGGTATCGGTTTTGGCGAAGCAGCAAATGACAATGGTTCGGGCACAGCCTTGGTGATGGAGTTGGCGCGTATCTTCAGTTCACCAGAAATTGAAACCGATAAATCAATACGCTTTGTTTTGTGGAACAACGAAGAAACCGGCTTGAATGGGGCGTATGCCTACGTCGCCCAACGCAAAGATCTACAAGGCATAGAATCACCAAAGGGTTCTGGCAAATACCCAGAGCCAAAATGGCTGGGCATGATACAGCACGATATGATGCTGTGGGATCATGGGATGCCAGTGCCACAGTTGGACGCGCACGGCAAGCCAGTCATGGATGCCGATGGCAAGCCAGTCTATGTCTCGCCGAAAGAGCAACGCGCCGAAGCCGATGTGAATATCGAATTTCAATCAACCTCTAAACACGCAGAGGGCGCAGCCAAGTTGGCATGGTTTTTCCGTGCGGCGAATGACAAATATGCGACAACTTATCCTGCCGCCGTTGGCTTTCACATGACGAATACCGATTCAGTCCCATTTATGGATGTGGTACCGGCGATTTCTTTGCGCGAAAACGAGCGCGGCATGCATATCGGCGCGGGTTGGAATCCCAACTGGCACCAGCCTAGTGATGTGTTTAGCACGTATTCTGATAAAGACTTCATGTTGGGATTGAATGCGGCACAGACGACCCTATCGGCAGTCGCTGTTTTGTCCGGTGCAAAGCAAACACCCGCTGCTATAAAGAAATAAGCTAACACCGCCCTCACTAATCCTCCCTCCACGAATTTGTAGAGGGGGAGTGACACCATTCCGGTTCGTGAAAAATACTTGGAACGGTTCAGACCAAATAAGTTGACCCGCAATGCAAAGAAAATATTTAACGATATTTTGCTTTTTGCTTTGAACTGGACCTTGGTATTACATCTATAATAACTCCTTACGTTTAATATATTTAAATCTAACGTCGCAACTACACGACTGGAATTGGTATGAATGCGATCTTCCGCCCGCATGGCAGGTTCAAAATTTGGATAGAAGGTCAGTTTTTACTTACCGAAGTCACAGGTCCATGGAACCGAGAACTCATAGAATATTGGGCTGCCCATGCACTACAACTGGCGCAAGAATTTACAGCAGCACGCCCCTATATTGCTATCACCACCGTCTACGAGTCGATCTTGTGCCCAAACGATGCGATCGACAGGATAGCTAAGGCAGCAGAATACAGTCAAACGCAATTACCTTGTCTGTACAATCTGATTGTTGCGGCGGACGATGTAGAAGGTCGGGATTTGGTGCAATCCACCTATCGCCGCATAGGCTTGCATCATTTTTTTTCGGATTTTTCCAGTGCCAAAATCTGGGCAGAGCAAGCGCTCAAGAATCACCAATTGCCAAAGCCCTAGGTTTTTATCAAATCTACCGCATCGCTTTCGATCGGGAGATATCGCCTCAATCGCGGAACAATTTCCAGTTTCACCCCAAGCTCAGCTATGATGCTCTATAGGAAAAACAAGTTGGAGGCATCATGGCACTCTTCGATCATCTTTTTGTCATTCTGATTTTAGTTGCAATCAGTGGTTTTTTTTCAATGTCAGAAATCGCCTTAGCTGCGGCGCGCAAGGTGAAATTGCAAATTCTGGAAGCGGACGGAAACGGCCGTGCCAGCAGGGTGCTGGCTTTGCAACAAGAACCCGGGCATTTCTTCACAGTCGTACAAATCGCCTTAAACGCAATTGCCATTCTCGGCGGTATTTTGGGTGAACAATCATTGACGCCCTACTTCGCGCAAGTATTCCACTCGCTGCTTGGTAATGCGAGTTGGATAGACACCCTGAGTTTTATGAGCTCATTTATTTTCGTCACCTCAGTCTTTATTCTTTTTGCCGATTTGATGCCAAAAAAACTCGCGATGGTTGCGCCGGAAAGCGTAGCGATGTTTGTCGTCGCACCAATGATGTTGTGCGTGAAATTATTCAAACCTTTGGTATGGATATTCAACGGCTTATCAAATCTCATCTTCACGACTTTCAATTTACCAACCGAGCGCGATGACCAAATCACATCAGATGAAATATATGCAGTCGTGAACGCTGGTGCCGAAGCGGGCATTCTGCAAACCCGTGAACACGGCATGATAGGGAATGTGTTTGAACTCGAAAGCCGCACGGTGCCATCGGCGATGTCGCAGCGTGACAGCATCGTCTATTTAAGCTTACAAGATAATGAAGAAAGCATACGGCAGAAAATCGCCGAACATCCGCACACCAAATTTTTGGTGTGCGATGGACAGATTGATAAAGTAGTTGGTTATGTCGAATCCAAAGATATTCTCAAACGCATCCTAACTAATCAAGCATTTTCTAAAGTACAGGAATTGTCTTTGCGCACAGCCTTAGTAGTACCGGATTCGCTAACTTTATCGGAAATGTTGGAGCAATTTAAGGCAACTCGTGAAGACTTTGCAGTGATTTTGAATGAATACGCACTGGTCGTTGGCATCATCACTTTGAACGATGTATTAAGCACTTTAATGGATGGCATGGTGCATCCATATCTCGAAGATCAGATCGTCCGACGCGATGAAAATTCTTGGTTAATCGACGGTGCGACCACCATAGAAGATGTGTGTCGTGCATTAGATATAGATGATTTACCTGAGAGCGGCAGTTACGAAACCATCGCTGGTTTCATGATGACGATGTTGAGAAAAATCCCTAAGCGCACCGATTTCGTGATGGTAGGTGATTATAAATTTGAAGTCGTAGATATTGATCAGTTTCGTATTGATCAGTTGTTAGTCGTGAAGAAAAATGCCATGGATGCCAAGACGTAGTGAGATGCCAGATAAGATAATCACCTAAATTAGCATGTTTTTCTTTCAAGCTTGTAGGGTTCACGCGACTTTTCTCTGATTATTTACTTGACGGCGCTAGAGGCAAGGAAAAAGCGTCAGGAGTAATTTACCGACGCTTTTTCCTATTACATCGAGGTGATTACTTCACTTTCTTCGCCGGCATATTTTGCCCGCCTTGCGTCAAAATCAATTGCGTTATTTTACCATCTGGGGCCTTTTCAAATTTCAATTGCGCTCCAACCTCAGGTGCACTGAATGTATCTGCACTGATAGGAAGGATGCTAACTATGCCTTGACCCGTCGCTTGCGTAATGAATTTATTCCCTTCACGACGGACATTCAAAATGAAATTTGGGTTGAGTTCGTAATCACCTGCGAACACATCAAATTGTTCCGGAGTCATGGCGAAAGCTTTAGGCGCTTCAGGTAAAGCTTCGTTTAATTTAGGATGCGAAACTGAGGTACCTTGTTGATGTACGACCGCCTCAGTCACTTCACCTTTCGCATTTTTGTTAAATTCGACTCGCAATAAAGAACTATTGTCTTTGAAAAAACCATTTTGCGAATACGCTTGCATGACAGTGCGCGGACCATTGGTGCGCGTCATCACTAACTTATCGCCTTCACGCACCACGATGCGACGATTTTTTTCGTCTATACGATAGACACCGACATATTGATCTAAAGTTTTTTCTTCAAGAGTCACTGCTTTGAATTCAGGAATAGGTTTACCTATCGCACTGGCGGCTAAACGCATTGCCACCATCTCAGGTTGCGCTAAGCCACCATCCGCATTGGTTAACACTGCGACGTAGACTTTATCTTTAGGCAGACTCAAAGCAAAAGTCGAAAAGCCTGGAATGCCGCCACCGTGGGAAATCATAGTTTGAGATTCAAATTGACCTATGCCCCAGCCGTAGCCGTAATTGGTGTCCTGACCGTTCTTTAATTTGTACGATGTGAATGCACGTTTCCAATGCTCTGCTTTCAATAATTTTCCCGCATTAACGGCGGCATCCCATTTCGCCAGATCGTCCACGGTTGAAGTCAGTGACCCCGCCGCGTACGGTTGCGTCATGCTAATTTTCATACTCGGTTCAAACTCACCAGCGCGCTGAGAGTAGCCAGCAGCGCGTGCTTGTTTGCTGCGCTCATAACCTTCGTAGGCTGTATTTTTCATGCCTAGTGGTGTGAACAAACGTTTTTCTACAAACTTGGCATAAGCCTCGCCACTCACTTTTTCTATAATGGCACCGAGCAAGAAATAGCCAGAATTATTGTACTTAAAGGCTGTACCCGGTTCAAACTCCAACGCGTCGTTTTTAAAACTATCAACCATTTGCTGCACGCTGATATCTTTACCAGCGCCGGCAACGAAATCGGGCTTACCGGTATAACTTGGAATGCCTGAAGTATGCGTCAACAAATGTTCAACCGTAATGCTCTTACCGCTTGCGGGATAATCAGGAAAAAATTTTGTGACCGGATCATTCAGCGCGATTTTGCCTTCTTCTACCAATTGCAAAATAGCGACCGAGGTAAATTGCTTAGTAATCGACCCTAAACGCATCACGTGGTCCGCTTGCAGTTTTTCTGCCTTCGCGAGGTTAGCAATGCCATAGCCTTTGCGCAACAGTGTCTTTCCATCTTTGATCACAATCACAGTCGCGCCGGGTTGATCGTTTTGATAGTAACTACTGACCAGCTTATCGAGTTGTTGGGTAATAGGAGCGTTGGCCACCTGCTGATTGCTTGCCGGATTTATACCTGATTGCGTCCGCGCCAACGCAGGCTGCGCCAACAACAATACCGCTAGGGCAATAGGGCTAAGTGTTTTAATCATCATTGTTGACATACTGAAATTCCTTACGTAAGTGGTCAAATAAAAAGTACACGGGCTAAGCTATTCGTTGAGCGGTTTGCGAGGTGGCAAACTACTCATATTAGTAACGACTAGTTATCCTAATAGCACGGCAAAATTATTACCCGACATTTGCGATAGAACGTGAAAATCATGTGTTGAAGCCATCTAGATCAAAGCTAAATGAAACTCCATAAGTTCGTTAACGACGTTTTCTTTACCCCCATTGTCGTATCAATATTCTTCATTTGAATCCGAATTAACACCTGCAACGTATATGAAGATGACAGGTAGTGACGATCACATCGACCTGACATCCAACAATTTCAACTTTCAAGGAGATGTAAATGAACCATTTGAAACGCCTGCTCGCTATGACCACCACCGGTTTCACGCTAATTGCTTGTGGCTCAACCATGACGATCCCAGAAATGCCTGTAGCGGTCAAGGTGCCTGCTGGTCATGCATTGAGCATGCTTGCGGTGGGAACAGGAGAGTTAAGTTACGAGTGCCGCGTCAAGGCGAATACAACCGTCACCTACGAATGGCTATTTACCGGTCCCAAAGCAGTATTGACCGAGAGAAACGGCAAAGTCATCGGAAAATATTACGGCGGCCCAACTTGGGAATCGGATGATGGAAGTAAGGTAACAGGCAAACAAGTCGCTACCGCGCCAGGCACAGCGACCGCGATTCCGTTGCAATTGGTGAAAACCAATCCTTCGATTGGTCAAGGTAGTATGGCCGACATCAGCTATATCCAACGCCTCAATACCGTTGGCGGACTCGCCCCTGCCGAGAGCTGCAATGCAGACAACATAGGCGCGGTCAAAACAGTGAAATACCAGGCCGACTACCTTTTCTATAAAGCGGTTTAAGTTGTTGCGAGTCGAGCTTGTGAGGCCAGATATTTTTTGATAAAGATTCTTCGATAGGATCTCGTCGAAAACAACTCATTGAAAGTAACCACAGCCAGATTTAGGCTGTGGCATACTTGGTTTCTGTCACACTTTGTCGTGTTTCCAGCCCAGTGTAGCTCTCAGTCTATCCTTACATGCCTAAGAAAGATTCGCACAATATGATCCAACTCTTTTACTCACCCGGCACCGCTTGCCTCGCGCCACATTTTCTTTTAGAAGAACTTGGGCTCGCCTATGAATTAGTGTTAGTAGACACTAGCAAACAGCAACACCAGACAGAGGCTTATCTCAAACTGAATCCCAAAGGAAAAATTCCTCTTCTGATTGATAAAAATAACGCCGAGTTAACGCTGACAGAAAGTGCGGCAATTTGCCTTTATCTAGCGGAGAAATATGCAACGCAAGCGACGAACGCACACTTTAATCCCGCACCAGGCAGTTTGCAACGAGCGCAGTTGTATCAATGGATGATGTATTTATCAAATACTTTACAGGCGGAGTTACTGAGCTATTTTTACCCTGAACGTATGAGCGACGATACAAGCGGCGCGGCGCAAGTGAAGGCACATGCCGAAGAACGCGTGGCACAGATGTTGACATATATAGAAACACAACTCAGTACTTCTGATGGTGAATTCTTGCTTGGTGTAGACATTTCCATTGCAGATCTGTTCTTATTTATGCTGTGTCGCTGGACGCGTGGCATGCAAAAACCCGCACGCGCCTATCCACAATTAGCTGGCTATTTGGAGCGCCTTTTTAATCGCCCTTCAATACAAAATAGTTTTGCACAAGAAGGCATCAGTGCGCCCTATTACTAATCGTTTTTGATCACTAAGCGAAGTGACGACGGCCCTATTTCAATAGGGCCGTCGTCGTTTAAGGCAACTTAGCAATACTCTTCATGAGACGATACACAAATTCAATTTCCTCATTAAACCCTTTCACGCTGATTCTTTCGTCGCGACCATGCGCTCTCGAATCATCCAAATCATCAAACATCGCATCCACGCCATAAGTCACCAAGCCTGCGTTGCGGGTAAAAACACTATCGCTGGCACCTGCAGACATATTCGGCAAAATAATTACTTCTGGCCACATGGATTTTGTCACTTGCTCGACGGCTTTAAAAATTGCAGGAGAAGGTGGTGATTCTGGCGTTGGTTTCGCCGCGGTCATGACCGATATTTTGATGCTTTCGTCCTTCAACACGCGACGCAGTGTCGCTTCGATCTGGGCTTGGGTTTCACCAGGAATCACACGACATTGAAGAGTTGCTTTGGCACGCTGCGGCAAAGCGTTTTCGGCATGACCGCCACTAATTTCAGTCGCGGTACAAGTGGTGCGCAACATGATATTGGTTTCTACCTCTTGCGATAAACGACGCACGACAGCCGCTGGTGGATTCGCTTTGCTGATCGCCAGCATATCGGCTTTTTTCTGCCCACTTTCTAATTGTGAACGTCCAGCAAAATAGAGCTTTACTGTATCCGTCAGGTGCAGCGGAAAACTAAAATCCGACAAGCGCTGTAATCCCTTAGATAAACGATAAATTGGATTTTGATCGGTAGGTCGCGAACTATGCCCCCCTTTATCGGTCACTTCTACTCCAAAGCTGAGGAAAATCTTTTCACTGGTTTGTGTAGTCAAATAAATCTTTTTGCCATTCTTAATGGCGGCTTCCCCTGCATCTGGGTTAATCACCAGACCGGCATCGATCAGCGAGCGATGCTCTTTCAGTAACCACTCTACACCATTCGCATCGCCTTCGGCCTCTTCATCGGCGGTGAAGGCAACGATGATGTCACGCTCAGGAACATAATTTTCTCGCTTTAGGCGCAGCATACTTGCCAGCATCGCACTATCCTGTCCCAGCATATCTATCGTGCCACGACCATACAGCCAGCCATCTTTTTCCGTCAAACTAAACGGGTCGAAATTCCAATCTTCGCGTTTCGCATCAACCACATCTAAATGGCCGATGTATAGCACCGGTTTTGCTTTCCCACTGCCACGCAGACGCACCACGACATTGGCTTTGCTTGGATGTTTTGCTGGCGCCAAAACATGTACATCAGACTGGCTATAACCGGCAGCCAACAAGCGAGCCGCAATTTTCTGTGCCAGCGCAGTTGATCCATTGGCATGTATCGACTTCGAGGCAATCATTTCACTAAGTATTTCACGCGCCTCTGCAGCGATTTGTGCTGGTGCTTGTATTGATGCAGATGTGGACTGCTGAGCACTAACGCTCCAAGCTGCACAAGTTAAAATCGCACTACTTAATACAGTTCTGGTGAAACGGGAATTCAATACTGTCGGCATATATGTCCTGAGGTGGAATTGGAATTTTAGGCTGTGTTTTCAGCGATGAAAGTTACCAGCCAACTCACGTTGAAGCAATCATTGTAGCGTCTAAATGCATGCCGCCAATTGTGATCTGCGCGAATAACGACATCCGGTAATTTGTTTTTGTTTTGCTACACTTTCTCAGCACAAAAGATGATTAGAACGAATTCTCTAATTTGCAAAAATGCTTGTCTACTCATAGATAAATACCCACGTACTGACTTTTTTTGAGCGTGCTTTTTTGTTGCATTGCAAATTGACCATACGTGACGCGATTTTATTAATCCATGCAGACCAGTTTCACCAAGACAAGCGACATGCAAAAGAAAGTGGTCATCGTAACGCCGCGACATAGGCTACTTGAAATTAAATTGAAAAGTTCAAGCCCGACAGCACGGCGATCTCGTTTTTTCACTCACGCGGCAATCTGCAAATAGCAGCAAAAAAATATGTAGCCGCACTCAATGGGAGTCAGGAGTCAAATGATGAAATTTAAAACCAGTCTTTTTGCTGTACTGCTATTGGCACTAACAGCCTTTTCAAATATCGCTAGTGCTGAAAATTACACCTTATGGGTAAATGGTCGAGGTGGTGGTGGCGCCATCGGCAATTACAGTAGTTTTACCTATTGGGGTCCCTCATCCACGGCAGCAGGTGTGAATAAAAAAGCCGTGAACTGGGATGGCTACAATAGTATCTCTTCGCAAAATAGCAAAATCCGCGATGCCCTCGATTGTTTTTGCACTGGCAATAACTGGTGCTACATCGCGACCCACAGTGCTGGTGATTTGATGATGGGCTACACCTTAGCGAACTACGGTAGTTCCTCACGCTTGAAGAAAAATGCCGTCGCGAATTCCTCTGGACAATGCGGCAACAGCGATGGTACTGCACAAGTTGGCTGGAATATTAAATGGATACGCGCGGCGTCGGGCGCTGGTGGTGGCTCTGAATTATCGGATGCGGGTTCATGGGCGCTGACAGAACCACTCGTCAAAGATCTGAAAACTACCACTGCGCGTGCCATGTACAACCACAATAACACCGCAAACGTCTGGTTCTATATGTATGCCGGAGCCAAAGGCACGGTGTACTCGGGCATCTTACCGGGGCAGGATGATGAGGCAGTTGCGTATCACAGCAGTGGCGGCGTCGCGGGCTCCTCCGGCAGTTCTTTATGCAATCCCAGTGACTGGTTGTGCAATGATTTGACCATGGGAACTGCCAACAATGAAGGTGGATCGAGTAAATGGGCTTACCATTCTGTCACCTTCCGCGATGACAAAGAAGCCTACAATCACTACGCCAGTGGAAATTGGTTAGGGATTATTTCTGTCGTGCGAACGGCGATGGTCAATAGCGCACTTTAAGTTCTTCACCAAGCATGTCAAATAAGAAGCATCGTCCCCACTCTGGACTTCGCGCCGCACAGGTCGAAGTCCAGGCTTCTGGGAAGACATCTCACCGGTTAAAAATCGGAATGGCGGTGGCGAGTCTTGTTATCCTTGGGCTAGGTGGTTTTGTCTGGCACAACGGAACGCAATCTGATGAATATCCAGTCTTAACAGTTCCTGTTTCTTCAACTCATCACGCGGTCAACAACACGACCAACTTAGTCAATCCCAGCCTGGCAATCGCTGATCGTGCAGAATTAAAGAAAAAACTGATCAGCCAATTGGAAGAAGTCGACCAAACCTTGTGCAGTTACCGAGAGGCGACCAAGTACCCGCTAAGTTCTCGCCCTATCAGTGAAAATTCGGATCAGATTTATCCCAATCAGGCGGTGACTGAAACACATCCGATGCGTCTTGCCAATGGGCGCACTGATGCGAAGATTCAGATTAATACGAGTCAATCACGTGTTTATATGGCGGCGAATGAAAATGTACATTTTATTTTGCAAGCGAGAGACGCAAATAATCAGACCCTGCCCCTCTCCGTCACGCGTAGCGTTGCCAGTGGCTTAAGCTTTGGCAATACGCGCACAGCTGCGCAAGTCGCAGTAGCTTTAGCGGACAATGGTCAAGATGGTGATGCCCGCGCGAACGATGGGATCGCCAGTGGCACGTTCTCTCCGGCAGAAACTGGACTAGTGAACTTTCACGGGACCATACGGATAGAAGTGAATTACCACGTAAATGGACAAGCCGGCGCTGTGTTTTTTGACGTCATCTATTCCCCAGAATTACCGGCCAATTGGGCGGGGAAAATTCGAGAAGCGAACGAAAATGGCGCATTGGTTTTCTATTTACCTATCGAAGTGCGGCAAGCCGGGCGCTACATCGTAAATGCACGCTTAGATGATGCTAAAGGTCAACCCTTTGCGCTGTTGAGTTTTAATGAGCCGCTCACACAAGGACGGCAAGAAATACGTCTGATCGCAGCCGGAAATCTACTACGTGACCAGCAAGCCAGTTTCCCGCTGAGCTTACGAGACATTGATGGCTACTTGCTCAAAGAAGATCAAGATCCAGATCGCTTACTACTTCCGCGTATAGAATCTAGCGCCTACAAAACCAAAACCTATACGCTGAAAAGTTTCTCGGATACCGAACCAGATACCGAAGAAAGACAACGCCATCTGAAAGAATTCAGCAAAGATGTCGCACTAGCCAAGGCAGCATTGGTTGCTTTCGATCCAGAACAGGCAAGAAAACCATTTCCACAAAGCGCCTGCAGTTTGAAAAATGCGCAGTCGAATAGGTATCCAGCTATTTCAATCCCGATGACTAATTAACTTCACATCGGTCGGTGCGACTACCGAGTCGCCAGTACTGATGTTGTACTTAGGCGCACGCAAAAAAAAAAGACTGCTCTCAATGGCAGTCTTTTTTATAGATATAAAGAAATAATTATCCGTCCGCATTGATCCGGCTAATTAACTGTGCCAAAACTTGCTCGGCTTGTCCATTATCAACCTGACAGGTCCCTGCATTTTCATGTCCACCACCGCCGTATTCCAGCATCAAAGCGCCGATATTGGTTTTAGAACTTCGGTTAAGAATTGATTTGCCCGTCGCGAAGACGGTATTTTGTTGCTTGAGTCCCCACAAAATATGAATAGAAATATTCACATCCGGGTACATCGCATAGATCACGAAACGATTTCCTGCAAAGATGATTTCTTCATTACGCAAATCCAAGACGATCAGATTGCCATGGACGGTCGAACAGCGTTGAATTTGATCTTTACATTTAACAGCATGTTCTTGATAAATTTCTACCCGTTCTTTCACATCGGGTAACTCCATAATCTCTTCAATACGATGATTACGACAGTAATCAATCAAATCCATCATCAGATTGTAATTGGAAATACGGAATTCACGGAAACGCCCCAAACCAGTACGAGCATCCATCAGAAAATTTAATAAATCCCATTTTTCCGGATTTAAAACTTCTTCGCGATTAAATTGTGCGGAGTCACCTTTATCAACTGCAGCCATCATATCGTCCCATTCGGCCGGGAACGCAGTTCGACCACCATAATGGTCGTAGACCACGCGTGCGGCTGAAGGTGCCTCGGGATGAATCACGTGATTCGTCCGCTCACCGGGATTTCGCAGAGTTTCGGATAGGTGATGATCAAAAGCCAAATGCACGCCAGGCACAAAAGGCAAATTAGTGGTGATATCGCGATTGTTCACGTCAACCTTACCGTCTTGCATATCCTTAGGATGGACGAACTTAATATCATCAATCAAGTTCAGATGCTTAAGCAAGACAGCGCAAACTAAGCCATCAAAATCACTGCGCGTAATCAAACGGAACTTTAGAGAATCTGCAGACATGTGCCACCTCTTGGTAAAAAGGAAGTTCTAGTCTACCCCAAAGCATGCCTATTTTCGAGAAATATTGCGTAGAAACCGACAAGCTAGACGATTAATTTTGGGGTTTTCTATGAAGATCAAACAGAAACGTGCGAGCGGCAAATTATTTTGCAAATAAGCTCCATGAAAGTCATGGAGCTTATTTATGGCTTGCGCCTCACTATCATAGCAAGAGAACAAAATAGCTACACAAAGTAGCGCTAGAATTCAGCTAGCGATTATTTATTTTAATAACGCACTTGGGCACGATAGACCAAAGAGCTACTTCCCTCCGCGGGTACGGTAATTTTCCATACTGCGGCTTTACTACTGGCTTTAACGTGTGGATGGCTGCTGCTCAGAATCTGCCAATCACCCGGCATAGGTTCTTGCACTGTCACCGTCACAGCCTCTTTCTTGGCGTTTTTCAAAGTAATTTCGTACGCACTTTCCAAAATGTAGTTGTACTTTGAAGTCCCGGCGATCTTTTTGAAATCGGTTTGCTTTTTGTCAGCAGTCACGTCGAACGCATCACCCAATTTCAGGCGCACTTTTTCATTCTTCGGTGTGTGGTCGACATTGTCTTCACCGATAAACTGCGCATTGCCGTTACTGTCTTTTTTGTAGACGCGGATCACGCCTTTCGGTAAAGGCATACCAAGTTGGGCGCTTTCCTTATTGTCAAATTCAATAAAGACGCCGACTTTCATTTTCTGCCCTAAGTCTCCATAGGCACCTTGGTAATAATAGTCACTGCCGCGTAACAGAAACTCCTTACGCACAGGAACACCAGAAGCTGACAGTAACGCTACCTGCTTGGTTTGATTCTCTGCAATCGTGGTGGGACGGTTCAAGGTATAGAGGTGATATTCAAATAGGGATTCTTCTTGCATATCCGCCGCTTTTGCAACCGGAGCTGCAGCCATTGCCAATACTCTGCTACCTGTGACCGTAACTCTCTCTCTCACTTGATTCACATCACCAGCCACCAATTGCAGCTTGGCATTTCTGTAGCTAGCACCGCTGGTATTGGTTAGCGTCACCCACCCAGACATATCTAACTTCTCTTCAGTCGCATTCAACTCCACGACGTAATCTGCCTTCCACGCCAAGCCGCCGGTGAGGTAACTCAATTCCACGTCTTGCGCGGCGCTGCTGGTGTTATTTAAAGACATCACTAAAGTAGGACGGTCACGCAAATTGGCAGGTACATCGTTATAGACGATACGCCCTGGCAGGCCAGTCTCGATGCGATTGCCCATCTTTAAAACCACACCGTCATTCGCCGCCAACACTTCCGCGACTTCACTACTTTCTGCACCGGTTGTTGGATGTGTACGCACGACGTTAACCGTTTTCCCTACATATTTTTCTAGTAATTTTTGCGGTGTGAGTAAATCGAAATCGAAGTTTTGTTCTATCACATTCAAACTACCCGGCGCAGACACGCTTCTCAGTAAAGCTGTTTCCGGACGCATCCTGGCACTCACATCTCTAAACGCTAAACTGACAGCGCCACGCTTGAGATTGATCTTACGCACATCTTTTACTAAGGCCAGATTTTCGTTATAGATCGTCACAGCGACTTCTCGCTGATCATTTAAGGTGCTACGTTGCTCCTGCTCTTGTGCAGAGACATTTGCAGTGATGCCGATAGAACTTGCCAGCAACACGGAGATACAACTTAGGGGATAGCGCATCATTATTCCTTCCATCAAGATCAAACAAAACACACTATGTGTAGTTCGAGTAATTTCTAGGCTAGATAAAAATATAAAGCCGGAAGCGCAGACATTAACATGCGGCTTACTATCTGCAAAATAATTAATGCAATCAAAGGAGAAAAATCAATCCCGCCCAATGCTGGCAAGATACGGCGGATAGGTGCGAGCAATGGTTGATTCAGAGCGCGTATCACAGGCGCCAAGGGCGCATAAGGATTGACGAAACTAAGAATTGCTTCAAGGACTATCAAAGCCATCAGGCCATAAAGTATCCATTGCAGCATACGCAAAAGTGCAGCAAACACCAACAGACCGGGATGGAATTGTCCGGTGAACAGCGATTCTAATAAGATGGATGCGAGAGCCACCAAAAAAGCGCCGATCAGGCTAGCCCAATCCAGTCCACCAAACCCAGGCACTATGCGCCGGATCGGCTTCACCAACCAATCCGTCAGTTGAAATATTGCCTGCCCTAAAGAACTTGGCGGGCGTAATCTTAAAGCTTGCATCCAAAATCGCAACAATAAAAAACCGGCGAATATACCTGCGACGATGTCCACCACAAAACTAAACATTTCGTAAAACATGGATGCTTCCTCAAAAAAAAAACCCACTGGGTGATTAACACACAGTGGGTATTGTGCCTGAATAAAACCAGGCGTCCAAGTAAGAAAATTACGCTGGACGAGTACCAGTTGGGAAAGGCCAAGCTGCCGTTGGGCTGACAACTGTCTTTGCTTCTGCTGGTGCTGCCGCTACTGCGGCTGGCTTAGCAGCTGCTGGTTTAGCTGCTTTCTTTGCTGCTGGTTTAGCTGCGGCCTTTTTTGCGGCTGGCTTAGCCGCCGCTTTTTTTGGTGCTGGCTTCGCTGCTGCTGGTTTAGCCGCTGGTTTAGCTGCTGCTTTTTTTGCTGCAGGTTTAGCTGCTGGCTTAGCTGCTGCTTTTTTTGTTGCAGGTTTAGCCGCTGGCTTAGCTGCTGCTTTTTTTGCTGCAGGTTTAGCTGCTGGCTTAGCTGCTGCTTTTTTTGCTGCAGGTTTAGCTGCTGGCTTAGCTGCTGCTTTTTTTGCTGCTGGCTTAGCTGCTGGCTTAGCTGCTGCTTTTTTTGCTGCAGGTTTAGCTGCTGGCTTAGCTGCTGCTTTTTTCGCTGCTGGCTTAGCTGCTGGCTTAGCTGCTGGTTTAGCTGCTGCTTTTTTCGCTGCTGGCTTTGCCGCTGGTTTAGCTGCTGCTTTTTTCGCTGCTGGCTTTGCCGCTGGTTTAGCTGCTGCTTTTTTCGCTGCTGGCTTTGCCGCTGGTTTAGCTGCTGCTTTTTTCGCTGCTGGTTTAGCTGCTGGCTTAGCTGCTGCTTTTTTCGCTGCTGGTTTAGCCGCTGGCTTAGCTGCTGCTTTTGCCGCTGGCTTAGCTGCTGCTTTTGCCGCTGGCTTAGCTGCTGCTTTTGCTGCTGGCTTAGCTGCTGGCTTAGCTGCTGCTTTTGCTGCTGGTTTAGCCGCTACTTTTTTCGCCGCAGGTTTAGCTGCCGCTTTCTTTGCCGCCGGTTTTGCCGCAGGCTTAGCTGCTGCTTTCTTGGCTTCTGGTGCTGTTGCCATTTTGTTTCTCCTTCACGTTAGTCGGAAAAAAATCAGATTAAAGTTAAAATCCGCTCGCTTTCTGGTAAGCGGATTATTCATCGGCACAAACACGACTTCTGGTTGCGCTAATGAATTCGGCACCGACCTCTTATTACGCATTTGGCGCATAAGAAGGTCATCTGGCTTTGTCGTTTGCCCTTATTTTTATTCTTAACTACAGGCAGACCTTAACGATTTATGACAACAGCCAAAACACTGCATGTCTTAGTTAGTGATACTTCATCGACCTCTAACGACAACAAGCAACGTCGGAATTCTCTTAAAAACGGTACTTCAACACTTGTTTAGAAAAGCAAATTTCCAAACACAAAAGCGCAACACCCAGCCTCGCTGGGGTCGCGCTATTAACACAAATACTCTCGAATGAGTCTAAACAGTTCATTCAGTTTTGCGAAGCCTTTCTTGTTCAATCACTTTAATTCGCATTCGAGCTACTTAAACTTAGCTACTTGGTCGCTTTGCGAATTTTGTCTTGAACATCTTCGACACCAAAAATTTACTCCCAATTGAGTGCACCACCTGTTTGATATTCGATGACACGGGTCTCAAAGAAGTTACGCTCTTTTTTCAGATCGATCATTTCGCTCATCCACGGGAAAGGATTTTCTTCTTGTGGGAACAAAACATCGAGACCGATTTGTTGCGCGCGACGATTTGCGATGAATCGTAAATAGCCTTTAAACATTGGCGCATTCAAGCCGAGTACTCCTCGCGGCATTGTATCCTCTGCGTAACGATATTCCAACTCTACCGCACGTAAAAACAACGATTTAATTTCGTCGCGAAATGCAGCGGTCCACAAATGTGGGTTTTCCATTTTAATTGTGTTGATCAAATCGATTCCGAAATTGCAGTGCATCGATTCATCACGCAAGATGTACTGGTATTGTTCCGCAGCACCCATCATTTTATTCTGACGACCGAGCGCAAGAATTTGTGTGAAGCCGACGTAGAAGAAAAGACCTTCCATCAAACACGCAAAAACGATCAGTGAGCGCAATAGCGTTTGATCCGCTTCGGTAGTACCCGTCTTGAATTCCGGGTTAGTCAGGACGTCAATAAAGGGAATCAGGAACTGATCTTTATCGCGAATAGATTCGACTTCGTTATACGCATTAAAAATTTCCGCTTCATCCAAACCAAGTGACTCAACGATGTACTGGTATGCATGCGTGTGGATCGCTTCTTCAAACGCTTGACGCAATAAATATTGACGGCATTCAGGTGCAGTGATGTGACGATAGGTGCCGAGCACAATGTTATTTGCAGCCAAAGAATCTGCCGTTACAAAAAATCCGAGATTACGTTTTACCAAACGACGCTCATCTTCCGTTAAGCCATTTGGATTTTTCCACAGCTCGATATCGCGCTGCATATTGATTTCTTGCGGCATCCAGTGATTCGCGCAACCTGCCAGATATTTGTCCCAAGCCCATTTATATTTAAATGGTACGAGTTGATTTACATCGGTCTGGCCATTGATGATACGTTTGTCCGCTGCATTCACGCGACGACCAATATCTTCAGCACTGACCACGCTTGGCTTGGTCACCAGCGCAGGGTTCAATGCGACGTCTTGCGTTTGCAAACGCGTTTGGTACTGGTCAAATGCCGATTGCGCGGCTGGCGTGATTGGCGTTGCTGGCTGTACGGCCGGACGTGGCGCTGGTGCCGCTGTAGCGGCGTCGTCATCCCATGAAAGCATGTGATATTCCTTACTATTTTGATGGATGAGCTGACGCTGTAGCGCCACCTCATTTGTTAAACTCACTTAATAAGCTCTGCGAAGTTTTACTTAACTTTGCAAAACGATGGATTTAAATCACCACAACAAATTGCCGCGGTGACCTTTCGCTTTTAGGAATTTATTGGCAAGCTTCACATTCTTCGAAACCTTGGTCACCTGGACGTAGGTAACATGCCGCGCCGTCTGCCTCGATGGATGATGCTGTCGCCACTTCTGCGCTGGCAGAATAACCACTATTCCCACCATCGACCGCCACCGCATTCAATGCGCCTGTTTTACTTGTCGATTTCTCGGTATGCGTTGCACCGATAGTACGCAGGTAGTAAGTCGTTTTCAAACCACGCAACCAAGCCAGTTTGTATGTCTCATCCAATTTCTTACCGGATGCGCCAGCCATATAAATGTTCAAAGACTGTGCCTGATCGATCCATTTTTGACGACGGGAAGCTGCCTCCACCAACCAAGTCGGGCTGATTTCAAATGCCGTGGCATACAGTTCGCGCAAATCTTCTGGTATGCGATCTATCTTCGCCAAGCTGCCATCGAAGTATTTCAGGTCAGAGATCATCACATCATCCCACAGGCCACGTTCTTTCAAATCGCGCACCAAGTGCTCATTGATTTCGGTGAATTCGCCCGACAGATTCGATTTCACATACAAGTTCTGATAAGTTGGTTCGATACAAGCGGCAACACCAATAATATTGGAGATAGTCGCAGTCGGTGCGATCGCTACGCAATTGGAATTACGCATACCGTACTGTTTGATACGATTGCGAACGATAGTCCAGTCCATGGTTTCAGAGCTGTCGACTTCAAGGTAACCGCCGCGCTCGTCGGCCAATAACTTCACAGAATCTTGCGGCAGGATACCGCGATCCCATAAAGAACCTGTGTAAGAACTATAACGACCACGTTCCTGCGCCAATTCGGTTGAGGCCAGATAAGCGTAGTAGCACACCGCTTCCATCGAGGTATCGGCGAACTGCACCGCATCCATCGAAGCGTAAGGAATGCGCATCATGTGCAAGCAATCTTGGAAACCCATAATGCCTAAACCAACAGGACGGTGACGCAAGTTAGAGTCACGTGCTTTTTTCACTGCATAGTAATTGATGTCGATAACGTTATCGAGCATACGCATAGCCGTTGTAATCGTGCGCTTGAGTTTTTCATGATCCAGCTTGCCATCTTTCATGTGGGCTGGCATGTTCACGGAACCCAAATTACATACGGCGATTTCACTATCATTCGTGTTCAACGTAATTTCGGTACACAAGTTAGAGCTATGCACGACACCGACATGTTGTTGTGGTGAACGAATATTGCAAGGGTCCTTAAATGTGATCCAAGGATGACCTGTTTCAAATAGCATAGACAACATCTTGCGCCACAAATCTAAGGCGGCGATCTTTTTGGATAGTTTGATTTCACCATTTGCTGCTTTTGCTTCGTAAGCTGTGTACGCCTCTTCAAAAGATTTGCCGAATTTATCATGCAGATCAGGCACATCCGATGGTGAGAACAGAGTCCAGTCGCCCTTCTCCATCACGCGCTTCATGAACAAATCTGGAATCCAATTAGACGTATTCATATCGTGCGTACGACGACGATCATCGCCCGTGTTCTTACGCAACTCCAAGAATTCTTCTACGTCCATGTGCCAAGTTTCGAGGTAAGCACACACAGCGCCTTTCCGCTTACCACCTTGATTCACCGCAACCGCTGTGTCATTGACCACCTTCAAGAATGGCACAACACCTTGAGATTTACCATTTGTACCTTTGATATGCGCACCCAAAGAGCGTACTGGCGTCCAGTCATTACCTAAGCCGCCTGCATATTTCGCCAACAAAGCGTTTTCTTTAATCGCTTCATAAATACCATCAAGATCATCCGCCACTGTCGTCAAGTAGCAAGAGGATAACTGGGAACGTTGCGTACCACTATTAAATAGAGTGGGCGTTGAGCTCATGAAATCGAAGCTGGATAACAAATTGTAGAATTCAATCGCGCGCGCTTCGCGGTCGATTTCATTCAACGCCAAGCCCATCGCCACACGCATGTAAAAAGCCTGAGGCATTTCGATACGGATATCGCGAATGTGTAAGAAATAGCGATCATACAAAGTTTGCAAACCGATGTAACCAAATTGCAAATCGCGGTCAGCCACCAAGGCATTTGACATTTTCTTCAAATCGAATTGCGCCAATTTGGCATCGAGCAAACCAGCTTCGATACCTTTTTTGATAAATTTCGGGAAGTATTCGACGTATTCATCGGCAGCATCTTTTTGTGCAACTTCCTTGTTAAATACTTCTTTACGGACTGTATGCAGTAACAGACGCGCAGTCACCTGGCTATAAGCAGGTTCTTTTTCCATCATGGCACGGGCGGCCAAAATAGCTGACTTGTGCAATTCTTCGACTGGCACACCGTCATACAAATTCTTTAGGGTTTCGATGAGGATTGCTTCTGCATCTACCAATTTCTCCAGACCAACGCAGGCTGCAGAAATCAGCGCGCGTACTTGAGCGACTTCCAACACCTGTGGTCTACCATCAACAATCACATGAATTTGCGGAACTTCAGCATCTGGCTTACCAGCAGCTTGCGCTTCTAATTGGGCACGACGTTCGTCCATGCGCTTAGCGCGATACAAGACATAAGCACGTGCAACATCATGCTCGCCGGAACGCATCAGTGCCAATTCAACTTGATCCTGAATATCTTCGATATGAAAAGTACCGCCATTTGGCTGGCGACGCATTAAAGCAGTCACCACGTTATGCGTGAGACGCTCAACTAATTCACGAATTCTTGCAGACGCTGCACCCTGACCACCATTGACTGCCAAAAATGCTTTTGTAACGGCAATCGAAATCTTCGACGGCTCAAATCCAACCACAGCGCCATTGCGGCGAATAATGCGATAGTCGCTAAAACTCGCCGTTGGAGTTCCGTGGGTTTGTGCAGATAAGCTAGCTTGTGCTGCAGCAGGATCATATGCTTGGATTGATGATATTTCTAATGAAGAGTGCATTTCGCCTCCAGGTTCAGGGTCTTATTAAATTAAGGTGAATATTGCGTTCGTACTGCGAGTTTTACCAAAATGCTGTACTGCAAGAGTTTGAAAGATCATCAAACTCGACTTCAACTTCTGTGAATTTGTGCTCTCTATGTCGCCGCCAAAAATGTCGTCATACTTTGACTTTGGTGCATGACCGAAAGCGAGCATTTGCGAGATTTTTTAGCACATTGAGAAGAGGAACACGTGAAAAAAATAATTTTGGGAAACATTCCAAAAAACACTAGATCTAGTGTGTTTATTTTTATTTGCACTAATTCTAGTGTCTCAACTCAAAGAGCGCAACCGCTTTTTTCAACTGGAGACCGATATATTTCGATCAAAAGCGGTGCGAGCATTTGACATTGGTCAAGCCACAAAACAACGGGGATTACAACGTAAGTGACCACTAACATCAAGTGCTGAAAACTTGTGCAAGCAGAGAAAATGAATTGATGAAATTGCGTTCAACAGCATCAAAAATTTAATTTGATCGTGATAAAAATAAACCACAGATGACTACTATCTATAGCATCTTTTGTACGTTTATTTGTATTCAGGACATATGTTGCAAGAATTTTCAGCAGCAGACAAAATCGCTCGATGAATTCATGACGATCAATAAAATCTAATCGGTGGCGTCCATGACCATCCAACCTGGCAGACTTTGTTGAAAACGTTGCCAATCGAAATACGGCCCTGGATCGGTCTTGCGTCCAGGCGCAATATCCTCGTGTCCAACGATGTGTTGTACCGGAAAGTGTCGCAGGAGACAAACACTCAAACGCGTCAGACTCAGATATTGTGCATCTGTAAAAGCACAGGTGTCACACCCTTCCAATTCAATCCCGATAGAAAAATCATTACAAGCTTGGCGTCCTTGGAATTGCGAGAGACCTGCGTGCCAAGCGCGCGCTGACCCAGCAACAAACTGGAAAAGTTGGCCGTCACGTCGGATAAGAAAATGGCTAGAAACTTGCACCCCACGCAAACTCGCAAAACTAGGATGCGCATCGCAATCAAGCCGGTTCTGAAATAAATCCAGAATATAGTCACCACCAAATTCAGCCAAAGGCAAACTGATGTTATGAATCACTAATAAGTCGACCGCCATACCAGCGGGACGGGCACCGAAATTCGGCGAAACCACGACCTGTGCCTTTGTACACCAAGCATGTGCGTCCATTTCCCAATCGTCGGTAGCGGCGGCGGGCAAGCTAAATGGCTCAATCCGTTTCAACATCATTAATCTTCAATTTTTGTATCGAGTAACGCAATTGACGAAAACTGACGCCGAGTAATTCTGCCGCTTGGGTACGGTTATTACGGGTTTTGGCCAAGGCACTACGAATTACCTCACGCTCAATTCTTTCCAAGTAGTCAGGTAATATACAAGGCAAATCGGGTGCTGCAAACACCATTTCCGAACCAACTGACTGATCCGACAGAAATGAAGCGGTATCCAACGAGCCATCGACGATTAAGGGCACGAATACCTTATCGGGACCACTTTTCGGCTCGCCGATTGACTCACTTATTGATCTAGTGAAGTGATCATGCCGTGACGCAGATCCTTCCAGCGCAGTCGGTGCGCGCAGGCTTGACCCAGAACGTAAGCCTAAGTCAATTACATCAATACAGCCGTCGTTGGCAAAAGCAGCGGCGCGTTCCAAGATGTTTTCCAATTCACGGACATTGCCGGGAAAGTCATAGGCTTGCAGTGCGGCCAAAGCAGCTTGGTTTAGACTAATAGGATAGCCAGGTGTCGCTAATTTTAAGAGTATACAAGTTGCCAATTCGTGAACATCACTTAGTCGCTGACGCAAAGGCGGCAACAATAACTCAATCACATTCAAACGATAATAAAGATCTTGACGGAATTTTCCGGCACTCACACAAGCTTCTAAATTTTGATGCGTCGCACTAAGAATTCGCACATCGACTGCTTCTTCAACCGTCGCACCAACCTTGCGTACGCGTCGTTCCTGAATTGCTCGCAACAACTTCACTTGCATCGCCAACGGCAAATCAGCGACTTCATCTAACATGAGAGTACCGCCATTGGCCGCTTGAAAAAAACCATCTCTATCGTCATTGGCGCCAGTAAAAGCGCCTTTGCGATAACCAAAAAATTCCGCCTCCATCAATGCTTCGGGAATAGCACCGCAGTTCACGGCAATAAAAGGCTTATCAACTCGTGCACTATTTCTATGGATTTCACGCGCAGCCAATTCTTTGCCGCTACCCGATTCGCCCGTAATGATCACTGGTGCCATGCTGCGCGCCAGCCTGCTTATTTGTGACCTGACATGTTGGATTTCAGTTGATTGCCCAATTAAGAAGGACGGACTAGAAGGCTTGGCCGAGACGATCGCAACCTGCTCCAAAGGTTTGACATTCTGCATTTGCAATGCCGACCGCACCAACTTGCGTAGTTGATCTAACGCAACGGGCTTAGAGACGTAGTCAAACGCCCCCGCCTTTAACGCGACCACAGCATTATCTGCACTTCCAAACGCAGTAATGACAGCAATTGGTGTCGCTTTAAAATTAGCACTGACTTCCTCCACCATCTCTAAGCCAGAGCCGTCAGGTAGACGCATATCGGTCAGCACCAAGGAATAAGTGTGCTTGGACAAAAAACGACGCGCGACTTCCAAGGATTCGGCGGTGTCGACTTCCAAGCCCATTTTAATGAGGGTGATTTCCAATAGCTCGCGAAGATGGGCTTCGTCATCAATCACCAGAATACGCGCAGAATGGCTCAATTCATTTGGACTCATGATTTTTCATTCGAAGAAAAATTAATAACGAAGCGGCCACCCGGATCCATACCATATGTCGACGTCTCATCATTCCTGTACTCATAGTCAAGCACCGCATGGTTATTCAAGCATAATTCACGCGCCATGTACAAACCTAAACCAGTGCCCTTGCTCGACGTTGTATAAAACGGTTCAAACAAATGCGCACGAACCAGAGCGGAAATTCCCGGACCATCATCCTGAATATGCAATTCACGTCGGGTTCCGGAAGATATTTTGATATTCAATCGTATGCAGCCTGGTTTACCACTGGCATAACGCACTGCATTCGAAAGTAAATTGGTAATCACTTCATGCAAATGCCCAGGATCAAACACCACATAAAAACGGGCACTATCACTCAAATGAATCAATTGCTCTGAAATTCCGCGCGTCTCAACAAATTCCTGCACAATATTTCTAAGTTCATCCATCAACAAGATAGGCTGCAGATTCATCTGCGCCTTACGCGACAACTTCAAAATATCTTCAATTAATTGATTCAGCCGAGTCACATTATCTTCAACAATTTTGAGCAAGCGTCGCGCCTGAACTTCATTGTGCACATCTTCCCCTAACAAAGAAGTGGCATACGAAATCGAAGACAATGGGTTACGAACTTCATGTGCAATGCTGGCGGTCAGACGCCCCATTGATGCCAACTTGAGTTGCTGCGCCTGATTTTCCAACTCAGACACGTTTTGCATAAATATAATGGTACAGGGCGTTAAATGTAAATCTACGTGATCAAAATCGCTTTCATCGATTCTGACAAAACGCAATTTCAAATGCGTCGCCGCTTCATGTGGCGCCTCTGTGGCAGAATAACTAGCATTGAGATTGTGCTCCTCCACGTAATGCCTGATCACTGCAAAAGACGCCCCCTCGTTACGTAACCAGCTCGTGGTATCTGGCTGTTGCCTTTGAGTCCACTCGTCCAAAGCTTTTGCGATAGGCTCAAGACTAGGGATTTGGTTCAAACGTAATTTTTGTTGTGTGGGACGTGTCAGTTTAGCGTTTCCCAGCATGCGCTCCGCCGCGGGATTCGATTCAAACAAATAACCTTCTTGGTCAATTACCAAGATGCCGTCATTCATATCGGCGATCACTGTTCTGTTAATCGCTTGTTGCAGAGCCAATTCAAAACCACGTTGATTGGCTAACTCTTCTTGTCCGATCAGATTTTTTGCTAAGCGGTTGAGAACATAGACCACTGCAAAATAGGCCGCACCGTATAAGCCCGCCTGCGAAATAATGTTGCTGTCTTCATTTTGCAAGACCTGATAAGCGTTAACCATCAACAAAAACAAGGAGACAGCTGACACAAAAAATAGTGCCAACAACATCGGACCCAAAATACCCAAGCCGGCTAGCGGGAACAGATAAAGAATGATTAAGCCACTTTTACTACCGCCAGCACCCACATACAACAATGAAATAACGACAATATCGAGCGTAATCTGCGTCACCAGTTGCAACAAAAATCGCTGCTGCCAACGTACTTTGATCGCAATAAATGTCACTGCGATTAATAAATAGCTCGCCGCTAATGCACGTAAAAATGCGGGCTCAACTAGCCAATAATCATTAAATGACTTAAAACTGAGAGAGAGTAGTAAGGCAAGTGCAACAATGACACGCGAAAAATTAAGCGTCTGCAATGAACGCCATAAAGTCGCACTTATTTCCGTATGCCGAACATCATGGGTGATCATTGCGTGCCATTTTGCTTAATGTGACTTAGTCGCAGCTTCGGCATGCTCTGCACAACAAAATTGTTGAGAGTCACGCAAAACTGCCTCCGATGAAGGAAAATAAACTTGGCAATAAGCACAATTTAACATCGCTTCAACACGTTTAGAGCCGGACGATTGTGGGAAAGTATTGTCGCCCCAAGCGGTTTCTTCGGTTTGTGCTTGATTAGACGGGGGTTGATTCGCGCGAAAACTTTTACGGACAGCGAAGTAAACTAATACCGCCAAGCCTAACCACATCAACAATCTCATAACACACTCCTGTGCAACAACACTTCCATCACAAAGCGGCTACCGACATAGGCCAGCAAGAGGCTCAAAAAACCAAACAAAGTGATCCGTAGTACAGCTTTTCCACGCCAGCCACGCCATTGACGACCAGCTAGCAAGACGGCAAACAACAACCAGGACAACAAAGACAATACCGTTTTGTGATCCCACTTAAACGCGATGCCAAGAAATTGCTCAGAAAAAATAACACCTGATAAGACCGTCAGGCTTAAGAAAATAAAACCTAAGGTGACTAATAAGAACAAGATATGTTCCATCTTTA
Source organism: Undibacterium sp. Ji22W (assembly GCF_049340305.1). Taxonomy (NCBI): domain Bacteria; kingdom Pseudomonadati; phylum Pseudomonadota; class Betaproteobacteria; order Burkholderiales; family Oxalobacteraceae; genus Undibacterium; species Undibacterium sp. Ji22W. The sequence continues at coordinate 157,320 of NZ_JBMPOU010000001.1, read as the reverse complement.
AAAGTGCTGGCAGACGATCTAAGGCTTTCTCTAACCAAGACTGTACAGGCTTGCCGCGCATTCGATGCAATTGTCTATCTTGCACGTACATGACGAGTGCATGAAATGCGGCAATTGTCAGCGTACTATAGGCAAGTAAGGCGATTCCTACGTGCCATGGAAACATCGCTGGTTTATCCGTTAAGTGAACCAAGCTTCCTGGAAAAGCAAGTGGCAACAGTGCGGTAACCGCAGCTTGTGGCAAAATCAAAATTCGTAATCCATCTAAGGAAAAATTCCGGTTCTCAACCAAATAGACTAATACCGACACCCAGATGGCCGCGGACCACATGACCGCAAAACCTATGCGCAGCGCATCAATGGCATAAACACTCAAAGCCAGTGCTAGGCCATGCGCAGTCCAGCCAAGCGCCGTCAGCACCAGCCCCAGCATGCGTCGACTATCAGGTATAAATGGACAGATCACATATAAAAGCGCTGCCACCAAAGATAAATAAATTAGCATGGTGCAAGTTTACACTATGTTCGAACTATTTTTTTCTCTTTGTTTGGGAATTGAGCGAGTACCTGAAGGCGATCTGCTCCAGCGCAAGACATTCCGGAACCTGAACACGAAACACTTAAAAGTCCTCTGCGGAAACTTTATAAGTCCTAATTACAACAAGCCTAAATATATGTACAAAAAGCTTGAGCAATTCGCTTGACTAAGAATGGTCGCTTCTAGATACTCGCATGCACTCCAGAATGGGAAATAGGATAATTGATCGCCTGAAAATTATCCCCAATGGCTGGACTAATAAAAATCAATCGTCTTTTTGCAGGAATTAAAATGAAAAAATCACTTTTCGCTTTAGCCGCACTCACACTCACCGGCGGTTTCGCACAAGCCGACGAAGGTATGTGGATGCCACAACAGTTACCACAAGTAGCTAAACAACTCAAAGCCGCAGGTCTAAAATTAGACCCGAAATCATTGACGCAGTTGACAGAATTTCCAATGGGCGCCATCGTCAGTCTGGGCGGTTGCTCAGCCTCTTTTGTCTCGTCTATGGGCCTTGTCGCGACCAATCACCACTGCGTGTATGACAGCGTGGCGCGCAACTCCACACCAGAACGCAATCTGTTAGCGAATGGATTCCTGGCAAAAACTTTGGCAGAAGAATTGCCCGCTGGCCCTGGTTCTCGCATTTTCGTCACGACCGAAGTGACGAATGTCAGCGATAAAGTAATCAGTGCTGATGTCGCCAAGTTAACTGGAAAAGCACGGGGCGATGCGATCGAAAAAAATCAAAAAGCCATGATCGCCGCTTGCGAAAAAGAAGCTGGTTTCCGTTGCAGCATTCCTTCTTTCTACGGTGGGTTGGAATTCTATTTGATCAAACAAATGGAAATCAAAGACGTCCGTTTAGTACATGCTCCTGCTGAAGGTGTCGGCAAATTCGGCGGCGACACGGATAACTGGATGTGGCCACGCCATACAGGTGACTACGGTTTCTACCGCGCCTACGTGAGCAAGGACGGCAAGCCAGCAGAATTTAGCAAAGACAATGTCCCTTACGTGCCTAAGCATGTATTGAAATTGGCCAAAGATGGTTTGAAAGAAGGCGACTTCGTGATGGTCCTCGGCTACCCAGGTCGTACAAATCGTCATCGCTTGCCATCTGAGATTTCATATACCTTTGACTTTGAGTACCCTAATTTCGTCAAAGGCTCTGCAGAAACATTGGCAATTATCGCCAACGAAACCAAAGACAATAAAGACGCAAACTTAAAATACGCGAGCATGGTTGCTGGTATCAATAACTATTACAAAAACCGTCAAGGTATGTTGGATAGCTATGCGGGCAGCGACATTTTGGAGCGCAAATCCAAAGAACATGCCGACTTGAAGACATGGGTCAACTCCAATCCTAAGACGAAAGCGGAATACGCCGCAGATATCGACAAGATTGAAGCCATCTACGCAAAACGTGATGCTACAGCGAAAAAAGAATCTTTTTTAGCCTCGTCTTATCCACGTTTCCTGAGCACCGCACGCACTTTGTATCGCCTTGCGAACGAAAAAGCCAAGCCTGATGCAGAGCGTCGTGCTGGCTTCCAAAATCGTGATTTGTCACGTTTCAAATCAAGTATCGTCGCGATAGAACGCAGCTACGACGAAAAAGTTGATAAAGCCTTGGTCTTAAATAGTTTAGTGAAATACGCTGCGGCACCTGCGACAGAACGCAATGCCAACTTCGATAATGCCATGGGCATTAAAGACGGTATGACAAAGGACCAGTTGAAAGCCTTATTAGATCAAATGTATGCAGGCAGCCAATTTGGTGATCAGGCGTTTCGCGCTACTTGGCTAGAAAAATCCGTCGATGACTTCAAAGCTAGTAATGATAGTTTTATCAAAGCAGCAGTTGGCATGTATGAAGAAGGCATGAAACGCGAAGTTGCTGATCAAGAATCTGCAGGAGATATGCAAAAAGCTTATGCCAGCTACATGAAAGCAAAAATTGCCTACATGAAGAGCAAAGGCCAGGCAGTTTATCCTGATGCAAACAGTACTTTGCGCGTAACTTTCGGTAAAGTCGCCAGCCGTCCATTCGGTGCAGACGGTACAACTTGGACCGCGTTCACTACAGTGAAAGGCGTCGTTGCGAAAGCAACTGGCACAGGTGAATTTAATGCGCCAGCCAATCAATTGGCGGCAATTAAAGCCAAAGACTTTGGTAAGTATGTAGACCCAATCTTGAAAACCGTACCGGTCAATTACTTAGCAACTTTGGATATCACTGGCGGCAATTCTGGTTCAGCTGCGTTGAATGCTAAAGGCGAATTTATCGGTCTGGCATTTGATGGCACCTTAGATTCCATCATCGCTGACTGGGATTACAACAAAGCTTCCAGCCGTTCTATCCAAGTCGATTTGCGTTACATGCTGTGGCAAATGAAACATGTCGACAAGGCGGATAATCTGTTGAAAGAAATGGGCGCGGAGTAAGCGACAGGTCTAATCTGATTGCTGCCTTCACCGTCAGCAGGCTAGACTAGATTAACTAGATTACGGGGTGGGTTGAGAAATCAGCCCACCCCGTTTTCCTTCAGTTAGATCGAAACGTCTGAATCTTCTCATCAGAATTTCTCTTGCGAAAAAAACGCCCTCAACATCGACAAAGCAAGAGTGAATCTTCCCTCTTTATATAGAAGTATTTTTACGACATTTTCTAAATTCTCTCCGAATATTTATTACAATTTAGATCCAATCCAACACAGATACACCGATCGCAATGTCAAATACGAACTCGATGCCAACAACACCCCAAAAGTCTCGTACTCATAAAATACTCGACGCCTTTCCTAAGCGCCCGATGAGCATAATACATTCGCGCTTAACCAATACTTGGCTTAGTTTGGCGATCTTGGTTGTCTCTGCCATATTTCTCTTCTTTTTGCCAATAATCGAAGCTCCTGACCTTATTGACGACTATCGCATTTCAAAGAAACCTGTGAAAGATACGCAGGCCCAAGTAGAAGGTAGTTGTCGTGTGATGCGGCATATTTTGATTAGCTGCAACGCCAGCATTAGCTATCAACCGGATCCGACCGAGCCACAGAAAGTGCAGGTACGTCGAGAATTTTCTTATCTAGGATTTCAAGCCGCCGATTCGATAGCTGCAGTGCGTTCAGAAAAAGACATGCGATTGATTACAACCGATTTGGAAATAAAGCATCTAAAAAATCGAATAACAGTCCTTGTCGTCTGGTGCCTATTATTCTTTTTTATTTGTTTTTACACTGCGCTGTCTATTCTCGAAGATCTACGATTTAGAAAAATGTTGCGTTCAAAAGTACTATTGAAACCTGTCATCGCCGAAGTGACTGAAATTTCAGAAACAAACAGCGTACGTTTTAGCACTTCAATCAAAGGCAAAAAGCGTATTTGGAACAATGCATTCAGAGAAAATGAAGCGCCGTTATTCATATCGACAGAAGCAAATTTAGCACTCGCTGTTACTCTGCTCAACGCTCCTTTTATATTGCTATTGGATGAAGATTTCAGCTGCCTCGACTTTACGGAAGAAGAGGAGGACCGCTTGCGTCAGGCAATCAACGCCTAACCCCGCAGATTCGCTTGCCTCTGAAGCATCGGCAGCTCGAAAACCGTTCAAACGGGCTCTTCAGTAAATAGAAGATGCGATTCCCCATGCCTGAAATGCAGGTCCTTCGCCCCCATTTCAGGTAAAATATGAAGCTTATGTCCATCTCATTGCGTATTCATCGCGCATTAATTACCTATAAATTACGTACAAATATCGTAATCAGTTGTGTGATTGGTTGTGTGATTTTTGCAGGGTGAATCAACTATTGATGTCGTTTTACTTGATATTAATAGATTGAAATAATCAAAATTTCAGGCAATGCCCCTGCAGATGGCCGCGTTAAGATTTTATATAGAGGTTTACTATGCTCGACAATCTAACCCAGCGCCTCGCCAAAGTCGTCAAGACCATGCGCGGCGAAGCGCGTTTAACTGAATCGAATACCGCGGAGATGCTGCGCGAAGTCCGTATGGCTTTATTAGAGGCCGACGTTGCTTTACCAGCCGTGCGTGAATTGATCGCCCGTGTCAAAGAAAAAGCAATGGGTGAAGATGTCATCGGCTCCCTGACCCCAGGTCAAGCTTTGGTTGGCGTAGTACAGAAAGAATTAGCGTCACTGATCGGTGCCGACTTAGGTGACAACGCTTCCGAATTGAACTTCGCCACACAACCTCCTGCGATCATTTTGATGGCGGGTCTGCAAGGGGCGGGTAAGACCACTACCGTAGGTAAGCTAGCTTTATATCTGCGGGAAAAGAAAAAGAAAAAAGTGTTAACAGTCTCCGCCGACGTATACCGTCCAGCGGCGATTGGACAATTAGAAACCGTCACCGCACAAGCAGGTGCTGATTTTTTTCCAAGTACAATCAATGATAAGCCTGTCGACATCGCCTTAGCCGCGCTCGATTGGGCGAAGAAGCATCATCATGAAGTATTGATTATCGATACCGCGGGTCGCCTCGGTATTGATGAAGCGATGATGCAAGAAATCGCCGCCGTGCATGCGGCAGTCAAACCTATTGAAACTCTCTTCGTAGTCGACGCGATGCTTGGGCAAGATGCCGTCAACACTGCTAAAGCCTTTAACGATGCCCTACCATTAACTGGTGTGGTACTTACCAAGCTTGACGGTGACTCACGCGGCGGTGCAGCTTTATCGGTACGCCATGTCACAGGCAAACCCATTAAGTTTGCAGGTGTTTCTGAAAAACTTGACGGGCTCGAAGCCTTCGATGCGACCCGCATGGCAAATCGCATTCTCGGCATGGGTGATATTCTCGCCTTAGTCGAATCAGCACAAAAAGGCATGGATGTCGAAGCAGCGAAAGGCCTTGCAGAAAAAATCAAGGTCGGCGGCAAGTTCGATATGAATGACTTCAAAATGCAGTTAAGTCAAATGAAGAATATGGGAAGCTTATCGAGTTTGATGGATAAATTACCCGCGCAATTCCAGCAGGCTGCCAGCGGTGCGAACATGGATAACGCTGAAAAACAAATGCGTCGCATGGAAGGCATTATCAATTCCATGACCCCATTAGAACGCGCGAAGCCTGACTTGATCAAAGCCTCACGCAAACGTCGCATTGCTACCGGTGCGGGCGTGCAAATCCAAGAAGTCAATCGTATGCTGGCACAATTTGATCAGATGCAAAGTATGATGAAAAAACTCAAAGGCGGCGGCATGATGAAAATGATGCGCGGCCTCAAGGGCATGATGCGATAGGCGTCAACGAAATCCAATTATTGGGTGCAGCGGCGTTGCGCCTCCTCGCAATACCTCAGTATTGCTGCGAGAAACGACTCGCACTGCATCCCTATAATTGAATTTCCGCAGGCAAATCGATTTGCGTTTTTTTGAATGAAACAAAGCCGTTTCGCTACGTTTTCAAAAATCGTAGGTTGGTGCTGAACGAAGTGATCCCCAACATTGCTTGACTAATTTAGGTACTTCAATCCCTACAATCGGCGCCAAAACGCTACTTCCTTCCCACTTAAAACACCCTCCTGTTTTCTCTCTACATCTACATGTCTCCATGTTGAGAATTCTTGTTTTTACGTTTTTTAAAAATCATTTTCATCGAGCACAATCCCATCATTTCAGCCACTCTGCAGAGGAAAAACGACATTTTCCCCTCTGAAAACCACGTCTGTCATGATTTCTCACACATTTTTCGCAAAAAGCAAAAAAAAACACTTGCATCACTCTGTAATCGGCACCACTATAAGCACTGCGTGAAATGGCGCATTTTCCAAGACAATTGTGAAGGAGCCTCAATATGGCAACAGCACCAAAAAAAGCAGCAGCAAAACCAGCAGCTAAGCCTGCCGCAAAAGCAGCAGCGAAACCTGCAGCAGCAAAAAAACCAGTCGTAAAAGCAGCAGCTAAACCTGCAGCGAAGGCAGCGGCAAAACCAGCAGCTAAGCCTGCGAAAGTAGCGAAGCCTGCAGCAGCACGTAAGCCAAATGCAGCTTTCATGAAGCCGATGACTTTGTCTCCAGTATTGGCAGCCGTAATCGGCGCAGCACCAATGCCTCGTACTGAAGTAACAAAGAAAATCTGGGAATACATCAAAAAGCACAAGCTGCAAGATGAAGCAAACAAACGCAATATCAATGCGGATGACAAATTGAAAGCCGTTTTCGGTGGCAAGAAACAAGTCTCCATGTTTGAAATGACAAAACTCATTTCTGGTCATCTGTCCTAATCGGATCTGATTTCCATATTGCTTTGGGCAATGCTTGGGTCGTAAATTTTACTACCCAAATCCCAAACAAAAACGCCCGCAACGCGCGGGCGTTTTTGTTTGTTAAATATCAAAATCATTCAAGATTGACTGATTCATTTACACACTTTACTACTTAATTACCGCCTCACATCTTGCAAATCCACTTATGTCTAGCCCTCGCTACAAATCACAAAAAACACCTAAGCAAACAAGATTCCATCCACGCAATCGGCATCAAGGGCAATACGACTTCGCGGCACTAATCGATGCGGACAGGAATGCTGGTAATGTGGCACTCGGTCATTTTGTCAGCGCCAATCCTTACGGTGATCTGAGCATAGACTTCGCTGACGCCAAAGCGGTGAAAGCTCTTAACCGGGCTTTACTCAAGCATCATTACGGCATCAGCGCTTGGGATATTCCCGATGATTATTTGTGTCCACCCGTACCTGGGCGCGCGGATTATATTCATGGCTTAGCAGACTTATTAATTGCGGCGAATAGAGGCAAACCGCCAAAGAAAAATAGTGTCCATGTGTTAGACATAGGAACTGGAGCAAATGGAATTTATCCGCTCATAGGCAGTCACGAATACGCTTGGAATTTTGTCGCGGCAGACATTAATCCTGATGCGCTAGCGAATCTCCAAAACATCTTGCAAGCGAACCCACAATTGGACAAAAAGATAGAACTACGACTGCAGAAAAATCGCAATCATATTTTTCACAATATCCTGCAACAGGACGAATGGTTTGATCTCACTATGTGCAATCCACCATTTCACACTTCAGCCACCGAAGCGCAAAGTGGCACCGATAGAAAATGGCAGAATCTGGGGAAACCGGCGTTGTCAGTTGATGCCAAGCTCAATTTTGGTGGTCAGGCAGCAGAGTTATGGTGCGATGGAGGTGAACTCGCTTTCATTCAAAAAATGATTCAAGAAAGTCAGACATTTTCTACTCGCTGCTTTTGGTTCACTACATTGGTGTCTAAAGCCGCCAATTTACCAGCCATTAATGCGGCTTTGAAGCAAGCGCAAGTCCTACAAAGCAAAACGATCTATATGCAGCATGGGCAAAAACAAAGCCGTTTTATTGCATGGACTTTTCTTAATCCAGTACAACAAACGGCTTGGGCGAAAATGCGCTGGTGAAGCACCATCACATTTTTTTTTAAATCGTCTCTGACAAATTAGTCTAAAAATAGACGACTGAATTTCAACTCAGCATTTTTGGAGTAATTAAGCTCTTTTTGAATCAACCAACACATCATGGTCGCATAAACGCATCGACATCACCGCGTTCTATCGCCGCAACCAGGCGTTGATGCATGGCTAGCAAACTCTGATACATTTTTTCTGCAGCCTCAGGATATTTCGCAAACGTTCTCGCCATGGTCACGTTTCGGATGTAAGTAAAGCGATCCGGGTAGCAGCCTCCCCCTGCCAAACAAGCATCAACAACATAAGTGTCATATTGATCACATATATTACCAAACGAGCAGGACAGTAAATCGAGTGCAAAATAGTAAAATTGCTCTTCAGCATCGAGGCGCACCTTTCCGTCGAACCACATACCCGTCTCATGCGTCCCTCTATCTTGATAGAATGCAGCCTCTGATCGGGCAATTGAATAAAGCGCGTGTCCCATAATTAAAGGTGGCTTCATGGCAAGCAATTGTTGAAGTGCGGCTCTTACTTCCACTCGATTTTTATTCGCGATAGCTTTGTCGATTCGCTCTGACAACTGTGCCAAAGCATCATTATTTTTCAACGCTTCCTTATGCAGATCGACTGTAGCAAGAACATTCGCTTCGCTATCTAATAAACCTTGACAACGCTGATACCAAAATTGCGCTACCTGACTCCGTTTGGCGAAATCAGCTTGACTCTCCTTGGGTAGGTAACGCAGTTCGCGATAGCGATTTATTCCGATAACATCGCATTCAGCGAGAATTTGTCCAGCAAAAGTGTAACCACCTAAATCAGGTCTAAGCTTTGCATTCGCGACGAATGAACGCGCATTTCTCGATGTCGAATAATCTTGCCCCATTTTCGCTAGCGAAGACAAGGTGGACGCAGGTTGTAAGGTAGTTGTAGCGTCAACAGCCGCCTTATTAACTTCAGAAGACGCTACTTGATTTACCATTACTTGAGGCGATGGCTGAAGGTCATCGTCTTTGCCCCCAAAAAAGATAAACAAAGACCCAATGCAAAGTGCCAATCCTGCTAAAGTGGTCTTAATTTTTGTCATAATTTTTAAGCGCAAGGCGTGGATCTAGGTTTGGCCTGTCCATTACCAGGATTTGATCGTAAGACATCTAAAACTTCAAAACTTGGAAGGAAAGCAGACTCTTTAATTCCCCAATAATCAATTCCGCCGTCGGCATAAATAACCATTAAGGCAGTTTTTCCCTCAACTGTCGTCCATCCCTGTCCCACATCAAATTTAGCCATAATAAGCTTAGCAACTTTTCGTCTTTCAGTCTCTGGGGCTTGTGATGTAACTTTTTTTAGCGTGTCATTATTTAAACAGCGCGCATCATTACTGCCTTCTTTTGCAAAAACACCTCCAGAGTTAGGATCAAATTCAACAGGAAACGGCGTATAACAATTGCCTCCTACCGTCCCTCGATCGGTGTGAGGAAAAGTGCGCGATTTTATCGCCCCTTGACATCCGCCTCCACCACCGCCCCTGCCACCACTGGAACCGTCTTCAACGATTCGCGCACCCGTAATTACGATCCTCTGTTGTGCCTGTGCAGCTGGAATCAAAGCCAGACCGACTAGCAACACCAAGAAAATTTTTCCGACGTATTGCTTTATTTTCTTAAAGTTAAGAATAGAGAGAGGGAGAGAGGGAGAGAGGGAGAGAGAGAGAGAGAGAGAGAGAGAGAGAGAGAGAGAGACATAAATTCCTTTTCTTCATTTAAATATAAAAAACACATCCTACCATGAAGTTAAATATTATATTCATAAAATCATGTTTTTAAGACACTTAATTCACTCTGCAGTATTGAAAGAATATGAAATTAAGCCGAAGTTACCGATAAGCGCGGAAAGAATAAATTCAGCAAACCTAGCTAACAGTCGACCGTCAGAAGAAACCAAACGCAGGCACACTTATAGCATCGAGCACCTACTACATAAATTCATTAAATTTTTCATCGGCCTGATTCGATCATTCGACAGCAATTGCAAAACGATCGTCAAAAACAAACAAAGTCGAGAACAAACTTTGATGCGCATCAAAGCATGCTTGAATACACGACAGTCCCACATCTCCATTCATTGTCATCTTTCCAAAATTGACCACAGTCAAGGAAAGCTAAACCATAGCCACTTACACTCAGTGACGTGGGGAAATAACATCCACAACATCAATTAGCACTGACAAATCACATCGATAAGTCTGTACTTTTTATGATTTACATTCACTAGGGGTTAACTCGACATGAGCTCAACGTTCACCAAGTCAACCGCCAGAAATATTTTTTATGGCGGCTCTGTATTTTTCTTCCTGTTATTTTTAGCACTGACATTCGACACGATGAGTGCGCTGCCTAAGCGAGATAACAGCGCTAACCTGACCGAATCTGCCATCCGTGGTAAGAAGATTTGGGAGACCCGCAACTGTATCGGCTGTCACACGCTTCTCGGTGAAGGTGCGTATTTTGCGCCTGAGCTCGGCAATGTTTATAAGCGTCGTGGCCCTGATTTTATTCGTGCATGGATGGCTGCTCAACCGACCGGAGCGCCAGGTCGTCGCCAAATGCCTCAGTTCAATTTGAATGAAAAAGAAATGAACGATTTAGTCGAATTTCTGAAATACAGCTCAGAGATTAACACCAATAACTGGCCGCCGAATATCGAAGGTTAATAACGCAAACTTTTAAACTTAAAAGCGGAGAACTTCATGCAATATAAATCACAGGCCGTCGCGAAGCCCTACTTTATCGCGGCAATTGCCCTGTTTGTTGGTCAGATTTTATTTGGTCTGATCATGGGCTTGCAATACATCATAGGCGACTTCTTGTTTCCTCTGATTCCATTTAATGTGGCAAGGATGGTGCACACCAACTTGCTAATCGTCTGGCTGCTGTTTGGTTTTATGGGCGCAGCGTATTATTTGATCCCCGAAGAATCAGAACGTGAATTGCATAGTCCGAAGTTGGCGATGCTGATGTTCTGGGTATTTTTGGTAGCAGGTGCTTTAACCGTCGTTGGTTATCTGGCGGTGCCTTACGCATCGCTGGCAAAGATGACCGGGAATGACCTGCTCGAAACCATGGGACGAGAATTCCTCGAGCAACCTTTGCCAACCAAAATTGGTATCGTGATTGTGGCGCTGGTGTTCTTATTCAATATCTCGATGACTGTCTTACGCGGTCGCAAAACCAGTATCAGTTTGGTGATGTTGGCAGGTCTGTGGGGCTTAGCGATTTTCTTCCTGTTTTCTTTTGTTAACCCACACAATTTAGTCAAAGATAAATTCTACTGGTGGTGGGTCGTGCATTTGTGGGTGGAAGGCGTGTGGGAGTTGATCCTTGGCGCGATGCTGGCTTTTGTCTTAATTAAGGTCACTGGTGTTGATCGTGAAGTGATCGAAAAATGGTTGTACTCCATTATCGCAATGTCCTTAATCACCGGTATTATCGGTACTGGTCACCACTATTTCTGGATCGGTGCGCCTGAATACTGGCAATGGTGGGGTAGCGTATTCTCCGCTTTAGAACCGATTCCTTTTTTCATGATGACTGTATTTGCGTTCAACATGGTCAATCGTCGCCGTCGTGACCATCCGAATCGTGCCGCGGTATTGTGGGCCTTGGGTACGGGTGTGATGGCGTTCTTAGGTGCAGGTGTATGGGGCTTCTTGCATACTTTATCACCAGTGAATTACTACACGCATGGCACTCAAATTACGGCCGCCCATGGACACATGGCATTCTATGGTGCGTATGCGATGGTGGTAATGACGATGATCAGCTACACCATGCCGCTCATGCGTGGTCGTCAAGCGAATAGCAATAAATCTCAAGTCGTCGAAATGTGGTCGTTCTGGTTGATGACAGTGTCGATGGTCTTCATTACCTTGTTCCTGACCGCTGCGGGTATTTTGCAGGTCTGGTTACAACGCATGGCGACATCACCATTGAGTTTCATGGCAACGCAAGATCAACTGATGATCTTTTATTGGTTACGTCTTGCCTCTGGTGTGGTTTTCCTGATTGGATTGGGCTTGTATATCTTTAGCTTCTTTGTTGGTGGAGACCAAGCCGAGAATCCATCTCAGGCTTCATAAGCAAGGCAACGCCCGACAAAACATCGTCGGGCGTTTTTGATTTGGAAAGTTGTTTGAAATCGATTTACGAAAGTTGTTCATGAATGATTTAAGCCATCAAGAGTTTCTCTCTTCCGCTGCGGTGCAAACTTCTACAAAACTTGAGATTCCTTACTATCAACCAGTTGCGAATGAATGTGCCCTGTTTGAACTTGCCTATCAGCGTCAGTTACCCTTACTCATTAAGGGGCCAACTGGTTGTGGTAAAACGCGGTTCGTCGCGCATATGGCAGCGAAACTGGCTCGTCCATTAATAACGGTTGCTTGCCATGACGACTTAACTGCGGCGGACCTGGTCGGCCGTCACTTGATTGGCGACGGTGAAACCTTATGGTCAGATGGCCCGCTGACCCGCGCCGTGCGTCAGGGCGGCATTTGCTATTTGGATGAAATCGTGGAAGCGCGTAAAGATACCACCGTGGTATTGCATCCGCTCACTGACGACCGACGCATCTTGCCTATCGAACGTACCGGCGAGGAATTGGCTGCACCAAAAGAATTCATGCTGGTGGTGTCGTATAACCCTGGCTATCAAAATCTGCTTAAGAATCTCAAGCCATCGACACGACAACGCTTCTTGGCGATACAGTTTGATTATCCCAATGCAGAATTAGAACAAAGTATTTTGATGCAAGAAGCAGGCATCGATCTAGCGTTGGCAACACGTTTGGTCGATATCGCACAACGCTTTCGTCAGCTCAAACAACATGATTTAGATGAAGCAGCCTCGACCCGCTTACTGGTCTATGCCGCGAATCTAATCGCCGCTGGATGCCCAGTGATTGAAGCATGCGCCGCTGCATTGGTTGAACCTTTAACTGACGATCTTGACACCATCACTGCGTTAATGGAGGTCGTCAAACTTCATTTTGGCAGTGGTAAGTCATCAGGTAAAACGCCATGAAAATCCTGGAACCAACTGCACAGGAAATTCAAATAGCAAGTACTGCGGCAACCCTGTATTTGTTAAACATTTTACTGCTGCCATTTGCCGCGTTCGTGTTACTGCTATTGCTTTATCAACGTCAGCGTCACAATGTGTCGACGTTGGTGCAATGCCATTTAATTCAGGCTCTGCGTGCCAGCATCTGTGCTGGCTTTATGTTGATCTTGGTCAGCGCGGGTATTTTATTATTTGGCGATTTACGTCAGGTAAGCACTTGGATCGTTTTAATCTTGTACGTCTTGTGCGTGCATTCAGTCTTCATCCTGTTTGGGGTCTTTGCACTGACCAAGGCATTGTCCGGAAAACTGTATTTCTATCCGCTGATCGGCAAAGCTGTTGGTCGACGCGGATAAACGAGCCTCACCATGTCAGTTAAAACACATCAAGGATTATGGGGTGTTCCCGTCCAACAATGGCGGCGTTTGACGCAGGTCGGCTTCTTTTTGCTGTTCGTCTTCGCTCCTATCTTTGACATCTTTCGGCTAGATTTAAATCTCAAACACTTCATCATTTTCGGCATGGATTGGACTTTAGGCTTAAACGATTTTGTGGCCGGAAAAGACACTGCAGGACAGGCCGCTAAGGCAATTTTCCTACATGCGATCTTGCCCTTGATTCTCGTCGTGGCTGCCGTGATTTATGTTGCATGGAAATGGGGGCGAATCTATTGCGGGTGGCTGTGCCCACACTTCTCTATCGTGGAAACCATCAATCAAACGCTGCGACGTGCCATAGGTAAGCAAAGTTTATGGGACAAAGACACACTGCCAACGCGCAATCCTGACGGCAGCGACGCCAAACCAGACGCGATCTGGTGGTTCGGCGTCATCCCGCTCGTCATTATTTGTGCGATCACTTGGGCGACAGTGTTACTGACGTATTTACTGCCGCCAGCAGAAATCTACGGCAATCTCTGGCATGGCACGTTGACGCGCAATCAAAGCGTCTTCCTGATCGCTGGCAGTATTGCCTTCTTCGTTGAATTTATGTTTGCACGTCATCTGTTTTGCCGCTACGCATGCGCCCTAGGCTTGTTCCAAAGTCTGGCTTGGATGGCAAACGACAAGGCGATGGTGATTGGGTTCAAACGAGAAAGAGCGAAAGACTGTTCAACCTGTTACTCGGCCTGTGACCACGTTTGCCCTATGCGTCTAAATCCGCGCAATGTCAAACGTCTGATGTTCGCTTGTGTGCAATGTGGTCAATGTACCGACGCCTGCACACAAACGCAGAGCGACAATCCGCAAGGCAATTTACTCGAATGGGTGAATCAAGCCCATGCAGAATCGGAAGCGGCATTAAATGGTAGTACCGCGCGGATTATTCAAATTAAGCTGGAGAAGAATAATTCGATTCCAATCAATAATGCGAAGAATAATGGTAATCGAGACATACAAAATCCTTGAGCGTAGAGAAGACGTCTAACTTGTAGGGCGGGTGCAACCCGCGCCGCCAAACCGTAGTCCACCCAAGACCGGCCTATGTACCGCGCGGCTTGCACCCGCCCTACAAAAGATGTATGCACCTTAACCATGAAAGCACACGAATGGAAGAATATATAGGCGGGCTGTGGGATAAATTGATTACCCGTGTCGCGTACCAAGGCTATCCAGAAGCCCGGGTTGAATTGGCACAGATGAAAAACATCGCCGCAACCTTCTTTCGTGCCCTCGGTGGTGATCCTGGAATTAATTTGCAATCCGGTTCCGCCAGCACACATGGCGCGCGTCGTGGCTGGCTCGAACGCATTGCCGGTATTGGCGAGAAAGCTGAACTAACGTGGTCTGATGAAACGACTTTGCACTTACCTGCCAGTATTGATTATTTTCCAGAACGTGAACTCAATCGTGAATTGTATTTATGGTTGCTAGCTTTAGTTGCGCATGATGTCACCCCGGAAGCGTCCCATTTACGACGCAATCAATCCGCAACCAAATCGCTGTTGAACGCTTTCCCCTCATTGCAGGAGCGCTATGCACGATTGGTGCATGCCACGCTCGCACGGCGGCCTGATCCGACAAAATTAAAAAAGCAAGAAGCCGAAAATGAATTACTAATCCGTCAGGCATTGTTAGAACCCGGAAGTGTGCTGTCTGATTTGAAAAAAGTAGGACGCAAAGACTTCAATGTTGTTCCCGTGATTCTATGGTTACACTCCCCCTCCAACAGCAATGCTAAAAGCGGCAGGCCGGCCAGCAAACTCACGCCAGAACAAGCCCAAGGCAGTGCAGCCCAAACCGATAGCGAACAGCGCAAACGTATGGCTGAGCGCACTGACATGCCCGATAACCCTAGTCCTTTCATGCTGCTATTTCGCGCCGAGAGTTTATTCTCCTGGGCAGAATATGTGAAAGTGAATCGACCTCTCGATGAAGACGACAATCCCGATGCGCAAAGAGCGGCGAATGATTTTGACGTCCTCAGCGTCGCGAACGATGGCAAGAGTACCGCTAGTCGTATACGTTTCGATCTCGATTTGCCAGCCGAAGCCGACGATGATTTGCTACTCGCCGACGGTATCTTGTATCCCGAGTGGCATTACAAAAAACAAAAACTCTTGGAAAAACACGCCTGCGTACAAATGCTATTAGCACGTGATGCTGAAGCACGAACTCTACCTGCGCATTTACGCAGCACTGCCAAACGATTACGCCAGCAATTTCAAAGCTTAACGCCAGAACGCCAACGCCTGCGCGGACAACTGAGTGGCGACGATATTGATATCGATGCCTGCGTCCGTTTCAGCGCAGAACGCCGAGGTGTTAGCAGTGGTGCGAATCGTCATGGAATTGCAGTGGCGAGCCCCGGCTTGTACTTGGACAATCGCCAGCAAAGCCGCGATCTGGCTTGCCTCTTGCTCGCTGACTTATCCATGTCTACCGATACGTGGGTGAACAATCAGGCGCGTGTGATTGATGTAATACGAGATAGTTTGTATTTACTTTGTGAGGCTTTAGCTGCAACACGTGATCGCTTCGCTTTGTATGGATTCTCGTCAGTGCGGCGCGACAACGTGCGCTTCCACTTGCTCAAGGGTTTCGATGAAAAGTATAACGACCAAATCCGCGGCCGTCTGGCACACATCAAACCGGGGTTTTACACCCGTATGGGCGCAGCGATCCGCCATGCCTCTGCGATTTTGCAGCAGCAAAAAAACTCCCGACGATTACTCTTGATCCTTACCGATGGTAAGCCCAACGATCTCGATCAATATGAGGGACGTTATGGTATCGAAGACACACGTGTCGCAATTCATGCAGCGCGTCAGTTAGGGCTGATTCCCTTTTGCGTCACGATTGATGAAAAAGCCGAAGATTACTTGCCGCATCTGTTTGGCGCGAAAGGCTATATCGTCGTCAAAAATGCAGCGGAATTGCCACAACTTTTACCTCGTCTGTATGCACAACTAACCCAAGAATGAAACTTGATGTTGTTTTTACCCAGAAAAAATCGCTTTTTTTCTACTATCTCTCTCCCAGAGTTTAAACATAGTTTGATCTATCTCAGACTTTCCTCGATTCAAAATTGTTCTTGATTGCGGTCAATGATTTACAAAAACTAAGGGCGTAGCCTGACACCATTCGCACTGAGTTTTCATCGTAATTTCAACAAAAAAGAGGATCTAAAATGAAGTCAACTAGCTTATCTAACTCTTTACGCAAACACAGAATGCCCATGCTGCGCCCCTTGGTCGCAGCCATCACCTGCTTGCCGCTCACTTTCGGCTTCGCTTACGCGCAAGAAAAGAAAGATGAAAAAACCCATGCGGCGGCAGAACTCAAATATCAGGCAGGTGGTTCGCCATTAGCAAGCGAAGCTATGCATCAAAACATCAATCCCAAAGCACCGGCGATGACACTAGCCGAGTTTGAAGCCGGCAAGCAAATCTATTTCCAACGCTGCGCGGGCTGCCATGGTGTCTTACGTAAAGGTGCAACAGGTAAAGCTTTGACGCCGGATATCACTTTGGAAAAAGGTACGGAGTACCTGAAAGTTTTTGTCGCTTACGGCTCACCGGCCGGGATGCCAAACTGGGGTACCTCAGGCGATTTGAGCGAAAAAGAAGTCGATTTGATGGCGCGCTATATTCAGCAAGAGCCACCAACTCCACCAGAATTCGGTATGAAAGAAATGCTGGCGACTTGGAAGGACATTATTCCACCGAATAAACGTCCAACTAAAAAGATGAACAAATACAACATTGCGAATATCTTCTCGACCACCTTACGTGACTCTGGCGAAGTGGCTCTGATCGATGGCGATACGAAGAAGATCATCAATATCGTTAAGACTGGTTATGCCGTACATATTTCCCGCATCTCTGCATCTGGTCGTTATCTGTATGTGATCGGTCGCGATGCGCGCTTGAATCTGATCGATTTGTGGATGGAGAAACCAGATAACGTCGCGGAAATTAAAGTCGGCCTAGAAGCACGCTCTGTCGAAACATCGAAATTCAAAGGCTATGAAGATAAATTCGCCGTGGCGGGTTCTTACTGGCCGCCACAATATGTAATGATGGAAGGCGAGACGCTCAAGCCCCTGAAGATTGTTTCAACTCGCGGTATGACCGTCGATAACGAATATCATCCAGAACCACGCGTAGCGTCAATTGTCGCGTCACATTATCATCCAGAGTTCGTGATCAACGCTAAAGAAACCGGTAAGATCATGATGGTCAATTATTCGGATCTGAACAATCTGAAAGTTACCACCTTGGATGCAGCAAAATTTTTGCATGATGGTGGTTTTGATTCAACTGGTCGTTACTTCTTAGTGGCAGCGAATGCCTCAAATAAGATCGCCGTGGTCGATACCAAAGAAGATAAGATGGCAGCGATTGTCGATGTGGGCAAAACACCGCATCCAGGTCGTGGTGCGAACTTCGTTCATCCTAAGTTTGGCCCGGTGTGGGCAACTAGCCATCTGGGTGACGAAAGCATCTCTATGATAGGTACTGATCCGATTAAGCACAAAGGTCAGGCATGGAAAGTCGTTGACACAATCAAAGGTCAAGGCGGTGGTTCTTTATTCATCAAGACGCATCCAAAATCCAAAAATCTGTGGATAGATACACCTTTAAATCCTGATGCAAAAATCAGTCAATCTGTTGCCGTATTTGATATCAACAATTTCGGCAAAGGCTTTGAAGTATTGCCTATCGGAGAATGGTCAGGCTTAGGCGATGGTGCAAAACGCATCGTACAACCTGAATATAATCAAGCCGGTGATGAAGTCTGGTTCTCAGTTTGGAGTGCCAAGGACAAAGAATCCGCCATTGTCATCGTTGACGACAAAACGCGTAAATTGAAAAAAGTCATCCGTGATCCAAAATTGATTACGCCAACGGGTAAATTCAACGTCAACAATACGCAACATGATGTGTATTAAGGAGCTATGTATGAAACTGACACTCTCAACTCTCTTGGCTAGTTGCACTCTGCTTGTCTTGCCAGCCATGTCGGCAACGGCGGCGGACTCAGGCGTTGATCTGACCAAGAAAAATAACTGTATGAACTGCCACGGCGTCGATAAAAAAATCGTGGGCCCAGCCTTTAAAGATGTCGCCAAAAAGTACAAGGGCAATGCCGATGCTGTTGCTTTACTCTCTAAGAAAGTAAAAGATGGCGGCAGCGGTGTATGGGGACCGATTCCTATGTCACCTAACAAGGCAGTCAGCGATGCGGACATTAAAGTAATGGTGGAATATGTGTTAGCCCTCAACTAACATTATCAGCAATTCCTGTAATTGAAACAAACTAGCGTGCAGACTACCAATCTGCACGCTTTTTTTTTGGTCTACTTCACACTATGCAAGTATTCTTCAGACATCTGAGTTTCTTACTACTGTCGCTAGCGCCAGTCGCAATGCTAGCGCAAACGAGTATCCCACAAAAAATTGCCTCTGAGGATGGTAGGTACGCGCTCAACATCGATCAAAGCCATCATCGTTTACAGGCAATTGATCTAAATTCGAATACCATCGTCCGCGAACTAAGACTTCAAAACAAGGATGAAAAGTTATCGTCTGTCAGCGCATTCTATTCCAATCCTCAGCGCCAGAGTTTTATCCTCGTCCTCAATGATATCGCTGAATTATGGGAGCTTAGTTATAACCCCAAAGCCGAACCAGTCTATCAAGGCTGGGTGCATGATTATCAAATGGGGGAAGGCATCGCCGATACCCAGTTATTTGCACCGCGTAAAACACCATTGGAACTCGCCATGGATTGTTTCATGTTCGATGCTAGTGGCAATTATGCGGCAGGTGCCGATCAATACGGGAAACTGCAAATCATTAATTTAGATATACGTCGCAAGATCGTAGAACACCAATTTGCGCATCCGGTCTATCCATGTGAAAGCGCAATAGAAAACACAAATACGACTTCTATTCTGCATTTGAAAATGAAGATTTCAGGGCAGACGAACACCAAGTCTGCAATGCAAATCATCTTGATCGATATGAAAACAGGTCAGCGTGTGAATCGCTGACCTGCGCTTTTACCGACTTTATGTCGACGTATCTGATTGCTGAACTACACATTGGTTTGTGCGATTTTGTAGGGTGGGTGAAACCGCGCTGCTCAGGTGCTTGACTTGCTGGCGGCGCGGGTTTCACCCGCCCTACAATTTTCACCTTCATTCGCAATATGCGTCATCCACAATCAAAGCAGCGATCTAAAATCCCATCACTAAAGAAGCATGGTAGTAACGCCCCGGCTGCGTGTAAGCGTCGACCACGACAGATGTCGCAGCTAAACCTTGTACATCACTCCAGTTCCAGTATTTTTTATTAGTGATATTGTCGACACCTAAATTAACCCGCCAGTTTTTCTGTACTGTCCACTGCACTTGTGTATCTACAGTGGTGACACCTGACACCAAGAATTGGCGCACACGTGGTGGTACAGCAGGTTTTGGCAAATACGGGCTACTCAAATCAGCTTCTTCTTTACCTGCTTGGTGACGTGCATTCAATTGCCAATCCCAACTGTCATTGGTGTAACGTAAGCCCGCATACAACTTGCTAGGATTGATAGAGCTCAGCGGCGTGTGCGCGACCTCATCAGTTCCTCGGGTTCTACCGTAAGAAAATGGTGAACTTAATTTACCGCCTGCGATTTCTGTCCATTGAACTTGTCCACGAATTTCGAAACCATCGATTTTGGCCTTGTCGACATTCACAGTTTGGAAAATCGCCGGATCACCTGCAATACCTTTGCCACCTAAGGGCTTTTTATCGTAGATCAAATTTTTGTAATTGCCGCTAAATACCGCGACATCGAGAGTGAATTTTTCAAACAAAGCGCGTACGCCGATTTCGATGTTTTGACTCTTCTCTGGTTTTAAGTCGGGATTGGCTAATAAGACTGCCGGCACCGTCGAGCTATCGAATACGCCATTGATCTGTTGCGCATTCGGTGCACGGAAACCACCTGCAAGACTGGCATAGGCATTCCAATCCCCACTCAATTTGTAAAGCACACCCAGTTTAGGAACGACTGCTGAACCCGATAAAGATTTCGCTGGTGTCTTGGCTGGTGGCGAAAATCCATCCTGTGTTTTAACATCTAAATCAAAATGGTCGTAACGCAAGCCCGGCGTGATGATCCACGCACCGGCGAAAATTTCATCTTGCAAGAAAACAGCACGACTAGAATCACGTGTATCAGGGAAGTATTTGCGTGGCGTGAAATCCACATTTCCCGGATCAACGCCATCAAAGAAATTACTGACGTCAATTCTCGAATAATCAAATCCATAGCTCAAGCGCTGAGCAAAATTTGGCGACGATTTGAATAACTTATCGGCTAACAAACTAAACTGCCAAGCCTGCTCGGCATACGATACTTTGCGAACACGATCAGCCAAGGTATTGCGATGCGTCACACCGTCATCTTGTGCGCTGCTATCTTGGTAACTGAGATTGCTTTGTATATGGTCGATCCAGTCATTTTTGATGTCGTAACGATCGACTAAGGTGAGGCGATCACGTGTCGACTCTTTATGGACAGTCTCGCCTCTGACCGCGGACGCCGACGTCATTGGCAATTTAGCGCGACTGGATAACAATTCAAAATCAGAAGTCTTATCGACATGCTCTATGCTCAAACTGTGTTTTTGATTGGCGCTAGCTTGATAAACGAATTTTGCTAATACCGATTGGGTTTGATCCTCTTGCGGATTGGGCGTTGTTCTGTCGATATTAGGGAAATCATTTGTCCCCATATTTTCTAAGCCTTTGGCCTTGCTGCTACTTCCGCTGATTAGCCAACTCCACTGAGGATTCAAGCGACCTGCTAAGCTTGCACCGAAACTGCGACTGTGATCGTCACCACTCCAGTTGGCAAATAATTTTCCGCCGAAATCCTTCACCACTACATTCTTCTCTTGCAGAAAATCTTGTGGTTCTAAAGTCATAAAATTGACTAGGCCTGCGAGGCCATCCGAACCATACAAAACAGATGCAGGGCCGCGCACGATCTCGACCTGACGGATCAAATTCATCGCGATCGAATCTCGTCCAAAAGCATTGCTACCATTGATGTAACTACGCGGCAGCCGCATACCATCTATCAACATCAGAACACGGTTACCATCCTGACCACGGATAGAAAATCCAGCATTACCATCACGTCCTGTCGAGTTACCGACACCTGTAACAGTAAACCGAGCTGGAGCGCGTTTGACTTCGACGTTAGCAAGATTTTTTGCCAGATCACGTATGTCGGTAATACCTAAACGTTCGATTTCCTTTTGGTCGATAACGTCAATCGCCATTGGCAAGTTTTCGACAAACTGTTCATAGCGGGTACCGCTGACGACCACGATTTGCGCAGGTTTAACAGGAGAAGATGCTACAGAATTTGGAAGTTCACCAAGCGTCCCGGTTGTCTGCATTTGGGCTTGTGCAATACATGAAAACGTTGCACAACAACACGCCAAACCAACTGCGAGTGTCATCCGATTTAAGGGTATTGTCGCTGGTATTGTTATTGAAAATAGTGAAGTCATCATGCTAGTCCCATAGAAAAGTATTGGGCTTAGTCTAGACAACTGATCAAAGCGGTCAATCCGCTAGTTGCGTTTGGATATAGGCTGAACGAACTAGTTTATATGGTCACCCCCGCAAAAGCCTAAGCTGGGCATAGCTTACAAGGCAGGTGGCTATTTCTGAAAGGTGGTAGCTCTTGCGAATGAATGCAGTCAATTTGATCTAGATCAAATCATTTTCCGCCCCAAAATCACATCAAGATTGCATCCCGATGTGAGCGAATGGTTCAAGTAATCAAACTTTAGAGACTGTCGGTATCAACACTATAGTCACTAACAAAGCACTATCTTGAAACGCCTTTAACTGATGTACGACACCGCCGGTGAAATACTGCAAATCTCCAGCGAACAAACGGTGCTCTTGTGCATCAGCGGTCACGAGAACTTCACCAGCGAGACATTGAATGGTAATTGGTCCATTTACACTATGTGGTGGAATGATCTTGGCGGCGGGCAATACCATTCTTATGACTTCCAGATGCGCATCTTTGAAAATGGCGATGGATTGCAAGGTATCAGGTGGTGCAGACAGTGGCAATATAGAGCGAACCTGCCCCGACGCGAGATGTGCTATAGCCATGTTAGTTCTCCCACAGACTCAACAGCGAAAATGAATCACTCTGCAACAAATCAGAGTGTTGCTACCAGCTTAGAAGATACTGCCCTAAATTCCCAGATTTTATTGAAATGATTTACGTATCTTACTTATTCATTTATCGAGCGATTTACTGAGCGATTTACTGAGCGATTTACTGAGCGATTTACTTCACTACTCTATGCGCTCTAGATTTGAGCAACGTTATTGCGTGCTATTTGCTGCAAATAACGAAGGCATCCACATAGCATTCTGCGACTTAATCCACGCCACGTCAGCGTCAGAGTTCAATCTAGCGTAACAAAAAAAATAGACAATCTTACCCTTAACCATGGTCGTGCCTAGGCCCATGACCATAGGGATTTCCTTAAGTTCTCCATTCACGTTAGCGCCTACCAGTGTTTTAGTAATCAGGGTGACGAATTTTTCATCCTCCATCACTTCAATCACTTTTAACTCGCCCAGCTTCATCGATACATTTTTCGGTTGGCTACTTTCTTTACTCAAACGCTCTACCGCCTGATCCACTTCAGATTGCATGCGCTCCTTACTATCCGCGATAAATTGCTTGTACTGATTCTTAAGTTGATTTCTGACTTCCTTGAAATCTTGTGCTCCCATGCTTGAATCTTCCGCCGCTCTAAGCGTCTGCACCATCATGTATCGCTGCAATGTCGGCGCTGTTTGCGACAACAAGGCCTTCACGTCATCATCACTAATGAAAAATGCCAACAGACGATTGGCGGAAGCAGTCATGGTTTCTCCAAGCTGCAACACCTTGGGAAACATCAGGGACGAGTCCACGTAAGCTTGTGGGACTGGAATCGCAATGGATACATTGCCAATTTTGGCATCGATATTTTTATCAAGTTTTGTATCTGCTGCGAATGCACTACCAAGCGTCAGTGCTAAAGTGAGCGCAACAGACAAGCGGCGAAAAAAAATATTCATACAATATTCATTCTAAAAAGGTTTGGCCGATTACAAATATGAGCGCGCATATTTTCATGGGCTGGGTTGACAACATTGCAGCGCCATTCAGCTTTAACTCAGCTCTTAAATTCCCAATTCTTCCAGTTAGCCAACACCGCATTCGGATATTCCGCACGTCCACGACTCCCGTTGTAACGACCGAGCGCAAGGAAGAGATTGCCGCCTTCCATATCGATGTACATTCGCAGAATTGAACAGCCATAGCGCAAATTGGTTTGCATCTGGAACAATTTTTTCGGATCACCATCGCCGACCACACGCGACCAAAATGGCATCACTTGCATGAAACCACGCGCGCCGACTATTGATACCGCGTATTTCTTAAAACCTGACTCGACTTGCATTAGACCAAGCACCATGCCGGTGTCTAAACCTGCACGCTTGGCTTCGTACCAAACTGTTTCCAAAAATTCGAGACGAGTTTGTTTATCGGGAATGCGACGTTTTAAACGGTCGGACATTTCACCCAGCCAGTGTAAATATTTGATGCGCTCTTCTATTTTATCGAAAGTCGGCTTCGGTGGGCGCGGATCGGCCACTAACTTTGAGAGTGCCAGCCTGACCGAGTCCGCAATCGCCTCTTCCTTTTGGTTGCCAGCATTTGCCCAAGGAGATATTCCCAACAGACCAATAAAAAAACAAGCGAAAAGACAAACGCGAGTTTGCTTTTTCAAGAAACAAACTCGCGTCAAACCATGCATGATCAAAGTCACTTTTAAGATTATTTCGCCTGCAATTTCGCAGTCAGGAAATCAAACATTTCGGCAACTGGGACATTGCTCGCCTCTGCATCACGGCGGCCTTTGTATTCCAGATTGCCTTCTTTCAAGCCACGATCACCGATCACAACGCGATGTGGCACGCCAATCAATTCCCAATCAGCAAACATCGAACCCGGACGCAAATCGCGGTCATCGAGCAAAACATCGACACCAGCAGACAATAATTCGGCGTACAGTTTTTCTGCCTGCTCTTTCACTGCTGGACTCTTCTCCATACCCATAGGGCAAATCACGACTTCAAACGGTGCAATCGCCGTCGGCCAAATGATGCCTTTATCATCGAAATTTTGTTCAATGGCGGCACCTAAAATACGCGTGACACCGATGCCATAACAGCCCATTTGCAATAACTGCGGCTTACCGTTCTCATCAAGAAAAGTCGCTTTCATGGATTCGGAATAGCTCGTACCGAGTTGGAACACGTGACCCACTTCGATGCCACGTTGAATTGCGAGCATGCCTTTACCATCCGGTGATGGATCGCCAGCGACCACGTTGCGCAAATCAGCAACCAGTGGTTCCGCTACATCACGCCCCCAATTTGCACCAGTGAAGTGAAAATCTTCTTCATTCGCGCCGCATACAAAATCAGCCATCATCGCCACGGTGCGATCTGCCACGACTTTAACTGGCAACTTCGTATTCACTGGACCGAGGTAACCTGGCTTAGTGCCAAAGTGTTCGACGATTTCATCTTCTGTTGCGAAGCGGTAATTTGCTAAACCTGGCACCTTGCTGGCTTTAATTTCGTTCAATTCATGATCGCCGCGTATCAACAATAACCAGACTTGTTTGGTGACTTTATCTTTTTCTTCGGTTTCAACTGTCAGCACGATAGACTTGACCGTGTTTTGCAAAGGAATATTCAAGAGCTCGGCCACCTCTTCGCACTTGGCTTTGCCGGGCGTTGCCGTCTTCGTCAATGCTTGTGTTGCTGCTTTGCGTGCATCAAATAAAGACAAAGCTTCCGCTGCTTCCATGTTGGCGGCGTAATCAGAAGTTGGACAATATACCAAAGCATCTTCACCGGTTTCGGCGATCACATGGAATTCATGTGATCCAGTACCACCGATGGCGCCGTTGTCCGCTGCCACCGCGCGGAACTGCAAACCAAAGCGGTTGAAAATGCGCACATAGGCGTCATACATGTTTTGGTAAGACTTTTTCAAACCATCGAGATCACGGTCAAAAGAGTAAGCATCTTTCATCGTGAATTCACGGCCACGCATCAAACCAAACCGTGGGCGACGCTCGTCGCGGAATTTCGTTTGAATATGATAAAAATTCAGCGGCAACTGGCGATAGGATTTGATTTCTTGACGCGCAACGTCAGTAATCGCTTCCTCGGAAGTCGGTTGAATAATGAAATCACGACCATGACGGTCTTTCACGCGCATCAATTCTGCACCGTATTTTTGCCAGCGACCCGTTTCTTGCCATAACTCAGCAGGTTGCACCACGGGCATTAACATTTCGATCGCGCCAGAACGGTCCATCTCCTCACGTACAATTTTTTCAACTTTACGAATAACGCGCAAACCCATAGGCATGTAATTATAAATACCAGAGCCAAGGCGTTTGATCATCCCGGCGCGCATCATTAATTTGTGGCTGACGATTTCAGCGTCAGCAGGAGCTTCTTTTAAAGTGGAAATGAAAAAACGTGTAGCGCGCATGACTTATTTCTTTTCAATAATGGAGGTTTGGAATGACATCAAAATGTTGCCAGCACTGTGCAGCAAAATTCCGGCTTAACTCAGACAATGGGCGCCATGATTTCTGAAACAACAATACTTGAACTTTTTTGTTGAAGTCCTAGGTTATAATCAACGCAATTTTAAAGGATATGCTGGCTCATGCGCTCACTCTTTGCATTTTTGATGATGGTTTCGACTGCTTAATTGCATTTTTTTGGCCTAAACTCGGATTTTGATCGGCATTTTCCGCAAATTTCCAAGTTTTCAGCGTCAAAAACTTCGCCCGTCAAAATAAAGAGTGTGCCCTGACCACGTTTGGGAATACTTAACAATTCGTTTAGGGACACATAAAATCTCGCCGATGTAGATCAGTGCGGGCTTTTTTTGCGGGCAAGAATTTAGCATTTAGTAAAGTGCCAAAGATCATAGACCCACTCCCCCTAAGCGAATGTTAGATAATTCCCAAGAAATAATTGGGGTTATACCATGTTGGATCGTGAAGGCTTCAGGCCTAACGTAGGCATTATCATGCTGAACGCCAATAATGAAGTCTGGTGGGGCAAGCGGGTGCGCGAGCATTCCTGGCAATTTCCACAAGGCGGCATTAAATACGGCGAATCGCCGGAGCAAGCGATGTTCCGCGAACTTGAAGAAGAGACTGGCTTGCTTCCAGAGCATGTCAAAATCTTGGGTCGCACCCGCGATTGGCTGCGCTATGAAGTGCCTGATCATTTTATTAAACGCGAAATTCGTGGTCATTACCGTGGACAAAAACAAATCTGGTTTTTGTTGCGTATGGTTGGACGCGATTGTGATGTGAATTTGCGCGCAAGTACGCATCCCGAATTTGACGCCTGGCGTTGGCATGATTATTGGGTGCCGCTCGACACAGTGATTGAATTTAAACGTGGTGTATATCAGATGGCTTTGCAAGAGTTGTCACGGTTTATTCATCGTCCAGATAGTGCGCGTAAACCTCACCATCAAAAACGTAAGCCGCAAGATAGCAAATCCGACCTGGGCAATGAAGCAAACAGCAAGGTTGAGGCTGGAATAATCGTCAACTTAAACACGACTATTACGACAGCGGTTGAAATTAGTGTCAGTATTCAGACTGAAGATGCCGATACTAATAATGCAGATACTAATGTTTCCACCGCAGTACAAAAAAAGGAAAGTTGATCATGTCTGTGTGCACCCCGACCACCCGCTTACATCGCGGACTATGCCGATCTCTCCGCCAGTGCCTGCTTTATGTCTGCTGGATGTTAGCGGCAACGCCAGCATTCGCACAAAGCGCTGACGAGAAAGTGGTGAAGGTCTGGGTCGATAGCCCTGTCGTGTTACCGGCAGCGCCATCGAAAGAAAATTTACTGCGCTTTTACAGTAATGAGAATCAAATTTTCTTCATCGACAGTAAGTCCATCAGCATTGCAGTGGATGGTAGTTTGCGTTACACCTTAGTTTCGACTAGCCAATCTGGCGCCAGAAATGTCAGCTATGAAGGCATGCGTTGCGATACGAACGAAAAACGTCTATTTGCTTTTGGTCGTGCCGATGGCACTTGGTCAAGTTCACGCCGCAATGTCTGGGACGAATTTACCAATAAAGCGGTCAACAAACAGCACAGTACGCTTGCTTGGGATTTTGTTTGTGAGGGCGGAAGTATTTCTGGTAGTGCGGAGAAAATCATTCAGCGTATTCGTCAAAACCAATCGTTGCGTCAATATCACTAAATTATTCGATCTTATTCAATAAAGAAAGCCCGCCAGAAGTCAATTCTGGCGGGCTCTTTCACTTCTCGTTTTTCACATCTCGTTTTTCACATGTCGTTTTTCACATGTCGTTCGATAATGAATTGAAACCAATCGCGTTCACGCTGATCGTCTTAAAACTTATATTCACCCCACAACTTCAAAGAAGCACCACGCAATGGCAATGGACCACCGGCACGGTTCTCCACCTGCGATTGACGATTCATTAAATTGAACAAGTTGAAGCCGACGCGCAAATCTTTAAAGCCTGAATACGAACCATACACATCCACAGTAAAATCCGCACCTAGCTTACAGCCAGCGGCACTGACTTTACGTTCGGCACATGCCTCTATCGTGTTGGAAGTATCTGCTGCGCCCCACGCCAACTTACGTTCGCTTTGGAAATAGCCGCGTGCACCGGCACTCCAGACGTTCTTTGACCAGTTTGCACTCACATTACTCACGACACGTGGATAGTAACGATAGCCAACATAATTTTCGCTAAATTTTTGTGTATCTGGATCAAACCAGCGCGTATCGATTTGTATCGTGGATTCCAAATTAGTACTCAGACGACCATACTCACCCAAATTCCAATTACTACGGATGCTCAGATCAGCACCCGCGACTTTGGTCTTGGTGACATTGGAATATTGATCACGCACGCCCTGCACTGGGCCGACTTTAAAGCCCAAAGGAACACCGGCAAGTTGACTAGCACGTTGTGCAAATTCAATATCTTGTGGAGACAAAGCGCCACGTACAACTAAGCCTGTCGTCGTATCTTCATGCGCCAATATGTAATCGGAACCACGCACCGCAATTTCATTGAAGCGTGACACATTCCAGTAATCCAAAGTGATTGCCGTGTCTTTAGTCGCTTGGGCTACGAAACCCAGACTGAAGATGCGTGAACGTTCTGGTTCAAGTTTTGCATTCGGGGTGACCGTGGATGGAAAGCCGGTTTGGCAACCAGAATAAAATGCGGTCAAGGCATTGGAACGATCGGTGGCATCGCCCAACATCAAGGCATCATAGATTTTATTTGCCATATCACAGCGTTTAGGATCATCGCCGCCAGTGAACCAGGAAGCACCACCATTCCCGGTTTCTGGCAAACTAGGCGCACGATAGCCGCGGGACACAGTGCCACGCAATTTGAAGTGGTCCGAAAGCAAATAGCTGGCATTTGCTTTCGGAATAATTTCCAAATCCGTCGGACCTGACTTATCGGCGCGCAATGCAAAATCCAATTCCAATTTCTTGGTCAAAGGTGCATTGAGTTCGGCAAACGCAGCACTGACATTGCGTGAACCGTCGATAGAAACACCACTGAATTGGACGATGCGTGCTTGCAGAATATTATCCATACTCTTGTGCAAGAAAGTCTCGTGACGAACGTCCGCTCCCAATACCAGGGTCATCGGCCCACCAGTAAGATTCATGATGTCACGGCTGGCTTTAAAATCTAACCAAGACTCAGTCGACTTACCGTCGGAACCCATGACTGGAAACATTTTGTCGAGCAAGGCACGAGAGTTTTGTTGACCGAATTTGTATTCGCCACTGGTGATCGCTTTGGTGTATTCATAACGATCACGATACAACTGCTGACGCTGATGCGCGCGCCCCCCCATAAAGCCGACCGCAGTATCCCATTCCCACCCAGCCGTCTTACCGATCAATCCCGCCACCGCACGATACTGTTGTGAGCCACCGATATTTTTAAACATATCAGGATAGTCGGCGAAGCGATAGTTCAATCCGATCGGAAATGAATAAGGATTGTTCGGGTGTCCGACTGGCAGCGATGGATCGACAAAATATTGCAACTCCCCTTTCAGTGAGTCATACCAAGACAAGCTAGAACCAGTGACATTACTACGTGGAATGGAGGTATTGTAAGTCGATTTGGTATCGGCTAATTGCAGCTCTGCCCATGCAGATAAATCATCAGAGATTTTTAAATTACCCATGGAATAGAAAGCAGCGCGTTCCGCGCCTGGCATTGCATCACTGTCTTTCCAATAGTTGTAGCGACACAGACCATCGATCAAATTTGTCGCCGCACAACCTGACATCGCTTTGCTAATACGCGTGCCTGCCAACTTAGGGTCAGCATAATTATTCGGATAACGTCCAGTGTAATTTCCCGGATAAGCGCCAGTGGATAAAGAGCCGACGCTGCTTGTGTCACGTGCAGGATTAAGTTTTAAATACCAATCGGGTAAACGACGATTCACAAAGTCATCGCTATAAGAACCGCGCTTATATAAATCTAGGCTAGCAAACAGGTTGTATCCATCTTTATCGACATTTCCCAAGCCTGCCGAAACATTCGCAAAGCTTTGATTGTTCAACTGGCGGTTATTCAGGGATTGCTGCTTACTTCCACTAAGCTGTACACCCGTAAAATCTTTACGCGTAATGATATTTATGACACCCGCGATCGCCGAAGAACCGTAAATTGCCGAAGCGCCATCACGTAAAATTTCTACGCGTTCGACCGCCGACGCCGGAATCGCATCCACATTCACAAAGGTATTTTGCAAACCATCGGCAAAACCAAAACTAGGCAAACGACGACCATTGATCAAAACTAAGGTTGCACTCACTCCCAGGTTACGCATAGACACGCCAGAGGCCCCGCTCGCCCAAGAATTGGCACCACTCAGATCGGAAATGGCAGTTTTGTCATTTGACGTCGACAACTCCAGAATATCTTTTACGGTCATCGCACCACTTTGCATAATTTCTGCTTTACTGATGATTTGCAATGGAGCCGCCGTCTCAGCATCAATGCGCTTGATGTTGGAACCGGTGACAACTACGCGCTGCGATTGTGATTTTTCTTCGGTACCAGCTTTCACCGCATCTTGTGCCCATACAACGGATTGTGCACCAAACGAAAGCGCCAACGCCACCACGATGGTCTTTACTTTAACTTGTTGTTTCACGATAACTCCTTGTTTTTATGTGATTTTCAGCTTCAAAAAAGCTGCCTCAATGCATGAAATGAGTCGCGCTGAATGGCATTTTCCAACTTCAAAATTGCCAAAAAGTAATATCAGTGGACCATCTTCATGTGCGCACATTTAAATATATTTATAAAATATTTAAAAGATATTTAAATTAGGTTTGGGCTAAAAACAACAAAAGAGTCATAAAATAATTCTATCTGTAACTAACTTACTGGTAATAGATATTCATGATCAATAAGTTAAACTTTGAATTAGTGTAAATTATTACAACTTTTTTGAGTTAAATAACAAATAGCTAATTTGATCATGCGCCATTTTGCTGATAAATTACTAAGCTTGAGTTGAGAACAGATGTGCGCACTAGGTCACTCTTTAAGTCACACCCTTATCGCACACTCCTTCCCAGCTAAGCCTTCTCACACCTATACAAGTTTGGAAAATAAAAATGAAAATCACCATCAATACAAGTATCAAAGCCGACTTGAAACTTTGCTGGAATGCGTGGACAACGCCCGCCGACATCATGCAGTGGAATGCTGCTAATGATGACTGGCATACAACGCGTAGTAGCAATGACCTGCGCATAGGTGGTACTTTCACCAGCCGAATGGAGGCCAAAGATGGCAGCATGGGTTTTGATTTTGAGGGAACGTATACCAACATCATCGAACATGAATTGATCGAATGCGTCTTGGGGGATCTGCGCACCGTGAGCGTGAGCTTCAAAGAAGTCGATGGTTCGGTACAAATTACGGAAACTTTTGATGCGGAAAATGAACACAGTGCAGAAATGCAGCGTGCTGGTTGGCAGGCGATTTTGGATAATTTTGCACGCTATGTTGAAAACATCTCTAAGATTTAAAGCGTATTCACGTTTTACCTCATTTATTGATTGCATTTGTCCGCGTGATCTGGACACATCTTTCGTTGGCTTTCCGCAGTCCTTACGATTTCTATAAAGTCTCGATGATAGTCTTATGAAAATACTTGCACTCTGCGGGAGCTTACGTAAACAATCCAGATCACTAGCCCTACTTCAAGCGACGGCACAATTGGCAGAGGATCAGATTGATTTTTCTATTTTTGATGGATTAGGCGATTTACCGCTTTTTAATCCTGATATTGGAGCATCGGCAGAAGTGCCGAATTCCGTCCATAGATTATGGGAAGCCGTCAGTTGGTCTGACGCCATGATTGTTGCCAGTCCAGAATATGCTCACGGTGTGACTGGTACGATCAAAAATGCACTCGATTGGCTGGTCGCGTATATCCCCTTTACCAATAAACCTGTCGCCGTCTTTAATCCCTCTCATCGTGCTTGGATAGCTGACGAGGCACTAAAGGAAATTTTAAACACGATGAACGCTCAGCTGATTGCGGAAGCATGTTTACGTATTCCCGTGACTAACTGTCAGCTCAGTGCTGATGAACTTGCTTCGTCCGATTTCCATTCAGAACAAATCCTGACTGCGTTGCGGGCAATTTTTCATCACACATAAATGCTCATTCCTTGATTGCCTCCACCGCAAAATACAAAGTTACTTCATCACTCACAAAAGGCGTATATCGCCCAACATCAAAATCACTCCGCAAAATTTTTGCATTGCCGTTAGCACCGCAAGCGCTTTTCAAATACAAAGGCATGAAACGGCACCGAAAATGCGTCAATGTAAACTTGACTTTTTTTGTGATGTTCTTAATGGTCAAATCACCTTCTAAGGCGACGACATTATTGTTCTCATCGAACAGCAAGCTACTGGAGAGGAAATTGATTGTGGGATAAATTTGCACATCAAAAAAACTGCTGGAGCGCAGTGCTGTATCAAATAGACTATTACCCGTACTCACGGAAGTCGCATCAATATTCAACTGCACGCTACCTGCCCGTTTGTCGCTATCAATGTCGATGAAGCCCGCATTTTTTTCGAACCGCCCTTGTTGCAAAGACAAACCCCAATGGGAATATTCAAAAATTGAATACGTGTGCTTAGAGTCAATGACATAGCGGTCGGCGGCATTCGTTGTGATAGAGATCGCCAACAACACCAGGCCCACAGCACAATATCGCAGGCGATTCGGTACAGACCAGATCTGTCGTGACATGCTTTACCTCCCATATTCGCGCTAACGCAGCGTAACAACTATTCTAAATTGAATTATGAACAGCGCGTTGAGAATGACCGATATGAACCGAATTCCCTATAAAAAATGGTAAAGTAACATCATTGGATAGAATTAAGTAGATACAGCTCAGAATCGAAGCTCCGTCTCCAAGCGCCGTCTCTAAGCTCAGTTTCAAAACACAGCGCTATTAATCGATGTTCGCCAACTCAGACTATATAAGGAATACGCGATGACCACTTTACCGTCTACATGCATGGTGCTTTTCGTTCGTGACGTACCGCGTATGACGTCCTTTTATTGCACCGTCGCTGCTATGGAACTCTTGCACCAAGAGTCGTCTTATGCGATCTTAAGAATTCAAGGTTTTGAACTAGTCATTCATGCTTTGTATGGCGAAGCTTCACTTCCATATTCCAATACAGAGACGGTGGCTGTACGGGAAGACTCTTATACTAAACTCTGTCTACCAGTG
Source organism: Undibacterium sp. Ji22W (assembly GCF_049340305.1). Lineage (NCBI taxonomy): Bacteria > Pseudomonadati > Pseudomonadota > Betaproteobacteria > Burkholderiales > Oxalobacteraceae > Undibacterium > Undibacterium sp. Ji22W. The sequence goes on along the minus strand of NZ_JBMPOU010000001.1, from coordinate 123,757 downwards.
ACCAGCATTGCGATCGCACGTGCGCACGCAAACGAACTTGGTGGTGCGATCAAATCCTTCTCGCACGAATGGGCCGCACGAGGATTTCGCGCCTGTGATGGTCATGACCCAGAAGGAAATGTTTTTCAAGTGCGCATGTTGGAAACTTAACGTCTGAATTCACATGCGTATTCCACACAACTTCATTGACCATTCTCTCTACCAACAAATTTGCATGAAACTCCACATGAATTTTAAAGCTATTTTTATCTCTCTAATGTTGGTTGCGATCACAAACAACAGCTCAGCAAGCCAAGCACCACCATCGACGCGTGCAGAAATTGACGCGTTATTTAAGAAGCTACAAGTTTCTGGTTGCCAGTTTAATCGCAATGGCACTTGGTATTCGGGGGCAGAAGCGCAGTCGCATTTGACCAAGAAATTAGAATACTTCGAGAATAAGAATATGATCAAAAGCACAGAGGACTTTATTACCCATGCAGCCTCAACCAGCAGTTCTAGTGGCAAAGCTTATCAAGTGAAATGTGGCAATAATCCGGCGTCAGAAAGTCGGCTTTGGCTACTCGATCAATTGAATTCTTTACGCACCGCAAAATAAGCATCTCGAAACAATCCTCGATGACCACTACATATCAATCGAACTACTCAATAGCGATGAAAAAGAGCAGCTTAAGAAACACAATTCGACGTCAATTATTTTTGTGCTTGATGGTTAGTCTATCCGTGTCCTTGAGCGGATGCTTTTCAATGAAAATCGTCGACAGCGATATGCTGCATCCAGATAAAAGCAGCGGTTATCAGCAGAAACAGAAATTTGATGCTAGCGTTTTGAAACAGGTGCTGCCTGAGTCTAATTTTTATGAAGACAGCATCGCAGTAGACGAAACACTGCGAGTAAATGGCTTTCGTATCGAACAAAAACATGCGGATGTTGTAGTCCTCTACCTTGGTGGTGCGGATTCACATATCGACAGTACCGCAAAATATCTGACGCAATCGATCGGTAGTTGCCCTATCACTTTGCAGATGTTTGACTATCGCGGCTATGGTCGCACTGCTGGCGAACCGACGATGGATAGGCTGAAACAAGATGCCTTAAAAATCTATGATGCGCTAAAATTAAAATCAAGCAAAAAGCTCGTCATACACGGTTACTCTATGGGTAGTTTTATTGCCGCCCATATCGCGCAACAACGTCAGGTCGATGGCATTATTTTAGAAGCGACTGCATCTACTTATATGGCACTACTTGAAGCCAAAATTCCCGTGCTTGCCCGACCTTTTTTCCGCTTCGAAGCAGCAGACAGCTTAAAAAGTATCGAAGTCGATCGGGATATGCACAGCTATCAGGGAAAAAGTCTGGTCATCGCAGGAGAAAAAGATGTGCAGACTCCTCCTCAGTTAGGCAAACTGGTATTTGACGCCATACCGGGAAATGATAAACAATTTATCCTTGTGCACGAGCTGGGGCATTCTGGCTTGCTGAGAAGTGCAGAAGCAAGAGACGCCTACTGCAAATTGATTATGGAGATCAATTCAAGCAAGATAGCAAGAAAGTAAATTGCTCCCACTAGTTTGCCAGTCACACCAGAAATCCCGCTTTCCGCATACGCCAGTTGAACCTATGATTTAGGAAAGGCGCCAACGCCGTAACTACCAAGCATGTCCAATTCTTCATACTAACTAACCTTGCTTCGGCAGAGGGACACGTTTTTTCACGAATAATGAATCAGGCGGGATAGCGCTGAAGGCTTGTATGGATTCAATTAGCCTGTATTCCATCTTTATCTACCGTGTCTCAGTACCATAAGTCCGCAAGTCATCGCAATCCCAGTAAATCGATTCATTTGTTTGCCTATTCTGACGTTGAATTTAGCAATTACCAACGGAAAGTTCCCTTTAGGAAGACATAAAATGAATGAAATCTCCCTGTTTCGCATCTATGTGTTGCGCGCCTTGTATCTATTGATCACTATAGGCCTAGGGATCAATATCTGGCCTACCATTATTCGCCACGCCACACCATGGGAATTTATGCATGGTGTGGAACTTTGTATGATGGCGTCTTTTTCTTTACTGTGCGCCCTTGGTATACGTTACCCCATACAGATGCTCCCTGTATTGATGTGGGAACTGGTCTGGAAGACAATGTGGTTAGCGATCGTCGCCTTTCCGTTATGGCAGTCAGGTCACCTAGAAGAAAAAATGTTGCCGGACGTTTTTGCCATTTCGCTCGTTGTTCTCGTGTATCTCGCCTTACCTTGGTCTTACGTCTATCGTCATTATGTAAAAAAACAAGGTGAGCGGTGGCGCAATGATTGAATCTTTCTCAAGAGAGCGCAAAGACCTTCTATGTATTGATCGCGTGGTTAATGGACGAGTAAGAATAAATATGAACCAGCATGAACGAGTAGTTGGGCGGAGCATTTGACACACGCTAGTGTTATCCACACAAAATATTGAACAAGAAAGAATGAGAAATGAAAATTAGTACTCGGGAGACTTCCCCACAACTATATGCGCGCATCGCTGGCGCCCTCTATTTAGCTGTAATTGCTCTCGGCATCTTTGCTGAAGCCTATGCGCTTAGTCATTTTCGCGCATCCGGTGATGTCACCATTCTAGCCCAGACTATCTTGGCAGAACCAATCCTGTGGAACCTGAGTGCATTCGCCAACTTGATGCTTGTCTTATGCGTGATTCCCTTATCATGGCTGCTTTATTTATTACTCAAGCCAGTCAACCAGAATCTCATCGTGCTGGCCATATTCTTCAATTTACTATCACTCGCTATCGAAATTATCAGCAAACTAATGCAGCTCTTGGTAAAACCCCTGTTGACCAGCACCAGCATGGCGAAGTCCTTTGAGCCTGCGCAATTACACGCTTTAGCCAATTTTGCGCTGAAGTCGCATGACATTGCTTTCAATATTGCGCTCATCTTATTTGGCGCGACCTGCATAATTTATGGGTATCTGATTTTTGCATCCCGCTATCTGCCAAAGCTGATCGGCATACTCATGCAAATTGCCGGGGTCAGTTATTTGGTAGCCTGCTTTTCTGCGCTATTTTTTCCTGCGTTCTCGAATATGATTAGCCCAGCCATTCTGTTTCCAGCTCTCGTTGGAGAAGCATCATTTTGCCTTTGGCTACTGGTGAAGGGTGTCAATCTCACTAAGTGGGATGAGTGGAATGATCAGCTAAACGCAAAATCCTGACTAATAGGCGACATCATGAAAAAAATGCTCCGTTTCCTACTTTTCTGCTTTTACAGCTTACTCGGCTTAGTCACTTTGTGTGCTGCACTGTTTGCCTACTTCATCTATTCGGCTGATCCTGAATTACCACAACTGTCTGGAACAGTGACGAAGACTTCCATAGAAGTAGACGGTCTAAATCGAATATATCGAACCTACCTCCCTAAAGGACTCGCCAAAGACGCTCCATTGGTCTTCGTGATGCACGGTTCGGGCCAAAATGGCGCGCAGATCCGTATCGAGACAGGGTATGGATTTGAACGCCTTGCTGATCAATTTGGCTTTGCGGTGGTCTATCCCAATTCAAGCTCTTCTGATTGGAATGATTGCAGTAAGGTGGGTGACTTCAGCGTCAATGGTCATGAGGTGGATGATGTAAAATTCCTCAACATTTTGGTCAACAAGTTGATTACCGATATTGGTGTGAACCAAGCACGCGTGTTTGCGACAGGTGTCTCATCTGGCGGTATGATGGCGATGCGACTAGCGATCGAGGCACCAGAAAAATTCCGCGCGGTAGCTGCTGTGTCTGCCAACGTGCCAACAGCGAATAATTTTAAATGTACACCCACAGGTCAAGGCACTTCAGTCTTGATCATGAACGGCACTAAAGATCCTCTGATACCGTTCGCCGGTGGCGAATCGAGTCTCTTCGGCTTGTTTTATAAAAGCGGTACGGTCCGATCTTCAAGCGATTCAGCACTGTACTTTGCTGAGCAAGGCAAGATCACAGGCCGACCAACAATCAACTCTTCACCAGTAGTCGGTGAACTTAATGTCGGACATGCAGTCTGGCGCGATAACAGTAAATTGGAAGTGGAGCTAGTCACCATTCACGGTGGCGGACACGGCCTGCCACAACCATTTTGGCGTCGTCCACGTTTGCTGGGACCATCACCTATGACACCAAATGGCGCGGCTATGATCTGGGATTTTTTCGAGCGCCAAAAATCGCAAGTTCCCGTGCGGCCCAAAGCTGTCCCCTTACCTTAGCCTCCATAAGCGATATAAACTCCATGTACCAACGGTCGCTGTGAACATATCCGAATTGGCAATTTTCTTGAAATATCGAATGGGCAAAATATGAACAATGTGGCCTCATCCCTCTTAGCGCCAGTCCCGCCAAAACTATATAGTTGGCGACGGATGAGCGTTGTTTTGTTTGTTAGCCTGTTTCTCAGCATACTCATGAAATTTACGTGGCCGACGTGGTGGATCACAATTTGGGCTCGTCTGCTCTTAATCGGTGTCATTCAACTGACCGCATTTGGCCTATTTGAGCGCTGGCCTTCGCGCCTACCACGCTGGGTTGCACGTTGGCTACTGCAAGTTGTGGCGGTCGCAATTGTAGTGCCATTCGCCGCGGCACTCGCCTACAGCTTGACCACGCTCGGCGACCCCGTCCCTTGGTACGAAAACAAAGAAAAATTATCTGGATGCGGTTCAATGATTGGTGCGGGTCTCTTGTTCTCACCTTGGATCGCCATGTCCGCGCTATATCGACAAATCAGTGGCCAAGCCCAAAGACAGGCATTGTCGTTTGAGCTTGAGCGCAGCGAATTCGCCCGCGATGCGCTAGATTCGCGTCTACGCTTATTGCAAGCGCAAGTTGAGCCACATTTCTTGTTCAATACCTTAGCGAATGTGCGGGAATTAGTCGATTCCGGATCATCACAAGCGTCTCAGGTGCTCAATAGCCTGATCGCCTATCTGCGTGCCGCAGTCCCTACTCTCAACGATGCTGCCAGCACACTAGGCCAGGAACTCAATTTGGTACGCGCCTATCTCGAATTGATGCACATGCGTATGCCAGACCGCTTGCAATTCACGATTGAAGTTGACGACGCAGCCTTGCACATCAAGTGCCCGCCCATGAGCGTACTTACCTTAGTGGAAAACGCCGTGCGCCATGGCATCGACCCTAGCGAAGAAGGCGGGCAAATTGATGTCACTGTGCGACTACATCATGGTCGTTGTATTGCCCGCGTTTCAGACACGGGCGTTGGACTGGGACAGGGCAGCGAAGGCCTAGGAACAGGTTTGGCCAACCTGCGCGAGCGTTTGCAGTTGATATTTTCGGGCGATGCACAACTGAGCTTAACATCCCTTAAACCACACGGTTTTGGCGCTGAACTTAATTTCCCTGCTAAATTTAACTGAGCATTAGGAGCACAACATGACAACAGCTCGACCTACCGCACTAATCGCCGACGACGAACCTTTGCTACGTAGTTCCTTGGCCCGTATGCTAGCCGAAATCTGGCCCGAGTTGGAGATCGTGGCACAAGTACGCAATGGGCGCGAGGCGGTTGAACAATACAAGGCGCTACATCCAACGGTGTGTTTTCTCGACGTGCATATGCCAGGGATTTCGGGTGTCGAAGCTGCGCGCCAAATCGGTCGCGGTGCGCATTTGGTATTTGTCACTGCATATAGCGACTATGCAGTGGAAGCCTTTGCGCAAGGCGCACTTGATTACTTAGTGAAACCGGTTGACCAAGCACGGTTAGCAGACACGGTCGAACGTGTACGGGCTCGACTCGGCGCAGCGCAACCAGCACCAGATATTGAGGTGTTGCTCGACAAACTCGAGGCACGTTTGCACAAGAAGGTTGAGCCAAAACCATTGCGTTGGATTAAGGCAATGGTCGGTCAATCACTACGTATGATTCCTGTTGATCAGATCGATTTCTTGCGGTCGGATGAAAAATATACGCTGATCGCCTGGCGAGATGATGGTAAGAACAGTGAAGCATTAATACGATCTTCACTCAAGGAACTTCTAGATCAACTCGACAGTACGCACTTTGTCCAAGTACATCGTTCAGTCGTTGTGAATATCAATATGGTCAGCCATGTCACGCGCGGCGAAAACGAAACGGCCACAGTGCACATGAAAGGAAGTACGGAAAAATTACCAGTAAGTCGCAGCTATTTGCATTACTTCAAGCAAACCTAAAGTCACTGGATTCGTCACTGGATTCGTCACTTCATTCTTCACTTTATTTCATGCTTATTTTGTGTTTGAAAGCGATAAGCCTGTTCACGATTTTTTGTCCATTTGAATCGATGAATGGGCATCGCTTCATCGATAAAATCTCCAATAAAATGTCCCTATCCTGTTTCAACATATTGAGGCAAAAGTTTAATTTTCGTCGCATCGCTTCATTGCATCATCGCATCATGCAAAGCGATTTACTAAAAAAATATCCCATGAACTTCTTTCTCAATCGTCAAACTATTATTGGGCGAACGACGGCTTGGGCTTGGTGTTTATCATGAGTGGAAATCAAGCAGTCGACTACCTTTCTTGCATACATCAAAACCGACTGTGAATTTATCACTCACTTGCTAGCATCAACGCTACAATTGACATCGCTCGATACAAAATAGAAACCCAAGCTATCCACATGAAACGCGCCCTCTTCATTTGCACCCAAAACCGACTCCGCAGCCCAACTGCAGAACAAATTTTTGCTGCATGGCCGGACGTCGAAACTGACTCCGCGGGCTTAGGCAACGATGCCACGACACCACTTTCCTCAGAACAAATCGCTTGGGCGACCATCATCTTCGTCATGGAGAAAGCGCATCGCAATAAGTTATCTAAAAAATTCAGGTCATATCTCAGTAATAAGCGGATTATTTGTTTGGATATTCCTGATGAATATGAGTTTATGGATCCGGTGTTGATTACTATTTTGAAGGCTAAGGTTGGAAAGTTTTTGATGTGAGTTGTTGCGTGTTTTTGATTGGACTTATTCGCCTTTTCAATACCATCTGAAGCAAGAAATTTGTTCTTTAGATTGTTGGGAAGATCTGGTAGTTAGTCTTAGCGGTGACGATAGACTTGTTGCATTTTCTCGTCTTTTCGCTTGCTTGACGTTCTGTTGGTCGGGTGTGGCCCGACAGCCAAGCACCTTTTTTGCTTCGCCAAAAAAGGTCCTCCAAAAAAGGCGACCGTAGACTCGCCCTGCGGGTGCTTACGCTACGCTCCAGCATAATTTGTGCATCACAAAAAATGGGAAAGTGTTGAAACTGTTCTTAGGAATGTTCGCTTGTAAGCGAACACCGTTTCGCAGGCGAGGCGCATGCGCCTCGAATTCCCTGCTACACCTCAGACAACAACACTTTCTTATCCATTTTCTGTGACGCACAAATTACATCGTCTCAAACGGGGGTAGGTCAAAGGCAAATTCAAAAGCAACGACCTACAACAGCTATTAGAAAATTGAATGTCCGTCGATACTGGTTGTTTTGTCGTTGCTGTTGCTGTTGCTTTTGACTTTAACGCCGTTCCACTTCTGACACAGCCAATTGTGCGGGACAGAAAATGGATAAAGAAAGTGTTGTTGTCTGAGCGAAGCGAGTTTCAACACTTTCCCATTTTTTGTCTTGCACAATTGGGAAGCCGAAGGCCAGTGGCAGCGTGGTCGCCTTTCTTTGCTTACTTTCTTTGGCGAAGCAAAGAAAGTGAGTGGTTGTCGGGCCACTCCCGACCTACGGACAATAAATCAACTAAAGTAGAAATAGTGGACAACACAAGTCCAATAATTTTTTACAAATTTCCCCCAACTCATCAAGTTATCACCTGCGACTGATAAACCTAAAAACACGCTCACCTAAAGCTAAAGCAATAAGAAAATAAATGCACCATAAAATCGGAAACGTCGATAGCGCATCACTGATCGTATTCAGTCTACTTTTAAAGAAAACGCATTGAGCAATAGAACCGAAAGTCCCAACGAAACAGAATACAAATAACCACGTCAATACCCTAGGGTTTTTCATAATCACTTTCGAGTAAAACTATTGATAGATTTACGAAATACCTATTTGTAAAAAGCCCGCAAATCCAAAGATCTACGGGCTTTTTTCACAAACAATCAAACCATAGAAAAACCGTCTATTCTACGGCTTTAACCATATCCTCAATCACCTTCTTAGCATCCCCAAATACCATCATGGTCTTATCCATGTAGAACAATTCATTGTCCAAACCAGCATAACCAGATGCCATAGAACGCTTATTCACGATAATCGTTTTCGCCTTATAAGCCTCAAGAATCGGCATACCAGCGATAGGCGATTTTGGATCTTTTGCGGCCGGATTCACAACGTCATTCGCACCGAGAACCAAGACCACATCCGCTTGACCGAATTCGCTATTGATATCTTCCATCTCAAACACTTGGTCATACGGCACCTCAGCTTCCGCCAACAAGACGTTCATATGACCAGGCATACGACCAGCCACTGGATGAATCGCATACTTGACCGTAATGCCTTTGTGCGTGAGTTTTTCGGTCAACTCTTTCAAAGCATGTTGAGCACGAGCTACCGCTAAGCCATAGCCTGGAACGATGATGACGGTTTCTGCATTCCCTAACAAGAAAGCCACATCATCTGGTGAACCAGATTTGACTGTGCGTTGCGCGCCACCCGCTGCTGCGGCTTCTGCAGGAGCGCCACCAAAGCCGCCGAGAATCACGTTGAAGAAAGAACGGTTCATTGCCTTACACATGATGTAAGAAAGAATCGCGCCAGAAGAACCGACCAAGGAACCAGCGATAATCAACATGGAGTTATTGAGTGAGAAGCCAATACCCGCAGCTGCCCAACCTGAATAACTGTTCAACATCGACACGACAACTGGCATATCCGCACCGCCGATAGGGATGATAATCAGTACGCCTAACACAAACGCGATTGCTGTCATCAAGATGAACGGAGTCCATGCTGGAGCAACGCCACCATCAAAGCAGAATACCAAGCCCAAACCGACCATCGCGATTGCCAAGGCCAGATTCAACATGTGTTGACCAGCAAAACTCACTGGTGCACCTTGAAACAAACGGAACTTGTATTTACCAGACAATTTACCGAAAGCGATCACTGAACCTGAGAACGTAATCGCACCGACGAAAGTACCAATAAATAACTCGATACGGTTACCAAATGGAATCGCTGCATCACGTGTCGTGATATTAAAAATCCAAGGCTCAGCAACCACCGCGACAGCGATACAAACCGCTGCCAAACCGATCAGGGAGTGCATCGCTGCCACCAGCTCTGGCATCTTAGTCATCTCTACGCGCTTCGCCAAAGTGGCACCGATACCGCCACCAACTACGATACCGAGTATCACTAAACCATATCCAAGGCTTGCACCACCCGCTTCGTTTTTCAACTTAACGATTAGCGCAACGGTAGTCAAAGCAGCAATTGCCATGCCGATCATGCCGAAGGTATTCCCCTTGCGTGCAGTCGATGGATGCGACAAACCTTTGAGCGCTTGAATAAAACAGACCGATGCAATCAGGTAGAGCATCGTCACGAGATTCATACTCATTATTTGGCCTCCTGAGTTGCAGATTTAGATTCAACTTTAGCTTTAGGCTCTTTTTTCTTAAACATCTCTAGCATCCTCTGCGTGACTAAAAAGCCACCAAAGACATTGACTGCTGCCAGTGCAACCGCCAGTGTGCCCATGACTTGCGCCAGGGCACCTTCGGTTAAACCCGCTGCCAACATTGCACCAACAATGATGATGGCAGAGATCGCATTGGTCACTGCCATCAAAGGCGTATGCAATGCGGGTGTTACGGTCCAGACCACGTGATAACCGACATAAATTGCCAGTACAAAAATGATCAGATTAGTGAGTGTATGACTTACTACATCCATGACGTTCTCTCTTTATATAGGTAAAAAAGGGACTTCAATCGTTCTTAAATAAATCCATCGGAAGCAAATCAATATTCTTTTAAGCTAGTGATTTTATTTTTCGCATCAACGAACACGACGTTTGGTTTGAAGTTAGCTGCGACTTCATCCTCCATCGGTGCATAGGTACAAATAATCATCAAATCGCCTAGCTGTACGCGTCGCGCTGCAGCACCATTCAGAGAGATCTCGCCACTACCGCGCTTGCCTTTAATCGCGTAAGTTGCAAAGCGCTCGCCATTATTGATGTTGTAGAGTTCAATCCGTTCATGTTCCTTAATGTCGGCGGCGTCGAGCAAATCCTCGTCGATACCGCATGAACCTTCATAGTTCAAATCACATTGGGTTACAGAGACGCGATGAATCTTGGCGCGTAACATATTTCTTTGCATAATATTTCCATCTAACTGATCTACAAACCGCTCAACATAGGTGGTCGAACTATTACCGACCAATATTGCGTGGTTTTAATTAAAAACGACGAACCAAATTTATTTCTTCAACACTTCGCCGCCAGAACACATCATCGTCGCGACAACGATTTCGTCTTCTTTGTTGATCGCGAGATTCGCATCTTTATCGATGATCAGTTTTAAGAAGTCGAGAATATTGCGCGAATATAGCGCTGATGCATCTGCCGCCACCAAGGTCGCCAGATTAGGTTCGCCGATGATGTGGACGCCATACTTAGTGACGGTCTTGTTCAGCTCAGACAGAGGACAATTGCCACCTTGCTCGACTGCCATATCGACAATCACCGAACCCGGCTTCATCGCTTTGACCGTTTCTTCAGAAATCAAAATCGGTGCTTTACGTCCAGGTATCAAAGCGGTCGTAATGATGATGTCGGCTTGTTTAGCACGTTCATGCACCAAAGCAGCCTGACGCGCCATCCACGCGGCTGGCATAGGACGCGCATAGCCGCCTACACCTTTGGCGATTTCACGCTCTTCATCGGTTTCATAAGGCACATCGATAAATTTCGCGCCCAAGGATTCGACTTGTTCTTTTACCGGTGGACGAACGTCAGATGCTTCAATAACTGCGCCCAGACGTTTTGCTGTTGCAATCGCTTGCAGACCCGCAACACCAACGCCCATGATCAGAACACGCGCAGCTTTGACTGTGCCAGCTGCCGTCATGAGCATAGGCATAAAGCGTTGGTAAGTATTCGCTGCCAGCATCACCGCTTTATAACCAGCGATGTTTGCTTGTGAAGACAAAACGTCGAGTGATTGCGCACGCGTAATCCGAGGTGCAGCCTCCAAAGAAAACGCCGTGATACCGTGCGTCGCCATCGCGGCAATATTCTCGGCGTCAAAAGGATTGAGCATGCCAACGATCACCGCACCAGATTTGATCAAACCGCGTTCTTCTGCGGATGGTGCGCGCACCTTTAAAATCAACTCTGCGGCAAACACATCTGCAGCGGAACCGATGCTCGCGCCAGCAGCTTGATAAGCTTCATCGGTAATTGACGAGGCAATACCAGCGCCCGCTTGCACGATGACTTCATGCTTGGCACTCACATATTTCTTAATTGTTTCTGGGGTCGCCGCAACGCGCGTCTCGCCCGACCGTGTTTCGGCGGGAATGCCGATTTTCATAAAGAACTCCTTTTTATTGTTGATACCGTTAGGTTCAATGGCAAAAGTGATGACTTCAGGTATTTCATGCTACGCAGAGATCCTGACTTTTGATAAAAGCCAAGAATAATTACTAGTATTTAAAACAGCTTTGCAAATTACTGCGGACATTCATACAGATTTGAACTGCAGGAGAATCGTACATTTAATATTCGACAACGATATTACACGAAAAACGCACCATACTGGCACAGGATAAGCACTCTAAACTACCGCTGTGTGAATGCAGCCGCACCAACATAAAGCGGGCTGAGGCACGCTTAGACTGCCACATGACATTGGCAAACCCCGATGGCATAAGGCTTAGCGAAGAAATTCATGTGCTTAAGCTGATCTTTCCACTCTTTCACTTTCATTTAATAAATAACAACAAGTTTGAGGGATTTTCTTATAGACAGAATCTTTATTAGTAAATTCGGATGCTGATTCAAGTGCAATCACAGGTGAAATAGGGACTGGCGAGGTAAAATGACGCCCTATTTCGTGTTTAAGCTTTCATTTATTACCACTCAACTTATGTCTGATACTTGGAAACCTTCGGTCACCGTCGCTGCTATCGTCCCCCGTCAAAACGGTGAACGCCTCGAATTTTTGATGATAGAAGAAACGACACCCGATGGCGTGCGTCTGAATCAAGCGGCTGGGCATCTCGATACGAATGAGAGTCTAGAACAAGCGGTGATCCGTGAAACCATGGAAGAAACGGCGCATGAGTTTGTGCCAGAGGCATTGGTCGGCACCTACATGTCGAAATTCATTTCACCGAATTCAGGCAAAGAAGTGACTTATCTGCGTTTTGCGTTTTGCGGAAAAGTTGTTGCCCAGCATGACAGACCTTTGGACCACGGCATCTTGCGAGCGCTTTGGATGACGTATGAGGAAATCTTGGCATGTCAGGATATGCATCGCAGTCCATTGATTTTGAAATGTTTACAAGACTATCTGGCCGGACAAAGAGCACCTTTGAATTTGATGTATACGCATCCTAGTGTGGTGGGTATTTAATTTAGCGACATGTTGTAGAACGCAGGTAGTCATCCAAGGCAATGCCCTTCAAGTACAGTACAAAAATTAGCAGGAATATTCATGAGTAAAAAACGCGTAGTCATCGGTATGTCCGGTGGTGTAGATTCTTCGGTCTCGGCTTGGCTCCTAAAGGAGCAAGGGTACGAGGTGATTGGCCTGTTTATGAAGAACTGGGAAGATGATGATAATTCTGAATATTGCTCGACTCGCGAAGATTTGATTGATGCCGTCAGCGTCGCCGATGTGGTTGGTGTCGATATCGAAACTGTGAATTTTGCGAGTGAATACAAAGATCGCGTGTTTGCTGAATTCTTGCGCGAATACCAGGCTGGTCGCACACCAAATCCGGATGTGCTGTGCAATGCCGAAATCAAATTCAAAGCATTTTTAGACCATGCGATGAAGCTCGGCGCAGATTATATTGCAACTGGTCACTATGCGCGCGTACGTGAAATGAACGGTGAATTTCAGTTGATGAAAGCACTCGATTCCAGCAAAGATCAGAGCTATTTTCTGCATAGATTGAATCAGGCGCAGCTGAAAAATACTTTATTTCCACTCGGTGAAATCAATAAAACTGAGGTACGTAAAATCGCTGAGCAGATCAATCTGCCGAATGCAAAAAAGAAAGACTCGACTGGCATTTGCTTTATCGGTGAACGCCCTTTCCGTGAATTCTTAAACCGCTATTTATCGTATGCACCGGGTGAAATCCGGACGCCGGAAGAAGAAATCATCGGCAAACACGTCGGCTTAAGCTTCTATACCTTGGGTCAGCGAAAAGGCATAGGTATAGGCGGCATCAAATCACATCAAAATGCCGATGGCAGCAGTGACGCCTGGTATGTTGCGCGTAAAGATGTCGCCAACAATCGGGTTTACGCAGTGCAAGGACATGACCATCCGTGGCTACTCTCGAATTCTTTAGAGGCAGCACAAGTGAGTTGGGTCGCGGGTCACGCGCCGGATATTGAAAAACTATCGGCAAAAACCCGTTATCGACAACCTGATATGGCCTGTCGATTTAGTGGTAACAACGAACTATTTCAATTGCATTTTGATGAGGCACAATGGGCGGTAACACCTGGTCAATCTGCGGTTTTGTATGATGGCGATGTTTGTTTGGGCGGTGGAATTATTAATTCGGCCTCGACCTAAGTTTAGTGTCAGACGAAACGCCTTCTCCCCGAGCGGGAGAAGGCTATATCGATAACAATCAAGCCAATTATTCTTCTTCGACCTCATCGCCATCGGCACGCGCTTTTTCAAAAGCTTTACCAAAGAATAAAGCGTTTTCTAGAACGCGACGGCTACCTACCCACCCACTGCGGAATCCCAATGCCGCACTAGCTAAAATCACGCTGCCATTGCCCACACGTTCCGCCGTAATCGCTGCGGAGCCGGCGATACGTTTTGCATTTTCTGGTGATACGTAACCGCTAATCACTGGTGCAGCGCTATAGGCTGCGACAGTGCCATAACGATCGCCTTCCAATTTAAACACATCCGCTTGGGCGCGGAATACAGGCAAAGTATCGCGTGGAATACCAGCTGCAATCGGATGACTTCGATCGATCTCAGTTTCAAAAATCACCCCAGCTACCAATTCCTTCGCGCTATTCGCATCCTGATCCTTATAAGCTAAACGTGTGTCCTTGGCTTTTTTCTCGTCCACTTTTTTATCATCCGCTTTATCAGCATCTGATTTTTTTGCAGCATCAGCCTTGACCAGTTTAGTGTGCAAATAGGTCTGGTTGCTTGCCCAATTCAATGCACCTTCAACCCCAATGATCACCCCGCCTTGCTTCACAAAACGTTCGATGCTTTTATTGGCTTCATCAGATAAACGATAACTCCCATCAGCCATCACGATGTGGGTGTAACGCTCTAATTGCGTTGCTGCCAAACGATCGGTACTCAACATCGTCGTTGGTAAATGCAAGTGCGTGTCTAACCAATGCCACAATTCGCCAACCGAGGTTGAATCTAAACCTGTTCCGGTCAATAAAGCGACGCGTGGGCGCTCAACTGACTTCAGGCTGGCACTACCCAAATCAGTGCCCGTACTCCCCGCGCCAGATGTCAACGCCATCACTTCCACACTATATTTAGCGGTCGCTTTGCGCACAATCTCAGCCACATTCCCAGCAGAAGTGCTTTGCATCGCAACCGGAATCACGATACTGCCTATACCCAAATCTCTCACGCCTTCGGTGGTTTGCATGCGCATAGGCTTAGTGATGGTGCGCAAGCGCAATCCTGTTTGACTCAATTCTGCTAGCAAAGGTGCTGCGTCATCGTTTTCCCAGGCAAAGGCATACGCAATATTCGATTCCGCTTTCAAACTGGCTTTCGGCAAATCCTGTACTGGTTCGCCAACAACATCGCCCGCACTTTTCGAACTGGCGAGATCATAGGCTTTGGTTACGCTCCATGCCGAGACATCGTAAAAGGTGTTGTCTTTAAACTGCGTACGCAATTCAGTAATCCCTTCGAGCAAACGATTCTGTCTTTGATTGAGCGGCACCGCAATGGCATTGCGCGCATCGTAGCGTTGTCCATTAACAGTCACGCTGCTTTTGACCTGATGCACCGCGATGCCATGCTGTTTCAGTAGAGTCGCAAAATCGCGCAAGCGTGCAGGATTGCCTTCGGCAGCAAACAACATGGCGCGATTGGCGTCCGCTTGCGCCATTTTTTTGGCTTCTTCAAAGAAGTTTTTTTGATGGGAGATTAACTGATCGCGCATCGCATCTGCGGCTTGCAAGGTACTCAGTGAAGTCGTGATTTGATTCGCAATCGTATGTTCAAACTTCAACAAGCCATTGCGTGAATCCTGTATATGTCCACGTGAACTCGCCTGTTCAAATAAAATCCCTACGCTGCCTTGCACGTCAGGATAAGTGGAACCTTTACCGTAATAGAAGTCATCAAAACCTTCACGGCTGAAATAAAATTCGCCCCGCGCGTCTAAGGCTTTCACATGAAACTTAGAAATTGCCTCAGTCAGACTTTGATTGCTTTGTGGCGTCAAAGGATGGGTACGGGAAGGAACCCCAGGCTGGAAGAAATAGGTCGCATCGGTGCCTTGCTCATGAAAATCACCAAACACATGCGGACGCCACGTTTGAAAGGTTGCAACGTGCGCGCGTGATTCGGGGTGTTGTAGCCACAGCCAATCGCGATTCAAATCAAACCAATAATGATTCCCACGACCACTAGGCCAGCCTTCGCGATGTTCTAAGGTATTCGGGTCGCTGACCAAAGTCTGGCCACGATTACTATTCGCCCAGTTTGCAAAGCGCGCCAGTCCGTCCGGATTGAGCATAGGATCGATCACGACCACAGTGCGCTCCAACATTTCATTGACCGATGTATCCGTCGAGCTGGCCAAATGCCATGCCACGGCGGGCGCCGCGTTCGCACCGCTCGGTTCATTTCCATGTACGCTGTAACCCAGATACACAACCAGAGGCGTATCGCTCTCACCGCGACCACGGGCTGCTTCTATGTCGGTCAGACGTTCATGATTTTTTGGGCTCGTAATAATCACATTCAAAATCGGCCGACGTTCATGCGTGTAGCCGACCACACGTACTTTGAGGCGTGGTGACTGTGTTGCTAACAGCTGGTAATAAGAAACCAGTTGTTCTGGACGCACATGCCATTCACCAAGCTCAAAACCGAACACAGAGGCTGGCGTACTAATTTTATCGGCACGAGCGTGGGCGGGGATAACGGAAGTTGGAGAAGCAGCAAAAACTTGTGCTGCGCTGAGCGTAAAACAAAAAGCCAGACTGACCGCCTGGGCGATTTTTTTTAGAGACATGGTTTCCTCAATTTAATTATTATTGAACTCACGAACAACTATTACTTTTTAAGCCTTGCTACATAGGCTAAGTGTTAATTTAGATGATTTTGAACAAGTTCAGCGCATTAAGTTCAAACTTAATAAATCCACTTTACCATTAGACAAGTAGATCAGGAGTCTACTTGACTGTATCGAAATAGCTTTACACCATCCTAGTTAAAGGTGATTCGCAAGTAATTCACAAGCAAAAAGCCAAGCATACATTGGGTTATAAAAAATCGTGCGGATAAAAAAATGCTCCAGCAATTGCTGGAGCTCAATTGAAATGGAACTTGCGTTTATGGTAAAGAAATAGCCGCGACTATTGCCTTACGAAATAATAGGTATATGTGGATCCACGCCACCAAAATCGACTTCAGGATGGCGTTTTTCTATCATATTTTCAAATTCTTCGACACGATGAAAAGGTACATCAACGATCATTAATACCTGACCTTGCTGTATACGCTCACGAAATGGTGCGAGGCTGGCATTCGGTATCGTGGATGCGTTCAGGCCAGATATCCACGACCCCAAAATTGCGCCCATCAATATCGAGACGATAAATCCCAATAAACGGGCTTCAATACTGTTCAAAGGAAAAAGTAAAAACAAAGACGCGGCAATCAAACCTGACACCGCACCGATCAAAATACCCACTTCTGCACCGTGCACCAAATCTGTCTTTTGCAAAGCATTGGCTTCTGGCATGTCGGGTAACAAGGTACCCTCTTTCGCGCAAAAATGGATGCGACGATATTCCACTCTGGCCAATAGCAATTCATCTAACATGGCTCTGGCGCTGCGCACGTTGGGCAACATGTAATATAACCTGCGTTTCATAGCATCCTCCTGTCAAAAACATGGCGACAAGATGTGTCCTGTCGTCTCGATATCGATGAAACGCCACAGGTTTTTGATAACAGAAGGAACACCGTCCACCCGCAAGCGGAACAACGATCATGTAAGCCTCTGCTTACACTTTCGTTATAGGCCGGAATTGAAGAAGTTCAAGTAGTCTACTTAGTAAAAAACCCCTAGTAAGTATTAGTTTGCGAGGGATTTTTAGATACAGACAATCATACGACAGAGATAAGTTGAAACGACTATTTATCCAGCCGTTCTATCCCCAACATTTTCAATACATATTTCTCATAGATGGGTTCAGAATTACCGGTTTTCATCTTACGGATAAAGTATTTTTCAAAGGCGATTTTCGCGTAATGTACCCATTTTCCTTTTTTAAACCAGTTCACATTGCGTGGCGGTATCTGTGGCAGAGCAACGAAAGCGGCGCCAGTATCGCCCATATCAGCCAGACAGATCGCGTTCCAGCTTCCTTTGGCGGTCGCAGGGGTTCCAGCTATATCCGCTGCGATATTGTGCACGATGGCCGTCACCATCGTTTCTATCATGTAACCCGTCTTTGGTGCACCTGTGGGGACAGGCGTGACTTCCACAGGAGGAATCGCAATACAGACCCCGGCGGAATAGATATTCTTATATTTTTTGCTGCGCTGGTGATCATCCACAAAGACAAAACCGCGCGGGTTGCACAGCCCTTCGACCGCGGCCACAGGATCAACACCACGAAACGCAGGCAACATCATGTTGTACTTGAATGGCAATTCATGCTCTTTCTTCAAATTTCCCATGTCGTCCATTTCACTCACAAACATCTTGCCATCTTCAATCCGAGTCGTCTTCGCATTGCATATCCACTTGATATCGTTATTCCGCAGTTCACTTTCCAACATGGATTTGGAATCCCCGACGCCACCCAAACCTAAGTGTCCGATGTAGGGTTCACTGGTCACATAAGTCATTGGTACTTTATTGCGAATTTTACGACGTCGCAAATCGGTATTAACGATAAAGGCAAATTCATACGCTGGACCGAAGCACGACGCGCCGGGCATAGCTCCAATAATGACCGGACCGGGATTTTCTAAAAATGTCTGATACGCCGAATGTGCATGCATCGCATGATCGATCGTGCAAATTGATTGCGTAAACCCATGTGCAGGGCCAGCGCCCGGCACTTCATCAAAAGCGAGTTTAGGGCCAGTCGTGATAACCAGAAAGTCGTATTGCACCTGACCGCCATCTGCTAAGGTCAGACTATTTAGTTCAGGTTGCAATGCAGTGACTGCCTGTGCAATGAATTTGATCCCCTTTTTTTCCAAATAAGGTCGAATCTCAAAGGTAATCGCTTCACGTTGTCGCCAACCGACCGCAGCCCAGGGATTCGATGGCACAAATTGAAAATAATCAACCGCATTGATCACGGTGATCTGATGACCACTGCCCAATTTTTCGCGCAATTCATAAGCTGCCGGCATTCCGCCGGTACCTGCGCCAAGAACAACGATATGTGCCATGTCCGCTCCTTATAAGTATTTGAATAAACAATTGTCCTTCAACCGAGACCACGTCAAAAACCAACTACAGATATTGTCTTGCCCATGCCAGAATTTGAGCTGCTGGCATAACACCCGATTGCCTTGCAATCTCTTTGCCATTTTTTACCAGTAACAAAGTGGGAATACTGCGAATACCAAATTGCTGGCTTGCCAGGGGTGCGGCATCACTATCAACTTTGACAAAGCGAATTTCCGGTGCCATCTGCGCCGCCTGTGCAAATTGCGGTGCCATCGCATGACATGGACCACACCATGCCGCCCAAAAATCTACCAATACCGGCAACTCAGTCTGCGTCAAAAATTTAGGGAGAGCCTGATCGCTAAGTGCCACCGGTTCAGCCGCCATTAGTGCCTGTCCACATTTTCCACAGACCGGTTGATCACGCCATCTTTCATCAGGAATACGATTGGTGGCGCTACATTTCGGACAAACTAAATGCATGGTTTAGCTCCTTTTCAATTCTTAAAACTGTCAAACTGAGACGATGTAAACTTAAACGCAAGTCACGACTTAATTGTTAGGCTAATTGTCAGCCTTAATTGTCAGCCTTAATTGTCAGCCTTAATTGTCAGCCTTAATTGCCAGCCTTAAATCCCAACTTACGCATGATCGTTTCCATCAAACACCATTTGGTAATTCCGCTCTGCAGAATATTGATACCAACGAACGCCGTAAATGCCAAGAACCATTGGTTCACAAAAAGCGGACTGCCAGGAATTCCAAGCGCCAAACTTAATAAAATAAATGCACCAGCTACTACGCGAACCATTTGCCATGAAGTCATGCTATTTCTCCTAAAAATTAAAACAAAATCCACAATAAAGTCGATACGGTCATCTTCTTACCCTGCCACTTCATACTTCTTTTGGTATGCCATGTAGTACAGCAACGGAATTACCACTAGGGTCAACAAGGTCGACACAAAAATACCAAAGATCAAAGAAATCGCCAGTCCGTTAAAGATAGGGTCATCGAGAATAAAGAAGGCCCCCATCATCGCCGCCAAACCTGTTAGCGCAATGGGCTGGGCACGGGTAATAGCAGAGTTCACGACCGCTTCTTTAAACGCCATTCCAGTGGCAATTTGCACGTGGATGAAATCGACTAACAATATCGAATTTCTGACGATGATGCCCGCCAAAGCAATCATGCCTATCATGCTGGTCGCGGTGTACTGTGCACCCAATAGTGCATGGCCGGGCATCACGCCGATGATGGTCAAAGGAATCGGTGCCATGATGATTAATGGCGTTAGATACGAGCCAAACTGCGCCACCACCAAGAGATAAATCAACACCAGACCAACGGCATAAGCCGCGCCCATATCACGGAAAGTTTCATACGTCACTTGCCATTCGCCATCCCATTTCAAACTAAAACCGCGATAAGGATCTTGTGGTGCGCTGATGAAAAATTCTTCCAGCTTGCCACCATCTGGCATCGTCAATTTCGCGATTTCACTACGCATACTAAACATGCCATATAAAGGACTATCAATCTTGCCCGCCATGTCGGCGACCACTAAATTTACGGGCAAACCATCTTTGTGATACAAAGGTTGTTCACGCAAAGTATCGGTAACAGTCACGAGTTCGCGGATAGGTACAATACCGCCTTGTGCGTTTTTGACGCCCAAGGACAATAGGGTATCGAGACTGCCTTGCTCACTCACCGGCAATTGCAAATTGGCTGCAACCGGATACTTACTTTCGTCATGTAAAAATGCCGCTGCATCGCCAGCCAGTCCTGCACGCAAAGTGGTGACGATGCTGGACTGCGTAATACCGAGTTGCGCGGCTTTCTTACGGTCGATAATCAAGATCTTACGCGGTGCGTGCAAGATACTGCTGTCATCCACATCGACGATTCCCTCTGACTTTTCAAATACCGCACGTACCAACTTCGCAGCTTGACGACGTTCGACATCACTTGGACCATAAATTTCTGCCACGATAGGCGCGAGCACTGGTGGGCCAGGTGGCACTTCAACAACCTTCACATTGGCTTCAGGATCGATCTTTTTCGCCAGCGCTTGCAATTGCGGACGTACACGGGTTGCGATGACATGACTCTTATCTGAACGATGGTGCTTATCGACCAGATTAACTTGAATATCACCAACCTCGCCGCCCGCACGCAAATAATACTGACGCACTAAACCATTAAAATTAATCGGTGCAGCCGTCCCTGCATACGCCTGATAATCACTAACCTCTGGTACCGTCTGCAAATAGCTGCCCAATTCGCGCAACACTGCTGCGGTCTTTTCTACTGGCGTGCCAGCTGGCATATCGACGATCACCTGGAATTCAGACTTATTATCAAATGGCAGCATCTTCAATTGCACCAAACCGATGACGGGAAGTGCTACTGACAGTGCGATCAACGCGGCGATACCGAGGCCGAGCTTCTTGCGATTCTTGCTGCCGGATTGCGTATCCAAAAATGGTTTAAATATCTTTTGAAATATCGGTGCTAATTTAGCCGCCAGACCATCCCCAGCGTGATGCCCTTCTTTCATCCAGATGCGCGCTAACCATGGCGTCACGATAAAAGCAATCACCAGGGACAACAGCATCCCCATACTGGCATTGATAGGAATTGGACTCATGTAAGGTCCCATCAAACCGCTGACAAAAGCCATAGGCAATAATGCCGCGATCACCGTCAATGTGGCCAAAATGGTTGGACTGCCGACCTCATCCACCGCACCAGGAATAATTTCCACCAAAGTTTTATGCGGGAAAAGGGCTTGATGCCGGTGGATGTTTTCGACCACCACAATCGCGTCATCGACCAAAATACCGATGGAGAAAATCAGCGCAAACAAAGACACCCGATTGAGCGTAAAGCCCCATGCCCACGACGCAAACAGAGTCACGGTTAAGGTCAAAATCACCGCACTACCAACGATGGCAGCTTCACGACGACCCAACGCGATAAAAACTAAGGCGACTACCGATAAGGTCGCGAACAAGAGTTTTTGTATCAGTTTTTTAGCTTTGTCATCAGCAGTCTGACCATAGTTACGGCTGACTGAAACTTCCACATCGGCCGGAATCACGGCATTCTTCAATACATCAACGCGTTGACTCACTGCATTCGCCACGTCAACCGCATTTTGCCCAGGCTTTTTAGTGACCGCGATGGTCATAGCGGGATATTCAGCCGCATCCTTACCCACAGTACCGTGCCAGACATAACGACTGGCTGGCAATGCACCGTCTTCTATCTTAGCGACATCTTGCAAGAACACCGGACGCTTGTTTTTCACTGCGACGACTAATTCGCCGACACTTTGTGCGTCACGTAAAAATGGCCCAGCTTCAATCGCGACGGCCTGATTACCTGAATTCATTTCGCCACTAGGCAAACCCAGATTGGCAGCACGCAAGGCGCCTTGCAGATCCATCACGGTCAATCCGTTTGCGGCTAACTTGGTTGGATCGAGTTCGATATTAATCGCACGGCCTGGCCCACCGATACTGACCACTTCGCGGGTACCAGCGACGCGTTTGAGATCCGCTTCTATGCTGTGTGCGACTGTCTCCAAAGCAGCGGAACCGGTATCGGGATTTTTACTCCACAGCGTTAAGGAAACGATAGGGACATCATCGATGCCTTTCGGTTTGACGAGAGGTTCTAACGTGCCGAGATTGGCAGGCAACCAGTCGCGATTGCTGTGGATCGTGTTGTACAAACGAACCAACGCTTCGGTGCGCGGCACACCGACTTGAAACTGTACGGTAACAATCGCCAGCCCTGGGCGCGAAACTGACATCACATGCTCGACATTCGCGATTTGGCTCAGTACCTGCTCTGCCGGAATGCTGACCATTTGCTCCACGTCTTTCACCGATGCACCTGGAAATGGAATCAGCACATTCGCCATCGTTACATTGATCTGCGGCTCTTCTTCTCGCGGTGTGACCAACACCGCAAACAAGCCAAGTAAGAAAGCCACGATCGCCAGCAAAGGCGTGATTTGCGCCGATTGAAAAAAGGCCGCAATGCGCCCAGATATACCCATCGTCTTATGAGAATTAGACATGTGGACTCCTTATTTCTGTACGTTGATTTTGCTAGCCTGTGCAGCTGCTAAAGGATCAATCGCCACTTTTTCACCCGCCGAGACACCACTTAAAATTTCTTGTTCATGCGCGAGCGTTGGACCGGGTTTTACTTGTCGTAGCACAGGCTTGCCTTGGGTGTTAATGACATACACCGCGTACAGTTCGGCACGCCGAAATACTGCCGTTGCTGGCACGTACAAACGATTTACTAGAGGACTTTTGCTGGTGACTGCATCGGCATCAGCGCCAACACCAAAGGCCAGATTGACGCGCGCAAATAAACCGGGATTAACCGATTGCACGTCCGCAGGTAAATCAAAGCGCACTTGTACGGTGTGGGTAGAAGCATCCGACAAAGGCAATATCGTCATAGCACGCGGTTTAACGAAGCGCTGCGTGGCGGATAAAGAGGGAAATTCAATCATCACATTCTGCCCGGCTTTCAAACTGGCAATGCGTGCTTGCGGCACTGTGACGATGACGCGTAAATCCTTAGGATCATACACCGTCATGATAGGCTTACCCGGCATCACCATCTCACCGACTGCAGATGGCATGTCAGAAACGATACCTGTATACGGTGCGTTAATCGTATAGAAGCCAGATTGCGTTTGGACAGCGCCAGCCTGCGCAATCTGTGCATTCGCTTGTGCACTAGCAGATTTAAATTGGGCTAACGCACGGTCGAGCTGTGCTTGGCTGATGTAATTTTTTTCGAACAATAATTTCTGACGCTCATAGTCTTTTTCTGCCACAGCCAGATTGGCTTTGGCAGCATCGACCTGTGCTTTACTCGCGGTAAATTCTTGCTGCGCAGCGCGCGCGTCCATACGAACCAGCAATTGACCTGCTTTCACAACATCGCCTGCCTTAACTGGCAATTGGACGATAGCGCCTGAAATTTGCGCAGAAATCACCGTATTTCTGACGGCTTCTACCACGCCATCAGCGCTCAAATAAGCATCCGCACTTGCTGCACGAACCGGGGCAAACTTCAACACTGAATGAGCAGCAGTAGCCGCAGTGTTGGTCGAAGGCGCTGTTGGCACTTGAGCCAAAGCACTATGTTGTGCGAACAACATAAAGGCGACAACAGCAGGCTTCATCAAATAGTCGCTCAAATGATTGTTCAAAATTGGGGATAAAAACAGATGCATGGTAGAGACTCCAGAGAATGTATCCTCAAAAAACCAAGGATAAAAAAACAATACATGGAATAAATTGATTTTCGATAAAATGCATAATATACTTATTTGCGTAAATACGCAAATAGTAAGTAAAATTTTTGCGCAAATAGACAAAAAATAATTATAGAGGGTATCATCATGCTTTCAACCACAAGGACATGCTCAAAAATGGAAGGTTTATCTGAACTTGCGCTAGATCATGTTGCACAGTATTTTTCTGCACTTTCTGAGCCAACACGTTTGAAAATCCTGAACAATTTACGTGAGGGAGAAATGAATGTAGGTGACTTAGCCACGGTGTGTGATTGTTCTCAAGCGAATATCTCGCGCCACCTCTCTACACTAGCAAAACATGGCATGGTGATACGTGAAGGACGCGGCACCGCAGTGTATTATCGCATCGCAGATGAATCTATCTATGCGCTTTGTGATCTGGTGTGCGGCAACGTGGCACGTCAACTTGAAGCACAAGCTTCTTTGCTTGGATCTTTAACGCCGAAGAAGAAATAACTCTACGCTAATTCAAGATTATTGACTTCTATCGCCCTTGGCCAATTTTAATTATTGCAGTTTCCAAATAATCGTTTTTTGATTACTGCCGGTCGCTAAATACTTGCTGTCTTTAGAAATTGCAATGCTCGTTACATTGTCGGAGATTTCTTGCAATAATTTGCTATGTTGCCCATCCCAAATCTTGCCCCATCCGTTTCGTCTGCTTCTACCGACTCCTTCGATCAAGTATTTGCCATTCGGGCTGAACTGCAACGACGCATTAACGCCATCGATACTTGGATCAATATTCACTAACACCTGACCAGATTGTGCATCGAATACTTGTAGTCCCGCATTGCCTGCATTCACAATAATTTTTCCGTCAGGGCTCCAACGCAACTTACTCCATCGATTCATGACCGCATTGCTTTGAAAAGTACGGACAATCTTTTTACTTTCCAAATCTACGATAGCGATCAATCGAGTGTCTGGTATAGGTGGATTTCCAAATTGTGGTACAGGAGTTTTATATGGCCAAGAACGTATATTTCTAACTTCACCACCCATCGCGGCAAAACGTCCATCAGGGCTTGTATCAAGAGTATGAGTGCGATAAATACTCGTAGGCATTCCCCAGACAGGCAACCAGGTTTCTGTAGAATAAACAACGAATGTATCCAAATCTAAGTCCGTTATTCTTTCTAAAATACGAATTAACGACTTACCATCTGGTGTAAAAGCAACAGCATTACATCCGGTTCCAGGATTAGGATCAATAATGTCATGGGCGATTGCCCAAGTATCTGTTTGCCAAACTCTCGCAACAACACCTCCATCTCCCTTATCGTGACAAGCGACCAACCATTTTCCATCTGGGCTGTACTTCAACTTCTCCGTTGTAAGGCCATCATTCGCACCCTTTACGATTTCAAGCTTCTGGGCAACACGCTTTTTTTGCCAATCCCAAATATTGATTTTTCGATTTGAAGATCTAACAGCGAGATATTTTTCATCTGGGCTAAAATCCAGACTACTTACAGGAATATCAAATTCTTCCGGCAATTCTGCAATTTTTGTCGCAACACGATCTACACTATTAGCTTTTGAATTAAATAGTTTACCCAACCAGCTTTCCTGATTTTGGCAGAAACCAACGCTTGGTACTTGCAGCAAAGCCAGGATGAAGACAATTTTAAGATTTTTCATAATTAAGAATTTATTTGCATGGCAAGCAACGTGAAGAAGGTACTTTATTTTCCTGCTCTGAATCAGAAACTTACAATTTGCATTCGCCGTTGCCTTTGCGCGCTTAAGGGTTCAACTATCCCCAGCTATTCTTTTTTACAATGACAAACATCCGTACCGCGATCGAACACGATGCGCCAAACCCCGGATGGTTCTAAGCGCCAGATCGAACTAAAGTTAGCGATGAGTTTGCCATTCAGGTCACGCACAGGACCAACACTGATCGCCAGATTACCACTTTCCAAGACTTCAACTTCACCCACTTCCCAGGAAAACGGTGCTTGCTCTGCGATGTAAAACCTGTGCCAAGCATCTGCCACTTCTTGCTTGCCACGTAAGACCTTGCTTCCCGAAAAAAATATCGCGTCCTCAGCCAAAAAACTGACGAAACTTGCATGATCACGTTGCGCCATACTCTTTGCAAAAGCGGTTTCTGCTTCGATCACTTGCTGCTTCAACTGATTTAATTGAGCCGCATTTGCCTCAGATGCCACTGAGACATTAGATACTACGCTCAACAAAATACCCAGACTCAGCAGAATCGTTTGATAACCAAGTTGATAGCCCAACTTCATCGTCGATAGAAAAACTTTCATGATTCCCCCCAGATTCTTCATGATATGAATCGCAATTGATAACCTGATTTGTCCAGCATGATTCTGCGCCCAAATTAAGTTAGCAAAATTGGTGCCGCCCGCCAGCGCAAGAATTCCTCGACTGGCATAGGTTTCGCCAGGTAGTAACCCTGTACATAATCGCAATGCAAATCTTTTAGCAAATTCCACTCAAGCGCGGTTTCTGCGCCTTCTGCAACCACCGATAATCCTAAACGATGCGCCATCATGATGGTCGATTCCAGTAACACAGCGGCATCACTGCCGGCCACCACATCACGGACAAATGAGCGGTCTATCTTCAACTCGGCAACCGGCATTTTTTGCAGATATGCCAAAGACGAATAGCCGGTACCAAAATCATCAATCGACAAACTAAACCCAGCATCGCGCAAGGCATGCATAATTTGCAGCGCGGCGTTAGGGTCGTGCATCGCTGCGCTTTCAGTGACTTCTATTCGTATATCGCGCGCTTGCGCGCCCGACTCTGCACATAAATTTTGTAAGTCAGCCACAAAGCAAGGTTTATTCAGGTCGACCGCAGAGACATTCACCGAAATTTGCAATGCTAATCCCTGGGCACGCAATTCCGCACTCAGACGCATTGCACTGGCAAATATCCATTGCGTGATCAAGACGATGCGCCCGGTTTGTTCGGCGAATGGTACAAACTCTATCGGCGCAACCAATCCACGCTGCGGATGCTGCCATCGCACAAGTGCTTCTGCGCTATCGACACCTCCACTGGAAAAATTAAATTTCGGCTGTAGATACATTCGTAATTCACCCTGTTCCACCGCGCGGTTTAGCTCTGACAACAAACCAAGATCAGCCCGTCTGACACGTTCAAAATCGGGGTGATAGAGCATCCATTGTTGATGTTGCTGGCGCCCGCTTTCCAAGGCTAGTTCGGCACGGCGCAATAGCTGCGCCATATCGATTTTGGCCTCTGTCTGCGCTTCTTCCGTACTGGCGATACCAACAGACAAACTAAGGTCGACCAATTGCCCATGCTCATCAATCGGTTGCGCAAAATCATTTTCTATTCTGTGCTTCAATTGCGCTATTGAATTGATATCTGGCCACAACAAGCAAAATTGATCCGCATGTAGGCGCCCGACTTGTGCCCCGGTGATTGCACCGGATAGCACACTTAGGCGATTGCCAGCAACCATCAATAATTGATCGCCAATTTGTGGTCCGAGCGTGGCGTTAATTGCCCGAAACCGGTCTATGTTCAAAACCAATACCGCCAGACCTTGACCATGCTTGAGCATGGATTCACCAAGGCGACGTATCATTTCGCGATTCGGCAAACCAGTCAAAGCATCGTAGGACATCAGGCGCACCGCAGCTTGTTTCAATTCCAGGGTTCTGAGTGCCAACGCGATACAAAACAACAAGGGTAAGAGTAAATCCGACGTCACACCGAATAAACTACTCAACGATTCGCTGACGATGAATTGAGAAAATAGTGGGAGCGGCCACAGGCCAAATAGTTGATATGGCGCCCAGAAAATGAACAGCATGCAGTTGCTTAACAGGAGTATGCCGGCGGAACGATTGCCACCGCGCCAAGCAATCCAGCATCCACCAAACAACACCGGATAAGTCAGAAATAATATGAGAGAAAAATTGATGCTCTGACCTACGGGTGCATCAATTAACCACAGCGGAATTTCTAGCAAAAATAGAATTGCAGTCCATTTGGCTAAGTGGTTTAGGCGCGGTGCGAAATGCGCAAAGTCGGCGATACGGGCATACGCCAACATCCACACTGCATTAATAATCGGATACATCAGCCGGGAGACTAAACGTGCTAAGTCAAACTGCGGCGTCAGTGAAAAAATCAAAGGCTCGAAGGGATTGAATACTCGGATCACCACGCTCAAAAAAAGATAGCCCGACATCCAGGCATACGCGCTATCTTTAAGCGCAATACCAAATGCCAGACAAAAAAAAGCGGTGAGCAATACTGCGACCGCCACCGCCAAGCTGATATTGCTTTGCCGACGGTTTTGCTCCGTCAATTGAGCAACTTCGACAGACTCGACCTGCACACCATCCGGAATAATCAAGCCGCCAGAGCGCGTGGCAATTCTGATATACAAAGGTAAGCGCCATGCCGGATCGATGGCGAAAATCATTTGGTTCAGACTCAATACGCCTACAGCAAAATGCCGCGATACCTGACTCGCCTCGTTGTGTAGATTAAGGTTAAGCGGATGTTCAAGGATGCGCTCGCCTTTGGCGATCAAGTGAAACTGCGCATCAAACAAATCCACATTAGCCCAGCCATTCGAGATCACTAATTGCTCAGGCGCGCGCGGGACTCGTTGCAGGCGAATCCAGCAATGGGCATGTTGTGGGTCTAGACGCATACGGCCATCCACCGCAGTTTGCCAAGTGTTCAATGGCAAACTGACGGGCGATGGATCGGATGAAGCCGCCTGAGTCGAAACCACGGCCGCTTCAGGCAATGCACCGCACCAATAGTCAATCGGCTGTACTGTCGCGTGACAAACATGGCTGATTAAAAATAGACAGAAAACCGCCAGGCATTGCCAAACCGCCTGCACATACTGACGCCAAAGTTTGCCACACTTGTTCATCCCACGTTTTAGCATAGATGATCACTCTCTGAGAGTTTAGAAGCGTATTGGGGCACTCATTTTGCCTTTAGAACAAAGTCAGTTTGCGGACAGCTTATTCACGCGTTGTACAAATCAAGTCCAAGTGTTTTCACCGTAAATGGCATCATAATCAGGAACAACAAAAGCTTCCACCCCCACCGCCTTTAAAAAATACAATTTACCGATATCTTGTTCATTTGCCGTGTGCACAAACCAAGCAGGTTGAAAGCGCGTGGGGAAATCTTTGTAATACTTCGCCCGCTCTATCAACAGCCAACGTAAAAAGACTTCATTCTCTGCTAGGCCAAGACCAATTATCAGCAAGGGACGATGAAATAAAATCTGCAACCAAGTCGCCGCGCCCTCCCAGTCATGTATATTGCCACCAGCTGACAAACGCCGACTACCTTTATGCAAACGCACCCGCGCCCGTTCTACTGACCCCATATAGTGGGTCAAGCCGAGACGTATGCTGCGGTGATATTTCTGCATGCCATTAATATGCCAAATACCAAAACCCGCGCAAGGATCGCTTAATTCCTCGGTCGAAAAATAGGCTTCCCAAGGATAAAAATCGGTAAAGCTGGTTCCCTTGCCCAAAAATGCCTTGCCACCTATGCCATCACTTAAACATTGTTCAAAGTTAGTCGTCAGTACCGGGCTTGCATGTTTTTGAGCCCATGCCATCACATAGGTGTGCTGCGGCATCGCACGCCAATCTGCCATCAAATCACAAAATTGTTGCTGCAAACCTGGCGTTTTTTTTGACGTACTTTGCCCACGCAATCCTAGATCCAGCACATCGTAAAATTCGGTCAGTGACATCCCAGACGGCAATTGCTTGCCGAATTCAGGTAAATGCTGTTGCGCTAATTGGCCCAGCAAAGCATCCCAGGAATTATTGCTAGCGCGGCTGTTATAGCGGTTAATCCCGTTGCCTATCAAAAGCGCCAGAGTTTGTTTATGGCGTGTTAGTAGTGTTTTTAATTGCATAAATAATTAATTAACTTCGCAAATGAAAAACGCAACTTTACATTAACAAGCAACAAATCAGGAAATTGCCTTCAGCAAGAAACTGATCGCCACACCACAGAGCAAAGCTGCAAAAATTAATTGCACTGTCGTCGAATCTAAACGATTCGCAATTTTTCGGCCACCGACAACACCCGTCACAGATGCAGCCGCAAACATGGCCGAAAACACGATGGGTAACTGTATGCCATGTGAGACTGCCGACGTGACCGCAACTGCGCCGACCAAGGTGATCACCATCAGGGACGTGGCGGCGGCGCTTTGCATGCTTAGATTGGTAAAGTGGCGCAACAAGGGTACGATGATAAAACCACCGCCGACCCCCAATAAACCCGTGGCAAATCCAGCACAGGCACCAATCAATCCAATAATCGCAGCCGTTGCCCAACTCCAGTCGAATTTACCGGTATGTTGATTGACCATCGCCATCGCGTCTGTCCTGACTGCAGCACTGGCACCAGCCCGTGCTTGTACGACCAATCGCACGACGACAATCACCAACACCGTGGCAAATGCCAGCATCAAAAATTGTTGCGAGAGTCGGCTGGCAACAAAAACACCGAGCGATGTCATGGGTGCGCCTGCCAATGCCATCAATAGTGCAGCTTTGTAACGTACCTGATGTCGGCGTAAACCATCGATTGCACCGATGAGCGCGCCTAGGCTGACCGCCAGCAAAGCCACCGGCATCGCCTCCTGCATACTCCAACCCTGGCTATACACCAATGCAGGAACCGCCAGCATGCCGCCGCCAGCGCCGGTTAAGCCCATGATCAAGCCAACCATAATCCCAATCATGACTACTACTAATATCGCCAATAAACTCATGCCATCGTATCCGTGTAATTAGCACGACAAAGAAAATCAAGGTGCCACATTATGTGCTAAATCAAATTAAAGCGGAACGATTGTGGTTTCGTCAGCAGATCAGAGAAATCTGCTTGCGTTCGAGTTCTGGTTTGCTATGATTGAGCATCGCTATTTTGTTGACACCGAAGACGCATGAAACCTCAGATACAAAGCTTTTTTGATCCTAGCACTTGCACCATCACTTATCTCATCTATGACGAAATCGGCGGGCATGCCGCGGTCATCGATCCGGTGCTCGATTATGATCACAAATCCGGTCGCACCAAGACCCATTCTGCAGATCAGGTACTGCAAGATCTGCAAGAAAAACAATTGCAACTGGACTGGATTTTAGAAACGCATGCGCACGCCGATCATTTTTCAGCAGCGCATTATCTACAAAGCCAAGCAGGTGGAAAAATCGCCATAGGCGCCCATATAGACCAAGTGCAAATTGTCTTCAAAAAATTATTTCACTTCGAAGCCGAGTTCGCGGTCGATGGTTCGCAGTTCAATCATCTGTTTGCCGCAGATGAAATTTTCACTATCGGGAAATTGCAGGCAAAAGCTTTATTCGTGCCAGGTCATACACCTGCCGATATGGCTTATCAGATCGCTGATGCCATCTTTGTCGGCGATACTATGTTCATGCCTGACGTTGGCACGGCACGCTGTGACTTTCCCGGTGGGGATGCCCGTATGTTGTATGACTCTATTCAAAAACTACTCGCATATCCAGCAACGACCCGCCTCTTCATGTGCCACGACTATCCGCCAAATGGGCGTACAGTCAGTTTTGAAACAACGGTCGCCGAGCAAAGACAAAAAAATATCCATGTACATGAAGGCATCAGTGCCGACGAGTTTGTCGCCATGCGTAGCAAACGCGATGCGACTTTAGAGATGCCTTTATTAATTTTGCCTGCGGTTCAAATTAATATCCGGGCAGGAAACCCACCGCCGCCAGAAGGGAATGGTATCAGTTATCTTAAAATTCCCTTGAACGGCCTTTAATTTGTATTGGCGGGGCATTCGACATTTAAACCTCGCTGCGTTTTTTGTCACCTTTTTGAATTTATTTCGTCTTCTTTTCACCGCGACATCAGACGTCGTATGGAAAATTTTGGTAGCACTAAGTAAGCGACATTCACAAAACTGGAGAGTAAAAATGAAAATCAACGTAGGCAGTACCGATCGCATTATTCGTATCGTCGTTGGTGTGGCACTGATCGCCGCTGCGGTGACTGGTTATATTGGTATGTGGGGATATATAGGCATCGTCCCTGTACTGACTGGCACGTTCCGTTTCTGCCCAGCTTACTTACCATTTGGTTTGTCAACTTGTAGCAAAGACTAAACCACATTCCGACTTTGCCCATCATGACTTCACCACTTTATCAAAGCACGCCTTCGCAGCCTATCCATCGGATCGCCATCAGCACCGGTGGTGGCGATGCACCTGGATTAAATGCCGTCATTCGCGCGGTTGTTCTATCCGCACTACAACGCGGCTGGGAATGCTTTGGTATTCGAGAAGGTTTTAATGGAATATTGCGACCGGATCGTTTTCCAGTTGATGGTATTTTCTCGATTGGGAAAGATCAGGTTCGCGGAATCAATCATCTCGGCGGCACCATATTGGGAACCACCAACCACGGCAACCCTATGCGTTTCGTAGTCACTAACCCGGACGGTAGTCAATCCGAGGTAGATCGCACTGGTGACATCATCCGTCATCTGCGGGCGATGCAGATCGATGCTTTGATTTGTATAGGTGGTGACGGTACGCTCACGATTGCTCACGCGCTACATCAACAAGGCTACGCACAAGGTCTGCGAGTAATCGGCGTGCCAAAAACCATCGACAATGATCTGGATAAGACTTATACCACTTTCGGCTTTGATACTGCCGTCGCATTCGCGACTGATTGCATAGATCGACTGCACAGCACAGCCGAAAGTCATCGGCGGATTATGGTGGTCGAAGTGATGGGTCGTTACGCCGGCTGGATTGCATTGCATGCTGGCATGGCAAGTACCGCGCACGCCATTTTGATTCCAGAGATTCCTTTCGACTTGGAGAAAGTTGCTCAAAAAATTCAAGCACGCACTCGCGCTGGTCGGCACTACAGTATTGTCGTAGTCGCGGAGGGCGCGCAGGAAAAAGATGGTCAGCGCTATTTGGAAGAACAAGCGCAATTGGGTGGTGTCGAACGCTTGGGCGGCATTGGTGAACAACTCGCACATCGACTCGAGGCCATCACGGGTAAAGAAGCACGCGCAGTCGTACTTGGTCACCTTTTACGCGGTGGCAGTCCAACTTCATTTGATCGATTGTCTGCGATGCGCTTTGGCGCTGCAGCAGTTCGCGCTTTAGAAGAAGGCTATTCTGGAATCATGGTGGCGCTGGCGTTTCCGAATGTGAACTATGTGAACCTAGATGAAGTTGCAGGACGTATGAAAGGTGTACCACTCGATGGCGACACTCTGCAAACTGGGCGTGATATTGGCATTTGCTTCGGTGATTAATACCTTGGGTCTGGCTTGAGTTTTAGCTCAGACTTACTTCCTAGCATTCAAATGCGCATGCATAAATTGTTCAAACTGATCCGCCGCCAATGGGCGCGCAAAGAAATATCCCTGCACTTCATCACAGCCTTGTTCATTCAAAAAGTTTAATTGCTCCTCCGTTTCCACGCCTTCAGCGATAGTTTGCAGGCCTAAGGTTTTCGCCATACTAATAACCGCACGGATGATTGCTTTGTCCTCAGGATCACTACCGATATCGCGAATAAAAGATTGATCAATTTTGAGCTTCGAAACTTTAAATTTTTTCAAATAACTCAGAGAAGAATATCCAGTTCCAAAATCATCGATTGCCATGCGCACACCACGTTGATGAAGATCGTTCATGATCGCTATTGCACTAGTAGGGTCGATCATGGCCACCCCCTCAGTTAATTCTAGCTCCAAGCAATTCGCTGGCAATCCTGATTCACTCAAAATCCGCGACACGGTCCCTGGCAAATCCGTATGCCGAAACTGAATCGCCGACAAGTTCACCGCAATACTTAATGCATTCCAGCCCAGGCTATGCCAATGCTGCGTTTGCATCGTCGCAGTTCGCAATACCCATTCACCAATAGGCATAATCATTCCCGTCTCTTCAGCGACGGGAATAAACTCTGCAGGAGAAATCGCTCCCATCTCGGGATGATGCCAGCGTAATAAGGCTTCAGCACCAATCACTCGACCACTTTGCAGGTCCATTTGCGGTTGATACACCACTTGTAGTTGTTGTCGTTCTAGGGCATAACGTAAGGCATTCACCAATTCTAGATGCCGACCGGATCGTGCCTGCATTTCTTGGGTAAAGAACCGGAAACTATTTCGTCCATCCTGCTTAGCGCGATACATCGCGGTATCTGCATTACGCAACAAAGTCTCAAGATTATCACCATCCTCTGGATAGACTGCGATGCCAATAGAAGCAGACACATTTAAATCATATTGCCCGATCAGGTAACTTTGGTTTACGGTATGAAGAAGTTTCTCTGCAACACGCTCAGCGCCAAGCTCATCGACCCCAGACAATAGCAAGATAAACTCATCGCCACCAAGTCGCGAAATGATATCGTCTTCCCGCAACACATCACGCAATCGGCGCGAAAGCTCAACTAATAGCGCATCACCAGTGCTGTGCCCTAATGAATCATTAATATTTTTAAAGTGATCCAAATCGAAAAAGATCAGACTGACAGGCGAATTTTTTCGCTTTGCGGAACTGAGAACGAATTGCGCACGTTCTTCCAACAACGCGCGATTTGGCAAACCCGTGAGTACATCGTAATGTGCTAAATATTGAATACGTTCTTCAGTCCGCTTTTTATCGGTGATATCTTCCTGCAGCGACAGAAAATGCGTCACAACACCGCTCCCATCCCGGACAGGAGAAATATGTGCCAGCTCGATGGTTTCTTTACCATCCTTATAACAATTAGTCAGCTCGCCTTGCCAGCTTTCGCCCTTACGCAAGTGTTCCCACATTTCTTCATAAGTGAACAAAGGTGTCTTACCCGACTGTAGAATATTTGGACGCTGTCCAATGACGTGCTCCAAACTTAATCCAGTCTTGTCAACAAAAGCCTGATTCACATATTCAATACGTGCTTGCGTGTCGGTAATGATAATAATATTGGGGCTTTGCTCTACTGCCTGCGACAACTTCCGCAACTTGCTTTCGGTTCTTTCTTTAGCAATGGCAATCGCTAAGAAATGCGCGGCCATTTCTAGTAAATTTAGATGCCATGCTTCCGGCTTAGTCGGAACGGAATGGTAAATCGCAAACGCACCAAAAATTTGCTTATTTGCCGAACGGATTGGTTCCGACCAACAGGCGGCCAAATTCGCGCTTTGTGCAAGTTCTCTAAAATTAAGCCAATATGGATGCGTATTAATGTCCTCAACGATCGTGCGCTCCCCGGTAAATATCGCGTGTCCGCAAGAGCCTACACCATCACCAATCGCCACCCCATCAATTCCCTGTACAAAAAAATCGGGAAAATCCGGCATCGCACCGGTCCGCAAATGCACACCATCTCGATCTAATAAAACAATCGAGCAAATACTACCTGGCATGACGGTCTCCAGATGTTTTACGACATCATGAAACAAATTTTCTAGCGATTTTTCGCTGTTAATTTGCTCCAGCATAAAACTACGCAGAACTTCCATTTGACGTGAACGTTTACGGCTGACCTCTAACTCGTAGCGGTTGAGGGCAAAACTTAAATCCATCGCCATTTCAACCAACAGCGTTTGGATTTCCTCATCAAATGCATAGCTATTGCCGGCATACAAATTGATGACGCCGTATACCGTGCCATTTTTAAATAAGGGAATCGCGGCCGAGGCAGCCCAGCCATATTGTTGTCCCAGCGCTCGCCATTCTGGATCTGACAGCTCGGTCATCCAGTCTTGCACCCAACTCGCCCGGGCCTGCTGTACGGTATCACTGAAACTCTGCAAATAGAGGCTGTGTCCAGATTGAATATGGACTGTTGGGGCGACGGGTGCTGCCAGATCAAAACTCCGGTGCTCCAATACTTCGACTCCCGTACCATAAGCAGCGAGAGGTAGTATCGTTTTCTGTTCGGTGTCGAGTAGACCTACCCATGCCATCCTGATACCTGCGTACTGCACCATATCGTTGCAGATTTGCTGTAATAATTCATATTCAGAATGACTGCGTACAATCGCTTGATTACATTGACTTAACACATTGTAAAACTGGGTCAGTCTTTGATTGCGTAGTTCAGTTTGTTGGCGTCGTTCTTCAATATTCGCCAATGCGTCATGTGCGACCGAGATCAGGCCAAGCACACTTCTTTCTGCTTCCTGAGGGACATTGATGGGTTCAGAAAAATCTGCACGCCCCATTTTGTCGAGATGCGCTCGGAGTTGTCCAACCGGTGCACCCAAAGTCCATTGAAAACTTTGATAGGCACGCCACAACAAAATCACCATCAAAACGCATATCACCATGACCAATATTCGCAATTGGTACGCGACCTGCTGGGTGCGTTTCACAGCCGCAATCTTACGCGTCTCCATCATCTGATGGTATTCCGAGATTGGCCACATAATACTGGCCTTCGTCGCCCGATAATCTTCGCTAGTCAGAATCGCTATCGGATCAATTGTCGACGTACTACTACCGTTTCGCAGCGCCTCTACCTGATCCATCGCCTGTCGCTCAAACACGCTGAGGCGATTAGAATTTTCTAACGCTAAGCTTAATTTTTGATATTCGGCTTCGCTGATCTTTGCCTGGCGAATCAGGTCTTGAAATGAAATTTTCTTGCCACTGGAAGGGCGCGGTCTCTGATTGTCTGATAACACCAGATCCCAATAGATCTCATGGTAATTTAGTGGGCGTTCAGCTAGACCATCACGAATCGCCAAAATTTCATCATAGTACCGCCGATAAATGGGGGAACCCGAAGTCGCATAAGCGCGAGCCATACGGGATAAGTCGTCAGAGGACTGACGCATTTCATTCCCTAAAGCATGCGCAGCGAACCGTTGTTCATTCGCAATATCCACATTTTTTTCTGCCCACACATAGATTGTGAATGCGACCGAAAACGCCATAATCATGGCCAAAGTCAGCCAAAAATTTCGGGTGAATTTTGTCAAACTATGCATTGCGATCATCAGTATTTATCGCCAAAATGGGTACGACGAAGCAGAGCCAACGTATCTGAACGTCGACAGGCCGGACCTGGTCCGGTTCATTATTTAAGCAAACAACTATCCTGTTTATAGCACGTCAAACTTCTACTACCTTGATCGAAAATAAGAAAACTGTCTAGATAAATATGTAAAACAACAGTGTTATTCGGCGAAAATAATACATAAAAATCAAGTAAAAAAAATGGATGCCTTAATCAGCATCCATGTTAATTTTGCACGAAGGAAGAAGTATCTTGCCATGCAATCAAAATCAGACTTTAATCTCGCATATCACTCGGCTCTTCAGACTTAGGATGTACGCGCACCAACACAATACGCGGTCCATTCATTTTCTTTACCACCACGTCAAATTGTGGGAACTCGATCTTTTGCCCTTCTTCTGGCAAGTCGCCGAGTACATGCATAATCAACCCACCGATAGATTCAACTTCTTCGCTATCGAGATCTATTCCCAAGGCGATCCCCAAGGTAAATAAAGGCAAGCTACCTTTACCAATCAAGGTGCCATCATCTAGCAAAGTCCAGTCGTTATCATTTTGACGGAATTCATCCCGAATTTGTCCGACTAAGGCACTCAATAGATTATCCAAAGTTAAGAATCCTACTGGCTTACTATCGCGATAACCAACCATAGCGAAGTGCGGCGCACCTTTACGGAAACGGCGAAATAGTTCCAAAGCGGGTGTGTTTGGCGGCACATACTCAACATGACGCAAGTGCTTGCTTAAATCATCGAGTGCCTTGCCACTCTGCTGTGCAAGAAACAAGTCCTTCAAATGCAACATCCCCAGTACGGTTTCACCATCACTATCGATATACGGATAACGACTAAAACGATTGCGGGCTGCAGTCGCCATATTCTCTTCTAAGCTGGCATCTTTATACATCGCCACCACTTCATTGATCGGGCGCATCAGATCGGAAATTTCGAGATCTCCGAAATCGAGCATCTGCGCCATGATGCTCCATTCATCTGGAGTGAGTTTTTTGCTAGCGTGACTGCCCCGCAAAATCATCTTTAATTCTTCGGGTGAGTAATGGGCATCGCTGCCATGGCTGGCATCCAAGCCCAGCCAGGACAATATGGTGTTAGAACTATTATTTAGCACCCAAATTGCCGGAAACATCGTCCAATAGAATACATATAGAGCAGGTGCAGTCCATAAAGACACGCGCTCAGGTGTGCGAATTGCCATGGACTTGGGTGCCAATTCACCAACCACGATATGCAAGAAAGAGATGACAAAAAACGCAAAGAATAAGGATATGCGGTGTATCCATTCGGCAGAATCTATGCCGACCATTGTGAGCAGAGGCTCTAAAATGCGCGCGAAAGCGGGTTCGCCGACCCAGCCTAAACCGAGAGATGCAAGGGTAATCCCGAGTTGACAAGCAGACAAATAAGCGTCGAGATTTTGATGTACCGCAACCAATAAGCGGCCACGAAATCCGCCCACTTTGGCCAAACTGCGCACCCGGGTTGCCCTCAGTTTGACCAAGCCAAATTCTGCCGCCACAAAAAAACCATTGAGCAACACCAGAAACAATGCTGCAACGATATACAAAATATTATCCAACGCCGGACTTTCAAAAATAGACCAGCCTCTACTTTACCCTAGAAATACGACAAGACTGTGGCAAAACCAGCTAGAAACAGTAACTAACTCGCCGAATACAAGGACTGCATCCACAGCAGCAAAATAGGAGCAGCAACTACGAATCAACTAAGTGACAACTCAACACTTTCAAAATTACTACCCCGCCATCCAAATTTCGGCACACTGCCTGGTAACCGCTCATGCCGTTTTTTCGGCAGTTCATCATTGTTAAATTCTGTGTCATCGCATTTTGATTGACAAACGTTAATACAAAATTGACACTGCACCTCGCTTCACGATTTGGACCAAGTTTTTGCACTTAAATATTGCCTTATGTCGCTTTAGATGGGATTGAACTATGCACACAAAATACCAACTCTCTGCTGTATTTCTACTCTTGAGCGTGAGCTCTCTGCAAATGAGCCAGGCTCACGAATATGAAGCTTTAATAAAGGCAAAAAAGTATGCCGAAGTTGAAAAATCGATCAGCAGCAAACTCAGCACAGAACCCAATAATCCCGATGCTTTAGTCGCGCGCACTGAACTGATTCTGATCGAAGGCAAAGAAAGCCGTCTCGATGAAGCCGTGAAACTCGCCGAGCAATGTATCGCCGCCAATCCTAAAAATTCGGAATGCCAAGAAGCATTGGGCAATACGCTCGGTACCAAAGCGATGCGCGGCGGGGTAATGTCAGCAATCAGCTATGTAGGCAAAATTCGCGATTCCTTCAAAAAGGCCATCGAGCTTGATCCCTCCAACTTCAGCGCGCGCAGCTCTTTGATGCAGTTCTATTTACAAGCACCCAGCTTCGTCGGTGGCGGCACGGGTAAAGCGAAAGACTTTATCGTAGAGACCATCAAATACAGTCCAGCCGCCGGCGCCTTGCTACAAGCCTCTCTCGACTTGCATGAAGAAAATATTGAACGAGCAACATCCGTAGCACTAGCGGTCAACACCTCCAATTCAGAAGCGCTGGCCAAGCACCAACGCAATGTGTTGTCGAGTATTGGTCACGCATTGATCAACGATAAGAAGATGACAGAGGCAGAAAAAATCTTCCGCGAATTATGTAATCGTTTCCCTGACTCTTCCTTAGGCTTTTATGGCTTAGGCAAGGCATTACAGGAGCAAGGCAAAGCAAAAGATGCACTGCCTTTCTTAGAAAAATCCGTGGTGATTGACGCCAGTGCCAATGCACTTTACCGAATAGGTAAGGCGTGGCAAACACTAGGTGACAAAGTCAAGGCAATTGCTGCGTATGAAAAAGCCTTAAGTTTTAAACCTGAGTTGTCCAAGAAGATCAAATCGGAAGTAGAAGACCATCTGAAAGCATTAAAATCATAAGTATGGTTTAGTCAATATCTTGGGGGCTCTCAATCGCTTTCCTCCCCCCAAGCCCACATACCCGCAATTCGCTTTGACAAGTATCAAGTAAACCCTGAATAGGCCGCCAATGCGGCCAGTTCAGGCGTCAGACACCGCTACAATATGGGCTGAGAATCCGCTCAAATACGTCGACCAAAAAATGACGATCAAGCCCTGCCAGCTAAGTTTGACTTTATGAAAACTGCGATGTCCACCCCGCCACGCCCTCCTGTTGCCGTGCCCCACAATCTTTTTGAAGATGTGCTGGCGATATTTACGGGCACTTTGTTGGTGTCACTGGGCGTCGCCTTATTTAATCAAGCAGGATTATTTACAGGCGGAACCGCTGGTTTAGCATTTCTAATCCATTATGCAACCGGTCTGTCTTTTGGGCCGGTTTTCTTTGTGCTGAATCTGCCTTTTTATTGGTTGGCATGGAAACGCATGGGCTGGCGCTTCACCCTCAAAACTTTTATTTCAGTCGCCTTAGTTTCTGTGATGTCGGGGCTGCATCCTAAGATGGTCCAATTGAGCGCATTAACCCCCTTCTATGTCGCGTTGATAGGCGGTTCCTTGATGGGTGTCGGCTTTATTGTGCTTTTCAGGCATCAGGCTAGTTTAGGCGGCATTAATATCTTGACGCTGTATTTGCAAGAAAAACATGGCATCCGCGCTGGAAAATTGCAAATGGGCATTGATTTGTGCATAGTTTGTGCTTCCTTCTTGCTGGTGTCTCCAATCGCGATGTTGGCGTCTGTGATTGGCGCGGTCGTTTTGAATTTGGCGATCATGCTCAATCATCGTCCAGGTCGCTATCTGGCCGTATGATGCTTATTACA
The DNA here is from genome assembly GCF_049340305.1 of Undibacterium sp. Ji22W. Lineage (NCBI taxonomy): Bacteria > Pseudomonadati > Pseudomonadota > Betaproteobacteria > Burkholderiales > Oxalobacteraceae > Undibacterium > Undibacterium sp. Ji22W. The sequence goes on along the minus strand of NZ_JBMPOU010000001.1, from coordinate 82,645 downwards.
TAAATTTGCGAGTGGCGAAGGATTCGAGTAATCACTCTAAGATCCATGGCTAAAGCAGCGTTGATAAAATACTTGTGTAGAATTATTCGGCTAAGCACTAAGCACCGCCAACAGAAGCAGTGCTATCCTTCACTCCACCCGAGAAACTCAGCGAGGAAACCCAGATGAACCAAGTCGTCATCAGCGGCACCGGTCTATACACGCCCACCGAATCTATCTCTAACCAAGAACTCATCGCCAGCTTTAACGCTTACGTTGAGCAGTTCAATCAAAACAATGCGGCGGCAATTGCAGCCGGTGAGATCACGGCTTTAGAAACATCCAGTGAGGCCTTCATCGAAAAAGCGTCAGGCATCAAGTCACGCTATGTGGTCAATAAGGCTGGTGTACTGGATACCAATCGCATGGTGCCGCATATCGCTGAACGCAGTGATGATGAACCGTCGATCATGTGTGACATGGCGGTTGCCGCCGCCAAACAAGCTTTAGAGCGCGCAGGCAAGACAGCGGCGGATGTGGATGCGGTCATTTGCGCGGCAAGTAATATGCAACGCGCCTATCCGGCGATGGCGGTAGAAATCCAAAATGCCTTAGGCATTGATGGCTACGGTTTTGATATGAACGTAGCGTGTTCTTCCGCCACTTTCGGCATACAAGCAGCGATGAGCGCAATTCAAAGCGGACAAGCGCGCGCAGTCTTAGTCGTCAACCCAGAAATCACCAGTGGACATCTGAACTGGCGCGATCGTGACAGTCATTTCATTTTTGGCGATGCTTGCACAGCGATTCTTTTAGAGCGAGCAGATCTCGCCACATCAAAACATCAGTTTAGTATTTTGGGGATGAAACTGAAAACTGCATTTTCAAATAATATCCGCAATAACTTTGGCTTCTTGAACCGTGCCGATGAAAGCGGTATCGGCAAGTCTGATAAATTATTCCGCCAACAGGGTCGCAAGGTATTTAAAGAAGTCTGCCCTATGGCAGCAGAAACGATCACGACCACCGTGCAATCAGCCGGACTGGAAGTGAACCAAATCCAACGCTTCTGGCTACACCAGGCAAACTTGAATATGAATTTGCTGATCGCCCGTTTGATTTTAGGGCGCGACGCCAGCACTGAGGAATCGCCCACCATTTTAGATACCTACGCCAATACTTCGTCAGCGGGTTCGATCATCGCGTTTCATAAGCATCAAGATGATTTAACCAAAGACGCGATAGGCGTGATTTGTTCGTTTGGCGCGGGTTATTCCATTGGCTGCGTGGTAGTGAAGAAACTCAATTAAAATACCAATGTGCTAAACATAAAAAACGCCAGATTCGTCTGGCGTTTTTTATGTCCTACGAATCAAGTACACCTCAACTCGCACTCAATCGCTTGATTTATTTACTAGCAGCAGCTTTATCCTTTTGCGCCTTCGCAATCAACCAATCCAAGACCGGCAATAAAGCCTGATTCGCCTGCTCTTCAGAAGGTCTGCCATATTCTTTGCCCGCCATCGATGGAGAGGTGTGAAAGCGACCATCGACAATTAAGGTTGGCCAAGAATTAACTTCATAATCGGCCATCACGCGTTGCGAACGACCTTGTTTGGTCTTTACCGTGAATGAGTTATACGCGCTGAAAAAAGCGGCTTTATCGATGGTCGTTTTATTGATGAAATCACGCACCTGTTCGTCCGTCATCAATCGATTGCGTTGCACATGATAGGCATCAAAAATCTGGTTGTGCAATTCGTCCGCCTTGCCAATTGCATCCAATGCGAAGAATAATTTTTGTTGCGCTTCGACGCCGGGATTTAATACATGAATGCGCTTAAAATTAATTTTATCGCCCTGCTTTTTCACCCACTCTGCCAATGTCGGCTCTAAGCCATAACAAAAGTGGCAATAGTAGGCGAAAAATTCAATCACTTCGATTTTCGGGCTAGAACCGGTGCTTTGTGCTTGTGCCAGCACCGTGTATTCAATTCCAGCTTCTGGTTTAGCGATCGATGCCTGCGCATTCATTCCTAAATTAATATTCAGGCAACTCAATCCCGCTACTGCTATGAATTGTGAAAAACGACGACGTTTCAATTGTGCTTCCAAATTATCTTGCATAAATTCATCCCCAAATGATTCCATGAAATTCCTTGCACAGTATAAACGGAATCGCGCCCCTCTATCATCCCCCGTCTGTCCCCCTTCAATCTTCCTCTGTCTCGACTGTCTATCAGCCACGACGTTTCAATCCTATCCATGCGCCATAAGCTGGCAGATTTAAATTAGCACCGTCTTTCTGCCCAACCAAGCCATGCCCTGACAAAACGATCGCATCTTGTATCAAAGGCCAATCTATTTGTTGCGCTTGCGCGGACAAATTAAAAACCGCATAGACGCTAGGCGCACCTTCCAGATCACGACTCAAAGCTAATAAGGGTTCGGGCAGATCATAAAAATGGATGTCGCCCCGCAATAGCTGAGGAATGCTTTTACGCCAACGCATCACTTTTCGCACAAAGTGCAACACTGAATCTGGATTGTCCTCTTGCTGATTCACCGCCAAAGCGACATGCTGCGAAGGTACCGGCAGCCAAGGTGTCGCATCCGAAAACCCGGCATGATGCTGATCAGACGCCCAAGGTATGGGCGTGCGACAACCATCGCGCCCTTTTGATTCAGGCCAAAAGGTAATACCAACCGGATCTTGTAAATCTTCATAAGCCAGCTCTGCCTCGCTCAATCCCAATTCATCACCTTGATAAATACAGGGAGTTCCTTTTAACATCAATTGCATAGTCATAATCATCTTGGCGAAAGCAGATCCAGCTGACTTGCCGCCCCAGCGCGTGTGCACGCGTGCCACATCATGATTACCGACCGACCAGGAAGCCCCGCCATCTTTTACACGGGCTTCAAAGGCTTCCACTTGCGCCCGTATATGCGCGGCTGAGAATTCGGCAGTCAGCAAATTAAAGCTATAGGCCATGTGCAAACGCTTACCGCCTTCGGTGTATTGCGCCATGATTTCAAGCGCATCATCTGCACCAATTTCGCCAATTGAAATGGCCTGATATTCATCGAGTAAGATCCGCACACGCTCCAAAAACGCTAAATTCTCGGGACGTGAATTGTCGTAGATATGTGCTTGCATACCATACGGATTAGATGCTGCGACATTCACCGTATTTTGCTTTGCAGCGACAGGATTATTGCGCAATTGCTGATCATGAAAATGATAAATGCAAGCATCCATACGAAAGCCATCGATACCGCGCTCCAGCCAAAATCGCATATTCGCCAAATGCGCATCTTGCACCGCAGGATGATGAAAATTCATATCCGGCTGACTGGTCAAGAAATTATGCAGATAGTATTGGCAACGTCGTGTATCCCATTGCCATGCTGAGCCGCCGAAAATCGACAACCAATTATTTGGTGGTGTGCCATCGGCTTGAGGATAGGCCCATACATACCAATCAGCTTTTGGATTATTTCTGCTGCTACGGCTTTCTGCAAACCAAGGATGACTCTCTGCCGTATGCGATAAGACCTGGTCGATCATTATTTTCAAACCGAGGTCATGCGCGCGCGCAATCAGAATATCAAAATCTGCCAACGTGCCAAACAAGGGATCGACATCACAATAATCAGCAACGTCGTAGCCAAAGTCCTTCATCGGCGAAGTAAAGAAAGGGGAAATCCAAACAATATCTACGCCCAAGCTAGCGATGTAATCAAGCTTTTCTGTGATGCCAGGCAAGTCGCCAATACCATCACCATTACTATCTTTAAAGCTACGCGGATAGACCTGATAAATCACGGCTTCACGCCACCAGTCAGCTTTTTGTGCGATCCAATTTTTCATACTTAAGTTCGCATTCAAGAAAGATAAAAAAAGCCCCTCACTTGCTTACGCAAGGAGGGAGCCGAAACTCATCATCGAACTGATTACCCCAACGATGTGAGCAAGAAATTCTGTGCAAAAAAACGAAGCTCTCAAAAAAAGAGATGAATTACATCGCTTAAGCCCCTCTCTCGCAAGCGGGAGAGAGGTTGGGGTGAGGGAGATTGAGCTTGTTGAAAAATAAAATTAGACTGTCATCCTACTGTTTGAGCAAAATAATTTCTCCAAGAAATCCACTTTACGGATTGCTGAACTCCCCTCACCCCTGCCCCTCTCCCGTTCACGGGAGAGGGGTTCTCGCTAATACGCTTGTTTATCCAACACTCACCGCGCCACCGTCAAAATCTGACGTGCTGGCACTTGCTTTTCTGCACCTGCCAAACGTAAAGTTAAACCAGTATCCGATTCATTTTCTATCATGATGGAATTACTGGCAACTGTCACTTTCAATAAAGCACCGCGGAAGGTGATGCGGAAAGAATAGCCCTGCCACTGCTTCGGCAAACTCGGATTCAAATGCAAGACACCTTGCTGAACTCGCACGCCACCAAAGCCTTCCACTACCGACATCCAAGTACCAGCCATCGACGTAATGTGCAAGCCATCATCGGTGTCGTGGTTGTAGTCGTCAAGATCCAGACGCGCAGTACGTAGATAAAATTTATACGCCAAATCTTCATAGCCCAATGACGACGCCAAAATGGAATGAATACACGGCGACAATGAAGATTCATGCACGGTCAGCGGCTCATAGAAGTCGAAATTTTTCTTGAGTGTCTCTTTGTCGTAGTTCGCCTCAAAGGTATAAATCCCCTGTAAAACATCCGCTTGCTTAATATAGCAAGAGCGCAAAATGCGATCCCATGACCAGTTTTTATGAATAGGATATTCGCCTTTAGGAATCGCTGACATCGGCAACAATTCTTTATCCATAAAGCCATCATGCTGAATAAACACTCCCGTTGGCGCATCCACCGGCAAGACGATTTTCGCTGCGACATCGGCCCAGATCGTTTCTTCGTCTTCGTGTCCACCCAAGTGAGTTTTCGCAACGATCTCGGCGTAACGTGCAGGATCGTTCGCTTTAACTTGCGCTAGAGATTCACGTGTGTAATTCAGAGTCCATTGCGCCAGCAAGTTGGTGTACCAATTATTATTGACGTTATTTTCGTATTCATTCGGACCCGTCACGCCCAACATGATGTAGCCATTGCGACGATCTGACCATTGCACACGTTGACGCCAGAAACGAGAAATTGCGATCAGTACTTCTAAGCCATATTCCGCCAGATAGCCGACATCACCAGTGTGATTAATGTAGTTGTAGATCGCAAAACTCATCGCACCGTTACGATGGATTTCCTCAAAGGTAATTTCCCATTCGTTATGACATTCTTCGCCATTGATGGTGACCATAGGATACAAAGCCGCGCCATGTTTGAAGCCCAGCTTAGCCGCATTCTCGATAGCGCGTCCCAAGTGTTTATAGCGATATACGAGCAATTGACGCGCCACTTTAGGATCGGCCGTTTTCAAGTAAAACGGTAAGCAATACGCTTCTGTATCCCAGTAAGTCACGCCACCGTATTTTTCGCCAGTGAAACCTTTAGGGCCGATATTTAAGCGTTCGTCTTCACCGGTATAAGTCTGGTTCATCTGCAAAATATTGAAGCGGATCGCTTGCTGTGCAGCGACATCGCCTTCTATCGTAATATCGCACTCCGCCCATTTTTTCGCCCAAGCTGAGCGCTGTTCGCTCAGCAGCGTGGTGAAACCTTTGGCGTGCGCGGTAGCTGCACTAGCCTCTGCGCTCGCTTGAAGGTTTGCTTTGTCCGCATACAAGGATGAAATCACCGCGACATACTTGATCAGGCTAATTGTCTGGCTTTGCTCTATCGTGATCGCCACCGTATTCCCAACCAGCTTATCTTGGGAAAATGGCGCGATGGTGTATGAAGTATCTTCACCATCATGCTCTAACGCCAACTTAAACGCGCAAGCAACATGAAAAGCTGTCTTCTTCGTTTCACCTGTAATCGCTGCAGTACCTTGCGCAGCAGTGCGAGAAATCTCCACCCAAAACTGCTCGTCGTAATTGGAATCTTGATTCACCACATTCAAATCAAGTAAGGGTGTGAACGTGAGCTTGCCGCTGAAGTTCAAAGCTTTCACAGAATAGCGAATTACCGCATTGTCGGTATCGACGATACTGGTGAAGCGTGTGGACTGCACTTCAATTTGCTTACCGGATGCTAAGGTCGCCACAAAGCTGCGTTGCAAGATCCCTTCTTGCATGTTCAACACGCGTTTAAAATTCGCCACGCTCGCCGTTGCCAGATCCAGTTCTTCGCCGTCAACGTTGATGTTAATTCCTATCCAGTTCGTTGCATTGAGCACCTTGGCGAAATATTCTGGATAGCCATTTTTCCACCAGCCGACGCGCGTTTTATCTGGATAATACACACCCGCCACATAGCTACCGCGCAGACTACTACCACTGTATTTTTCTTCAAAATTTGCGCGTTGGCCCATCTTGCCATTGCCGATAGAAAAGATACTTTCGGAGATACGGTTCAAAGCAGGATCAAAGCCTTCTTCGATAATATTCCACGGGTCTTTTTTGATGTAATCTCTCATTGCTATTTCGTCCGTCTTTGGTTTATCTTGTGCACTACTTCGTCACTTTTTTTGCTATTTTTTGCGCTTTTTTTCGTCGATTACGCGAAGCGTGCCAACACATCCACGATGCTCAAGCCCGCAAAATTTGGTAACACAAAATGCGCCTGATCCAGTACCGCAGCACTGCCGATACCCACTACCTTCATGCCTGCATTTCGCGCTGCCTGCACACCCGCCACCGCATCTTCAAACACAATGCACGCACTAGCAGGTACCGCCAATTCTTCCGCTGCCTTCAAAAACACTTCGGGATCAGGTTTGGCTTTGCTGACTTTATTGCCATCAACTATCGCATCGAACTGATCGAGCAACTGTATGCGCTCTAAAATCAAGACCGCGTTTTTACTCGCCGATCCCAGCGCCACTTTCATCCCTTGCGCGCGCGCCGAACTCAAAAACTCCGCAGCACCAGGCAAAATTTCTTCTGGCCCGATTTGCTGTATGTATTCCAAATACCAGCCATTTTTACGCACCAAAGCCGCATCAAATTCCGCAGCATCGAGCTCTTTGCCACCTAAGCGCAAAATCAAATTCAAAGACTCAATCCGGCTTACACCTTTGAGCTGCTCATTGTCATGCTCAGTAAAATCAAAACCCAAACTATTCGCCAAGCGCTTCCATGCCAGATAGTGATACTTCGCGGTATCCACAATCACACCATCGAGGTCAAAAATGCAGGCTGGTTTCATAGACTTACTCATCATCAGAAAAATTTAAAAAGCGTAGATTGAATGATTTTTATAGCTTTTAGACATAAAAATTCAAAGCGCTTTGGATTGATTTGAAGTTTAATTCAAAGCGCTTTGAAAAGTAAAGCAAAAAACGTGTGGTTTTGTTGTTTTGTGGGATTGGCGGATGATCTTCGCCTGCGTCCATAGGCGATATCAATATATTATTGTAAGCATGACCTTAAGTTTAATAAGGCTTACCACCTATTTGAAACATCATCGTTATTATTTTTGCATTTATATGTTAACTTATGTTCCTTCCCCATTAAATCAAATTAGGTGTCTTCACATATGAAAAGCGACGAATTGAGTATGGATTGTGAGACCCACGGAAAAGTATTTACCGCCACAGTGTGCTGTCATTTGGTTAAAAACAATGGAGCGCCGCTTGGTTTTGTCGAGAACAGCTCTGAACCTCGCGATCTTCAAGCTTGGTGCTACGCATGTGAACATATGTTCTTGCTCGAAGAAGATATGACTGATCGATTTAGAAAATTTTGCGATTTCTCAGTTGTTTGTGAACAGTGCTATGCAAGCATTAAGGATCAGCATGAATCCAAAAATTAGTAGGTCAATCGAGGAAATGTTTGGGATTCAAGCGTGCGGGAATGCGCTGTTCTATGCGCACCCAGACGGCTTACGGTTTGAACTGTCGGAAGGTGGAGAACCGTTAGAGCAGGTGCTGACAGCTTTACGAAAAGCCTCGCTGATTTGTGAAGATTTGTTTGATGCAGTTGATTCAATAACAGTTTGTTTATGGAGATTCGCTGGGAATGATAAGTTCGCACTGCGCAAAGTTTTACGTGAACTAAAAAATGTGGGTATTGCAATTCCAGAAGAGCGTGAAATTTGGTTTGCCCCCGTTCCATTCGAAGACAGGTTTGATGAAAGCATTGAAGAGTGGAGGATAAGCGTTGCGTTTCAATTACCAATAACGAAACTACAGAGTTTATTTTGGTGCGCTTTTACAGTTGATTTCCCATCTTTGCATCCCAATCCCCGTTGTGACGTATACATTTTCAATTTTAAAGATCGTATATTAGTGCATCCTTATGATGATAGAGGTATGGATATAATTGGGCCAAATAAGGATTTTTTAAGAAAACTATACGTAAAGCACAATAGCCTACTGCTTGATTACGATAGAGCGAGGATGTCAAAATCCTTTGAATAGATTAACAAAACAAATGACAAAGAATCGCATTGACCATTTCATTTATATTTTTTACTGACGTGGTGATCTCGTCATTTTGGCTTCTTTTTGCGTTCGCATCGCACAATTCCCCCATACTTAAACTTAGGGCTCTAAAAATATGATTCACGAACTTTGGATAGAGTCGTCTGGGCAAACGTTCTGTCTAGCTGGCCCGAACGGTGATGCTGCGCGCGCCCTCCTTAAACCGGGCGGAAGTCGTGTTTGGACAGTCGATGCCGACAGCCACTTCGAGGCGATGACTAAATACTATCAATACATGGACTGGGGTGTTTACAAATCTGATTTCCCAGAAATCGACATGCTATCGTATTCACTGCGAGATGATGTTCTTCATCCCAATGACCAGCAGTAAGAGGTTCAACTCCAAGTTCGAGCCGACTCTCAACGGCTCGTCACTTCAGGCTCTCATTTCATCCCTGGACATTCGTCCTCAGCTGCTTTTCGCTGCTCAGCTTCAATGCTGTGCCTCACATCAAACAACCCCATCCAAACAATGAAAAAAACAAAAACACTCATTTTCCTTCTCTGCGCCGCCCTGACGAGTTGCGCAACCATCTCACCAAAGCAAGAACTAATAGACAACCCCACTCCCTTGTCACGAGAACTTTTCAACACGGTATCCGCCGACCAATTTGAGAGCGCCAACTTTATCTCATCACGCGGTGCACACTTACCCTATCGCCTGCTGCGCCCATCGAAGCTGAGTCCAGGAAGGATTTACCCTCTCGTAGTGCAACTGCATGGATCAGGAGAAATAGGAACTGACAATCTAAGCCAGTTAGATCGTCTGGCCAAGAGCTGGGCAATGCCGGATATTCGAGATCGATATCAGGCTTTTATTTTGATTCCACAGTTTTCAATCAGAAGTGCGAACTACGGTCCCGCTGCACCAGATCAACATGCTGTAGCTTCACCAATGTTGAATGACACGATAGAGCTCATCAATCAATTTAGCTCAGTGAATCCCATCGATAAATCACGGATTTATGCCTCGGGATTTTCGATGGGCGGCTCAGCAACATGGCTCCTGCCAACTATCGCACCTAACATGTTTGCTGGCATTGTTCCCATGTGTGGAATCGCGCCACCAGACTCGCAAGCAAGCAATTTTACGAATCTACCTATCATCGTGATTCACGGTGACGCCGACTCGGAAAACCCTATTACAGCTGATCGACGCTTCGTTCAAGCGATAGCTAGTCTCGGTACAGGGCAAGTAGCTTTGAGAGAGTACAAAGGACTGAAGCATCAACCACCGTCCGATATCTATCCAGGATACTGGTGGCGTGATTGGTTATTTGGTCAGCAGCGTAAATAAAGCCACTTTTGAAGGACTGCTGATTTACGACACCTGTATAACCAGCATTGTCCTGTACTGTCTAAATTCATCCAGCCTTGGCGCTCATCTTACGGCAACTCGCAGCACAATCATGACAAGCCTTGACGCAGGCGTCCATGCCTCCAACTGTTTCACAACTTTTTGCACAAGCCTCGCAAATGTCAGCGCAGATGGTGCAGAGCGCTTGATGAAACGATGAGCCAGATAATTGCATACTGGCCGATGTTTGACATATCGCAGCGCAATCCATCATCAGGCGAAAATGTGTCGCTTCCACATGCGCTCCACCCATTTCTAAGCAGTGCATCATGGCGGTATGCAAACAACTTGCATGACAATGGTTGCAGGCTTCAATGCAAGACTGCATATTTTTATTGTGGGCAGTGTGATCGCCCGCCATAGTTTGATTCATTTGAGATTCTCCTTAAATAATTTGATTAAAAAAGCCCAGATACACTGCAAAAATAATCGGCAGCCGAGCCCTTCACATCTGCGACAATAAGCGATCGTTGGGTATGGGTCTGTACGACAGCACACGATATTTTGACAATGAGAATTTTGGCGTTTTCATCCTCACCTGTGATTCATGTGGTCTTTTCGTTTGTGTTCGACTGGCACGAGTACAAGCCTTCATTCAGGTGCCATCACTACGTTCATTGCTTGCTCAGCTTATCTGACTTATTTAAGCACAAGCAATGAGCTTCAAACGAAATACGGGTCAGTCACTATTGACGGATAAACGTCAGTAAGTCTTGCGTGAATTTTTCTCTGTGGGTTGCAAACAGACCGTGGGGCGCACCTGGATATTCAATCAAGCGTGCACCCTGAATACCTTTTACCGCCAATCTGGCAGATGCTTCGATGGGTACGGTCTTATCTTCTGTACCGTGAATAATTAATGTCGGCACTTTAAAATGCGCCAAGTCACCACGAAAATCGGTACTGGAAAACGATTTTAAGCATTCCAGTGTTGACTTCAGACTTGCCTGCATCGCGATGTTACGCATGTTATCCAACAGCTCATCGCTGATCAAATTGCCTGGCGCATCCGCACCGAAAAATGTACGAAAAAAACCGGTGAAAAACTGGGCGCGATCTTTGTTGATCGTCAGTGCGGTTTCATCAAAGGCAGCTTGCTCAGTACCGGCTGGGTTGTCAGCCGTCTTTAAGCGGAAAGGAACAATGGAAGAAACCAGTGCTGCTTTCGCTACTGATCTACCGGCGTGGCGTGACATATAACGCGCGACTTCGCCGCCGCCCATCGAAAATCCAACGATGATAGCGTCTTGCGCTTTTGAATATTCAATCACAGCAGCGAGATCATCACTCAAAGTATCGTAATCGTAGCCACTCCAGGTTTGTGATGAACGTCCAAACCCACGACGATCATAGGCAATGGCGCGGTACCCTGCCTCGGCGATTGCCATCGCTTGCGCATCCCAACTATCGGATGACAATGGCCAACCGTGGATCAAGATGACGGGTTGCCCTGTCCCCCAATCTTTTAAGTAGAGTTTGATTTTATCTTTTGTTTCAATGTAATTCATGGTTGTCGCTCCTTAAGTGAGAAGGCACCATGACATGATGTGAGGATGCCAGCATTCTTCACTATATTGGGTAAGTATAGAAATGACCGTACGACAGCGCACCAAGATACCGAAGCAAAGAATGATGGAAGTTTGCAAACTCTCCTCAAGCTAAAAGGGACTGATGCAGTATCGCCTGATCTGAATGAGAAGCGGAGCGCACACCTCTATTTCAGGCCGTATAATGCGGCATCCTTCACCATTTCAGAATAAATAATCATGATAGACGCTCTCATCGCAGGACGCCTGTATGGCATCGCTGAACAAAGAACCGGGCACGCAGGGTCTAGCTATGTGACCTGCAAGGTCAAGGCAATGACCGATGATGGTGATAGCATTATGTGTAATGTGATCGCGTTCAATGAAACGATTCGTCAGACTTTATTGCGATTGGAAGATGGTGCGAGCGTGAGTTTATCAGGCGCTCTAACACCCAAAGTCTGGACCGACAAACAAGGAAATGCGCGCCCTGCTTTGGATTTAGTGGCGCATAGTTTATTGACAGCGCGGCAAACCGATTCGACTGACCAAGAATAATATCCACACTGTCAAATCTTTATCGAAATAGTGTGACGAAAAAAAATGACAGCGCAATTTCTCTGGCTGTCATTTTTATTTGTTAGTCCAACATCAACTCAGCGAACCGACACTCACGCTACGCAAGTTTTCGATGCGAGCAAGAGATTTACTCATTACTGACCAAACGACCATCAACCAATTTAACGCGGTCACCTTCGCGCCAATCTGGTTTCTGCTCTGGTTTAAAGGTGCGCATTTCACCATTTTCCATTTTGACTTTGACTTCATACACGGTGTGGGTATTGCGGCTTTTTTCGATTTCATTGCCTGCGTAACCACCGCCAACGGCACCGGCCACGGTCGCCAATTTTTTACCGTTGCCACCACCAACCTGATGTCCAAGCACGCCGCCTAATACAGCACCAGCGACTGCACCCACGCCACTACCTTTTTCTGCTTTTTGTTCGATGCTGTGCACCGATTCGATGATGCCGCATTGATTGCAAATAGATCTCGCTGGTTTTTCCGCTGAGACCACTTCATCGCGTGTTTTGTTTACTTGATTGTCCGCCTGTTTACTATTCACGGCGGAACTTGAACTTGTTTTGCTTGCGGTGTTTTTCGTTGCCGAAGATTGTGCTTCTGGACTAACTGCAGCAGGTGCAGCAGGTGCGAGTGTCGTCAAATTTGTGTCAGCGAACTCTGATTTCACTTCGCCTTTTGATCCCGGCAATAAGCCAGTCATGGCAGCGACACCAACAATACTCAAGACGATGACAGAAACTGCAGCGATCGCAACTAAGGGATGTAAAGATTTTTTTGCTTGGCTATCGCTCATAATAAACTTTCAATTGAAAAGGGTAAGCATAGTAACGGCAAAGTCGACCGGCAGGTTGACCAAGTGAGTGATATCCAGCAATGCCACCAGTGCCGCGCTGTCGGTTTCAACATCAAAGCATCGTATGGTGCTCAAAATCTTCAAGTCATTTCCATCACATTCAGTTGCCATTTGACAACAAGGATCGGCATTAAAGTAACAATTTTTTACAAACCACAAGGTTTCATTAACTCCACGCTATACAATTTATTCACAATTTCACTGATCACAATAAACACGTTAATCTCGGCTATCACCTCAAGAATCTATTCAGACCAATCACCGCGTCAGGACTGCCATGCAAGTTTCCAGGTTTTCCGTCTTGCTTGTACTTCTCTGGTTCACAAATAGTCTTCGCGCGAGCGAATTGACAATTCAAGTTATGCCTTTGCCCCCTTATGTAATGGAGGGAGCCAGACATGGCATCGCCTGCGATATTATCGAACGTGCGATGGCTAATCAGGGTATCAAAATCAAATTCAGCTACACCAATTACAAGCGCATGGAAATGGAGGTAGTTCAAGGGATTGCAGATGGAGCATTTGCGGGTATTCCTACCGACAATCAACAGGTTTATTTTTCGGAACCCGTCATCGAATTCAGGAATATTGCTGTCACCTTACGTGATCAACCATTTGCAATTGACAAGTTAGAGGATCTATCTAACAAACATGTCATCAGCTTTAGGCACGCTACTCGCATTTTAGGCAAGGATTTCGCACTGGCAGTCAAGAACGCGGCGTCGTATTTTGAAGTCGCCGATCAGCGTTCACAATTACCAATGTTAAATGCGCAACGCGGCAACGTCACTGTATTGGATTTCCGAGCTTTTGTCTTCTACGCAAACATTTTACATGGGAAAGAGCATTCACAAATCCTGTATAAGCAGTATGCCATTTTTAAACCAGTAATCGGTCAAATGGCCTTCAAGAAAATGGAAGTCCGGGATCAATTTAATCGTGGCTTAAAAAGTTTATTACAAAGTGGCGAATACGCCGCCATCATCAATAATTATTTGGATGATTAGATGCACTCTGGATAGTTCAGACATTGAATTGTCTAGTGAGTTTTACTATACGAATTTTCTTTGTTGTTATCAATTTCATCCACTTTCCTTCATATCGGTTAATTATCTGCTCGTCGACATCTGCAACAAACATATCGTCATCATTCGGAGATACTATGAACCTATTTCGTAACCTATCCATACGCAAAAAACTGTTGGCAAGTATGGCTGCATGTCTCGTGCTGTTTCTAATTATTTCTACCGCTTTGAGTTTTAGCATGATCGGCAATACGGTAAAAGAGCGTGCGGTCGAATTAGAATTGCCTGCGATCGTCGGCGAAATCCGCAATGATATTTTGCGGCAAATCGGGGCACCATTGGCAAGCTCACAAGCAATTGCCAACAATACTTTTTTGCATGCATGGGAAGCTGCCGGCGCTGGCGATGACGGATTAGAAGCCTGGAAAAAATATGCGCAGACGATACAGAATAAGACCCAGGCTGCCAGCGTATTTTGGGTATCCGGCGACAGCGGAAAATACTTTACACAAAAAGGCTTAGAACGTACCTTAAATAAAAACGATCCTTCAGATCAATGGTTCTACGGTCTGATGACGAGTAACAAAGCTTACACGCTGGACATCGACAAAGATAAAGGTGGCGACACCTATATGCTATTCATTAATGCCCGCTACGATGCAGGAAATGGCAAAGCTGGCTATGCAGGAATAGGCCTCTCGGTCAGCAAGTTAGCTGAAACCATTAAGAACTACAAGATCGGCAATTCTGGCTCTGTATATCTTGCACGTGCTAATGGTACTTTACTGATTCATAGAAATGCCGCATTGGTAGAGTCGCGTACGGATATCAGTAAATTGCCGGGGTTTTCAGAACAACTGGCAAAGAGTTTGTTAAACGGTAAGGCTTTCTATAACACCACTTATTCCTCGCCAGCAGGCAAGCAAATTGTGGTGTCGTCTTTTGTTCCGGAACTTGATCTTTATGTCATTGCCGAAGTACCAGAAAATGAAGTGATCGGTAAGGTGATGACGTCTGTCGGCTGGTCAGCACTGGTAGCAGGTATCGTTGGCGGCGGTGTCGGTCTGTTTGTGATCTTCTTGGTTAGCTCAGCGATTGCTGCACCAGTTGGCCGTGCTGCCAGCATGCTCGGAGAAATCGCCGACGGAAACGGAGATTTAAGTCGACGCATGCCGGTAGAAAGTGAAGATGAAATCGGTATGCTAGCAGATGCATTTAATCGTTTTGTGACCTCACTCAATCGCACTATTAGCGAAGTGCGCTCTAGCACGGAGACAATTGCGGCCGCCTCGAGTGAAATTGCGACGGGTAATATGGATTTATCCAATCGCACCGAAAATCAAGCGTCTAATCTGGAACAAACTGCCGCGGCAATGGAAGAACTCACTGCGACCGTGAAGCAAAATGCCAGCAATGCAAATGAAGCCAATCAACTCGTCGCCAACGCGTCGAATTACGCGGTGAAAGGCGGTGAAGTAGTTGGGCAGGTTGTCACCACGATGGGTTCTATTTCGCTGAGCTCACGCAAGATTGTCGATATCATTGGTGTCATTGATGGCATCGCGTTCCAGACCAATATTCTGGCATTGAATGCGGCAGTGGAAGCAGCACGTGCTGGTGAACAAGGTCGAGGCTTTGCGGTGGTCGCGTCGGAAGTGCGGAGCCTGGCCCAACGTTCTGCCAGTGCGGCAAAAGAAATTAAGAGTTTGATTGATGATTCGGTGAGCACGGTGGATGCCGGCAGTAAATTGGTCAACAGCGCTGGCGCTACCATGACTCAAATCGTTAATTCAGTGCAGCAAGTTGCTGAGCTGATGAGCCAGATCGCTGTCGCGAGTCATGAACAAGACGAGGGGATTACCAACGTGAATCAGGCGATCACCGAGATGGACGATGCAACCCAACAAAATGCGGCACTAGTTGAACAAGCCGCTGCCGCTGCGGGTTCACTGCAGGAACAAGCTGCCAAACTAGCCGGGGTGGTAAGTGCTTTCAAATTGGATGACAGTTTGCAGGAGCATGACAATAACGCTAACAACAATATTCGTTCAACAAGCATGCCGGTTCGACGATTGCGCTAGTACATTTTACAAAAGTTAAGCATTCATTCATAACAAACTCTCAGCATAAGGAATGACTATGAATCGTCCATTTTTTCAAGCAAGTTTGTTCGCCATTTTTGCGGTCGCTTGCGCTGCCACGACACAGGCCGATGCCGCCGATTGGAGTGATACATCAATCGGTTTTCGCAATGGGCAACAATTTCGAGAACCCTTCAACCCGCAAGCCATCAGCAAGAATATTTTTTCCTTGACGCATGCAAGTGGCTATCAATATGGCAGTAATTTTTTCAACGTAGATTTTCTGCAATCGGATAGCAAAGATCCCGCATCATTGACACAAAACAGTGGCGCACAAGAAGCATATGTTGTGTATCGGCATACCTTTGATCTTGGGAAGATTTCTGGCAGAGACATGCAATTCGGTGTGGTGCGCGGTTTCGGCATTACCGCGGGCTTTGATTGGAATACAAAAAATGATGTTGGCTACAATTCACGCAAGCGCATGTTGGTGCTGGGACCGACCTTGATGTGGGATGTGCCAGGCTTTTTGAATACTAGCCTAGTCTTGCTAGAAGAAAGTAATGCGCCTAGTGGTGCGTTTCCACCGATCTCAAATGTCAAATCACGCTATCACTACAAAACCCATCCTATGTTGACCATGAGTTGGGGCATACCTCTCGGTGAACGCATCTCTTTTGAAGGATACGCCAATTTTATCGCGAATAAAGGGGTGAATGAGGTCGGTCAGCAGACCGGTGCCGAGACGAATATCGACATGCAATTGATGTGGGATATTAGCCATTTGACCGGCAGCAAACCCAAGACCTTTAAACTCGGCATCGAGTATCAATGTTGGCGCAACAAATTTGGTAATACTGAAGCAATTACCCATGGCAATGGCTACCACGCCAAGTCGCCGATGGTGCGCGCCGAATATCACTTTTAATTCAAAACCGTCTTACAGCCCGCAGACCTGAGTTTGGTGAAACGCATTTGAAAAAATCTATATTGAAATTTATGCAAATCTCTCCTAAGATGCGTTTCTCACTGTTTTATTTACAAGGATTTTTATGTCCCTTAAGAATTGGTCTGCGCTCGGTGCCTCTGTGGTGCTGGCGATGAGTACTACGCAAGCAGCAAATGCACAAACGGCTGATGCGCCCGCAGTTACGATGGCACCTGCTGCACCTTTGATGGGCAGCAAAGCTGTTCCACCAATCGCTGCTAAAGCAGCATGGTCTGAAGTGCGTCATGGCGAAACTGTGACCGATGACTATCGCTGGTTACAGAAAAAAGAAGATCCGAAAGTCATCGAATATTTGAACGCAGAAAATGCCTACACCGAAGCGATGACCACCGGTGTTCAAGCCCTAGCAGACAAATTATTTGCCGAAACCAAAGGACGTATGAAAGAAACTGATTTATCAGTTCCTGTGCGTCGCGGCAAATATTACTACTATTCACGTACAGAAGCGGGCAAACAATACGGTATTAATTGCCGCCGCTTGGCTGATGCGCAAATGAATTACGATGACAAAGCTGCAGAAGAAATTTTGCTAGATCAAAACGAATTGGCGAAAGGCCAAAAATTCTTTATGGTCGCGGGTTCATTGATCAGCCCGGACGATCGCTACATGGCGTATTTGACGGATACTACAGGATATCGCCAATTCAAATTGCAGATCAAAGATTTGAAAACGGGTGAGCTGCTCAAAGATAGCGCAGAACGCGTCACCAGTATGGCGTGGGCAGCCGACAATAAGACAATGTTTTACGTACAGGAAGATCCGACAACAAAACGTTCTGATCGTCTGTTCCGCGTGGAACTCGGTGGTAAGCCGGTGGAAATTTATCACGAAAAAGTCGAGCAATTCGGTATCGGTGTCGGCACAACGCACGACAAAAAATTTATAGAATTGATGTCGTCTGCAACTGACACCAGCGAAACCTGGTTATTGGATGCCAACAAACCGCAAGACAAATTTAAATCCATCTTAGGGCGGACAAAAGGTCATCGTTATAACGTAGAACATCGCGATGGTACATTGTTTATCCGCACGAACAAGAACGCAAAAAATTTCCGCATCGTGACGGCACCTGTCGGCAAGTTAGCTGAGAAAAATTGGAAAGAAATCGTCAAGCATGACGATAAAGTCTTGATTGGTAATTACGAAGTATTCCGTGATTTCTTAGCGGTGACAGAAAAAACTCAAGCCTTGAACCGTACGCGTATCTATAACTTTAAATCGAAGAAGTGGACTAGTGTGCAATTCAAGGACGAAGTCTATCTGGCCAATAGTGCTGGCACACCAGAATTCACCGCGCAAAAACTGCGTATGTCTTACCAATCGCCAACCACCCCATCAATGGTGATGGACATTGATATGGCGACCGGTGAACGCACAATCCTGAAACAAACGGAAGTCGTTGGTGGTTTTGATGCAAGTAAATATGAAGCACGTCGCTTGTGGGCAACTGCAAAAGATGGCGTCAAAGTACCTTTGTGGGCCGTATATAAAAAAGGCGTGAAATTTGACGGCAGCGCACCGACCTTGCTGTACTCCTATGGCAGTTATGGTATCTCGACCGAAGCGACTTTCTCGTTAAGTCGTTTGAGCTTGCTCGACCGTGGTGTAATTTATGTGCAAGCACATATCCGTGGCGGCACCGATTTGGGCGAACGCTGGCATGAGGATGGCATGTTGATGAAGAAGAAGAACACCTTTACCGACTTCATCGCCGCTGCGGAATATTTGATCCAAGAAAAATGGACCAGCAAAGATAAGTTGATTATTCAAGGCGGCAGTGCTGGTGGTTTATTGATGGGTGCGGTCGTAAATATGCGCCCTGATTTATTCAAAGCGGTGCATGCCGCTGTGCCATTTGTCGATGTGATGAACACCATGATGGACGCCAGCTTGCCACTCACCACAGGCGAATATCTGGAATGGGGCAATCCTAACGAGAAAGCCGCCTACGACTATATGCGTAGCTACTCTCCTTACGATAACGTCGCGAAAAAAGCTTACCCAGCGATGCTGGTCACGACTGGCCTAAACGACAGCCAAGTCATGTATTGGGAACCAGCCAAGTACGTCGCAAAACTGCGCGCGCACAAAACGGATAGTAACCCCCTATTGCTGAAAACCAATATGGCAGCAGGTCACGGCGGCGCATCCGGTCGCTATGATGCGATTAAAGAAGGCTCATTCAATTTTGCCTGGATGTTATCACAATGGGGTATCACTGAATAAGTCACGGGGTCTGCGCTCCACTCCATCAAAGGAATCAGCCTTAGTCTGATACTTGCACTGCACACACTCTTCACATGCCAGCCCAGGCTTAGACCTGGACTGGCATTTTTTTTGCATAGCCCTTCCACAGGCAAACTGAAGTAACAAAACAACTATTCACAAATAAATATGTAAGAAAATAGACTTTTAAACACACTTACATTAACCTTCATTGCTCAATAAGTTTTACGAATAAAAATATATTTTATTAACCAAATGGGCTATGCATATGGACTTCGCGACACGCATTAAGACTTCGATCAGCACTTGGGCAACTAAGCACTTGCCCCTTATCTTTAGTCTCTTACGCACTTTCAAACCGAATCTGGTACTCAAAGAGTTCGCTTTAATTACCCGCTACAGCGACGTACAAGAAGCCTTATCGCGCTCCGATGCGCTAGGCGTTACCTATGCTGAAAAAATGGGAAAAATTACAGCAGGCAGCAATTTCTTCCTCGGTATGAATGACACGCCAACGTATACCCGTGACGTATCGAATATGCGCTTGGTAGCGCGCCGGGAAGACGTATCACAAATCATCGCCCCTATGGTGGAGACCTTCGCACAGCAACTGGTGGCGGAAGCCAAGGGAAAAATTGAAGTCGTGAGTGAACTGAGTAGCATAGTTCCATGTCAGTTTAGTGCCGCTTATTTGGGTGTAGCTGGCTCTACGCAACAAGAATTATTCGACTGGACTAGCAGTATGTTTGCCTATTTGTTCTATCCAAGTAACCCACCCGAAATCGATCAAGCGGCTTTAATCAATAGTGTGAAAACCTGTGCCTATCTTGACAAACTCATACAGCAACGCAAACAAGATGCGGCCCAAGGCAAAGAAAAAGACGACATCATCGGGCGTTGCCTTAAATTACAAACGAGTGGTACGCCCGGCATGAGTGATCTGGATATTCGCAACAATTTGATCGGCATCATCATCGGTCTAATGCCAACGACGTCCAAATGTGTAGTACTAGTGATTGATTATTTGCTGGATCATCCCGACCTGCTCGCCAGTGCACAACGCGCCGCTCTCTCTGACGACAATGAAACTCTGCGTAAAACCATGTTAGAGGCGATGCGCTTTAACAGCTTTGGTGCCGGCGTATTCCGCGTCGCGAACGAAGACTACGTGATCGCTAGTGGTAGTTTCCGCTCTAAGAAAATCCCGAAAGGAAGCAAGATTTTGGTCTCACTGCAGTCCGCGATGTTGGATGGGCGCGAACTCGATGATCCGAAATCTTTCCGTCTTGATCGCCCTGATTATCAATATATGCACTTTGGCTACGGTATGCATACCTGCTTCGGTCAATACATCAACATGGTGCAGATTCCGATGATCGTCAAAGCTTTGCTACGTCTCAAAAACCTGCGCCGTGCGCCGGGTGAGGCTGGCAAAGTTCAGTATCAACAAGCTTTCCCAGCAAGCCTCCAGTTGGAATTTGATCCGAACTAAGCAAACTAGTTTCAATGCTGAGTTTCTGGCTGAATTTCTAGCTGAGTTTCCGAAATAAGCGGTGCACATACAGCGCCCTGCCCTCTACACGATCTGAGCAAAGCTGGTGCGAGCAATCGCAGCAGCCTGGAAGGCGTAAAAGACAGGCATTTTATTAACAAGTAAATGCCGCGACCTCAACGCTCTTTACATGGAAAAGAGAAGTGCTATGAATACCAAACACCAATTACAACAAGAAGTCTTCAATGCGGAATTAGAAGATATCAATCAACGCACGATATTAAGCAAGGACGGGCAGCTTATCCATAGAAGAGATATCGAGCTAATTGATTTTGAGGCGATTCTAGTCGCCCCCGAAAAACGTTCGGAAGTCCTTAATCAAGTACTAGATGAAATCAGACAAAGCCAAGCAGGCTGGGATGCTGATACCAGCGTCGCGCATAAAGGATTAGTCGGATTAGCTTTTTCGGGCGGTGGCATTCGCTCCGCTACGGTCAATCTCGGCGTCCTACAAGGCTTACGCAAACTAGGATTGCTAAAGGCCGTCGATTATCTCTCCACCGTATCTGGTGGTGGCTATATTGGTTCTTGTTACAGCGCGGTAAATGCCGCGGCATCGAGTACGGAGGAATCGACAAGTGTTGCCACAACAAGAGATGAAACCAAACAAGCGCTCGCACACGATGCCTTGTTTCAGCATCAACCCGGTGTACCCGAGAATCCAATATTTCGACATTTGCGCAATAACGCCAATTACATGGCACCGAATGGTTTAATTGATGTGTTGCGTGTACCAGCGGTATTTTTACGCGGTATGGTCATCAATTTTTTTATCGTTTTTCCCTTTGTACTTTTGCTTGCGGCACTGAGTGCAGTATTGATTGCCGTGCCGATATCACCCAGCAAGTATCTGCATGATGCAACGGCCCAACTTGGCTTGGATCTGAGTGTTGATTTTATTTTTACCAAATGCCTGATTCTATTCACGATAGTCCTTCTGTTCCTGTCGCCTGCCATCAATCGCTTGTTGAACCGTTCTGAATCAACGAGGAACACGGCAACAAATACCGCCGACAGTACGACGGGGAATACAGCCGTTTCGGATGAAAATGCGTGCTGGCAAATGCGCAGTATGGCCACCCGTTTACTGGGTTGGTGTATCGCTGCAATCGGGGTGACGTTCTTCATCGAATTGCAAGGCATTACCATCGCACTCTACGGCAAACTACAGCAGAACCGCTGGAATTTTCAACAAATGGCTTTAGCTGGCAGCGCCGGCAGCTTCGCTCTCAATGGGCTAGCGAAGAAACTATTACCCACGCTAGCAAATACCTTCTCGCGGCTAGCCATTTACCTATTGGGGCTAATCGGATTTTTGGTGTTTTGGTTGTTTTACCTGCATCTTAGCAATGACTTATTGCGGGCCTCGAATTCAACTTCACTGCTTGATTTTCAATGGCAGAGCCCTCTGGGATTTGCCCTCATCGCCGCCGCATTTTTATTATTTTCATGGCTCACTGGTGACAGCAATTTCACCAGCATCAGCCGTTTCTATCGCGATCGTTTGAGCAAAGCATATATCTTTGGCTGCAATGCACAACACAAAATAGAACAAACCGACACCCTAAAATTATCTCACTTAGACTCACACTTTACGCCTTATCACTTGCTCAATAGCACGCTCAATCTGAGTCGTACTAGCCAGGCGTATAGCGATGACCGACGCGGTGATTTTTCTTTTTTAGCAAACGCTACATCGGCAACATCAGCACTGGCTATTGCAAAACGACCGCGATCGAAAAACAAAATCCTGAATTCAATCTAGCAACCGCAATGGCGATTTCCGCAGCTGCCGCTGCACCAAATCTGGGAAAAAATACCGTCAAGCCCTTGGTGTTTATTTTGGGAATGCTCAATATTCGCTATGACTTCTGGCTACAAAATCCTGCCTGGATTAATCAGAAAAAAAGCATAAGCCAACGTCCAGGACCTGCCTATTTTTTACGTGAACTCAGCAGCAACCTCAGTGCTGATACACCGTATGTCAATCTGTCTGATGGCGGGCATATAGAAAATTTGGGCATCTACGAATTAATACGGCGCGAATGCCGCTTGATCATCGCGGGTGATAGCGAAGAAGATCTAAACCTGACATTTTCCGGCTTAGCCGACCTGATTCGCCTCGTACAAATCGACTTCGGCGTGATTATTGTGATGGATGGTTTAGATGAAATTCGCGATGGTAAACAACACTATGCCATCGGTAATATTTACTACCGCAATGAAAAACTCGGGAAGTTAATTTACCTAAAAACTTCATTGACCGGTGATTTTAGTCTACGCGATAGCCTAGGTGAAATTGAGTACAGTAACTCACATTTGCGCGATGACAATTTTAGATTTGATAACAATCCTTATATCGCTCGCTACAAAACACAGGATCCCACTTTTCCACATCAATCATCTTCTAACCAGTTTTACGACGAGACTCAGTTTGAGTGTTATCGCGCCTTAGGCTTCCAGATGGTCAGCACTTCGCTGGGTCGGCGTTAATCAACCGCTTATTTTTTTGAATCCATTTTCAAACCTATTTTTGAATCCAATTTTCCATCTTACTCAGGAGCCTACAATGAAACTAAAACCGGAACTCAAAACCAAATGCCAAGCGTTCAGCATCATCACTCTGGGTGTGGCCAGCTTGTATCCGAATATCAGTGCAGCCAATGGATACCATTTCTTGCATCAAAGTGCGACTGGGATGAGCACCGCCTATGCAACCAATGGTACGGGTAGCCGTGACATCAGCGCGATGTTTTCCAATCCCGCTTCCTTAATTCGCTTCGATGGTACCCGCGCTTCAGCTGGCTTCGTATTAGATTTACCTAAATCGCGTTTATACAATGCGACTGCCACCGCGCCTTACACAGACGGTAAGGTAGCGGTCAGCGGAACGCCAGCAGAACCTAAGCAACCTATCGATACCGCTTACGGTGCAGCGACTTACTTAAGTCATCAAGTTGATCCAGACCTGGTGTTGGGAGTGGCGTTCGGTGCGCCTTACGCCTATGTTTCTGAATATCCAGAGACTGCCGTCTCACGTTATACCGCCACCAGAACAGCCTTGACGGCACTCAATCTCAGTCCTAGTGCCGCCTATCGCATCAGCCCAGAACTCGCGCTCGGTGCCAGTCTGAACTTCCAGTACTATACTGCGGGATTAGACACCATGGTCGCAACAACAACCACACCGACCGTCGCGACCGATGTCAAAAGTACGATCAAAGCGAAGGACCTATCTTTAGGATTCTCGCTGGGGATGGAATATCAAGCCACACCAGAAACACGCATCGGTGCTTCCTTCCGCTCGCCCATACATCACAGTTTCCGTGGCAATGCTGAATTGACTGGCACACCCGCTAATTACGCAGCCTTGGTCGCGACCGCCAAGCAATTAGGTGTGACTATCACCAATCCCAAATCGAGGGCAGACTTTGATATCAGTACACCTTATATGCTGCAAATCGGACTTGCGCACAAAGTGAACGAACAAATCGAACTGTATGCCAACGCAAATCGATTTGGCTGGAGTGCATTCAAAAACACCCACATTAAATACAGTAACGGATTAGCAGAAACCGTAGTTGATAACAACTGGCGCGATAGCTGGTCAACTTCCATTGGTTTCGGTTATCAACACAGTCCAGCACTGCAAATTCGCGCAGGCATGATGTATGACTGGACACCGACACCAGCACCCACGGTGAGTCCACGCGCACCAAATAATGATCGCTGGAATATTGGTACTGGCTTTAGCTACGATATCGACAAAGACTGGAAAGTCGATGTCGCGTATCAGTACATACAATTTACCAAAGTGACGATCGCACTCGAAGGGGGCAATAATATTCCTCGCGGAAATTTGCATGCGAATTTGGATTTACATGCGAATGTGTTGATGGCGCAGATTAATCGTCGGTTTTAATATAGATTTTTAATAATCTTCGTCGCCCGTTAAAAAAGATGCCGGATCAATTCGGCATCTCACAACTAATTAAGTTCAATTAATCAGACTCAATCAATTAACCTCAATCAGTGAAGCTCAATTAAAGATATTCAGCATGTCTACTGCAATTTCGACGACATCAAAGACATCTAAATTATCAGAACTTCCCCCTTTGTTTGCGCCGCTGTTTGCACTGCTGTGAACTTGTTGCTTTACCTCTCCAAGATTTGCGCCAATCTTGTCTAAAGCCTGCTTTCCAGGCAAACCATACTGCAAAATCATCTTTTCCAATTCACCACTGTCGAGCCAAATTCCCATGCAATCGGGGCATACTTCGATTTCTATCTCCCGGACAGTCAAAGTCATCATAGCACTGCATTTAGCTGGGCAAAATCGTTGGTATTTATTGACTGCTGTATTCTTTGGCTTAGCTTCGTGATGTGCGTGCATAGCTGCCTGTGCCATGACATCGCGAAATAACTTTCCCGGTAAAAATACGCCGTGACAGCTACCGCAACGATGAGTCAGAGCATCACTAAACGTTTTTTCATACAAATCGGAATGATCAATTGGGCAACGCATATGTTTAGCTCGTTGGTCTATGGACGGCGGTCAGCCGAGGCAGATACTTCCATCAGCAAGCCATAGCTTATCATTAGCAACTCAGTTTAAGTCTGAGTATTTTTAAGAACAATTTACCGTTCATTTCACGATTTACCCATCTACTTAAAAACGATACAAGCATTCTCGTCAGTACCTAACAATGCTATGATCTATTTGATTTCTGCTCTCACCCATATTGCCTATGCGGCCTTCTGATCCTAAATACGTTGCGTCGAATCGCCCGGTCAATAGTCGAACTTGGCCGAAAAAAGATGCTATTCAGCAGGCTAACGCCACTGCACAGAAAACGGAGCACAATAGGAAGCTCAGGAACAAATTCAATCAGCGTTTCGCTAAACTTCAAAACAAACAGCAATTCGGTTTGCCTTTAGTAGAAAAATTAAATGGCCCCTCACCCGCTTTACACCACCCAAAGACTGGAACCGGCATCGTGCTCAGTAGTTTGCTCTGCTCGGCTTCCTTCCTAGGCTTGTTGTTAGCAGCGATACAGAAATCTTTGAATTTGGGCATCGTGGCGGGAATTGCTTTGTTGGTTGGATTTGGCATGATCGCGTATCTGCGTTCTGTGCGACAGCTCCGCTCCAAGCCAATCGAGACTGACGCTTCCTTATTTGATATCGCGAGCTTGCAGGCTTTTGATCATGCTTTGAATTGCATAACGGAAGAACTCAGTAGTGAGCTTTGTGCGCAATTGATTGGCTTTAAAGATCAGGTCTGGCGTCTGTCTCGTCTAGCGCAGCAGTGTCGTGATGCGAACTGCTTTTCTTTAGAGGACCGTCACTATTTGAACCAAAGCTTGCAACGTTACCTACCAGACAGTCTGCAGAGTTTCTTACGTATTCCTAGCTCATTGCGCGGCACTCAAATCATTGATCAAGATTGCACAGCAGAACAATTATTGGCACAACAAATCCAATTATTACAAAATGAATTCGATAAATACGAACAACGACTAAATCAAAGCGCCGCTGAAGACTTAATTCAACAGCAGCGCTTTTTAGAA
The DNA here is from genome assembly GCF_049340305.1 of Undibacterium sp. Ji22W. NCBI lineage: Bacteria > Pseudomonadati > Pseudomonadota > Betaproteobacteria > Burkholderiales > Oxalobacteraceae > Undibacterium > Undibacterium sp. Ji22W. Next base: position 56,325 of record NZ_JBMPOU010000001.1, on the reverse strand, counting down.
TTAAAAAATAAAGAGCAAGATACCGCGTGATTGTGCTGTGCCATTTAACTTCAAGTTAAATTAGGAAGATATCTTCGTTTCTTCGTTCAAAAACTGCGAGCGCTCCATCAACTCGACTTCATGTGCATCGCGCACCGTTTTAGCCAAGGTAAAAGTAGCACTAATCAGAAACAACCAGCTGATCAGCATATAATTTTTTTCCCAGGGGGGAATCGCCATCCGCCACAAACCCCACGCTGTCAACAAAATCGCAGCAGCAAAAGCAGCCCATACAGTTAACACCCAGGAACCGGTATCGACTTGGCCATCTCGATTATCTCGTATCATTTTGGCCAAGGCGAAACAAACGAACAAGCTAAAGAAAAGACCCAGCGCGACGAAAGCGCGATCCAGTTCTTGCCCCGGCAATTGCAGTACACCAGCACCGCAGGCAAATACGGCGATACCAAACGCAAGCCATACCTGAATTCTCCAACCACTACTGTCACGTTGCATTACATATTGCGTTGCCATGTTGAATTTCCCCTTTAGTTGAATTTCAAATCGAATCAAAAAAAACAAAACTTAACTTTGTCTTCCTGCACACCCATGCGCAGAGTAATTATTTACAGTACTACCGGCCCACTAACTACAAGCTTGCTGGCCTCACGTGCCTGTTGCTGGCGATAACGATCCAGATAGTGTTCCGCCTTTTCTAGTTGCGCTTGCATGAGCTGGCGATTTTGTCCCATTACTTCTATCGCCTTACTGCGGAACTGATCCATACTGTCCATTGCTTTAAATGTTTGATCAAACATATCCTTCAATTTATCGATGCCTATCATAGGGCTTTGCGAAAACTGACCGACCCTATCCGCATGCTGGTTTAATTGACGTCCTGTTTCGCTAATCAAGTTTTCTATTGTGTGATTAATCCCTTCTAGCGTATCCAATACTTTGATTTGATAACCACTAGCACGCGCTACGGTCTGCGCGACTGCTAAAGCACTCATGCCAGTGGTAGCGACCCGACTACAGGCGTTCATCAATTCACGTCCGGTTTTTTTGAGTACGTCGAGTACCAAATAGCCATTGGTACAGACTGCTTGCTGGGTCAACATATCCTGCAAATTTTGGCGCACATAAAATAAAACCTCCTGCTCCAAAGCACTTGCACGCGCAGGATCAGTTGCTTTCAAACTGCACACTCTTTCAAACAAATACGCATCCAGCGTCTCGGCAAAATGAATGGCGCTTTTGAGTTTTTGCATCACCTCCCACAATTTAACGCGAGTCGCTTCAATATCCACCACATCACGTTGCAAATCATCGCGTGCCATATAGAGCTGCTGCATGGTGGTTTGCAATTGCGCAGAAGCCGCTTGATATTTACGAAAATAGCTTTGCAACTTATTTCCATAGGGGATCAAGCCAAACAATTTTTGCGGCTGAAATAGATCGCCTTGTTTGCCTGGATTCAATTGATCAAGTTGCCCGCGTAAATCTTGTATAGCCTTAAATGCCGCGCTGTCTTCCATGCCCACAAAATTCGATTGCAATAGGCGTCCCTGCATGAGATTAGACGCGATAGAAATCTCTTCACGGCCCAAAGCAAATGCGCTATCCAAGCGCGTTTTAAAAGCTTCGCTTTGCACATCTTCCGTCAATAGACCTTGCATGAATCGTTCGACTTGCTGTTCCACTGCAGTCTTCAACTCTGGCTTCAAATTCACAGCAGAATTCGCACTCTGTTCATTCAGCACCCGCACTACTTCTGGTGCTTGCAACACTACATGCTCTGATGTGGGCGGCAGCATATCGCTTGCAGAATTTTCCAAGTCTGTCGCTAATTGTTGGTTCATTTTTATCCTTTCTGATATCGAACAAACTGAGCGCAGCATGCCAAAACAGGGCAATAAAAACTACTTATTTGAAAAAAGTTGTAGATGAAATAAACTAAAGTATCTCCATACAATACCGACACAAAACTTTCGAGAGAATTTTGATGTGCAGCGCAGATCCAAGAGTATTTCGGCATCCCACTATTCACATTGTAAAATGGGCAAGCGCGGTCCACATCCAGCGGCTTGACCATCAAATACTAAACACCATAAAAACAGAAACATTACGCCATGACTCCAGCCAACAAACTCAAACTGAATCTGACCATTTTTTGCTTACTGTGTCTTTTTTGGTATCTTGATCGGCCATTTGCGAGCACGGCTGCAATTTATAACAGCGTGCCACTGGCAGCCTCCGCACAAGGCGATGCTACTAGCGTGCCGCAGTTTGCCCTCACACAAAGCAGCGAAGCTGGCAACTTGTCGTGGTCACTGCCCGACTACATCAAATCTGTCACCGCTGCACATCCGCAACAAACGGGTGCCTATATTTTAGAAAATGGTTTTGAAGCACTGCTAGCACGTGCCTGGCTGGCAGACCATGCAACCACTAGTATCGAAGTGCAATACTTCATCTGGAGTAACGACAACATCGGCACACTCGCTTCAGAAGCCCTAATTCGTGCAGCAGACCGTGGCGTTAAAGTGCGGGTAATCGTCGATGATTTATTAATTGAAGCAGAAGACGTGACCTTGTTGGCATTAGCCAAACATCCCAATGTGGAAATTCGCATCTACAATCCCAAGCATAGGGTCGGCAGCAATGCGGGTAAGCGCCTGTGGAATATCGTTACTGATTTCAAGGCAGCGAATCAACGCATGCATGACAAAACCTTTGTAGTCGACGGCGTCGTTGCGATTACTGGTGGTCGAAATATGGCCAGTGAATATTTTAACTTTCATCACGAGGCAAATTTCCGTGATCGTGATGCACTTATCTTAGGTAAGGCAGTCGGCGAAGTCAGAAATAATTTCGACAACTTTTGGCAACATCCCTTAAGTGTGCCAGTAGAAAAAATCTTCGCCGAACATCGCTTCATGCAACCGTCTGTGAATGTCAGCGATCAAGAAGTGTTGAATATTTATGCACAATTACATCAGTATGCAAATCAAGACACCAATTTTGATCCCCTCCTCAAGCAAGCGATCCGTGGCATTCCCGAGTCATTCGAACGCCTAGGCAAAGAAATGGTGTGGACTCATGTTGATTTCATTCACGACATTCCCGGCAAAAATCGTCAGGAAGGTTTGCAAGGCAGTGGCGATAGTTCGCGCGCCCTAGCCGCCTTAGTAAAGTCGGCGCAAAAAGAAATTGTCATTCAATCGCCCTACCTGGTTTTATCCGATAAAGCGAAAACCTTGATTAGAGAAACTTTGCAACGCGGGGTAAAAATTATCGTCAATACCAACTCACTGGCATCGACAGACAACTTACAGGCCTTTAGTGGCTATCGCAATCAGCGTGAAGAGTTACTCAAAATGGGCGTTGAAATTTTCGAATTTCGACCAGATGCGAAAAGTCGCGGTAAATTGCTAAATTCGCCTGTGATCGACAAGTACCAACCTGCGGTATTTGGCTTGCATGCGAAATCCATGGTGGTCGATGGCAAGGTCGCCTATATTGGCACGTTCAATTTTGATCCACGCTCAGAGAACTTGAACACAGAAGTCGGTGTCGTGATTCATAGCCCTCTGCTTGCTACTCAGTTAGCCAATGCCATTCGTCAAGACATGCAAGAAGGAAATAGCTGGAATGCAAAAAACGATGATCCCGATCAGTATGTCAGCAGAGGTAAACGTTACAAGGTTTGGCTGATGCAATTACTACCGTTGCGACCAATTCTTTGAATCGCTTGATTTGATGCTTTAATTCGTCTGATTCATCCAAACTACCAAAGTAAGGCTAGGCTAGTCTGGGCTAGGCGTCAAATTTACATGATTTTTTTTGTTTTCATGCAAAAAAAAACAGAGTAGTTATTAACGCCTCGTTATTCTCGACAAAACTCCGTCTACCAATCACCTTTGATTTATCTTTGCCCTGCGAGGAGGCTTGCTCTAAGGATATATAAGGCATACTTTGTGCCTGGATAAGATGCCAATCCTTACCGAAGTGCGGGCATGTCAGACATGACACTGTATAGTTGGGAGTTAAGTAGCACAGACGATAGTCGATTCCATTTGCTTTGAAAATACCGAAACCACATCGATTGCGAATTAAATGAATGCACGCGTCTATTCTGTGCTTGAAAGAAAAAGTTTGTCAATTTGCGCTGGAAGCTTTCGACAGCGGCATGTCTTTATCGGCCCATCTCAAGCATCTGCCTGTCGATTTTCTAAAAATTGATGCCTGCTGCGTGAAAGATAATATTGCTGACTCAGTCGATGTTGCGATGGTCTATGCGATCAATCACATCGGTCATGTGATTAATTTAAAACAATCGCCGAGCTCACTGAGAATCAATTGATCCTTGATCTGTTAAGCGCATTCGGTGTCGATTATGCACAAGGAAATGGCGTAGGATATACAAGGCGTTTATTACCGGGGTATCCCGATCAAATCTGACCAATCTCAACTACGTTCAATTACGCCCAATGACGCCAAACTACGCTAATAGCGCCGCCATTTTTTGAGGATTTCCAAGCAGGTCATTATCGTCAAGCGTATAGACCGGGGCAAAGCCACCTCCAGGCGTGCGGAAATTCGTGGTCTGCCCTTGATATAAGCGCGCGGCGGTCCATTGCACCACACCTTGATAAGTGTACTGCCGAATGTCGAATTTCATCTGTGCCGGCATCTCAGGTGAACCACTCACGCGCTCGCCCGGGCTGATGATTTCTTGCGCAATATATTCTCCGGCAAGAATCTCTTCCCACACGCGCTTGGTCAACTTATCGCCACGATAAGCAGCGCGTCCACCATAACCTGCATTCGGCTTAAAAAATAACTGGCGGCGATTTGCCCACAAGCGATCTGCATACTTCACTTGAACCACCTCGGTACGTGGAATATTCGCAAGCAGACAAGCCTGCGTTTCCGCATCAACGCCGAGTTGTTGTAGTTGCTGAGGATCAGACCAAATCACCAGATTGCGTTTATCCGCGTACAAGGCATGCAAGCAAGGATTTGGTGTCAAAACGACCGCCTGAGCCAGATAAGCTTGACGCAAAGCATCTACTTTCGGGCCTTCCAGATAGAAATCGGTCAGACGGTTATAGACCAAATCGATACATTCTTCCCCACACCATAATCCACCATCGCGCCAACTTAGTTGCTCAGGTGCGGCGATGATGCCTTTGATACCGTGACGTTGAAACAGTTGTTGAAATAAAAGGAACTCAGGATACAAATACTGCGCTTCAGGATGCTCATCAACAATCGCGATTGTTCGCAAATCGTGCGAGGAATGATCATTGTGCGCCGAGGCTTTTGCGTCTTGTGCTAAACGCCATTCGTGTTGGAACATCGCGACAATCGCTTGCTCAAATTCTTGCACTTTGGCTTGCGTATGGACGACATCATCCATCACTGCACAGCAGGCATGTTGAGCACGTGCCAACACCGCATTGAGCAGAGCACCACCAGCATTCGTATTCACTTCGATCAAGCCAATTTTCTCTTCATGCAAATGAAAGTCATAGCCAAAAAACACGCCATCTACGGCCAACGCAGCCGTTGTAGGATTCATATTCTGTGACATCATCTGCCTGACGATCTCGGGCGCCGCCGATACAAGCTTGGCGCGAAATGTGGGTAGTGCGACGACGCTTTCTATCGCTTGTATGACCGCCGCCATCCGCATTTGCTGAGTACGCGACACGAATACAGGCTGCGCAGAAAATAAGTGTGGGCATCGCTGCTCTATCAAATCAAATACTTCAGGCGCCGCCAACTCCAACTTTAATGCACGTTTCAAAGCACCCTCAGGCAAACTGATACAAAAACACTGACTGTTTAGTTTTTGTATACGTTCTGCAGCACCTTTTGCAAGACAGTTTGCATCCTCATTGCTACGACAGACGGTAGCGCCCTCCGTAGTCACCGTCTCACAAACCAGACAAGTCACTGTCGTCGGGATATCCGAATGATGATTGTCGTTTGGCTTATTTGATTCGTGCATAGTGTTTAATTTTCTGTTGATTTGTTTTCTAAGAATGCGGCCAAATTAAGAAGCGACCCTTGCCTTAGGTCTCAGTATAAAAAGTCAGTCTATTCCCGAAAGGATCATTGATCGTCATATCGGTGGTGCCCCAGTCCATTACTTGATAACCGGGGCGTGCGTGCCGATATTTCTTGGCATTTAAAGACGCACAAAATGTGATCACGTCATCGACTTTGATCCGCAAATGTACACCTGGTGCAGCGTCACCAAAATGCTCAGACAGATGCAACACACAAGCTGTCTGAGATAACTGCATATACAGTGGTGTGTTGGGTTCAAAACGATGTTCCCAGTCAAGACTAAATCCTAAAAAATCCACATAAAATGACTTTGCAGAAGCCTCATCGAAACTGCGTAAAATTGGAATCGGTGCTTGCATCTTCTCTCCTAAACGATAGCAAAGTGGAATCTAGGTTTGCTGTGACTTCTGGTGCTGATAAGCGAGCTTCAAATAATGTAAAAGATGCTTATTCTGAATCTCGTCCATTTGAAGGCATTTGATATGACGCCTGAATTTCCCCTTACCTTCCAGCACCGAATACTTATCACTTAACGTGGCACCCTCACTAAATTCTAGGGAGATATGGGTGGAATACGCAAACACGCCGCAGAAGGAATTGGTAGCAGAAAAAAGGATGCCGCCATATTTCACTTCTTCACTGACATCCGCCCCCAATCCGAGTACCATTTTTCTGACAGATTGCACCATCTCGTAATTGGCTGAATTGATTAGATTCAAATCCTGCAATAAGTTTTCCACTCTTGATTGATTCATTTTAATTGACTCCACACTTGCGCCAAACCGATCGCGTGTAGCGATGCGAACACGAAACACACACCAGAACTAATCCACCAAAACAAATCGCTATTCCCGAGAATTAATGGTTTTAAAACGGGAAAGCTCAAAGCCCGCACAAACAGTACCACTGTGACAGCAATCAAGACCAAGCGCTGGCATGGAAGGCTCATAATCAAACCGGCAGCAGAACTGGCATAGGCTGCGGATATTAACAAGGCAGTACCGACTGCTGCCGCGATCAACAGAGGTTGAGAATGTCCACGTTCCAGCATTTTCACTGCGACGTCACCAGCGCCCAACAAACGAAAAAGCGGTGCGCCAAATAACAAACAAGCAAAATGCAATAGTGCTGCGAGCACTGAAAACCCGGCCGCCAGAAGCAAATAGATATTCAACGTGGGTGTCATCAGAACCTCAAGGTAAGCAATTATCTTAATTTGGAGAAAGTGTGTATTGTCGAATCAAAAAGGCAAGCTAATGGATTATATTCCAGTGCCACTCAAGCTATGTAGGTATATGCCTGCATACTTTAACTCTGCAACTGCCGTTGAAATTCCTCAATACGACCGCTTATGCGCTTTTTCGTTAACATCTCACAAATTACAGCATTAATTCGGCGTGCTTCTTGTGCATTATAGGATATGAGTAACTTTGTACCAGTACGCCGCCCACATGCTCTGCTACCGCTTTAATTTGGGTCAATTGCGCTGACAGTTGGGTACTTGAAATCAACGCAACATCGAAGCGCTTAGTATCCAATTTGGCGTTTCAGTACCGTTCTCCGGAATCATCTTCACAATCTCCATCTGGGGAACACCGAGCGAACGTATGCAGCGCAAATAGTATGCGGCCAATTCACCGAAAACTACAATGGAATATGCGAATGATAAAAGAAATACGTTGGAAGAAATGATTCAAGTGGGATCAAATAAAAACGACAGCGAGGAACACCTTAGGCTCTCGCTTGATTCACAGTCTCACCAGCCAACAATACTGGTTGCCATAAGACTTGTAGTTCTGACGGCGGGGTACCGTTTTGCAAAGCTAACAGCATCTCGACCATTTTCTTGCCTGCGAGATCTGGATTTGGTTGCTCAATCGTCGTCACTTTATAACCTGCCAGTGAATCTTCCATCTTGCCCCAAACGATAATCGACATTTGCTGGCCAATCGCGATACCGGCATCCAACAGCGCCCGCATCGCACCGACACCCGCCATGTGATTGTCGACGATGACAGCGCTCGGTGGATTTGCGCTACCAATCAGTTGTTGCATAGCGGCATAGCCACCGCGTCTGTCATTGGAATTATCTTTGAGGTAATCGGGATTTGGTCGCAGACCTGCGTCTTGCATCACGCTTTGGAAACTATCATAGCGTTGTCGTGCAAAGTTCATATCGATCGGCGCGCTCATTAAAGCGATACGTTGATGCCCATGCGCCAGTAGATGCTCCACCGCGATCCGCATCCCACTCTCATTATCGTAATCAAACCAGGCATGTGGATCATTGACACGAGTACGTCCATGCGCCACAAACGGCAAACCCTGTTTGGCCAGATAGGCGACGCGCTCATCATAGAGTTTGGTGCGACCAACGATAAGGCCATCGACCCGACGCTCTTTCACCATGTGCTCGTACGAACGCAATTCATTCTCTGGTGATACCGGCGCCATGATCAAATCCATCTGACGGTCTTCTAAAGCTTCAACCATGCCGCCGATGATTTGCATGAACATAGGATCAGCTAAATCATTCGCCACCAATGCATGAATAATTCCAATCACATTGGTACGACCAGATGCCAGACTCCGCGCCATGGGATTTGGTCGATAACCATATTGCTCCGCTGCCTCCAAAACACGCTGTCGGGTCCGCGCACTGACCTCGGGATAGCCGTTCAATGCACGACTCACCGTGGTTTCAGATATACCGAGACTTTGTGCCAGACTTTTGAGGTTCATAGATGCGATTGTGCTTAATTAGTAACTTGATGACTTAGTAACTTGATCTTAATTCCAAAAGAAACGAAGTGTAATCGTATGCACCTGACTGGACAAGTAATTTTGCCCGTGGTGTGCCCCGTTTTGTAGCAGTTCTGTGGCGCACAAAATTAGGATCGCGAGATCACCAATTCACACGAATTAAATTCGATGATTTTGCGTTTCCACGAATCTGCACTTTGACGACCTTGGTCGTTGCATCCCAAGCGTAATCCACATTTTTTGCATCGTGCGTGATTTGCAGCGGTGCACGCAATACGTTATGCAGGTAAAAGGTGATTTGCTTATTTTGCGCAGCCAAATGTCTTCCATGCTGCTGCTTCAATTGAATGCGCAAACTTGCTTTGCCCGATGCTGAAGTGTCATAGGTACTGCTAAATTGGTGCAGACGATAAATACCTTTTGTATACGCTTGCGGTGTCTGTCCATCGTCCTCATACATTTTGCCGCTACTTCGGTGAACACTCTCATCGTGATAATAATGCAGATCCAGTAATTGCTCTTGATAGAACTGGGTGCTTTGCATAGGTGCTGCCATCGGTATGAAAGCGCCGGCGCGGACAAAAACCGGAATATGTTGCTCAGTCACCGCAACAGTGTGAGTAGCGCCACCTTGATAAACCTGCCCTGTGTAGAAATCTATCCACCGACCTTGCGGGAAAAGGACATCGACCTGCTGCGTCTTTGATTCCATAATCGGATGAACCAAGAAATCATTACCCCACAAATACGAAGCAGAGTGCGTCAACAATGTAGAATTCAGAGGTTCGGCAAAAAATAAAGGGCGCATCAGTGGCAAACCCTGCTCTTGATTTTCAAATCCTAAGGTGTAGTTATAAGGGAGTAAGCGATATCGCAACTCAATCGCAGCCTTCGCTAACTGCTTGGCCTTGTCCGCGCGAAAAATCGCTTCGGCTGGCACCTCTTCTTGCGCATGTGGTCGAAAAATCGGTTGAAATACACCGTATTGCAACCAACGGGCATACAGTTCATCATCCAGATTTGCACCAGCAAATCCACCTAAATCCGAATGCATATAGGCCAAACCTTGCATTCCCATTTGTAGGGCAATTTCAGGCTGAGAACGCAATCCACCCCACGTCCGGTTGACGTCACCTGACCATGGTATCAATCCAAATCTTTGTGAACCAGAATAGCCTGCCCGCATCAAAATAAACGGACGCTGATCAGGAAAATCTTTCTGATAGCCCTGCGCAACCAACTTCGCCCATTCATGTCCGTAAATATTATGCACTTGATCCGCACTCAGTTTGCCATCGGCATGTAACAACTCAGCGGGATGGACTTCTGGTTCTCCCAGATCACCCCACACGCCTGCCACGCCTTGCTGTGCTAGACCTTTGTAGATATTCCAAAACCAGGTACGTGCCTTGGGCTGAAATAAATCAATCAGACCCGTATTCCCAAAATAGAATTCGTAGGTGTACGGCTTTCCGCTACGATCTTTCGCCAGAATATCTTCACGTACCGCTTCTTGCCAGCGATTTGAAGTCGACAGTATGAAGGGTTCGGTGATCAACACCGTCTTTACACCTTGCTGATTAAAATCGGCAATCATACTCTGTGGATTCTTAAAGTTATCCGCATCAAATGCCAGATTGCCCATCGTGCCTTTGATGTTTTTACCGAACCAGTACAAATCAAAAATGATGGCATCAACCGGAATTTTCTCAGAACGATATTGCGCGATAACATTGCGCGCTTCCGCTTCAGAATGATAACCAAACCGACTGGCAAAATTACCAAATGCCCAGCGCGGCGGCAAAGGCTGGCGCCCGGTCAAACCCGTGTAATTTGCGACTAGCGTAGTCCAATCCTGACCAGCGATCACTTGATAAGTTTTACGCCCGCCTATCGTCTCATAGCTCAGCGTATTGGCGTGTTGGCTATCGAGGTCCAGTGTTCCAATGGCGGCGTTATCAAAATGAATGCCGTACATTTTTGAGGAGTAAATGAGCGGAATGCCAAAATTCATTTGGCTAGATCGCTCTTCATAGCCGTAATGTGCTTTGTTATATAACGGCAAGCGATGACCGCGTCGATTCATGCCGAGTGCACGTGCGCCCGCGCCATACAGAGCTTCAGTGGAATCAAGATTAAAACTGATACGCTCTTGATTTTTTTCAGGGGTCGATATTTTTTCGTAACCGGTTTTTTCAGACGTCAGCAATTTTCCGTGGTACCAATAAGAAATCTGAAACGGCGATTTCTGCACCCGAACTGCCAAGCCTGCGCTGGCATAGTCGATTTGATTCTTAGTTTCGGCAAAGTGTATTTTCAGCTTTCCAGACTGTGCAACGACCGCATGCGATTGTTGATCAAAGGCGCTAAGGCTTTCACCTTGTGGATAAAAACTGGTTTCGAAAACGTCGGCAGAGTAAGGTGTAATACGATAACGACCATCATTCGTCACAATCTCAAGGTACGTGGCCGTATGTTTCAACGTCACAATTTGACGCTGCGCATTTTGTGCAGATGCTTGATTATTTGCTAGCAGAGCAATCGCAGCCAGTAAGCCAAAGCCAACACGACGTGTGTTACCGACTAAAGAAGTACGACTAAATCTTTTCATGGCTTGCCTATTAAAATAATGGAATGCTGGCCGGGCAATTCAAATTTTCCGGCTTTGACGATGCCGGACTTTCCCGAGTAATAGTCATGGAGTTTTTCACCGTCGAGAAACACACCGCTCACATCGATCTGATGGACTTTAGCAACCGGCAAATCTAACGCCACGATCACCGTATCACTAACCCCATCGCGTTGATAGCTGCGTTTAAACACATAAGGCGTAGCGGATATTTGTTGATGCAAACCAGCCCCAACCGCCACATGTGCGCGCCGGAACTGCCCCAATTTTTGCCAATGCGATAGCAAGTCACGGGTGGTTTGCTTGGTCTGCGCGCTTTGCGTCGAGGCGATCGGCAGATTTTTTTGCAACGCAGTCCAATTCATCATGGAACGCAACTTCGCATCACCTTGCGCCTCATTCACATTCAATAGGCGGGCAGTTTCATCTCCATAATAAATCTGCGCGGAGCCGGGGCTCAGCATTAACTTCGTCGCTGCGACAAAGGGTTGCACACGCGCTGGGTCAAATGGAAAACCGTCATCATGTGAACTGATGTAATTCAACACCGAATAATTCTTTAGTTCACCGGACAAATAACTAGAATATTGACTGAACAAAGTCTCGTAAGGCAGATGGGCATCCGACTTAAAGCCAAAGTTAATCATGCTATCGAAACCGTTTGCGTAGTAATTGATGCGGCTACCGCCATCCATGCGGAATAACAAACCATCGCGAATAGGATAGTTATAGGCTTCAGCCGTCATGAAAAATGCATCATCACTGAGCCTGCTTTTGGGGTGGGCCTGCTTCCACTCTTCATAAGCGACACTTGCTTCGCTCTTTAATTCTTTCCAAACTGCTGCTTCTACGTGCTTGACAGTATCAACACGGAATCCATCGACACCATACTTGCGAATCCAATCAGTCTGCCACTTCATCAAATAGTAACGTGGTGCGCGGGGAAATCCTGTGCGTCCAAAAAACACTTCCAACTCTTTTACTTCTCGCTCGTAACGCCCTTCTTGCTTCCACTTTTGCGCTAAAAATGGGGGTAATTCAACTGCCTTATCGCTCTCCGTTAAGAAGTCTGGCAAATTTTTAACGAGTGTACATTTGATTGCGCCATCTGCAGATTGGTAATCGCAAGTTGGCTCTGTACGCGCCCAATCAGCGGGCCAGGCTGTATCGCTAACGGTGACTGGGCCCGTGTGATTCATCACAACATCAAGTAAGACGCGGATGCCATGTTGATGCGCGATATCCACCAAGTTTTTAAAATCTTTATCGGTACCAAGATTGGCATCCACCTTGGTAAAATCTCTCGCCCAATAGCCGTGAAAGCCATAGGATTTTCCGGTACCTTCATCGGTGCCTTCGTGGATTTGTTCAACCGGTGGTGTCATCCACAAAGCATTCACGCCAAGACGTTCAAAATAGCCATCTTTAATTTTTGCGATGATGCCTTTCAAATCACCACCCATAAACCCGCGCAAAGGAGCACCATCAGCTTGGCGCCCATAGGCCAGATCATTGCCTTTATCGGCGTTGTTAAATCGATCTGTAAGCAAAAAATAAACCGTCGCGTTATTCCACAGAAAAGTTTGTGGTTTGGCTTTTTTTTGCTCTGGCGTGCTACCCAGCGTGCCCATCGCACTCAAACTAACACTCAACAGCGACAGAACAATCAGAGACTTACGTAACATCGACATTCCCTTACATCAACATGAACACGCCTTCAACCACCACGCTCGAGAGTTGGTGATGTACGAAGCTTAGGCTAAAATTTCACTTCAATTCGACTTAACGACACGTACTTAAGCTGCTTTCACAATCACTTTTTCAGCATCATCCTGCACAACCAACGTCAACAAGCCAGCCAGCACCATACAGGCGCCGCCTAACATCAAAATTTTGACAGACTGATTTGCAAAGAAATTTTTCAAAATGGCACCCAACACCACACCAGCAACGATCTGTGGAATCACGACGAAGAAGTTAAACAAGCCCATGTAGTAACCCATTTTATTGGCGGGCAAAGCACCGGCCAAAATCGCGTAGGGCATAGTAAGTACGCTCGCCCAAGCGATACCGACTCCGACCATAGGCACTAACAACATTTCCTTGCTAGTGATCGCAAAAATACTGATCAGACTAAGGCCACCAATGACTAAACACAGTAAATGCACAAACTTGCGGCTAGTCAATTTAGCCAACATAGGCAATAGGAAAGCTGCAATCGCCGACACGCCGCCGTACATCGCAAACATGATGCCGACCCAGTTACCAGCCTCCTGGTAGCCTGCTGATTGCGCATCACTAGAGTGAAATACGCCCGCGGCAATCGATGGCGTGGTATAGACCCACATGGCGAATAAAGCGACCCACGTAAAAAATTGAACGATCGCCAGTTGCACCATCGTTTTTGGCATTTTCAAAAAGCCGCCCAAAATTTCCTTAACGGCATTACCCAAACCTTTACTAGCAGCACGTTCAGCCAAAAACGCATCCATATTTGCAGGTGCATCTTCTTTACTGAGCAACACCGTCCACAACACCGCGAGGAAATACACACTGCCGCCGACGTAAAAGGAGTAACGCACGGTATCCGGTATCGCGCCGTTCACTGGCACATTACTGACACCCAGATAATCCGTGAAAATCGTTGGTAGCAAAGAAGCGATCACGCCACCGCAGCCGATGAAAAATGTTTGCATCGCAAAACCACCGGTTTGCTGACTGGCGTCGAGTTTATCGCCGACAAAGGCACGGAACGGTTCCATGGAAATATTGATCGAGGCATCCATTAGCCACAAGACGAACACTGCCATCCACAACATACTGGAATTGGGCATTAAGAACATCGCAATCGATGCCAGCACAGAACCAACAAAGAAAAATGGGCGACGACGTCCCCATACTGGGTGCCAAGTGTTATCACTGAGGTAGCCAATCACGGGTTGCACTAGCAAACCAGTGATTGGTGCAGCCAACCACAGTATCGACAGATTATCGATATCCGCGCCGAGTGTGGCAAAGATGCGGCTGGTATTGGTATTTTGCAGAGCAAATCCAAATTGAATACCGAAGAAGCCGAAGCTCATATTCCATATCTGCCAAAATGACAGTTTAGGTTTTGCTAGTTGTTGCATAGTGTCCCCTCAAAATTTCTTAGTGATGCATTGTGCGATCGCCAGGACCTGCCATTGGATTTCGCGTTTTTGTTTGTACTTTGTATGTGCTTTGTTTGTGCGCAGTTTGTACTAATTTATTGCATAGTAAAATTCTCGACTACATCTTCGCCGCCGCACAATGCTGGGCAATATACGCAGCATGATCTGGCATGACCTTGACACATTTGGCAATCACCTCACGCACGCTTTCCAGGTATTCCAAGGTATCAGCTTCGGTCTGTAAATCAACCAAAGAGTGATAGCCTTGAACTGGCATGTTTTGCCCTTCCAAGACTTGCAACCAGCCGACCTCGGCAAACAATTCATCGTCGACGCGCAATAAACGTCCGCTGGCTTGATAGATCTCCATCTTGTGCTTGAGACTTTCTGGTATTGCCATTTCAGCGCAATTTTTCCAGAAGACGGAATCTTCACGCTGATTCAGTTTGTAATGCAAAATGACGAAGTCACGGATACGTTCGTATTCAAATTTACTTTGACGATTGTATTCGTTGATATCGACTTGATTGAAAGCCATAGTCGGAAAGAAATTGATTAGGCGCGCAATCGCAGTTTGAATTAAATGAATACTGGTCGATTCTAATGGCTCAAGAAATCCACTCGCCAAGCCTATCGCCACCACGTTCTTATTCCAGCATTGCTTACGCATACCGGTATTAAATTTGAGCAAGCGTGGGTCCGCCAAAGGCTTGCCATCGAGATTCGCCAACAGCGTTGCAGCAGCTTCATCTTCACTGGTAAATTGACTGCAGAATACGTGACCATTTCCGATCCTATGTTGCAGTGGAATCCGCCACTGCCAGCCAGCTTTGTGCGCAGTAGAGCGGGTGTACGGCGTCAATACGGATGCAGATTCGCAAGGTACAGCCAAAGCGCGATCACACGGCAAGAAATGGGTCCAATCTTCATAGCCGGTCTTTAACGTCTGTTCTATCAATAAGCCGCGGAAGCCTGAGCAATCGATGAACAGATCACCGCGAATCACGTCACCATTTTCCAGAACAACGGATTCAATGAAACCATCGCGATCACCTTGCCCATCGCATTGTTTGACCTGCGTGATCTTGCCTTCAGTACGTACAACGCCGAGTTTCTCTGCATATTTACGCAAAAATTTGGCGTACAGGCTGGCATCAAAATGATACGCATGGGCGATTTGATTCAAAGGGGAATTCTCGACTTCACGATTCGCAGGCATAAATTTGTTTGCCTTCGATGCCATACGCGTGATTGAATATTCTTCGAGTGGTGCGACCTTGCCTTGAGCGTGATATTTTTGCCAGTACTGATCAAAACGCACGGTGTAAGTGTCCTGCCCTATCGTGCCAAAACCATGCATGTATCGGTCACCGAGCTTGCCCCAATTGACAAACTCGATGCCCAGTTTGAAAGTCCCTTGGGTCTCGCGCAAGAACTCATTTTCGTCGATACCTAAGACATGATTGAAGCGCTGTATCATAGGAATTGTCGCCTCACCAACGCCGACAATACCAATTTCGTCCGATTCAATCACCCGAATTTTGTACTTACCTTGCAACGTTCTAGCGAGCGCGGCAGCCGTCATCCAACCTGAAGTACCGCCACCAACAATTACCACGTCTTTGATTAATGCATTATTCATCTTGAGTTCTCACACTGAAAAGAATGGATGGAAAATAGCACTTTGCTTCGTTGACTCTGAGCGAGCCTTTACAGTGTAGCTGACACTGAAAACGAAAGAATTATTTTCCACAAATTCTAAGATCTGACTCACTACGATGTGGTCAGACAAACGACAACAGATAAAAAAAAGACCCCTGCCATGCTGCGCAGGGGTCTGTTGTCAGCTCAGATTAGAACTTGTAGTTTGCACCGAACAAGTAAGTTCTACCGTAAGTCACTTTATTCGTGATCACGTTAGGATCTGTGTTGTATTCCTGGAATGGTGTGTTATTCCAGTTATTCGCTTGCACCAACAAGGACAAACCTTTCAACCAGCCAGTTTGGAACTCGTAGGAAGCTTGCAAATCAACCAGTGTTTCACCCTTTACCATCGTCAACTGCATGTTGTCTTGGTAATCGCTGACTTGACCTAAGAAATCAGAACGCTTACGAGCAGCCCAAGCCACTTGGAAGCCGTTTTTCTCATAGTACAAGCGCAAGTTGCTGACTTTCTTCGACAAACCTGGCAACGGAATATTCAAAGAGCTGATCGCTACGTTAGCAAAACCGAAGCCTGGCAAAGTAATTTGGCTGGACGTGTCAGAGTGATTGACCATCACACCGAAACCATCGAGGTAAGAACTAAACATATTGAACGGTACATTCAACGCCAATTCGAAACCAGAGATGCTGCCGCCTTCGCCGTTACGTGGGGATGTCAACAAACCAACCGTAGAACCTTTGTAAGCGCCCGTCAACGGCAATGGTGTCTTCGCGCTAACAAACGGAGCAAAATCAAATGTCGTTGGTGAACGGAAAATGTAAGTATCTAAAGATTTGTAGAATCCAGCAACACTGAAATAACCTTTATTGCCGAAATATTTTTCATACGACAAATCCAAAGATTTCGCCAAGAATGGTTTCAAGTTTGGATTACCACCACTACCCGTCAAGATAGGGTTGTTACCTTGTGTCGTGACACCGAATGCCTGACTTGCACGCATGTCGTCCATGTTGGCGCGAGACATAATCTTCGCAACACCAACGCGGAAGAATTGATCGTGACCTAAGTCATAAGATACGTTCAAGCTTGGCAGGATGTTGGAATACTTGGTACCGCCACCGACTACACTAGAAGGGCAAGTCGCAGCAGTGATACCTGTACAGTTCGCCAAATCAACTTGATTACCGGTAGAGGATTGATCTGTGTGAACGAGTTGTACACCGACATTACCACGGTAATTCAAGCCAAACATCTGACCATCCAAATCACCCATGGCATACGCCGTTGTGACTTTTTCGTGCACGGACCAATCTTTTGCCAATACTGATGCATCAACCCAACGTGCCAATTCATAGATAGAACCTAATGAACCTTCAGGATCGAAAGAGACGATAGGCAAGCCAGTGGTACCAGCGATACCAACCGCAGAACCTGGAACAGTTGCCGTTGCATAGCCATTGGTACCTTTAACGACCAGACGACCTTCTTGACCAGAGCGAACTTTTTCACGATCAGTACCTTGAACACCGAAACGCGCAGAAACGATAGGGCCGAATTCAACGTCACGGCTTGCCGTCAAACGGAAACTAGTCACTTTGTCGTCGACCGTAGGCAATGCAACATACCCAGCTTGTGGAGAATTCACGCCACCGCCCCAACCATCCACGTCCGTCAGTTTAGCAACGTTACGGTCACCAAAATTCAAACTAGTCGTGTACTTAACATCATTGAAATTGCCGCCATTAAAACCCGTGTAGCTGATCGATGACAGATTTTTTGCATCACCAGGTTGACCCGCAGTTGTTTCATAACGGGATGCATCTTTTTTTGCTTTGGAGTAAGCCAAATCTGCATTTAAAGTCCATGCATCTGCTTTCAAATCACTGTTCCAACCGATGGAAGTAAATTTATCTTTAGCAGACTCTTTGTGATTACGAACCACGCCTTTGTAGTTACTGAAAGTACCTGAAGTCGCTACACCATTCACGATAGTGGCGTTAGACAAAACGCCATCAGGATCATAGCCACCAGCTGAACCAGCAACTGCGCCTTCCAGACCAGTTTTCTTCAAGCTAGAGCTACCAGCTGAGTAGAACACGTCTACTGTGGATTTGAAGTTTTTGTTAGGCTTAAATTGCAAAGTCACCGATGCGCCATCACGGTCACTCTTGCTAGTTTCAGTATCCGCACCGAAACCACCAATTGTTTTAACTTTTGCGCCGTTGTAATCCACTTCTGGAGACCAACCACCCCAAGTATTAAAACGCTGCTGTGCACCGCCGTCTTCTTTAAACTTCGTAAAGCCTAAAGACAAACCGATCGTACGATCAGCAAATTGATCAACATACGAGAAAGAGACGCGGTCGCCACTACCTTCAGAGGCTGTCTGCACACCAGTACGCTGTTTGCGATATGCTGCAGAAATCACTTGCTTACCGAAATCGAGTGGCTTGAGTGTATTCAAATCGATCGTTGCCGCTAAGCCTTGACCAATCAATGAAGCATCTGGTGTTTTGTAGATCAATACAGAGCCCATCAATTCTGCTGGGAACAAATCAAATTCTGGCGCACGCGCATTACCAGTCGACGCTTGTTCACGGCCATTCAACAAGGAACCATTGAATGATGGAGACAAACCACGCACGCTGATGTCTGCAGCCTTACCTGAAGAACGGCTACGCTGTGCCGTCACACCTGGCAAACGGGCGATAGATTCTGCCACGCTAGAATCTGGCAACTTACCGATATCTTCAGCGGAAATTGCTTCGACAATAGAAGTGGAGTTTTTCTTCAAAGAGATCGCTGCTTCAATACCGCGACGAATACCGGTCACAACGACAGTTTCGGTAACAGCCTGGCCTTCAGCCTTCGCTGCCTCTTTTGCCGGCTCTGCTTGCTGAGCGTAAGCTGAACCTGCGCTCAAAGCCAACATCACTGCACATCCGGCAGCAATTGGGGTTAATTTGACCACGGCACGGTTCAGATTCGAACTCTGCTGGCGCTTAGTGAAATTCAATTCCATTTAAATCTCCAAATTTTTTTGTGACTGCAATCTAGGGGGGGAGGAACACGCACTACTTTTAAATCTTATTTTCTGCATCGAATTCGAATCGGCAAACTTTTGGTCTAAATTCAAATCTTGGATGAAGTTTGTACCAAAACTAAATTTGATGTCAACCAGAAAAAGCGAAGATTTTCGTAAGTTTTTCGTCTTACCTATGAGGATTTACACTACTACGTGGCACGAAAACCACAATCACATCAAAACAATTGATGTAGTCAAACTACATTTTATCGTTTTCATTATCAACATTTCACCAAAAAATTCAAAGCGCTTTGTATTTTTACGTGTTTTTTCCTCAAAGCGCTTTAATTTTTATCTGAAACTAAAAAACAAAACCGTATTCTTTACGATTAATATTTTCTTTTCGATAGTATTTACTTAAAACAACAGGAAAATATCTTGCATCGGCGTCAGCCATAAATCACCCGAGCGGCCACTGCAAGTAAAGCTAACCGACAATAAAAAACCAATAACTGCCAACCTTCGGCTAGTCGACTAGCTGACTAAGCCGCTAACCAGCGAACCAACGAATCAAGACTGCACCTATTTCAATATAGAAGCTGGTAGGCAATTTTCCATAAAAAAAACCGCGATGTTGGCATCGCGGTTTTTTTTAACACAGTAGTCCAAAGTGAGGCACTTACAACTTAGAGGACAATCGGGCTCAGCACCAACACAATTACTATTGAGCAGGCATTAATTCAACTTTGGGCGTCCAGCCTTCAGTGGCTGCAATTCTGCAATCATCGTCCCTAATGTACTCACTGGCGTTTCTTTCAACAATTGCAAACCAACTCGCAATAACTGGCTTTTCTTTACTTCAATGCCAGCTGCGATACATGCCCTTTTTACCTCACCCAATACGGCATACTCAGCTTCCGGCATAGTAAAGCTGTCACGGACTAGTTTCGGTTTTTTATGCTTCTCTTTTGCGACCGCCTCAACATTGACTGATTTGGTGACTGCCGCTGCTTTCTTCACAGGCACAGCTTTCTTTTCTGTTGCTATCTTTTTAGCGACAACAACTTTCGTCTCCGCTTTAGTCTGATTGACTTTCCCTACCTTCGTCTGAACCTTAGAGACAACTGGCACTTGCGATGCGGTCTTTACTACCGGCTTACGAGCTGGGGAGGTGGCGTTCTGGGTTGTGTCCTGGATTGCGGTAGTGACCGACCCCACTTGCACCTTGGCGGCTCTCGCTTTAGTTGCAATTGACTTCACGGGTACAACAGGTTTTTTTTGCGGTGACGCGGCTTTTTTCTTGATGGTGGTTACCATGTTTTACTCCTTAGAGATGAAGGCTGAATGAATAAGTGAATGTACTCGACTACGAAGCTCACTAATACTCTGAGCGTTAAGAATTTTCAAATAACTTAAATAATATAAACAATTTACATCATTAGCTTTATTTGCGCAAATGCTATACCAATTCAATCCTGTTGATGCCATCAAAAAACGCTCAGCACCCAGACTTACATACCAGCACGCACCTGAAACTCAACGCCAATTTCGCGCCAGCAGTCTATTTCTTTACGCAACCAGATGGCGACTGTCGGATGCAAACTCACCCAATCAGCCTTCAATTCCAGTTCTATCCTATTTTTCATCTTTAGACTGAAATCTTTATAGTCGAGCTCCACCCTTGAGTGCATAAAACTCACAGCCAAGCGCAATGCTAACACTGCTTTCGCAAAATCAGGGTCCACAAAACCTTCACCAACCTTGCGCAAATTACCTTTCTGGCTTAACACCAGACGACTCATCATTTTCTGTTCACGGGTAGTAAATCCAGGAATATCCGCATGTTCCACCAGATAACTGCCATGTTTGTGGTAGCTTGTATGGGAAATCACCATCCCGACTTCATGCAGCAAAGAACTCCAATAAACATAGTGATTTAACTTTTCATTCGCCGGCTTGAGTTGCAGGTACAGCGAACTAGCCATATCAGCAACCAGCTTGGCGCGTCCAAGATCAGTCCGAAACAGGTGAAGAAAATCATGCACAGCTTGTTCACGTCGGTCTCGCTTGGTAGAACGCAAATACAAATCCCACATAACACCGGTGCGCAAGCCCGCTTCGATCGGATGTAATATGTTGATATTCAACTCCTGAAACAAGCCGATCAAAATCGCCAAACCGCCTATCACCATCGCCACTCGTTCAGGCTTAATTCCCGACAAATTCAAATCATCGATCTGTCCTCTTTGTATGCAGTAATCGCGCAAGGCAATCAACTTTTCCAAAGATACTTCAGCATCACCAAAGCCGTTCTTGTACAAGGCATCGGAAATCGCTCGTACAGTACCAGACGAGCCATAGGCGTTGCGCCAAAATTCCGGTTGATAAGCTGGTGTCGCATCTTCCAATAAGGAACGTACCGTTAGGACTGCAGCCTCAAACCCGACTGCAGTAATTTTGCCATCTGGGAAAAAGTTGGCGCTATGCTTGACCGTACCGATTGGAAAAGATTCGACTTTCACAATCTCATGACCACGTCCCAAAATGATTTCGGTTGAACCGCCACCTATATCAATCACCAGACGGCGTTCAGCCGGAATTGCTAAGGCATTCGATACACCCATATAAATCAGGCGACCCTCTTCTTCACCGGAGATTACTTCGATTGGCAAACCGATAGCGGCTTCCGCAGCAGGTAAAAAATCGGCCGCATTTTTTGCAATCCGCACCGTATTAGTGGCTACCACGCGGACTGCAACAATGGGATATTCGGCCAAGATGTCTTTGAAACGCGCTAGGCAGGTGAGCGCGCGTTGCATGGCCTCAGGCGTTAAGTTGCCGCTGGGATCAAGCCCTGCAGCGAGACGAATCGGGTCGCGGGCGCTCTTGAGCACGCGTATAGTACTCCCTTCATAAGTTCCGATATGCATGCGAAAACTATTTGAACCCAGATCGACTGCAGCGAACATAAGTATTTTCCTTAAGGAGTGATTGCGCACGAACTCACATCGCGCATAGGACTACGCAAAATACATATCATCATATCTCAGGCGCGTTTGTTTTCATTCATCTGATACGACACTATCGTGTCATTTATCAAATCCTTAGATCTAAATAATATTAATCATTATTTGTGACGCAACTATGACAGTGGTGCTCAGGCCTGAAATGGAACTAATGAATATGAGATAAGCGCGTTGCGCCAAACACGAACATGCTTGGCGACAGGAAGAGTTCGATAATGAAAGAAGACATCTGAAGGTAACTCTATTCAGTTCAGATTAGCTAGGTTCAGGCAGAAAAAAACGTGGCTGCAAATTGGTCAATCCTGTCGAATTGAGGATATCCGTCAGGCGTTGTGCGGATTTGTTATTACGCCCACCTTTATACTCGGCCACGATTAATTCATTTTTCATAGAATGTTCCCAGCCTACTAGCTCAGTGACACGCACTTGATAGCCATGCGATTCCAACTGCAAGCAGCGCAATACATTGGTGATTTGACTACCAAATTCGCGCGTATGAATTGGATGGCGCCACATTTCTGAGAGTGGATTATTTTTTACTGCATCCCCTTTGGTTTTGCGCAATTCTGCAGCAACTTCAGCCTGACAACACGGCACCAAGACCATGAACTTAGCTTTCTTTTTTAAAGCAAAATCAATCGCGTCATCTGTCGCGGTATTACAAGCGTGTAGCGCGGTCACGATATCGATTTGCGCTGGCAATGCGGCAGAGCTGGTCGATTCAGCGACCGACAAATTCAAGAATTGCATCCCACTAAAACCCAAGCGTACCGCCAAGTCATGCGACTTCGTGACCAATTCATCGCGAGTTTCAATGCCGTAAATACATGAAGTATTGTCTTTACCCAGATCTTTAAAAAACAAATCGTACAAAATAAAACCTAAGTAAGATTTACCTGCACCATGATCCACCAGACTGACCGCACCTTTTTGTTCAAGCACCTGTTTGAGCAATGGCTCGATGAATTGATACAGGTGATAAACCTGTTTAAGTTTCCGACGGCTATCTTGATTA
Source organism: Undibacterium sp. Ji22W (assembly GCF_049340305.1). Classification (NCBI taxonomy): domain Bacteria; kingdom Pseudomonadati; phylum Pseudomonadota; class Betaproteobacteria; order Burkholderiales; family Oxalobacteraceae; genus Undibacterium; species Undibacterium sp. Ji22W. Next base: position 32,989 of record NZ_JBMPOU010000001.1, on the reverse strand, counting down.
AGCTTGCCGTCACGCGTCAAAATGTGTAACTCTTTCAGCAACTCAATGGATTGCCCCGGACGAATTTCGTGCTTTTCTTGTTTTTCTGATGTTATGTGTTTCGATGGCACGGAGGCGGATTTCATGGCTGACCTTTGGGGGACTGAATCTAATTGAATCTTGCAGAATCTTACTCAAGCTCGCTATTTTACTTGATGCCCAAGCACAAAACAAAAAAGGCTCAGAATCGACTGAGCCTCTTATTAATATCATTTCCGAGGAATTAATTTGCTTGGCTTCCAGCACTCTGTAATTTCACAAATCCCACACTCATGGCCGCGCAAATCAATAACGCGCCTGCCAGACGAACGACGTTTTCAGGATTCGCCCCTAACAGACTACGATAAATTAAGGGTAAGGTAAAAATTTGTATGATCATAGGAATCACAATAAACATATTGAAAATACCCATGTAGACGCCAGTACGCTCTTTCGGGATGCTACCAGCCAACATGATGTAGGGGTTACCCATGATGCTCGCCCATGCCAGCCCAATTCCTAACATTGGCAATAGCAACAGTCTTTTGTCGTGTATTTCCGGCAGCACCAACATGCCAATTCCAGCCAGCGTCAGACAAGCTGCATGGACGATCTTGGGGCCAAGTTTTTTGGCAAAAGGGACGAGTGCAAATGCGGCGATAAAAGCAATGAAATTATAAAAGGCACCAAGCTGACCGTTGAGCAAACCCGCATCACGAAACCCCTCTGAACTTGCATCGGTGGTCGAGAAGATCGTTTTCGCAAGCGACAGCATGATGTACTGCCAATAACAAAACATGGCATACCATTGAAACAGCTTCATCCAAGCTAACTGTCTCATGGTATCAGGCATTTCTTTGATCGCAGTCCACACTTCCAATATGGTAAGTTTCACGCTGCTGGGTTGACTTTTGATCACGGCGATTTCTTCCGCACTCATCGGCAATTCTGGAGTCGTCTTCAACGACCACAACACAGACGCTAGTGAGAATACAGCGCCGATCATAAAAGCGGCAATGACGATATGAGGAATATGACTAGCATTCACCGCATTTTTATTCATGCCCGCAAATACCAATAATGAAGGCGTCAAGTAAGCCAGCGTCTGCCCCAATCCTGTGAATGCACTTTGGGTCAAAAATCCTATCGAATGTTGGTCCTTGTCGAGTCTGTCACTGACATAAGCACGATACGGCTCCATAGTGACATTATTCGCAGCATCGAGTATCCATAACAAGCTTGCCGCCATCCACAAGGTCGGGCTAAACGGCATCGCCAGCAACCCAAGACTACAGAGGATGGCACCGATCAGAAAATACGGTGTGCGACGTCCCCAGCGACTGGTAGTGCGATCACTCATCGCACCAATAATCGGTTGCACTAGCAAACCCGTGACTGGTCCGGCTAGCCATAGGTACGGCAAACTCGCTTCGTCCGCTCCGAGATAGCTGTAGATTGGGCTCATACTACTTTGTTGCAAGCCAAAGCTAAACTGGATACCAAAGAATCCAAAATTCATATTCACAATCTGCCAGAACGACAGATGCGGTTTCTTCAACTGCGGAATGTGCATGCTTGGATCTCCGATTTTTACTACGAATGGGTGCTGCAAAAATGCGCTACAAACAAACTAAACAGGCATCTGCTCAAACGCTTGTAACGCATCTTGATAAAAAGTTTTAGATTCTGCTACTGCACCACGGACACCGCAAATAGTAGTAGCGAAACGGTGTGCTGCAGTCAGCGTTTTTTCTATGGGCCAATTCGACTGCCAGCCATAAATGAAAACGGCGGCAAAAGCATCGCCCGCACCGACCGTGTCAACGATCTCAATTGCAGCAGGAGACTGATCGAGACTATGCAAACATATGCCATTCGCATCCAGGTAGAAATAACCTCTGGCGCCCAAAGTGACTATAATCGCTTGCATGTAATACTCTGCCATCACTGCTTCACAGGCTAGACGCAATCCTACTTCATCATCCTTGATTGCTGTGCCCGCCACCGCAGGGCAAGCATGCTGTATCACATAGGCCAGTTCATCCTCATTCAACTTCACCATATCGCAATAATTAAGTGAACTGATAATAGTCTCTAAACTGGCTTGGCCATCGCGCAAATTCAAGTCTAAAAACTTACTCGCGCCTTCTGTGATGTCCGCTTCTAGCAGCGCCATTAAACTAGCTTGAGATGTTTCGTTACGTTGAATTAGGGAACCAAAATAAATTAAATCGGGCGGAGCATCCTGGTAATACTTTTCCATCAAGGTTGTGACAAGTTGCGCATCGATGTAGTCATACGCCTGATCACCTAAGATATGAAAACGGTGCGTCGTCGTTGTGCCTTCGATGCCTTCGATGCCTTCAGTACCTTCACCACCTTCAATGCAGTCAGTATTGGAGGCGCTTGCTAATTCGACGACCACCCGCCCACTTGTGTGCTGCGCATCGATTTGTATGCCTTCCGCACTCAGTCCTGTGCGCGCACATTCTGCCAAAATTGCTGTTCCATTTTGATCTTGTCCTATGCGACTCACCATCAATGGTCGCGCACCAAACAAGGATAAAGTGCGGGCAACGTTGAAAGGTGCGCCACCAATGACGTTCTGTTGTGGGAACTCGTCGATTAAGGTTTCGCCATAAACCAAAATATTCGGATTTTTTATGTGCTGAGTGATAGTCATACGGGCTCGATTAAAGTGAATTCAAAAATTAACAGTAGCCTATCAAACAATATGCTCTGCTTAGAGTGCGTTAGTCTGCCATTATCAACCCTGCAAGCGCAACCAACGTTGCGAATAAGCGGACAATTCTATTGCCGCCCCTATGACTTCACCGCTTAAAACATCCACATAATGCGTGTTTGCCAGTTGATCTGAATGTTGCGTTATTTGCGTATGTGCTATTTGCGCAAAAATCTCTTCGCTGACAAGGCTCTGCGCCTCTGCACTAAAATTTCCTAAGTAAATACAATGTTCAGCACTTTGTGTGATGCCGCGAACAAAAGCTAAAATATGCTGATTTGTCGTATTGAGTAACATGCGTGGTTGATGCGCGGCGAAACAAGGCAGTTCACGCCGCTGTGCCAGCAATGCATTTAATTGATGAAACACCATGCTGGATGTACGTCTCATGTCTTGCAGATGATCTAATGCATCTTGATCAAAGTATGGGCGCTGCAACCACCGGCCATCATTTTTCCTAGCCGGGTCTGACTGGTAAGACCGATCATTCATTTGCGCAAATTCATCTCCCATATACAAGACGGGGATGCCGCCAAAACTCAGGGTCAATCCCATCATCAACATTAGACGACAAATACCGGCTTGCGCGAGCTCAGCTTCAGCGCTATGAATGCCGCATAAGGACGCTGCCATACCCACAGTGCCGTGCACAGCGTTCATATCACTCGCCTGAAAACTCAGACCATCAGCATAGCTATCCACCGCATCTGAAAAGAAACGTGAGGCATGGCGCAAGCGCAGTAACGCTAGCTGCGACCCTTCCGCACCAGCTAAGGATCCAGCAGCTTCTGCTCGCAATACATTCCAACCTATATCGTCATGACAGCGTATGTAATTCAGCCAACTAGCCTGTGCAGGTAAAGTTGGCGTGCCACGCATGACTGCTTGAATCAATTCCACATTTTGCTCTGCCAGCGCGACCCAGGAAGATGCCATCAAACTGCTGTGGTAAGCGATGTGACATTCTTTGACGCCACGCTGCTCATCACCGAGGTAGGCCGGTAAGTCTGCAGTTGCAACGATTGCCTCTGCCTTCAACAAAACGCCAGGCGCTGCGATTTCTATGATGTCACGCAAGGCTTGTAACAATAAATGTGCCTCTGCCTGATTCATACAATTGGTACCAAGTCGCTTCCACAAAAATGCCGTGGAATCGAGGCGGAAGGCTTCAATACCAAGATTCGCCATCCCCAATAGTGCCATCACAATCTCTGTGAACACCTGTGGATTACTGTAATTCAGATCCCATTGATATGGATAAAAAGTGGTCCAAACCCACGCTTGTAATTCCGGACTAAAGCTAAAATTTCCAGGTGCTGCTTGCGGAAAAATTTGACCCACTGTTTGTTCATATTGATCGGGAATTTGTCGATCAGGGAAAGTATGAAAAAAGGCCCTATACTGCGCATCACCCGCTTTAGCTGCTAGCGCCCAGGGATGATCGTCCGCAACATGATTTAGCACAAAGTCGGCGCACAGCGAGATTTTCTGCTCTCGTAATGCACTGGTTAACTCACGCAAGTCTTCGAGTGTCCCCAGCCGCCCCTCTATCTCTTCAAAACTGGCGACGGCAAAACCACCATCATTCTCACCTTCACGCGAACGAAAAAATGGCAGTAAATGTAGATACCGCACGCCTAATTTCACCAAGTGCGGAATCCGCTGCTTCACACCTTGCAGGTCGCCCGCAAAGCGATCAACGTAAGTGCAATACCCGAGCATGTCTTGCTGCAAAAACCAATCAGGATCTTGCAAACGTTGCTGATCAAGCGCCAATAAAACCGAGCTTCGCTGTTGTGCCACCTCGGAAATTTTCTCCAACAGTGTCTCCAGCCATGCATCAAACCCTTGATCACTACCATACACCGTCGCCAATTTCTGCCGTAAGCCGGGCGTATAGCGCGCCAATCGTTGCTGCAAGGGAGTTGGAGCTGTGGTTGAAGGTAATAAAGACGGGAAACCGTTCATAGCAGGATCAGACAATTAGGTATCACAAACAAAAGGATCTAAGAAAAAAATAGAACCCGAGGCAAACCAACAGACAACACAAACTCAAGAAAAATTGGCGACAGAATCAAACTTCACTTCCAATTCCGTCGCCTCCAAACTCACTCTAGCCGAACGAATAAATCAAAAAGAATAAGTCAAAGTCGCGCGAATGGAACGTCCGTTCACAGAACGCGCAGCGTGACCATCACCTTCAATCTCGGTGTAACCGATCGCATTGAATAAGTTATTCGCATTCAATGCAGCTTTCACACGATCGTTAATTTGATAATTGATGAAGGCATTCACCACATTAAAGCCGGGCATAGTAATCGTGTTGTTATCGTCGCCCCATGACTTTGAGGTACCAATGACACTCGCGCCGAACACTACGTCACCCGTAGTAAAAGTCGGAGTCAATTGATAAACCGTCTTTGCCTGTCGGCGCGGTGTTTTACCGATAATAGATTTATCGTTCGCATTGACGATCGTCGCGTTCGTGACGGTTGCGCCACCGCTCAGACGAAAAGCACCGAGACGATAGCTGACTTCGATTTCTGTGCCCTTTGCGTCATAGCTATTCGCCGTAAATTTTTGCGTAGTCGCTTCGAAATTAGACTCATCGGTCTTCGCTTGAAAGAAAGTCACAAAGCTATTGAAATCACCCCCCTTCCATTTAAAGCCAGCTTCGTTTTGCTTCACGATATTGGTGCTGATTGGTACGGACCCATCGAGTGGATTGCCAAACATCACACGGTCCGCATTAAATGCAATGCCTTCACTGGTACGCGCAAAAAATGCCAGATTTTTGTCCAGACTAAAGTTCACCCCAGCAGAATAAGAAGTGTGATTAACAGAATAATCTACCGTTTTCGAGTTGACCTGCTGATATACCTGCTTTACCGCCTGATTATATGTACCGGAAGCATCTTGTTGATCGTGGCGGATGCTAGCATCAAGATTCCATGCGCCACTTTCAAAACCGACTGTCGCATACGGTGCAGTCGTTTTATATTGCGCATCGATCGCACGATTGCAGCAACCACCCCACACGTCAGTACCCTGAGCTAACAAACCTGGTGAGCCTGCTACCGTCGCAGCGGAATTGAGTAAGGCAGGTTTGTCACCTGTGGCCTGCAACAAATAGTGGTTAAAATTCCAGGTCAAGGACACGTTTTGCAGAGACGTAAACAAACCGCCCGTGAACGCCAATTTACCATCACCGAAGGCAAAACTATTTGATAGACGCAGATCATTAACGGTGCTGCCTAAGTCATCTAAGGAAGTATTAAAAACAGCCGCAGTGATTGCCGTGCCAGTATAGGCTTTACCCGCATTTGGACCAGTGGCATACGTCATGGTCTTTTGTGAATTACCGTTATCAGCCGGGAAGATGGAAATAAACCGACCGCTATTGGTCGATTTGCGGAATTTCTCATCCAGCGTCCAACCACTACCGAGATTCAAAGAGGCTTCTGCGCCAAACGCATTATTTGTCACTTGCAAACCATTGTTGATGTTGGTGGCAATGCGTTGATTGTTTTTGTCGAGAACTATATCTTTCACCCAGTACGGCGAATAGAAGCTAGCAGTACGCGGATCGATTCCTGGCATTTCTGAAATCACACCATTGGTGGTCTTCACAGGAACAGGCATATTCATCGGCGTTTTGTCGTCGAGATGCTTGAAACTTAAGCGGACGTAGCCGTTGTCCAGCTCACGCGTGATATTCGCACGCAATTGACCTCCATCTTCCGCAGTCATACCGGCTGGACGGGTGCTATCGCCAACGCGGTAGTAGCCACCGATGAAGACCCTGGTTTTATCAGAGACGGCAGCACCATAATCAAAATCGTAGCGAGTTTGGTTAAAGTCCAGACCTTTGGTAATACCAATACTACCGCCCTTTTCTTTACCACTACGAGTGATGAAATTGATGATGCCACCTGGTGCATTGGTCGCTAAAGTGGACGCAGATCCACCACGAACGACCTCCAGATGACTCAATCCACCATCGGCGCGCAAATACATATCGGGCGTTGCAAAAGCGATATCACCAAATTGCAGGACAGGCAAACCATCCTCCTGAAACTGCACGTAGCGTGCACCGCCCGCCGACACTGGCACTCCACGTACGGTCAGATTTGCGTTGCCCTCCCCCCCGGAAGATTCAGCGCGTACACCTGGAATAGACCGTAAAATTTCTGCCGCATTGGTCGGCGACGACTGCATGATTTGTTCGGATTCAAGCGTACTGACAGACACACTGGCCTTCATCTTGGATTTGCCGATTGCCGTACCTGTGACGACCACGGTTTCGAGATTCAAACCATCTTTGTCCTTCGCTGGTACCGCGGATTGCGCTTGCGACTGCGCACTTGTCATCGCCATCACTGCGATGGCAAATGAAACGGCGCTGGTCATCTTGCTCGTTCTACGCGCTGCCGTTAATTGCGCCGTTGATTTTTCTTTGAATAATTTTGCTGATACCTGCATGGAAGTCTCCTTGGTGTTCAATTAAAACGCTACATGCCTATGCATGTCAGCCTTGTTCAATTCAGTAAGAACTCTTTTGCAGGCACTTTTGGCACCCGACCATCCTCGCGTTAATCCGCTGGTACGGCATCGTCGAATCAAGTAACTATTTCACTCAATGCACGATTACAGTTTTTCTTTACCGATGAAACGCATTATGGTTCACAAAAATAGTTTATGCAATCGATTGCATAAACTATTTATTGTGCGAAGCAACAATAAAATATGGATGGAGATGTATCAATAGGGCTATTAAAACTGAGGTTATGAAACGAATATAAATACGCTCAAATTACAATAACAAAACTTGTTAAATCAATGACTTATATGCTTAAAAATACGGTTTTAGTAGGACGTTGTCGACGAATTTGTGCGGCGCATTCTAGGGAGGCTGCGCAGTCTATATTTAGCGTAAGGATGCGAAGCTTCGGGAGACCAAAACTGCAACAGATTGCAAACGATTGCAACAACTTGAAAAGTATTGTGAATGGCTGGAAATTCTCATCTTCAGAGTAGCCACACCAGCACTAACCTGGCACCGTACATATTCTGTACGGTGGCAAGCAATTAAAAAAGAGGGAAAATTTAATCAAGCGCTCGACTGACGAACTACCAACTCAGTCGACAATAGTACGGGAGCTACTGTATGCGCTTCCGCCAACGCAAGTACCGATGAGACTAAGGCTTCTCCAGCTGCCATCAGAGGCTGGCGTATCGTGGTCAACGGCGGATGGAAATAGCGCGCCAATTCAATATCATCGTAACCAACCACCGCGACTTGATCTGGCACTACCCAACTCTGTTGGCGCAGTGAATTAATGGCAGTCATTGCCAACAAATCACTACAGGCGAATAGCGCATCGAATGCTACATCGCGCGCCAACAACTGCGCAACCGCCGCTCGCCCACCTTGCTCGGTAAACACAGCGGGCACCAGCAAACTTTCATCGACAGCGATATGATGCTGAGCCAATGCCTGTTGATAACCCCTAAATCGATCTGCTACTTCGGGCAATTGGGTATCACCAAAAAAAGCAATACGTTGTCGGCCTTTTTTCAATAAATGCTCGGTCGCCAAAAAGCCACCCGCCACATTGTCACTACCGACCGTAACATACATCTGCTGTGGAATCTGCGCACCCCAGACCACGATAGGAACGCGTCTGGCAGCCATCTGATTCAACTGGTCGTGATGTCGCCATTGCCCGATCAAGATCACGCCGATAGCCCGACCAGTATCAAATATCTGTGCAGCCGCATCTAGCTCATCCGCACTCACCCGCGTCAGCAGCATGTCGTAGCCCTTATCAGTCAAGGCATCGGCAATACTCCCAAGAATGCTCAGAAAAAAAGGATCCGACAAATGTTGGCGCGAAGCGCTGTCAAATGGCACCACTACCGCTACCGTACGATTCTGCCCAAGCCTTAAATTTTGTGCGCCGACATTAATCGAGTAATTCAAGGACTTGGCCAATTGTTCAATTCGCGTCCGAGTCTCCTCATTGATCAAAGGACTTTTATTCAAAGCGCGCGAAACAGTGGAGGTAGAAACACCCGCCAGGCGAGCGATGTCCGCCATTTGCAAACGTTTTTGTTCTGATACAGAGATGGGAGGTGTCGCAGATGTGACGGACTTCTTATTCATTGGCGAGATCGATGAGTGAGTACTTATCTAAGTATCCCACAAAACCTAGCATCTGCTTTCATGCAAATACAGAATTAGCGGAGGAATAAGCTGCAACGCAAATCGAGAAAAAGAACTAAATGCGAAATAGAGGGAGAATTGGAGGTAGAATGAGACTTCCTTTGGTGCAACAAACAAAAAAAAGACCCAGCCATCGCTGAGTCTTTTTTGTTTTGGTAGGCCGTGCGGGATTCGAACCTGCGACCAACGGATTAAAAGTCCGCTGCTCTACCAGCTGAGCTAACGACCCAAAACTTGCTGCAATTTACCAGACATTTTCAAAACTTTGACACGAAATATCCGGTAAATGAAAAGGACTTAGATTTACACCTAAGTCCTTTACTGTATTCGTGGTAGGCCGTGCGGGATTCGAACCTGCGACCAACGGATTAAAAGTCCGCTGCTCTACCAGCTGAGCTAACGACCCGAAAGAACGAGATTATAGGGCGATTCGCTTAAGCTGTCAATTGCACTGTCCGATTATTTTGTTGAAGGCAAGCGGTTCTTGGCGGCCTGAGCTGCTTCTGTCCCGGGAAACTTGGCAATCAGCGCCGATAAAGTCTTGCGACTTTCCTTTTTGTCTTTCAACTCTAACTGACAGGCAGCGATGTTGAGCATCGCATCTGGCTCTTTTGGGTTGTCGGGATAATTCTTTAAGAGCTTTTCCAACGCCATAATGGTATTTTTACAATCGCGCTGTGCGTAGTAAGAATTGCCCATCCAATACTGAGCCTGACTTGCAAAAATGGACTCAGGATAATTGATCGTAAACCCAGTGAAGGCGGAAGCCGCATTCGCATACTGGCCAGCTTTATACAGGCTCATCGCCGCATCGAAGCTGCGTTGCTCACTTTGTTCTATCGTCACTTCGCGTCCTTCGACCGTGAGCTTCTTGGGCTCCAAGGCGCGAATACGCTTGTCCAGATCGACATAAAAGTCTTGTTGACGTTTCTGCAGATTCGCAAGATCATTCAACAAAACTTCTATCTGACCACGCAGAGCGGAAATTTCTGCTTTCAATTGTTCGTTTTGATTATTCAGTTCCAAGACCGAGGTTTTATCGGCTTTGTCATCGAGCCGGGCCTCCATTTTAGCGGTCAGTGCCGTGATCTTGGCGCGCAAATCAAGAATCGCCTTGCGCGCTTCTTCGTCGTCAAATATGCCTGCAGACGCAATTGCCGGAATCAACATCAAAGCAAATGCCAGTGCTTTTACTTTTTTATGTAAACCTAATACGTTCATAACACTACCTCGATCGAAATTCATAGAATGCTACATCAAAAAAAAACGGACTTTGCAGTATGACACTGCAAAGTCCGCTTTTACTGACCGTTACGCAAAAATAATTACTAAATTATTTTTGATTGATTATTGATAAACGATATCAGAACGGCGATTCTCTGCCCAAGATGCTTCATCGCTACCAGTTGCTTTTGGTTTTTCTTCGCCCAAAGACACGGCTTCAACTTGTGCTTCGGACACACCTAACAGTGCCAATGCTTTACGCACTGCTTCTGCACGTTTTTGACCCAAAGCGATATTGTATTCACGACCACCGCGTTCATCGGTATTACCTTGAACCAAAATCTTACGGCCTTTATTTGCTACCAAATACTTAGCATGTGCTTCCACGATGCCTTTAAATTCTTCTTTAACAACATAGCTATCATAATCAAAATAGATGCTACGTTTTGCTAATGCACCTTGTGTCAAAGGATCAACTTCAGCTGCAACAACAGGCTTCACTTCACGTGTATCTGCTGGTTTTACCGGCTCTGGAGATTTTTCAACGATTTTCGCTGGCTCTTCCAATTTTACTGGTGTGCTGCAAGCACTGATTAAAGCGATACTTGCTAATAAGACCGCAATGGTCTTGGATGCTGATGTCAAACGCATGAAACTCTCCTGTTAGAAATTAAAACTCAAAACCAAAATTAACGCTAAATTGTACTCTAAAACTCGAGGATTTCCACTACTTCATGAAGGGACCCCAAGTCGGCTCGCGGATTTCGCCAGCTTGTATCGTCAGTTTTTGCTTCACTTTCGCGTCTGTTGATGCGATTCCTAAAGTGCCACGACGGCCGGTTTGGGTCGCATACAAAACATAGCGGCCATTTGGTGCAAAGCTCGGTGATTCATCACGATTGGTATCAGATAAACGTAATTCCTGAGCATTATTCAGCAAATCCATTGCGTACACCTGATCACCTCCGTCGCGTCGGGAAATATAAACCATGGTATTTCCGTCCGGTGAAATCCGAGGTGAGATGTTATAACTCCCTTTAAAGGTAATACGCTTGACCTCACTGCCATCGGCATTCATGCGATAAATTTGTGCGCCACCACTACGATCACTGACAAAGTAAATATAACGGCCATCAGGAGAGTATCGTCCCTCGGTGTCGATGCCACCGGAATTACTCAAGCGCTGCGCCTCCGACCCATCCGCATTAATTGAATAAATCTGGGCAATCGCACCTTTGGACAAAGTTACGAGCAACTTACTGCCATCGGGCGACCAGGATGGTGAAGAATTATTTCCTTTGAAGTTCGCGACGGTGGTGCGTTGACCCGTCATTAAATTTTGTACATACACGATAGGCTTCTTCAATTCCATCGACACATACGCGACTTTCATGCCGTCAGGTGACCAAATCGGCGAAATAATCGGCTCTTTTGAGCTAAGTGCAACTTGCACGCCCTCACCATCGGCATCCGAGATTTCCAAACGATATTCGCTACCAGCCTTCGTCACATAAGCAATGCGGGTCGAAAACACACCAGGAATTCCCGTTAACTTTTCATATATATCGTCGGCAATTTTATGTGCAGTCAAGCGGATTTTCGGGCTAGGCGTGTCCATAGAAAAGCCGGATAACATATCGCCTTTCAGCACATCAAAAAGTTTGTAACGCACATCAAAACGTCCCTCGCCGCGCTTTTGTACGCTACCCACCACCAAAGCCGTGGCGCCTTTACCTTTCCAGTTTTCGAAGTCCACTGTCGCAGTCTCCGAAATCGCGCTACCCACATCGATTAAACGAAAATAGCCACTACGATTAAGATCGTCGCGAATAATGCTCGAAACTAACTGCGGTGATATTTCTTCACTCGCAAATGCTGCCACCGCGATTGGAATCTGATTCGATCCTACGCCTGATATTTCAACACGCATCTGCGCTTGCGCTGAATTCACGATCAGTGCAGTCAAAGCAGTCAGCGCTGTCAACGCAAACCAGCCAGAGAACAATGATTTACCTATAGAAGACTTTTTCATGAAACTTTAATCTTTCATTCTATGAACTAAATTGAGACTACTCGGTACTTCACCCGATTTATCACGTGGAAACGGTTGTGATTTTTCAATCGCTTTTTCGACTGCTTCATCAAAAGCCGGTACACCTGAAGACTTGGTTTTCTTGATTGGCCCTTTTAACGAACCGTCAGGAAATAATTGAATCACAAACTCTACGGTAGGATTATTCGAGGAAGTGTCATTCACCACATAAATCGTGTTGGCTTTTATCTTCGCTGCGACCTTCGCATTGTAACTAGGGTCACCACGATTATTTCCAGTAGATTTTAACGCATCGCCCAAACCGCCAGAACCCGACTTCACGACTTGTCCGTTCAATCGACGCATATTCTCTTCGAATATCTTATCTTGCGCGGCTTTTTCTTTTGCCACACGTTTCTTCTCTTCCAACTCTTTTTTCTTAGCCAGATCGAGCTCGATTTTCTTGAGTTCCGCTTTTTTCAATTCTTCCTGTTTTTCTTTTTCTGCTTGCTTACGTTTTTTTTCTTGCGCAATCGCGATCTCGGGGTCTTCTATTTCTATCGGCTTTTCAACTTCTTTAGGTGGCTCAATTACTGGCTTGATCTCTTCTGGCACTTGTACGGGTTCCGGCAAAGGTGCGGCTTCGCGCGTAGTCATATCCCATACTTCTGCTTCAACCGCGGTCGTTTCGCTACTTTGCCACTGCACACCAATCACCAAAAACGCCAACAATAACAAATGCACGAGAGCGGCCAAGGCAATCGATTGCCATTGCAGCCCATCATCTTGCATTTTTACCGCAGCGTTATATGTAAATTCGTTCATTGTTTTTCAAAAACTATTCTTAAATTTTCTGGCAAGCCATTTCCAAGGCGATGCAATGGCAATTCTAGGTTCGGATTATAAACTGTTCAGCCTACCCTACCACCAATGTCGAAGTCACGACATGTCTATATTTTCTTGTTAGTCCAAACTCACGCAGTTTAGTAATTTGCTTTACCCTAATCCGATTTAATTAAAGGAAAAACTATATTTCACATCCATAGAATTATCCGTACCTGATCGTCCAATGAAACGTATGCGACGACTGAGTTGCCAACTCAACTTTAGGGCACCGCTCGCATCCGATACGCCGCGCTCAACTGACAGCACCAAGCCAGGTCTCAGCCGTTTTCCAATACTCACTACTTTATCGTTGGACGATGCGCCGACCGAGGTCGCGCCAGCAACAGTCTGGCTAGGCAATTTAGAAGATCCACCACTTTCTGCCGGGCCGATAGAGAATTCATCAAACCCTAATCCTTGTACTAACTCACGTGGAATATTACGGCTGCCATCACCACCAAAAATCGCTCCTGCCGCAGACAATAACAAGCCTGCATCCGCATTCCCAACCTGATCTGATTCGCGCCCTAAAACCAACCAAGAGATTTTTTCGCTATCTGGGACATTAGGTTCAGAAACCAATCGAACCTGAGGACTTGCAACCGTTCCGGTGACATCGACTCCAGCCTCAACCGGCAAGCCTTTACGCAAAGCGCGTATATTCAAAGCAGGATTGCTTGGCGCACCTTGAAAATTCAAAATGCCACGCTCAATCTCCAACTGTTGCCCATATCCTTCATATTGCCCGCCGTTAGTGACTATTGAACCGCTAGCATGGATCGGAGAACCGTCATTGCTACGCAAACGCAGAGTGCCTGTCAGCGCTGTATCTAGGCCACGCCCAACGAACACAAACTTTGGACCCATATCGATCTGTAAATCCAACTTCGTTTTTAGACCTTTTTTTCCCGCTTCAAGGTCAACGTCTTCGTCTACCAACTTGATACCCTTCGACACAATCACATCGCCAGATAAACTAGGTGGCGGCAATTTCGGCAATTTAAAATAGGCGGCATCTGCGCGCAATTTGCCGATCAAAGCCCATGTACGTTCGACTTGCGTAATATTTGCCTGACCACTGACAACTAACCAACGATCTTTTCTTTGCAATAAAGGGAAATCTTTCCAATTTGCTTGAATCGCACCCGACTGATTGCGCCAATTAACCTCACCTGCCGCGCTAAATTCGCCTTCTCGCCCGCTCCAGTCCAAGTCTTGAAATTGCTCCAATTTGGGGACAAACGCCACTTTATTAGTGAAGCGCAGACGTTCCAATTTCAAAATATCTTGATTCAAGCTTGCGCGCAGTTCGCCGTTCGGGAACAACAATCCTTCGGCTGCAAATGCCAACTCCAATCCATTTCCCACTAAATTTGCCTGATAGGTTGGATGTGAAAACTTACCACCAAATTCCGCATCTAATTTGAGCGCACCTTTGACTGCGATGTCAGCGCTGAACTGCCCAGCTAACCACTGCAATTCCGGCATATTTGCGTGGAGCTCACCTTTTAAGGGTGCTTCAGAGTTGAAGGTCCATTTATCATTCACGCGCTTAATTTGTGTATTCAGATTCGCTCGCCATTCGCCCATTCTGCTACCAAATCCAGACATCTGGATTTTGACCTGCTCGGCGTCGCTACCTGCAATCAAACCGCCAGCTTGCAGTTGCAATGTCGCCTCACTTAAGCCTAAAGCCATGGGATGTCCGGTACCATCCGCATCCTGCACCGACAAATCGCCACTTTGCCGAATGATATTCACTGCTCCGCGGACATTATCTTTTAGCTGCAAATCCCAATGCATACCAATACGTAAATCCCCTTGCATATTTTCTTGCGTTTTAATCAGTTTTAGTACATCCATCACAGGAAATTCATCCAGCTTGCCTTTGGTGATTAAGGATTGCGGTGTCCACTCAAGCTGTTCCAAAGCCAATTTACCGAATCCACCAGCGAAGCGTGCAGCACCGACGCTAACTTTTTGACCACTGAGATCAATCTGCAGTGGTGTCTGCAAGATCAGATCATCTTGTGGCATATGCGAGGCGACTTTGGCACCAATTCCGCGCAATTTCAATTGCTCTATACGTCCGCTCCAGCCATTCGTTTCGAGCGCCGCCACCGTTTTTTTCAATCCAGCCGGCACATTCTTAGCAATCGTCCATCCACCCTGAGCTAGCAAAGATAATTGTTGTGTCTTATCAATTTGCAGAGCTAAATCGATCTTATGACTACTACGCGTACCCTGTACCGACAACTGCAAATTCTCAAGTAAAGTTTTGCGTTTTTCGATCGGCAATTGTTGTCCTGACGGCGAATCCTTACCTGAATTGAAGCTCTTAGTTTGAGATGACGCATTCAACGCGATACTGGTTGACTTCAGTTGACTGGCACTGAGTTGCAGCAAAATCGGATCTTGCGGATTCATTCCCATCTGAAAATCCGCATCCAATTGCCCGATCGCCAAACCACGCGCAGAACGCAAATCGTCAGCATGGAATATCAACTTAGCGGAAGGCGCATCAAGTTTTCCGCTGAGTGTAAGGTTAGCATTCGCTTTACCTGCAAGAGGAAATCCTGTCAAAGCATCAAATGAAGTCAAGTCATCCGCTTGCAGATTCAGGAGCAACTGATTTGGCACTGCGCCTAGCGCACCGTTCGCTTGCAATTTGTTTGCACCCCATTGGAGTTCAAATTGATCAAGCTTCAATAGCGAGGCCGGCTGCCAATCAGCAGCGCCACTAGCGGAGATTTTCTGACCAGCCAATTCGCCAGTTAAGCTTGGCAATTGCATTTGAATACTGATCTGCGGCGTTAAGCTACCGGTCACATGGATTTCGCCATCTAGCTTTCCAGCTGGTGCTGCCCACCAATGAGCAGGATTAAATTGAACCAATTTTGCCTGCAATTTAAAAGGCCTGTTCCCCTCGAAATTCATTTCTCCAGCGCCGCTCAAACGTGCCTGATCAGCCTGTAACTCAAAACGTTTAAACTGCAACAATCCGCTATCACCACGCGCATTCAGCAAAAAACTGGCATCCGCGTTCAAACTCGCTCGCGGATCATTCAATTGCGCTTGAAAATCTAAACGGCTATCTCCCTTGGACTGCAATTGCACCGCCCCCCCAATTCGACTTTGACGCAAACGGCTATCAAATTGCGCTAGATCAAGATCTTTCAGCGTCAACTGCGAATCGATTAAAGGTAGCAACGCAGGGCGAAATTGCACAGTCGTATCGGCCTGAATACTTCCAGCCTTTAATTCGATCTTTGTTTTATTTAGACTTAGATGTTGACCCTGCCATTGAATTTTTGATTCAAGCAGTTTCAACGGCAATCCGTGCTGATCTATCGTTTGCACCACAGAATTTCGTAGCGTGATTTGCCCGATCAAACTCCAAGGGTCAATTGGATTGGTGGCGCTGCCATTTTTAGAGGGTGCCTTATTGTTAGTTTTTTTGTCAACCTTATTGTCAGCCTTATTGTCAGCCTTATTGTCAGCCTTATTGTCAGCCTTATTGTCAGCCTTATTGTCAGCCTTATTGTCAGCCTTATTGTCAGCCTTATTGTCAGCTTTTACCGATACCTTTTTATTTTCTGGCTTGACCTGTCCCGAGCTGCCTGGCAAATTCGGTTGAAGGTCGAGTGCAATGTCGAGCATCGCATTCGGCGCCGCGGGATTAATCCATTGTGGATTCAATTTCTGTATGCTCAGTTTTGCGGCTTGTAAGGGATGTAGTGCGAATGGTGCCAATTTCAGTTGCAAATCAGCGTTCACTTGTTGCTTCGGGTCGGCCAGTAAACCATTATCAGTTTTCTGTACTGATTTAGCTTGCAGTAATAAGTCTTGCAAACTTCCGTTCAATTTCCCTTGCAGTAAAACTTGGGGAAGATCGTGAGTGGGCTGACCGGAATACACAAAATCACCATCAATTACAAAAGGGCGGTCGGTTTGCGCTTTGCCTTGCAAATGCAAACCACCCCAATCCGAATTGAGCTGCAACGATATCTGATGCATATCAGAATTTGCCTTCGCCTTCGCAACGATGCCGGTCAATGTAAGTGGCGTAAGCTCCTGATGATCGGCAGCCAATTGGCTGAAAATCAATCTTCCGAGAGCCAGATGCTGTACATTGATCGCGAGCGGCAAATGCAGACTTGCGGGCAATACAGGCGCCGTGTCGCTAGGGACGCTAGCGATACGCACGGTGCTTGCTGACAAGCTGATGATCTCCAGCCTCCCGCTCCACAAAGCCCACGGCTCCCAACTCAACTGCAAACCACTGATCACTAACTTATGTTGAGTGTCACGATAGGCCACTTCATCAATACTCAGTTGATCCGCCAATCGACCATCCACCTGACTAAACTGCAACCGGCCACTACTTAAATTTTGTACAGTTTGAAATAGAAACCGGCTTCCTGAATTGCTTTGAAATATCCACGTCACACCCAACAAAATCACAAATACGATCCCCAACACGACCCACAGCACGGTTCGTCCGAACTTAGCGGCAGGCTTGGAAGCAGGCAACTGCGAATCTACGTGTTGCGATGATTGGTTTTGATCGGACATCCTGGGCATCAGAGAATCAGAGATAAATAGTTCGTTGGATTAAAATGCAATAGCAATTGAAAAGTCTAACCGAAACCTTTTAACTTGCTTGCCATAGGCTAAATCCAGGGCTATCGGACCTGCTGGTGTTTTGATCCGGGCGCCAATACCTAAGCCTTGTTTGACTTTAAATTCGCCCCAGTTGCGCGCTGCGTCACCGGCATCAACGAACGCTGCGACACCTAGGGTATCAGTACGCCAATGCACATATTCAAGACTGGAGGCAGCCATGATGCGTCCGCCAGTGGTTGCTTGTCCATTAGCCACGCCTAGACTTTGATAGGCATAACCACGCACCGATGTGCTTCCTCCAGTACGAAATAAATAATCTTCAGGAATACCGTCGACGCTAGTGCTAAATACCTTACCAAATTCGGTGCGAAACAGAAGACCATCGCGTGCCGCAACGGGTAACCAATACTGATACTTGCCCACCATACGCACAAAGCGCTGATCAGAAATCAGCGCCTTATCAGACACGGCAAAATCTAACTGCGCACGTTGACCACGACGCGGAGAAAACACATCATCGACATCACGCCATGTCCAACCTACGCTAGCAACTAGCGCCCGACTATGGCGCTCTGTTTCGCTAGAAGTATTTTCATTTTGCACGACTTTTTCCTGGGTATAATTTAATCCCAGACGCTGCTCCACCATGCCATTAGTAATACTGCGCTTCACACCCAAGGCCGAGCGCGTTTTTAGTAGGCCGGCTAGGTTGGAACGATCAAATAAAACGCCAAAAGAATCTAGTCGATTGTTATCATTAGGTGGCAGATATACATCCGCGTAGGAGAGTTGACGCTTTTGTTCTAGTCGCACAGCGGAACGCAAATCCCAGACCCGATCCAAAAAATTCCTATCACGATAGCTGACTTCGGTACGCAAACCGGTACTGGAACTGACACCCGTACCAAAGCCTAAATCGCGAGTTTGCCGCTCGACCAGCGACACTTCGATTGGCAATGCGTCTGCTTTCGTACTATCAGTATCGATATTAAAAGCGACGGTTGAAAAGTACGCAGAGTTTTGCAAAGCGCGCTGAAATTCCACTAAGCGTGTGCTAGAGTAAGGCTCACCTTTTTTGGGGGGATGAAAGCGATCAATCAACCACAAGGGATAACGTTCTAAACCGGTCACCAACAAATCACCGATCACAAAGGCGGCTCCGCTATCGACATCAATTTCCAAAGTCGCGGCGTGGCTATCGGCATCAATATTGGCGCGACTATCTACCAAAGTGGCGCCCGCATAACGATACGCCCGGAGCTTTTCCATCAACATGGTTTTAGCATGGCTCCAATCATCCTGGCGAAAAGCCTGAGCTTGCTCCAGGCTCCATTCCTTCATCAAACTATCTCGCCGTTTAATCGCTTCGGTATCGCCGCCCTCGGCCGCAGTTTGCAGCTCACCGGTAAAATTAATACTCACTGATTTGATCGTTGTACGCGCGCTGGGATCAACTTTTATATCAATGCGGGTACCGTCACTACTTTTATCAAATTCAACTTGCGCAGAAAAATACCCTTCGGTAGCTAAAATTTCGGCAATGTCTCGCTGGAGTTTACGTAACAAGCCGGGAGTTGGAATCTGTGCTTCCGCACTGGATGATAATACTGGCACATGTTCATTGAGCAAATTAGCAAGTGGCTTACTCAATTCGCCCAAGTAAAATCTGGCGAAAATACCATCTGCTTGCTGTGCAGGCATCACTGCCGGGGGGCTTAAGAGCGCTGGGGTCGCAGGTTCCGCAGAGTTAATCTGCTGTGCCTGCACCTCTCGCATTCCATAAGCAGCCAGCAATAATGCCGCTGCGCTGAAGGCTAAGGACGTAGCTGCTCGCGATATATATTGACCCATGCTAATACACTACTTAGTAGCGAGCCCCACACGTTGAATTCCTAATTTCTTAGCTTCAGAAATCACTTGAATGACTTCATCATATTTGATGTCTTTATCACCGGAAACCAGCACAGATAATTCTGGCTTGGCCTCATGATATTCCTTCAATTTGCGCAGCAATTGTTTGCGATCAAGTGCGCTCTCTTTGCCCTCTTGCTTGCTATTACCATTGGTACTGCCACGCGTGGTGATGCTAATCGTCGCAGAAGTATCTGGGCTTAAAGTGATCTCGATAAAATCGGATGGCGGTTTCGTCGACTGTCCAGCAGTTGGCAAATTGATGACATTAGGATTTGTCATCGGTGCTACCACCATAAAAATCACCAGCAATACCAACATCACATCGATGTAGGGAACCACATTGATTTCAGCCTTAAATTTGCGTTTACGTTCGCCACGAAGAGAACTCATGTTTGCGCTATCAGCTTATTCTTGTAGTTCAACGTGATTGTCTTTGCAGAATATTCGAAAATTCTTCGATAAAAGTTTCGAAGCGAATCGCCAGGCGATCGATATCGTGCGAGTAACGATTGTAGGCTAAGACCGCTGGAATCGCCGCAAACAAACCAATCGCCGTCGCAATCAGAGCCTCGGCGATCCCCGGCGCAACCGCACTCAAAGTTGCTTGTTGCACATTCGCCAGACCGCGGAAGGAATTCATAATTCCCCATACTGTTCCCAATAAACCAATGTAAGGAGAAACAGAGCCTACCGATGCCAGAAAAGACAAGTGCGACTCTAAGTGATCCATTTCTCGTTGGTAGGAGGCGCGCATCGCACGCCTTGCTCCATCAAGCATCGCGGAAGCATCAAGGTTTGCCTTATTGGCCGCTTTCACTTTGTGATATTCGTTCATACCGGCTTCAAAGATACGTTCCAAAGCGCCTGTTTTATCACGGCTGCCGCGGTGATTAGCGGTGGCTTGTTGATAAAGCTCAACCAGATTGCCACCACCCCAAAATTGTCTTTCGAATTGTTCAGTCTGTGTCCGTGCTTTTTTGATAGCGAACATTTTACTGAAAATATAGTTCCAGCTCGTCAGCGAAACCAGCAACAAAATCACCATCACAATTTGTACTAGTGGTGATGCATTCAAAATCAGTGCGGAGAAGGAAAGATCGTGAGTAACTGTCATGATTAATTGGATAGAAAACTAAAACTCAGAGAATGCAAAAAAGTCGGCACTCACGTCAAATACCATTGGCCGTTTTTTTGCTAATTTTTACTGCCTGTTCTTCAGCACGCATTTCCTGTACTCCATTGGCGAAATTATTCATACGGAGCACAAACATGCTTTGCACAAACAACTCAATTCATTGGAGTTAAAAATAATGCCGGGTTAATTAACTGCAATACCGGTCTCGGAATTGGCATCGAACGCCATTGCGTACGATCAACACTACAAATCGTCACCTTAGCACTGGTCAACAAGCGTTCTGCGCAGCGCACCTCTTGCGAAAAAACAATCGATGCGCGACCTGTTTTTTCGACCTGCACTGTCACGATAAGTTCATCATCCAGTCGTGCTGACGCATGATACTCGACCGCGGTCGATTTGACGACAAACACTGAATTAAATTCTTGTGCCATTTGGTTTTGATTCACGCCAATTGCACGTAACCACTCAGTACGCGCACGCTCAAAAAATTTCAGGTAGTTCGCATAAAATACGATGCCGCCTGCATCAGTGTCTTCATAATATACCCGCACCGGCCAACTAAAAATCTGCATTCTTACCTATCTCTCTTACTGTTCTGTATTGCTGGAAGTCAAATTTATTGGGACGCAATTATTGCAACTCGATTCAATTGCGCTGTATCGCCAAGGGCCCAAATCCCTGGCACATCGGCATCATCTCGATATAATTGATATTCACGTGCGCTGGCAAAGTGGCGATCCAGTAGGCAGTTTCTGCAATATCTTCCGCCGTCAACGGTTGCGTGCCCTGATAAACCTTCGCGGCGGCCGCATCATCGCCTTTCAGACGCACATTTGAGAATTCCGTACCGCCGCACAAACCAGGCGCAATATTCGTAGCGCGTACGCCTGTGCCGATCAAATCCGCACGTAAGTTCAAAGTGAACTGGTCAACAAAAGCTTTGGTCGCTCCATAGACATTGCCGCCCGGATATGCAGTTGAACCCGCGATTGAACCAATATTGAGAATGACACCATTTTGCCGGGCGATGAAATGCGGCAACAAAGCATGGGTCATGCGTACCAAGCCTTTATTATTGGTATCAATCATCGTTTCCCAATCATCCAAATTCGCACTCTGTGCTGGAGCAACTCCTAATGCCAAACCAGCATTGTTGACCAATACGTCAATATCGCGCCACTCGGAAGGCAGGCTCTCGATCATCGCAGCGATCGAGAGTTTGTCGGAAACGTCTAATACCACGGCATGTAAGGCACTTCCCAATTCCGATTGTAATTGTTGCAAGCGATCGATACGACGCGCAGCTGCAATCACACGATGTCCAGCTTGGACAAATTTACGCGCCATCGCTTCACCAAAACCTGAACTTGCTCCTGTGATAAGAACTAGCATTTTCCCCTGCCTTCAATATTTATTGATAAAAGCGGCATTTTAAAGGTTTTTAATAGGTGAGACTTTGAGATACACCGACAAAAGACAAATCCTCCCATCTAATTTGGCGGAAACCGCCCGTGCAGCCTAAATTTAATAATATTTTTATCACGTTTAATGTCACTTCAGTTTTAACCGTCTTCAGAATTTCTGCAAATTGAATGATCTCTTATGCGTCGCCTTATGCATAAAAATTCGGGCTTAGCCGGCTGACAGACCAGAATAAGCAATTTTTACAAACAAAAATCGAAAACTATTCATGCTGAGCCTCCCCCTATTTTCACTCGGTTCAAAAGCTGTGTTTACCTTTACATAACTTGCCGAAACACCCCTCTTGACGTAAAATTCGGGCACCATTTTGTCTCACGCAACTGGCGAAAATGCCGCAATTTTTTATCCAAAGATTGTCGGCAGAAGATGGAGTTCCATCGTGAAGCGTGAGATCTGCAGAGTCAAAGATGTCGATTCTGGCCGTACGCATGGGTATCCCGATGGTAAAAGTGATTGAGACTTGTATCCACAAGTTGGAGCATTTTTACAGATCAGTCCCAATTAAATTTTTTCATTTTTTACGCTTTTTTCTACAGGAAACCCATGTTCTCCAAGAATCATACTCTCGCTAATATCGATCCAGAATTGCTCGCCGCGATTCAAGCCGAAAATGTCCGTCAACAAGAACACATCGAGTTGATCGCCTCTGAAAACTATACTTCACCAGCAGTCATGGAAGCACAAGGCTCCCAATTGACTAACAAGTATGCTGAAGGCTATCCAGGCAAACGTTACTACGGTGGTTGCGAACACGTAGACGTGGTTGAACAGTTAGCGATCGACCGTTTGAAACACATTTTCGGCGCTGAAGCCGCAAACGTACAACCGAACTCAGGTTCACAAGCGAATCAGGGTGTGTTCTTCGCGGTATTAAAACCAGGCGATACCATCATGGGTATGTCATTGGCTGAAGGTGGTCACTTGACTCACGGTATGCCACTAAATATGTCCGGCAAATGGTTCAACGTAGTTTCTTATGGCTTGAACGAAAAAGAAGAAATCGACTACGAAGCAATGGAACGTCTGGCACGTGAAAGCAAACCAAAACTAATTATCGCTGGGGCTTCTGCTTACTCTTTGCGAATTGATTTCGAACGTTTCTCTAAAATTGCCAAAGAAGTTGGCGCTTATTTCATGGTCGACATGGCGCACTACGCTGGTTTGATAGCTGCTGGTGTTTATCCTAATCCCGTGCCTTTCGCTGACTTCGTGACTTCAACGACGCACAAATCATTGCGCGGTCCACGTGGCGGCATCATTTTGATGAAAGCAGAATACGAAAAAATCATTAATTCTGCGATTTTCCCAGGCTTGCAAGGTGGACCTTTGATGCACGTCATCGCTGGTAAAGCCGTCGCTTTCAAAGAAGCATTGAATCCAGAATTCAAAACTTACCAAGAACAAGTTGTAAAAAATGCTGACGCGCTCGCAAAAACATTAATCGAACGTGGTTTGCGTATTATCTCTGGGCGTACAGAGTCACATGTGATGCTGGTTGATTTGCGTTCTAAAAACATCACTGGCAAGGCAGCTGAAGCAGTGCTCGGTTCTGCCCACATCACATGTAACAAGAACTCTATTCCAAATGATCCTGAAAAACCGTTCGTCACTTCTGGTATCCGTTTAGGCAGTCCGGCATTGACTACACGTGGCTTCAAAGAAGCAGAAGCCATCAAGATTGGTCATTTGGTCGCAGATGTCTTAGATCACCCAAATGATCCAGCAACGATAGAACGCGTGAAAGCAGAAGTAAAGAAATTGACTGACGCCTTCCCTGTCTACGGTAACTAAAAACCTGAAAAGCCACTCCTTTGAGTGGCTTTTTTATGGGGCATTGGCACTAGCAGTAAGGAGAGCAAGACGCATTAACTCACCACCTCAGGCAGCGATTCAATATCTCAGTTGCTACTAACAAAAAAGAATCTCAAAGATCAAGAACATAAGACACCACTGATGCATACCAAGAAAAATCAGAAATTGGCAGGAGAACTTTCATGAAATGTCCATACTGTCATCATGGCGACACGCAAGTTATCGATACCAGAATTTCAGAAGAAGGCGATACGATACGCCGCCGGCGCCGTTGTGCAAGCTGTGACAAGCGCTTTACGACTTACGAGCGAATTGAATTAGCCATGCCTGTCATTGTCAAAAAGAATGGTAGTCGCTCCGAATACGAATCCTCCAAATTGCGAGCTAGCCTGATGCTAGCATTACGAAAGCGTCCAGTCTCTGCTGAGGCGGTTGATACTGCTATTCAACGCATCGAAGAAAAATTATTGGCGAGCGGCGAACGTGAAGTAGTGTCGGGACACTTAGGGGAACTTGTGATGCGCGAACTTAAACGCCTAGACAAAATCGCTTATATTCGATTCGCCTCTGTTTACAAAAGTTTTGAAGACGTGTCCGAGTTTGTCGAGGCGATTCAGGAGGTTAAAAAAAAATAGCGAGCAACTTAATAATTTGCTCGCTAATTGGTCGCCAAAATAATTACCCGCTACTTACTGCTTACTTCTTACTGCTTAGTTGCATTAATACGCCGAAAATTTAATGGCACACCTTGCAATTCTACTTAGACCAACAGGACTCAGTTGTCACTCCAGAACCTAAGGTACCAGAGGTGCCTTTTTGGCCCAGTTGATTGTAAGTGAAGGTCGCGCAAGCATCGGCAGCCATCTTATTCGCTGGAACTGCCTCGATAGAAAAAGTTGTTGCTGATCTTGCTGGCAAAGCACTAAATGCAATGTTGTAATTTATTTTTGATCCCGTAGCACCTCTCGGCGAAACTAAATTCGGCAAAACAGGTGCTGTCGGAGCCGCTCCTGAAGTTTGCAAGTACGAGTTATTTTCAGTAAAAAAACGCTCCATGAACTGCGCATTTTCCAATATCAATGCACGCACTTCTGCTCGACTACTTCTACGCACATTTTCACGGTAACTTGGATAGGCGACAGCACTAATGATCGCAACTATTACCAAAGATATCATCAACTCAATTAGCGTAAAACCACGCATATTAAATTCTTTACGTACTATCATATGTGACCTTTTCTATAAATTTATCGGTGGTTGAGATTATTGACGGCCAATCAGCTGTCGCCATAAGCGCACCGTCGGAATCCCATCAGACAAAGTCCTGTTTTCACCACCAGTTGGAACTGTTCCTGTTCTCGCGTCGGCTTGGAAAATTTTCACTTTACGATTGCCAAGACGAATGATGGTTGTACCGAAAGTCGCACTTGTTTGACGTCCACTCACCATCGTATCTGAACTATTAACTATCCCATCACCGTTTGTGTCAATGGACTTGTAACCCAAGGCTCCACCATTTACTGGGCTGATCTGCAAGGTCGTCGATAACGCGTCAATGACACACAAATCAGCACTATTACCTGGTACAAGGGTAGTGAAAATTACTTGATCCTCGAAGATAATAGGGTCATTCACAATTCGCTCCCCACTCTTTATTTTCAAAGTAATATACCAACCACGTTTTGAAGTCCAGTCTACGACATTTTTGGACACTGAATAGAAGTTAGCGCTTGCAGATAATGTCTGTTCAACCAATTGTGATTGCGTTACCTGGCTTGAGGTTGTTTTATCCCAGATACCATACAAAGTTTCTTTATCTGTTGTCGCAGCATCAGTATCCTCATAGATCTTGCCAGATCCAAATACAACCATATAGCCACCATCCGGATGTGGATACAACTGTGGTTGCGTTGTAATTGGTTGTTTTCTGCCGCTGTCAACTGCGGTAAATAGTGGTAACCCACTCAATGCCACTGCTGGTGTTGTCGTCAAAGATGGTACCGTACCCGTGGTAACAAAATCGAATTTCCACATGTTCCCTTGACGGTCTCCTGCATAGACTGCTTTGATCGTAGAGTCAGCATTCAATAACAACTTTGGAGTTGCCAACCCATTTGGGACAGAGACACTGCCGACTCCGGTATCGAGCTTTCTAATGACATTGCCAGTTTTCAAATCAACAATATATAAGACTGCTTTTTGGTTCGTGCTTTCAAATCCGTTTCCGAATATTGCGACCCAACGACCGTCACGCATAACCCCTATTTGGGCAACGCCAATTGTGTACCCCAAGTCATTGTCGGCACCGCGAGTCGTGGCACTGTATTCCCACATCACTTTTGTGTTATCAAAACTCGTTGGGTCAGTAACATCCATCGCAAAAACCGATCTACCGCCAGCACCAGTTGTACCGACCAAAATGCTACGCCAAGGTGTAGGATCGGCAGCGATCGCGGCATCCGCAATCATTGGTGTACCATCAACATAAAATCGATGGACGTAATTGGGTTTTGCCAATTCTGGAAGGCCTGGGATAATGGCATTTGGTATGTAGGCGAATCTTTCACTACCTCCGGTAGAAGTATCAGTCGCGTCAAACGCGTGCAACATACCATCATTGCTGCCAACATAAACTGTCGCTGCACGTGTTTTCTTAGTAGTCAAGAATTGATTGTAACTACCTTTCCCCCGAATATCGCTTGGCAAGAAAATATAACCACCATCTTTGCCTTCTTTCACATATTGTGGATCTGAGTTAACCAAATCTCCTAACAAAACTTTTCTTGCACGAAAAGGTTTAGATTCCAGAGTTTTGTCGCCCTTTAAATAGTCGAGAACTTTACTGCCGCTCACGGTAAATGCTGGCGCGTAAGCAGCTGCTGCTGTGTCAAAAATGCCTTGATCTGAAGACCTTAAATTTGAATAACTAAAATCGATACCACCGGTACCCGTCAAATTCGATGTCACAATTTTACGTGATGCAGGAACCGGAATTTTTGTGTCCGTATCCCAATCATTTGGCGTCTTGATATTTCCTGTGATCTCATCTACAGACTTTTGCTCCAGCCTTCCAGACCAGTCAGCGGTTTGATAGGTAGACGTATACAATTTCAAACCTATATCTAAGGTATTTTTGGACGTTGCAACCGCTGCAGCGTCACCAGAACGGGCAGCAATTTCATTCAATGCGCTATTTAATGCATCGGAAAATTCTTGCGGATTACCAGCGTTAAAATATTTTCCACGTGAATTCAAAGCTGCATGCCACAAATCATCAACTTGATAATCATTTGCAGTAGCTGCGGGCCAATTCTTGGTTCCAGCTTTCAAGGCGGGCAAATCAGCGACCGGATCCAAAGTGCCTGAAACCCCAAGCCCAACCGTATACTGAACGAGATGCTGCCAAAAAGCAGGGTCAGTCCCATCTCTCGATGGAGGAACGTTTTTCTTAGCCTGCCCCCAATCCGGACGTAAATCATTCACCCAGTAATACATAGCGATATCCGCTAAAGTGTCTGTTGTTGCATCCTTGTACGGCGGCGCCGCAGTATATTGATAAACAGCACCCTCTGAGCTTGTTTTCGATGTGCCATTTTTGGCATCCCAATCACCCGTTCTGCCAGAACCCGCGCCATTACCATTCCAATATCCATCGGTCATCAAGATATTATAATTTTGTCGACAACTTAACTGATCAGTGGTGAAGCCAAGGTTATATTTTGTTTGCCATGGGCCTGTAATCGTCGTATTCATAAAGTACTGCCCGATATCATCAACAGCTTGGCGTAAAGGTGTACCAGCCGCTGGCACTTTGCGTTGGTAAAGCGTGTTGAGGAAATTTTGCTTATTTGTGACCGCAAAATCATCCGAAACGTTGGTGACCTTTGTGCCTGTTGTATTAATGGTGCCAAAGCCAACCCTTAAGGTTGCAGCTTGATTAGCGAACGCACGTCCACTACCAGCTCTGGCACTCAAAATACGCGAACGGTAGTATTGAAACCAGTTTGCAAAATTGATGATTTCTTCCGCATAGGTACATGTACTTAATGCACAGTCTGACCGTGTTGACGCTTTCGCAGGAAATGCTGTCCCAAGTTTGATTTCGACCCTACTAAAACAACTCAATTGACTAGTTGTGCAAGTACCCAGATTGCTTGGATTGTATTGAAAATAAGTGGCAGGATAAAAAGTCGTCTTCGACGCACCATTTACGGTCCAAGTTGGCGTCGTTGTCACGTTATTTGCTGCATCAGTCAACCACGTATTTGAGTGTAAAGTCCGGCTTTGCTCTATTGTTAAATTCAAAGTTGCAGTACTCATACCCGATACGATCACGGGATTATATTTTGCCGCCGTTGGATCTGCATTAGGCAATTTACTGCCGTACGGGTTAGTGGTAGAAATCGAAGCAGGATCAACCCATGGATCATAGCGCACGTTTGGATCATAGTAGACTTTGTTCACGGCAGGCGAACGCCAGCGCGCAACAGTGATATTGTCTGAGAATCCAACGACTGCTTGGTTATTTGTTGAATAATTCCCAGCACCACTCACATTATAAACATCGGCTGGCGATGGAAAAACTCTGGTCACCCAACAGTTGCTACCACAATAGGTGAACATGTCAACGCGACTACCGTCGAGACTAGAATTTCCGGTTGGTGTTAGCTCTTCCGGCATAGCCTCAAACATCATCGAACCGGAATCATCCAAGGTATAAAATACATTGGGCGGAACATTAGCTTTTACCAAAGGTGGCAAATTTGAAATCGCCGCAATTGAAGTCAGAGGCAACAACACTTGTGCCAAAATCAGCGCGCGAACTACCATATTGGTCATGGGGGATTTTTTAGTAAGCATAATAAACCTCAATTAATTATTGCCACAACGAATGACTTCTTGCAGCCACACTTTTGCTGTATCCACACTTCCAACCCCACGTGCGGTAATAACATAAGGATAAAAATCCTTACCGCGATCATTTGGTATTTCCCAGCGTTCAATCATGCATCGCGGTTGTTCGACAACATTAGAAATCTGATTTACACCCGCCAGCTTAATGGCTGGAAATTCACCGCCATCGGTCCAATTCGCAGCTTTAGACCACTCATCAGGGAAATTTTTTGTCACATCAGTAATGTCCGATTCTTTCTTCGATGGGATTACCTGAACTGTAGCTCCCGTGCGTAATTGACACATCTGAAGTGACCCGACCGCCAACACTAAATTGCTCTCACAAAATCGCAGAGCTTTCTCCGCAGCCTGAAACGCTAGATCTTGAGCGCGTAGATTACCCGTCACTTTTTCATCTAAGGTAGCTTTTTTTATAGCGGTCACCGCGAGCATAGTCATAATAATCAAAAAGATCATACTCACAACAAGCACGAAGCCGTTTTGTCGATGCTTGAAAACACGTTTCATGTTGCCCCCACTGAGCGATTACGGATTGCTACCGTTGTTGAAAAAACGCCACGCAAGCGCTTATCTGTAGCAACAACCTGATTATCATTGCAGTCACGATATGACTGCTTTGCCGTAGCAATATTATCGTTTGCAGAGCGTACAACGATACAAATTCGCACCGAGACTACATTTTCCCAATCACCTGCCGTCACCATATCCGCGGTTAGAAACCGATTAACATTCTGCACAGTAGCGCTTCCCACTGTTGACAATCCATAAGTAATTTTCATGGTTTCAACATTTTCAGCAATAGGTTGTGCTGCATTCACAAGATTGGTACCGGGCGGAGTCGTACCATTACCCCGACAATACAATTCTGGATTTCCTGTGGCCGCATTATTTTGGACATAAAACCGATTTTCAATCAAATAGTAGGCAGCCGCACCTGGGCGCCCTTTCTCTTCGGGGATAGCCGGGGATAGGATAATGGTAGCGCCTAGGCAGTCTGTAGGAACTGCACCACCTGTTGCAACTATGTTTTGATCCACCACATATCTGACGAGAAAAGCATCGGACGAGGTTCCTGCCGCACAAGCCAATGCAGATACATCTGCTGCCGTATTTGAGAAACCACCTGCACATCCACGAATTGCATTGACCGATGATCCAGTACGTCGATCCGAATAGCTAGTGTATGTTGCCGGGTAATTTTTATTGAAATTTGCCGGATTGGGATCATTGTCGGCAGTGTATTTCTCGTTCGAGGTTAAAATTGTCCCATAACCAGCCATGCGCACATGAAAAGCCATCAGACTCAACGCTAACCGACCTTCTTCATCCAAGCGAGTTTTATCATCATTGGCTCGAAATGTTTGGCGATTCCCTACAAACAAGGACGATATCGCGATCAAGATCACCATTCCTATCGTCAACGCAATCATAATCTCAACCAGGGAGCGTCCCTGCATCCGCAATATTGCTTGCGATATTTTTCGGTTTTGCTTCATATCGAAAATCTCAGATTAAAACAACGAACACCAGCAGGAGCTTTTGCTACCGCCGGGCAATTGGCATCCAATGTCGAAAAACTTGGTTCTTTCCACATTACCGTCACGTCAAAAGTTGAACCAACCCCGCCTGCTACTGGCACTATTACACCCGCTCCACCAATCAATCGACGCTGCAACGAGCGCAACCACTCCTGAAGGTCGTTGGCAGCAACCTGATTGGTGTCACAAATCGACGAATTGCAGTTATTTGGAGGAGCATGAGTCGCCGCCGAACTTGTTGCATATTCATCATTAAATGTATATTTAAGTTCATTCGCTGTCCTATCAGCCGCGATATTGGTGGGCACATTACTGATGACCCAATTACTTCGCATGCGTTCACCAAGATCATAAGCAGCTTGTGTTGCTTCTGAACGTTGACTTGCAGTTTTTTGAAATTTCATCGCGTTGATTTGGAGACTTGCTAATCCAAGCAAGCCAATCGCCATAACTAAAATAGAAACCATGATCTCTATCAAGGTAGCCCCTTTTTCACGCTTTAGAAGCAACATAAATTTCTCCTCACTATGCACAACTTGGTGCATTACCTACCCGAGCACGCCCACCAATCGCGATACAAACGGCGCGATCCAAAGTAGAAAATCCGGTAGGCGCACTAATTTGATAATTCACAGCAGTAAAAGTTTGACCAGTCACACCAAAGCTAATGAACTCAATCGCATTACTTGGGACAATGGAACCTTCTTTGAAATTAGCCAACATTCGACCTTGTACACGAATTAAGGTATCTCCAGCATCAAATAAACCGTTGGCATTTACATCTGCGAACATCAACCAACCACTTCCCCAACCTACCGTGCTACCGGCAACGCTAGGAGATGGGTCGCAAGTTGCTACTGCAGAATCGGCGTTAGCGCTTTTGCATACAGAAACGGTGATTCCTCTCTTTAATGCTTCAGATCTAGCGAGCATCAAGTTACTGTGCAAATCTGAAGCCATACTAGAAATTCGGTTTGACATAATCAAATTCCGATACGAAGGTATTGCGATTCCCGCTAGAACTCCCGCAATCGCAATAACGACCATTAGCTCCACTAAAGTGACACCGCTTTGCCAACCGTTTTGTTGATTCATTCTGTACATTTTCCACTCCTAGTATGCCTGTGAGTATAACGTCGAGATGCTCATATGCAACTCATTTCTGACGGGCGGCGAAGATGTGTGGATATGAGGTTTGATCACCTCAAATATGTATTATTGAAAACAAGAAATTAAAAAAATCAACACGTTATTTGGGACTGCAAGCAATTTTATCAACACGAGCTCGTCCTCCCGAGGCTATACAAATAAAGCGTCCTAGGTCCGGGTCCTTCAATTCTGGTGAATTAGCAATAGCAAACTGAATGTAATTCCCATACACCTGGCCAAAACTGTTGAATTTAATTTGTTTGCGATTAGGTGTTGGGACAATCGAGCCATCTTTGCTCGACGAAAAGAGCTTTTCTTGAACCCTAAGAATAGTATCAGTTTCAGATAGTTTTCCGTCACCATCTCCATCATGAAAAATAATCCACCCATCCCCCCAACTAGAATTACTAGATGGATCAGTGCCACCAGAGTCACACATTGGATGTGTAGTAGACGCTGAAATGCTACGGCAAACAATGATGTTTCCACCGCGCTTCAATGCCTCGGACCTAGCATAAAGCAAGGCAGCATGTAATTCACTGGTCGCCACCGTAATCCGCGCATCAAAAATCAAACGAGAATATGAAACGGTTGCAAATTTAAGAAGAATTCCCATGATTAGAAGTCCAATCAAGAGCTCTATTAAGGTAGTACCAGCAAATTTGGTTCTTCTTTCATACAACATTATCTACTCCAAATAGTTCGATTCAATAAAATACTAAAATACTAAAAAAACAATATATATTATCATCCATATTGAACTCATTGATATTTCAAAATTGTATTGCAAATAAAATGTCGCAAAATATTAACAATTTACTGATACGTCTAGATTTAACAGTTGATTTTTTAAATGAAGGAAGTAAGAAGCAATTTTCGCATTCGAAATGAAATGAAAATCAACCTTCGAAATAAGATGTGCAGGTAAAGCGGAGAACAGGATCAGGGGAGGTTGATGGGAGAAGTATTTGGGAAATTTAGGATGAACTGAAGGAATTATTCTTCAGAAATAGGCGAGGATGTTATTAGCCGAATTGGGACGTATTGGGCCTTTGAATTTTAGGGCTTTTGAATGATTATTTGGGCGTCGAATTTCAGAAATGCTGTACCAGGTATGCCTAGCCCCGAGGGAAGACATTGAGGGGATTATGGTAGGACTGTAAAAGCAAAAGCCCCTGATTCACTGGGAATCAGGGGCTATGCGGAATAAAAGCCTGACGATGACCTACTTTCACACTGGTTGCAGCACTATCATCGGCGCAAAGTCGTTTCACGGTCCTGTTCGGGA